>CAVVQH010000017.1:0-184115 GCA_963750345.1 uncultured Actinomycetota bacterium | reverse complement strand
ACGTGTCCACGCACCCAACTGAGACGGAAACTGAGACGTAGGCCAACGACGAACGCCCCCACCGGTTCCCCGGTAGGGGCGTTCTCGCAGGTCAGAGACCTGCGTCAGCGGTGGGCAGGGGCGGGGTCGAACCGCCGACCTTCCACTTTTCAGGCGGACGCTCGTACCAACTGAGCTACCTGCCCCCACGCGCTCCCACGGTCCGGGCCCGGAGACCGTTTCCGCAGGTGAGCGACCCTCGCGGGCCGCTCGGCCGGGAGTCTATCGGACGGGGTACGCGGGTGCGAAACCACGCCCGGCCGCATCCCCGGACGCCTCAGCGGTCGAGCGCCGAGGTCTCGTCGGCGCGGTGCTGCTCGGCGGGGGTGTCGTCCCCGGCCTCGATGTCGGTGGCCGGCTCGGGTGGGGCCTCGCCGCTGCGCTCGGCCACGACCTCGTTGACGTAGCGGAAGACGACCGCACCCACGGCCAGCGCCGGTACGGCGAGGAACGCGCCGATGATGCCGAAGAGGGTCGAGCCCAGCGCCACGGCCAGCAGCACCAGGCCGGCGTGCAGGTTGGTGGTACGCGACTGCAGGAGCGGCGTGAGCACGTTGCCCTCCAGCTGCTGCACCAGCAGGATCACCACGAAGATGATCACGGCCCCCGTGATGCCGTTGGACACCAGCGCGACCAGCACCGAGATGGCGCCGACCGACACCGCGCCCACGATCGGGATGAAGCCTCCGAAGAACGTGAGGATGGCCAGGGGGATGGCCAGCGGCACCCCGACGGCCAGCAGGCCGGCGCCGATCAGGACGGCGTCGATGAGGCTCACCAGGGCCTGGGTGCGGATGAAGCCGCCCAGGGAGTCCCAGGCCCGGGAGGAGACCGCACCCAGGTGGGGGCCGACGTGACGACCCGCCAGGGACTGCAGCCAGGGCTGGAAGCGGCGGCCGTCCTTGAGGAAGAAGAAGGTCAGGATGAGGGTGATCAGCAGGGTGATGAGCGCCGAGGTGATCGCGCCGACCCCGACCAGGACGCCGGAGGCGATGCTGCTGGCGCTGGAGGTGAGCCGGTCCTGGGCCGCGGCGACGACGGAGTTGATCTGCTTGTCGCTGACCAGGTTGCTGTTGTTCAGCCAGCCCTGCACCTTGCCCAGGCCCTCGGAGGCGTCGCTGGCGATGTCACCGGACTGGTGCAGGATCGCCGGGGCGATCAGGACCCCCACGAGGGCCACCAGGGCCAGACCGCCGAGCAGCACCCCCGCCGAGGCCACCCCGGCCGGGGCGTTGAGGCGCCGCTCCAGGAAGCGGGTCGGCGGCTGCAGGACCGAGGTGACCAGCAGGGCCAGGATGACCGGCAGCAGGATGCTCCAGAACCGCCCGATGACCAGGCCGACGAGGACGGCGCCCGCCGCGATCAGCAGCCACCGCAGGCTCCACCGCGCGGTCCAGGCGATGCCGTCGCCGATCACCTGCTCGCGCGAC
The DNA here is from genome assembly GCA_963750345.1 of uncultured Actinomycetota bacterium. Taxonomy (GTDB): domain Bacteria; phylum Actinomycetota; class Actinomycetes; order Propionibacteriales; family Nocardioidaceae; genus Nocardioides_B. The sequence continues at coordinate 182,646 of CAVVQH010000017.1, read as the reverse complement.
GGGGTCCGCGACGGGACCTGGGGGGTGGGGGAGGGCGTCAGATCACTCACACGGCCCAGTGTGTCAGCCGGGGGACCCCTGCCTCACCGACGGCCCGGACGCACGAACGCCCCGGACGGGGTCCGGGGCGGTGCTCGGTGCTGCTGGGTGGTGCTGGTGGCGACCCCGACGGGACTCGAACCCGCGGCCTCCGCCGTGACAGGGCGGCGCGCTAACCAACTGCGCTACGGGGCCTTGAGTGGAACTGTGCTGCTGAGCGGGGAAAGGCTAACCCATCACCGCCCGCGCCTCCGAATCGAGACTACCCGTGGCAGGGGAGCGAGCCGGAGCTGCGCACCCCCAACGGGATTCGAACCCGTGCTACCGCCGTGAAAGGGCGGGGTCCTAGGCCGCTAGACGATGGGGGCACTCCCCCGAGGTGGCACGACCGCCGTCGGAGACCGACCCAGCATAGGGGCGGCCGCGAGTGCGTCACAAATCACGTGCCGTGCCCACGGCCGTGCTCAGAATGGGGCGTGATCGACGTGCCGCGGGACCGCTTCGAGGCCCTCGTGACGGCCGCGCTGGACGAGGTCCCGGCCGAGCTCGCGGCGTACGTCGTGAACTGCGTGGTGCTGGTGGAGGACGACCCGCCTGCCGACGAGCCCGACCTGCTCGGCGTGTACGACGGGACGCCGCTGACCGAGCGCGACGGCGGCTACTCGATGGTGCTGCCCGACCGCATCACGATCTTCCGCCACCCGATCCTGGAGATGTGCGACAGCGAGCAGCAGGTGGTCGACGAGGTCCGGATCACCGTGGTCCACGAGATCGCCCACCACTTCGGCATCGACGACGACCGGCTGCACGACCTGGGCTACGCCTGAGCCGTGGCCCGGCTCCGGAGCGGCCCCGTCAGCCGGCCAGGACGAAACCGGCCCAGCACAGCGCCAGCGCCGGCACCACCGTCGCGACCACGGTGGCGCTCCCCAGCCGCGGGCCCCGGTCGTAGGCCTGCGCGGCGAAGGAGGAGTACGTCGTCAGCGCCCCGCAGAAGCCGGTGCCCAGCAGCGCGAGACCGCCGCCGTCCAGGCCTAGCCCGCTGAACCACCCCAGCAGGAACGAGCCCACCCCGTTCACGAGGATGGTCCCGCGCGGCCAGCCGCCCGTCCAGCAGCCGGCCGGCGACGTACCGCAGGGGTGCCCCGACCGCCGCTCCCAGGGCCACCAGCAGCCAGGTCACGCCTCCCCGCCCTCGTCCCGCCGGCGGGCCGCTGTGGTGGTCAGCCCGGAGACCCCCGCGATCGCGAGCAGGGCGGCCGAAAGCGTCCCCACCACGTACGTCGCCGCCAGGGCGAGGTGACCGTCGGCGGCCAGCGCCCGGGACTGCTCGGCGTAGGCGGACAGGGTGGTGAAGCCGCCCAGCACCCCCGCGCCGAGCAGGGGCGGCAGCAGCGCGTGACGGCGTACGACGCCCAGCGCGGGCAGCAGGGCGAGCAGGGCGCAGCCGACCACGTTGACCGTGAAGACGGTCCACGGGAAGCCGTCGGCGCCGTCGGGCAAGGCCGTGGAGAGCCCGTACCGCAGCAGCGCTCCGACCGCTCCGCCGAGGGCGACCACCGTGAGGACCGGTGCACCCAGCGGTGGGGCGGGAGGTGCCCCCGAGCTCACCGGGGCTCGTCCTCGCCCGTCCGGACCGCCCGACGGGTCCGGTTGCGCTGGCCGTGCAGGGCCACCAGCCGGGTCACCACCATGGCCACGTAGAAGACGCCGACGACCTGCTCGAGCATCACCACGCTGCGGGCGTGCCCGGAGACCGGGACGACGTCGGAGAGGCCGGTGCTGGAGAGCACCGTGAAGGACAGGAACAGCAGCTCCATCCAGGTCCGGTCGCCGTCGCCGCTGCCGCCGAAGCCGTGCGGGTCCAACGCCTGCACCACCACGAAGAGGTAGGCGAACGCCCACGCCAGCAGCGTGAACACCGCCGGGATGGCGAAGAGCTCGTCACGGGTGACCGAGTCGTCGTGGAGCATGTAGGCCAGCATGCTGAGCGCGGCGTACAGGTAGACGACCATCTCGAAGCCGGCCGACCAGACGTAGAGCCGCTCGTTGCCGTTGAAGACGGTCACCAGCAGCAGCACCGCCGAGGGCAGCGCCACCGTGCCCGCCACCCAGGTCAGGAACGGGGTGGCCCGCACCGCCAGCACGGTCAGCGCCAGCACCAGCAGCCCGAAGAGCGAGAACGCGGCCCGGCCGGCGTACGTGCTCTCCATCGTCGGGTAGAGCAGCACCCCGGCCAGCTGCACCACCAGCAGCACGAAGCACGGCGTCCGCCGTACGAACCGCCAGGCCTCCGAGACGCGGGTCATGCAGCGAGGCTAGCGGTCGAGGTGGCGGGCCCAGGCGAAGCAGAAGAGCCCGTAGCACCCGAGGCCGAGCGCCACGACGACCAGCATCACGGCTCCGAAGGGCTGCTCGAGCAGCCGGTGCAGCGCCTGGTCGAGGCCGGCGGACTTCTCCGGGTCGTGGGTGACCGCGGCGTAGATGAACAGCGCACCCACGATCACCAGCGCGGCGGCCTTGGCCAGGTAGCCCACCTTGCCGAACAGGACGTAGGCCCGGCCGTCCTTGCCGGTCTGCCCCTCGGACTCCAGCTTGGAGCGGAAGCTCTCGGTCCACCCGCGCTTGGCCAGGAAGCCCGCGACGGCGAGCACGCCCACCCCGACCAGGACGACCAGCACCGGTCCGCCGGGCAGGGACATGATCTTCGCGGTGATGCCGTCGGTGCCCCCGCCCCCGCTGGAGGCGCCGGCCGCGGTGGTGAAGGCGGGGATGGCGAGGCTGAGGTAGAGCACCACCTTGGCCGCGGAGGTGAGTCGCTTGAAGGTGCGCTTCTTCCCCTCCTCGTCGCGGTGGCCCTTGATGGCCTCCAGCCCCTGCCACACCATGAGGGCGACGAAGCCGACGCCGACGACGTACAGCGACGCCCGCCCGAGCCCGGTCCGCCCCAGCTGGGCCAGGGCGCCCTGGCTGGAGGCGCTGCCCCCGCTGTCTCCCAGCGCTAGCCGCAGCGCCAGCCAGGCGATCAGCAGGTGCACCACGCCGTAGGAGGCCAGTCCGATCCGGATCGCGGTGTCCATCCAGTCGCTGTCCTCGGCCTCGCGACCCGCTCTCCGTGCCTGGACCGGTACGTCCATCGGTGCTCCCCTCGTCAGGACCGGAAGGTACCCTCCCGCGACGGTGCCGAAGCGCCCGGCCGCTCGCGGGGTGGGCCCGTGTTGGCGCCCTCCGGTAGAAACGACCCGTGACGACCTCCCCGCTGGTGCTCGGACCCCTCATCCGCTACGTCGACGAGACCTCCGCATCGGTGTGGGTGGAGACCCGCGACCACTCCCGGGTGACGGTGCGGGGCGGTGAGCGGCAGTGGGAGACCTCGACGTTCGCGGCCCACGGGCACCACTACGCGCTCGTGGTCGTCGACGGCCTGGAGCCGGGCTCGCACACGCCGTACGCCGTGGAGGTCGACGGTACGACGGTGTGGCCGCCGTCCGACGGCGAGGGCGCTCAGTACCCGCCGAGCCTCATCGCCACCCTGCGCCCGGGCAAGCCGCTGCGCATGGCGTTCGGGTCCTGCCGCACCAGCGTGGGCCACGACCGGGACGGCAACAAGTCCCACGGCGTCGACGCGCTGCGCAGCCTCGCCCTGGAGATGGCCACCAACCCGCGAGACCCGCTGGCCCGACCTGGTGCTGTTCCTGGGCGACCAGGTCTACGCCGACGAGACCACCGAGGCCATGCAGGAGTTCATCAGCGCGCGCCGCGACATCTCGCAGTCACCGGGCAAGGAGCTCAAGGACTACGAGGAGTACAGCCACCTCTACAACCTGGCGTGGAGCGACCCGCTGAACCGGTGGCTGCTGTCCACGCTGCCCAGCTCGATGATCTTCGACGACCACGACATCCGTGACGACTGGAACACCTCCTACGCCTGGAAGCAGGACATCGAGGCGACCGACTGGTGGCAGGAGCGGATCGTGTCCGGGCTGGGGTCCTACTGGGTCTACCAGCACCTGGGCAACCTGTCCCCGCAGGAGCGCGACGCGGACGAGCTGTGGCAGCGCGTGGTGCGCCACGACGGTGACGGCGAGCTCGACCTCACCGAGCCCCTGGACGACCTGGCCGACCGGGTCAACCAGCACCCGGAGGCCTACCGGTGGAGCTACGTCCGCGAGCTCACCGACACCCGCCTGGTCGTGGTGGACTCCCGCGCCGCCCGGGTGCTGACCCCGGACCGGCGCGACCTGCTCGACGACCGGGAGAGCGCCTGGCTGGACTCCCAGCTGCAGGGCGACGTCAAGCACCTGATGATCGGCACCTCGCTGCCCTTCCTGCTCCCCGCCGGGCTGCACTACCTGGAGGCGTGGAGCGAGGCCGTGGGCAACGGCGCCTGGGGCCGGCTGACCGCCGAGCAGGGGGAGAAGATCCGCCGCACCGTCGACCTCGAGCACTGGGCCGCCTTCCAGGAGGCCTTCGGCGAGGTCGCGGCCATGGTCACCGAGGTGGCCGACGGCAAGCGCGGGAAGGCGCCCGAGACCGTCACCTTCCTGTCCGGCGACGTGCACCACTCCTACCTCGCCGAGGTGCAGCGCGAGCGCCGGCCCGGCTCCAGCCGCATCATCCAGGCCGTCTGCTCGCCGATCCGCAACCCGCTGGCCATCCGGATGCGCTTCGCCACCGCGGCGCTGTCCTACGCCGTGGCCGGCCCCATCGGCAAGGTCGTCGCGCAGTCCGCCAAGGTCCCCAGGGCGCCGTTCTCCTGGCGCAACCTGGCCGGCCCGTGGTTCGACAACAGCATCGCGGTCCTCGAGGACCAGTCCGACGGCCTGGCCTTCCGCTGGTACAAGGGCGTGGTCGAGCACGGCGACCACCTGCACCCCCGCCTGGACACCATCTCCGACGTCGTCGTCGAGCCCCAGCCCACCGCTGGTTGAGGTGCGAGCGGAGCGAGCCTCGACATCCCCCAGCCCGACCCCCTACAGCGGCGGCTGCAGCGCCAGGTGCGCCGGCAGCGCGAGCAGCAGGTTCTCCACGACCTCCATCAGCGCCGGGTGGATCCAGTACTGCCCCCGTGCCACGTCGTGCGCGGTCTGCCCGAAGGCCATCGCCGAGATGAGCGGCTGGACCAGGTTGGAGGCCTGGGGACCCATGAAGTGCCCGCCCAGGATCAGTCCCGTCCGCGGGTCCGCGATGCACCTTGGCGAAGCTGGTGGTGTCCTCCATGGCCCAGCCGTACGCCGTGCCGCTGTAGTCCTGCCGGGCGACGACGTGCTCGATGCCCCGGGCCACGGCATCCTGCTCGGTGAGCCCGACGCTGCCGATCTGCGGGTCGGAGAAGACCGCGCTGGGGACGGCGTCGTGCCGTGAGGTGATCATGCCGGCCGGGTCGGACAGGTGCAGCAGGTTGTGCTGCACCACCCGGGCCTCGTGGTTGGAGACGTGCTTGAGCTGGAAGGTGTTGGCCACGTCGCCCAGCGCCCACACGCCCCGGAGCCGTGGTGCGCTGGTGGTCGTCGACGACCACGACACCGCCGTCGTCGACCTTCACCCCGGCCCGGTCCAGGTCCAGACCGTCGGAGTTGGAGATCCGCCCCACCGCGACGAGCACGACGTCGGCCTCGACGGTGCTGCCGTCCGAGACGTACGCGCGCACGCCCCCGTCGTACCGCTCGACCCGGGTGACGTGCGCCGACAGCCGCAGGTCCCACTGGGTCTGCGCGATCTCGGTGAAGCGCCGGGAGATCTCCTCGTCCTGCGAGCGCAGCAGGCCGGCGGACCGGTTGACGATGGTCACCCGGGTGCCGAACGAGCCGAACACGTGCGCGAACTCGGCCGCGACGAACCCGCCGCCCAGGATCAGCAGGCGCTCGGGGAGCTCCTCGAGCCGCATCACCGTGTTGCTGGTGTGGTAGCCGACCTCCTCCAGGCCCTCGACGTCGGGGATGGTGGGCCGCGACCCCGCGGCGATGACGACCTGGTCGGCGGTGATGGTCTCCCCGGTCCCGGTGTCCAGGGTGCGCTCGCCGACGAAGCGGGCGTGCCTCTCGAACAGCGTCACGTTGTCGTTGCCGTGGCCCGCCAGTCGTGGCCGCCGTGCGAGATGGGGTCGATGCGACCGAAGATCCGGTCCCGGACCTCGCGCCAGCGCACGCGGTCGAAGCGGGTCTCCACGCCCAGCCGGGGGCCGTGCGCCGCCGAGCGGGCGATGTCGGCCGGGTAGACGAACATCTTGGTGGGGATGCAGCCGACGTTGAGGCACGTCCCGCCGAAGGTGCCCTCCTCCAGGATGGCGACGCGGCGGCCCGCGAACCGCTCGTCGACGATCGAGTTGCCGGAGCCGGTGCCGATGATCGCGAGGTCGAAGTGTGAGGTCACCCCTCCATCCTGCCTGGCCGGTGCGCGCGGGCGGCTGTGAGCAAGAACATGCCCGGGTCGGCAAGCGTCGCGGGGAATAGGTGTTGGAGCAGGTGATGGAGGAAAATGGGTACTTCATCGCCCCGGCACAGACCCTGACTCACCAGGGAGAGGTCACATGACGCACGGCGCAGGTCTCCAGCCCCCAGCAGCCCCGGACCGCCACAAGGTGGTGGTCGTCGGATCCGGCTTCGGCGGGCTCTTCGGCACCAAGGCGCTCAAGGACGCGCCCGTCGACGTCACGATGGTGGCGAACACGACCCACCACCTCTTCCAGCCGCTGCTCTACCAGGTGGCGACCGGGATCCTCTCCGAGGGCGAGATCGCCCCGCCGACCCGGGAGATCCTGCGGGGGCAGAAGAACGCCAACGTGATCCTGGGCCAGGTCGACGACATCGACCTCGAGGCGCGGACGGTCACCTCGACGGTGCTGAACCGCACCGTGGTGACGCCGTACGACTCACTGATCGTGGCGGCCGGGGCCGGGTCAGTCCTACTTCGGCAACGACCAGTTCGCCGAGTTCGCGCCCGGCATGAAGAGCATCGACGACGCGCTCGAGCTGCGCGGCCGGATCTTCGGCGCCTTCGAGCTGGCCGAGATCTCCGAGGACGAGGAGGAGATCCAGCGGCTGCTGACCTTCGTGGTCGTCGGCGCCGGCCCCACCGGGGTCGAGATGGCCGGCCAGATCGCCGAGCTCGCGCACCGCACGCTGTCCAAGGACTTCCGCCGGATCAACACCCGCGCGGCCCGCATCATCCTGCTCGACGCCGCCCCGCCAGGTGCTGCCGCCGTTCGGCACCAAGCTGGGCGAGAAGACGCAAGAAGGCCCTGGAGAAGCTCGGCGTCGAGGTGCAGCTCGGCGCGCATGGTCGTCGACGTCGACGAGTGGGGCCTCGACGTGCAGGACAAGGACGGCACCCGCCGCCGCATCGAGGCCACCACCAAGGTGTGGGCCGCCGGCGTGCAGGCGAGCCCGCTGGGCAAGCTCCTGGCGGAGCAGACCGGCGCCCCGCTCGACCGGGCCGGGCCGCATCGGCGTCAACCCCGACCTCACCCTGCCCGGCCACCCCGAGGTGTTCGTGGTCGGCGACATGATCAGCCTCGACCACCTCCCCGGCGTCGCCCAGGTCGCGATCCAGGGCGCGAAGTACGCCGCCAAGGAGATCAGGAACGGCTCTCGGACAGGCCGGCCCCGCAGAAGCCCTTCAAGTACTTCGACAAGGGCAGCATGGCGACCATCTCCCGCTTCAGCGCGGTGGCCATGGTCGGCAAGCTCCGGCATCACCGGCTTCGTGGCCTGGCTGATGTGGCTGGCGGTGCACCTGCGTCTACCTGACCGGCTTCAAGAACCGGGTCGGCGCGCTGGGGCACTGGGCGGTCAGCTTCCTCGGGCCGCGGGCGCTCCGAGCGGACCGCCACCGAGCAGCAGATCTTCGCCCGGGCCGCCCTGCAGCGGCTCAAGGGCGGCGCCTCGGACCTGGTCAGCAGCCCCGGCGACTACGAGGCCACCCGCGACCTGCTGCAGGCCAGCCGCAGGGCCGAGCTGGAGGCGCAGGCCGCCGAGGAGTCCCGGCTCACCGACTCCGGTGAGCGCGGGTGCCCGCCGAGGACGCCCGCGTCTGAGCGGGCCCCGGCGGGACCTCAGCGGGTCCGCTCAGTCCTCGACCACGTGGACGGCGGCCTCCTCGGCGCTGGCACCGGCGCCGTCGATGCCGACGTCCTCGCCGACCAGGTCCTTCTCCTCGTCGGGGCCGATGCCCATGTCCTCGTCGACCAGGCGGCCCGCCCGCTCGGAGCCGACCTCGCCGTCGTCGACGTCGTCGATGTCCTCGGTCCTCGCGGGCGGCCTCCGCGTAGGGGTCCGGCTCGGGGTCCTCCTGGGCGAGGCGCTGGTCCAGGGTCTCGCCCAGCTCCTCCTCCAGGGGCGTGTTGCCGTAGCCCTCGGCCACGGACCACTTCTCCGGGGGTGAGTAGCCCTCGTCGAGGGGCTCGCTCAGGCCGCGGCCGTCGACCAGGCTGTCACCCTCGCCCTGGGGCTGGTCCTCGTCGTCGACGCTGTAGTCGTGGTAGCTCTCGTTGGGCTCGGTGCTGTACTCGCTCATGCCCCAGGCTTACCCGGGACGGCCAAAGACCACGCGCCCCGCCTCAGCCGAGCCCCGGCTCCGCCTGACCCGGGGCCTCAGGTGAGGTCGAGCTCGCGTACGACGGAGTCGACCACGGCCACCAGGTCGCCCCCGGTGCGGGCCGCCACCGCCCGCTGGCGCTGGTACGACGCCCCCGTGCGGGTGATCTCGTCGACCGAGCGGAGCTCGTCGGCTGCACCCGAGCCGCGCGGCGACCGGCTCGAGCCGGGTCAGCAGGTCGGCGAGGTCGTCGGTGACCAGGCGCTCGTTGGCCTCCGCGTCCAGGATGATCACCGCGTCCAGGCCGTAGCGGGCCGAGCGCCACTTGTTCTCCTGCACGTGCCAGGGCGCCATGGTCGGCAGCGTCTCACCCGCCCTCGAGCCGGTCGGTCAGGTCCACGACCAGGCAGTGCGTCAGCGCCGTCAGCGCGGCCAGCTCGCGCAGGTTGGAGACGCCGTCGCAGACCCGGACCTCGACGGTCCCGAGCCGGGGCGAGGGGCGGACGTCCCAGCGGATGTCGTTGAGGTAGTCGATGACGCCGGTGCGGAGGTTCGTCGTCGACGAACGTCCTCGTACTCCTCCCAGCGGCTCGAACTGGAACGGCAGCCCGGCCGTGGGCAGCTGCTGGAACATCATCGCCCGGTTGCTGGCGTAGCCGGTGTCGGTGCCCGACCACATGGGGGAGGAGGCCGACAGCGCCTGCAGGTGCGGGTAGTGGTTGAGCAGCGAGGACACGATCGGCATCACCTGCTCGCGCCGGCGCACCCCGACGTGCACGTGGACGCCCCAGATGAGCATCTGCCGGCCCCACCACTGGGTGCGCTCGATCAGCTCCTCGTAGCGGTCGCCGGGCGTGAGCAGCTGCGTGGACCACTGCGCGAAGGGGTGGGTGCCGGCGCGAGTACAGGTCGACGCCCAGCTCGTCGGCGACCGGGCGGACCAGGCGCAGCGTGCCGGCGCAGGTCGGCCATCGCCTCCGCGATGGTGTCGCGGATCCCGGTGACCACCTCGACGGTGTTGCGCAGCAGCTCCTGGTGCAGGTTCGGCTGCTCGCCGACCGAGGCCGCGCACCCGGTCGAACAGCTCGCTGGCCGGTTGGCCAGGTCGCGCGTGGTCCGGTCGACCAGCGCGAACTCCCACTCGACCCCCAGCGTCGGCCGGGGCGACCCGGTGTAGTCGATGCCCACCACCCAAGCAGACCACACCGCGGGCCGCGCCACGCCCGTCCGGACCCGCGGCGCCTGCGAGGATGCTCCGGTGATCGACCCCGTCCTCGATCTGGCGAGCGGCCCCGACGTCGTGGTGCAGGCCGAGAACTCCGTGGTGCTGCCCCGGCTGTCGGAGGCGTCCTTCCAAGTCGTCTACATCGACCCGCCCTTCAACACCGGCGGCCGACGCGACCGCCGTACGCTCCGGACCACCAGCGGCACGGCGGCCGACCCCGACCGCACCGGCTTCGGTGGCCGGCGCTACACCTCGGTGGAGACCGGCCGGATGTCCTACGCCGACCACTTCGAGGACTACGCCGCGTTCCTCGGCCCCCGGCTGGAGCAGGCCCGTCGGCTGCTGACCCACCTCCGGGACGCTCTACGTGCACCTGGACTGGCGCGAGTCGCACTACGTCAAGGTGCTGCTCGACGAGATCTTCGGCCGGGAGTGCTTCCTGAACGAGGTCATCTGGGCCTACGACTTCGGCGGCCGCCGCAAGGACCGGTGGCCGGCCAAGCACGACACGATCCTGGTCTACGTCCGGCAAGCCGGCGCCCATCTCTTCGACCAGGAGCAGATCGAGCGGGTGCCCTACCTCGCGCCGACGCTGGTCGGCCCGGAGAAGGCGGCCCGCGGCAAGCTGCCCACCGACGTGTGGTGGCACACCATCGTGCCGACGGCGGGCCGGGAGAAGACCGGCTACCCGACCCAGAAGCCGGAGGGCGTGCTGCGCCGGGTGCTCGGCCCTTCCTCCCGCCCGGGCGACTGGGTGCTGGACTTCTTCGCCGGCAGCGGTACGACGGGCGCGGTGGCCGCCGCGCTCGGGCGCCGCTTCGTGATGGTGGAGGAGAACCCGGAGGCGGTCGGCGTCATGCGGTCGCGGCTCGCCCCCGGCACCGCCTTCCTGGACGCCACGGGAGCACCTCTCGCCGCCCCGGAAGGCCCGGACTGAACCGGACGGGTGATTCTCGGAAACCCCCGCGGTGCCGGAGGGCCCCCCCTACCCTGAGGTCATGGGGGACAGCTCCGTCGGACGTCTGGCAACGGACCCGCCCGGCACACAGGTGCTCGTGCGGCCGCATCCGGCCACCGATGACCCCACCGGCGACCCCACGGTCGACGTCCTCCTGGCCGAGGTCGGGCTGCGCCTCGAGCCGCACCTGGGCCGCATGGTCGAGGAGCTCTACGAGCGTCTGTCCACCGTGCCGGAGCTGCTCGAGGTCGTGCAGCGGCTCACCCCCGACCAGTTCACCCACCTGAAGAAGCGGCAGGCCGAGCACGTGCGGCTGCTGCTGTCCCCGGGCCTGCGCGCCGCCGACCTGCAGGCTCGCAGCCGGCAGGTGGGCCGGGTGCACGCCATGATCGGCGTCCGGATGGACTGGTACGTCGACGCTGTCACCGACCACCGCAACGCCCTGCTGCGCACCCTGCAGGCCCACGGCGACGGCCTCGACCTGGCCCTGGCGCAGTCCGTGGTCACCGACCGGTTCATGTGGGACCTGAACGGCCAGCTGCTGGGCATGCGCGACCTCGACGACGCCCAGAACGCGCTGATGCTGCAGGTCCTGGAGCAGGTCGCCGCCGCGAGCACCGTGGCGGACCTGGTGCAGGGCGTGGTGGACGCCCTGGGCGACCTCGACGGCATGGCCGTGTGCATGTTCGCCCGGCAGGACGCCCACGGCGTGATGGCCACCGAGCTCGGCAGTGGGCCCGGCTTCGCCCCGATGCTCGTGGAGTCGGCCCGCGGGACCGCCGCACCGGTCACCACCGACGCCGGGTCGGCCACCGGCCAGGGCCCGATCGGCCAGGCCTGGCGCACCGGCACCATCCAGCGCTGCGACGCCCTGGGTCACGACGAGCGCACCGTCCCGTGGCGTGACCTGGCGCAGCGGCTCGGCTGGGGCTCCAGCGCTGCCGTACCCCTGCTCGACGCGCGCGGACGCACCCGGGCGCTGCTGTCCCTGCAGTCCTACTGGCCCGGGTACTTCGCGGCGCCCGGACGCGTCGCCATGCTGGAGCAGCTCCAGCGCGTGATCCAGCAGGGCCTCAGCTCCCTGGAGGAGCGGCCCACCCTGTCCTCGGGGGTCAGCGGCTACGCCGACCGCACCCTGCACCTCGACCTGCTCGCCCGCGGTCGGGTGAAGATGCTCTTCCAGCCGTTGGTGACGCTGCCCGACGGGCGGTTGAGCAAGCTCGAGGCCCTGGCCCGCCTGGTCGGCGACGACCGGCTGATCAGCCCCGCCGAGTTCCTCCCCGCGTTCGGCGACGACGAGCTCTTCCTGCTCTTCGACCTGGGCGTGCGCCAGTCCCTGCAGGCGCTGTGCACCTGGGAGCGGCAGGGCCTGGTCACCGGCGTCTCGGTCAACCTCCCGGTCGTGGCCGCCGACGACCCGCGCTACGTCCGGCTGGTGCGCGACCTGCTCACCCAGTACGACGTCGCACCGGCCCGGCTCACCCTGGAGCTGCTCGAGACCGGGGTGGTGGACCGGGAGAGCACCTCGCCCCGCCTGGCGGTCGACGAGCTGAAGGACCTCGGCGTACGGCTGGCGCAGGACGACCTCGGGTCGGGCTACAGCTCGCTGCTGCGGCTGCGCCACTTCGCCTTCGACGACGTCAAGATCGACCGCGGTCTCGTCCGGGGCAGCGAGCGCGCGCCCGGGGCCGCGCTGCACTTCATCCGGCCCATCAGCTCCATCGCGCACAGCCTCGGGCTCACGGTGGTCATCGAGGGCCTGGAGGACGACGGCCTCATCGAGGTCGCCGTGCAGCTGGGCGTGGACCAGGGCCAGGGGTTCGGCATCGCCCGACCCATGCCCGCCGAGGAGGTGCTGGGGTGGGTGCGCGACTACCGGCTGGACATCGACCCGGCCCGCCCCGCACCGCGGCCGGGGCGATGGCCGCGCACGTCGCCTGGGAGTACGGCATGGCCGCCCTGGCCGGCCGGGTGGACCGCGACGACCTGCTCGGGCCGGACACCTGCGCCCTGACCGCCTACCTCGCCGAGACCGGCGCCACGGAGGCGCAGCACGTCCACGTGCTGCTGCACGCCGCCTCCTCGGCGGAGCGCAACAGCCCCGAGCACCGGACCGCCTGGACCCGGCTGGCGGCCCTGCTCGGCGCTCCCTGACGCTGGCCCCTCGGCCCCGCCCCGCCCCGCCCAGGGCCTTGCCCCGGCCCGATCCGGGGCCGGCCCTCAGCGGCCCAGGAAGTCCAGCAGGGCCCGGTTGAACTCCTCGGGGTGGGTGGCGTTGAGCCCGTGCGGCCCACCCTCGACGACGACCAGCGTGCTGTCTGCGATGCCCTCGGCGGAGCGCTTCCCGCTGACCTCGAAGGGGACCACGCCGTCGGAGTCGCCGTGGATGACCAGGGTCGGCACGTCGATGGCCGCGAGGTCGGCACGGAAGTCCGTGCGGCCGAAGGCGCCGATGCACGCCAGCGTGCCCTTGCGGGGACGCGCCGGCCGCGATGCCGAGCATGTACTGGCGCAGCGGCTCGCTGACCAGGTCGGTGCGGTCGCCGGCGGCGAAGAACCCGGTGAGGAACTGGTCGAGGAAGGCCAGCCGGTCGGTCCGCACGCCGTTCTCGAAGGCTCGATCGTGGCGTCGTCGAGCCCGCCGTCGGGGTTGTCCTCGCTCTTGTACAGGTACGGCGGCACGGCGGCGGCGAGCACGGCCGCGGAGATCCGGCTGGTGCCGTGCCGGGCGATGTAGCGGACGACCTCCCCGCCTCCCATCGAGAAGCCGACCAGGGTGACCTGCTGCAGCTCGAGGTGGCTCAGGACGGCGTCGAGGTCGTCGGCGAAGGTGTCGTAGTCGTATCCGTCCCAGGGCTGCGAGGAGCCGCCGAAGCCGCGACGGTCGTAGGTGATGACCCGGTAGCCGGCCGCCACCAGGGCCGGGACCTGCGCCTCCCAGGACCGTCCGCTCAGCGGCCAGCCGTGGATGAGGACGACCGGGAGCCCGGTGCCGTGGTCCTCGTAGTGCAGCTGGACCTGGTCGTGGGCGTCGGGGCGGGCCTTGAGCAGGGGCATCGGGGTCTCCTCGGGAGGGGTCGCTGTGGTCACCTCCGCCAACCGGACCCGGCGGGTGTGCTATTCCCGCCCCGTTCCCCGCGCCGTCGCGTTGGACGGCACTGCCATGCTGGCCGCATGCGCATCCTCGTCGCCGGTGCCACCGGGTACGTCGGCACCCGGCTCGTCCCCGAGCTCGTGCGACGGGGGCACCGCGTCGTGACGGCCTCCTCGCGACCGCCGCGTCCCGACCTGTACGGCTGGGGCGGCGAGGTCGAGGCCCTGCAGATGGACGCCACCCACCCCGCCGAGGTGCTGGCCGCGACCCGCGACGTCGACGCCGTCGTCTACCTCGTGCACGGGCTGTCCTCGCGCAGCTTCCGCACCCGCGACGCCACGGCCGCCCGCACGGTGCGCGACGCCGTCGACGCCCACGGGATCGGCCGGGTGGTCTACCTCTCCGGCCTGGTGCCCGACGTGCCCCGCTCGGAGCTCTCCGAGCACATCACCTCGCGGCTGGAGGTCGAGGAGATCCTGCTGGCCAGCACCGCGGCGACCCTGTCCCTGCGGGCCGGGGTGGTCATCGGCGCGGGCTCCACGTCCTTCGAGATCATCCGGCAGACCTCGGCCACCCTGCTCGTGCAGCCGGTGCCGGTGTGGATGCGCTCGCGGGTCCAGCCGATCGGCATCGCGGACGTGGTGCGGGTGATGGCCGACTCCGTGGAGGGCGACGCCACCGGCAGCGTCGACATCGGCTGCCGCGACGTGGTCTCCTACCCCGAGCTGCTCGAGCTGTACGCCGAGGTGGCGCACCTGACCCGGGTGCAGGTGCCCGTGCTCGGGGCGCCGGTGAGCGCGGTCGCCCTCGGGGCCGGGCTGGTCTCCGCGGCGCCGTACTGGACCGCGGCGGCGCTGGTGCACAGCCTGCGCCACGACATGGTCTGCCGTCCCGGGCAGCCCGACCCCACCAAGGTCGACCTCACCGACGCCCTGCCCCTGCGCGAGGCCATGGAGCAGGCCGTGCTGGCCGACGGCCGGGGCGGACGCGCCGCCGGCCGGGAGTCCAGCGACCCGGCGTGGGTCCGCTCGTCGTGGGTGGAGCGCGGGATCACCGCCACGCGGCTGCCCGGCTCGACGCTGCTGAGCTCGGCCCTGCACAACACCGAGCACCGTCTGCGCGGGATCCTCGGCGCCCTGCGCTGAGGCCCGTCCCGACCCAGCCAGGGCAGGGCAGGGCAGGGGCCGGGCCCTGGGTCGTCAGGCGGGCAGGTCGAAGATCAGGCAGGAGCTGGTCGCGGTGGCCAGCAGCCGGCCGTCGCCGTCGACCAGGGTGGCCTCGGCCAGCGCCAGCCGCCGTCCCCGGTTGACCACCCGGCCCTCGCAGACGGCCCGCCCGGTCCCGGCGGTCATGCCGCGCAGGAACTTGATGTTCAGGTCGATGCTCGTGTAGCCCACGCCCGCGGGCAGGGTGGAGTGCACCGCGCAGCCGGCCGCGGAGTCCAGCAGGGTGGCGAAGACCCCGCCGTGCACGGACCCGATCGGGTTGTAGTGGTGCTCGCCGGGCTCGATGGCGAACACCACCCGGCCCTCCTCGACCACGTCGAGCTCGAAGCCGACGGTGGTGGCGATGGGGGCGGCGGGGAGACGGCCGTCACGGACCGCCTCCAGCATCTCCAGCCCGGGGACGCGGCCGACCTGCGCGGCGGAGATGGACGGGTCGTCCCAGGTGGTGGTCCGTTCGCGCGCCATGGGTCTCCGTCGTCTCGGGTCGTCTGGGGTCGTGAGGGGGTCGGCAGGGGGTGGCCGGGGTCGCATAGCCCCAGCAGGGGCGGCGCCCTGAGTCTGCCAGCACGTCCCCTGCGATCGGCGCCTGGGAGGATGGTGCCCCGACGGAGGTGGTGCGGACGTGGCGGGGGTGCTGGAGGGGTTCGTCACCATCGGGGTCGTCATCGCCCTCGGCGCGCTGCTGGCCCAGCTCGGCGTCCTGGACGACGCGGCCCGGGTGGTGCTGTCCCGGCTGTCGTTCTTCGTGGCCAGCCCGGCCCTCATGGTCACGGTGCTGGGCGGCTCCGACGTCGGGGCCGTGCTGTCGGGCAACCTCGCGGCCTCCGCGGCGGGCGTGCTGGTGCCGGCCGTGGCCTACGTCGTCGCGGCACGCCTGGTGTGGCACCGCGACCTGGCCGGGACCGTCGTCGGCACGCTGTGCTCGTCGTACGTCAACGCGGGCAACCTCGGCCTGCCGGTCGCGGCGTACGCGCTGGGGGACGCGGCCCTGGTCGCTCCCACGCTCCTCATGCAGCTGCTGGTGCTGCAGCCGCTGGCCCTGGCCTTCCTCGACCACGCCACCTCCGACCAGCGGTTCTCACCCGTGCGGGCGCTGACCCGGCCGCTCACCAACCCGCTCACGGTGGGCTCCCTGCTGGGGCTGGCCCTGGCCCTGACGGGCGTCGAGCTGCCCGCGGACGTCCGGCACCCACTGGAGCTGGTGGGCGGGATGGCGGTGCCCTCGATGCTGATGGCCTACGGCATCTCGCTGAGGCTCGGGCCCCGGCCCGGACAGGGCACCTCGGTCGCCGAGATCGGCACCATCACGGTGCTCAAGCTCGTGGTGCAGCCCGTCACGGCGTACGTCGTGGCCCGCTTCGTCCTCGGCCTGGACGCCACCGGGCTGCTCGCCGTGACCGTGCTGGCGGCCCTGCCGACGGCGCAGAACATCTTCGTGCACGCCACCCGCTACGGGCGGTCCGAGGTGGTGGCCCGCGACTCCATCTTCGTCACCACGGTGCTCTCGGTGCCGGTGGTGGTGACCATCGCGGCGCTGGTGCGCTGAGGTCCCCGGACGAGGACCGACCCCGAACCGTGACGGGGGATGCACGGTCGGGGCCGATCTGGAAGACGACCCTACAGCCCTGGAACGTCCTCGGGAACGGTGTCCTCGGACCCTGTGGCTTCCCTTTGAGCGATGCGCCGGTACGTCCGGTCGCGGGCACGCATCAGGCCACCCGCCAGCAGGGCCGCGACCAGCGAGCCGACCAGGATGCCGACCTTGACGTGGTCGTCAGCGGTGCTGCCCGCCCCGAAGGCCAGGTCGCCGATCAGCAGCGAGACGGTGAACCCGATGCCCGCGAGCATCGAGAGGCCCAGGACGTCCAGCCACGCCAGGTCGTCGTCGAGGGAGGCGTGGGTGAAGCGGGAGACGAGGTACGTCGTCCCGAACACGCCCACGGTCTTGCCCACCACCAGCCCGGCGACCACCCCGAGGGCGATCGGGTCGGACAGGGAGGCCCGCAGCCCCGACGGTCCGCCGACGTCGACACCCGCCGCGAAGAAGGCGAAGACGGGCACCGCCACCCCGGCCGAGAGAGGTCGCAGCAGGTGCTCGAAGTGCTCGGCCAGCCCGGGGCCGGCCTCGGGTCCGCCGGCCGCCCGGGAGCGGATCACCGGCACGGCGAAGCCGAGCAGCACCCCGGCCACGGTCGCGTGCACCCCCGAGGCGTGGACCAGGGCCCAGGTGAGGACCGCCAGGGGCACCAGCAGCCAGAACGACCGGATCCGTCGCTGCACGGCGACCCCGAAGAGCAGGAGGGGGACGACCGCGAGGGCGAGCGGGAGGACGTCGACGCTCTCGGTGTAGACCACCGCGATGATGGTGACCGCGATGAGGTCGTCGACCACGGCGAGGGTGAGCAGGAAGGTCCGCAGCCCGTTCGGCAGGTGGGTGCCGATGATGGCCAGCACCGCCAGGGCGAAGGCGATGTCGGTGGCGGTCGGGACCGCCCAGCCCTGCAGCGCCCCGGCGTCCGCGCCCCCGATCCGGGTCACCGCCACGAAGACCAGGGCCGGCACGACGACCCCGCCCACCGCGGCCAGGATCGGCAGGGCGGCCCGGCTCGGGTCGCGCAGGTCGCCGGCCACGAACTCACGCTTGAGCTCGAGCCCGACCACGAAGAAGAAGACGGCCAGCAGCCCGTCGGCGGCCCAGGTCTCCAGGGAGAGGTCGAGATGCAGGGAGTGCGGGCCGACCGTCAGGTCGCGCAGCGAGAAGTAGGAGTCGCCCAGGGGGGAGTTGGCCCACACCAGGGCCAGGACGGCGCCGACGAGCAGCAGCGCCCCGCCGACGGTCTCCTTGCGCAGCACGTCGGCGAGCCGGGTGGCCTCGGTCAGTGACGCCCGGCCGAAGACGGTGCGGGGGCGGCGGGGCCTTGTGGAGGGGTCGGGCACGGGAGGAGCTCCTCGGGGGTCGTCGGACAGACTGCCGACCAGACTTCCCGGCGCACCGCTCTCCATCCTAGTCGCTGGAAGGGCACGTCCCCGCCGTCGGCAGCGGTCGCGGACCGTAGGATCGGCGGTCCCTCGACCCGTGCCCGGGAGGCCGTCGATGCGTCACCGCTGGTCGCTGGTCTGGTTCCGCCTGGTGTTCGCGTTCCTCGGCTTCAGCGCGCTGGTCACCGAGGTGGCCACGCTGGTCGCGCGGGACCGCTTCGACCCGGGCAACTTCTTCAGCTTCTTCACCGTGGAGTCCAACGTCCTGGCGGTGCTCGCCCTGGTCGCCGGCGCGCTCACGGCGGCCGCGGGGGTGGAGAGCCGGGCCGTCGACCTCTTCCGGGGGGCCGTGACCTTCTTCATGCTCACGGTGATGGTCGTCTTCGTGGTGCTGCTCTCGGGCTACCCGGCCTCCGAGCTGACCGCGGTGCCCTGGGACAACACGGTCCTGCACTACGTCATGCCGGTCGTGCTCCTGCTCGACTGGGTCCTCGTCCGCGGGGTGGCGCCCATCCCGGTCCGGCAGGCGGCGACGTGGCTGCTGTTCCCCCTGGCGTACCTGGTCTACAGCCTCGTACGGGGCGCGGTCGTCGACTGGTACCCCTACCCGTTCATGGACCCGGGCCGGCACGGGTACGGCGGCGTGCTGCTCACCTCGGTCGTGGTCGCCGTCGTGCTGGCGGTGATGGCCTGGGGGGTGGCATCGGTGCCCGGCCGGCGGGGGCCCCACCGCCGGGAGGCGTAGGCCCGGTGAGCAGACGGGGGTCCGCGGCGCCGTTACCTGTCAGGGAATGGCCGGGCACCATCGCGCCGACCAGGATCGGTGGCGGACCACCACCCGACCCACCGGAAGGAACCTCCCGATGCAGACCCTGCGCACCGCCGACGGCACCACCCTCGCCTACACCGACTCCGCCACCTCACCCGGCGCCTTCCGCGGCACCGGCACCGACACGCCCACGGGCCCTGCCCTCGTCCTCTTGCACGGTTGGACGCTCGACCAGCAGATGTGGGACCACCACGTGCACCGGCTGTCGCCCGAGGTCCGCTGCGTGACCTACGACCGTCGCGGCCACGGCCGGTCGAGCGTCCCGGACGGTGGCTACGACTACGACACGCTGGCCGACGACCTGGCCGCGCTGCTCGACCACCTCGACCTCGCCGACGTCACCCTGGTGACGCACTCCATGGGGGCTGGCGAGGCCGTGCGCTACCTGTCCCGGCACGGCCGCGGCCGGGTGACGGGCGTGGTGATGATCGCGCCGGTCGGCCCGTGCGCCACGTGGGCGGAGGACAACCCCGCCGGCGTGACCCCCGAGCAGGTGCAGGCCGCGCTCGACGGGCTGGCCCACGACCGCGCCCACTGGTTCGACCGCCAGCGCGACGCCTACTTCGCCCTGCCCGAGCAGGCCGACCGGACCTCTCCGGCGACGGTCGAGCTGACGCTGCGGCAGTGCCTGGCCACGCCGCTGGCCGTGCAGGTGGCGTGCATGCGCACGATGCTGACCACCGACCTGCGTCGCGACTTCGCGACCGTCGACGTACCGGTGCAGATCGTGCACGGTGCCCTGGACCAGAGCACCCCGCTGGACTCCTGCGGCCGGCCGGCGGCAGCCCTGCTGCCGCACGTCGAGCTGCAGGTGCACGAGGACGCCGGGCACGGGATCTACGTCACCCACCGGGCCGAGGTGGAGGACGTGCTGCGTCGGGCGGTCGCCGAGCCGGTCCCGTCGTGACCGCCACGGGGGCGGCCCCCGAGCCCGGTGCCGCCGGGGGGCTGCTGCGGCTGTGGCGGCAGCGGCGTCGGCTCAGCCAGCTCGAGCTGGCCGCGAGCGCGGGGATCAGCACGCGACATCTGAGCTTCGTGGAGAACGGGCGGTCCCGGCCCACGGCGGAGATGATCCTGCGGCTGGCCGACCACCTCGACGTACCGCTGCGGGAACGGGACCGGCTGCTCCTGGCCGGCGGCTTCGCGCCCCGCTTCGAGCGGCAGTCCCTGAGCCCGGCGTCCACGGAGGTGGTGATGCGCGGGCTGCGGGACCTGCTCGACGCGCACGAGCCGTACCCCGCGCTGCTGCTGGACTCCTGCTGGGACGTGGTGGACACCAACCAGGCCGCGGCCCGGCTGCTCGTGGGCTGCGACCCGGCCCTGCTCGAGCCACCGGTCAACGCACTGCGGGTGAGCCTGCATCCCGGCGGCCTGGCGCCCCGGATCCGCAACCTCGACGCCTGGTCGGACCACCTGCTGCGCCAGGTCGAGGCCCGGGCCTCGCACACGCACGACCCGCGGCTGCGCGAGCTGGCGACCGAGCTGGCCGGGTACGTCGACCCGGCGGTGACGCCGATCCGGCCGAGCAGCGCCCCCGTGCTGGCCCTGGAGCTGGAGACCGACCAGGGGGTGCTGCGCTTCTTCACCGTCGCGGCGCAGCTCGAGACCCCGCACGACAGCGTCCTGGACGGGCTGCACCTGGAGACGTTCGTCCCCGCCGACGAGACCACCCGGACGGCCCTGCGGTCCTGATCTCCTGGGCCCGAGGGGTGGTCACCGCCGTCCGGATCGGCCTATGGTCGCTGGGCTGCCCCGTCCGGTCCTCTCGGGAGGAGACCTGTTGTGCGCACCGCCCCTCGTCATGCCGTGGCCGTCTCGACCGTCGCGCTGCTGACCACCCTGCTGCCCGGTTCCCCGCCTTCGGTGGCTGCGCCGTCCGCCTCGCCGTCGCTCTTCACGGCGGCCGCTGCGCCGGGGCCGTTGGTGAGCGCGGCCGGCTCCCGGGTGAGGCTGCTCGGCCGGTGGGACCGCACCGGCGGCGTGGCCACGACCGTCAACTCCGGGTCCCGGGCCCTGCTCCGCTTCACCGGCACCCGGCTCACGGTGGTCCTCGACCAGGACGGCATCAGCCTGCCGCCCCAGGTGTACGCGTGGGTGGACGGCCGCCGCAGCGTGCACACGGTCACCGGTGACCGCATCGACCTGACCCCCCGCGCGTTGGCTCCCGGCCGGCACCGCGTCCAGCTCGCGGTCAAGGACGTCGACGAGCGCGGCAACCGGTGGACGCCTCCCTTCGCCTCCGCCCTCCGGCTGGTGGGCTTCCGGCTGTCCGCCTCCGGGCACGCCCTGCGGGACGCCGTCCCCCGAGGGACCGCGCCTGGAGTTCCTCGGGGACTCCATCACCCAGGGCGTGCGGGCGGTCGGCCCCAACATCGGTGTCCGCGGTTCCGACGCGACCAAGGACTACGCGTGGCTGGTCGGCCAGGCCTTCGGCGGCGACTTCCGCCAGACCGGCTTCGGGGCGCAGGGCCTCACCGTCCCCGGCGGTGGCGGCGTCCCGGTGGCCTCGGAGTCGCTGGGGCTGAACTACGCCGGCTCACCGGTCAGCAGGACCTGGACGCCGCGGGCCGTCGTGCTCAACCAGGGCACGAACGACGCGCTCAACGACTCCCTGGCCGGCTTCGAGCCCGCGTACGAGCAGCTGCTGCGCGACATCCACCGACGCTGGCCCCGGGCCTGGATCTTCGCGCTGCGCCCCTTCGGCGGGTACGCCCAGTCCCGGATCCGGGCGGCCGTGCGAGCGGTCGACCGCCCGCGGACGGTGTACGTCGACACGACCGGCTGGGTGCGGCACCTGCGCTACACCGACGGGCTGCACCCCACCGTGACCGGCCACCTCGCGGTGGCGCGCCACCTCCGCACCGTCATCGCCCGCACGACGGGGTGGTCGGCGCGACCCATCGGCGGGGCCCGCTCCGCTCTGCTCGCTGCCGGTGCCGCACCCGGCTTCGAGGGCACCGCCTCCGCGTGGAAGCCGGGCCGCGACGTGGACGCCGTCGCCTCCGCCCGGGCCAGCACCCCCGCGGCGTACCAGGGACGGCGGACCCTTCGGGTGACCTCCGCGGTGGCCTCGCCCCGCCACTGGCGGACCGTCGTCCTGGACCGGCGGGTGGCCCTGCCGGCCCGTGCCCGCTCCGTCTTCGCCTACGTCACCACGCCGACCATCGCCTCCGGCGAGACCTTCGACGCCCGGCTGACCGCCGTGGTCGGCGGCCGCCGCTTCACCCGCACGGTCACGCAGGTGCCCAGCCTGGTGGGCTTCCTGCCCTGGGACCGGCTGCACGTGCGGGTCCCGGCAGGGAGCACCGTGCGGCGGCTCGAGGTCAGCGTGCGGGCGTCGTCGGGCGGGCCCGCCCGTGCAGTCGACTTCCAGGTGGACGCCGTGGGGTGGGCGAGCCGCGAGGGGAGCTAAGGCTTAGAAAAGCAAAAGCTGCACCAGCGCACTCGTAGTGGGTTCGGATGAGCGAGCTCTGCCTGCCGCCTTCGGTCTTGTCCTGACGCTTCACGTCGGAGGACGCCGTCGAACTGAACTACCGCGAAGGTGCAGTTGGCGACGAGGACGAGGACGCCACGCTGCACCGGCATCGCTCCGCGGCTGAATGCTGACAGTGGCGCTCCGGCACTCCTGATGGGACCGAGCAGTGGGAAGGAGTAAAGGCAACGGACGGGTACGTCTGATTTAGCCAGGTCAGTAGCCCGATTGAGCCATGGGCAGGCTCTCGAGGTGCGGCATAGCGTCAGCGGACAGTGGGTCTGGGTCGACTTCAGTCCGCCCTAGCCTCAGTCACGGCCGAGTGCGTCTGAGGACGGGCAGGAATTTCGGGGACGGCTACGTGCGCGGGGACGTCAGCTGACAGGTTTCGGTATGCCGCCTCACCGTATGAACTTTCGGCATCAAATAGAAAGCAGTCCAGAATGAAGTCTCGCCTGTCGGCCGCGATTTCTCTTGTCCTTGCCTTAGGGGCCGCAACTTTCGCGGCGGCAACCCCGGCGTCATCCGCGTCAACCACTCAAGAAACGTTGAACGGCGTCGTTCGCACACTGGCGGCGGACACGGTCGATCATGCGAAGAACCCGCGCGCCTTCAAAGGCAGTTCCGAGGATCTCTACCGTCAGGACCTCGTGGTGGGCGAAAAGACCTACGTTCTGCACGGCACCAAGCGTTTCCACGACAACACCCGAGTCGTCGCGACCGGAACCGTTGTCGGCAACGACTTCACACCGACCTCCATCTCGCAGTCCGGAACCGTCGCTGGCCTGCCGGACAGCGGCACCACTCGAGTCCTGGTCATGCTGGCGACGTGGACGTCTCCGGACAGCATGACCCAAGCCACGGCGCAGAGCCAGATGTTCAGTGACACGAACAGTTGGTATCGCGATGCTTCATATTCGGCCCTCGGTCAGACAGGCGATGTGACGCCCTGGTTGAACATTGCTGGCCCGACGTCAGGTTGTTATGCCGACAACAATCAGTTGATGGCCCAGGCAAAGTCGGCTGCAGTCGCGGCCGGGTACGACGTCACGTCATACGACAATTTCGTTCTCTACTTCCCGTATTGCGCTGGCGATGCGGCAGGTTTTGCCGGTTGGGCTTACGTCGGCGCTTCGGGCACTTGGTTGAACGGCTACATGGATCGTCGCGTGTCAGTTCACGAGCAAGGCCACAACTATGGTCTGTGGCACAGCCACTCCTACATGTGCTCGACCGGTGGAACCACCGGCTCGTGCGCGTTCAGTGACTACGGCGACCTGTACGACGCCATGGGTTCATCTGGCTACGTCGGACACTTCAACGCATCCCAGAAGTCGCTGCTTGGCTGGATGAGTGGCCGTGCAGTCGATCTCAGTGCCGGTGGAACCACGACACTGTCGCCGATGGCAGCCGACGGCCTGACCCCGCACGCTGCGGTTGTCACGACCAGCAGCGGTGCGACGTTCTGGATCGAGTATCGCCAAGCGACCGACTTCGACTCGCTCCTACCCTCTAGCGGCACCGACGGTGTGCTGATCCATGTGTCGGGCCCCGGGTCCGGCAGCCCCGACAGCGGCGCGAGTCTGATCGACGTCCGACCAAGCGACGGGATCAACGAGGCCACCTCCACGCTGCGCAGCGGCCAGTCCTGGACCAGCCCTGAAGGCGTCGTGATCTCCGCGGGGGCGGTCAGCGCTGCTGGCGCCACGGTTACGGTCAACACCGGGCAGGGAGGCGTAGCCGGACAGCCGACCGACGTGGCCGGGGTCGGAGCCTCTCCAACTACTGCGGCCCTCACCTGGGCGCCACCTGTCAGCGACGGAGGTTCGCCCATCACCGGCTACCTTGTCTCGCGTGACGGTGGCACCGCCGGTGCGGCGGGTTGGTCGAGGACGGTCGCGGCGACAGCACGATCTCAGACGTTCACCGTCCTGTCACCTGGGTCGACCTACACGCTGTCGGTGTCTGCCGTCAACGCTCGAGGTATCGGTCCCGCCGCCACAGTGGCGGTGACGGTTCCTGCGGCCGCCGTGCCGACAGTTCCGACCAGTCTGGTGGGGGCAGCCACCTCCGCCACCTCCGCGACCCTCACGTGGGCGGCTCCCGCAAGCGTCGGCGGGTCCGCGATCACGGGATATCGCGTCGCTCATGACGGAGGGTCTGCTGGTGGCGTCGCCTGGTCGAGCACCGTGGCCGCGACCAACCGGTCGCAGTTGTTCACGCAGCTGACCACCGGAGTCACCTACAAGCTGTCGGTTTCGGCGATCAACTCTCAAGGCACTGGTCCCGCAGCAACAATGTCGGTGACACCCGTCGCACAGGCGCCGGGGGCACCGGTAAGCGTCTCTGGTAAGGCCGTCTCTTCAAGCAGCGAGACCCTGACGTGGGCACCGCCGAGCCAGACCGGCGGAGCACTTATCACGGGATACCGTGTGGAGCGCGACGCTGGCACCCTCGCCGGAGGAGTTCCGTGGTCCACGACCGTGTCAGCGACCGCTCGGACGCAGACCTTCACCCAGTTGACGCCTGGCTCCACCTACACGCTTACGGTGTCGGCGATCAACGCGGTGGGGACTGGCACGGGTGCGTCCGTTCGAGTGGTCGCCGCGGTAGTCCCTGGACCGCCGGTGATCGGGACAGCAACGGCCGGCGTCTCCGGCGGGTCGATCACCGCCACTGCAGCGTGGAGCCCGCCGACGTCGAACGGCGGGTCGCCGGTCACCGGATACCGGATCAGAGCGTTGCGGATGAGCTCGACGGGAACTGTTCTCAGTACCACCACCTCCACCGTTCAGCCGGCAACCGCCAGATCGCTGTCCATGACGCTGCCGCAAGCCGGCGATTACCGGTTCACAGCTGAGGCGATCAACACCGTGGGTAGCAGCGCACAGTCGGCTCGTTCGAATCAGGTGGCTGGCCGTTAGGGAGGCAAGGCCTCGAGAACCGGGTCTCTTGGATGACGGTGCTTCCGGTTCGTTGTTCAGGGCGGCACCGCCGACAACCATGTGTTCCACGTCGCTGCGCGGTACGACGCCCGCTGCTCGCGCACGGCCCCACCCGACAGCTGGGCGGCTGCACGTACACCGCAGGACAGGGACGACAGATGCTTGACCAGTTGGCCCGATCGCCCGGCTGATGGCCATCAGCGGGGGCACTCACGGTTCTTGATGGCAAGGGACGTCTGCCTGGGCCGACGGGCGGCAACGCCGGCAACCTGGCTGCCATCGAGGCGTACCACCCCGACCGGTCGCGGTCCGCCCTGGTAGACGGAGCCGACCAATGACCGCCAGTCAGTGTCACAACATTCGTCACAACACGTGGGCCTTTGCGACGTTGCGGCGGTGCACGGTTGCTGACCTGGGTGTTTGTGGGCCCCGTGGGGATCGAACCCACAACCCGCGGATTAAAGTCCGCTGCTCTGCCAGTTGAGCTAGAGGCCCCAGGGCCGAGAACCTCGTCCGTCGTACTCCCGACCAAGGACCCCGCCCGCTGGACGGAAGTATGCCGCCTGCACGCAGCCGATCCCCATCCGCGTGGCGAAGGCGCCGAGGCGGCCGGGTCACCCCAGCTTCTGGGTGCGCAGCCGCAGGGCGTTGAGGATGACCGAGACCGACGACAGCGCCATCGCCGCGGCCGCGACGATCGGGGAGAGCAGCCACCCGAACGCGGGGTAGAGCACGCCCGCGGCGAGGGGGATGCCGGCGGCGTTGTAGACGAACGCGAAGACGAGGCTGGTCCGGACGTTCGACATGGTCGCGTGGGAGAGCCGCCGGGCCAGTGCGATGCCTCGGAGGTCTCCGCGCAGCAGCGTGACGCCGGCGGACTCGATGGCCACGTCGGTGCCCGAGGACATGGCCAGGCCGACGTGGGCGGCGGCCAGGGCGGGAGCGTCGTTGACCCCGTCGCCGGCGAAGGCCACGACGCGGCCCTGGGAGCGGAGTCGTTCGACCACGGCAGCCTTCTGGTCTGGCATCACCTCGGCCTCGACCCGGCTGATGCCGAGCCGGCCGGCCACAGCCTCGGCGGTCACCCGGTTGTCCCCGGTCAGCATCACCACGTCCACGCCGTCGGCGCGCAGGTCGGCCAGGGCCTGAGGCGTCGTGTCCTTGACCGGGTCGGCGATCGCCAGGGCGCCGGCGAGCCGGCCGTCGACGCCGACGAGGACGACGGTCGCGCCTTCGCCGCGGAGGCCGTCGGCGCGAGCCGCCAAGGGGGATACCTCGATGCCACCCTCGGTGAGGAACGCGGCGCTGCCGATCGCGATCCGGTGGCCCTCGACCATGCCGACGGCTCCGCGCCCGACCGGTGAGTCGAAGTCGGTGACGTCCGTGATCGCGATGCCACGCTCCACGGCGGCCGCCACGACGGCGTGGGCCAGGGGGTGGTCGGAGGCGCGCTCGACCCCGGCGGCGAGCCGCAGCACGTCGTCCTCCGTCCAGGGACCGCCGTGGGGCAGGGCGATGTCGGTGACCGAAGGGCGTCCCTCGGTGAGGGTGCCGGTCTTGTCGACCACCACGGTGTCCACCTTCTCCATCACCTCGAGCGCCTCGGCGTTCTTGATGAGCACCCCCTGCCCGGCGCCACGCCCGACGCCCACCATGATCGACATCGGCGTGGCCAGCCCGAGGGCGCACGGGCAGGCGATGATGAGGACCGAGACGGCCACGACCAGGGCGTGCGGCAGCTTCGGGTCCGGACCGACCAGGGCCCAGACCGCGAAAGCCAGGACGGCGGCTCCGATGACGGCGGGGACGAAGAAGGCCGAGACGCGGTCGACGGCGCGCTGGATCGGAGCGCGGGAGCGCTGGGCCTCGGCGACCATGGCGACGATGCGCGCGAGCATGGTGTCCAGGCCGACCTTCTCGGCGCGGACGACCAGGGACCCGGTCTGGTTCAGCGTGCCACCGATGACGGGGTCGCCCGCAGCCCGTGCGACCGGCATCGACTCGCCGGTGACCAGGGACTCGTCCACCGTGGAGCGGCCGTCCACGACCGTGCCGTCGACCGGGACCTTCTCCCCGGGCCTCACCCGCAGCAGGTCGCCGATGACGATGCTCTCCAGTGCGACCTCCTCGTCGCCCGACGGCGAGTCGGCTCCGTGGTCGTCGGCGGCACGGACACGGCGAGCGGTCTTCGGTGCCAGGTCGAGGAGCGCCTTGATGGCGCCGGAGGTGGCCTCCCGGGCGCGGAGCTCCAGCACCTGTCCCACGAGCACCAGCACGGTGATGACGGCGGCCGCCTCGAAGTACACGTCCACGCTGCCGGCGCCGCTGGCCGCCATGCCGTCCGCCATGCCTGTGGCGCCGGACCGGAACGAGCCCGGGAAGATGCCTGGCGCCACGGTGGCGACGACGCTGTAGAGCCAGGCCACCCCGGTGCCCATGGCGATCAGGGTGAACATGTTGAGGCTGCGGTGGCGCACCGACGCCCAGCCGCGGACGAAGAACGGCCAACCGGCCCACCACACCACCGGCGTCGCGAGGACCAGCTGGGCCCAGGTGCTCGCCGCCTGCGGGACCGCGTCCCGTACGGCGGGCAGGAGGTGCGACCCCATCTCCAGCAGGACGACGGGCAGGGCCAGCGCGGCCGCGATCCAGAGGCGGCGGGTCATGTCGGCCAGCTCCGGGTTGGGGCCGGCGTCGGCGGTCATCATGACCGGCTCCAGGGCCATCCCGCAGATCGGGCACGAGCCGGGGCCCATCTGCCGGACCTCGGGGTGCATGGGGCAGGTGTGCTCGACACCGGCGTGAGCCTGGGCGGCGGTCGCGTCCGACGGCTGCGCGTGGAGCTGCGCGTCGGGGTCGGCGGCGAACGTCTGCTGGCAACCGGTGGAGCAGAAGTGGTACGTCTCGCCGTCGTGCTGGACGGTCGGTCCGGCGGCGGTGGGGTCGACCTGCATGCCGCAGACGGGGTCAGTGGCGGTGGTGGTACGAGCAGGGTCGGGTCGGTGGTCGTCGTGCGTGTCGTGAAGACCGTGGTGGCCGCCTGTGGTGCTCATGGTGCCATCATACCCCCTGGGGGTATAAGCGTATGACGGGAGGGGGTCTCGAGGCTCACTTCGCTCGCACCTCGACCGGCGGGTGGGGGTGCGACTCGACCGGCGGGGGAGTCAGGAGACGTAGCGGCGGGCCTTGCTGGTGAGCTGAGAGGTCTCCAGCAGCTGGTAGCCCGCCTCCACCCCGGGCGGCACGGGGTCGCGCTCGCGCAGCACCCAGGGGATTCCGCCGGCCGCCTCGAGCAGGGCGTGGGCCGTCACCCGGTCGCGGGGCAGTCCCCGCAGCAGCCGGACCGTGCGACGCAGCGCGCTGCGCAGGGGACGGCGCAGCCAGGTGAACCACAGGGTGTTGCGGATGCCGTGCCGCCGTCGCAGGTGGGCGTCACGCAGTACGGACGCGTGGTGGTGCGCGACGACCTCCGGCACGTAGGCCAGGTGCCAGCCGTGCCGCACGAGGTCGGAGGCCAGCAGCTCCTCCTCGCCGCCCAGCCACAGCCGGGCCGAGAAGCCACCCGCCTGCACGAACGCGTCCCGGCGTACGGTCGAGACCCCGGCCAGGAAGCTCAGCAGCGAGTGCCCCGGCAGGCCCGGTGGCTGCGGCAGCGGGCTCGCCGCCATCTCCTCGCAGATCGCGTCCAGGGTCCCGCGGGGCTCCACGATGATGCTCCCGGTCACGACGGCCAGGCTGGGGTGGGCGTCGAGGAGCTGCACAGCGGTGGCCAGGGCCCCCGGTTCGTACCAGGTGTCGTCGTCGCAGAACGCGACGTAGGGCGTCGAGGTCATCATCACCCCGACGTTGCGCCCCACCGCCCCGAGGTTGTCCTCGGCCTCGAACAGCACCACGTCCGGGTGGTCGCGCAGGACCATCTCGGCCGTGCCGTCCGACGAGCCGTTGTCGACCACGACCACCGGTGGCCGCTCCGGCAGCGCCTCGAGCAGCGAAAGGCTGCGGTGCAGCTCCTCGCGACGGTCGTGCGTGATGACGACGACGCTGACGCGCTCCTCAGGCACCGGCAGCCACCCGCTCCCGCGGCGGAACCGGCCGGTCGAGCATCCGCCGGGCGGCCTCGACCGGCGGCGGCAGCGTGCGGCGGCGCGCGAGGGCCTGCGGCAGGGACGTGGCGGCGGCGCGCAGTCCGGCCCGTCCGGACGGTCCACCGCGCAGAGCGGCGACCACCTCGGCGGCCACGGCGCGGCCGGGCCGCCGCAGGAGAGCGGTCAGGAGCCGAGCCCGGACCAGCAGCGCCTCCCGCTCCCGGTCGTCCCGCCGGGGGGAGGGGTGGTGGTGCGAGACGACCGAGTCCACGTGGGCCAGGCCCCACCCCAGGGCCGCGAGGTCGAGGGCCAGCCGCTCCTCCTCCCCGCCGAAGAACACGACCTCGTCGAACCCACCCGCCTCCAGGAACGCGGATCGCCGTACGACGGCCGCGCAGGCCAGGAACCCCAGCACCGACGGGCCCGGCAGGTCGTCGTCGCGGCCGAGGGGGGAGGAGGCCATCAGCCGGCAGATGGGGTCCTGTCGCTGCTCCGGTCCCACCAGGGTCGTCGCGGCCAGCAGCCCGAGCCGTGGGTGGGCCTCGAACACCGACCTCGCCTGCCGCAGGGCACCCGGTGCCCACCACGAGTCGTCGTCGGCGAAGGCGACGTACGGCGTCCGGGCGCGCTCCACGCCGATGCTGCGGGCCACCGCGCCCCGGTTCTCGGCGAGCTCGACGACCTGCACCTCGGGGAAGTGCCGGCGCACCAGTCCCGGGGTGCCGTCCCGGGAACCGTTGTCGACCAGCACCACCCGGTGCTCGTGCCGGGGCAGGGACTCGCGCAACGAGGACCACCGGTCGCGGGTGATGACGACGAGGCTGATCTCGTCGTCCTCACCGTGGTGGGTGGCGGGGTCGGGCACCGAACTCATGGCGCGCCGTTCCCATGCATGCCCCTGGCAAACTCCGGGCAAGAGGCGCAGGGCCGGTGGCAGCGTGGCACCGCCACCACCGAGAGGCGGCGAGGATGTCGACAGCACTGCAGGCCGGGGGATGGGGACTGGTGGCCGGTGGCGCCCTCGTCCTCGGGGCGCTGGTCGCCTGGTTCGTCCGCGTGCCCCAGCAGGTCATCGCCGGCATCATGGCGTTCGGTGCCGGCGTGCTCATCTCGGCGCTCGCCTTCGACCTGGTCGACGAGGCCGAGACCACCGGCGGGCTGGCGGCCACGATCGCCGGCTTCCTCGGCGGGGCCGTGGTCTACGTCGCCGCGAACGTCGCCCTGTCCCGGCGCGGTGCCCGGCACCGCAAGCGGTCCGGCACGCATCAGCCGTCCGAGGGGGAGCAGGAGGGCAGCGGGGCCGCCATCGCGATCGGTGCGCTGCTGGACGGGGTGCCGGAGTCCGTGGTGCTGGGGCTGTCCCTGCTCGGCGGGGGTGGCGTGGGCGTGCCCGTGCTGGCGGCGATCTTCATCTCCAACCTGCCCGAGGGACTCTCCAGCGCGGCCGGGATGAAGGCCGGCGGCCGTACCGCCCGCTACGTCTTCGGCGTGTGGGTGGGCATCGCGGTCCTCAGCGGGACGGCGGGCCTGCTCGGGGTGCTGCTCCTGGACGGCGCCCCGCCGGAGACGGTCGCGGTCATCACCGCCGTCGCGGCCGGGGCCATCCTGGCCATGGTGGCCGACACGATGATCCCGGAGGCGTTCGCGAGCGAGCACTGGTTCGCCGGGTTGGTGGCGACGGTCGGCTTCATCGTGGCCTTCGCCATCGAGCGCGCCTGAAGCACACCGTCCACCCGCGCACGCACGACGGGCCCGGCCTTGCGACCGGACCCGTCGTCGAAGCGGTGCGTCGGGCTCAGGCGCCCTTGCCGGTCAGGGTGACGGGCACGTTGCCGCGGGTGGCCTTGGAGTAGGGGCACACCTCGTGGGCGGCCTCGACGAGCTGCTGAGCGGTGGCGTCGTCGACCCCGGGGATGGTGACGGTGATGTCGGCGGTGATGGCGTAGGAGTCGCCCTCGGGTCCGAAGCCGATGGCGATGTCCAGCACGGACGCGGAGGCGTCGACGTCGTGCTTCTTCGCCACCAGGCCGAGCGCACCCTGGAAGCAGGCGCCGTACCCGACGGCGAACAGCTGCTCCGGGTTGGTGCCGGTGCCGGGGCCGCCCATCTCCTTGGGGGCGGTCAGCGAGAGGTCGAGGATGCCGTCCTCGGACGTGGCCCGTCCACGACGGCCGCCGGTCACGGTCGCGCGGGCGGTGTAGACGATCTGGTCAGGTGTGGTGGTCATGCCCGGCCCAACGCCGGGCGGGGGCGGGATGTTCCGGGCGCGGGTCAGGGCCGGGCGTACGACGGCCCGCCACCGGGTGCGGTGGCGGGCCGTCGTAGGCGGTCGTACGGCGGGATCAGCCGCCGAGACCACCGAGGCCGCCGAGCTTGCCCAGGCCGCCGAGCTTGCCGATGAGGTCCTGCGGGTCGAGGCCGAGCTTGCCGAGCAGGTCGGCGTGCTGGTCGGTGTCGACCTTCTCGGGCAGCTCGTCCTTCGCCTGCTGCGCCTTGGCGTCGTCACCGCGGGAGGTGAGCATCTCGAGGATCTGCGACTTGTCGATCTGCATGGTGGGACTCCGTTCGGTTGAGTGTCGCGCCGGGTGGGCGCGACGGTTCGGGAGGACGGTCAGGCGCCGAGGCCGGTGCGGTCGACCTTGCGGTGGAACCGCATGCCGGCCAGGCCGCCCAGGATCGCGCCGAGCAGGCTGGCGACCACGACGGCCACGGCGGCGATGATGCCGCCGGTGGTCAGGTCGCCCTCCTTGACGGGGATGCGCGGGAAGCTGTTGAGCTGGGACAGGATGTTGTACTTGCTGCCGGCCACCGCGCCGAGGACGGCGACGACGATCGCGACGACCAGGGCCCACACCCACACGGCGATGCCCTGCTTGATGCCGTTGAAGCGGGCCATCCGCGCAGGCGACGTACCCGCCGCAGTAGTAGGCGATGAACAGGATGACCAGCAGCACGATGCCGCCGACGATGCCGATGGTGGAGGCGTTGCTGGTGGCGTCCGAGACGGCCTGGCCCGGCTTGGTGTCCGAGGCCAGCCCGACCGCGGTGCCTGCCGCGGCCAGCAGGGCGGTCAGCAGCACGCCGACGCCGGTGGCGGTGAGGAAGCCGAAGAAGGCGGAGCCGATCTTGACGCCGCCGTGCTCCTCCTTCTGGCGGGCGACGACCTCGCGGTCCGGCTGCGCACGGCCGCGGCTGGAACCGGCCGTCGAGCCGGTCGCTCCCGGGTGGGGGTGGATCCTGCGTCGGTGCTCACGGTGCTCCTGGGGAAGGGGTGGGTGTTTCGGGTGGTGAGGTCTCGAGGCTCGCTTCGCTCGCGCCTCGACCAGCGGGGAGAGCAGAGGTCCCCGGCTGGGTGACCGGGACCTCTGCGGACGAGCGGGTGGGTCAGCGGCGGTCGGCGGTGCCGTCCGTGCCGCGGTCCAGGCCCTCGGTGTCGATCTGCTCCTTGCGGACCTCCTCGTTGACCTCTGGTCCTCGGTCACCGTCTCGGTGTCCATGCGGACCCGCTCGACCGGCACGGTCTCCTTGTCGACGACCACGCGCTCCTCGGACAGGTCGACCTCGTGCTCCTCGGAGGTGATGTCGCCACCGGACAGGGCGTCGCCGCGGTTGGCGTCCGTGATCGGCTCGCGCTCGATGCGGACCTCCTCGTGGCTGACCGGGACGGTCTGCGTGACGTTCTCGGTCACGACGTACTTGCGCAGCCGGGCCTTGCCGGTCTGGACGCGTCTCGGTGCCGACGTTGAGCCGCTCCTCGGAGCGCGTCATCGCGTCGTCGGTGGTCGGGCCGGAGGTGTCGCGACCGACCGTGCCCGCGGTGTCGGCGTCGTGTCGGTGGTGCGCTCGCCGCCGGTCATGCCGCCGGTGACGTCGTCCTGGGTGCCGGTGCGACCCGTGTCGGCCAGGTAGGCGCTGTCGGTGTCGCGGCCCGTGCCGGACGTGGTGTCGGAGATGTGCTCCGAGGTCGGTGGTCGACATCTGCATGCCGTAGTAGCGGTAGAGCTCCTGCTCCTCGGCCTCGTCGAGGTGGCCCTCGGAGTCGTCCA
Organism: uncultured Actinomycetota bacterium; assembly: GCA_963750345.1. GTDB lineage: Bacteria > Actinomycetota > Actinomycetes > Propionibacteriales > Nocardioidaceae > Nocardioides_B. The sequence continues at coordinate 149,213 of CAVVQH010000017.1, read as the reverse complement.
CGCGCGGGGCGTCCTTGATGGTGCTCTTGTCGAAGGGCACCCGTACGGTGCTGCCCTCGATGCTGGCCCGCTGCAGCGGCACGAAGCTCTCGGCGTTGCCGAAGATGCCGGTCTTGACCGTGACCCACTCCGGCTCCGAGGTCTGGTCGTCGAGGAAGACCTGTCCGACCTTCCCGATCTTGCTGCCGTCCTCGCCGACGACCGTGGCGTCGTTGCTCTCGAGCAGGGTGCGGATCTCCTGGGTGCTGACCATGTGTGCTCCTTCGTAGCAGGTGGTGCCCGGACGGATGGTCCGGCCGGATCAGGCGTGATGGTGTCTACCCCGGCCCGATGCATGCGACGTACCCGGCGACTTACGCTGTAAACAGGGGGCCATCGAAGGTTTTCTGGTGTCTGGTCCACTAGCCTCGGAGCCCGGCAGGGCCACCCGGCCCGGCCAGCGAGAGAGCGGGGTCGCGACGTGGTCGACCTGGACGACTTGGGCGACGTGGACGACATGACGGCCTCGGGCACGGCGGTGCCGGTCTTCTTCCTCTCCGACAGCACCGGGATCAGTGCGGAGACGATGGGCAACGCGTTGCTCATCCAGTTCCCCGACCTCCGCTTCGAGCGCACGGTCGTGCCGTTCATCTCCTCCGCAGAGGAGGCCCGGGACGTGGTGGCCCGGCTCGACGCCGTCCTCGACGCGGGCGGCCCGACCCCCCTGGTGTTCACCACCGCCGCCGACGACGCCGTCCGTCTGGAGCTGCAGCGCACCCGCTGCCCGGTCGTCGACTTCTTCGACCTACACATGCAGAAGGTGGAGTCCATCCTGCAGAGCCGCGGCGTCCGGGCCGCCGCCCGGCTGCACGGCCTCGGCGACGTCAAGCGCTACAACGCCCGGATGCAGGCGGTGGAGTACGCCATCGAGCACGACGACGGCCAGAGCCTGCGGGCGTTGGACAAGGCCGACGTCGTGCTCCTGGCGCCGTCGCGCTGCGGCAAGACGCCGACCTCGATGTACCTGGCGCTGCAGCACGGCCTGTTCGTCGCCAACTACCCGCTCGTCGACGAGGACTTCACCAGCGACGACGCGCTCCCACGGCCGGTGGCCGAGCTGGGACGCCGCTGCTTCGGGCTGCTGACCTCGGCCTCGCGGCTGTCCGCGGTGCGCAACGAGCGCCGGTCCGGGTCGCGCTACGCCTCGCTGGAGCAGTGCACCTTCGAGCTGCGCCGGGCCCAGGCCATGTACGCCGCGAACGGCCTCACCGTCATCGACTCCTCGACCAAGTCGGTGGAGGAGATGTCCACCATCATCCTGCAGACGCTCAGGGCCACCCCGCCCACCGCCTGACCCCCGCACGACCCACCGCACGACGCACCGCACGAGGAGCTCCGCCATGACCGACAACGTCCGCTGGTTCGAAGACATCGGCCTCAAGGACCTCGAGCAGGTCGGCGGCAAGAACGCGTCCCTGGGGGAGATGGTGGGCAACCTCGCCTCGCTCGGCGTACGGGTGCCCGACGGGTTCGCCACGACAGCGGACGCCTTCCGCCGCTTCATCGGCGAGACCGGTCTGGCCGAGCGGATCAGCAGTGACCTCGCCGGGCTCGACACCGACGACGTACGCCGGCTGGCCGAGGTCGGACGGGCCATCCGGGAGACGGTCGTCGAGCAGCCCTTCCCGCCCGAGCTGGAGCAGGACATCCGCGCCGCCTACGAGCGGCTGGTCGACGGGGACGCCGAGCGGTCGTTCGCGGTGCGCTCCTCCGCCACGGCCGAGGACCTCCCGGACGCGTCGTTCGCCGGGCAGCAGGAGACGTTCCTCAACGTGCGCGGGATCGACTCGGTGCTGCACGCCATCCGGGAGGTGTTCGCCTCCCTCTACAACGACCGCGCGATCGCGTACCGGGTGCACCACGACTTCGACCACGACGCCGTCGCTCTCTCCGCAGGGGTGCAGCAGATGGTGCGCTCCGACGTCGGCGCCTCCGGGGTCATGTTCACGATGGACACCGAGTCCGGCTTCACCGACGCGGTCTTCATCACCTCGTCGTACGGGCTGGGCGAGGCGGTGGTGCAGGGTGCGGTGAACCCCGACGAGTTCTACGTCTACAAGCCGGCCCTGCGCGCCGGCCGACCCGCCATCCTCAAGCGGGGCGTGGGATCCAAGGCCACCAAGATGGTCTACACCGAGGACCCCACCGTGGGCCGCACCACCGAGTTCGTGGACACCAGCGAGGAGGAGCGACCGCTGCTCAGCCTCACCGACGAGGAGGTCGAGGAGCTCGCCCGGCACGCGCTGACCATCGAGGAGCACTACGGCCGGCCGATGGACATCGAGTGGGGCAAGGACGGCGTCGACGGCCAGCTCTACGTGCTGCAGGCCCGGCCCGAGACGGTGCAGTCGCGGGTCAGCGGTGCCCAGGAGCGGTTCCGCATGGACGCGCGCGGGGAGGTCGTGGTGGAGGGCCGGGCCATCGGTCAGAAGATCGGCGCCGGCACCGGTGCGGGTGCTGCGCAGCATCGAGGAGATGCACGACTTCAGCCCGGGCGACGTGCTGGTCGCCGACATGACCGACCCGGACTGGGAGCCGATCATGAAGCGGGCCTCGGCCATCGTCACCAACCGCGGCGGCCGGACCTGCCACGCCGCGATCATCGCCCGCGAGCTCGGCATCCCCGCCGTCGTCGGCACCGGCAGCGCCACCAGGGAGCTGGCCGACGGCCGGTCGGTGACGGTCTCCTGCGCCGAGGGCGACACCGGCTTCGTCTACGACGGCGATGCTGGACTTCACGGTCGAGCCGAGACCGAGATCGACGCAGATGCCCGAGATCGGCACCAAGATCATGATGAACGTCGGCACGCCCGAGCAGGCCTTCGCCTTCTCCCGGCTGCCCAACGCCGGCGTCGGCCTGGCCCGGCTGGAGTTCATCATCAACCGGCAGATCGGCATCCACCCCAAGGCGCTGCTGGAGCTCGACACCCTCGACGAGCCGCTGAGGAGCGAGATCAGCGCGACCGATCGCCGCCTACGCCAGCCCGCGGGACTACTTCGTGCAGCGGGTGGCCGAGGGTGTCTCGATGATCGCCGCGGCCTTCGCGCCGCACCCGGTCATCGTGCGGATGAGCGACTTCAAGTCCAACGAGTACGCCAACCTGGTCGGCGGCGAGCTCTACGAGCCGCACGAGGAGAACCCGATGATCGGGTACCGGGGCGCCTCGCGCTACCTCTCGCCCGACTTCGTGGACTGCTTCGCCATGGAGTGCGAGGCGCTGAAGCTACGTGCGCGACACGATGGGGCTGACCAACGTCAAGGTGATGATCCCCTTCGTGCGCACCCTCACCGAGGCCGACGGGCGTCATCGCGCTGCTGGCCGAGCACGGCCTGCGCCGCGGGGAGAACGGCCTGCAGGTCATCATGATGTGCGAGGTGCCCTCCAACGCCGTGCTGGCCGACGAGTTCCTCGACCACTTCGACGGCTTCTCCATCGGCTCCAACGACATGACCCAGCTGACCCTGGGCCTGGACCGCGACTCCGCCCTGGTCGCCGCCTCCTTCGACGAGCGCGACCCCGCCGTGATCCTTCATGCTCGAGCGGGCGATCGGCGCGTGCCGCAAGGCCGGGCAAGTACGTCGGCATCTGCGGCCAGGGCCCCAGCGACCACCCCGACCTGGCCGAGTGGCTGCTCGACCAGGGCATCGAGTCCATGTCGCTCAACCCCGACACCGTGGTCGACACCTGGCTGCGCCTGGCCGGGCGTACGGCGGAGGGGGCCCAGGAGGCGCCGGCGGGGAGCTCCTCGTGACGCGGCACCCCGTGCAGGGTCGGGTCGCCGTGGTGACCGGTGCCGGCTCCGGCATCGGGCGGGCGCTGGTCCTCGAGCTGGCCCGTCGCGGTGCCCGCGTCTCGGGCTGCGACGTGGACGCCGAGGGCCTCGCCGAGACGGCGCGCCTGTGTCCCGGCGACCTGCACACCGCCCTGGTCGACGTCGGCGACCGGGAGGCCGTGCACGACTACGCGCAGGACGTGCGGGGTCACTTCGGTGTCGTCCACCAGCTCTGGAGCAACGCGGGCATCGCCTTCGCGGCGGCGGTGGCCGACAGCACCTGGGAGGACTACGAGCGGGTGCTCCGGGTCAACCTCGACGGCGTCATCCACGGCACGCTGGCGTTCCTCCCGCACCTCATCGCCTCCGGGGACGGCCAGGTCGTCAGCGTCTCCAGCCTCAACGGGTACTTCGCCCAGCCCGGGATGTCGCACTACTGCACGTCGAAGTTCGCGGTCCGAGGGTTCACCGAGACGCTGCGCTCGGAGATGCTGCTGGAGGGCCAGCCGGTGCGGGTCTGCGTCGTGCACCCCGGTGGGGTGGCCACGAACATCTCGGAGGCGGCGTTGCGGCGGGCGCGGGCCGCCGGCACCGTGACCGCGGTGGCCGAGGCCCGGGCGCGGACCTACCGGGAGAAGCTGCTGCGGATGGACCCGGCCGTGGCCGCGGCCACCATGGTGGACGGCGCGGAGAAGGGCCGCTCCCGGGTCCGCGTCGGCTCCGACGCCGTCCTGATCGACCGGGTCAGCCGCCTCCTGCCCGCGACGGCCCCACGGCTGGCCGTGCTGCTGGAGCGCCGGCTCCGTCGGGCCGAGGAGCCTTCTGCGGGCTGATCCACCCTCCTAGACTGGCAGCGATGTCCATGCCCGCCCGGTCACCGCTCCGCGGGCGACGTACCGGCCGGGGCCGGGGCCGGGGTCGCGGTTCGCGGTGCTCCTCGCGGTGCTGGCCGGGTTGTTCGCCATGCACGGTCTCGCGGGGCACGGCAGCCAGGACATGGCGGCCATGTCGGGGATGGGTGCCGCAGCCGGGATGACGGCGTCCGACTCGATGGCTCCGGATGCGGCGAGCCTCGAGGTCAGCGGCTCCCCCGTCGCCCTCGCGCCGCAGGCTGTGCCCGAGGGGGACCGCCTTCCGGTCGACATCGCGTCCCACGGGCCGGCCTCCCCCGTCGACGCGGCGCGCTCCGTCGTGCACGAGCTTGGCGGGGTCGACCTGATGACGATGGCCATGGCGATGTGCCTGGCCGTCCTGGGAGCGGGCCTCCTGCTGCTGGCACTGCTGCTGTCGACCCGCCGCCGCGTCGCGTGGCGCCTTCCTCGCCTGGTGCGGTCGCGGTCGGTGCTCGGCGCGGGCCGTCCGCCCAAAGCTCCGTCCCTGACGCTCCTGTCGGTCTGTCGCTGCTGAGGAGAGCTCTGCCCGCACCCTCCGCCCAGCGAGCGGTCGGTGGGGGCTGACGCTCCCCTTCCGGCACGACCGAACCCGTCAGGACGATTTTCATGAACGCACGCACTCGCTTCGCCGCGGCCGTGACCGCGGCCCTCGTCACCCTCACCGCCTGCTCCGGCGGCGACCACGAGGTTACGGACGGCTCGTCGCCGTCGTCGGCCTCCACCCGGCACGACCAGCAGGACGTCGACTTCGCCACCGGCATGGTCCCGCACCACGATCAGGCGGTGTCGATGGCCGCCATGGCCCGGACCCGCACCACCACCCGACCGGTCCGGCGGCTGCGGCAGCCGTCGAGGCGGCCCAGGGCCCCGAGATCCGGACCATGACCGGCTGGCTCAGGGCCTGGGGTGCCGACGTACCGTCCACGTCCGGCGCCGACAAGGACGAGATGGATCACATGGACGACATGGATGACATGGACGGGGGGTCCGACGGCTCCAGGCATGATGACCGACGCGCTTCATGCGCCGCTTGTCGGCCGCTCGCGGCGCGACGTTCGACCGGCTGTGGCTGCGCGGCATGACGGCCCATCACCGAGGCGCGGTCGATATGGCCGACGAGGAGATCGCCGGCGGGAAGAACGCCGACGCCGTGGCCCTGGCGAGGGACATCCGTTCGTCGCAGACGGAGCAGATCACCGTCATGCGTCGGCTGCTCGCCACGCCCTGAGTCGCCGCGCCGTCACACCGCCCCCTCGAGCCCCGGTGCCCCCGTGATCACCAGGGGATGTCGGCTTTCTGCCGCTGACCATGGTGGGCCCACCGTGGGAGGCTCGAGTTCTCCGTGGGCAGTGCTCGTCGCGGCACCGGCAACCCGCGGCGCGCCCCACCTCGTACGGGTCGGATCACGCCACTGCCCATGGGAACCTGCTGCTCCCCGTGGTGGGTCCACCGTGGGCAGCTGCAGATACCCGACATCCCCTGGTGATCAGGGGAGGGGAGGCCTCAGAACTGGACGCCCCGCGTCAGCGCGCCGTCCACCACGAGGTTCGTGCCGCTGATGCGGCTCGCCGCGGCGCTGGCCAGGAACACCACGGGGGCGGCCACCTCCGCCGGGGTGCCCATGCGGCCCGTGGGGTTCAGCGCCAGGGCGGTGGCGAAGAAGTCGGGGTCGCCGGCCTCGATGCTCGACCAGACGCCGCCCTCGAAGTAGGTGTTGCCCGGCGAGACCGTGTTGGCCCGGATGCCCTTCGGGGCCAGCTGCATGGCCAGCCCACCGATGTAGGCGATGATCGCGCTCTTGGCGGTGCCGTAGGGCCCGGAGGCGAAGTCGGACTCGCGGCCCGAGACGCTGGAGATGGCGATGATCGAGGCGTTGTCGCTCGTCTCCAGGTGCGGCAGTGCCGCGCGGACCAGGCGCACGGTGTGCATGACGTCGACGTTGAGGCTGGCCTGCCAGTTCTCCTCGGTGTCGGGGATGCCCAGGGCGCTCACGTTGGCCACGACCACGTCCAGCCCGCCGTACGACGCGGCCGCGCGGTCCACCCAGGCGGCGAGAGCCTCGCCGTCGGCGACGTCGACGACCGCACCGGTCACCGAGCCCCGCCCGTGCAGGGCCTGCTCGGTGGCGGCGACCTCGTCGGCGTCGCGGGCGCAGAAGCCGACCACCGCACCCTCGGCGAGGAAGGCCTCCACGATGGCCCGGCCGATGCCCCGGGTGCCGCCGGTGACCAGGACGCGTCGTCCCAGGAGCTTCAGGTCCATCAGGGTGCCTTTCGTGGAGGGGCAGGTCAGAGCAGGCCGCGGGCGCGCGCCCGCAGCTCGGCGTGGATCCCGCCGAAGGCGTCGCCCGGGGGCAGCAGCGCCTTGGCGGCCCCGACGACGACGCTGTAGTTGGCGTCGACCACGTTGGCGATCGGCGCCGTGGTGATCTGGGACAGCAGCTGGTAGGCGTCCATCGGGTGCAGGCCCGTAGAGCTCGCCGACCCAGTGCACGAGCTCGGCGTTGCCGATCCGCCAGGAGTCCTCCAGCGGTCGGCTGGAGCCGATGGCCATCAGGTGCCCGTCGTCCTCCACCCGCGGCCAGGCGGGGGCGCCGCCCTTGACCAGCTCGACGATCAGCGTGGTCGTCATGGCGCCCTCGACGGCCGTGCCGCAGGCTTCGCCCTCGCCCTGCCGGTAGTGGCCGTCCCCGACGGAGAACATCGCTCCCTCGACGTTGACGCCGAGGAAGACGGTCGACCCGGCCCGCATCTGGGGGCTGTCCATGTTGCCGCCGAACCGGTCCGGCACCAGGGACGAGCGGACCTCGCCGCCGGCCGGCGCGACGCCGACCGTGCCCAGCATCGGCTCGACCGGCAGCTCGACCCGGTGGTCGCTGTGCCGGGCCGCGAAGGTCGACCGTGCCGCGCTCCCGCTCGAGCTCGTAGATCCAGGTGGTGTCGGGCAGCGGGTCCTGCAGGGTCACGACCCGGTCGGTGCCGGTCATGCCCGCCGAAGAACGGGATGGCCGCCGAGGCGCCCCAGTCGCGGGCCGGCTCCAGCGCCACGAGGTGCAGCACGAGCGTGTCCCCGGGCTCGGCGCCCTCGACGTAGAAGGGCCGGTCTGCGGGTTGACGAAGCGCAGGTCGACCTTGGCGCTGGACAGGTCCTCGACGCTGCGCAGCGCGCCGCCGAACGCGTCGTCGGACCACAGCCGCAGCGCGGTGCCGGGCGTGATCCGCATCAGCGGGCGCGACCCCACCGAACGTGTAGGCGTACTGCTCCCGGGTGGGCGTGAACTCGACGACGTCCATGGTGCGGAAACCTACCGCAGACGCGGGTCCGCAGCCGCACGTGCTCGCGGGCCGCAGCTCCTCGATGCCGCGTCGACGCCGAGCAGCGCCAGGGTCGTCCGCACCTCCTCGCGGAGGATGTCGGCCGCCCGCTGCACCCCGCGCTCGCCCCCGGCCATCAGCCCGTACAGGTACGCCCGGCCGACCAGGGCGGCCCGCGGCGCCGAGGGCCACCGCGGCCACGACGTCGACCGCCGACGATCACGCCGCCGTCGACGTACACCTCGGCCCGGTCCGCCGACCGCGTGCGACCACGCCGGGCAGCAGCCTCCAGCGGGGTCGGGGCTCGGTCGAGCTGCCGGCCGCCGTGGTTGGAGACGATGACCGCGTCCGCACCGGCGTCGACCACCGCCCGCGCGTCCTCGGCGGTCTGCACACCCTTGACCACCAGGGGCCGTGCCAGACCGACCGCAGCCAGGCCAGGTCGGCCAGGGTCAGCGGCGGGGTCGAACATCCGCCCGACCAGGTCGGCGACGGTGCCGCCGAACGGCTGAGCGAGGCGAACTCCAGCGGCTCGGTGGTGAGCAGGTCGAACCACCAGGCCGGGTGCAGCGCGCCCTCGGCCATGGTGCGCAGCGACAGCGACGGGCGGGATGGTCAGGCCGTTGCGCACGTCGCGCAGCCGCGGGCCGGCGACGGGGGTGTCGACGGTCAGCACCAGGGCCTCGTAACCGGCCCGCTGGCCCGCGCGACGAGGTCCCGGCTCGCCTCCCGGTCGCGCCACAGGTAGAGCTGGAACCACTTCCGCGCGCCCGGGGCCGCGGCGGCCAGCGCCTCCATCGAGGTGGTCCCCATCGTGGACAGCGCGTACGGCATGCCCGGCCGCGCGGCGGCCACCCGGGCGACCGCGGGCTCGCCCTCGGTGTGCATCATCCGGGTGAACCCGGTCGGGGCGAACGCCAGCGGCAGCGGCGGCCGGCCGGCCGAGGATCGTGGTCGAGGTGTCCACCGGAGACGTCGCGCAGCACCCTGGGCCGGAACTCGACCCGCGCGAACGCCTCGCCGGGACCGGCGCAGACTGAACTCGCCGCCGGCCGCGCCGTCGGTGTAGTCGAACACCGCGCGGGGGGCGCGTCGCCGGGCCAGCCGACGGAGGTCGTCGACGGAGGCAGCCGAGGCCAGCCGACGGTCCAGGGAGTGCAACCCCGGGCTGCGAGGGCGCAGCAGCGGCTGCAGCTCCGACCATCGGGGGCGTCGTCGGTCGGTCATGGCCTCGTTCCTACACCCTGCGCGGACCGATGGCGCCGGCCGGTTGTCCGGGGGTCGGAGGTGTGCGACCGTCAGCCCAGGGGGGTGTGACATGGGTCACGACCGGATGGGACACGCAGGACATCACGAGCCGGGCCGGACGGGGGCGCGGTGGCGACCGGCGACCCGGCCCGCGGCGGCGGTCGCGGCCGGCCTCGTCGTGGCCCTGCTGCCGCTCCTGGTCTCGACGGTCGCGCCCGGTCCGGCCGCCGCGGGGCCGTTGAACCGCTGCGCACCGACCGAGAACGGGGACCCCGTGCTGCTCTCGGTGCGGCTGCGCTCCGCCGTGGTCGACGTACGACGGGGCTCGCGGCGGATCGGCGTCGTCGTGCAGGCGGTGGACACGGGGGGCCGGGGCCGCGGACGGGGCTGGGCTCGGTCCGGGTGCAGGTCAGCAACCACGGCCGCCTGTCCGAGGCCTCCCTGCGGTACACCGGCGGGCACCGCTGGGTCGGGAGCGTGCTGGTCCGCCGCTGGTCCCGCAGCGGCTCGCTCCTGGTCGACAGCGTGACCCTCACGGACCGCACCCGGACCCCGGTGCGACCCGACCCGAACGGCTCGGACGACCCGCCCCGCAGCGGCGTCACCTACGGCCGCGACGTCGGGCTGCCCCTGGCCTCCGTGCCGGGTCGCCACCGCGCCCGCGTGCTCTCCGTGCCGGACGTGGGCGGGCCGAGGGTCACCAGCTTCGGCCTGACGCCGACCTCCCTCGACACGCGCGGCGGTGCGGGCGTGGTCCACGTCCTCCTGCGGGCCTACGACCACCCCTCCGGGGTCCGCGACGCGACGCTGCGGCTCTGGGCGCCGGGCGCGGAGTACACCACCGCGGTCCATCTGGTGCGGGACCCCTCGACCGCCCGCATCCTGCGCGGCAGCGTCGACGTGCCCCAGCGGGGTGCCACCGGCACCTGGTCGGTCTCCGAGCTGGAGGTCGCCGACCGTGCCGGCAACGTCCGCAGGCTCTACCCCGGCAGTCTCCCCGCCGGCGCCCCGACCGGCTTCGACGTGGTGAGCGACCCGGCCACCCCTCCGCCCCCATCCCCACCGGCCGCGACGGTCGAGGCCGTGACCGCGAGCACGACGCAGGTCGACGTCCGGGACGCGGACGCCACCCTGACCTACTCGGTGCACGTCCTGAACGCGCCCTCCTCCGGTCCGACGCTGTCGCTGACGGGACCGGAGCTGCTGTACATCCGCTTCGGCCGGGCCCACCTGGTCTCCGGGAGCCTGAAGGACGGGGTCTGGGAGATCCCCACGGCCGTGGACTCCTGCGTCGCCGTGGCCGGCCCCCACACCCCGGTCGTCACGCCGGAGTCCACCGTGACGGTGCCGACGCTCGAGGTGGTCGCCGGCGACACCACCGAGCCCCGGTTGACCGTCGTGCGCGACCCGCGGGTGCGGGTGTCCTTCTCGGAGCAGGTCGACGGGGTCACGCTGGGCTCGCTGGCGCTGACCGTCCAGGCCACCGGGCGCCGCGTCCCGGGGCACTGGAGGTGCACCGACGCTCCGGCCGGGGACTGCTTCCACGGCCCCACCCGCCGGGCCGTCTTCGTCCCGGACGCCGCGCTGGACCCCCGGCCGCTGCTGGTCTCGGCCAACCCGAACCACCACCTGGGGATGACCGACCTGGCCGGCAACCCCGCCCTGCGCCGCCAGTATCTGGTCACCGGCTGAGCGAGTCCCGACGACGCTGTCCGTTCTCAACGGATATGAGAGTGATCGTAGGGATTCGCTCAGGCGTCCGCGTCACCCGCCGTAGAACCTCCCGGAGCCGACCAGGGAGGGGACGCCCGATGCCGATGCACGACCTCGCAGCCCGAGCGCTGAGCGGTACGACGTACGAGGTCCGGCCGTACCGGGCGACCCCCGTGCCGACCCGGTTCGAGCGGCACGTGATGAACCGGATGGGCTGCGGCTTCTCCCAGGGCACCTGGCAGCAGATGCGGGCCCAGGGTGGCGCCGATCGCGTGGTTCGAGCAGCAGCTCGCTCCCGAGGCGGTCACCGAGCCGGCCGTCGCCCGGCGCATCGCGTCCTGGTTCCCCCACCTCGACGACGCCCCGGCGACCCGGTGGGCCAACGGCATCGGCGGCCAGGCTACGCCCTGGGAGTACGGCCGCGACCTCGGCAACTGGACGACGCTGCGCCGGATCTACTCCCGCCGCCAGGTGCTGGAGACGATGGTCGACTTCTGGACCAACCACCTGCACGTCCCCGCTCACCGGCAACCACGGCGTGGGCGGAGCGCTGGGACTACGACCAGACCATCCGCGCCCACGCCCTGGGCCGCTTCGAGGACCTGCTGCTCGCCAGCGCGCTGCACCCGGCGATGCTGATGTACCTCGACAACTTCGACGCTCGGTGCGGGACGCGCCCAACGAGAACCAGGGCCGCGAGCTGCTCGAGCTGCACACGGTCGGCCGCGACCTCGGGCTACACCGAGCAGATGGTCCGCGACTCGGCCATGATCCTCTCGCGGCTGGACGGTCGACTCCGCGCCAGCTGGGAGCGCGCTACGACCCCGCCAGGCACACCACCGGACCGGTGCAGGTGCTCGGCTTCACCGACCCCAACGCCGAGGCGGACGGCCGCGAGCTGACCGTGCGCTACCTGCGCTACCTCGCCCACCACCCGGCGACCGCGCGCACCGTCGCCCGGCGGCTCGCGGTCCGCTTCGTCTCCGACACCCCCTCGCGACGACCTCGTGGACCAGCTGGCCGCGGGTGTTCACCGCCAGCGGCACCGACATCGCCGCCACCCTGCGGGCGCTGGTCGCCAGCCCCGAGTTCGCCGCGTCGGCGGGCCAGAAGGTGCGCACCCCGGTCGACGACCTGGTCGCCACGGCCCGGGTGCTCGGCGGGTCGCGCACCGTCCCGCCGAGCGTCAACGTCCTTCGCCAACGCGATCGCCTGGCTGCACGCGCAGCCCCCTGCTCTTCAGTGGCCGCGGCCCGACGGCGCGCCCGAGACGCAACGCCGGAGTGGGCCTCCGCGGCCCGGATGCTGGCTCGTTCCGGATGCACTGGGACCTCGCCGCGCGGCTACTCACCCGAAGCCGGCGACGTCCGCTACCGCACGCCGGAGTCGTGGCTGCCCGCAGGCCGCGCTGCGCCTCGACCGCTACGTCGACCACCTCGCGCGCACGCTGCTCGGCCGCCGCTCGACCTCGGACGACCTCAAGGCGGTCTGCCAGGCCACCGGCTACCGGCCCGACGAGATCGTCACCGGCAGCACCCGCTGGCCCGGTGGACTTCGTCCGGCTGGCGGTCGTCCTGCTCGACTCCCCCGACCACATGACCCGGTGAAGGGCGACCCGATGACCGTCAGACCGAGACCTGCTGCGCGGAGCCTGACGAGCCGCGCCGACCGAGCGACCTGTCTCGCCGGCGCCGCTTCCTCGCCGGGATGGCCGCCGGCCGGGGCGCCGGTCGTGACCTCGAGTGTTCGGCGACGCGCTGCGGCAGGCCTCGTTCCGGCGCCACGACGCGGGCGGCAACGTGCTGGTGGTGATCAGCCTGCGCGGCGGCATCGACGGGATCGGGCTCGTCGTACCGCACGGCGACCCGGCCTACTACGCCGCCCGCCCGCGGATCGCCATCGCCGCGCGGCGTCGCTGCTCGCGCCGGACGCGATGTTCGGGCTGCACCCGGCGATGGCGCCGCTGGAGTGGCTGTGGACCGGCGGGGAGCTGGCCGCCGTGCACGCGGTCGGGATGGAGGTGCCCAACCGGTCGCACTTCCTGGCGATGGAGGAGATCGAGGACGCCGACCCGACCTCCAGCGTGCGCCGGGGCTGGGTCAACCGGATGGTCGGGCTCGACGGGGCACCGCAGCGCCGTCCGACGCGGTCAACCTGGGCAACCCGATCACCCCGACCGTCGCTGGTGGGCACCGCCCCGGTGCTGACCACCGACGACGCCTCGACAACATCTCGCTGGCCGGCACCGACGGCGGCTTCGGCGCGCGGCGGCGCGCCCAGCTGAGCACGGTGTGGAGCAGCGCGGCCGGGGACCTCGGGCGCGGCCGCCCGCTCCGCCCTGCGCACGGTCGACGACCTGGCGGCCGGTCGTGAGCCCGACCGTACCGCCCCGACGGTGGCCTACCCGACGCACCTGGCCCGCCACCGGGCTGTCCGACGCGCTGAAGGACACCGCCCGGCTGATCAAGGCCGACGTCGGCACCGAGGTGGTCTCGATCGACTACGGGTCCTGGGACATGCACGCCGACTACGGCGGCACGACCTCGGGCAACATGCAGAACATGGTGGGCGGCTTCGCCCGCTCGGTCGACGCGTTCCTGCGCGACCTCGGCCCGCTGCGCAGCCGGGTCACCCTGGTCACGATCAGCGAGTTCGGCCGCCGGGTCGCGGAGAACGGCAACCGCGGCCTCGACCACGGCTGGGGCAACATGATGCTGCTCATGGGCGCCGGGGTGCAGGGCGGCCGGTACTACGCGAGCTGGCCCGGGCTCGGCGCCGGGGCAGCTGGTGGACGGCGACCTGGCCGTCACCACCGACTACCGCAACGTGCTCGGCGAGGTGGTCGCCAGCCGCTTCCCCGACCGCTCCGCGACCTCGGTCTTCCCCGGTCTGACCTACCGGCCGGTGGGCCTCATGGGGGCCTCCGAGCAGACCGGATCGAGGGCGCGGACTCGGAATCGGGCCGGAGTTGCTAGGGTCTGTGTCGCACCAGATGCAAGTTCCAGCAGGTACGCCCGCGGAGTTTGTGATCCGACGGCGTTTTCTCTTGAGTTGAGCTTAGCTTTTCGAGGGGGCTCGGCGTTTCACCGCATCTGTCGCGGGGCCGCCGAGGTGGCGGTTCCGACCCCCGTATGAGGAGTAATCGAGCATGGCTCAGGGCACCGTCAAGTGGTTCAACGCCGAGAAGGGTTTCGGCTTCATTGCGCAGGAGGACGGCGGCGACGACGTCTTCGTGCACTACTCGGCCATCCAGATCGCAGGGCTACAAGTCCCTGGACGAGAACCAGAAGGTCGAGTTCGACGTCACGCAGGGCCCCAAGGGCCCCCAGGCGGAGAACGTTCGCGCCCTCTGATCCGAGTCTCCGGCTCGATCCGAGTACCTGCACACAGGTGAGAGAACACGCCTGATCCTTCAGGCACCCACGAGGACCCCGACGGATTCCGTCGGGGTCCTTTGCGTTGTGCCCCAGATGGACTATGGGTGGGATGCGCGCCGTCGGAGACAATGGACCCTGTACGGACCACAGGTCCCGCTGACCGGCAGGAGTGACGATGGCAGCGCGAGGAGGGCGTCAGTGGACGACCAGCTGAACGTGCCCCTCGAGGACGTCGAGCTGCTTGCCGAGGTGGAGCTGACGACCAACCTGATCATCGCGGCCAGCGAGTCCGAGCAGGCCCTGCCCCAGGCCGAGGTCGACCGGCTGCTGGGGCTCGACGACGAGCAGGACGGCGACCGGCCCCGCGGCGGCATCCCGCAGCAGTCGGTGCGGCACTCGGCCTAGGCGCCCGCCCCGCTCCGGCTCACGTGCGGAGGAGCCGGGCCACCGCGGCGGCGGCCTCGGCCACCTTCGCGTCGGCGTCCGCGCCCCCGGCCTCGACGGCCTCGCGCACGCAGTGGCCCAGGTGGTCCTCGACCAGCCCGACGGCGACGCCCTGCAGCGCCTTGTTGACGGCCGAGACCTGGGTCAGCACGTCGATGCAGTAGGTGTCCTCGTCCACCATCCGGTGCAGGCCCCGCACCTGGCCCTCGATGCGACGCAGGCGGGCGAGGTACGCCGCCTTGTGGTCGTGGTAGCCGGGGGCCGGCGACGCCGGGACGGGGGTCGGCGTCGGCGCGTGGTCGCTCATGCCGTCCAGCATACCCACGGGGGGTATGGAACGACGTGCCGGCGCCGTGAGGTTGCGTCTTTGGGCCGCCTACCGCCTAGCATGTGACGCGGCTTCACCCCGAGTGGTCCCGTCGCGGGCTCCACGGGATCGAGGTTCTCCAGATACCCGAACCAGGAGTTCGCTGTGGCTTTGCGCTTCCGCCCGGCCGACACGTCGTTCTACGACCTGTTCACCCAGTCCGCGAGCCACCTCGTCGACGGCGCCGCCCTGCTCGCCGAGATGCTGGGGGAGGGCAACGACCGCGAGGGCATCGCGCAGCGGATGCGCGACGCCGAGCACGCGGCCGACGAGACCACCCACGCGATCATCCGGCGGGTCAACAGCACCTTCGTCACGCCGTTCGACCGCGAGGACATCTACGCCCTCGCCTCCGGGCTCGACGACGTCATGGACTTCATGGAGGAGGCGGTCGACCTGACCCTGCTCTACGAGGTCGATCAAGCTGCCCAAGGAGCTCGCCAACCAGGTCGAGGTCATCCAGCGCTGCGCCGAGCTGACGGCCGAGTCGATGCCGCGGCTGCGCGCGATGAAGGACCTCGAGGAGTACTGGATCGAGATCAACCGGCTGGAGAACCTCGGCGACAAGAGCTACCGCCGGATCCTGGCCAAGCTGTTCAGCGGCAAGTACGAGGCCCTCGAGGTGCTCAAGCTCAAGGACGTCGTCGACTCGCTCGAGGCCGCCATCGACGCCTTCGAGCGGGTCGCGAACATCATCGAGCAGCTCGTCGTCAAGGAGTCCTGAGAGGTGGACCTCGCGATCGTCATCACGGTCGTCGTCGTCGCCCTGGTCTTCGACTACACCAACGGGTTCCACGACGCCGCGAACGCCATCGCCACCGCGGTGTCCACCCGGGCGCTGACGCCCGCGCATCGCGCTGGTCGATGGCGGCGGTGATGAACTTCGTCGGGGCCTTCCTGGGGCAGAAGGTCGCCAAGACGGTCAGCGACGTCATCGACCTCGGCCGACGTCTCGGCCCCCAACCACGGCCTGGTCGTGGTGATGGCCGGCCTCTTCGGAGCGATCTCCTGGAACCTCATCACCTGGTACTTCGGGCTGCCGTCGTCCTCCTCCCACGCCCTCATCGGCGGCCTGGTCGGGGCGGCGCTGGCCGGCGGCGCGCCGTGCACTGGTCGACCATCCTGGACAAGGTCGTCATCCCGATGGTCGCTCTCGCCGCTGGTCGGCTTCGCGCTGGCCTTCCTGGTGATGCTGGCGCATCATGTGGGTCTTCCGCAGCCGCAACCCGCACCGTGTCAGCCGCGGCTTCCGGCTGGCGCAGACGTGCTCCGCGGCCGCGCTGGCCCTGGGCCACGGCCTGCAGGACGCCCAGAAGACGATGGGCGTGATCTTCCTGGCCCTGGTCACCGGCGGCTACGTCAGCAGCAAGCAGACCGACCTGCCGCTCTGGGTCATCTTCGCGGCGGCCGCCGCCATCTCGGCCGGCACGTACTCCGGCGGCTTCCGCATCATGCGGACCCTCGGCCGCCGGATCATCCACCTGGACCCGCCGCGGGGCTTCGCGGCCGAGTCGGTGGGCGCCGCGGTCCTCTACACGACGGCGTTCGTCTGGCAGGCGCCCGTCTCCACCACCCACATCATCACCTCGGCGATCATGGGCGCCGGGGCCACCAAGCGGCTCTCCGCGGTGCGGTGGGGCGTGGCCAAGAACATCCTGGTCGCCTGGGTCTGACGTTCCCCGCCGCGGGGCTGATGGCCGCCGGCGTGTACTGCGTCTGCCGCCTGGTCTTCCAGCTGCCCTGAGCGGGGCTGCCGGCCAGGACCGGAGCCGAGGGCCGGGTCGTGGGCGAGGAGCCCGAGCGGGTCGTGTCCACCCCCGTGAAAAGCCACGACCCGCTCGGTCTGCCCCGTGGTGCCCTCTGCATCCCCAGCACAGAGGAGACGCACGAGGCCCCCGGCCATGACGCGGGTCCGGCAGCCTTTTCCCGGATCAGCCGAAGCGGCCGGAGATGTAGGCCTCGGTGGACGGCTCGTCGGGGTTGCTGAAGATCTTGCGGGTCGGGTTCATCTCGACCAGGCTGCCGGGCTTGCCGGCGCCGGCCAGGTTGAAGAACGCGGTGTCCTCCGAGACCCGGGCCGCCTGCTGCATGTTGTGGGTCACGATGACGATCGTGTAGTCCGTCCTGCAGCTCGTGGATGAGGTCCTCGATGGCCGAGGTCGAGATGGGGTCGAGCGCCGAGCAGGGCTCGTCCATCAGCAGCACCTGCGGCTCCACGGCGATGGCCCGGGCGATGCACAGCCGCTGCTGCTGGCCGCCGGACAGGCCCTGCGCCGGGCTTGCCGAGCCGGTCCTTGACCTCGGTCCAGAGGTTGGCGCCGCTCAGCGACCTCTCCACGATCTCGTCGGCCTTCGCCTTGGCAGCCGCTTGGAGTTGAGCCGTGAGCCGGCCAGCACGTTGTCGTAGATCGACATGGTGGGGAACGGGTTGGGCCGCTGGAAGACCATGCCCGACCTGGCGGCGGACCTCGACCGGGTCGACGTCCGCGCCGTAGAGGTCCTGCCCGTCGATGACGATCTTGCCCTCGACGCGGGCGCCGGGGATGACCTCGTGCATCCGGTTCAGCGAGCGCAGGAAGGTGGACTTGCCGCAGCCGGACGGGCCGATCAGCGCGGTCACCGAGCGGGCGGGGATCGTCATCGAGACGCCCTCGACGGCCAGGAAGTCGCCGTAGTAGATGTCGAGGTCGGAGACGTCGATGCTCTTGGCCATGAGGTTTCTTTCTGTCGGCGGGTCCGCGGACCGGGAGGTCAGCGGCGGTCTTGGGGGAGAAGAACCGGCCGAGGCCGCGGGCCAGCAGGTTCAGGGCCATCACGATCACGATCAGCACCAGGGCCGCGCCCCAGGCGCGGTCCTGGCCGAACTGCGGCCGGGCACGCCGGGCTGGGTGTAGGAGTAGTAGATGAAGACCGGCAGGGTCATCATCCGCTCCGCGAACAGGTTGATGTTGACCGAGTCGGTCGACCCGGCGATGATCAGCAGCGGGGCGGTCTCGCCGACGACCCGGGCGATGGCCAGCGTGACGCCGGTGATGATGCCGGGCGAGCGACGGTCGGCAGCACCACCTTGACGATCGTGCGCCACTTGGGCACGCCCAGGGCGTACGACGCCTCGCGCAGGTCCGTCGGGGACCAGCTTGAGCATCTCCTCGCAGGAGCGGACCACGATCGGGATCATCAGCAGGGACAGCGCGACCGAGCCGCCGAAGCCCATCCGGACGCCCGGGCCGAAGAACAGCACGAACAGGGCGTAGGCGAACAGGCCGGCCACGATGGAGGGGATGCCGGTCATCACGTCGACCAGGAAGGTGATCGTGCGCGCCATGCCGGCTGCGCTGCCGTACTCGACGAGGTAGATCGCCGTCATCAGGCCCGACCGGCACCGAGATGACGGTCGCGGCCAGCGTGATCAGCAGGGTGCCGATGATGGCGTGGTAGATCCCGCCGCCCTCGCCGATGACGTTGCGCATCGAGTAGGTGAAGAACTGGCCGCTGAGGACGCCCGACGCCCTTGCGCGAGCACCTTGACGATCGAGCGAGACCAGCGGCACCATGGCGATCACGAACGCCGACCAGACCAGGCGTGGTCACCAGCCGGTCCTTGGCGGCCCGGCGAGTTCTCCACGACCCGCGACCAGGCCGGGCAGCGCGACGCGTGCAAGAGGACGGCCGCGACGACCGCCGGCCGACCGGTCCCCAGCCCAGGCCAGGCGAGCAGAGCGCCGGCGGCCGGCGGCGACCACGCGCGCACCAGCCAGCGGGCCAGCGCGGCAGCCGGGCAGCCGGGCGTGGCCGAGCGGCACCGGCTCGTGCTGGGCGGCGTGGCCCGGCTGCTGGTGCGTCTGGCGGGCTTCCGTGCGCGGGTCGGAGGCGTCCAGGTCGGCTCATCAGGCAGCCGCCCTCTCGCTGCGGGCCACCACGGCGCGGGCGGCGAAGTTGACGGCGAAGGTGACCACGAACAGCACCAGGCCGCTGGCGATCAGCACGTTGACGGCCACCCCGGTGGACTCGGGGAACTGCAGGGCGATGTTGGCCGCGATGGTCGAGGGGTTGGTGGTGCTGATCAGGTTCAAGGTGACGATGCCGCTGGCGCGAGAGCACCATGGCGACGGCCATCGTCTCGCCCAGGGCCCGGCCCAGGCCCAGCATGACCGCGGAGACGATGCCCGACGCGGGCGTAGGGGAGACCGCGAGGCGGATCATCTCCCAGCGGGTGGCCCCCAGGGCCAGCGCGGCCTCCTGGTGGAGCGTCGGCGTCTGGGCGAAGATCTCGCGGGTGATCGCGGTGATGATCGGCAGCACCATGATGGCCAGCACGATGCTGGCGGTCAGCATGCGTGCGGCCCGTCGTGGAGGCGGGCCCGGAGAAGAACGGGACCCAGCCCAGGTGCTCGCTCCAGCCAGCCGTAGACCGGCACGAGCTTCGGCGCCGAGGAAGGCGATGCCCCACAGCCCGTAGACCACGCTGGGCACGGCGGCGAGCAGGTCGACGACGTAGCCGATCGGCTTGGCGAGCCGGCGCGGCGCGTAGTGCGAGATCACCAGGGCCACCCCGAGCGCGAGCGGCGTGGCGATGAGCAGCGCGATGACGGCGGCGAGCAGGGTGCCGAACACCAGCGGCCAGACGTAGCCAGCGAGGTTGGCTGTGCGCCGCCGAGGTCCGGCGGCGTGGCCGACAGGGCCGGGAAGCCCTCGACGATCAGGAAGATCGCGACCCCGGCCAGGGCGACGACGATCAGCAGCCCGGCGGACCGCGCCAGCCCGGCGAAGATCCTGTCCCCCAGGCGCTGCCGGGCCGGCTGGCTGGCCGGCGGCGCTCCGTCGATGCGGACACTCTGCGTCTCCTCGTCGTCGGTCTGGTGCGGTCGTCGTGCGGGCTCGTCGTGCTCGGACCGTGTGCAGGGTCCGGTGGCCGAACACACCGAGTCCGCGCCCACCCGGCGTGGCGCGGACGCGGACGCCGTGCGTGGAGTCCGCTCGCTCGCGGCGATCGCGCTCGACGACCTTGCTCGCCTGTCCGACAGCGATGCTCGACAGCGGGGCGGACCCGGCTGCCTAGGCCGCGGCCGCCTGGCCGTCGCTGCTCACGATGTAGGTGAGGTAGCCCTTGACCAGCTCGGCGGTCGGCCGTCGTAGTAGGTCGGGCAGCCGATCAGGTAGGACACCAGCACGACCGGGTAGGCGCCGGCCTCGGTGGTGGTGCGGTCCAGGTCGAGGGCCATGTCGTGTCGGCGCGGCCGGAGACCGGCTTGGAGACGTCGACGACCTTGGCCGCGGCCTCGGCGTCGGGCGCGACGTAGGCGTCGCCGACCTTGATGTTGGCCCGCCGAGGTCGCCGACCTGGCTGGCGTCGGCGTACCCGATGGTGCCCGTGCCGTTGCCGACGGCCTCGACGACGCCGGAGGTGCCCTGGCGCCCTCGCCGGACTTGTAGGGCCAGGTCTCGTCGGCCTCGCCGGTCCAGGTGCCGCCGGCGGTCTGGTGCAGGTAGTCGGTGAAGTTCTTCGTCGTGCCGGAGTCGTCCGAGCGGTGCACCGGGGTGATCGCTGTCGCCCGGCAGCGTCGGCGTCGGGGTTGTCGGCCTTGATCGCCGGGTCGTTCCACTTGGTGATCTTGCCGGCGAAGATCTGCGCCGCGGTGTCGGGGGACAGCTGCAGCTTGTCGACGCCCTCGAGGTTGTAGGCGAGCGCGATCGGGCTGATGTAGGCCGGGGCCTCCAGCGCCGTCGCGTCGCCGCAGACCTTCTTGGACGCGGCAAGCTGCTCGTCGTCGAGGTAGGCGTCCGACCCGGCGAACTTCACGCGCGCCGGCGAGGAACTGCTCCACGCCCGCCGCCGGACCCGCTCGGGTCGTAGTTGACGGTCACACCGGAGTTCGCGGACTGGAAGCCCTGCGGTCCACGCGCCCTGGGCGGCTTCCTGGGCGCTCGACCCGGCGCCGTTCAGCGTGCCGGACAGGCCGCCGCCGCTGGCGGCTGCACTGCGTCGAGTCCGAGCTGCCGACTCCTCGTTGCCGGCGCCGCAGGCGGTCAGGCTCAGGCCGAGAGCCAGGGCCGCCGCGGTCGGGGCGACCGCTGCGCGGAGGGAGATGCGCTTCACTTCGGTTCTCCTGGAGATCGTTGGGATAGTGCTCGGGGTCCTAGTACGCGGCCGAAGCTAGGCAGCGCAGGTGAAGCGACCCTCGGGTGCACGGTGAACGGGAGGTGAACGCTGCCCTTCCGTTCGGTGGTCGTGCGCCCAGGGTGTGACGTGGGTCGCGATCCTGGGCCCCCGCCCGCCCCGCGCCCCCGCGCCCCGGCGGAGGGTCCCCCTTCGTTTACCAGGGGATGTCGGGTTTCTGTCGCTGACCACGGTGGGCCCACCGTTGGAGGGTCACGTTCTCCGTGGGCAGTACGTCGCCACCGGCCCGCGGCTCGACCCGTCGCCCGTCGTACGCCGGAAACGGCCCCACTCCCCACGGGGACCTGCTGCTCCCCATGGTGGGTCCACCGTGGGCAGCCGTAGAAACCCGACATCCCCTGGTAATCCGGGGAGGGCCCGGGTGACCAGGGGAGGGCCCGGGTGATCCGGGGAGGGCCCGGGTGACCGGGGATGGCGCGGGCCTCAGGCCTGGTGCTCCTCCACGGCGTGCACGGCCCCGTTGCGGTGGTGGACCACCAGCATCGCGCCCGGCTTGAGGCGGGGGTCGGCCGACGCCGAGGGCGGCCCGACACATGGGGCAGCACGGGCCGGTGGGTGCACAGCACGGCGGGCTCACGGCGGTCCAGCAGCCGGTGCACGTGGCGGGCGACGCTGCGCGGCCCGGCGTCCTCCTCGGACAGGTCCCGGGTCACCTGCGAGGTCGACCTCGGAGACGTCGGAGTACGGCGCCACCGTGCTCCAGCACCGTCGGCTGGTCGAGCTGAGCGACGCGCCGCACGCCGTACGCCCCGAGGATCGGCACGAGCTCGTCGGCCTGCAGCAGGCCGGCCGGGCCGAGCGGGCGCTCACGGTCGTCGCCCTTCCAGCTCCTTGCGGGCGGTGGCCTTGCCGTGCCGGAGGACGACCAGGGGCATGGTCTTGGCCCGGGCCGCGAGGAACGCGTCCAGCGTGGCGCGGTCGCGCTCGTAGGTCAGCCGACGCGGCGGCCTCCTCGAGCGGGCAGCCAGACGACCCGTCGATCTCGTCGTTGGGCCGGTAGCTGCGACACGTCGTCGCCCCCGACGACCCGACCGGCCCAGTAGTGCACGACCTTCTCGCGGCTCGACGCCGTTGCGGACGGTGTAGTGCTGCGGCGGCAGGGGGGCGCCGAGGCGTACGTCGAGCCCGGTCTCCTCGGCGACCTCGCGCACGGCGGCGGAGGTGACGTGCTCGCCGGGGTCGACCTTGCCCTTGGGGAACGACCAGTCGTCGTACTTGGGGCGGTGCACGAGCAGCACCTCGGGGTCCCTTGCGGGACACGACGACACCAGCCCCGGTGATCCCGGCTCCCTCGGACATGGACGTCAGTCTCACATCCCGCGCGGTCGGTCAGGTGAACGCGGGGTGACGGGGCCGGTCGCGGCCCCGCCGGCCGGGTCAGCCGCCCGGTGACTCCACGACCCGCTCGGCCGGGCGTACGGCGCGGCGTCGGCGCTTGGTGGCGATCTGGCTCTCCTGCAGGTCGCGCAGCGGCAGGCCGTCCGCGTCGAGGTGGTGCCGCTCCCACTCGCCGGCAGGGGTCAGCCACCACGAGGAGGTGCCGTCGTCGAACGCCTGGTCCAGCAACCGGCCGACCTCCTCGACCTGGGCCTCGCCGGGCAGCCGCACCAGGCACTCGATGCGGCGGTCGAGGTTGCGGTGCATGAGGTCCGCCGAGCCGATCCAGGCCTGCGGGGCCCCGCCGTTCTCGAACCAGAACACCCGGCTGTGCTCCAGGAACCGCCCGAGCACCGAGCGGACCCGCATCGTGGGGGAGAGCCCCGGCACGCCGGGGCGGGCCGCGCAGATCCCGCGGGTCAGCAGGTCGACGGGGACACCGGCGATCGAGGCCCGGTAGAGCTCGTCGATCACGGCCTCGTCGACGATCGAGTTGGCCTTGACCCGGATGCGGGCCGGTCGCCCGGCGGCGTGGTGGGCGACCTCGCCGCGGATGCGGGCGAGCAGGCCGTCGCGGGCGGAGTCGGGCGCGACCAGCAGGTGCTCGTAGGAGGCGTTGCGCGAGAAGCCGGAGAGGTTGTTGAACAGGTGAGCGACGTCCTCGCCGATGCCCTCGTGCGCGGTCAGCAGCCCGTAGTCCTCGTACATCCGGGCGGTCTTCGGGTTGTAGTTGCCGGTGCCGATGTGCACGTAGCGGCGGATGCCCCCGCCGTGCCGGCCTCGTCGCGCACCACCATCGCCAGCTTGCAGTGCGTCTTGAGGCCGACCAGCCCGTAGACCACGTGGCAGCCGGCGTGCTCCAGCTTGCGGGCCCAGCGGATGTTGGCGGACTCGTCGAAGCGGGCCTTGATCTCGACCAGCACCAGCACCTGCTTGCCGGCCTCGGCCGCGTCGATCAGCGCCTCCACGATGGGGGAGTCGCCCGAGGTCCGGTAGAGGGTCTGCTTGATGGCCAGCACCTGCGGGTCCTCGGCGGCCTGCTCGATGAACCGCTGCACCGAGGTGGAGAACGAGTCGTAGGGGTGGTGCAGCAGCACGTCGTTGCGCTGCAGGGCCGCGAACACGTCGACGGGGGAGGAGGACTCCACCTCCGCGAGCTGGGTGTGGGTGGAGGGCACGAAGGCCGGGTACTTCAGCTCGGCCCGGTCCAGGTCGGCGATGTCGTTGAGCCCGCGCAGGTCCAGCGGCCCGGGCAGCCGGACGACCTCGCCCTCGGAGATGTCGAGCTCGGAGACCAGCAGGTCCAGGATGTGCCGGTCGATGGACTCCTCGACCTCCAGCCGCACCGGGGGGCCGAAGCGGCGGCGCAGCAGGCCCTTCTCCAGGGCGGCCAGGAGGTTCTCGGCGTCGTCCTCCTCGACCTCGAGGTCCTCGTTGCGGGTGACCCGGAAGGTGTGCACCCCGAGGACCTCCATGCCCGGGAACAGCCGGCGCAGGTGCTCGCCGATCACGTCCTCCAGCGGCACGAAGCGCTGGTTGCCCACCGGCACGAACCGCTCGAAGATCGGGGGCACCTTGACCCGGGCGAAGTGCTCCTTGCCGGTCTTGGGGTTGCGCACCAGCACGGCGATGTTGAGCGACAGTCCGGAGATGTACGGGAAGGGGTGCGCCGGGTCGACGGCGAGCGGCGTCAGCACCGGGAACACCCGCTCCTTGAACAGCTTCTTGCAGCGCTTCTGCTCGTCCCGCGTCAGGTCGTCCCACCGGACGAGCTCGATGTTCTCCTTGGCCAGGCTCGGCACGATCTCGTCGCGGAACAGCACCGCCTGCCGCTCCAGCAGCGAGGAGGTGGTGCTCCAGATGTGCTCCAGCACCTCGCGCGGCATCAGCCCCGAGGCGGTCGGCACCGCGAGGCCCGCCGCGATCCGGCGCTTGAGACCGGCCACGCGCACCATGAAGAACTCGTCCAGGTTGGAGGCGAAGATGGCCAGGAACCGCACCCGCTCCAGCAGCGGCAGCCCCTCGTCCTCGGCCAGCTCGAGCACCCGGGCGTTGAAGTGCAGCCAGGAGATCTCCCGGTCCAGGAAGCGGTCGCGGGCGAGGTCGGGGGCCCGCAGGTCGTACGGCGGCTCGACGTCGAAGGAGTCGTGGGCCACGGAGCGGAGCTCGGTCGGCCCGTCCTCGGCGCTGCCGACGCCGTGGGAGGCCAGCGCGCTGGCGGGGGTGGAGTCAGCCGTCATCCAGCCATCGTCGCACCTCATGGTGAACGGTGGGGGGGTCGGCGCGGAACGAGCGCGGTGACCACCGGGGGCCGGTCACGGACCACCCGTTCGGGCTATGGCCGACCCGGGTGACGACGCGCACCATCGAAAGTGAAGGAAGCGGTCCCGTCTCGGTGGCGGATCGTCTGCACGACCTCATCGGTGTCCCGAGCGGGTGGCACCCGACCTCGGGAGTCTCCCCCATGCCCGCTGTGCTCATCGTGCTGCTGTGCTGGTTCCTGCTCTCCGTGCCCGTGGCCCTCGTCGTGGGCCGGGTCGCACGCGGCCCCCGCGACCACGTCCCGGGTCACGGCGTACGCCACTGACCGTTCCGACCTCCCGCGGCCGCCCGCCGGCTCTCAGGTGGTGCGTGCGTACTGCACGTGGGTGTCCGCCGGGGCGTGGCTGAAGCCCAGCCGCGTGTAGACCGCGACGGCGGGGGCGTTGTCGGCCTCGACGTAGAGGATGACCTCGCCCAGTCCCTGGGCGGCCAGGTGCCGCAGGCCGGTCAGCGTGAGCCGGCGACCCAGCCCTGCGCCCTGGGCGCGCGGCGACACACCGACGACGTAGACCTCCCCGTACGGCGGCCTCGCGTCGTGCACCTTGGTCCAGTGGAAGCCCACGAGCTCGTCGCCCCGCGTCGCCACGAAGAAGCCCGCGGGGTCGAACCACGTCTCACCCATCCGCTCGTCGAGGTCGGCCCGCGTGATGCCGCCCTGCTCGGGGTGGTGGGCGAACGCCTCGGCGTTCAGCGCCAGCCAGGGCTCCTCGTCGCGACCCACCTCGAAGGTGCGGACCGTGATGTCCTCCCGTCGTCCGGACGGGCTCGCTCCTCGGGCAGCCCGGCCAGCGATCGTCGCATCACCCACAGGTCGCGCACCCGGTCGAAGCCGTGGCCGGCCGCGAGGGCGGCCGCGCCGGGGTGGTCCACGTGCGACCACGCGGTGAGCGGGCCCGGCTCGGCCGTGGCGGCCGAGGCCAGGGCGGAGCCGAGCCCCTGCCGCCGAGCGTCGGGCGCCACCACGACGTCGAGCGCCCCGTCGTGGCGCCACGCGAACCCCTCGCCGACGGTCCACAGGGACGTCCCGGCCAGGCCGTGCCGCAGGCCGAGCAGGGTGGCCTCGTCCAGCGGAGCGGCACCGTCCTCGGCGGCCGCGGCGGCTGCCACGCGTCGTACCAGGGCGGCCGGCCCGGACCCGGAGGCCCCGTCGAAGGCGGTCGCCGGCACGAGCTCGGGAGCGGTCATGGCGACCACCCTAGGGGCCACGGTCGGGGCCGGGCGGTGCGGCCGTGAACGTCGTCCTGGTGCTGCTGGGCGTGACGCTGTTCCCGCTGGCGGGGCTCGGCCTGCTGCTGTGGCTGACCCACCTGGAGGAGACGCTGCCGCGCGACGTACGCAGCGCCACGCTGGCCCCGGTGCCGCCGCCGATCCTGTCGTTCCCGGTCAGGCCGCCCGTCGTACCCGGAGCAGCGGTCAGTGCCCCACGTGCCGCCGCAGCGGGCCCCCGCCGTGGAGCAGCCTCAGGCGTTCTCGCGCTCCACGACGCTGTCCTTGGGCGGCAGCACGAAGCGGTAGCCGACGTTGCGGACCGTGCCGATGAGCGTCTCGTTGTCGGGGCCGAGCTTGGCGCGCAGCCGACGCACGTGGACGTCCACGGTGCGGGTGCCGCCGAAGTAGTCGTAGCCCCACACCTCCTGCAGCAGCTGCTCGCGGGTGAAGACCCGGCCGGGGTGCTGCACGAGGTACTTCAGGAGCTCGAACTCCTTGAAGGTGAGGTCCAGCGGGCGACCGCCCAGCTTCGCCGTGTACGTCGAGTCGTCCACCGTGACCTCGCCGGAGCGGATGACGTGCGCCTCGGGGTCGTCGGCCTCACGTTGCGCGGCCAGGCGGCCCACCCCCAGGCGGAGCCGGGCCTCGAGCTCGGCCGGACCACAGGTGCTCAGCAGCACGTCGTCCATGCCCCAGTCGGCGGCGACCACGGACAGGCCGCCCTCGGTCACCACGAGCAGCACCGGTGCGTCGCTGCCGGTCGTACGGATCAGCCGGCACAGGTCTCGGGCGTGCGCCAGCTCCTTGCGTCCGTCCACCAGCACCAGGTCGACCTCGGGGGCCTCCAGCAGGGCGCTGCCCTCGGCCGGGAGGATCTTCACCTGGTGCGGCAGCAGGGCGAGCGCGGGCAGCACGTCAGCGGAGGGCTGGGTGGTGCTGGTCAGCAGCAGCAGGGTGCTCATGGGCATCTCCCGAGTCCGGGGGGCGTGCATGCCGACTCGCCGTTGAGCCGTCCGGGTCGCGCGGCCGGGCGGTCCCTGCGGGGGGCCACCGCTGTCCTCGCGATAAGGCAGGATACCCAACATGCCCGGTTCCTCCACCATGCACGACGTCCTCCCGCCCCGCCGTGGGTAGCGTCACCGTCCGCTACTGGGCCGCGGCCCGGGCCGCGGCAGGAGTGGAGTCGGACGTCGTCGACACCGGTGACGGGACCGCGACGCTGGCCCAGGTGATCGACCAGGTCCTCCGCTCGCACGCCGACCGGCCGCGGCTCGCGGACGTGGTCGCGGTGTGCTCGGTGCTCATCGGCGACCGGCCGGTCGGGTCCGCCGACCCCGCGGCGGTGGAGGTGCCGGCCGGTAGCACGGTGGAGCTGCTCCCGCCGTTCGCTGGCGGCTGACCGCCACCTGTCCAAAACCAGCAAACTTTACCCGCGTAGTGGTCTTTCCCCTGCTATACAAGGGGAAGAGCAGCTGCGCTCGTGCGTGCACGAGGGTGGCCGCCGATGCTTCGGAGCGGTCCGTCACCTCCCAGGGGGACCGCTCCGGAGCTCTTCTTCTTTCGGGTGGGAATCGTGCTTGCAGCCGCCTCGTTGCGCTGGGCATGACCCAAGGCACCTGGGTGCTGCTCACGGCCCTCCTCCTCGCCGCCTGCTTCGGCGGCTGGCGAGCGCTGCGCGACGGCACGTTCCGGGGCACGCGGGCCCTTCGGTCGGTCGCCGAGCCGGACGCGGCGGAGCCGGTCGCGGCCCAGCAGGGTGGGACCGAGCGGGGTGCGGACGCACTGTCCGGTCCGGATGCAGTGCCGGGTCCGGACGCGACGGACGGCCTCGCCGGACATCTGCTCGCCGGGGGGCACCAGCTGGGGCAGCGGGCGACGCTGCTGCAGTTCTCCTCGGCGTTCTGCACGCCGTGCCGGGCCACGCGCCGGGTGCTGGGCGAGGTCGCGGCCCTCGTCCCGGGCGTGCAGCACGTCGAGATCGACGCGGAGGACCACCTGGCCCTGGTCCGGGAGCTCGGCATCCTGCGCACGCCCACGACGCTGGTGCTCGACGCGAAGGGCCGCGAGGTCTCGCGGGCCAGCGGTGCGCCTCGTAGGGAGGCCGTCCTGGCCACCCTGGGGCGAGTCCTGGGGTGACCGGGCTGCCCGATCTCGTCCACGTGCGTGACATCCGCGGGCCTGAGGTGGTCGCCGCCGCCGTTGTCGTCCAGGTGGACGAAATCGCGCGCCTGACCGCGCGCCGCACCGCCTGACCGCGCGCCGCACCGCCTGACCGCGCGCAGCATCCGCCCGCTGTGGCGCACGGCATCAGCGCCCGCGGCCGGGAAAGTGCCGGCGCCAGCGCGGGTCGGGGTGAGCCGGAACGTCGCGCATCCCCCGGGCCAGGAGGACCTTCCGCACCCGTGCCACCGTTTCCTCCGGTCGAGCGTAGATGCCCTCGGCGGTCACCACGACGATGCGCCACCCGTGGTCGTCGAGCTCCTCACGGCGCGTGAGGTCGGTCGCGTACTGCCGGGCGTCCGAGGCGTGCTGCCGACCGTCGTACTCGACGATCACGCGGACCTCCGGCCAGCACAGGTCGAAGCGTCGGAGCGGCACCCCGTACTCGTCGCGAATGGTGTGGTCGACGGTCGGCTCCGGGAAGCCGGCGAGCACCAGGAGCAGTCGCAGCCGCGTCTCCATGGGGGAGTCGACGCCTCCCCGGACCAGGCGGGCCGCGGCCAGGGCGCGTGCGGCGTGGTCGTCCTGCGCGGTCGAGCACGTGGCCAGGAGACCGGACGGGGTGCCCCAGCCCTTGCCGATGATCGCGTCCCCCAGGACCACCAGCTCGACGAGCGGTAGGAGGCCGGCCATCTGCAGGAAGACGTACGCCGGCGCGGCCACCCGCACGCCACGCAGCTCGAGCACTGCGGTGTCAGGGGGCACTACGTGGCACAGCACGCCCTGACGGCGCCGTCGCCGGCTCGGGTCGGTGACGCCGACGTGCTCGTGGACGTCGTACGGCACGGGCAGCCCCAGGACGTCGGCCGCCGTGGTGTGGGTGACCAGCGCCCCCGGGGGATGACCCAGGAGGGCGGCCTCTGCGTCGAGCAGCGCCGAAGGCGGTCGCGCGGCGGCGACGTACTTCCCCTTGGCCAGGCGTCGGAACTGTCGGCTGCGCAGCCTCGCCGGCTCCATGCCGGCCGCGATCGCCTGAGCGGTGGTGAAGGGGCGGCGGGTGTCCAATCAGGGCCGGGGTGACCGGGCGAAGCGCAGGTGCGTCGGCCATGGGACCACGATGGCGTGGGGACGCGCCGGCCCGCGTGCGTCATCCACAGGCCCTGCTCGACGGGCGTCGGCGGCCATGGCGAGCGCCCGTACGTCGTTGTCGTCCACCTGGACGACAACGACCACCCCGATCCGGCCGGAGATGCGGTTGTCGCGCAGTTGGACGAGAACGGC
This sequence comes from uncultured Actinomycetota bacterium, assembly GCA_963750345.1. Classification (GTDB taxonomy): domain Bacteria; phylum Actinomycetota; class Actinomycetes; order Propionibacteriales; family Nocardioidaceae; genus Nocardioides_B. The sequence continues at coordinate 119,517 of CAVVQH010000017.1, read as the reverse complement.
CCCGGAACGGCGGGCAGCACGCGCGTAGCGTCTCAGATGGTGAGCCGTCAGTCCGTCAGGCGAGACGCCCGTGTCGACAGAGGTGCGGCTGCGTACCCTGGGACGCATGTCCTCGACCATGCTGACCAAGCGCCGCGCAGTGGACCACTGCCGCGTGCGCTCGGCGCTGTGTCGAATGTCCTGACGGGACGTCGCAACCCTCTCTGTCGACCGTCTGCTCGACTGAGTCGCGGTACGTCGAGCCGGGGTCACCGTGCGCATCGACGTGCCCGTGCCTCAGCAGCCCAGGCCGTAGCCCTCGACGCAGGAGATCCCCATGTCCACCACCACCCGGTCCGCCGCGTCCGAGCGCGCCGGCGCCGCGGTCCCGGTCGACCCGCGCGGGCCGCGCTTCGCCGCGACGCTCACCACGGTGCTGCTCGCCGTCGCGCTGGTCGCCGCGCCGTCCGGCGCGACGGTCGGGCTGCTCGCGGTGCAGGCGGTGCTGTTCGGGGTCGGTGCCGTCGCTCGGGGTCGCCGCGCACGCCGTACGCCTGGCTGTTCCGCACGGTCGTCCGCCCGCGCCTCGGCGCGCCGCCGAGCTGGAGGACGCCGCGTCCGCCGCGGTTCGCCCAGGCCGTCGGGCTCGCCTTCACCGTGGTGGCCCTGGCGGCGTACCTCACCGGCGTCGACCTGCTCGGCTCGGTCGCCGACCGGGTTCGCCCTGGCGGCGGCCTTCCTCAACGCCGCCTTCGGCTTCTGCCTCGGCTGCGAGGTGTTCCTGCTCCTTCGACGCGCCGCCGCGTCCAGCACGTCCGTGCTGACACCGCACCACCCAGCGCCATCACCTACCGCACCACACGCCAACGCCCGGACCGACCGGGCAACGAAAGGAACACCATGAGCCGCGAAGCCGCACTCGTGAACGCCGACTGGGTCGAGCAGCACCTCGACGACCCCAGCGTCGTGCTGGTCGAGGTCGACGAGGACACCACCTCCTACGACAAGGGCCACATCCAGGGCGCCATCAAGCTCGACTGGACCACCGACCTGCAGGACCAGGTCCGCCGCGACTTCGTCAACAAGGCGCAGTTCGAGGCGCTGCTCTCGGAGCAAGGGCGTCGCCAACGACCAGACCGTGGTGCTCTACGGCGGCAACAACAACTGGTTCGCCGCCTACGCCTACTGGTACTTCAAGCTCTACGGCCACCAGGACGTCAAGCTGCTCGACGGCGGGCGCAAGAAGTGGGAGCTCGACAGCCGCGAGCTGACCGACGAGCCCGTCACCCGCGAGACCACCTCCTACACCGCGCAGGAGCAGGACCTCTCGATCCGCGCCTTCCGCGACGAGACGGTCGAGGCCATCGGCACCAAGAACCTCGTCGACGTGCGCAGCCCCGACGAGTACGCCGGCCGGCTGCTCGCCCCGGCCCACCTGCCGCAGGAGCAGGCGCAGCGCGCGGGCCACATCCCGACCGCCGCGAACGTGCCGTGGAGCAAGGCGGCCAACGACGACGGCACGTTCAAGACCGACGAGGACCTGAAGACGATCTACACCGAGGCCGGCGTCGACTGGGACAAGGACACCATCGCCTACTGCCGCATCGGCGAGCGCTCGAGCCACACCTGGTTCGTGCTGCGCGAGCTGCTCGGCCAGCAGAACGTCAAGAACTACGACGGCTCGTGGACCGAGTACGGCTCCCTCGTCGGCGTCCCGGTGGCGCTCGGTGACGAGAAGGGCGAGGCCTGATGTGCGGCGCGACCACCGGCGGCCTGTCGCTCGACGGCGTCAACGTGGCCAAGGAGTCGGTGATCCAGGGCGTCGTGCACGCGCGAGCGAGCGAGCCGGTCGGCAACGCCTACGTGCGGCTGCTGGACCGGACCGGTGAGTTCACCGCCGAGGTGCCCACCTCGGCGACCGGTCACTTCCGGTTCTTCGCGGCCCCGGGCGAGTGGACGCTGCGCACGCTGGCCCCGAAGGCCGAGGCCGTGGACGTGCGGGTGGTGGCGCAGAAGGGCGTCGTCGCCGAGGTCGACCGTCGCGCTGTAGCCGCTGCGCCGGTCGAGCCTGTCGAGACCATCGCGACCCCGGACCACCTGGTCCGGGGTCGTGCTGTTCCCATCTCCTGGCGGCCCTGCTTTCCGTACGCTGGGGACGTGCCCGAGGACCACGACACCCTCCATGAGGACGGCCCGAACCGGCCGCCCGGCTGGGCGTTCGAGCCGCCTCCCGTGCCCCGCTCGTCGTCCCCGGCCCCGTCGTACCGCCCGAGCCGGCGGACGACCAGGCACCGCTGTCGGACACCGCGGAGCTCGAGCCTCGGCCCCCGGGGTGGGAGTTCGAGCCACCCCCGAGCAGCCGCCCGTCGCGGTCGTCGTGGACTGGACGTTCGAGCCACCGCCGGTCGAGCCGCCCCCGGACTGGGCGTTCGAGGAGCCCCCCGAGATCCCCCTCGGGTGGTCCTTCGAGCCGGACCCTGCTCACGTCGCCGACTCCGCCCACGACCAGGGCTGGGAGCGGGCGGCCTGGTGGGAGTTCGAGCCACCGGCGGAGGAGCCGCCCCCGGACTGGGCGTTCGAGGACCCGCCCGAGCTGACGCTGGGGTGGAGGTTCGAGCCGGTGGTCGATCCTGTCGACGCGGTCGAACAGGTCGACGAGGAGGCCGAGGACCCCCGAGGCGCAGCGGACGTCGGCCTCACCACGGACAGCCGGGACGACGACCCGGCGCGTCGGCGACGTCGTCTGCTGACCCCGCTGCTGCTCGTGCTGCTGGGGGTGGTCGCCGTGCTGCTGGTCGCGGCGTTCGTCTGGCTGACCACCTGACACGGCGTCCCACGCGATTGCCGTTCTCGCGCACGTGGACGACATCAACGGCGTACGGGCCGCCAGCACCGCGGTTGTCGCGCATGTGGACGAAACCGGCAACGTAGGGCGCGAGAGAGGTCTGAGGTCAGACCACTGCGGCGAGCGCCCGGGCGATGCGCGTGCAGCCGTCGTCCAGCAGGTCGGCCACCTCGCGGTGCACCTCGGCGGACCGTCGGACCGGGTCGGGCACGTCGAGGCCCGTGGTCGGTCGGCTGCCCCGCAGGGCGGCCGCGTCGGCGACGAGTGCAGCGAGACCGCCGTCTGGCCGGGCCGCCTCCGGCGCGAGCATCGAGGCCAGCTCGAGCAGCGTGAAGGTACGACGCAGGGCGCGCGGGGCCTCCTGCAGCACGCGCGAGCGCAGGTCTGTGGTGGCGGTGAGCACCAGGTCGGCGGCACCGACGACGGCAGGCGTGACCTGGCTCGAGGCGAAGCCGGACGGGTCGCCCCCCAGACGGAGGAGCTCTGCTGCTGCGTGCGCGTCCATCGGCGCACCCACGAGCGCCCGTACGCCGGCCGAGGTCACGTGCACGGCTCCGGACGCATCGCCGAGGAGGGTGTCGAGGCGCAGGCGCAGCAGCCGCTCGGCCAGCGGGGACCGGCAGACGTTGCCCACGCACACCACCAGCACGTTCACCGGGGGGGGCATGACGGAGCGGCCCGGGGTGCCACCGGGTGCGTCAGAGCCCCGCGTGCTCGGGCTGCCGGTTGAGGGGCTGCTCCTCGGTGGGTGCGTACCCGTAGCCGTAGCCGTACCCGTAGCCCTTGAGTCCGCGCGAGGAGACCATGTTGAGCGTGACACCGAGCGGGCGAGCACCCACGGACCGGAGCCGCTCGAACGCGGAGGACAGCTGGTCGCGGGTGGTGCGACCCTGTCGCACCACGACGACGGCGCCGTCGGCCTGCGAGGCGATGAGGGCAGCGTCGGTGACGGGCAGCAGGGGTGGGGCGTCGATGACGATCACGTCGTAGTGCGCACGAGCGGCGTCCAGGAGCAGTCCCATGGCGTGGGACTGCAGCAGCTCGGCGGGGTTGGGCGGCAGGGACCCGCTGGTCAGCACGGCGAGGCCTGAAGGCCGGTGCTCCTGCACCGCCTCGGCCAGGTCGATGCGACCGAGCAGCACGGAGGTCAGGCCGACCGAGCCCTCGAGCGAGAAGATCCTGGCCAGCTGGGGACGACGCATGTCGGCGTCGATGAGCAGCGTGCGCTGACCGGCCGTCTGCAGGGCCAGCGCCGTGTTGGTGGCCGTGCTGGTCTTCCCCTCGCCGGGCACCGAGCTCGTGACGACGAAGACCTTCTTCTCACGGTCCACGTCGACGAACTGCAGGTTGGTCCGCAGGATCCGGAACGCCTCCACCCGGGGCGAGTGGGGCGCGAGGTCGGTGAGGAGCGGGTGCTTGGTCGCCTCGGTGTCGAACGGGATGCCGCCCAGGATCGGGGCCTCGCTGAGCTGCTCGACGTCCTCGCTGCCCTTGACGGTCGTGTCCAGGAGCTCCCGGACCACCGCGATGCCGATGCCCAGCAGCAGCCCGAGCACCATGCCCAGGCCGATGGTGCGGACCGGCTGCGGGGAGACGGCGGACTCGGGAAGGTCGGCCGCGTCGACGATGGTGGCCTTGATGGGGGCGACCTTCTTGCCCGGCGGCGTCTCCAGCTCACTGACGAAGTCGCGCAGCTGCTCGGCGGCGGCCTGCCCGATGCGCTGGGCCTGGCGGGGGTCGGGATCGGTGGCGGAGAGGTCGAGGATCACCGTGTCGGGAACGACGGAGGCCTTGATCATGTCGGACAGGTCGGCCGGGGTGGTGTCCAGGTCGAGCGCGTCGACGACCCTGGAGGCCAGCTCCTGGCCGTTGACCAGGTCGGCGTACGAGCTCACCCGCTGGATGGCGAAGGTGCCGCCCTGGAAGGCCTCCGAGGCGGACTGGTCGGAGGTGGAGATGAACAACCGGGCGTGCGACTGGTACTGCGGGGTGGCGCGCACGGTGAGCACCGACGCGGCAGCGACCGCGGTCATCAGCACCGCGACGATGATGCGCCACTGGCGGAGGACGACCTTCAGGTAGTCGCGCAGATCCACAGCACCCTCACTCGAATTGGTCCTCCGGCACCTGACCCAGAGGTGTTTTTACTGTATCGACGCTCTCGCCGACGGTCTCGGGATCACCGACATCGGTGCTGCGGCCCCCCGTTCGGCCAACCGTCGTGCACGTCCGGCTCGGTGCGGCGACCATGAAGGGGTGAGCGGGCTCCGTCCCTCATCCCGCCACCACCCCATCGTCAGGAGCAGGTCTTGCCCGTTGAACAGGCACGCCCCTCGACGACCCGCGCGCCCCTCCGCTGTCTGCACGTGGTCCAGCCGACCACCGAGGGCACCGCGGAGGTGGTCCGCCACCTGGTCACCTGGGGCCTGCAACAGGGTCACGAGGTCACCGTGGCGTGCCCGTCCGGCGGGTGGCTCGCGGACTGGGTGGCCGGGAGCGGTGCCCGCTGGGTGCGCCTGGGACTGATCCGGTCGCCCACCTGGCGCGACCTCGGGCACGTGCTCGCGGTGCGTCGGCTGCTGGCCCGCTCCGACCTCGTGCACGCCCACTCCAGCAAGGCCGGCGCGGTGGCCCGCTTGGCCGGCGCCACCCGGTCGCGTCGCCCGCCCCTGGTGTTCCTGCCGCACGGGTGGTCCTGGCTGGTGGGGGGCCGGGCGGCCCCGGTGTACCGGCGCTTCGAGCGGTGGGCGGCCACCCGGTGCGACGCGATCGTGACCGTCTCCGACCAGGAGCGCGACGACGGCTTCTCCGTCCTCGGGTCGAACGCGGAGGTCGTGCTGATCGAGAACGGGGTGGACACCGACCGCTTCACCCCGGCCGGGGCCAGGGCCCCGCGCGGGGCCGGGCCGCTGCTGGTGTGCGTGGGCCGGTTGAGCCGGCAGAAGGGCCAGGACCTGCTCCTTCGAGCGCTGGCGCGGCTCCGGCACACCGACGTGAGGCTGCGCCTGGTGGGTGACGGCCCGGCCGCGGCCGACCTGGATGCGCTCGCCCTGGAGCTGGGTGTCGCTGACCGGGTGGAGCGCGTGGGCCATGACGTCCCGGCACCGCACCTGAGGGCGGCGGACGTGGTCGTGCTCCCGTCCCGGTGGGAGGGCCTCGCGCTCGCGCTGCTGGAGAGCATGGCGGTCGGATCGGTCGTCGTGGCCTCCGACCGGGGCAGCGTCGCCGCCCTGGGGGACGCCGGCGTCGTGGTGCCCCTCCAGGACGAGGACGACTTCGTCGTACGCCTGGCCGACGAGCTCGACCGGCTGCTCGACGACCCTTCCGCACGGGCCGCGCTGCGCGAGCGGGCCCGGACCCGGGTGGTCGAGGCGTACTCGCTCCAACGCACCCAAGCGGACTACCTGACGTTGTGGCGCCGGCTGGTGGGCTGAGCAAAATCCTCACGTTCGGGTCAAGTCGCCACCGTTGGGACCGATATTCCCTTGTGACACACCGGGACGACGACGTCCCCGCCTCTGCCGAACCGCTTCCGAAGGACACCCCCATGCTTGGTCACGTACTCCGCCGCGTCCTCGTCGCCTCCGCCACCGCAGCCGGCGCGCTCTCCGTGTCCCTGGTCGCGATGCCGGCATCGGCCGTCCCCACGGTCACCTGTTCGCCCGACTACCCCGACCAGGTGGTCACCACCACCAGCCTGTCGCTCGGCACCCCGGTGGGTCGGTTCGGCTACTACAACCACGCCTACGTCGAGGTCTCGTCCGGGGCGGGCACCCCCGGCGGCACCGTGCAGCTCCGGGTCGACGACGACGTCTACACGCTGAAGCTGAAGGGCGGCACCGCCAAGCACCCGCTGCCCCGCACCCTGTCGGCCCAGACGACGCACACGGTCACCGCGAGCTACGCCGGTGCGGGCTGCTACAAGGCGAGCTCGGACTCGGAGTCCTACACCGTCTACCGCGCGATCGCGTCGGTCCGCGGCCTCGACGCCGACGACATCCGCAGCGGTCACCGTCCCTCGGTCAGCGGTCACGTCACCACCGACACCGGTGTCACACCGGGCGGCACCATCGAGGTGGGGCTCTACCGCAACGGCGACCTGAAGCGCAGCACCACCACCCGCCTGGACGACGGCGCCTTCGACGTCGACTTCGGCCGGGTGTACCGCAAGGGCGTCTGGACCGCGCAGGCCAAGGTGCAGGGCAACAGCAACCACTTCGGCGACACCAAGCGCACCTCGTTCCGGGTCCGGTGAACCGTCCCGTGCGCACCGACGTACGCCGCGACGGGCGGATGCGTGGCTAGGTCGCACACGGCGAAGCGGCTCCGGTGGTCCCTGGCGGGCCTCGGGGTCGCTTCGGTCGTGCTGGTCGGCTACACCGGGCACCAGGCCCTCACCGCGAAGACCAACCTCCAGCTCGTGGCGGCCGACTTCAGCACGCTGAGCGGGCAGCTCACCTCCGGGGACCAGACCGGCGCCGAGGCGACGCTGGTCCGCGCCCGGTCGCACGCGCGCTCCGCGCGCGACAGCACGACCGGCCCCGGCTGGTGGCTGACCAGCCGGATCCCCGGCGTGGGCCGCAACATCGTCGCGGTCCGGACCGTCGCGGACGTCGCCGACGAGCTCTCCGACCGGGTGCTGCCGGACGTGCTGCGGGCCAGCAGCGCGCTGCGGCCCGAGGCCCTGCGCCCGCACGGCGGCCGGGTCGACCTCGCCCCGATCACCCGCGCCGAGCCGGCCGTGGTCCGCGCGGACGCCCGGCTCACCCGCAGCGCCCGCCGGGTCGCGGCCATCCGCACCCAGGGGCTGGCGCCGCAGATCGCCCAGCCGATCGTCGAGCTCCAGCAGAAGCTCGCGGCGGCCGAGACGCTGTCTGACCACGTGACGCGCGCGGTGCGCCTGCTGCCGCCGATGCTCGGCGCCGACGGTCCGCGCACCTACCTGCTCATGGTCCAGAACAACGCGGAGATCCGCGCCACCGGGGGCATCCCCGGCTCCTTCGCCGTCATCGAGGCCAGGCACGGCACGGTGGGGGTGCGCCAGCAGGCCGACGCGTCGCGCATCGGTGCCTTCGACCGACCCGTCACCCGCCTGACGGCCACCGAGCGCAGCCTGTTCGGCGACCACCTGGCCAGCTATCCGCAGGACGTCACCTTCACCCCCGACTTCGCCCGCTCGGCCCGCATCGCCCGGGCCATGTGGAAGGCGCGCCACGGCGTCGCCGTGGACGGGGTCGTCTCGGCGGACCCGGTGGCCCTGTCCTACCTGCTGCGCGGCACCGGACCGGTCGCCCTGGCCGACGGACGCAGCCTCTCGGCCGAGGACGCCGTGCAGCAGCTGCTCAGCCGGGTGTACGCCGAGATCGCCGACCCCGCCGCGCAGAACCGCTACTTCGACTCCGTGGCCCGCAGCGTCTTCGCCGCCGTCGCCTCGGGTCAGGGCAAGCCCCAGGTCGTCCTGGACGGTCTGGCCGCCGCGGCCGCGCAGCGCCGGGTGCTGGTGTGGTCCGCGCACCCTGACGAGCAGGCCCTCCTCGCGCCGACGACGCTCGGCGGCCTGCTGCCCACGGCCGGCTCCACCGTGCCCGACGTGGGTATCTACCTCAACGACGGGGGCGGGTCCAAGCTGGACTACTACCTCGACTACGACGTCGGGGTCGCCTCCCGACGCTGCCAGGCCACCCGCCAGTACCTCGACGTGACGGTGCACCTGAAGTCCCGGGTGCCCGCCGACCCCAGCGGCCTGCCCGACTACGTCGCGGCCAACGTCGTGGGCATCCCCCGTGGGGTCATCCGCACCACCCTGCTGGCCTACGCCCCGGTGGGCGGTCGCGTGGAGGAGGCGAGCGTCGACGGCCATGCGGTCACGCTCGACACCCAAGACCACGACGGTCGCCCGGTGGCGGCGCAGACCATCGACCTGGCTCCCGGCTCGCGGCACACCCTGACGTACCGGATGGTCACGGGGAGAGGTCAGACCGCCCGCACGCGGCTCCAGGTCACCCCCGGGGTCGGCGGCGACGGCAGCGGTCGGGTGGGGGAGCCGTCGTGCTGACCACCCAGAGCGCCGACCGCGCGCTGGACCCGGTCGTCACCGTCAGCACCGAGGACCAGGGCGTCGAGGCCGAGGTCGCGGCCCCGCGTCACGACCGGCACCACATCGCCCGTGTGCTGCGGCGCACCCTGGTCCTGACCGCGGTGCTGGACGCCGGCATCCTCGCCCTGTCGGTCGCCTGGGCGTGGAACCTGCGCCAGTTCTTCGACGTCTGGTCGACCTCGCCGGCCTCGCCGGGTGAGCTGGTCGACGTCGCCCGGCCGTACGTGGCCGTGGCCTGGATGGTGGTGCTGGTCGCGCAGGGCGCGTACTCCACCCGGCACTTCGCCGCCGGTCCGGAGGAGTTCCGGGTGGTCACCCTGGCCTCGTTCCTGGCCGCAGGACTGGTCGGACTCGTCTGCTACCTGCTGCAGCTGCCGCTCTCCCGTGGCTTCCTCATCCTCACCTTCCTGCTGGGCACGCCGCTGCTGCTGCTCGAGCGCTACGCCGTGCGCAAGATGGTGCACCGTGCGCGCCGGCGCGGTCGGCTGGTCCACCGGGTGGTGGCCGTGGGCGACGCCTCCGGCCTGGGCGAGGTCGTCGACGCCCTGACCCGCAACAGCTACGTCGGCTACGAGGTGGTCGGCGCCTGCGTCCCGCACGGCGTCGAGGTCGAGGTCGGGGAGCTCGTCGTACCGTCGCTGGGCTGCGTCACCGACATCCGGCGCATCTGCGAACAGGCCGGTGCCGACACCGTGCTCGTGGCTCGCGGCGGCTACGCGACCTCCCGCGAGCTGCGGCGCATCGCCTGGGCCCTGGAGGGGTCGTCCATCGACCTCGTCGTGGTGCCCAGCCTGACCGACGTGGCCGGGCCCCGCATCCACATCCGTCCGGTGGCCGGTCTCCCCCTGCTGCACGTCGAGCAGCCCCAGGCCGGGGCTGCGGCGGGACTCTCCAAGCGGCTTTTCGACGTCGTGGGGGCGCTGGCGGCCCTCGCGCTGCTGTCCCCGCTGATGCTGACCGTGGCCGCGCTCATCAAGCTGGGCGACCGGGGTCCGGTGCTGTACCGGCAGCCACGGGTGGGCCGTGACGGCAGCACCTTCGGGTGCCACAAGTTCCGGTCCATGGTCGTGGACGCCGACCGGCTCGAGCAGGGCCTGCGCGAGCAGACCGGTCACTCCGGTGCGCTGTGGAAGATGGACGACGACCCGCGGACCACGCGCATCGGGGCCTTCATCCGTCGCTACTCCGTCGACGAGCTGCCGCAGCTGGTCAACGTGGTGCGGGGCCAGATGAGCCTGGTGGGCCCGCGCCCGCAGCAGGCCTGGGAGGTGGAGACCTACACCGACTGGGAAGGGCGCCGGCTGCGCGTACGGCCGGGGATGACCGGGCTGTGGCAGGTCTCCGGCCGCTCCCAGCTGTCGTTCGACGAGGCCATCCGGCTCGACCTCTACTACGTCGACAACTGGTCGATGATGGCGGACCTCGGGATCATGGCCAAGACGGTCAAGGCCGTGCTGTGGAGGACCGGTGCGTGCTGACCTCCGGCGTTCGGCTTCCTCAGACCCCCGGCGCTCCGTAGGCTGACCCCCGTGTCCCGATGGAAGCGCACCGGCCGCACACCGCCCCCGGTCCCGGCCGACGTGCCTCCGGAGTACGCCGACGCGTACCTCGCCGGTTTCCAGCGCGGGTACGACGAGGTGGTGGCGCCGCTCGAACCGGACGACGAGGTCGCGCCCACCGCCACCGCTCCGGCGCTGCGACCCCTGCCGCGCCCGCGGGCCAAGCCCGAGCCCGCCCCGCCCCGCCCCGCCTCGGCGACGCCACCGCAGCCCCCGCCCCCCCTCGCCGCGCCCGCACCGCTCCCGACCCCGCCGCCGCGAGCACCCGAGCCGGAGCCGGAGCCGACTCCACCGGCAGCCCGCCAGGAGCCACCGCTCGAGCCGACCCCACCGGCAGCCCGCCAGGAGCCACCACTCGAGCAGTCGCCCGAGCCGCCGCCCGTACCGGTCGCCCGGGTCGAGACGAGCCCGGAGCCGCCGGCGGAGGGATTCGTCCCGTGGCAGTTCGAGCCGCCCACCGAGCAGCCGGAGGCCACCCGCACGCGCGCCCCGATCTGGTCCTTCGAGCCGCCCGACGAGCCCTCGACGGCCGAGGTCGTCGACGACCCCGCCGAGGCCGATGTGCCGTGGGCCGAGGAGTCCTCCCCGGAGCCGCTCGGCTGGGCCTTCGACACCCCGGTGGAGTCCACCAGCGAGCTGCACCTGGACCTCGACCGCTACGAGCCCTCCGCCCCGGCGCCGGCCCGACCGGCCCCGGGGGCCGAGGTGACCGAGGTGACCGACCCGGGGGAGGTGGCGGGTGCGGACGCGGCGCCCCGTCGTCGCTCGCGGTGGGTGCTGCTGGGAGTCTTCGTGGTCGTGCTGCTGGTGCTGATGGTCGTGGCCTACTTCGCGGGCATGGCCTTCTCGACCCTGGTCGACACCTCCGGGCCGCTCGGGGTCGTCCCGGGCGCCGGTGCCTCGTCGTCCGGCTGACCCGGCTCAGCCGCCCTGTGGCATCCGACCGAAGTCGTCCTCGATGCGCACGATGTCGTCCTCGCCGGTGTAGCCACCGTGCTGGACCTCGACGATGACCAGCTCCTGCGAGCCCTCGTTGGCGAGGCGGTGCTGCGCCCCCATCGGTACGTCGACGGAGTCCCCCGGACCGGCCGTGCTCATCACGCCGTCGATGGTGACGGTGGCCATGCCGAAGATGATCACCCAGTGCTCGCTGCGGTACCGGTGGGTCTGCAGCGACAGCCGGCTGCCCGGGTTCACGTGGATGCGCTTGATCTTGTAGCCGCCGCTCACGTCGATGACGTGCCAGGAACCCCAGGGGCGCTCTTCGGACTCGAGTGGCATGACTTCCTCTGCGGTGGACGACTGGCGCCAGGCTAGCGGGGGTCAGGAGGTCGGGCTGTCGATCACCAGGGTCACCGGACCGTCGTTGACCAGGGCGACCTGCATGTCCGCACCGAAGACGCCCCGTGCCACCGTGGCGCCCAGGCGGGTCAGCTCGTCGCACACCTGCTCGTACAGCGGCTCGGACACGGCGCCCGGGGCCGCGGCGTTCCACGTGGGACGCCGGCCCTTGCGGGCGTCGCCGTACAGGGTGAACTGGCTGACGACCAGGAGCGGCGCCCCGACGTCCGAGGCCGAGCGCTCGCCGCGCAGGATCCGCAGGTCCCAGACCTTGCGGGCCATCCACCGGGCCTGCGCGGGACCGTCCTCGTGCGTCACGCCCAGCAGCACCAGCAGCCCCGGCGCCGGCAGCGAGGCGACCACCTGGCCGTCCACGCTCACCGACGCCTCGAGCGCACGCTGCACCACGGCCCTCATCGACACCCCCGCCCGGCCGGGTGCGTTCGACTCCGGCGCGCGCAGTCTGCCACGATGCACGCCATGGCGACGCTGTCCGAGCTCCTGGTCACGGTGGCCCCCACGGGGGCCGAGACGTCGAAGGCGGACTGCCCCGCGCTGCCCACCACGCTGGAGGAGCTGGTGGAGACCGCGCAGCGGTGCGAGGCCGCGGGCGCCGCGATGGTCCACGTGCACATCCGCGACGACGAGCACCGGCCCACCCTCGACCTCGGTCGGCTGCGCGCGACCGTCGAGGCGCTGCGGGAGGGCACCGACCTGGTCGTGCAGCTGTCCACCGGCGGCTCGGTGCACGACCCGCTGGCCGACCGGCTGCGGGTGCTGGACGCCGAGCCCGACGCCTGCAGCCTGACCATGGGCACCACCAACTTCGGCGACGACGTCTTCTCCAACCCGTGGCCGTTCATCACCGAGCTGTACCAGCTGACCCAGGAGCGGGAGGTGGTGCCCGAGTTCGAGCTCTTCGACCTCGGCCACGTCGCCTCGCTGGACCGGCTGCTGAGCCGCCACGGCCTGCCGTACGGCGGCCGGGTGCACGTCGACCTCGTGATGGGCGTCCCCGGCGGCATGCCCGGCACGGCCGACGCTCTCGTGGCCGCCGTCGGCGCCCTGCCGGAGGCGGTGACGTCGTGGTCCGCCACCGGTATCGGCCGCTCCACCCTCGCCGTGGCGCTGGCGTCGCTGTCCAAGGGCGGCCACCTGCGCGTCGGCATGGAGGACGTCCTCACCCTCGCCAAGGGGGTGCCCGTGGAGCACAACGCCCAGCTCGTGGAGCGCGTCGTCGAGCTGGGCCGGATCGTCGGACGCACACCGATGACGCCGGCCGGGGCGCGCGAGCTGCTGCAGACCAAGCGCCGCTGACCGGCGCCGGTCCTCAGTAGACGAGGGCCTGGGCGCCCTCGGCCAGGACCTCCTCGACGAACGCGGCCGCACCGGCGATCCGCACGCCGTCCAGCACGTCGCCCGGTCCGAGGTCACGGCGCGCGGCGCACTGCGTGCACAGCGTCACCGTCCCACCGGCCAGCACCACGCCCAGCAGGTCGCCCAGGGGAGCCGCGTGCGGGAGGGCGAACGTCTCGGCCCGGCCAGGGACGGCGAACCAGGCCGCCTCCCCGGTCAGCCACAGGCTGACCTGCGCGCCGGCCGCGACCGCGGTCGAGGCCACCGTGAACGCCTGGCTGCACCGCTCGGGATCCGCGTCCCCGACTGTCACCTTCACCACCAACGACCGGTCCATGACCGGAGCCTATATAGACTCACTCCCATGGAAGCCGTCTTCATCTCCCTCATGGCCCTCGTCGTGCTCGGCGTCGGCTGGGTGTCCCTGGTCGTGCTCGTACAACCTGTTCCGCACCGAGAACTGATCGATGCCCGTTCGAGCTGCCCGTCGACCTGCACCCGGACTGCGCACCGATCGCCTGGCTGCTGGGGACGTGGCAGGGCAACGGGCACGGGGACTACCCGACGATCGAGGCGTTCCAGTTCGGCCAGGAGTGCATCTTCACCCACGACGGCCGGCCCTTCTTCCACTACCTGAGCCGGGCCTGGATCGTCGACGAGCAGGGCGAGAAGGTCCGCGACGCCGCCATCGAGACCGGCTTCCTGCGTCCGAAGGCGGACGGCACGCTGGAGTGGCTGCTGACCCACAACACCGGGTTCGCCGAGGTCTACCACGGCACCGCCGAGCCGGCGAAGCTGGAGATCTCCACCGACGCCGTGGTGCGCACCGAGACGGCCAAGGAGTACATCGGCGGGCACCGGCTCTACGGCCTCGTCGAGGGCGACCTGCTCTACGCCTACGACATGGCGGCCATGGGGCAGGCGCTCCAGCCGCACACCTGGGCCAGGCTCGTCCGCCAGTAGCGGTCCCGGCGTCGCCACGGTCCACGGCTTCGGCACCTACAACTCGCAGGTGATGGCCCAGCACCCGCACGCGTCGGCGCCCTCCATGGAGGGCTGGCAGACGACCCTGCGGGAGCACGGCTACCGGCTCACCCCGCAGCGTGAGCTGGTCCTGCGCGCGGTGGACCGGCTGGGTCACGCCACTCCGGACGAGGTGCTGACCGCCGTACGCGAGGAGTCGCAGGCGGTCAACGTCTCCACCGTCTACCGCACCCTGGAGCTCCTGGAGGAGCTCGGGCCTCGTGCGGCACACCCACCTCTCCGACCGTGCGCCGACCTACCACTCGGCCACCGCACCGGAGCACGTCCACCTGGTCTGCCGCGGATGCCACACCATCACCGAGGCCGACCACGAGGTCATCGACGCCTTCACCGAGAGCCTGCGAGAGCGCTACGGCTTCACCACCGACGTGGGCCACCTCACCATCTTCGGCACCTGCGCCGCCTGTGACGGAGAATGAGGTCATGACCCCACCCGTGAGCCCGCTGCTCGACCTGCCCGACGCCGTGGCGGGCAACGAGATCGACGCTCCGGTGGCGGCGCACTACGGCTCGCTGAGCGGCGAGCAGCGCACGCTGGAGGCGGGCGAGGGTTTCGTCGACCTCTCGCACCGGGGGGTCGTCCGGGTCGAGCGGCCCCGACCGGCTCACCTGGCTGCACTCGCTGACCACGCAGCACCTCGAGGGCCTGCCGCCCGCGACGCCCACGGCCACGCTCGTGCTGAGCCCGCAGGGGCACGTCGAGCACGCGATGTACGGCTTCGACGACGGCACGTCGTTCACCGCCCACGTCGAGCCGGGCCAGGCCACGGCCCTGGTGGAGTGGCTGGACCGGATGCGCTTCATGATGCGCGTCGAGGTCGCCGACGTCACCGACGAGGTCGCCACCACATGGCGTCCCTCGGCCCGCGTCGACGGTCTGCCGTACTCCGGCTACGAGATGATCGCGCGCTCCGACCTGAAGGCTTACGCCGCCGCGGCCGGCCCGGCCTGCGGCACGTGGGCCTTCGAGGCCCTGCGGATCGCTCGCGGCGAGCCCCGGCTCGGCCTCGACACCGACCACCGGACCATCCCCAACGAGGCCGGCTGGATCGGCACGGCCGTGCACCTGGCCAAGGGCTGCTACCGCGGCCAGGAGACGGTGGCCCGGGTGCACACCCTCGGCCGACCCCCGCGCCGCCTGACCATGCTGCACCTCGACGGCTCCGACAACCGGCTGCCGACCCGCGGTGGCGAGCTGGTGCTGGGGGAGAAGGCCGTCGGCTTCGTGGGCACGAGCGCGCGTCATCACGAGCTGGGGCCGATCGCGCTGGCCATGGTCAAGCGCAGCGTCGACCTGTCGGCCGTGCTCGTCGCGGACGGTCTGGCGGCGAACCAGGAGATGGTCGTGGACCCCGAGGTGGGACTGCACGTCCGGCCCGCTCTTCGATGACCCGGACGCAGTACGCCGCGACGGCTGCGCTCGTCGTGTACCTGGTGCTGCTCGGGCTCGCGCTGCTGGCACCCACCTCCACCGACCAGGCCGGCCTCGTCACCTGGCTCGGCCGGCACCTGTCGGACCTCGGGGCGCCCGCCTCCGTCACCGACTTCGACCACCTCGAGGTGCTGATGAACGCGGTCATCATCGCCCCGGTCTCGTTCCTGGGCTCGGCGGTGCTGCCGAGGTACCGGTGGCGCGACTGGACGGCGGTGGGCTTCGTGGCGTCCCTGGCGGTCGAGCTGGTGCAGTGGCAGCTTCTTCCGGACCGCAACGCGTCCTTCAGCGACATCGTGGCCAACACCTTCGGCGCGCTCCTGGGAGCCCTGCTGTTCCTGGCCGTCGCGCCGCTCGTCCCCGGCCGACGGAGCGGGGCGCGGGTCGGCTGAAAAGTCAACGGGGCCACCGCCCTGGGTGAGACGATCGTTGTCATGTCGGCTCCTCTTGGTCTCCGTCAGGTGCTCGCCGCGGACGTCGGCGCACCGGACGCGCGGGGCCTCTCCCTCGCGCCGCGCCTCGGCACGGTGCGGGGCCTGTCGAGCCTGCTGTTCCGGCTGTCCCAGCGCGTGGGACCCCGCAACGCCGTCCTGGGCCATCTCGTCAAGACGCTGCTGCACGTGGTCACCGGAGCCGACCTGGCCTGGCAGGCCACGGTGGGTCCGGGTCTGGCGCTGATGCACCCGACCGGGGTCGTCATCGGACCGGACGTGGTCATCGGCGCGGGCTGCACCATCCAGCAGGGGGTGACCCTGGGGGCCGGCACCGCGCGCGGCCTGGTCCGTGACGGTCGCGTGGACTCACCGGTGGTCGGTGACGGGGTCAGCATCGGCTCCGGCGCCAAGGTGGTCGGACCGGTGGACGTGGGCGACGGTGCACGGATCGGGGCGAACGCCGTGGTGGTCAAGGACGTCCCCGCCGGCTGCGTGGCGGTCGGGGTCCCGGCGGTCGCCCGTGCCCCTCGGACTTCCTCGACGTGACGCCAGTCCTCTCACCCCCGGCCACCCGGAAGCCGCACGCCGCAGCCCGACGCGGTGCCGCGTCGACCGCCCGTCCCAGGGTCGACCTGCGGATGTCCCTGGTCCTGGTGGTCGCGCTCGGTCTGGGCATCGCCGTCGTGTCGGTCCGTGACCGGCTCCTGCCCGGACGGTTCTTCTACGACGGCGACCTCATCCAGGCCACCGCCCAGGGGAAGACCCGGATGCAGGTCGGTGAGTCCTACGCGTCCGTGGCCGCGATCTACCGCGCACTGGGTCTGCAGGACCACCCGCTCACGGTCGGCTATCTCGGCTTCGCGGCCGGCTTCCTGGTGGTGGTGCTGGTCGTCCGCGCCTACCGGATCCCGGTCAGCTGGCGCTCCTTCTTCCTGATCGGCGTCTCGACGTTCTTCGCGGCCGTCTATCTCGCCGAGTACTCGAAGGACGTGTTCGTGCTGGCCCCCGCGGCCGTCCTGCTGTTCCGGACCAGGTCGCGCTGGCACGACCCGGCGGTCGTCGGGGTCATGTGCACCTACGCGGCCTTCTTCCGCAGCTACTGGTGGCTGATCGCGGTGTGCTTCGTGGTCTTCACCGTGGTGCTGTACCTGACCGGCAGGATGCGGTGGCTGCTGCTGACGGTCCTGGCCCTCGTGGTGGTGGTGGGTGTCGCCATCTACCTCCACGCCGGTGAGCCCGACCACTACCGGGTGCTGGTGAACGCCGGCCGCGAGTTCAGCCAGGACGCCAGCTCGATGATCCCCCGTTACGTCGCCGGGCACGGGCTCGTGCCGGGACTGGCCAACAACCTGATGGCCGGGTTGGTCCTCGCGCTGCCGCTGCCGCTGCTGCTGTCGGCGAGCCTGTACCACACGGGTATCTCGATGGTCCTGCTGCTGATCTGGGGGGGTTTCGTGGCCGACGTCCGTCGCGTCGGCCGCCGGGCCGAGCGTGCCGCCGCCGGCCGGCGACTGACCGCGTTCCTGCTCGCGTTCCTGGTCGTGCAGAGCATGTTCGAGCCGGACTACGGCTCGGGCCTGCGGCACCTGACCCCCCTGCTGCCCGTGCTGCTGGCGATCTACGGCGAGAGCAGGGCCGGGGGCGACGTGCCGTCCCTCACCCCTCCCGCACCGACGCGGAGCTGAAGAGCTCCAGCTGCAGCCGTCGGAGGTCGTCGACCAGACGCCGCGTCTTGTCCGGCGCGGTGTCCACCTCGAGGGCCGCCATGACAGCGCGGTGCACCTCGGGACGAAAGACGGACCGGGCGGCCACCGCCTCCATGAACTCGCGCACGTCCTCCGGCTGCCGCAGCAGCAGCCCGGGGGCGACCTCGGTGATGGTGGGCCGGTTCAACCCCCGCGACTGCTCGTACGCGGTGAGGTCCGGGCAGTAGAGGCCCACGGGCTTGCCGGTCTCGAGGTACTCCACCCACACGCTGGAGTAGTCGCTGACGAGTCCGTCGGACGCGCCCAGGAACTGGTGGAGCGACCATCCGCCGTCCCAGAGCTGGTCGCTGTCGAGCGTGTGGAACCCGAACCGTGTGAAGTCCTCGCTGTCCAGCGGGTGGGGCTTGACGACGAGCCGGACGCCGAGCTCGTCGGCCAGCTCGGACATCTGCACGAGCAGGGAGGTGTCCCCCTCCGACAGCAGCTCGCCGTCCAACATCCGACCGATGCCGGTCACCCGTGACTCCCGGAAGGTGGGCATCCAGACCAGGAAGGGTGCCTCGGGGTCCAGGCCGAGGGTGCGCAGGTCGGTCCGTGGGACGGTCCGGCCGTGCAGCAGGTCCTGGCGGGGGTAGCCGGTGAGGAACTCGGTGCCCGCTGGCATCTGCAGGCTGCGGGCCAGTGCGGGAAGCCAGGTGCGGGCCGGGCCGCAGAGGTACGGCACCGAGACCTTCAGGGCCCAGGACCTGGTGGCTCCGACCTTGGGGCCGACGCCGTGCCAGACGTTCACGTGGAGTCGCCTTCCCCGGGGCCGGGGGGCGGCGTAGATCGGGTTGGTGAACAGGACCAGCTCAGCCGGGGGCACGACGCGGAGGCACGCGCCGACCGATCGCTCGAGGATCTCGATCCGGTGCCGCGCAGGGTGGCCGGGGTGGTCGAGGTGGGCCAGGTATCCCGCCGTCTGGGCGGGTTCGGCGCAGAGCAGGATGATCCGGCCGTCGTAGCGACGACTCAGCTCCAGGGCCAGGAGCAGGCTGTTCTCGTCGCCGTCCGGGCTCCCGTACACGACGGCCACCCGGCCGGGCCGGGTGAGCAGCATCAGCAGGGTCAGCACCCACCGGTACCCCACGTCGAGCACCCTCAGCACGACGGTCCCGGAGTGCTCCCGACGCGGTGCGGCATGACCCCCAGGCTAGCCACTCGTCTCCCTGGACGACCGGGCGACCAGCACCAGGCACGTCACCGCCTGCACCACCGCGGTGGCGACCGCCGCGGCCAGCGCCCCCTCGCGCCAGGCCGCCAACGTGGCGGCCACGACCTGACCGATGGTGGCGAGCAGGGTGATCGCGCCGGCAGCCGCCGTCGCCCGCGAGGACCTGGACTGCAAGAAGGTGACGAGCAGGATCGAGGGGCCCCAGAACGCGGTGGTCACGCAGATCACCCGCATGACGTCGACCGAACCGGCGTACGCCTCGCCCACGAGCGTGGTCAGCAACGGTGCCGCCAGCCCCAGCGTCCCGGCCACCACGAACGTGGGCAGCGACCCGGCGAGCACCCCCAGAGCGAGTGTCCGCCGCCCGATCGAGGGGCGGCGCACGAGCAGCGGGAACGCGACGGTCGCGGTCGCGTGGGTCACGAGCCCCATGGGGGCCATGAACCGGGCCGGCAACGCGTAGATGCCGGCCGCCACCGGGTTCACGAGCGTGATGGCCGCGACGTCGAAGTCCCGCACCTGCTCGCCGATCATCGCCCACCAGAAGCCGAGGTCGAGCTCCGTCCGCATCCGCCGTCCCCGCCGGAAGGGCCAGACCGTCCGTGCCCAGGACTCCTGTGTGCGACGTCCCTGGAGGTAGGCCAGGACGCTGCCCACGGCCATGCCCGTGCTCCAGGCCGCCACCATGTCCCAGCCCTGCCACCCCGCGACGGCCACGACGACCACGACCGGCACCCGCCGACAGAGGTAGGACGGCATCAGCCGCTGGGTCCGGCCGTCCGTGATCGAGATGGCGTTCCAGACGATCGTGGTCTGCTCGACGAGCAGCCACAGGGCCGCCGGTGCGAGGGCCAGCAGGTGCGGGACGTCGAGCAGCAGCCCGCCGCCCAGCGTGACCAGCAGCCAGAGCAGGGCGCTGCCGTAGGAGAAGCGGAGCCGTCGTGCGAACAGCTCGGGAAGCTGCTCGTCGTCACGGTCCCGGCTGCGCCGGTACTGGATCTGGCGGTTCAGGCCGAACCCGTTGACGGCCACGACGACCGTCAGCAGCACGTTCATGGAGGACACGAACGCGAAGTCCCTGGGCTGCAGGTGGCGCGCCAGGAGGGTGATGACCGCCATCTGGAGCAGGGCGGCCACCACCCGGGCGCTCAGGGACCAGCCGACCTGGCCACCGAACGAGCGAAGGTGCGCGTTGGCCAGCGCATCCTTCGCCCTCGGCATGAGGGATCAGGACCCGGAGTTGATCATCCCGGCGCCCACGGTGACCCCGGTGGCCTCGTCGATGAGGATGAACGAGCCCGTGGTGCGGTTCTTGCTGTACGGGTCGCACAGCAGCGGGGTGGTCGTGCGCAGCTGCACCCGACCGATCTCGTTCACCCCGAGCTCCTTGGTCTCCCGGTCCCGGTGCAGGCTGTTCACGTCCAGGCGGTACTGGATGTCCTTGACCAGCGCGCGGCCCGTACGGGTCGTCTGCTTGATCGCCAGCTTGGCCCGGGGGCGCAGCGGCTCGGTGGTCATCCAGCAGACCATGGCGTCGATGTCCTGGCTGGGCTTGGGCGCGTTCTGCGGCCGGCAGATCATGTCGCCGCGCGAGACGTCCACGTCGTCCTCGAGCCGGACGGTGACCGACATGGGCGGGAAGGCCTCGGCGATCTCCTCGTCGAACATGTCGATGGCGGCGATCTTGCTGGTCATCCCCGAGGGAAGCACGAGGACGTCGTCCCCGGGCTTCAGCACGCCGCCGGCCACCCGGCCGGCGTACCCGCGGTAGTCGTGGAAGTCGTCCGACTTCGGGCGGATGACGTACTGCACCGGGAAGCGGGTGTCCACGAGGTCCCGGTCGGAGGCCACGTGCACGTGCTCGAGGTGGTGCATGAGCGACGGGCCGTCGTACCAGTCCATGTTCTCGGAGCGGTTCACCACGTTGTCGCCCTGCAGGGCCGAGATCGGGATGATCGTCAGGTCCGGGATGTTGAGCTTGGTCGCGAAGGCCGTGAACTCCTGCTGGATCCGGTTGAAGGTGGCCTCGTCGAAGCCGACCAGGTCCATCTTGTTCACGGCCAGCACCAGGTGCGGGACCCGCAGCAGCGACAGGATCACCGCGTGCCGGCGCGACTGCTCGGTCAGGCCCTGGCGCGCGTCCACCAGCACCAGGCCCAGGTCGGCGGTCGAGGCGCCGGTGACCATGTTGCGGGTGTACTGCACGTGCCCGGGGGTGTCGGCGATGATGAACTTGCGCTCGGGCGTCGCGAAGTAGCGGTACGCCACGTCGATGGTGATGCCCTGCTCACGCTCGGAGCGCAGACCGTCGGTCAGCAGCGCGAGGTCGGTGTAGTCGTAGCCCTTGGACGCCGAGGTGGACTCGACCGCCTCGAGCTGGTCCTCGAAGATCGCCTTGGCGTCCAGCAGCAGCCGGCCGATCAGGGTGGACTTGCCGTCGTCGACCGAGCCGGCCGTGGCGAAGCGGAGGAGATCCATCAGAAGTAGCCCTCTTTCTTGCGGTCTTCCATGGCTGCCTCGGAGAAGCGGTCGTCGCCACGGGTGGCGCCGCGCTCGGTGACCCGGGCGATGGCGACCTCGTCGATGATCTCCTGCGTCGTGGAGGCGGTGCTCTCGACGCAGCCGGTCTGGGTCATGTCGCCGACGGTCCGGAAGCGGACGGTCAGCTCCTCGACCTGCTCGCTGCCCTTGGGCTGGACGGACGGCGACTCCGAGAGCAGCATGCCGTCGCGGCGGATGACTCGTCGCTGGTGGGAGAAGTAGATGGCCGGGATCTCGATCTGCTCCTGGTGGATGTAGTCCCAGACGTCGAGCTCGGTCCAGTTCGACAGCGGGAAGATCCGCATGTGCTCACCGCCGTGGATGCGGCCGTTGTAGAGCGACCACAGCTCGGGGCGCTGCATCTTCGGGTCCCACTGGCCGAACTCGTCGCGGTGGGAGTAGACCCGCTCCTTGGCCCGGGCCTTCTCCTCGTCGCGCCGGCCGCCACCGAAGGCGGCGGTGAAGCCCTCCTCCTCGATGGCGTTCAGCAGCGTGCCGATCTGCATCCGGTTGCGGGAGGTCTTGCCGTCGTCGACGATCACGCCGTTGGCGATGGCCTCGTCGACGGAGGCGACGATCATCCGCACACCGAGCCGGCTGACCCAGTGGTCCCGGGTCTCGAGGACCTCCGGGAAGTCGAAGCCGGTGTCCACCTGGAGCACCGGGAAGGGGATCTTGGCCGGGTAGAACGCCTTCTCCGCCAGCCGCAGCATGACGATGGAGTCCTTGCCACCGCTGAACATCAGCACCGGCTTCTCGAACTCGGCGGCGACCTCACGGAAGATGTGGATCGACTCCGCCTCCAGCTCGTCGAGCTGGCTGAGGCGGTAGTCCGCGTGGGTGGGGGGCATCGGTGGGGTGAACCTCTCGTCGACGAAGGCCTTATCGTACCGAACCAATCGACTTCGATCGTCCAGAAGCGGCAGGTTCGGACCTTCCCGCCCGTGACCGGCGTCTCAGTGGGGCCCGGCCGCGTCTACAGTGTCCGGCGTGCGCATCTCGGTCTTCGGCTGCGGCTACCTCGGCGCCGTGCACGCCGCCTGCATGGCCCGGCTCGGCCACGAGGTGGTCGGCGTGGACGTCGTGGAGGCCCAGGTGGCCGCCCTGAGCCGTGGGGAGGCGCCCTTCTACGAGCCTGGGCTGCCCGAGCTGCTGCACGAGCAGACGGCCACCGGACGCCTCTCCTTCTCCACCGACGCGTCCTCGGCCCGGGGCGCCCGGGTCCACTTCATCTGCGTGGGCACGCCGCAGAAGAGGGCGAGAACGCCGCCGACCTGCGCTACGTGCGGGCGGCGGTCGAGGACCTGGTCCCGCACCTGACCGCGGGCGACGTCGTGGTCGGCAAGTCGACCGTGCCGGTGGGCACCGCGGAGGAGATCGCCGACCGGCTGGCGGAGGCCGCGCCGGGCGTCACGCTGCTGTGGAACCCGGAGTTCCTGCGCGAGGGCAAGGCGGTCCACGACACGCTGCACCCGGACCGCTTCGTCTACGGGGTCGCCGACGGGGTGGCCGGCGGAGCCGCCGAGGCGGTGCTGGACGAGGTGTACGCCACGGCGCTGGCCGCGGACACGGCCAAGATCGTCACCGACCTGGCCACCGCCCAGCTGGTCAAGGTCGCCGCCAACTCCTTCCTGGCCACCAAGATCTCCTTCATCAACGCGATGGCCGAGCTGTGCGAGGTCGCCGGGGCCGACGTGACCCGGCTGGCCGACGCGATCGGGCTCGACGAGCGCATCGGCCGCAGCTTCCTCAACGCCGGCATCGGCTTCGGCGGGGGCTGCCTGCCCAAGGACATCCGGGCCTTCATGGCCCGGGCCGGCGAGCTCGGCGCCGACCAGGCGCTGACCTTCCTGCGCGAGGTCGACGCCATCAACATGCGGCGGCGGGTGCGGATGGTCGACCTGGCGCGCGAGCAGTGCGGCGGATCCATCGTGGGCCGCCGGATCGCGGTCCTCGGGGCCGCCTTCAAGCCCGAGAGCGACGACGTCCGCGACTCGCCCGCCCTGAGCATCGCCGCCCAGATGCAGCTGCAGGGCGCCGTCGTCTCCGTGACCGACCCGCGGGCCATCGACAACGCCAGCAAGAAGTGGCCCGACCTCCAGTTCGCCGACGACGGTCGACGACGCGGTGACCGACGCCGAGCTCGTGCTGGTGCTCACCGAGTGGGCCGAGTACGTCGCTCTGGACCCGGCTCTGCTGGGCGAGCGGGTGGCCTCGCGTCGGGTGCTGGACGGGCGCAACTGCCTGGACCCGCAGCGGTGGCGGGACGCCGGCTGGACCTACCGGGCGCTCGGGCGTCGGTAGCCGCCCGACACCGGGCGTCGGGCGGCTGCGGGGCGGTCTACGGTCGGTCCGGGTCAGCCGCGGAGGTCGCGCAGCCGGGCGGTGCGCCCGACGACGTACCCCACGGAGCAGGCCACGAGCAACCAGGTCACCGCCAGCAGGGTGAGCATCGTGATCAGCGTCATACCTGCAGCCTGCCCTGTCCAGGCAGCCGGTATGCAGCGACACGGTGAACAGTCGCGGACAGATGGGCCGGGCGTGCCGCTCAACCGGGGAGCGCGGCCCGCTGCAGCAGCGGCTCCCACCACTCCCGGTGGGTGCGGTACCACTCGACGGTGGCGGCGAGGCCGGTGTCCAGGTCGACCGCGGGCCGGTAGCCCAGCTCGTCGCGGATCTTGGTGGTGTCGACCGAGTAGCGCAGGTCGTGCCCGAGCCGGTCGGGCACCCGCTCGACCCGGTCCCACCCGGTGCCGGTGGCCGCCAGGAGCCGTTCGGTCAGCTCGTTGTTGGTCAGCTCGGTCCCGCCACCGATGTTGTAGACCTCACCGGGGCGCCCACCGGTCAGGACCAGGTGCAGCGCACGGCAGTGGTCGTCCACGTGCAGCCAGTCGCGGCTGTTGAGCCCCTCGCCGTACAGCGGCACCGTCCCGCCGTCCAGGAGGCGGGTCACGAAGAGCGGGACCACCTTCTCGGGGAACTGGTACGGCCCGTAGTTGTTCGAGCAGCGGGTCACGCACACCGGCAGGCCGTGCGTGCGGTGGTACGCCCTGGCCAGGAGGTCCGAGGAGGCCTTGGACGCGGAGTACGGCGAGTTCGGCTGCAGCGGCCGCTCCTCGTCCCACGACCCGGTCTCGATGGAGCCGTAGACCTCGTCGGTGGACACGTGCACGAACCTCTCGACGCCCTGCCGCAGGGCCGCGTCGAGCAGGGTCTGGGTGCCGACCACGTTGGTCATCACGAAGCCGGTGGCTCCGGTGATCGACCGGTCCACGTGGGACTCGGCCGCGAAGTGCACGACCGCGTCCACCTCGGTCAGGAGGTCCTCGACCAGAGGACCGTCCAGGATGTCGCCGTTGACGAACCGCAAGCGCGGGTCCTCGGCCACCGGCTCGAGGTTGACCCGGTTCCCGGCGTAGGTCAGCTTGTCGAGGACCACCACGGCGTCGGGCTCGTCCGCTCCCCAGGCCCCGGTGAGGACCGAGCGCACGTAGTGCGAGCCGATGAACCCGGCGCCGCCGGTGACCAGGAGCCTCATGGTCCGGCACACTAACCGACATGCGAGGCATCATCCTGGCCGGTGGGAGCGGCACCCGGCTGCATCCCATCACCCTCGGGGTGAGCAAGCAGCTGGTGCCGGTCTACGACAAGCCGATGGTCTACTACCCGCTGACCACGCTCATGCTGGCGGGGATCAGGGACATCCTCCTCATCACCACCCCGCACGACGCGGCCCAGTTCCAGCGGCTCCTGGGCGACGGCTCCCGGTTCGGGGTCGACATCACCTACGCCCAGCAGGTGTCCCCCGACGGGTTGGCCCAGGCCTACGTCATCGGTGCCGACTTCGTCGGGTCGACTCCAGCGCACTCATCCTGGGGGACAACCTCTTCCACGGTCCCGGTTTCGGCCGCCAGCTGGCCCGGTTCGACGGGCTCGAGGGTGCCGCCGTGTTCGCCTACCGGGTCTCGAACCCGGGCGACTACGGCGTGGTGGAGTTCGACCCCCAAGGTCGCGCGCTCTCCATCGAGGAGAAACCGTCCCGACCCCCGGAGCAGCTTCGCAATCCCAGGGCTGTACTTCTACGACAACGACGTGGTGTCCATCGCCCGGGACCTGCAGCCCTCGGCCCGCGGGGAGTACGAGATCACCGACGTCAACCAGGCGTACCTGGACCAGGGGCGCCTCCAGGTCGAGGTCCTCGAGCGTGGGTTCGCCTGGCTGGACACGGGCACCTTCGAGTCGCTCAACGACGCCGGCAACTTCATCCAGACGGTCGAGCGACGGCAGGGGCTCAAGATCGGCTGCCCCGAGGAGGTGGCCTGGCGACAGGGGTTCCTGAGCGACGACGAGCTCCGGGAGCGGGCGCAGCCCCTGGTCAAGTCCGGCTACGGTGCCTACCTGCTGGAGCTCCTCGGCGACGGGTGACGCGTCCCAGGGCGATTCAGCGGTGGATCTGCTCGTTCGAAAGTCTTGTTCGTTTGTGGTCCCGACATCGTGAGACCCAAGACCGCTCTTGTCGGTGCTCGGGGCTTGGATCGAGGTATGTCAGTCCTCGCGCTCCAGACCGTCCCCGGCGTCGCGCCGGCTGGTCGGCGGACGCCGCGGGGGGCGCTGCTGGCGGCCAGTCACGTCGAGGCGGCGCGGCTGGACGACGACGAGCTCACCGACGCCATCCAGCAGGCGGCCGCCCTCGAGGCGCAGGCCACGGCACTGGGCCTGCGGCTCACCGCCGAAGCCGACTCGCGCCGACTCGCGACCTCGCTCGGCACACTGGCACGCGACGCCTGGGTGGCACGGCTGACCGGCTCCACGCGCGACGGCCTCGGCCGAGGGGTTGGCCCTGGCCCGGCGGCTGGAGGAGAAGCACCACGCCACCCAGGACGCCTTCGCCGCCGGCGCGGTCAACGAGGCCCAGGTGCGGGTGATCGTGAGGGCCGCCGACCGGCTCCCCGTCGAGGTCACCGACCAGCAGCGGCAGCGAGGCGGAGGCCGCACTGGTGGCGAAGGCCGTCGGCGGGATGGACGCCCGCCGGCTGCGCCAGGCAGCGCGGCGGATGCTGGAGGTGATCTCCCGTGACCTCGCTGACCGGCACGAGGCCGACACGCTCCAGCGGGAGGAGCGTCGGGCGGCAGCCGAGACGTGGATGACGCTGGACGACAACGGCGACGGCACGTTCTCCGGTCGGTTCGTCGCCCCGAGCTCCACGGGACCCTGCTGCGGGCCGCCCTGGAGCGGTTGACGTCCCCACGACGGCTGGCGCACAACTACGCCGGCGAGGTGGTGTCATGACGAGACGGTGGACAACGGGCTCGACGGGCTGTCCGGGACGGAGCGGCTCGGTTCGGCCTTCGTCGAGCTGCTCGAGCACCTGCCCGAGGAGGCCACCGGCGGCTTCGGTCGGGTGGGGGTCAGCGTGCTGGTGCACATCGAGCTCCAGCACCTGCTCGACGGGCTCGCTTCCGCGCGGCTCGACTCCGGGGTGCACATCTCGGCCGGGGAGGCCCGCGCGGCTGGCCTGCAACGCGGGCATCATCCCCGCCGTGCTGGGCGGACGGTCCCTGCCGCTCGACGTCGGCACGTCGAGCCGGGCTGCACACCACCGCGATGCGCCGGGCGCTGTCCGTCGCGCACGACACCTGCGCCGCGGAGGGGTGCGAGCGGCCCTTCGCCTGGTGCGACATCCACCATCCGCACGAGTGGGTGCCACGGCGGGACCACCGAGCTCGAGAACGGCGTTCCCCTGTGTGGGTGGCACCACCGCCGGGCGCACGACGCCCAGTTCGACCCCCACGCGCCTCCCGAGCGGCGAGGTCCGGTTCCGTCGACGACCGCGGGCGGGCTGACACCGTGCTGGTCTGCCGACCTCAGGGCATCGCGAGGACGGAGCTCGAGGCGCGCTCCCAGCGCGTCCGCCAGGGCCCGATGGGCTCGACCCCGAGCCGGGCCAGCGCGTCGTGACCCAGCACCGAGTACGCCGGCCGCGGCGCGGGGCGCACGAAGGCCGCGCTCGAGGTGGGCGAGACCGTCGGACGGCTCCAGCCCGGCGGCGGCGACGACGTCGCGCGCGAAGTCGAACCACGTCGTCCGTCCCGAGAGGTCGCGTGGTAGGTCCCGGCCGGCGCCTCGGCCGCGACCAGCCGCAGCGACCAGGTCGGCGACGTCACGGGTCCAGGTCGGCTGACCGACCTGGTCGTCGACGACCTGCACCGCCCCGCGCTCGCGGGCCACCCGGACGATGGTGCGCGGGAAGCAGCGCGCCGTGCGCGCCGTACAGCCAGGCGGTCCGGACCACCAGGTGGTCGTCGGGCAGCTCCTCGCGCACCGCCTGCTCACCCGCGGCCTTCGTGCGGCCGTAGGCCGACCGCGGCGCCACCGCGGCGTCCTCGGCGTACGGCGTCGTGGCCGTCCCGTCGAACACGTAGTCGGTGCTGAGCTGGACGAGCCGGGCGCCGTGCCGGGCAGCGGCCCGGGCCAGCAGCCGGGGCCGGTCGGCGTTGACCTCGTGGGCGCGCTCCTCGTGCGCCTCCGCCTCGTCGACCGCCGTCCACGCGGCGGTGTTGACCACCACGTCGTAGCCCGCGCACGGCCTCGGCCACGGCGAGGGGGTCGGTGATGTCCAGCGCGCCCGGGAAGCCGCCGGACGTCCTCGCCCGTCGGCGCGCAGCCGGTCGACGACGTCGGTGCCGAGCATCCCCTCGGCTCCCGTGACCAGCCAGCGCACGCGGTGCCCTCCTCCGTCGCGGTCGAGGCGTCCGTACCCTACTCACGTGGAGATCAGAGAGCTGTGCATCGCCGGCGCCTGGGAGCTCGTGCCCGAGGGTGCACGCCGACGACCGGGGCGCCTTCCTGGAGTGGTTCCGCGCCGATCGGCTCGCGCGAGGTCGTCGGCCACCCGTTCGACCCTGGCGCAGGCCAACTGCTCGGTGTCGCGCGGCCGGCGTCCTGCGGGGCGTCCACTTCGCCGACGTCCCCCCGGGCCAGGCCAAGTACGTCACCTGCCCCGTGGGCGCGTCGCTCGACGTCGTCGTCGACCTCCGGGTCGGGTCGCCGACCTTCGGCGAGCTACGACGCGGTGCTGCTGGACGACGCGGACCGGTCCTCGATCTACCTCTCCGAGGGGCTGGGGCACGCGTTCCATGGCGCTGAGCGAGGACGCCGTCGTGCAGTACCTCTGCTCCACGCCGTACGCCCCCGGCGCGAGCACGGCGTTCACCCGCTCGACCCGGCGCTGGGCATCGACTGGCCGCTGGGCACGCCGCTGCTCTCGGGGAAGGACGCGGCGGCCCCGACCCTGTCCGAGGCCCGGGCGGCGGGCCTGCTGCCGACGTACCGGGGCTGACCGCCGGGCTCAGGCGGGATCCCGGTGCTGCGCCTGCTCGGCGTCCCTGACCGGTCGAGATCCCCCTGACGCAGGCCGTCCTGGCCGTCGCCACGGCCGTTCGGCTGGTGCCGCGCGGGCCGGTCGCCGTCCTCCAGGTCGGGGTGCCGCCAGGCGGCGGCGTTGTTGTCGAAGGCGGGCAGCCCGCGCGTCTGGCGCACGAAGCCCCAGGCCAGCGGGCCGAGCAGCAGCAGGCCCGGCGCCGATGATGCCGACGACCTCGGGGGGCACGCCCAGCATGGTCAGGCCGGTCAGCGTCAGCACGATGACGATGCCGCGCCGGATCACCGACTGCGAGACCCAGTTGGCGAGCCGGGCGCCCAGGAACGTGCCGGGGGAGCCGCCGATGATCAGCGGGATCAGCACCGCCCACTCGACGCCGCTGACGAGCACGTGGCTGATCGCCGCGGACAGCACCAGCGGGACGGCCTGCACCAGGTCGGTGCCGACCAGCCGCACGGCGGACAGCGTCGGGTAGAGCAGCAGCAGCGCGACCATGATCAGCGAGCCGGAGCCCACCGAGGTGATGCCGACCAGCAGGCCGCCGATGGCGCCGACCAGCAGGGTGAGCACCGGACGCAGCTCCGGGTCGTCCTGGCGTCGTTGGTGTTGCCGCCGGTGACGTAGCGAGCTGGAGGTAGATCCGCAGCGACGTACGTCGCCGCGGTGAACAGCAGGGCCACGCCCGACGCCTGCTTGAGGAAGGCCTCCTGGTTCTCCACGCCGCCGATGGCCTGGATGATGAAGGCACCCGCGAACGCGGTCGGCACCGAGGCGCACATCAGCAGCCCGGCCAGCCGCAGGTTGGGCTTGCCCACCCGCCAGTGCACGGCCGCGCCGACCGACTTGTTGACCGAGGCGGCGACGAGGTCGTTGGCCACCGCGACCGTCGGGTTGATGCCGAGGAAGATCAGGGCCGGGGTCATCAGGGCGCCACCGCCCATGCCGGTCAGGCCGACGACGATGCCGACGCCGAAGCTGACGACCAGCACGGCGAGCGCGCTGGTGGTGAGGAGATCGCTCACGAGGGGCCTTCCGTCCGGAGGGGTGCGCCGAGGGTGCGCGGGTCGAGATGCCCCGCGGCGACGAGGTGGGCGAGGACGTCGCCGAGAGCGTCCTCGATGGTGCGGCCGGTGGTGTCCACGCGAACGGCCGCGTCCTTCGGCTCCTCGTAGGGCGAGGAGATGCCGGTGAACTCGGGGATCTCGCCGCGGCGGGCCTTGGCGTAGAGGCCCTTGCGGTCCCGGCGCTCGCACTCCTCCAGCGGGGTGGCCACGTGGACGAGCACGAACGCGCCGCCGGCCTCCTCCACCATCGCCCGGACCTCGCGCCGGGTGCGCGTCGAACGGCGCGATGGGGCTGCAGATCGCGACGCCGCCGTGCCGGCTGATCTCGGCCGCCACCCAGCCGATCCGGCGGATGTTGGTCTCCCGGTCGGCCTTGGAGAAGGTCAGCCCGGCCGACAGGTTCCGGCGGACGACGTCGCCGTCGAGGCTGGTCACCGTGCGGCCGGCCCTGCTCGAGCAGGACGTCGTGCAGCGCGCGCGCGAGCGTCGACTTGCCGCTGCCGGACAGCCCGGTGAAGAAGAGCACCAGCCCCAGCGGTCGTCGGCACCGGGACGGTCGGCGTCCACGACGTCCGCGACGTCGTCGGGCAGCTCGCCCTCCCCGGTGACGCCCAGCACCTCCCCGGGGGCGTAGGCCGCGACCACCCGCTGGCCCAGCTCGTGGTCCGCGCCCGCGTCGCCCCGCGAGGCCAGCGGCACCGCGACGACGGACGCGTCCGGCAGGTGCTCCGCCGCCGCGAGGGTGGCCCGCACCAGACCCTCGGTGGAGAGGTCCTCCGGGGTGCCGGTGCCGGTCAGCGCCAGGAGCAGCACCGGTCGGTCCGGCGGCCTGCGCGGCGATGGTGGCGAGGTCCTGCTCGGTGAGCGGCCCGGCCACGGGGACGGTCAGCGTGCGGGCGTCGTACGTCTCCGCGCACCTGCGCGGGGGAGAGGTGCAGCCGGCGGAACGCCCCGAACTGGTGGTGGGTCAGCGCCGTCACCGGGCCGGTCACGCCGGTCAGCCCACCCGCCGTCGTACGTCGACCGCGACCGCGACCGTGGCCAGGGGGAGGCCCTCGGGGTCGACCAGCTCCAGCGAGCCGGCGCTCAGGGCGGCGGCGGCCACGGCCGGCGGCACCCGCAGGGTCACCAGACCCCCGGGGCCCTCGAACCCGTCGAGCCCGAACGCGCCGTGCGTCAGCAGCTCGAGGTCGTCGAGCTCGCGCGGCGAGGGGCAGTGCTGGGGGACGGAGGTCGGCTGGGACACAGGGGTAATGGTGCCGCACCGGGGACCCTGGTCCGGCCCGAAGGGCGAATCCCGGGCGGCTAGGGTCGCCGGCATGCCTGCTCCCGTCGTCGTCGCCGAGATCGTCCGCTCCGGGTTCGTGGAGGGTCACCACTACGGGTCGGTCGTGGCGCTGGCCGCCGACGGCAGCGTGGACTGGTCGGTGGGCGACGTCGAGCACGCGATCCTGCCGCGGTCCTGCAACAAGCCCCTGCAGGCGGTCGGGATGCTGCGGGCCGGGCTCGACCTCGACGGCGAGCTGCTGGCGCTCGCCTCGGCCTCGCACTCCGGTGAGGACATCCACCTCGACGGCGTCCGTCGGATCCTGGCCGGCGCGGGGCTGGAGGAGTCCGCGCTGCAGACCCCGCCGGGCTACCCCCTGGACGAGCAGGCCCACGAGGACCTGCTGCGGGCCGGGGGCGGCCCTCGCCCATCGCGATGAACTGCTCGGGCAAGCACGCGGCCATGCTCGCCACCTGCGTGGCCAACGGCTGGGACACCACGACGTACCTGGACCCGCAGCACCCGCTGCAGACCTCGCTCACCGCGACCTTCGCTGGGCTCACCGGGGAGCCGGTCGAGGTGGTGGCCACCGACGGCTGCGGGGCGCCGCTCCTGTCCACCTCGCTGGTGGGCCTCGCCCGGGCGTTCCGCACCCTGGCCACGGCCACCGACGGACCGGAGCGGCGGGTGGCCGACGCCATCCGCGCCCACCCGGAGCTCACCTCGGGCACCCGTCGGGACGAGGCAGCGCTCCTGCGGGCCATCCCCGGCGCGATCGGCAAGGCGGGGGCCGAGTCCTGCTACGCGGTGGCGCTGGCCGACGGTCGGGCCGTCGCCCTCAAGACCGACGACGGCGCCCCCCGGGTCCGGCCGGTGCTGATGGCCGCCGCACTGGACCGGATGGGCGTGCCGGACGAGCCGGGCGTGGACGCGGACGCGGTACGCCGGACCGGAGTGCTCGAGCTGCTCGGCGGTGGACGTCCGGTGGGTGGGATCCACGCGACCTTCTGAGGAGGCCGTAGCCGTCGACCTGCTCCGAACGGTGTGACGCACGTGCTGCGCGCTGATTGCTTGCAGGTGAACGCACCGGCTCCCGTGTGAACATCGAGGCCTGTGTCTGGTCTCACCCTGCTGTGGCTTGAAAGTGCTTGCAAGAGTTAGCAAGATGGGGCCATGGCGAAGTTCGGTGTGGGGAGGACGGTCGAGACCCTCGGGTCCCTGGGCGACTACCTGCACGAGCAGCGGGTCTCCGCCCAGCTGTCGCTCCGGCAGCTGGCCGAGCAGACCGGCGTGTCGAACCCCTACCTCAGCCAGATCGAGCGCGGCCTGCGCCGGCCGTCGGCCGAGGTGCTCCAACAGCTCGCCAAGGCGCTCCGCATCTCGGCCGAGACGCTCTACGTCCGCGCCGGGATCCTCAACCTCGACGACGGCGAGGTGCGGTCGGTGGAGCTGGCCGTTCTCGCCGACACCGGGCTGACCGAGCGCCAGAAGCAGGCGCTGCTCGACGTCTACCAGTCGTTCCGAGCCGCTAACGACCACTCGTCCGGAACCCCGGACACCCACCCAGGAGGAAACTGACATGGCCCGCACGAACAGCATCGCGCAGAACCGCATCGACCCCACCCGCCCGTTCTACGCCGCGGTCGGCAGCGTCGACGCCGCCGTGCATCTCGCCCGCACCAGCATCGGCGAGGCCCAGGCCCGCCTGGCCAAGGTGGACTTCGAGCCCAAGGCCCTGGCCGACAGCGTGCAGAAGGAGGCGCTGGCGATCCCGAGCCGTGTCTCCAGCCGGGTCGAGGCCAAGGTCAACGAGTACGTCGCCGACCTCAGCGGCACCGTGGAGGACCTGAACCAGCAGTACGTCGACCTCGCCGCCCGCGGTCGCACGCTGGTCAACAAGATCCGCGGCCAGCAGGCCACCCAGGACCTGACGGCCGAGGTCAAGAAGACCACCGCCCGGGCCAAGACCACCCGCACCCAGGCCACGAAGACCGCCGAGAAGGTCGTGGACTCCGCCGAGAAGACGGCCAGGACCGCCACCGACTCGGCCAAGAAGACGGCCAGGAGCACCGGCCGGTCCGCCAAGACGGTCCGCTCGTCGGCCAAGGCCACCGGCACCTCGGCCCGCAAGACCGCCACCGCGGCCCGCAAGGCCACTGCCGACGCCGCCGCCAAGACCGGCGCCTGACCCATCCGCCCAGCCGGTCGCACCGCAGACCCCCGACCCGTCCGGGTCGGGGGTCTCGTCGCTGCGCAGCGGCTAGTCTGGGGCGGTGTTCCAGGTCTTCGCCATCCAGAGCAGCATCTCGCTGCTGATCAGCGCCGGGCTCTTCCTGTTCCAGGCGTGGGCGTTCGTCGACGCCCTGACCCGTCGCGCGGAGGCGTTCGTGGCGGCGGACAAGCTGACCAAGCCGGCCTGGCTCATCATCCTGGGCATCGCCCTGGTCGCGCACATGCTGATCTGGACGCCGACCAGCATCCTCAACCTGCTGGGCGCGGTCGCCGCCATCGTCTACATGGTGGACGCGCGGCCGGCCATGCAGAGCCTCACCCGCCGCTAGCACCGCCCGACAGCGTCGTCGGGCCGCGCGGGGCTGGTAGGGCCGCGTAACCCGGTGCCCGCTGGGTCGTTGTCGTCGGGGGGCGGCAATCAGCGACGGGTCTCGGCCCGGTCCGGCGTGGCATCTCTCGGCATCCTGTTCTAGTGTTGCGACTTCGCCCGAAAGGGACGAAGGGGGATCTTTGACTACGACGGAAGAGCCGCTGCGCGCCTCCACGCGCTACGACCGCCAGCACATCAACCGCCGGCTGCGCCGGGTGATCGCGATGACGGCGTCCTTGGACGCCCTGGTGCTGGGCCTCTCGATGGAGCTGGGCTGGCAGGTGCGAGGGCTCTTCGAGGGCGTGCTGCCGCTCACCCGCGTCCCGGACGACGTACCGGTGCCGGCGGGGTTCCTGCTGGTGCTCACCTGGCTGGTGGTGATCGCGGTCCACGGTGGCTACAACGTCCGCAACTTCGGCGCCGGCCCGGAGGAGTTCCGGGTGGTGGGGGCCGCCTCGGTCGTCACCGCGGGGCTCGTGGGGCTGACCTGCTACCTGCTGCTGCTGCCCCTGTCGCGGGCCTTCGTGGTCTGCGCCTTCGCCCTGGGCGCCGGTCTGCTGCTGCTGGAGCGGCTGGCGGTGCGCAAGTGGGCCCATGCGGTGCGGCGCCGCGGCAAGCTCGTGCACCGGGTCATCGCCGTGGGGGGAGCGTCCGGTACCAGCGAGGTCGTGGAGGCCCTGCTGCGCAACGACTACCTGGGCTACCGGGTCGTCGGCGCCTGCCTGCCCGACGGGCTGGCCGTCGAGCCCGACCACTTCCCGGTGCCGGTGATCGGTCGCGTGGCGGACACCCGCCGGCTCTGCGACGAGCTGGGCGCCGACACCGTCCTGGTGGCCCGTGGGGGCTACGACAGCGCCCTGGAGCTGCGCCGGATCGCCTGGGACCTGGAGGGCTCCAGCATCGACCTGGTCGTGGTCCCCAGCCTGACCGACATCGCCGGGCCGCGCATCCACATGCGTCCGGTGGCCGGGCTGCCGCTGCTGCACGTCGAGCAGCCCCAGGCCGACAACGCGGGTGGGCTGTCCAAGCGCCTGTTCGACGTCGTGCTGGCGGGGCTGGCACTGGTGCTGCTGTCGCCGCTGCTGGCCGTCGTCGCCCTCGTGGTGAAGCTGCACGACGGCGGCCCGGTGTTCTTCCGGCAGGCCCGGGTGGGTCGGGGTGGCGCGCCGTTCGGGATGCTGAAGTTCCGCTCGATGGTGATGGACGCCGAGGACCGCCTGGCCGAGCTGGTGACGGCCAACGAGTCCGAGGGGGGCGTGCTCTTCAAGATCCGGGACGACCCGCGGATCACCCCGGTGGGCGGCTTCCTGCGCCGCTACTCCCTGGACGAGCTGCCCCAGCTGATCAACGTGCTGCGCGGGGAGATGAGCCTCGTGGGCCCGCGGCCGCCGCTGCCCTCGGAGGTCGACCGCTACGCGACCGACGTGCACCGCCGGCTGCTGGTCCGGCCCGGGCTCACCGGCCTGTGGCAGGTCTCGGGCCGCTCGGGCCTCAGCTGGGAGGAGTCCGTCCGGCTGGACCTCTACTACGTCGACAACTGGTCGATGATGAGCGACCTGGTCATCGTGGCCAAGACGGTTCGCGCCGTGCTCGGCAGCTCCGGGGCGTACTGACCCCCTGCGTCGGTGAGTTCGGGGGCCCGGACGGGTCTGACCAGGCATGCGATACCTGCGCGTGACGGAAACCA
The DNA here is from genome assembly GCA_963750345.1 of uncultured Actinomycetota bacterium. Classification (GTDB taxonomy): domain Bacteria; phylum Actinomycetota; class Actinomycetes; order Propionibacteriales; family Nocardioidaceae; genus Nocardioides_B. The sequence goes on along the minus strand of CAVVQH010000017.1, from coordinate 83,968 downwards.
GCTCGTGCCTGTCGGTGGCTCGTGGTGAGGTGGCTCCATGACAACCACGCTGGCCGTCGAGGCGGTCGACCTCGTCAAGCACTTCGGTGACACGGTGGCGGTGGACGGCGTCAGCTTCGTGGTCCCCGAGGGCACCGTGCTCGGGCTGCTCGGCCCCAACGGCGCCGGCAAGACCACCACCGTGAGGATGCTGACCACGCTCAGCCCCCCGACCGCCGGCACCGGTCGGGTCGCCGGCCACGACATCCGCACCGAGCCGGCCGCCGTACGCCGGGCCATGGGGCTGACCGGTCAGGCCGCGACGGTCGACGAGCTGCTCACCGCCCGGGAGAACCTCTGGCTCATCGGGCGGCTCTCCGGCCTGGGCAAGCGGTCCATCAAGCCTCTCGGGGACGACCTGCTCGAGCGGTTCTCGCTCACCGAGGCGGCCGACCGCGTGGTCAAGACGTACTCCGGCGGCATGCGGCGCCGCCTCGACCTCGCGGTCAGCCTCATCGCCGCGCCCCCGGTGCTGTTCCTCGACGAGCCCACCACCGGCCTCGACCCCCGCTCGCGCAACGACCTGTGGGAGGTGCTGCGGGGGCTGGTCCGCGACGGCACCACCCTGCTCCTCACCACGCAGTACCTGGAGGAGGCCGACCAGCTCTGCGACGACATCGTGGTCATCGACCGGGGCAAGGTGCTGGCCGCCGGCACCCCCACCCAGCTGAAGGACCAGGCCGGCCGGGCCAGCGTCGTGGTGACGGTCACCGACAGCGCCGACCTGGCGGCGGCCGAGTCCCTCATGCACGAGTGCCTGGGCGAGGTCTTCGTCGAGGCGGGGGCCCGTCGCCTCACCGCGCAGGCCGACGGCCTGGGCGACGTCACGCGGGTCGGGCAGATGTTCGTCGACCGGGCCATCCCCGTGGACGACCTCGGTCTGCAGCGGCCGAGCCTCGACGACGTGTTCCTGACCCTGACCGGCCACCGCGCCGAGCCGTCCGGCCCGGGCGACGAGCACGACGGCCACGACGCCGGCTCCGGGCCGTCCGGGTCGTCCGGCCCCTCCTCGGGACTGGCGCCCGGGCAGCCCGCGCCCCCGTCCGGCGGCCCGTCCCCCGACCTCACAGGAGTGCACCGATGACCACGCTGACCAGCACCGGAGCGCCCACGACGGCGCGCGCCCCGCGACCCGAGGTGCACCCGCCGTCGTTGCTGGTGGCCTCCGGCATCGTGGTCCGCCGCAACCTCATCCACATCAAGCGGATGCCCGAGCTGCTGCTGGACGTGACCATCCAGCCGATCATGTTCGTGCTGCTGTTCGCCTTCGTCTTCGGCGGCTCCATCGCGGTGACCGGCTCGAGCTACCGCGAGTTCCTGGTGCCCGGGATCATGGCCCAGACCATCGTGTTCTCCTCGTTCATCGTGGCCCTCGGCCTGACCAACGACCTGGAGAAGGGCATCGTCGACCGGATGCGCTCGCTGCCCATGCCCGGGGCGGCCGTGCTGGTCGGGAGGTCGATCTCGAGCCTCATCCACTCCAGCATCGGCATCACCGTGATGGCGCTGACCGGGCTGCTGATCGGGTGGCGGGCCCGCGACGGGCTGCTGCACGGTGCCGCGGGCTTCGGGCTCTTCCTGGTCTTCGGGTTCGCGATGATCTGGGTCGGCATCCTGGTGGGCTCGCTGATGCACTCGGTGGAGGCGGTCAACGGCGTGATGTTCACCGTCATGTTCCCGCTGACCTTCGTGGCGAACACGTTCGCGCCCACCGACAACATGCCGACCTGGCTGCGTCACGTCGCGGAGTGGAACCCTGTCTCCGCCCTCGCCCAGGGGGCGCGGGAGCTCTGGGGCAACGCCCCGCCGGTGGGTCCGGACGGCGCCTGGCCGCTGCAGCACCCGGCCCTGACCACGGTGGTGTGGGCCGTGGTCATCACCGCGGTGTTCGCACCGCTGGCCCTGCGCGCGTTCCAGCGCCGGGCGCGGGACTGAGGGCCGGTCTCAGCGGGGGGCCATCCGCAGCGCGCCGTCCATGCGGATGACCTCGCCGTTGAGGTAGTCGTGGTCGATGACCGCCAGCGCCAGGGAGGCGAACTCCTCCGGCCGGGCGAGCCGCGGCGGGAAGGGCACCCCGGCGGCCAGGCCGGCGCGGAACTCGTCGGAGACCGTGGCCAGCAGCGGCGTCTCCACGATGCCCGGGGCGATGGTGCAGACCCGGATGCCGTACTGCGCCAGGTCCCGGGCCGCCGGCAGGGTGAGGCCGACGAGCCCGCCCTTGGACGCGGCGTACGCGGCCTGGCCGACCTGACCGTCGTACGCGGCGATGGAGGCGGTGTTGACGACCACGCCGCGCTGGCCCCCCTCGTCGGGCTCGGTGCGGGCGATGTGCTCGGCCGCCAGCGCGAGCACCTGGAACGACCCGACCAGGTTGATCCGGACCACGGCGGCGAACAGGCCCAGGTCGTGCACGCCCCGGCGTCCCAGGATCCGGGCCGAGGGGGCGATGCCGGCGCAGCTGACCACCGTGCGCAGGGGACCGGAGGCCGCCGCTCGGTCGACGGCCGCCTGCACCTGGTCCGCGTCGGTGACGTCGGCGGCCGCCAGCTCGACGCCCGGCACGGGCGACGCCGCGTCCAGGGCCGTGGGCAGGTCGAGGGCGAAGACCCGGACGCCCCGGCCGGCGAGCGCCGCGGCGGTGGCCGCGCCCAGCCCGGAGGCGCCACCGGTGACGACGGCCGCGGTGTCCTCCAGCCGCATCAGGCCAGCCCGTCCTGCGTGGCGGCCGGGGCCGGAGCCGTGGTGATGGCGCCGGAGCCACCGCGGGCCAGGGAGCGGCTGATGACCATCCGCTGGATCTGGTTGGTGCCCTCGAAGATCTGCATGACCTTCGCCTCCCGCATGAACCGCTCGACGGGGAAGTCGCGGGTGTAGCCGTAGCCGCCGAGCACCTGCACCGCGTCGGTGGTCACCTTCATGGCGCCGTCGGTGGCGACCATCTTGGCGACCGACGCCTCGGTGGCGTAGGGCAGGCCCTGGTCCTTGAGCCGGGCCGCGGCCAGGTACGTCGCCCGGGACGACGTCACGGCGGCGGCCATGTCGGCCAGCACGAAGCCGAGGCCCTGGTGGTCGATGATGGCGCGGCCGAAGGTCTGCCGCTCCTTGGCGTAGGCCACCGCGTGGTCGAGGGCGCCCTGGGCCAGCCCGGTGGCGACCGCGGCGATGCCGAGCCGGCCGGCGTCCAGCCCGGACAGCGCGATGGCCAGCCCGTCGCCCTCGGCCCCGAGGCGACGCTCGCCGGGGACCCGGACGCCCTCGAAGCGCACCGTGGCCGTGGTGCTCCCGGTCAGCCCCATCTTGCGCTCGGGCGGGTCCGCGATGATGCCCTCGGCGTCGGCGGGGACCAGGAAGCAGGAGATGCCGTTCCGCTCCTCGGAGGTGCGCGCCATCACCTTGTAGACGTCGGCCCGCCCGCCGTGGGTCACCCACGCCTTGGTGCCGTCCAGCACGTAGTCGTCGCCGTCGCGCTTGGCGCTGGTGCGCATGGCCGCCGGGTCGGACCCGGCGTGCGGCTCGGACAGGCAGTAGGCCCCGAGCAGGGAGCCGCCCAGCAGCTCGGGCAGCCAGCGCTGCTTCTGCTCCTCGGTGCCGCGGGTGACCAGGCCGAAGCAGCTGAGCGCGTGCACGGAGACGCCCACCGCCACGGTGGCCCACACCGAGGCCAGCTCCTCCAGGACCTGCAGGTAGACCTCGTAGGACTGTCCGCCTCCACCGTGCTCCTCGGCGTACGGCAGTCCGAGGATCCCGGCCTCGCCGAGCATCGCGAACATGTCGCGGGGGAACGCCTCGGCGGCCTCGTCCGCGGCGGCGCGGGGGAGCAGCTCGCGCTCGCCGATCTGGCGCACGAGGCGCAGCAGGTCGGTGGCCTCGTCGGTGGGCATCACACGGGTGGCAGGCATGCCGTCCACTCTAGGAGGGCCCCGGCTCGTCGGTCGCGTGGCGGGCCGTGGAGGCGCGCACCACGAGCTCGGGGGTGAACAGCAGCTGCTGGTGCTGGTGGTCCTCGTCGGCGGCCTCGTCGAGCAGCATCTGCATCGCCACCGCGCCCAGCCGGCGGCGGGGCTGCCGCACCGAGGTCAGCGGCACCGCCGCGGCCGCGGCGAACTCGATGTCGTCGTAGCCCACGATGGCGAGGTCGTCGGGCACCCGCACCCCCACCGTGACGCCCTGCTGCAGCAGGCCGAGGGCGAGCAGGTCGTTGGCGCACAGGGCGGCGGTGGGGCGCTCCCCGGCGGGCAGGTCGAGGATGGCCGCGCAGGCCGCGCGCCCCTCCGCGACGGTGAGGGCCGAGGTCGTCACGCGCACGAGCCGGTCCGGCGGCAGGCCCGCCTCGGCCAGGGCCAGCGCCGCGCCGCGACGCCGGTCGCGGACCTGGCCCAGCGAGTCCGGGCCGCCGACGAAGGCGATCCGCTCGTGCCCCAGCCGCAGCAGGTGCTCGGCCGCCGTACGACCCCCGAGCACGTCGTCGACGGCCACCGAGCAGTGCGTCTCCTGGCCGCGGACCCGGTCCACGATGACCACCGGCGTGCCGCGGCGGGGGAGCTCGTCGAGCAGCGGGTGCAGCGGGTCGCACGGGGTGACGAGGACGCCCTGGACGCGCTGCTGCTCGAGCCGGTGGAGGTAGGCCGCCTCCCGGCCGGGCTGGTTGTTGCTGTTGCAGGTGTAGACCGAGAAGTCCGCCGGCTCGGCGACCTCCTCGATGCCGTGGGCGACGTCGGTGAAGAAGGGGTTGGCCGCGTCGAGCATCACGTAAGCGATGGTCCGGCTGCGCCCCGCGCGCAGCTGGCGGGCGCTCTCGTTGCGGACGAACCCGAGGTCGGCCATGGCCTGCTGCACGCGCTCGCGGGTGCCGGCGCTGACCCGCTCGGGCTGGTTGAGGACGTTGGAGACCGTGCCCAGCGAGACCCCGGCAGCTGCCGCGACGTCCTTCACGCTGGGGGCGTGGCGACCGGACCGCATCCGCACGCCCCCTCTCGATCGCGGCCGGTGGACGGTTCGCCCCGGAGCCGCGGGCCCCAGGCTAGCCCCGTCGGCAGCGGCTGGGCCGGTCAGGATCGTGCCGCTGCGCTCGAGTCGCGGACGACGAGCTCGGGCTGCAGGAGCACGTGCTCGTGGGCGTGCGTCTCGGGAGCCTGGATCTCGTCGAGCAGCAGTCGCACAGCGACGCTCCCCAACTCGGACCGCTGTTGGCGGACCGTGGTGAGCGGGACGGCGGACGACGCTGCCCACTGCAGGCCGTCGAACCCCACGATGGACACCTCGTCGGGGATCCGCACCCCGTTCCGCGTCAGCTCGTGCGACAGGCCGAGAGCCAGCAGGTCATTGGCGCAGAGAATTGCGGTGGGCAAATGGTCCGAGCCGCGTGCCGTGAGCTCGGCGGCCAGGCCCCGGCCGTCCTCAAGGGTCCACCACGAGGTCGACAGTCGTTGGAGTTCCGCCCCACCGCTTCGGGCAGCCGTCGCGAAGCCCTGCCACCTGCTCTCGACCTGGCTGGAGATGCCCTCCCCCCGACGAAGGCGAGCCTCCGGTGCCCCAGCCCGAGCAGGTGCTCCGCGGCCAGTCGCCCGCCGGCACGGTTGTCGGTGGTGACCCAGCAGCACGGTTGGTCCCCGGAGATGCGGTCGACGTAGACCAACGGAATACCTGCCCTGACCAGGCGCTCGAGCCCTGGGCTGGACTCCTCGACTGGGCTGATGATGATGCCGTGCACCCGCTGCTGCACGAGCAGGTCGAGGTTCTGCCGCTCTCGCAGCACGTCCTCGCCGTTGGTCACGATGACCACGCCCACCCCCAGGCGCCTGGCCTCCGCGTCCGCAGCGAGGGCCACGTCGACGAAGAACGGGTTGCCCATGTCGGCCATCACCAGCCCGAGGGTCCGCTCGCGGCCGGGCCGGAACTGACGAGCGGACCGGGTGGGGTGGAAGTCGAGGGCCACCATGGCGTCACGGACGCGCTGACGGGTGGCGGCGTTGACGTAGCTGGGCCGGTTCAGGACATTGCTGACGGTCCCTGCAGAGACGCCGGCCACGCGCGCGACGTCCCTGATGGTCACCATCGTGACGTCCCACCTCCCAGTCGGGTGTGCGACGACGCCGGGCCCGCGCCGAACGGCACGGACCCGGCAAAGATCGCGGTCAGAACTGGAACTTGTCCACGTTCGACTTGTCGAAGACGAAGAGCGGCCCGAGGACGACCTCGGAGTTCTTGCCGACCTTGTACTTGCCCAGCTTGCCCGCGGTGAAGGTGTCGCCTTCCTTACCGGTGATGGTGCCGTCGATGAGCGCCTTGGCGGCGTACCCCGCCAGGTAGCCGAGGTCCTCGGGGTTCCAGAGTCCGAACTGCTCGATCACCCCACTGTGCACGTAGTCCTTGAGCTCGCTCGGCAGACCGAGACCCGTCAGCCACACCTTGCTCTTGTACTTGGGGGAGTCGGACAGGAAGTGCGCGGCCTCCTTCACCGCCACCGAGTCCGGCGCGATGATGCCGTCGAGGTCGGGGTTGCTCTGGATGAGGCCCTTGGCCGCGTTGTAGGAGTCGGCGTCGACGTCGTTGCCGTAGACCACGTCGACGATCTTGACGTCCGGGTACTGCTTGGCCATCTTGGCCTTGATGGCGTTCACCCAGGCGTTGAGGTTGGTCGCGTTGGGGCCGCCCGACTCGATGCCGACGTTGCCCTTGCCCTTCAGGTGCTTGCCCATCAGGTCGACGAGCCCCTTTGCGACGCCGTCGACGGTGACCTGGTTGATGAACAGGTCGCGGCACTCGGTGTCGGAGTCGAAGGTGACGATCTTGACCCCGGCCTGCTGCGCGGCGGTGAGGTCCCCGCACACCGCCTTCGGGTCATTGGCAGCGAGCACGATCGCGCCGGCCCCCTGCTGGGTGGCCGTCTGGATGAACGGCGACTGCGACGTCGGCACTCGCCTCGGTCGCGCCAGCCTCCTTGAACTTCCCGCCGAAGGCCGTTACGGCGGTCTTGCCGCCCTTGTCGGAGGCCTCGAAGTACTTGTTGCCAAGGCTCTTCGGCATGTAGGTGACGGCGTAGTTCTTGCTACCGGACTTGGACCCGCCGCTACCGGAGCCGCTGCCGCTGTCGGACGATCCGCAGGCGGCGAGGAGCAGGGTGGAGGTCGCCAGGGCCACGGTGGCGGTGAGATAGCGTCCGCGACCGGACGGGTGGTTGAACAACGACATGGTGGTGTCCTTCTGTGAGATGGGTCCGCGATGGGGGTACAGACGACGAGAGAGAGCCGGTCACCCTCCGTTCTTGGTAGCGGAGGCGAGCCCGCGCCGTCGCCGGGAGACGAAACCACCGACGCTGGCGACCACGACGGAGAGGATGAGCGCGCCTCCGGTGATGACGCTGATCACGTCGGACCCGATGTCGAGCAGCTGCAGGGCCTTGCTGAGGGTGCCGATGAGGAGGGCGCCCACGATCGCTCCGGCGACGGTGCCCCGCCCGCCCCAGATGGAGACCCCGCCCAGCACGATGGCGGTCACGACCTGGAGCTCCAGCCCGATGCCGTTGGAGCCGATGGCGTTGCTGTACACGAGGGTGTACAGCACGCCGGTGGACGCGGCGACCGTGCCGCTCGCGACGAAGAGCAGCAGCTTGGTCCGCTTGACGGCGACCCCGGAGAAGAGCGCGGTCTCGGGGCTCAGGCCGATGGCGAAGATCCCGCGTCCGAACGTCGTGGCGTGCAGCAGCACCCCGAACAGCAGTGCCAGCAGGACGATGCCCACCATGACCCGGGGCACGGGGGTCGTCCCGAGGTTGGAGCGCAGCCACAGCGTCGTCGTGCTGGGGAAGTCGGTGACGGCGGTCGTGCCCAGCATCCCCACGGCCACCCCGCGGAACAGGGCCAGCGTGCCGATCGTGACGGCCAGGCTGGGCAGTCCCACCACCGCGACCATGAAGCCGTTCAGCAGCCCGATCGCGACGCCGGCCAGCACCGCCGCCAATGCCGCCACAGTGAGGCGGGACACCGTGACTGGAGAGCAGCCCGAAGATGGCGCTGGACACTCCCAAGCACGCTGCCGACGGAGAGGTCGATCTCACCGGTGACCACGATGAGCGTCACCGGGAGGACCATCAGCAGGATCGGGCGCGATGTTGAGGAGCAGCGTCGAGTACGTGAACGGCTGGTCGAAGAAGGGCACCGACGTCGTCGCCCACACGATGACCGCCACGAGCACGAGGGCCAGCGCGGTGTCGGTACGCAGCAGCACCCGGCGCCACAGGCTCTTGTCGTGGCGGAGGTAGACAGGCGGGCTGAGCTCCTTGGCGCTCACCGGTGGCTCCTCTGTGCGATGGCGGCTCGAGCCCTGGAGAGGAACAGCACCCTGTCCAGGGTGATGGCGATGACGATGAGTGCCCCCACCACGGCCTGCTGCCACAGGCTGGGGATCCCGAGGACCGGCAGCGCGCTGCTGATGGTTGCCAGGAAGAAGGCCCCCAGGGCGACGCCCCAGATGGTGCCGGACCCCCCGACGATGGCGACGCCCCCGACCACGGCGGCAGCCACGGCCTGCAGCTCGTACCCGCTGCCCACCTTGGAGTCCCCCGTCGCGTAGATCGCCAGGTAGACGACGCCGGCCAGGCCGGCCAGGGCGCCGCTGCTCGTGAAGGACAGCAGGGTGAGCCGTCGGGTGCGCAGCCCGTAGAGCACGGCGGCGTCCGGGTTGGAGCCCATCGCGTAGAGCTCACGGCCCTGGCGTCGGCTGGACATGAACCAGCCGACCAGCAGCACGATGACCACCACGACGATCAGGAGCACCGGGATGGAGAGCACCTTCTGCACGCCCAGCGCCTTGAAGTCCCGTCGGCAGCCAAGACGAGCGGATGAAGTCGCCGCCGATCCACAGCACGGCGATGCCGCGATAGGCGTAGAGCGTGCCCGAGGGTGATGACGAGCGCCGGCACGTTGAGCAAGGCGACGAGCACGCCGTTGAAGAGACCGAGTACCGCGCCGAGGAGCACCGCCGCCGCGACCACGACGACGATGGGTATCCCGTCGACGTTGTGGAACAGCCACCCGGCGAAGTAGGTCGCGAGCCCCAGGACCGATCCGACCGAGAGGTCGACGTTGCGGGTGACGATGACCATCGCCTCACCCACCGCGACCAGGATCAGGATGGTGGGCTGCCGCAGCAGCTCGCGCCAGCCGTCCGCGCTGAACAGGAAGTCGGGCTGCTCGCTGGTCGTGTCCCGGCGACCAGCAGGACGATGAGGATGAGCAGGCTGATCTCCCGCGCGCTGGATCAGGGCCTCCAGGCGGGAGGTCCTCACGGGAGGGACGACGTGGGTCGGCTCCTCGGGCCGCGTGGTGGTCACGCGGCGTCTCCCTTCGCGTGCGTCGCGGCGTACATGACGCTCTCCGCCGTCGCCTCGGAGCGGTCGAGCTGCGCGGTCAGGCGCCCCTCGCGGACCACGAGGACCCGGTCCGCCATCCCCAGCACCTCGGGGAGCTCGGAGGAGATCATCAGGACGGCGACGCCCGCCCCGCCAGCTCGGAGATGAGCCGGTGCACCTCCGACTTCGTGCCGACGTCGATGCCCCGGGTGGGCTCGTCCACGATGAGGAGGCGTGGGCTGGGTCGCCAGCCACTTGCCCAGCACCACCTTCTGCTGGTTGCCGCCGCTGAGCATCACCGCCTCGGTGTCGAGCGCTCGCGTCTTCACCTGGAGGCGGCCGGGCCCAGGTCTCCGCCGACTGGCTCTCCGCTCGCGAGGTCAGGAACCCGGCCGTGGCCAGCGAGGCTGCGGATGGCGAGGGTGATGTTGGCTCTGCACGCCGGCCGTCATCGCCAGCCCCTGCTTGCGGCGGTCCTCGGGGACGAAGCCCATGCCCAGCTTCATCGCCTTGGCCGGCCTGCGTGCCGCGGTACGTCGCTGGCCGCCGAGGCGCACGGCTGCCCGCGTCGTACCCGTCGACGCCGAAGACGGCGCGGGCGATCTCCGTGCGGCCCGCACCCACCAGTCCGGCCAGGCAGACGATCTCACCGGCCTCGGACCGTGAACCCCATGTCGTCGAAGACCCCGCGCTGGAGAGTCCCTCGACCTCCAGCACGACGTCCCCCACCTCCGCCTCCTGCTTGGGGAAGAGGTTCGAGACGCTCGCGACCGACCATCCGCCGGATGATCTCGTCCTCGGTGACCGTCCTCGATGGGGTCGGTCGAGACGTAGGCGCCGTCGCGCATGACGGTGATGGTGTCGCAGAGCGTGAAGACCTCGTCGAAGCGGTGCGAGATGAAGATGATGCCCTTGCCCTCGTCGCGCAGCTGGCGAGCGATGCCCATCAGCCGGTCGACCTCGACGCCGCTGAGGGCGGCCGTCGGCTCGTCCATGATCAGCACCCGGGCGTTGAGCGAGATCGCCTTGGCGATCTCCACCGTCTGCTGGTCCGCGATCGACAGACCGCGCGCCTCGCGGTCCGGGTGGATCCGCACGCCGAGACGTTCGGTGAGCTCACGGGTGTCCCGACGCATCTTCGCGCGGTCGATGGTTCCGTAGGAGGTGTAGGGCTGCCGTCCGGCGAAGATGTTCTCGGCCACCGAGAGGTCGGGGAACAGCGTGGGCTCCTGGTAGATGACCGCCGACCCCCGCATCCTTGGCTGCTGCCGTAGACCGGAAGTCGACGGGCTCCCCGTCGAGCAGGACCTCCCCGGAGTCGGGGCTGTGCACCCCGCCGATGATCTTGACCAGGGTCGACTTGCCGGCCCCGTTCTCGCCGACGAGGGCATGGATCGATCCCGGCTCCAGATGAAGCGCACCGCGTCCAGCGCGGCGACGGCGCCGAACGACTTCGAGACGTCGCGGAGCGCGAGCAGGGGTCGTCGTCATGCTCTCCCCACCTCCAGGTCGACGCGGTAGTCAACGCTCTGCCCCGGTTCGAGCCGGGGCAGCCGACCAGCCGCTCGGGCCGCCGCGCGGCCCTGGATCTCGGCCGTGTTGGCGGGCTCCAGCCCCAGGACGTAGTGCTGTGCTGGCGGTCATCTTCCACTCGAACATCGCCGGGAGGGTGTCCGAGTAGCGCAGGGTGAGGCGCAGCCCGCGAGCCGCGTTGGTCACCGTGGCGTACGGCGCTCGGTGCCGGGCTCGTGGATGAAGACCTGCTCCGCGAACCCCTGCGACCGGGGCGCCGATCTCGCTCCTGCGCATCGAGGCCCTGCTCTGCGTCGGCGTCGCGCGGCGGACATCTGGCGTGGGCGATGTCGACGACGGCGCCCTCGTCGAGCAGGGGCCACCCGAGGTTCACGTGGTAGAGCACCATGTGCGGGCTCGAGGACGAGCCCTCGTTCGTCACGGTGTCGTGGACCGTGAGAGCCGAGGAGCCGGTCTCGCTCTGATCCTGCGGCGCAGGACGAGGTTCTCCCCGAAGACCGCGGTCTGACGGACGGTGCCGGAGACCGAGATCCGCTCCCGACGTCGCGTCGACGCCGGTCACCGTGCGCAGGGATGCTGCTCGACCCGGCCGTGCATGCCCGACACGCCGTCCTCGTCGTCGGCGGGGGGGCCGAAGCTGTCCAGGCCGCACGTCGTGAGCAGGCCGCCGCCGAAGGTGCGGAGCCACCCGCGACCCTCGGGCTCGTAGAGCCCGGGCGCGGTGTGACCCGTGGAGGAGATCCAGGCCAGGGGCACTCCGTCGTAGGTGGCAGCGCCGATGTCGAGACCACGGTCGGGGAGCAGGTCGAACTCGAGACCGCCGCCGTTGACGACGTGCAGACGACGTGCCCCGCGTGCCGGGGCCGTCGTCCTCGACGTACCGGTCGACCCGTGCGACCTGGGCCAGTGAGCCGACCCGGTCACGCGCGTCCCCGGCGGCAAGGCCGAAGAGGTCAGGCAACGGGACCCAGCTCCACGTTCCCGGGGCCGAAGTGCTTGAGGACGACCAGGTCGTCGGTGCCGCTGAGTGTTGGTGACCCGCACCCCCTGCGAGGCCGCGGCGGCCGACACGAAGAACTCGTCCTCGCTGAGCTGTCCGAAGCGGATCGCCGTGGCTGCGCCGGCGTCGAACGCGCCGATGGTGCCGTGCCCCTGCACGACGATGGCACCGTACGCGTCCGCCTCCTGCAGGGTGACCGACCGGCCCGGCTCCACCACCAGCTCCTTGGCGCTGAACGCGTCGGACCGGTAGACGATCCACTTCTCGCTGTAGCCGGCGCCGGTCGCCGACCGTGACGCCTCGGTGAGGAAGGGGCGCATGAAGCGCTGGCCCACGAAGTCGGGGTCGGTGTTGCGTTCCCAGTCCAGCAGGTCCAGCACGAAGTCGTAGTCACCGTGGTGCTCCGGTGGGACGTCCTTCCAGAGCAGCTCCTCGGGCACCTCCCGGTTGTTGCTCCAGGACTCGCACATGCAGAACACGTCGCTGGCCGTCTGCGGCTCGTAGGTGCAGATGCTGGCAGGGGCGTGCAGGACGCCCGAGGGGATGTCCCAGCCGGTGCCGAGCTGGGTCCGGTACCCCAGGGACAGGTCGGTGATGCGGTTGTCGCCGCCGGCGGCGAAACGCTCCAGCCGCTCCTTGAGTGCCGCGCGGGTGATGCCGGGCTGGAGCCCGAGGAACGAGACGGCCTGGTCGCCCAGGTAGTTGTTCATGTGCGGTGAGTAGTAGTAGGACTCCGGCTTGCCGACCTTGCCCACCAGGGCCGCCTTCTCGTCGGTGTGGTGGACGTGGAAGGGCAGCGGCTGGAGGTTGTCGTAGAACTTCGAGTACATCGTCCAGCCCTGGTGCGCGTCCCACAGGCGGTCCCCCACGACCCCCTGCCGGTGGTGGTCCACGAACTCGTCGAACGGCAGCAGGGACCCCTCGGGGTCGACCACGAGGCTCAGGCCCTCGTAGGGGCCGGTGAGCGGCCCGTTCTCGGCGCGCACCGTCGAGGCCAGCCATCGCTCGTCGATGCCCCCTCGCGTCTGCTGGAACGGGAAGTAGTCGTCGGGGTGCAGGCGGATGCGTCGGCCCGGTGTGCAGAACGCCCTGGGCACCCATGCGGGTGCCAGGCGGACGACACCCTGACCGGCGTCCAGGGCTCGGTCCATGGAGGTGGCTGACGAGGTGATCGTCGAGTACGGCTCAGCAGTCATTGCACCGCTCCGGAAGTCGGGGTGCCACGTCGAAGATCGTGGCGGGCGCGCCTGTCGCAGACGGTTCAATGAACCGATTGGCCCGAAACTAACACTGTGCGAACATAGTGTCAACGCTCACACCGAGGACAGGCGGAACCACGATGACCACCGCGCCGACACGCGAGTCAGAGGCCAGACGTAGAGCCATCCTCGCCTCGCTCGAACGGGACCAGCTGCTCCGCATCGCAGACGCGGCGACGGCCCTCGGCGTCTCTCAGATGACCATCCGCCGCGACCTGGAGGAGCTGGAGGAGGAGGGCCGGTTGCGCCGTGTCCGTGGGGGTGCCATGCCGGTGCTCGGCCCAGCGCCGTTCGCGGCGCGCCGGGGGGTGCGGATGCGGGCCAAGGCGATCATCGCGGAGAAGACCCTGCCGCTGGTGCCGCGGCAGGGCGCCGTCGCGATGGACGCGTCGAGCACCGTGGGCACCCTCGCGATGAAGCTCGGGCCACGAGCGAACCTATTGGTGGCCTCGAACTCCTACCCCACATATCTGGCTTTGCGAGGCACGCCGGGCGTGCGGTCGGTCCTGATCGGAGGGGAGACCGAGGACATCACCGACAGCTTCGTCGGGCCCGTGGCGCTGCGTGCCGTCGAGTCGCTGCGCTACACCCGCTTCTTCGCCTCGGCGACCGCGCTGCATCCCCAGCTCGGTGCCTCGGAGGTGTCCCTGCACGAGGCTGAGGTCAAACGCACCTTCCAGCGGCTCGGCCGGGAGCTGGTGCTGTGCCTCGACTCCTCCAAGCTGGGGCAGACCAGCGTCGCTGCCGGGTTCGCGCTCGAGTCCGTCTCTGTGCTCGTGACCGAGCTGGACCCGACCGACCCCAGGCTCGACCCGTTCCGGGACGTGGTCGAGATTCGGTAGGCGCGGCAGACGTCAGCGTGATATCTGTCTCGCCGAGGGTTGTGCTGTCGTGGCGTTCTTGTTACTTTTCACAGATTCGTACAACGACGGTGAGCGACGACGACCCACTGCTGGAGTACCGGCCGCCCCGTCACCCCCCCCGACAGAAATGGCGCCGCCATGACGACGTTCGCAGGCATCAGCGAGCAGCTGGGTGCCCTGGCCATCGAGGTGCCCTCGTGGGCCTACGGCAACTCGGGCACCCGCTTCAAGGTCTTCGGCAGCCCGGGCACGCCGCGCACCGTGCAGGAGAAGATCGCCGACGCGGCGACGGTGCACCGCTTCACCGGGCTCGCTCCGTCGGTGGCCCTGCACATCCCGTGGGACCTGGTCGACGACTTCGCCGCGCTGGGCCGCTACGCCACCGACCTCGGCGTACGGCTCGGCACCATCAACAGCAACACCTTCCAGGACGACGACTACAGGCTGGGCAGCCTGACCCACGCCGACCCCGCCGTACGGCGCAAGGCGGTGGAGCACAACCTGCACTGCATCGAGGTGATGGGCGAGACCGGCTCGCGGGACCTCAAGATCTGGCTCGCGGACGGCACGAACTACCCGGGCCAGGGCGACATGCGGGCGCGTCAGGACTGGCTGGCCGAGGGACTGGCCACCATCTACGCCCAGCTCGGCGAGGACCAGCGGATGGTGCTGGAGTACAAGTTCTTCGAGCCGGCGTTCTACCACACCGACGTACCGGACTGGGGCACCTCCTACGCCCACGTCAGCGCGCTGGGCGACCGGGCCATGGTCTGCCTCGACACCGGCCACCACGCCCCCGGCACCAACATCGAGTTCATCGTCGCGCAGCTGCTGCGCCTGGGGAAGCTGGGCTCGTTCGACTTCAACAGCCGCTTCTACGCCGACGACGACCTCATCGTCGGGCGCGGCCGACCCCTACCAGCTGTTCCGCATCATGGTCGAGGTCATCCGCGGCGGCGGGTACGCCGGGACGAACCCCGGCAGCGACGTCGCCCTGATGCTGGACCAGTGCCACAACATCGAGGCCAAGGTGCCCGGGCAGATCCGCTCGGTGCTCAACGTGCAGGAGATGACCGCCCGGGCGCTGCTGCTCGATGGGCCGGCCCTGGCCGAGGCCCGCGCGGCCGGGGACGTGCTGGGCGCCAACGAGGTCTTCATGGACGCGTTCTACACCGACGTCCGCCGTGACCTGGCCGACTGGCGGGAGAGCCGCGGCCTGCCCGCGGACCCGGTGCGGGCGTACCGGGACAGCGGCTACCAGCAGCAGATCGAGGCCGACCGCGTCGGCGGCGCCCAGGCCGGCTGGAACTGACCGACCGGCCCGACCAGCACCGACCTGGCCCGACGGCCGGACACAGCGACCAACAGGAACGGAACCCCACGTGACGACCACCCCCTCCCAGGACCTCGTCGAGCGCTCGAACCGGCTCGGTGCGGACCCCCGCAACACCAACTACGCCGGGGGCAACACCTCCGCCAAGGGCGAGGTGGTCGACCCGGTCACCGGGCGACCCACCGAGCTGCTGTGGGTCAAGGGCTCCGGCGGCGACCTCGGCACCCTGACCGAGGCCGGCCTGGCCGTGCTGCGGCTGGACCGGGTGCGGGCCCTGGTCGAGGTCTACCCCGGCGTCGAGCGCGAGGACGAGATGGTCGCGGCCTTCGACTTCTGCCTGCACGGCAAGGGCGGCGCCGCTCCGTCGATCGACACGGCCATGCACGGCCTCGTGGACGCGCCGCACATCGACCACCTGCACCCGGACTCCGGCATCGCGCTGGCCACCGCCGCCGACGGCGAGGAGCTGACCCGGCCGGTGCTTCGGTGACCGGGTGGCGTGGGTGGACTGGCGGCGGCCCGGCTTCCAGCTGGGGCTGGACATCGCCGCGGTCAAGGAGGCGAACCCGCAGGCCATCGGCGTGGTGCTCGGCGGGCACGGGATCACCGCCTGGGGCGAGACCTCGCAGGAGTGCGAGGCGCACTCGCTGGAGATCATCCGCACCGCCGAGGCGTTCATCGCCGAGCACGGCGCGAGCGACCCCTTCGGTGCGCCGGTCCCCGGCTTCGAGGCGCTGCCGGAGGCGGAGCGGCACGCCCGCGCGGCGGCGCTGGCACCGGTGGTGCGGGGACTGGCCTCCACCGACAGCCCGCAGCTCGGGCACTACACCGACGCGCCCGCGGTCATGGACTTCCTCTCCCACGAGAAGCTCGGTCCGCTGGCCGAGCTGGGCACCTCCTGCCCCGACCACTTCCTGCGCACCAAGGTCCGCCCGCTCGTGGTGGACCTGCCCGGCACCGCCCCGCTCGAGGACGTGGTGGCCCGGCTCCGCGAGCTGCACGCCGCCTACCGGGAGGCCTACGCCGCCTACTACGACCGGCACGCGGACGCTGACAGCCCGGCCATGCGGGGGGCCGACCCGGCCGTCGTGCTGGTGCCCGGCGTGGGCATGTTCTCCTTCGGCAAGGACAAGCAGACCGCCCGGGTGGCCGGCGAGTTCTACCTCAACGCCATCAACGTCATGCGCGGCGCGGAGGCGCTCTCGACGTACGCCCCCATCGACGAGTCGGAGAAGTTCCGCATCGAGTACTGGGCCCTGGAGGAGGCCAAGCTGGCCAGGATGCCCCGGCCGAAGCCGCTGGCCGGCCGGGTCGCGCTGGTGACCGGCGCGGGCTCCGGGATCGGCCGGGCCATCGCGGTGCGGCTCGCCGCCGAGGGTGCGTGCGTGGTGGTGGCCGACCTGAACGCCGAGGCCGCGCTCGAGGTCGCCCGTGAGATCGAAGGCCGCGACGGGACCGCGGACCGTGCGGTGGCCGTCACCGCCGACGTCACCGACGCGGCCGCGGTGCAGGGTGCCGTGGACGCCGCCGTGCTGGCCTTCGGCGGCGTCGACCTCGTGGTCAACAACGCCGGGCTGTCCATCTCCAAGCCGCTGCTCGAGACCACCGAGCGGGACTGGGACCTGCAGCACGACGTGATGGCCAAGGGCTCGTTCCTGGTGTCCCGCGCAGCGGCGAAGGCCATGATCGACCAGGACCTGGGCGGCGACATCGTCTACATCTCGTCGAAGAACAGCGTCTTCGCCGGCCCGAACAACGTGGCCTACGGCGCCGCCAAGGCCGACCAGGCCCACCAGGTCCGGCTGCTCGCGGCCGAGCTGGGCGGGCACGGCATCCGGGTCAACGGGGTCAACCCCGACGGCGTGGTGCGCGGGTCCGGCATCTTCGCCGGCGGCTGGGGCGCCCAGCGGGCCGAGGTGTACGGCGTGCCGGAGGAGGAGCTCGGTGCCTACTACGCGCAGCGCACCATCCTCAAGCGGGAGGTGCTGCCCGAGCACGTGGCGGCGGCGGTCTTCGCCCTGACCGGCGGCGACCTCACCCACACGACCGGGCTGCACGTGCCCGTCGACGCCGGCGTCGCGGCCGGCTTCCTGCGCTGACGATGCCCATCACCCCACCGCCCGGCGAGGCATCCCGTCCTGCGCCGGGGACCCCCCTCGACGCGTCCCGTCCTGCGGGGAGCCTGCGGCTGGCGGCGGTCGACCTCGGCGCCACCAGCGGCCGGGTCATGGTGGGCACCGTGACCCCTGCACCGGCCGGCCGGGCCGGCGGTGGGCTGGAGCTGGTGGAGGTGCACCGCTTCGGCAACGGGCCGGTCGAGGCCGCCGACGGGTCGCTGCACTGGGACGTCGCGCGGCTGTGGCGCGAGGTGCGGCGCGGCCTGGCGCTGGCCGGGGACGTCGACGGGCTGGGGGTCGACTCCTGGGCGGTCGACTACGGCCTGCTCGACGCGGACGGCGCGCTGCTCGGCGACCCGTACTCCTACCGGGACAGCCGGACCGACGGGGTCGCCGAGCGGGTGCTGCGGCGGGTGCCGGCGCGCGAGCTGTACGCCGTCACCGGGATGCAGCAGCTGCCCTTCAACACGCTGTACCAGCTCGTGGCGGAGCGGTCGCTGGCCTCGGCCACCACGATGCTGATGCTGCCCGACCTGTTCGGCTACTGGCTGACCGGGTCGGTGGGGGCCGAGGCCACCAACGCCTCCACCACCCAGCTGTACGACGTCCGGGCCCGCGCCTGGGCCACCGGGCTGGCCGAGCGGGTCGACGTACCCGCCGCGCTGCTGCCGCCCCTGCGCGAGCCCGGTGACCTGGTGGGCACGCTGACCCCGGAGGCGGCCGCGCAGACGGGTCTCGTCGCCGGCACCCCCGTGGTGGCGGTCGGCTCCCACGACACCGCCTCGGCCGTGGTGGGCGTGCCGTTCGACGACCCGCGCCGCGCGGCGTACATCTCCTCCGGCACCTGGTCCCTGGTCGGCGTCGAGCTGGACGCGCCCGTGCTCGACGAGCGCGCCCGGCTGGCCAACTTCACCAACGAGGGCGGGGTCGACGCCACCACCCGCTTCCTGCGCAACGTCACCGGGCTGTGGCTGCTCACCGAGTCCCTGCGGACCTGGGGCGCCGCGGACCAGCTGGGCGCGCTGCTCGCGTGCCGCGGCCTCCGCCCCGCCGGGCGGTCCGGTCGTCGACGCCGAGGACCCGGTCTTCCTCACCCCGGGCGACGTGCCGGCTCGCATCGAGCAGGCCTGCCGGGACCGGCGGCCAGACCCCGCCGGCCGACCGGGCGGCGACCGTGCGCTGCATCCTGGACAGCCTGGCCCTGGCCTACCGGCGCAACGTGCGGCTGGCGGCGACGCTGAGCGGCCTCCCCGTGGAGGTCGTGCACGTCGTGGGCGGCGGGGTCCGCAACGAGCTGCTCTGCCAGCTGACCGCCGACGCGTGCGGCGTACCGGTCCTCGCCGGGCCGGTGGAGGCCGCTGCCCTGGGCAACGTGCTGGTGCAGGCGCGGGCCCTGGGCGCGGACCTGCCGGACCTCGCCGCCATGCGTGCGCTGGTGGCCCGCACCCACCCCCCGAGGCGCTACGAGCCGACCGGGGACGACGCCCGCTGGGTCGGAGGCCGAGGGGCTGCTGCGGCGCCCGGGTGTGCGAGGCTGAGGCGCATGCGAGTGGCGCTGATGGTGACCTGCGTCAACGACGCGATGTTCCCGGAGACCGGCAAGGCCGTGGTCCGGCTGCTGCGCCGGCTGGGTGTCGAGGTCGACTTCCCCGCGGCGCAGACCTGCTGCGCGCAGCCGATGGTCAACACCGGCTACCTCGACGAGGCCGTGCCCGTCGTCCGCACCTTCGTGGACGCCTTCGCCGGGTACGACGCCGTGGTGACCCCGTCCGGGTCCTGCGCCGGCTCGGCCCGGCACCAGCACGCCATCGTGGCCCGGCGCTCCGGTGACGCGGGCCTGGCCGCTGCCGTGGCCGAGGTGTCCCCGAAGGTCCACGAGCTCAGCGAGTTCCTCGTCGACGTGCTCGGGGTGGAGGACGTCGGCGCCTACTTCCCGCATGCTGTGACCTACCACCCGACCTGCCACTCCCTGCGGATGCTGGGGGTGGGGGACCGTCCGCTGCGGCTGCTGCGGGCCGTGCGCGGTCTCCGGCTGACCGACCTGCCCGAGGCCGAGCAGTGTTGCGGCTTCGGCGGCACCTTCGCGGTGAAGAACGCCGACACGTCGGTGGCCATGGGCGCCGACAAGGCCCGGCACGTCGGCGAGACCGGCGCGGAGGTCCTGGTCGCGGGCGACAACTCCTGCCTGATGCACGTCGGCGGCATGCTGTCACGGCAGCGCTCCGGCGTCCGCGTCATGCACCTGGCCGAGGTCCTGGCCGCCACCGAGGAGGGGTCGACCCCGCGGGAGCACCCGGTCGACGCCGTGCACGACACCGCTCCCCACGACGACCCGGGGCCGTTGGACGCCGCCCGCCACGACGCGGGGAGGACGGCGTGAGCGCCACCTTCGTCGGCATGCCGGCGTTCCCCGTCGCGGCCCGCGAGGCGCTGGCCGACACCCAGCTGCGGGCCAACCTCGCGCACGCCACCTCCACCATCCGGGCCAAGCGGCTCGCCGTGGTCTCCGAGGTCGACGACTGGGAGCAGCTGCGCCTGGCCGGCGCGGCGATCAAGGACAACACCCTGCTGCACCTCGACGAGCACCTGCTGCGGCTGGAGGCGTCGCTGACCGCGCAGGGCGCGACGGTGCACTGGGCGCGCGACGCCGCCGAGGCGTGCGCGGTCGTGGCCGAGGTGGCCCGCTCCCACGGGGTCGACGAGGTGGTCAAGGTCAAGTCCATGGCCACCGCCGAGATCGACCTCAACGAGGCACTGGCCGAGCAGGGCATCGCCGCCTGGGAGACCGACCTGGCCGAGCTCATCGTCCAGCTGGGCGACGACCTGCCCAGCCACATCCTGGTGCCGGCCATCCACCGCAACCGGGCCGAGATCCGCGAGATCTTCCGGACCCGGATGGGCGAGGCGGGCCGGGCCGCCCCCGACGACCTCAGCGACGAGCCGGCGCGGCTGGCCGAGGCGGCGCGGCTGCACCTGCGCGAGAAGTTCCTGCGGGCCAAGGTCGGCGTCTCCGGGGCCAACTTCGCGGTGGCCGACTCCGGCACCCTGGTGGTGGTCGAGTCCGAGGGCAACGGCCGCATGTGCCTGACCCTGCCGGAGGTGCTGGTCTCCGTGGTGGGCATCGAGAAGGTGGTGCCGACCTGGGCCGACCTCGACGTCTTCCTGCAGCTCCTGCCCCGCTCCTCCACGGGTGAGCGGATGAACCCCTACACCTCCACCTGGTCCGGGGTGAGCGCCGACGTCGAGGGCCGCGTCGACGGCCCCCGCGAGGTGCACGTGGTGCTGCTCGACAACGGCCGCACCCGGGCCCTGGCCGACGAGGTCGGGCGCCAGGCCCTGCGCTGCATCCGCTGCTCGGCGTGCCTGAACGTGTGCCCGGTCTACGAGCGCACGGGGGGCCACGCCTACGGCTCGGTCTACCCCGGCCCGATCGGCGCCATCCTCAACCCGCTGCTCAAGGGCGTGGGCACCGACGAGCAGACCGACTCCCTGCCCTACGCCTCGTCGCTGTGCGGTGCCTGCTTCGAGGCCTGCCCGGTCCGCATCGACATCCCCTCGGTGCTGGTGGACCTGCGCGCGCAGGTCGTCGACGCCCACCGGCGGCGGGACGCCGAAGGCCGAGGCCCTGGCCATGAAGGCGGCCTCGCTGGCGTTCTCCTCCGGTGGACGGCTCGGCGCCGCGGAGCGGGCGGCGGGCCTGGTCGGGCGGCTGTTCGGCCGGGGCGGTCGACGCCACCTGCCGGGAGGACGCCGGCTGCTCGGTCGGCTGCCCGGTCCCGGTGCGGCCTGGACCGACGCCCGGGACCTCCCGGTGCCGCCGACGGAGTCGTTCCGGGCCTGGTGGAGCCGGACCGGGGGTCGGGAATGAGCGCCCGCGACGACATCCTCGCCGGGGTACGACGGGCCCTGGCCGACGCGGACACCTCGGAGGTGACGGTCCCGCGCAGCTACCGGCAGACCGCCCCGGCCGACGCAGCCGTGGTGGACCTCTTCGCCGAGCGGGTGGCCGACTACCGCGCGACGGTCGTGCGCTGCGGTGAGGACGAGGTCGCCGACCGGATCGCGGAGGCCCTGCCGGACGGTGCTCGGACCGTCGTACCGGACGGGTCTGCCGTGGCCGGTGCCGGGATGCGGTCCCCGACGACGGGCTCACCAGCGCCGACCTCGACGAGGTGGACGCCGTGGTGACGGGCGCGACCGTCGGCATCGCGGAGACCGGCACCATCGTGCTGTCGCACGGTGCCGGCCAGGGGCGCCGGGCGCTGACGCTGGTGCCCGACCTGCACGTCTGCGTGGTCCGGGTCGACCAGGTCGTCACCGACGTGCCCGACGCGTTCGCGCTGCTCGACCCCGACCGGCCCACCACGTGGATCAGCGGGCCATCGGCCACCAGCGACATCGAGCTCGACCGGGTCGAGGGCGTGCACGGCCCCCGCACCCTGCACGTCATCGTCGCCGGCTGAGTCCCGGTCCCACTGCGCCCGCAACGGGCCGGCGACCCGTCCGACGGGCACGTCGGGCCTGCGAGCCCGGTGCCCGGCGCGACGGACTGACGTCGACCCCGCGAGTGCCCGTCCGACGGGTGGCCTGTGGAGGACCGTTCGCGCCCCGGCGGCCCGGCGGGCACGCTGAGATGGTGAGGACGGACCGGGCCCTGGAGCGGCTGGGTGGGGTCGCGAGCACGGCCGTGCTGCTCCAGCACACCTCCCGCGCGCAGCTCCGGACCGCGCTGCGCCGCGGGGAGGTGGTGCGGAGCAGCCGCGGGCGCTACGAGCTGCCGGGCGGGGACGAGGCCCTGAGTGCCGCGAACCGCCTCACGGGGGTGCTGGTGGAGGACAGCGCGGCGAGGTTCCACGGCTGGGAGACCAAGCACCAGCCGGTGAGCCCCTGCGTCGCGGTCCCGCGGCACCGCAACGTGCTCCCCTCCCGCCGTCGAGGACTGCGCCTGCGGTTCATCGACCTGGGCCCGGAGGAGGTCAGCGGACGGGCCACGGTTCCGGCGGTGACGGTGCTGCACTGCGCGGCCCGGCTGCCCTTCGACGAGGCGCTGGCCGTCGCCGACTCGGCCCTGCGTCACCGTGAGGTCAGCCGCGCCGAGCTGCTGGCTCTCGCCGAGGCCGCCCCGGCCCGCTACCGCACCCGGTGCCGCCGGGTCGCCCTGCAGGCCGACGGGCGCGCCGCCAACCCGTTCGAGTCCGTGTTGCGGGCGATCGCGCTCGGCGTGGAGGGTCTGCACGTCGAGCCCCAGGTATGGGTGGGGGAGGTCGGCCGGCCCGACCTGTACGACCGGTCGCTCGGGCTCGTGCTGGAGGCGGACTCCTTCGAGTTCCACGGCCGGCGGGCCGCCCTGCGCGGTGACTGCGAGCGCTACAACGGCTTCGTGCTCGAGGGCTGCCAGGTGCTGCGCTTCGCCTACGAGCACGTGATGCACGACCCCGGGTACGTGCACGAGGTCCTGACCGCGGCCGTCGGAGGACCGCTCGGACGGGCGCTCGGCCGTCGCCCGCTGCGGCGCTCCGCCTGATCGGTCGGACCCGCCTCGCCGAGTGCCCGTCCGACGGGCGGCGAGGTCAGCCGACGGTGAGCGAGCCGTGCATGTTCGAGTGGTAGATGCAGTGGAACGGGTAGGCGCCCGCCTTGGCCGGGACCGTGAACGTGCGGGAGGCGCCGGGGGGCACGGCGACGTCGAAGGCACCTCCGGTGTCCGCGGTGACGGTGTGCGCCTCGGTGTCCTCGTTGGTCACGGTGATCCTCGTGCCGGGCGCGACCTCCGGGACGGAGGAGAACTCGTAGTCCTTGATGGTGATCGTCACCGCGGCCGAGGAAGGGGCGGCCGAGGAAGGGGCGGCCGAGGAAGGGGCGGCCGAGGAAGGGGGGCGGCCGAGGACGGGGCGGCCGAGGAAGGGGCGGCCGAGGAAGGGGCCGCCGACGAAGGGGCTGCCGACGAAGGAGCCGCCGAGGAAGGGGCCGCCGAGGAGGAGGCGGCCGACGCGTCCTCGCCCGAGGAGTCCGAGGACCCGCAGCCGGCGAGGACGCCCAGCCCGAGCAGGGCGACGACGGTCAGGGAGGTGGTACGGGGCAGGCGGGTCACAGGGTGGTCCTCGACGATCGGTGGGGTGAGCGGTGGGAGGAGCGGCGCAGGACGACGGCGGCGACCAGGGCGGCCACCACCTCCGCGGCCAGCGCAGGGAAGCCGAGCGGCTCGCCCCAGTTGCCCACGTCGTCGCCGATCTGGGGCAGCCCCACCGTCCGCGACAGCAGGAACGCCGCCACGGCAAGGGCGGTGACGACCGAGGTCAGCGACCACACGAGGAGGCTGTCGCGGATGACCAGGGCGGCCGCCAGCACGATGCTCACCACCGAGAGGGCGATGAACAGCACCCCGACGTACGGCGCCTCCTCGAGGTGCATGGGGACCAGCGGCAGGTGCGTGGCCGCGGTGAGCAGCAGCATGACGGCCCCGAGGTAGCGCAGCGGGGACTCGATGGGTCGGTGCACGGGAGCCTCCGGGGCAGGGGTCGGGTCAGGACGACGAGCGGGAGCCACCGGGAGGGTGCGTGGCGGTGAGGTGGGCGAAGACCACCGTGTTGCCGACGTGGTGGCGGATGGAGGGGTCGAAGTCGCTGCAGGTGATGACCCGCAGCTGGGGCCGACCGAGGTCCTTGGCGCCGTACACGACGTCGGTGGGGAAGGACGCCTTCTTGAAGTCTCGCACCGCGTTGACGGTGAAGGTGACGTTCACGCGGTCCCGTCGGGTGATCTCGATGGTGTCGCCCGGCCGGAGCCGGCCGAGGTCCAGGAACACCGAGGGGCCGGACGCGCTGTCCACGTGGCCCTCGAGGACCGACGGCCCGGGCTGCCCGGGGGTCGGCGAGTTCTCGAACCAGGCCGCCTTGTCGAGGTCGGGGCCGGGCTGGGGCACCGCCAGCGTGCCGTCCGGGGCGAGCCCGATGGGCTTGACCTCGGAGCTGACGCCGATGGACGGGATCCGGATGCGCACCGGCGGCGAGGCCCCCAGCGGCACCGCGACGGGTGCGCTGCCGGACGGTTGCCCGGCCTCGCCCGAGGACGAGGGCGAGGCACCTGGTGCGGCCGACGCGCTGGGGGTCGGCGGGTCGATGCGGCCCACCGCCCGCGGCGTCGCCGGGGCGGAGACCTGGGAGGTCACCGCCACGACGACGAGCACGAGCCCGGCCACCACGGCCACCAGGGCGAGCAGCATGAGCGCACCCCGACGGCCGCGGGTGACCGGGACGGGTGACACGGGTCAGACGCCCGCGGTGACGCGGCGACGACGGACCACGAGCAGCCCACCACCGAAGGCGACGAGGGCGCCGCCCGCGGCGATCATGCCGAGGTCCTCGACGCCGGCGGTCGAGCCGGTGCCGGTGGCCACGCCACCGGTGGGCATCGAACTGAGGACGCCGCACAGCGCGGGCGAGGTGGCGGCCAGCGGGAGGCTGGGCACCAGGTCGCTCTTCTCGCCCTGGGCCTTCTTGCTCAGCGTGGCCGGGTCGAGACCGTGCACGACCACGACGCCGGTGCCGGCCTTCAGCGAGCTGACCGTGGCGCCGCTGAGCTTGATGGTGCGGTGGTAGCTGGTGGAGTCACCGGCCGGGGCGATCTTGATGTCGGTGCCGGCCTTGGGGCTGGTGTCGCCCTTGGTGGACAGCGTGGTGCCGATGCCGCCGTACGCCGGGGCGCCCTCGGTGGTGCTGATGACGCCGTCGTTGTTCTTGTCCAGCGTGGTGCCGGTGGGGCACGAGCCGCCGGCGATGTGGATGTGCTGCACGTGCGGGTAGGCGCCTCCGCCGAACTTCGCGGGCAGGCCGCTCCAGCTCACGTCGACGACGCCGGTGTCGCCGGTCAGCTTCACCGTGGCCATGCCGGAGCCGCTGGACCCGTTGAGGGGGTTCAGCGTGGTCTGGAAGGAGGTGCCGCCCTCGGCCGAGGCGGGGCCGGCCAGCAGGGCGAGCGGGGCGGCGACGGCGGCGAGCGGAACGAGGACACGCATGGACCTGCGCATGAGGGTGATCCCTTCATAAGATGACGCGTCCAGGAGGAGGCTTCGTCGGGGAAGCGCGTCACGGCTGGATCGCTTGACAGACGGTGTTCGCGCTCCTCCCCCCGGTGGACGGGTCCGGTCGTCGTCGTTCTCAGCGGCCAAGCCGGACGCGCCGCCGGTCCGAACACCTCCCGAGATCCCCCTCCCCTCCTCCCGGACGGAGCAGCCCATGCGGGTACGCACCCTGGTCGTCACGGCCGCCACCCTGGCCGTGCTCGCGAGCGGTTGCGCCAGCGGCGACCCGGAGTCCGTCCGCTCCGCCTCGACTGGTGCGAGCAGCGCACGCAGCGGCGGCTCGGCCGACGGGGACGAGATGCAGATGGAGGGCATGGACATGGGGTCGGCCGACCGACCCTCGGCCCCCGCCTCGATGATCTGCACCGCGGAGATCCGGGGGGCCGTACGACGGACCTTCGCGATGCGGCGGCCGCCCACCTCGACCCGGGACTGGTCCGTGCGCGACCGCCTGCTGTCCTGCGCGTACGACGTACCGGGGGGCACGCTGCGGCTGTCCGTGCAGGACGCCCTCGACGACGAGCAGGGGCGCACGTACTTCGAGGACCTGCGGGGCCGCCTCGACGGTGCGCGGCGGATCACCGGCATGGACGCCCTCGGCTTCCCGGCGTTCTCCACCGCGGCCGGGGACGTGGTCTTCCTCAAGGACGGCAAGACGCTGCAGGTCGACGCCACCGACCTGCCCGCCCGCGCCCTGCCCCGGGGCTACACGCGCTCCGAGGCGGCCTACAGCGTGGCCTCGGCCGTCATCGCCTGCTGGACGGAGTGACCGGCAGCGCGGGCCGGGGCGCTCGCTAGTCTCGCGGGATGCCCCTGGACCCCGAGATCGCCGACGTCCTGGCCGTGCTGGCCACCACCGAGGTGCCGATGAGCCGGATGACCCCGCCGCAGGCCCGCGACTCCTTCGCCGCCCTCGTGGTCGGCACCCGGCGCCCCGAGCACCTCATCCCGGTGGAGTCGGTGCGCGAGCTCGAGCGTGCCCGGTGGGGACGGTCCGCTGCCGGCCCGCGTCTACCACCCCGGCGGCGCCGGCCCCCTGCCCACGGTGGTGCTCCTGCACGGCGGCGGCTGGGTCATCGGTGACCTGGAGACCCACGACACCACCGCCCGGGCCATCGCCGGCTACGCGCGGGCCGTGGTGGTGTCGGTGGCCTACCGGCTCGCGCCGGAGCACCCCTTCCCAGCCGCGGTGGAGGACGCCCTGGCCGCGACGCGCTGGGTCTCGCGCCACCTGTCCTCCCTCGGCGGGACCGAGGTGCTGGCCGTGGCCGGGGACAGTGCGGGCGGCAACCTGGCCGCGGTGGTGGCGCAGGAGCTGCGGACCCGGATCGCCGCCCAGCTGCTGGTCTACCCGGCCACCGACGTGGCGGGCGACCACCCCTCGCGCGTCGAGAACGGGACCGGCTACTTCCTGGACACCGAGACCATGGAGTGGTTCCTGCGGCTCTACGCCGGCGAGCGGCCGGTCGTCGGTCCGCGCCTGGCGCCGCTGCTCCAGGACGACTTCGCCGGGGTCGCCCCCGCCGTGGTGGTCACCGCCGAGTACGACCCGCTGCGCGACGAGGGCGAGGCCTACGCCGAGAAGATGCGGGCCGCCGGGGTGCGCGTGGAGCTGCGCCGCTTCGACGGGCTGATCCACGGCTTCTTCGACATGGGGTCGGTCTCCGCGGCCGCGCGGACCGCCGTGCAGGAGACCTGCGCCGCGTTCGGGGCGATCCTGCACCCCTAGCCCGCCGGCGTCCGGGCTCCGAGCCATGATGGGCCGGACCCGTCCCGACCCCGGGATCCGGACCGCCCCCACCCATCGGAGGACCATGACCACGCTCTCCCTCGCGTCCGTGCTCGCCGAGTCGGCCCGTCGTACGCCGGACGGGCTCGCCCTCGTCCAGGGCGACCTGCGGCTCGGCTACGGCGACCTGTGGCGCCAGGCCCGGCAGCACGCTGCCGCCCTGGCCGCCCGCGGGGTCGGACCCGGTGACCGGGTCGCCCTGGTCGCGCCCAACGTCGTGGACTTCGTGCGCGCCTACTACGGCATCCTGGCCGTCGGCGGGGTCGTGGTCCCGGTGCCCACGCTGCTCAACGCGGAGGAGGCGTCGTACCTGGTGCGGCACTCCGGCGCCCAGGCCGTGCTGTACGACGCGTCCTTCGCCGACATCGCCGCCGGGGCCGCGCAGAGCGTCGGCGTCCCCGCGTGGGACATCGCCGCGCTCGGAGCCGAGGACCTCGAGCCGGTGCGCACCCACGCCGCCCGCGAGGCCGAGGACACCGCCGTCGTCTTCTACACCAGCGGCACCACGGGACGACCCAAGGGTGCGCTGCTGACCCACCTCAACCTGGTCCTCAACGCCACCGTCAACGCCTTCGACGGCAACCCCATCCGCCGCGACGACATCGTGATGGGCTGCCTCCCGCTGTTCCACACCTTCGGCCAGACGGTGTCGATGAACTCGACCTTCCGGGTGGGTGCGACGCTGCTCCTGCAGCCCCGCTTCGACCCGGACGCCGCGCTGGCCCTCATGCACGCCGAGGCGGCCACGCTGTTCTTCGGGGTGCCGACCATGTACGTCCAGCTCCTCGACGCGGCCACCCGGGCGCCGGCCCTGCCGACCCTGCGGGACTGCGTCTCGGGCGGCGCCTCGCTCCCGGTGGCGGTGCTCGAGCGTTTCGAGAGTGCCTTCTCCACCACGGTCTACGAGGGCTACGGCCTCTCCGAGACCTCCCCGTCCGCCTCGGTCAACCAGCCCTGGTTCGGCACCCGGGCCGGCACGGTCGGGCACCCGATCTGGGGGGTCGAGGTGGAGGTGGCCGACGAGACCCGCCCCGACGCCATCGTGCTGCGGCCGCGCGGCACGCGGGGGGAGATCGTCATCCGGGGGCACAACGTCTTCGCGGGGTACCTCGACGACCCGGAGGCCACCGCGGCCGCCGTGGTGGACGGGTGGTTCCGCACCGGGGACATCGGCACCATCGACGAGCTCGGCTTCATCAGCATCGTGGACCGCACCAAGGACCTCATCATCCGGGGCGGCTTCAACGTCTACCCCCGGGAGGTGGAGGAGGTGCTCAACCGGCACCCCCGCGTGGCCCAGGTCGCGGTGATCGGCCTGCCCGACCCGGAGCAGGGCGAGGAGATCTGTGCGGTGGTCGTCCCCGGCCCCGGCGAGCCGCTGGACCCGGCGGAGCTGGTGGCGTGGTCGCGCGAGCACCTGGGTCGCCACAAGTACCCCCGCCGCGTCGAGGTCCTCGAGGCCCTGCCGATGGGCCCGTCCCACAAGGTGCTCAAGCGTGAGCTCCGCACCCGCTACACGGAAGGCTCCTGACGTGCCCCTGACCCAGATCCGCCTCGCCCGCCGCCCCGAGGGCGAGCCGACCGACGACTGCTTCGACATCGTCGAGCAGGAGCTGCCGGAGCCGGCCGAGGGCCAGCTGCTGCTGCGGGTGGTCTACCTCTCCCTGGACCCCTACATGCGCGGCCGGATGAGCGCCGCCCGCTCGTACGCCGCACCCGTGGAGGTCGGCGAGGTCATGGTCGGCGGCACGGTGTGCGAGGTGCTCACCTCCCGCCACCCGGACTTCGAGGCGGGCGACCTGGTGCTGTCCTACAGCGGCTGGCAGACGCACGCCCTCAGCGACGGCACGGGCCTGCGCCGCCTGGACCCCTCCCGTGCGCCGATCTCGACGGCGCTCGGCGTGCTGGGCATGCCCGGCTTCACGGCGTACGCCGGACTCCTCGAGATCGGCCGGCCCCCAACCGGGCGAGACGGTCGTGGTGGCCGCGGCCACCGGGCCCGTCGGCTCCGCGGTGGGCCAGGTCGCGAGGATCAGGGGTGCGCGGGCCGTGGGGATCGCCGGCGGCCCCGAGAAGTGCCGGGCGCTGCTGGAGGACTTCGGCTTCGACGCGGCGGTCGACCACCGCTCGGCCACCTTCCGCGACGACCTCGCCGCGGCCGTCCCGGACGGCATCGACGTCTACTTCGAGAACGTCGGCGGCCACGTCGCGGCCGAGGTCGCCCGCCTCATGAACCTCTACGGCCGGATCCCGGTGTGCGGGCTGGTGGCCGGCTACAACGCCGCGTCACCGCCCGAGGGCCCGGACCGGCTGCCGGCGTTCATGGGTCTCGTGCTGGCCCGGAGCCTGACCGTCCGCGGCTTCATCCAGGACGAGTTCACCGCCTCGCACGGCCGCGACTTCGTGCGGGACATGTCGCAGTGGGTCACGCAGGGGTCCGTGCGCTACCGCGAGGACGTCGTCGAGGGGCTCGAGCAGGCGCCCGAGGCGTTCCGGGGGATGCTGACCGGGCGGAACTTCGGCAAGGTGCTGGTCAGGGTGGGGGAGGACCCGACGCTGACCTGACGGGTCCAGCGCCGGGTATCTCCACGCCCGCCATCGACTCCTCTGCCGTCAACGGCGACGTCCGAGGAGGACACGATGGGTCAGTCACAGGTGTGGGGCGAGGGTGCGGTCGGTACGGCGATCGGGTGCGCGGTCTGGAACGTGCGGACGGTGCTGGCCTGCGACTGGGCCGGTGGGAGGCTGCTGGCCTTCGCGGTCGAGACGGGCTCGTTCGACGTCTGGGGCGAGGGCTACGACCACCCGGAGGGCATCGACGTCGACGGCGACCTCGCCCTGGTGACCGAGCAGTCGGGGACGCTGCTGCTGCAGGACCTGAACACCCCTGGCCGGGCCGCCGCCACCGTCGTGGCGAGCGGCCTCGGCGCGCCCCACCAGGTGGTGCGCACCGCGCCCGGGACCGCGCTGCTGGCCGACTTCGCCGGGGGCCGGCTCCTCTCGGTCGACGTGGCCGGCGGAGCCGTGACCGAGGTGGCGCTCGGGCTGGACCGACCCGTGGGGGTGGCCGTCGACGCCGACGGGACCGTCTACGTGACCGAGCAGGGCACCGGGTCGCTGACCCGCATCACGGCGGACGGCACCCGCAGCACCGTCGTCACCGGGCTCGTCAGCCCGTTCTTCCTCGGCTGGGGGGACGAGGCCCGCACCGCCCTGGTGGTGACCGAGCGGGCCCCCGCCCACCGCGTCGGCGTGGTCGACCTCAAGGCCGCCGTGCCCACCGTGACCCGCCTGCTGGGGCGCGGCGTCACGCAGCCCTCCTCGACGGTGCGGGTGGCCGACCGACTGGTCGTGGCCGGTGAGCAGCGGCTGCTGTCGCTGGACGCGAGCGGCGGGCTGAGCCCCGGCGTACGCCTGCACGCGCCCGCCGCCCCGCTGTGGCCCGGGTCCTGGCAGGACGTGGAGATCGACCCGGGGCTGACCGGCTACCGGCGCGCCGACCTCAGCGTGGCCGTCGAGCCGGCCGGGTCGCTGTCGGTCTCCGAGCACCCGGGGGCCGACCTCGACCCGGACCACCCGACCGTGCGGCTGCTCGCCGGCGCGGCCGTCGGGATGGCCGACGTGGTGGCCCGGGACGCGGTCACCGGCGCCGAGGTCGGCCGGGCCGCGGTGGCCGTCGGCACCGACGAGCTGCCCGGGATCGACGGCCCGCCGACGTGGCTGGACGGCCGGAACGCCGACCCGCGGCCCCTGCGCACGCTGGAGCTGAAGCGCGGCACGGCCGACGACGGCCTGCTGGTGAAGCGGGACGCGGGCGGGGCGCTGCTGCCGAGCTGGCGGGTCGCGGTCGTGCTGGTGGACACCGGGGACGCGGTGTGGCCGACCACGGTGACGCCGACGACGCCCGCTCCCACCGTGGCGCAGGCCCGGCAGACCTGGGCCCAGACCGTCCAGGGGGCCACGGGGATCGGCGCCTTCTACCGCGAGATGTCGGGCAACCGCTTCGGCGTGACCCTGGCCGGCGGCGGGGTCCAGGGGCCGGTGCACCTCGGGGGGACGTGGACCGACTGGTACGACCAGGCCAAGGACTCCGGCCAGTGGATCGCCAAGCCGGCCGTGCTGGACAAGGTCGTCTCCGAGCTGGTGAGGACGGGGATGGACCTGACCTCGGTCGACAGCGTCTTCATGGTGGTCCGGTCCTCCGGGGGGCGCTTCGTGTGGCCACGGGCCGGCGCCAAGGTCCGCAACCAGCGGGTGAAGGCGCCCGACGGCACGGACCGCGACGTGCTGGTCGCCCCGCTGAACATGTGCCACGACCAGACCACCATGGTCGGCTTCACCGACGTCAACGTCTCGGCCCACGAGCTCGGTCACACCCTGGGGCTGGACGACCTCTACATGACCAGCGGCTTCTCCGACGCGATGAAGAAGCGCGACCTCGGCGGTCGGGAGCTCATGGCGCACGAGGACGCCCTGCCGCACCTGAGCGTGCGGCACAAGCTGCTGCTCGGCTTCCTCGACCCCTCGATGGTCAGGACCGTCACCTACGGCACCACCGTGGACGAGCCCGTCGTGCTGCACCCCGCCAACGGCGGCCTGCCGCCGGCCGGCCGGTTCGCGGCGGTGCGGCTGGAGGTGGCCCCCGGGGTCAGCTGGTTCTTCGAGCTCCGGCAGGCCGACCCGGCCAGGCTCGGGGACGCCGGCGAGGGCGGCACCGGGGTCGTGCTCGGGTACGACGCGTGGTCCTACCAGGAGCCCCCGGTGGCCGCCGACACCCGCCGGCCGATCATCCTGCTGCTCGACGACGGGGACGGCGAGGGCCCGGTGCTCGTCACCGGCCAGGACTACGAGGTGCTCAGCACCGACGACCCCGGCGGCCTGTCGACGTTCCGCCTCGAGGTGGTCTCCATGACCGCCGGGTCGGCCACGGTGCGGGTCATCGTCCGGCCGGTCAAGCAGCCCGACCCGGCCATCCGCAACAACCCCGGCAACGGCGACTACCGCAGTCCCGACATGGAGCTGCGCACCGCGATCAGCGACGCGGACCCGGCCTTCCTGAACCGGCCCATCATCGGGATCAACAACCGCGTGGTGGCCAAGGTGACCAACATCGGCGGGCTGCCCGCCCCCGGTGTCGTGGTGCGCTTCAAGGTGCTGCCCTTCAACACCGACGACCCGGACTCGCAGCGCTGGCAGGAGCTGGGTGAGCCGGTCAAGCACGACGTCCCGGCCGGGGCGACGGTCGAGTTCGAGACGACCTGGCAGCCGCCCGGGGACGCGCACTACTGCGTCCAGGCCCGCATCGACCGCTACACCCGCGTGCCGCTGGCGTCCGCCGACGAGCCCGACGTGGACAACAACCTGGCCCAGACGAACTACTTCTCGGCCGAGTCCGCCCCGTCCTCCCCGGCCACCCGGGAGGTCAGCCTGGTCGACGTGCACAACCCCTTCGACTACGCGCTGGACGCGGTCATGGAGCTGCGCCAGGACGGGCGTGGCTACCGGTCCTACGTCGACCACCGGTGGCTGCGGCTGGAGCCGGGGCAGACCCGCTCGGTCCGGTTGGAGGTGGAGTCGCAGGCCACCTCGACCTCGGTGGCCACCGCCCGCGACTACCCCGACGGCACCACCTGGCTGCGCTCCTGGCTGGAGGTGGACCCGGTGGTCAGCCACACCGCCCGCACCGGTGCCGGGGTGACCATGGCGGTCAGCACCCGGGTCCGCACCGCCCTGCGGGTCCTCGAGCGCAGCCCGGAGCGCCTGCAGGTCCTGGTGTCCTCGCCGGCCGGCGCGCCCCCTCCGAGCGAGGGCACGGTGGTGCTGTCGGCGGAGTACGAGGACGGCACGAGCGAGGTGCTGGTGGCCGAGGTGGAGGCCGGTGGGTCCGCGGTGTTCGCCACCCGGCCCGAGCGCGGTCGGGGCACGCTGCGCTACTCCGGGGCCCGCGGCTACGGCACGGGGGAGCCGGTGGACGTCGAGCTCGACCGGCGCTGAGCCATCGTTTCGGGTGCCCGACCCAGGGGCAGGAGGACGGGCACCCGCAACGGCTGGAGACCCATGACCGACGTCCCGAAGCGCGCAGGAACGGCCACCACCGCCCCCGACGGACCCGCCGGCGGCCCGCCGGAACGGCACCGGCTGCCGGTGCGGACGCTGGTCGCCGCCAGCATCGGCAACGCCGTGGAGTGGTACGACTGGACCGTCTACGCCACCTTCTCGGTGTACTTCGCGACGCAGATCTTCTCCGCGGACAACGAGTCGCTGGCCTTCCTGGGCACCTTCGCGACGTACGCCCTGGCCTTCTTCTTCCGGCCGTTGGGAGGCGTGCTGCTGGGCCGGTACGCCGACCTGCGCGGCCGCAAGCAGGCCATGGTGCTGACCATCAGCCTGATGGCCGGGGGCTCCCTGCTGATCGCGGTCCTGCCCACCTACGACCGGGTCGGGTGGCTGGCCCCCCTGCTGCTGCTGGCGGCCCGCATCGGGCAGGGCATGTCGCTGGGCGGTGAGGTCTCCAACGCCTCGGCCTACCTCGGCGAGATCGCACCGCCCGAGCGACGCGGCCGCTACTCCTCCTTCAACTACATCTCCACGGGCTCGGCGGTGCTCATCGCCTCGCTGCTCGGGACGCTGCTGTCCACCACGCTGAGCGACGACCAGCTCGCCGGGTGGGGCTGGCGGGTGCCCTTCCTGGTGGGGGGTCTGCTCGGTGCGGTGGGGATCTGGCTGCGACGCAGCATGTCGGAGACCGAGCAGTACGAGGAGAACAAGGCCAGGGCCGAGGCCATCCGCAACCCGCTGCTGCTCACGCTGCGCGAGCACCCGCGCTCGGTGGCCCAGCTGATGGGCTTCACCCTGCTCTCGACCCTCTGCTACTACACGTTCTTCTCCGCTCTGACGCCCTTCGCCGTGCAGCAGCAGGGGCTCGACGACGGCATGGTGTTCACCGCCCTGTCGATCGCGACCGGGCTGTTCGTGGTGCTGCAGTACCCCTTCGGGTGGACGGCCGACCGGTTCGGGCGCAAGCCGCAGATGCTGCTGTGGTCGGGGCTCATCGCCGTCCTCGTCGTCCCGCTGTCCCGCCTCGTCACCCCGGGGGCCGGGTTCGGGCAGGTGCTGCTGGTGTTCTGCGTGGGGCTCGGGCTCTACTCGATGTTCTCCTCCATCGCCCCCGCGGTGATGAGCGAGCTGTTCCCCACCGAGGTGCGCGGGCTGGGCATCGGCGCCTGGTACAACCTCACCGTCGCCGTCTTCGGCGGCACGGCGCCCCTGGTGATCCAGTGGCTGGGGGACGCCGGCCACAGCGGCCTGTTCTTCGCCTACGTGGCCGTCGGGGCCGCGGTCGCCTTCCTGGTGACCCTCACCCTGCCCGAGACGAAGGGGTCGGTGCTGCGCTGAGCGGGCGGGTGCTCAGCCTCTGATCGGCCCGGTCCGCAGCGACGCCGCCAGCGCCAGGGCGGCCACCACGACCATGGTGCCCAGCACCCCGGTGAACGTGGTCGTGGGATCGCCGGCTCCACGCAGCGCCGCGAACACCGAGCCGCCGACGCCGATGAACAGGCCGCCGCAGAAGGCCTCCCCGAACTGCAGCGAGGAGGCGTTGCGACCCTGCTCGGTGGGCGCGGACAGCGCCATGGTGGCCACCGCCGCGCTGGCGGTGGCCAGGCCCATGCCCAGGCCGGAGAGCACCCACCCGAAGGCCAGCAGGCCCACCCACAGCTGCCACCAGGTCACGGCCGTCACCACCGCGACGCCGCCGAGCAGGAACCCCGCACCGAGCACGATGATCTGGTCGCGGCGCAGCGGCAGGCGGGGACGCGACTGGGTCCAGGAGCCCAGGGTCCAGCCCAGCGCGCCGAACGTCAGCGTCGACCCCGCCACCAGCAGGGACATCCCGCGCTGCTCCACCAGCATCAGCGGCAGGAAGGACTCCGCCCCGAAGAACGACCCGGCCATCAGCCCGCGCACGGTGATCACCGGGGCCAGGCCCGGCCGGAACCGGAAGAAGTGAGGCGGCATGAGGTTGGGCAGGCTGGCCCCCACGGCGGCCAGGCCCGCCACCCCCACTGCCACCCCGACCGCGTCCTGGCGCTCGCCACCCACCTGGATGGCGGCTGCGCCGGCGGCGGCGAGCCCAGCCGCCCACAGGGACGTGGGACGTGTCGCGCGACCCCGTCCGGAGGAGGGTCGACGGGTGGTCCGCACCACGAGCGGCAGGAGCAGGGCGGCGGCCACGGCCACCAGGGGCAGCACCGCCCAGAACACCGTCCGCCAGCCCAGGTGGTGGGTCAGCCAGGCCGCGACCGCCGGCCCGAGGAACGAGGGCAGCACCCAGGCGGTGGAGAAGAACGAGAACACGGTCGGGCGGCCGGCCTCGTCGAAGACCACCGCCACCACGACGTACAGGGAGATCGCGATGGTGCCGGCCCCCAACCCCTGCAGCAGCCGTCCCGCCACCAGCTGGACCATGGTGGTGGCGCTGCCGGCGACCCCGAGGCCGCCCGCGAACAGCAGCAGGCCGCCGGCCATCGGCCGGGCCGGGCCCAGCCGGTCGCAGAGCCGGCCGGCGGCGACGGTGGCGAACAGCTGGCCGATGAGGAACAGCGAGAACGCCCAGGCGTACAGGCCCAGACCGTCGAGGTCGCGGGCCGCGGCCGGCATCGCGGTGGCCACCGACACGGCCTCGAACGCGATCGCGGTGACCGCCGTGCACAGTCCGGCCACCAGGGCCCGGCGGCCGCGTACGGACACCGCGGGCGGCGCCTGGTCCGTCTGCTGCGCGCTCACGGGGCCAGTCCAGCACCCGGGTGGTGAGCAGGCCCGACCGGGGCCCGACCCGCCACCGACCCGGGCCCACGTGTGACCGGGCCCCCACGGGGAAGGATCGGCCGCGACCAGCTCGCGACAGGGACGAGGCAGCCATGACCGGCACGACGGAGAACGACACGGACTGGCAGGACGACCTCGTCCGCCAGCAGGAGAGTGCCCGGGCCGCCGGGGACCCCGACCTCGCGCGGCTGGTCCAGCTCGCCAACGCGTACGGCGTCGAGCAGCCGCTCGTGCTCAGCCTGGCGGGGCAGACCCTGACCGGCACGGTGGTGAGCGGGCGGACGTACTTCGACCGGCTCGCCGACGCGGTGCAGGGCGACGACCCGGAGGACACGATGCGCGGCTCGCTGGCGGCCGGCTACCGCCGTCGCGGCGAGGACTTCGCGGCCTGGGGGGCCGCCGCCGGGCTGGGTGGGCTCGACCCCGAGGGCCCGGACGACGACCGTCTGCCGGAGCTGCCCGCGGTGGCCTACGTGCACCTGCGCGACGTCCAGGTCGTCACCTCGCCCAGCTCGCCCCGGATCCCGCTCTGGCGGGGTCGGCTCTCCGAGGTGGTCGGCTGGTCGGTGGGTCGGCTCTCCGGCTGACGCACCGACGCGGCCCGACCGGATCGACCGGTCGGGCCGCGTCGGCGGGTGTCAGGCGCGCCGCGCGCGGGACGCGGAGCGACCGCGCTGGCCGGCGTCCAGGACGACCTTGCGGATCCGCACCATCTGCGGGGTGACCTCGACGCACTCGTCCTCGCGGCAGAACTCCAGGCACTGCTCGAGCGACAGCTTCTTGGCCGGGATCAGCTTCTCGAAGTTGTCGGAGGAGGACGCCCGGACGTTGGTCTGCTTCTTCTCCCGGGTGATGTTGACGTCCATGTCGTCGTCGCGGGAGTTCTCGCCCACGATCATGCCCTCGTACACCTCGGTGGTGGGCTCGACGAACATGATCCCGCGCTCCTGCAGGTTCGTCATCGCGTAGCCCGTGGCCGCACCCGCGCGGTCCGCGACCAGCGATCCGTTGTGGCGGGTGCGCAGCTCGCCGGCCCAGGGCTCGTAGCCCTCGAAGACGTGGTGGGCGATGCCCGTGCCGCGGGTGTCGGTGAGGAACTCGGTGCGGAAGCCGATGAGGCCGCGGGCCGGCACCAGGAACTCCATCCGGACCCAGCCGGTGCCGTGGTTGGTCATCTGCTCCATGCGCCCCTTGCGCACGGCGAGGAGCTGGGTGATGGTGCCGAGGTACTCCTCGGGCGCGTCGATGGTCAGCCGCTCGACGGGCTCGTGCAGCTTGCCGTTGACCTCCCGGGTGACCACCTGGGGCTTGCCCACGGTCAGCTCGTAGCCCTCGCGGCGCATCTGCTCGACCAGGATGGCCAGCGCCAGCTCGCCACGGCCCTGGACCTCCCACGCGTCAGGACGCTCGGTCGGCAGGATCTTGATCGACACGTTGCCGATGAGCTCGGCGTCGAGGCGGTCCTTGACCAGGCGCGCGGTCACCTTCGAGCCCTTGACGCGACCGGCCAGGGGCGAGGTGTTGATGCCGATGGTCATGGAGATGGCCGGCTCGTCGACGGTGATCAGGGGCAGGGCGACCGGGTCCTCGACGTCGGCCAGCGTCTCGCCGATCATGATGTCGGCCATCCCGGCGATGGCCACGATGTCACCGGGTCCGGCCTCCGTCCCGGGCGTGCGCTCCAGGCCCTTGGTGACGAGCAGCTCGGTGATCTTGACGTTCGAGGTCGTGCCGTCGCGCTTCATCCACGCGACCTGCTGGCCCTTCTTGAGGGTGCCCTCCTTGACCCGGACCAGGGCCAGGCGGCCCAGGAAGGGGGAGGAGTCGAGGTTGGTGACGTGCGCCTGCAGCGGCGCGTCCGCGTGGTAGACCGGGGCCGGGATGGTGTCGACGATGGTCTGGAACAGGGGCTCGAGGTTCTCCGAGTCCGGCATCCCGCCGTTCTCCGGCATGGTGGTGCTCGCCCGTCCGGCCCGCGCGGAGGCGTAGACCACGGGGAAGTCCAGGGCGTCCTGGCTGTGGCTCTCGTCCAGCAGGTCCATGAACAGCTCGTAGGTCTCGTCGACGACCTCGGAGATCCGCGCGTCCGAGCGGTCCACCTTGTTGACCACCAGGACGACGGGCAGGTCGGCGTTGAGGGCCTTGCGCAGCACGAAGCGGGTCTGCGGCAGCGGCCCCTCGGAGGCGTCCACGAGCAGCACGATCCCGTCCACCATCGACAGCCCGCGCTCCACCTCGCCACCGAAGTCGGCGTGCCCGGGGGTGTCGATGATGTTGATGGTCATCGCACCGTCCTTGGCCGCCGCACCCGTGTAGCGGATCGCGGTGTTCTTGGCCAGGATCGTGATGCCCTTCTCGCGCTCCAGGTCGCCGGAGTCCATGGCCCGCTCGTCGACGTGCTGGTGAGCGCCGAACGCGCCGCCCTGCCAGAGCATCGCGTCGACCAGCGTGGTCTTGCCGTGGTCGACGTGGGCCACGATCGCGACGTTGCGCAGGTCGGTGCGGTGCAGGGACTGGGTGTTCTCGGGCATGGGGTAGCCGTCGTCGCTTTCGAGTTGGGATCGGCAGCCGTCGTGGGTCCGGACCAGGGGTGGTGGTCACACCGTCACGACGCTGCGGTAGCGACCCCAGCCTACCGTCTCCGGGGGACCGTCCCGGCCGCTGCGGCCAGTGCCCGGTCCAGGGCGGCCTCCACGTGCAGCGTCGTGCAGGGGAAGACGGGGATGTCGGCGTCGGCCTGCTTGACCAGCAGCTCGAGCTCGGTGCAGCCCAGCACGACGCCCTGCGCCCCCGCGTCCCAGAGCTCCTCGACGACCGAGACCACCCGGCTGCGCGAGGCGTCCAGCACCCGTCCGTGCACCAGCTCGTCGTAGATGATCCGGTCCAGCGGCTCGTGGTGGTGCTCCTGCGGCACGACGACCTGCAGGCCGTGCGAGGCCAGCCGCTCGACGAAGAACGGCTGCTGCAGGACGTACGACGTCCCCACCAGGCCCACGGTGCCGAGACCTCGTGCGGTGCAGGCGTCGGCCACGACGTCGGCGAGGTGCAGCAGGGGGATGTCGACCGCCGCGGCGACCTCGTCGGCGACCCGGTGGAAGGCCGTGGTGCACATCAGCAGCAGGTCCGCCCCTGCGTCCTGCACCCCGCGGGCCGCCGTGGACAGCAGCGTGGCGACGTCGTCCCAGCGCCCGGCCCGCTGCAGCTCGGTCAGCTCCGCGAAGTCGACGCTGGCCAGCACCAGGCGGGCCGAGTGGAGGCCGCCCAGCCGTGCCTCGACGCCCCGGTTCAGCAGCCGGTAGTACTGGAGGCTGCTCTCCCAGCTCATGCCCCCGACCAGTCCGATGCTCAGCACGGGTCGAGTCTTCCACAGCGGTCGGGGGACCTTTGAATTGTCGGCGGCCGACGATAGACCTGACCCATGAGCCAGTCCCCGAGCCCGTCGCCCAGCCCGTCCGCCGGCCCGTCCCCGAGCCGGTGCCAGATCATCCCGCCCTACCTGCTGGAGAGGATCGCCGCCGCCCACCCGGACGCGGCCGCCTCGGACGGCTCGAGCCGCACCCTGCGCGTGGACGGCCGCCTGCGCTCGTTGCGCGCGAGCGCCGGCACCCGCCCCCCGGCCCCGCGCTCGGGCCTGACGACCGGCGGGGCCCTGGCGGTCTACACCGCCCACAACGGCACCGACCTCCCCGGTGAGCTCGTGCGCGCGGCCGACGCGCCGCCCACGGGGGACGCGGCCGCCGACGAGGCCCACGCCGGCGTCAAGGCCTCGCTCGCCCTCTTCCAGGAGGTCTACGGCCGCTCCTCCTTCGACGGCCAGGGCACCCAGGTCGTCGCGACGGTGCACTACGAGCGGGACTACGACAACGCCTTCTGGGACGGCACCCAGCTCGTGTTCGGCGACGGCGACGGCACGGTGTTCGACCGCTTCACCAAGCCGGTCGACGTGCTGGCCCACGAGCTGAGCCACGCCGTCACGCAGTACACGGCCAACCTGACCTACCAGGGCCAGTCCGGGGCGCTCAACGAGTCGGTGTCCGACGTGTTCGGCTCCTGCCTCAAGCAGCGCCTGCTCGGGCAGAGCGCCGCGGACGCCGACTGGCTCATCGGCGAGGGCATCTTCCTGCCGTCGGTGCAGGGGGTGGCGCTGCGCTCGATGAAGGAGCCGGGGACGGCCTACGACGACCCCACCCTCGGACGCGACCCCCAGGTCGGCTCCATGGACGACTACGTCGAGACCTCCGACGACAACGGCGGGGTGCACACCAACTCGGGCATCCCCAACCGCGCCTTCCAGCTGGCCGCCACCGGGGTCGGGGGCACGTCCTGGGACGGTGCCGGCGCGATCTGGTACGCCGCGCTCACCTCGGGCATCGGGGCCGACACCGACTTCGCCGGGTTCGCCGCGGCGACGCTGCAGGCGGCGCGGTCGGTCTCGCCCGAGGCCGAGGCCGCCGTGCGGCAGGCGTGGAGCACCGTCGGGGTGGAGCCCGCTGCCGCACCTGCTCCCGTCGGTGCCCCGACCGACGGGTCCGCCGACGCCCCGGCCCCCATCGACGCCCCCACCGACGCACCCGCGCCGGAGGGGGCGGGGACGGTCGCGGTCACCCGCACCGGCGGCTTCGCCGGGATGCGGATGAGCGGGCAGGTGACGCTGGGCGACGACCCGCGCACGCCCGAGGTGGAGTCCCTCATCGGGCGGATCGACTTCGCGGCGGTGGCGCCGCCGGCCGGGCAGCCCGCGCCGCAGCCGGACCGCTTCGTCTACACGTTCCAGGTCCAGGGCCGCGAGGTCACGCTCGGGGAGCCCGAGCTCACCCCCGACCTGCAGCAGCTGGCCTCGCTGGTGCTGCCCGAGCAGGGCGGTCCGAGGCAGGACTGACGCCGGCACGGGCCACGCGGACCACGCCGGCTCGGGCGGTCGCGACGCGCCGGGCTCAGTCCTGGACCCGGTGCACCTTGTGCTGGGCGGCCTGGGCCCGCGGCCGGATCACCAGCTCGTCGATGTTGACGTGGGCTGGCCGGGTCACCATCCAGGTGATCGCGTCGGCGACGTCGTCGGCGGTCAGCGGCTCGGCCACCCCGGCGTAGACGGCGTCGGCCTTGGCCTGGTCGCCCTCGAAGCGCACCAGCGCGAACTCGTCGGTGCGCACCATGCCGGGCGCGACCTCGCAGACCCGGACGGGCTGGTCGAACAGCTCCAGCCGCAGCGTCTCGGAGACCACCTGCGTGCCGTGCTTGGCCACGGTGTAGCCCCCACCGCCCTCGTAGGCGATCCGTCCGGCCGTCGACCCCACGTTGAGGATGACGCCGGCCCCGCTGGCCACCAGCGCCGGCACCAGCGCCTGGGTCACCTGCACCAGGCCGATGACGTTGACCTCGAACATCTGCCGCCACTGCTCCGGGTCGGCCTGGGTCACCGGCGAGGAGCCGAAGGCCCCGCCGGCGTTGTTGACCAGGACGTCGAGCCGGTCGCCGACCAGGTCTGCCAGCGCGGCGACGTCAGTCGGCTCGGTCACGTCGCAGCGCACGGCGGTGCCGTCGATCTCCTGCGCCAGCGCGGCCACCCGGTCCTCGCGGCGGGCCGCGCAGAACACGTGGAACCCCTCCGCGGCCAGGTGCCGCGCGGTGGCCGCCCCGATCCCGCTGCTCGCCCCGGTCACCACGGCGGTCCGCCGCCTCGCATCCGTCATGACCCCGATCATGCCCCAGGGCCCGCCGGGCTGGGGTCGGGGTTGGACACTGGGGGCGTGACGACCCTGCGCCCCGAGCACCACGACGCGCCGCCGGCCCGCTCCCGGCACGGCCGGGTCGCGATGATCAGCCTGCACACCTCCCCGCTGGACCAGCCGGGCGTCGGGGACGCCGGCGGGATGAACGTCTACGTGGTGGAGCTGGCGCGCCGCCTGGCCGCCCGCGACGTGGCGGTGGAGATCTTCACCCGGGCCACCGCCTCCTCCCTGCCGCCGGTGGTGGAGGCGTTCCCGGGCGTGAGCGTCCACCACGTGCACGCCGGCCCCTTCGAGGGCCTGACCAAGGCGGAGCTGCCCGGCCAGCTGTGCGCCTTCGCCCGGGAGGTGCTGCGGGCCGAGGCCCGCCACGACCAGGGCTGGTACGACGTCGTGCACTCGCACTACTGGCTCTCCGGCCAGGTGGGCGCCCTGGTCCGGGACCGGTGGAGCATCCCGCTGGTGCACACCATGCACACCATGGCCAAGGTGAAGAACGGCTTCCTGGCCGCCGGGGACACCCCCGAGCCCTCGGCCCGGGTGATCGGCGAGGAGCAGGTCGTCGAGGCCGCGGACATGCTGATCGCCAACACCGACCTGGAGGCCAAGCAGCTGCTCGACCTCTACGACGCCGACCCCGGTCGGGTCGAGGTGGTGCACCCCGGGGTCGACCTCGAGGTCTTCGCGCCCTCGGGCACCGCCCGCGAGCGGCTGGGCCTGCCCCCGGACGCGGTGGTGCTGCTGTTCGCCGGGCGGATCCAGCCCCTCAAGGCGCCCGACGTCCTGCTCCGGGCGGTGGCGGCCATGGTCGCGCGCGACCCGTCGCTGCGCCAGCGGCTCGTCGTACCGGTGGTCGGCGGCCCCTCCGGCAGCGGCCTGGAGCACCCGGAGTCGCTGGCCCAGCTGGCGCTCTCCCTCGGTCTGGGCGACGTGGTCCGCTTCGTGCCGCCCGTGGCGCAGCCGGTGCTGGCCGACTGGTACGCCGCGGCCACGCTGGTGTGCGTGCCGTCCTACAACGAGTCCTTCGGCCTGGTGGCGGTCGAGGCGGAGGCCTGCGGCACCCCGGTGGTGGCCGCGGCCGTGGGCGGGCTGACCACGGTGGTCCGCGACGGCGTCTCCGGCCTCCTGGTCGAGGGCCACGACCCGGAGGACTACGCCCGGGCCATGGAGCGCGTGGTCGCCTCGCCCGCCCTGCGCGAGGAGCTCTCCCGCGGGGCCCGTGCCCAGGCCGCCCGCTTCGGCTGGCAGCGCACCGCCGACCGC
Source organism: uncultured Actinomycetota bacterium (assembly GCA_963750345.1). Lineage (GTDB taxonomy): Bacteria > Actinomycetota > Actinomycetes > Propionibacteriales > Nocardioidaceae > Nocardioides_B. The sequence continues at coordinate 40,791 of CAVVQH010000017.1, read as the reverse complement.
ACGCTGGAGGTCTACCGCACCGCCGCGGCCTCGATGCGCGACGACCTGGCCGAGGGTCGACGGTGAGCGTCCCGGCGGACCGGGTGGAGGGCCGGGGCGACGAGCGGCAGGCCGCGCTCGCCACCGTGCGCGCCAGCCTGGCCGAGGCCGACCTGGAGTGGCGCGAGCTGCCCGGCGGTCGCTTCACCGTGCAGCTGCCCGGCGAGCACAAGCTGGCCACGCCGTGCCGGCTCGACGTGGGCCAGCACGCCTTCGGGGTGCACGCGTTCGTCTGCCGGCAGCCCGACGAGAACCACGAGCGGGTCTACCGCTGGCTGCTGGAGCGGAACCTCAAGATGTTCGGGGTGGCCTTCGCGGTGGACCGCACCGGCGACGTCTACCTCGACGGCCGCCTGCCTCTGTCCTGCGTCACGCCGGCCGAGGTCGACCGGCTGCTGGGCGCCGTGCTGACCTACGCCGACGAGTCGTTCGACACCCTGCTGGAGCTCGGCTTCGCGACCTCGATCCGCAAGGAGTGGGACTGGCGTCGAAGCCGCGGCGAGTCCACCCGCAACCTGGAGGCGTTCCGGGGCTGGCTGGAGCGGGACACCCCGGACCAGGGGTGAGGCCCGCGGTCGGTCAGGTCGCCGGAGCGGCGACCCGCGGGCGTCGACGGGAGACGGCCACCCCGACCAGGCACAGCGCCCCACCGACGTACGCCATCGCCGGCGGCACCTCGGCCAGCAGCACCCAGCTGAGCAGCACGGTGATGGGCGGCACCAGGTACGTCGTGATGCTCAGGCGGCCCGCGGTCATGGAGGACAGCGCGAAGGCGTACGTCGTGAACGCGATGGCCGTGGGGAACACCCCGAGGTAGACCACCCACCCCAGGTCCGCCGCGCCGGCCCGCCCGGCGTCGTGGACGAGGCTGCCCGCGAAGGGCAGGCAGGCCACCACCCCCACGGTGCACGCCACCCAGGTGACCTCGATGGCCGACAGGCGCGCCACGAGCGGCTTCTGGAACACCAGGCTCACCGCGTAGGCCGCCGCCGAGACCAGGCACAGCAGCACCCCGACCGGGTCGCGGTCGCCGGCCCCCGAGGTCGAGGTGGCGATGAGGGCGACCCCCGCGAAGGCCACCAGCAGGCCCACGCCCAGCGCCGGGGTGGCCCGCTCGCCCAGGAACACCGCGGCCAGCACGGCCACCAGCACGGGGGAGAGCTGGATGAGCATGGCCGCGGTGCCGGCGTCCACCCGGCGCTCGCCGGCGTTGAGCGCGACGTTGTAGAGGCCGAACCACAGCACGCCCACGACCAGCAGCGAGACCCACTCCCGGCGGGTCGGCGGGGTCCAGCCCCGGGTGGCCAGCACGACCCCGAGGGCCACCGACCCCACCAGCAGCCGGCCCAGGGACAGGGCGCCCGGCGAGAAGGTGTCGCCGAGGTGCCGGATGGCCACGAACGCGGAGGCCCAGAGCACCAGGGTGACCGCGACCGCGAGCACCGGGAGGCCGAGACGGGGAGGGGACGCCATGGCTGCACGCTAACCCGGCCGCGACCTCCGTCCGGCATGCCTGCCCGGCACCCGTCTCCGGTCCCACCACGCCCCGGACCGGCGGGTCAGGCCTCGAGCTTGTAGCCCAGCCCGCGCACGGTGACCAGCAGGCTGGGGGCCGCCGGGTCGGTCTCGATCTTGGCCCGCAGACGCTTGACGTGCACGTCCAGGGTCTTGGTGTCCCCGACGTAGTCCGAGCCCCACACCCGGTCGATGAGCTGCCCGCGGGTCAGCACCCGGCCCGGGTTGCGCAGGAACATCTCCAGCAGCTCGAACTCCTTGAGCGGCAGCCGGGTGTCGCCGCCGCCCACGGTGACGGTGTGCCGCTCGACGTCCATCCGCACCGGTCCGGACTCCAGCGTGGCGGGGGCCAGGTCGACCTCCTGACCGCGGCGCAGCACCGCCCGGATCCGTGCCACCAGCTCCCGGGGGGAGTACGGCTTGGTGACGTAGTCGTCGGCCCCGATCTCCAGGCCCACGACCTTGTCGACCTCCGCGTCCTTGGCGCTGACCATGATGACCGGCACGGTGGAGACGGCCCGGATGCGACGGCACACCTCGGTCCCGGGGAGCCCGGGCAGCATGAGGTCGAGCAGCACGATGTCGGCGCCGGTGCGGTCGAACTCGGCCAGCGCGTCCGGTCCGGTGCCGGCCACGGAGACGTCGAAGCCCTCCTTGCGCAGCATGTAGGCGAGGGCGTCGCTGTAGCTCTCCTCGTCCTCGACGACCAGCACTCGGGTCACGTTGCCTCCTGGGGGTGGAGCGCGTCGGTCGACGGCTCGGGGGTCGGGTGGGTGGCGCGGGGCGCCCGTGCGCCGGTGGTGGCGCCGGAGCTGGTGCCCGTGGTCGCGCCGCGTGGTGGTGTCGGGGGGCGGGGCGTCCGAGGCCCGGCGGGGCAGCGAGAGGGTGAAGGTGGAGCCCTGGCCCTCGACCGACCACACGCGCACCTCGCCGCCGTGCGAGGCGGCCACGTGCTTGACGATGGACAGGCCCAGACCGGTGCCGCCGGTGGAGCGGTGCCGGGCCGGGTCGACCCGGTAGAAGCGCTCGAAGATGCGGTCGATCTCGGCCGCCGGGATGCCGATGCCCTGGTCGGTGATGGTCAGGTCGACCATCATCTCGTCGGCCCGGGCCCCGACCACGACCCGGCTGTCACCGGGGGAGTAGGCGACCGCGTTGGCGACCAGGTTGCCCAGCGCCAGCGCGATCTCGTCCCCGTTGCCGAGGATCTGCAGCCCCCGGTCGCCGTTGTGGACCACGGTGATGCCCTTGGACTGGGCGTCGATGGTGCTCTGGTCGATGGCGCGGGACACGATGGCGTCCACGTCGACGGTCTGCGGGTCCTCCAGCGGGTCGTCGCCCTGCAGCCGGGACAGCTCGATGATCTGCTGCACCAGCTTGGTCAGCCGGGCGCTCTCGGTCTGCATCCGGCCCGCGAAGCGGGTCACCGCCTCCGGGTCGTCGGCGGCCTCCTGGACCGCCTCGGCCAGCAGGTTGAGCGCGCCCACCGGGGTCTTCAGCTCGTGGGAGACGTTGGCCACGAAGTCGCGCCGGATCGCCTCCACCCGACGCTCGCGGGTGCGGTCCTCGACCAGGGCGAGCACCAGGCGGCTGCTCAGCGGGGCGACGCGGGCCGTGACCGTGGCGGAGCGACGCTGCCCCCGCGAGGAGATCACCAGCTCCGTCTCCCGGATCTGGCCGTCGCGGCGGACCTGCCGCACCAGGTCGGCGAGCTCCTCGACCGCGATGTCGTGGCCGGTCACCAGACCCAGAGCGTACGCCGGCGCGGAGGCCTTCAGCACGGTGTCGGTCTCGTCGACCAGCAGGGCGCTGGAGCGCAGTACCGAGAGCACGGTGGCGATGCCCGGGGGCACCGACGGCTCCTCGGCCTCCACCCGACGGCGCATCTGGCCCTCGCTCACCTGCCAGGCCAGCACGACGCCCGCGCCCAGCACGGCGCCGAGCAGTGCGAAGAGCAGGGCCTGCGTCGTACCGTCCACAGGTCAGATGGTACGCACCCCGCTGGCCGCCGACGGTCGCGAAGACCGTCTCTGACCTGCGCTTTCGTCGACTGTTCACCTTGCGTTCACGCCGCGTCGCGCCCCGGTCGCCGGGGCTTCACCTGGCCTTCCTACGGTTGCGGCCATGCGCAATGCCTACTTCGACCAGCTCGACGCCATCGTCGACGACCTGGTGGCGATGACCCACGACGTGCAGGTGGCGGTGGCCCGGGCCACCCAGGCCCTGCTGACCGCCGACGCCGAGATCGCGGAGCGGGTCATCTCCGACGACGCCGCCCTGGACGCCACCCGCGAGAGGGTGGAGCGGACGTCGTTCGAGCTGCTGGCCCTGCAGCAGCCGGTGGCCAGCGACCTGCGGATGCTGGTGGCGGGGCTGCGGATGGTGGGCGACCTCGAGCGGATGGGCGACCTGTCGGTGCACGTGGCCAAGGTCGCACGGCTGCGGGTGCCCGAGGTGGCGGTGCCGGCCGAGCTCTCCCCGACCATCGAGCGGATGGCCTCCGTGGCGGAGAAGATGGTCGGCACGGTCGCCGGCATCATCGCCGAGCGCGACGTCGAGGGCGCCCGGCAGCTGGAGGAGGACGACGAGGAGATGGACCAGCTGCGGCGGTCCTCCTTCCGGCTGATGCTGGACGACTCCTGGCCGCACGGCGTGGAGGCGGCCGTCGACATCGCCCTGCTGGGCCGCTACTACGAGCGGATCGCCGACCACGCGGTGTCCCTGGCCCGCCGGGTCGTCTACCTGGTCACCGGCGAGACGGTCACGGTCGTCGACCACCTCTGACCCCGCCCGTCGCCGCGGCGCCCCTGCGGCCCCGTCACACCCCCTGGGGGCCACGGCCGGTGGGAGGATGGGCCCCATGGGTGCGCCGGTGCGACCGCGGGTCTCCGCCGACGTCGAGGCGTACGCCGCCGCGGCCGAGTCCTTCGCCGCCGCGGTGGCCGAGTCCGACCTGCGGGCGGAGGTGGCCGGCTGCCCCGGCTGGTCGGTGCTGGACCTCGTCGTCCACCTGGGCAACGTGCACGCCTGGGCGGCCACGATCGTGGAGACCGGGCGCTCGACCCCCGAGCAGGACGACGCCCCCCGCAGCCAGCGGCCCCGCGCGGTCGGCCAGTGGTACGCCGCCAAGGCCGAGGACCTCTACCAGGTGCTGCGCCAGGCACCGCTCGAGCGGGCCTGCTGGAACTTCGTCGACGGAGCCGGGACCGTGGCGTTCTGGCCGCGGCGGCAGCTGCACGAGACCACCGTCCACCACGTCGACCTGGACCTGGCCTGCGACCGTACGCCGGTGGTGGCCCCGGCCGTGGCCGCGGACGGTGTGGGGGAGGTCCTGGGCGTGCTGGTGCGCCGGATGCACGCCCGGGGCCACCCGGCGCAGCTGCAGGAGCCGCTGGCCCTGACCGCGAACGACACCGGGACCACCTGGGTGGTCGTGCCCCAGGACGGTCCTCCGCTGCTGGAGAGCGTCGGCCCGTCGCGACCCGAGGTGCGGGACCGGGTCGAGGCCCCCGTCGAGGTGCTCTACCGGCTGCTGTGGCGACGCCCGGTCGACCGCGACCTCCTGACCCTGCGCGGTGACCCGGCCCGGGTGGAGGCGTTCCTGGGGTCCCGCCTCGCCCCGTGAAGCCCCGGTGAGCGGGCGGCATCATGGGAGCGTGACCACCACGACGACCACCAGCTCCACCTTCGACCGGCTCCACCACGTCCAGCTCGCCGTCCCGCCCGGAGGGGAGGCCCGCTGCCGCGCCTTCTGGGGCGGGGTCCTGGGGATGGAGGAGCTGGACAAGCCGCCGGTGCTGGCCGCGCGCGGCGGGTGCTGGTTCCGGGCCGGGGGCGTGGAGGTCCACCTCGGGGTGGAGCAGGACTTCGTGCCGGCTCGCAAGGCGCACCCCGGGATCCTCGTCGGCGACCTGTCCGCGCTGGCGGCGGCGCTCGTGGCGGGCGGGGTCCAGGTCACCTGGGACGACGGCTTCCCCGGCCACGCCCGCTTCTACGCGGCCGACCCGTTCGGGAACCGGCTGGAGTTCCTGGAGCCGCACGGCTGAGCTGCGGGGCCGAGCGGCAGGACTGAGCCCCTGGGGCTGAGCGGCGGGCCTCAGCGGCCCTGGTTGGCCACCGCCGCGATGGCGTCGGCCGCCGCGTCCGGGTCGAGGTACTGGCCACCGCGCTCCAACGGCGCCAGGTCGTGGCCCAGCCGGTAGACGAGAGGGATGCCCGTGGGGATGTTGAGGCCCACGACCGCCTCCTCCGACATCCCGTCGAGGTGCTTGACCAGGGCTCGCAGCGAGTTGCCGTGCGCCGCCACGCAGACCGTGCGGCCGGTGCGCAGGTCGGGCACGATCGCGTCGTACCAGTAGGGCAGCATCCGCTGCACCACGTCGGCCAGGCACTCGGTGCGGGGCCGGATCTCGTCGGCCAGCTCGGCGTACGCCGGGGCCCCGGTCTGCGCCCACGGGTCGGCGTCGTCGATCGGGGGCGGCGGCGTGTCGTAGGAGCGGCGCCAGAGCATGAACTGCTCCTCGCCGTACTCCTCGAGGGTGGCCTTCTTGTCCTTGCCCTGCAGGGCGCCGTAGTGCCGTTCGTTGAGGCGCCACGACCGGCGGACCGGGATCCAGTGCCGGTCGCAGGCGTCCAGGGCCAGGTGCGCGGTGGTGATGGCCCGGCGCAGCACGGAGGTGTGCAGCACGTCGGGCAGCACGCCCGCCTCGGCGATCAGCGAGCCCCCGCGGGCGGCCTCCTCGCGCCCCCGGTCGGTGAGCGGCACGTCGACCCACCCGGTGAACAGGTTCTTGGCGTTCCACTCGCTCTCGCCGTGGCGCAGCAGGACCAGGGTGTAGGGCTCACTCGTCATGGCGCCAACCCTAGTGGCGCTCGGGAGCCTGCGCTCAGGAGGCGGGGGGCAGCGGGACGTCCGCGTACGTCGCGTTGTCGGCCGAGACGACCGGCACGTCCACGGTGATGGCGGTGCCCCGGTCGAAGGTGAAGGTGACCTCGACGAAGTAGCCCGCCTTGACCCGGTCGCCCTTCACGAAGATGCGGCCGACGTCGGCCAGGTTGAGCATGCCGCCCTGCGGGATCTCCGTGGTGCCGCCGGGGGTGACGGTCAGGTCCGCGTCCTTGCCGGCGCCGGTCACGCCCTTGAGGGTGTCGGGCCGGTCCTGCGCGTTGTTGACCAGGCTCGCGATGAGCGTGCCGCTGCCGTCCTCGCCCGAGACGATGAGCGCGTTGAGCACGTCGACCTGGCCGGACCGGTCGTCCACGCCCGCGGCGGGGTTGTAGACCTGGTTGGTCTGCTGGTCGAAGTTGCCGCCGCAGGAGGAGAGCACGGGCGCCCCGAGCACGAGGACGGCGACGGCGAGGCTGCGGCGGACGTTCACGCGGCTGAGTCTAGGGGTCCCGGCGGCTCCGGTCACCGACGCACCCCCACCCGGCGCGCGGAGGTCGCGACCGCGGCGCCGGCCAGGACGGTCAGGGCCAGCCCGGCGGCGCGCAGCCTCCTCACCCCGGTGCGGCGCGCCACCAGCAGGGGCAGGTGCCGCACCCCGGTGGCCTCGTCCTCGTCCAGGTCCGGGAGCGTGTTCAGCACGTGCACCCCTACCCCGAGCGCCGCCACTGATGCGGTCATCTGCCAGGTGGGCGGACCCGCCGGGGGACGGGCGCCTCCCCAGGAGATGAACGCGGGCAGCGCCGCGAAGCTCACCACGTAGGGCAGCCAGGACAGCACCGTCCGCTTGAGGTAGAGGTTGTAGGCCCACGCGCTGCCCACCATCGTCAGGTGCGCCGTGCCGGAGGCCCGCCCGTGGGCCAGCGACAGCGGTACGTCGAGCAGGGCCACGGCAGCGGTGGCGGCCAGCACGGTCCGCGGTTCCACCCAGCCCAGGGCCACCGGCTTGTCGGTGCGCCCGGTGCGCCGGTCGCGGTCCGCGTCGACCACGTCGTTGAGCCAGCCGATGGTCAGCTGCCCCGCCACCACCGTGACGGCCACCAGCGCGCAGTCCCGGCGGGGGCGCCCCGACAGGGCGGCCGCCGTGGTCAGCCCGGTGGTCATGGCCAGGGTCGGCAGCGGGTGGCAGCTCAGGAGCAGCGACGCCAGGGGGCCGCGGCGGGGGCCGCTGGGTGGGGGGACCGACATGGGGAGAAGTATCGACGACGGCTCCGCCGCGGTCGTCCGAGGCATACGCCCTACGCTCCTGTCAAGCCCTCACGTGGCCTCTGACCTGCGCAAACGCCGAACGGACTAGTACCAGGACGTGTTATCCTAGTCACCTAGGAAGGGGTACGTGGCACATGACATTTACCGTCGGCGAAACGGTTGTTTACCCAAATCACGGCGCAGCGATCATCGAGGACATCGAGACGCGGCAGATCAAGGGAGAGGACAAGCGAGTACCTCGTACTCCGGATCGTCGCCCAGCAGGACCTGGTCGTCCGCGTCCCGGCCTGCAACCTGGACCTGGTCGGGGTCCGCGACGTGGTGGACAAGGAAGGCTTGGACCGGGTCTTCGACGTGCTGCGTGCTGAGCACACCGAGGAGCCCACGAACTGGTCCCGCCGCTACAAGGCCAACCTCGAGAAGCTGCACTCCGGTGACGTGATGAAGGTGGCGGAGGTCGTGCGTGACCTCTGGCGCCGTGAGCGTGACCGTGGCCTCTCGGCCGGTGAGAAGAGGATGCTGGCCAAGGCGCGCCAGATCCTGGTCTCCGAGCTGGCCCTGGCCGAGCACACCAACGAGGACAAGGCCGAGGCCCTGCTCGACGACGTGCTCGCGTCCTGACCGCACCTGCACACGTTGGCCCCCGGCACCTGGTGCCGGGGGCCTTCGTCTTTCCCGGCACGTCCCGGGTGACGAGACCGGAGGTCGCTGTGTTCGACGACGACGACGTGCCCGGGCCGCTCGGCCTGGTGCCGCTGGAGGGCCGCGGGACGGCACCCTTCGCCCTGCTGCACGGGGAGTCCCTGGTCGCGGTGGCCTCCTGGGCGCTGGGGGAGGCCGGTGTCCGGCTCCTCGACTTCACCGTGGGGTGGGCCGCCGTGGTGTCCCACGGGGGTCCGCTGGTGGTCCACGACCCGCTCTGCGCCGGGACACCGGTGGACTTCCTGGTGCGCGCCGTCGAGCTGGCGGTCGAGACCGGCTCGGTGGTGGTGGGGGCGCGGCCGGTCACCGACACCGTCACCCCGCCTGGAGGGCGGCGTGCTGGGCCACCCCGCCCTGGACCGCTCGGGGCTGCACGCCGTGGTCTCCCCGGTGGTGCTCCCGGCCGGGGTGGTGGCGAGCCTGCGCCGCTGCCGCCCCGTCGAGGACCTCGCCGACCTGGTGGTGGCCCTGGCCGCGGACCACGAGATGGTCTTCCTCGAGGCGCCGCCCTCCGCGCGTCGGATCGTCGACGCCTCCGACGTACGGCTGGTCGAGGCCCTGCGCGGCTGAGTGCGGCTGAGCCCGGCTGCGTGGGGCTGAGTGCGGCTCAGGCGGGGTCGAGCAGGCGCTCGGCCAGCGCGACGTCCTCGGGGAAGGTGATCTTGAGGTTGGTGGCCGGTGCCGGCACGCCCACCACCTCCAGGTCGGTGTAGACCGCGACGCAGCCGGCCGTGTCCGTGCCGGTCCAGCCGTCGGCGTGCGCCCGCCGGTAGGCCTCCAGCAGCGGAGCGGCCCGGAACACCTGCGGGGTCTGGACGCCGACGAGCCCGGTCACGTGACGGCGTCCGTCCCGGCTGGTCAGGCCCGGCTGCGACCGCACGGGCAGGGCGCCACCGTGCTTCGCGGCGGCCAGCACGGTGGCGTCGAACAGGGCCGTCCCCGCCAGCGGCCGGGCCGCGTCGTGCACCGCCACCACCTCGACCTCCCCGGCCTCCACGGCTGCGGCCAGCGGCGCCAGGCCGTTCCGCTCCGAGTCGTGCCGGGTCTCGCCCCCGGTCACCAGCAGCACCTCGCGCCCCTCGGGGAGGTGCTCGGCCACCAGCCGGGCCACCGTGTCGGCGTCCTGCGGGCGCCCCACGACGACGACCTGGGCGACGTACGACAGGGCCGCCACCGTCCGTAGGGACCAGGCCAGCACCGGCACCCCGAGCAGCGGCAGCAGCACCTTGTTGGTGGCGGCGCCGACCCGGGTGCCGGCGCCCGCGGCCACCAGGACGACGGCGGTGCGGGGGTAGGTCACGGGTGGCGGCACGCGCCCGAGCCTGCCAGACCGGCCCGCCCGGCAGCGTTTTCGTGGGCGTAACAAGGCCGCACACGCCGCGGGAACGTGCGCTCCGTACGTTCGGGCCCCCCCGCGGACAGGACTGCCATGACCACTCAGGCCGACGATGACGTCTGGACGCCGATCTGCGCCCTGGCCGACCTGCCGGTCGAGCGGGGGGTCACCGCCCTGGTGCGCGGGCACGCCGTCGCGGTCTTCCTGGTCCCCGACGGGTCGCTGTACGCGCTGGGCAACCACGACCCGTCCAGCCGCTCGACGGTGCTGGGCCGCGGCATCGTCGGCGTCCGCGACGGTGTGCCGTTCGTGGCCTCGCCCTCGTCGCGACGCGCCTTCGACCTGCGCACGGGGGAGTGCCTGGACGACTCCGTCGGTGAGCGTCCCGGCGTACGCCGTGAAGACCGTCGACGGCGTCGTGCACGTGGGCCCCCGGAGCCACCCGTGACGCTCGTGGTCCTCGCGCACGGCAGCGCCAACCCGGCCGGCATCCGGGTGGTGGAGGCGGTGGCGGCGCGGGTGCGCTACCGGCTGCCCGGCGTCCCGGTCCGCACGGCGTACGTCGAGATCAGCCGACCGTCGCTGGCCGAGGTGCTGGCCGACGGGCTGACGGACGGAGGGAGGGACGGGGAGGCCGACGGGGAGACCGACGGCGGCGGTACGGCGGTGGTGGTGCCGCTGCTGTGCGCCCGGGACCACGCCGTGCCCGACCCGGCCACCCCGGCGCGGGGAACCCTCGTCGCCGCCGCGGTCGGACCGCAGCGACTGCTGGCCGGGGTGATGGCGCAGCGGCTGCGGGCCGCCGGGGCCCGTCGCGGACAGCCGGTCGTGCTGCTCGGCCGCCGGCTCGGAGGACCCGTCCGCGCAGGGCGACGCCGCCCGGGCCGCGCAGCTGCTGGCCCAGGCCTGGGGCGGGCCGGTACGTGCCGCCCACCTCACCGGTCGGGGCCGGCGCCTGTCCGAGGTGGTCGGCGACTTCCGGCGGCACGGGGTCACCCCGCCGCGGTGGCGCCGTACCTGGTGGCACCGGGCCAGTTCCTCGACCGGGCCCGCGCCGGGGCGCGCAGGCTGGGGCTCGAGGTGCTCGCCGACGTGCTCGGCGACCACCCGCACGTGGCCGAGGCGGTGGCCCGGCGTACCGGGCCGCCACGGCCAGCCGCTTCGCCCTCAGCCTGCCCACGGCGTCCTCCGAGGCCGCGCCGCCCTACCCCCCACGCTGAGGCGTCCCGGGCGCCGTACGTCCCGCGCGCTCCGTACCCCGCCGAGGCGTCCCGTCGTGCATGCCGTACCCCGCCGAGGCGTCCCGTCGTGCGCGCGAGCGGGCTCAGGCCGTAGCCACCACGAGCGCAGTGGCGACCGCGGCCACGCCCTCGCCCCGCCCGGTCAGCCCGAGCCCGTCGGTGGTGGTGGCCGAGACGCTGACCGGCGCGCCCACGGCCTCGGACAGCACGGCCTCGGCCTCCGCGCGGCGCGGGCCGAGCCGGGGCCGGTTGCCGATCACCTGGACCGCGACGTTGCCGACCCGGAAGCCGGCCTCGCGCACCCGCCGGGCCGCCTCCGCCGAGCAGCGTCGCCCCGCGACGCCCCGGCCCAGCGCGGGTCGGCGGTGCCGAAGTTGCTGCCCAGGTCGCCCAGGCCGGCCGCCGACAGCAGGGCGTCGCAGCAGGCGTGCGCCGCGACGTCGCCGTCGGAGTGCCCGGCGAGGCCCTGCGGCTCCTCGGGGAAGTGCAGGCCGGCCAGGTGCATCGGCACGCCGTCGGCCAGCGTGTGCACGTCGGTCCCGATGCCGATCCGGGGCAGGGGGACGCTCACCGGCGTGATCATGCCAGCTCGCCCGGCCATCCGGGTTGGCGCCGTGCGCGAACATGGGGGTGTGACCCCCACCCCGCGCCGTCGACTGGCCCTCGCCGGCGCGGTGACCGGCGGGGCCGGCATCGCGGCCAGCTACGTCGCTGACCGACGTCCTGGGCGCGCGGGCCACCCCGGTGCAGGCGGTGGCCGAGGTCGTCATCGCCCGGACGCCCGGCCCGGTCGTCGAGCGGCTGATCAGCGTGGTCGGGCCGCAACGACAAGCCGATCCTGGTGGCCGGCGTGACGGTGGCGATCGTGCTGCTCGGCGCGGTGGCCGGGCTGCTCACCGCGCGGGGCAAGCTCTACGGCTACCTGGTCTTCTGGGCCATGGCCGCGGTCGCCCTGGCCGCGCAGATGAGCCGCGCCCGGCTTCACGCCCTCGTCGCTGCTGCCGCTGGCCGCCGGGGTGCTGGTGTGGACGGTGCTGCTCGACTTCACCACCGGTGCCGCCCGGCCCAGCCCCACCGTGGCGGCCTCCCGGCGCCGGTTCCTGCTCAGCGCCGGCGGGGTGGCGGTGGCGGCGGTGGCGCTGTCCGCCGGCTGGCCGCCTGGCCGGTCGCTCGCGCCGCGGCGGTCGAGGCCTCGCGGCGTCTGCTGCGGCTGCCCGTGTCGCGCGGCACCGTCCCGGCCGGCGCCGAGACGGCGTGGCCGGCATGACGCCGTGGCGGGTCGGCAACGGCGGCTTCTACCGCATCGACACCGCGCTGGTGGTCCCCGCGGTCGACCCCGACGAGTGGCGGCTGCGGATCCACGGGATGGTCGACCGCGAGATCACGCCTGACCTACCAGGACCTGCTCGACCGCGAGCTCACCGAGGCCTGGGTCACGCTGTGCTGCGTCTCGAACCCGGTCGGCGGCGACCTGATCGGCAACGCCTTCTGGAGCGGCGTACGGATCGCGGACCTCCTGCGCCGAGGCCGGGGTGCAGCGCGGGCGCCGACGCGGTCAAGCAGACCTCCGAAGGACGGCTGGACCTGCGGGACCCCGATCCAGGCGCTCACCGACGACCGCGACGCCATGCTCGCCATCGCGCATGAACGGCGAGCCGCTGCCGATCGAGCACGGCTTCCCGGTGCGGATGGTCGTGCCGGGGCTCTACGGCTACGTCTCGGCCACCAAGTGGCTGGTCGACCTCGAGGTCACCACGCTTCGACGACTTCTCGGCGTACTGGACCGACCGGGGCTGGTCGGAGCGCGGCCCGGTCAAGACCGCAGTCCCGCGTCGAGGTGCCCCGCAACGGCACCGACGTGGGCGCCGGGCGGGTGCGGGTCGGCGGCCACGCCTGGGCCCAGCACACCGGCATCGAGAAGGTGGAGTTCCGGCTCGACGGCGACCCCTGGCGGGAGGCCGAGCTGGGGCGGGTGCCGGGCGCCGACACCTGGGTGCAGTGGTCGGGCACCGTCGAGGTCGACCAGGGCAGCCACACGCTGGCCGTCCGGGCCACCGACCGGTCCGGCTACACCCAGACCGCCGCCCGCGCCGACGTGCGTGCCCGACGGCGCCACCGGCTGGGACACCATCGACTTCCGGGCGGGCTGAGCCACCGTCCACGTGGTCGGGCCCCGCGCGGGGCGCCGATACGATGGGCCGGTGAGCACCCCCGCCCCCGCACTGCGGTTCCACGACACCGCGACGCGGACGACCCGCGACTTCGTGCCCCTCGAGGAGGGGAGGGTCGGGATCTACCTGTGCGGGCTCACGGTGCAGTCCGAGCCGCACGTCGGCCACGTGCGCTCGGCGGTGAACTTCGACGTGCTGCGCCGCTGGCTGGTGGTGCGCGGCTACGACGTCACGCTGATCCGCAACATCACCGACATCGACGACAAGATCCTCACCAAGGCCGCCGAGCAGGGTCGCCCCTGGTACAACCTGGCCTACGCCATGAAGCGCGAGCTCGACGCGGCGTACGACGCGCTCAACGTCGACGCCGCCCACCTACGAGCCGGCCGCCACCGGCCACGTGCCGGAGATGCTGGAGCTGATCGAGGAGCTCGTCCGCCGCGGGCACGCCTACGCCGGCCGAGGACGGCTCGGGCGACGTCTACTTCGACGTGCGGTCGTGGCCGGCGTACGGCGAGCTGACCCACCAGGGCATCGAGGACATGGAGGCCGCCGCCGACGCCGACCCGCAGCTGTCGAGCCGGAAGCGGGACCCCCGCGACTTCGCGCTGTGGAAGGGCCGCAAGGAGGGCGAGCCGGCGACGGCCTCGTGGCCCTCGCCCTGGGGCCGCGGCCGTCCGGGCTGGCACATCGAGTGCTCGGCCATGGCCAGCAAGTACCTCGGCGGCGCCTTCGACATCCACGGCGGCGGCGTCGACCTGCGCTTCCCCCACCACGAGAACGAGCAGGCGCAGTCCCGCGCGGCCGGGCTGCGCTTCGCGTCGTACTGGCTGCACAACGCCTGGATCACCACCTCGGGGGAGAAGATGAGCAAGTCGCTCGGCAACTCCCTGGTGGTGCCCGCGGTGCTGGAGCGGGTGCGCGGCATCGACCTGCGCTTCTACGTGGTCGCGCGCGCACTACCGCTCGCACGTCGAGTTCAGCTTCGAGGCCCTCGAGGAGGCCGCGGCCGGGTTCGCACGCGTCGAGCACTTCCTGCAGCGCGCCGCGACGGTGCTGGGCGGTCCCCCGGAGGTGGGTGAGGGCGCCGGCCTGCTGGAGGCCCTCCCGGACGCGTTCGTCATCGCGATGGACGACGACCTCGGCACGCCCGCGGCCGTGGCGGTGCTCTACGACGCCGTCCGGGACGGCAACAAGCTCCTGCGCCGCGGGTAGCAGCGAGGAGCTGCCCGGGTCGCCGGCCAGGTCCGCGCCATGCTGGCGGTGCTCGGGCTCGACCCCTTCGACCCGCACTGGTCCGCCGGCGGCTCCTCGCAGGCCGAGGCGAAGCTGACCCAGGCGGTCGACGCGCTGGTCGGCCGGCTGCTGGAGCAGCGGGCTGCCGCCCGCGCGGGCCGGGACTTCGCGGCTGCGGACGCCATCCGCGACCAGCTCAAGGCGGCCGGCATCGAGATCGAGGACACCCCGTCCGGACCCACGTGGTCGCTGTGACGCCGACCCCGCCGGGTCCGGCGAGCCCCACCCCAACCTAAGGACTCCTAGATGGCAGGCAACTCCTCGCGCCGCGGGGCGATCAAGAAGACCGGCAAGGGCAACCCCACCGCCGGCTCCGGGCGGCCGGGTCAAGCGCGGCCTGGAGGGCACGCGGACCGACCCCGAAGGCCAAGGACCGGCGAGGGCCACGTCGCCTACAAGTCCCGCAAGCGCGCGACAAGACCGCGCCGCGCCGCCGTCCCTCGGCGCGCTCCGGCGACGCCGACTGGATCGCCGGCCGCAACTCGGTCGTCGAGGCGCTGCGCGCGAGCATGCCCGTCACCGCGGTGTACGTCGCCGAGGGGGCCGAGCGCGACGGCCGGCTGCGCGAGGTCTTCCGGGTGGCCGCCGACCGCGGCATCGCGCTGCTGGAGGTGGCCGCGCGCCGAGCTGGACCGGCTGACCGAGGGCGCGGTGCACCAGGGGCTCGCCGCCCGGGTCCCGGCCTACGAGTACGCCCACCCCGACGACCTGCTCGAGCGGGCCGCGGCCGTCGGCGAGCAGCCCCTCGATCGTCGCCCTGGACTCGGTCACCGACCCCCGCAACCTCGGCGCCGTGGTGCGCTCCGCGGCCGGCTTCGGGGCCCACGGCGTGCTGGTGCCCGAGCGGCGTTCGGCCGGGATGACCGCCTCGGCGTGGAAGACCTCGGCGGGCGCCGCCGCGCGGCTGCCGGTGGCCCAGGCCACCAACCTGACCCGCCAGCTCAAGGCCTACCAGGAGGCCGGCTGCATGGTGGTCGGCCTGGCCGCCGACGGGGACGTCTCCCTGCCGGACTTCGAGCTGGCCCGCGGTCCGCTGGTGCTGGTGGTGGGCTCGGAGGGCGACGGCCTGTCCCGGCTGGTGACCGAGACCTGCGACCAGCTGCTGAGCATCCCCATGGTCAGCGACCTGGAGTCGCTGAACGCCGGGGTGGCCGCCTCGGTCGCGCTGTACGCCATCGCCCAGCGCCGGGCGGCCGGGGAGTAGCGAAGCCGGGGCTCACGCCTCCTCGAGCGCCGCCTGCAGCTCGTCGCCGTCCGGCTCGCCGGCCAGCTCCTCCTCGGGCCGTGCCGCCAGGACGGTGGCGATGTAGGAGTCGGCGGCCTCGGTGGTGCGCACCGGGTGCCCGCGCTGCTCGGAGAGGAACCAGCGGTGCTCGAGGATCTCGTGGAACACCTCGGCCGCCTCCAGCCGCCCCATCAGCTCGGCGGGGACCTTGGCCGTGATGGGCTCGTAGACGGTGGTCAGCCAGCGGTGCGCCACGATCGAGCGGCTCTCCCCGCCGAGGTCGTGGTGGGCGGTGAAGGCCGCGAGGTCGTTGAGCAGGCGCCGGGCCTGGTTGTCCTCGACGTCGAGCCCGGTGAGGCGCTGCAGGTCGCGGGCGTGGTGGTTGGCCTCCACGACCTTGGGCTGCACCCGGACCGTCGAGCCGTCCCAGTCGGTGACGATGTCGAGCTCGTCGACGTCGAAGCCGAGGTCGTTGAGCCGCTGCATGCGCTGCTCGATGCGCCAGATCTCGTCGGTGGTGAACTCCTCCAGGCCGGTGAGCTCGTTCCACAGGCCCTCGTAGCGCTCCTCGACCCGGTCGATGACGCCGTCGATGGCCTCCTCGGCCTCGAACTCCTGGCCCAGCAGCCCGCCGGCCTGCAGGTCGAGCAGCTCGCCGTAGATGTTGGTCAGGGCGACCTCGAGGTCGTGGTGGCGCTGGCCGTCGCTCAGCGCCTGGTGCAGCTCGCCGGTCTCGGCGTCCACGAGGTACGCCGCGAACTCGCCCGCGCTGCGTCGGAACAGCACGTTGGACAGCGACACGTCGCCCCAGAAGAAGCCGGCCAGGTGCAGTCGGACGAGCAGGACGACGAGGGCGTCGACGATCTTGGGCAGGCTGTCGTGCGGGAGGCCGTGGCTGAACAGGGAGCGGTAGGGCAGCGAGTACTGCAGGTGGCGGGTGACCAGGGCCGGCTCGATCTCCTCGCCGGTCCGGTCCTCCCGCCCGCTGACCACCCCCACGGGCTCGACGGCGGGCAGGCCCAGGCGGCGCAGGTCACGCAGCAGCCGGTACTCCCGGTTGGCCATGTGCTCACGGGTCTGCTTCACGGCGTACACGTCGGGGCCGAGCCGGACGATGCGCACGATGTGCCGTGAGATGCCACGGGGCAGCGGCACCACCACGTCGTCGCCCCACTCGTCCAGCGACGACTGCCAGGGCAGGGTCACCAGGGCCGGGTTGGGCCTCGTCGCAACGATGCGCAGCGCCATGGGTCCAGCCTAGTGGAGCCGGGCATGGCACAGGGCCGGCCCGAGCGGTGCGCACCTGCGTGAGGTGGCACGGCCGGACCGGCCCTGCGAGGAACGCCCTGGGACTACTTGAACGCGTCCTTGACCTTCTCGCCTGCGTCCTTGAGGTCGGCCTTGGACTGGTCGCCCTTGCCCTCGGCCTGCAGGTCCTTGTTGTCCGTCGCGTCGCCGAGCTTCTCCTTGGCCTTGCCGAGGAGTCCCTCGCCCTTGTTGGCCATCTTGTCGTCGGTTCCCATGAGCTCTCCCTTGCGTCGAGTTACTCGTGTTGTACCCAACGAACCGGGTTCGACGCGCGTTCCGCCCGTCGGCTCCCCGTCACCTAGCATGGGCGCGCGTCCCACGACGCCCGCCGCTTTAGCTCAGCTGGTAGAGCACTCGCCTTGTAAGCGAAAGGTCGTCAGTTCGATCCTGACAAGCGGCTCGCAGGCCCGGTTGCTTGGGCAGGTCGGCCCACGGGTGGACGATGGGGCGACACGGCTCGCCGCGAGCCGACCAGGAGGGCACCATGACCGGTCCGGACGGTGACACCCAGCAGGGCAGCCTCCCCGACCAGCGGCGGGCCACCGACCGCTACGGCGACCGTCCCACCGGGCCGGGGTCGAGCGCCGAGCAGGTGCACGACCGGCCAGGGACTCCCGCCCGCCCCGACCCGGCCGCCGCCCAGGAGGCCCGTCGGGAGCGCTTCGGCGGTCTCAACCTCGGGGCCGCGTTCTTCGGCTGGCTGGTCGCCGTGGCGGTCAGCGTGCTGCTCACCGGCATCATCGGCGCCGTCCTCGTCGCGATCGGCGTCGACACCGAGGTCAGCGTGACCGACTCCTCGCTGGACGCCGGCGACCTGGGACTGACCGCTGCCATCGTGCTGCTGGTGGTGCTGATGGTGGGCTACTACTCCGGCGGGTACGTCGCGGGGCGCATGTCGCGCTTCTCCGGCACCAAGCAGGGTCTCGGCGTGTGGGTGGTCGGCCTGGTCATCACCGTGGTGGCGGTCGGGCTGGGAGCCCTGTTCGGTCGGCAGTACGACGTCCTGGACCGGGTGGACCTGCCGCGCATCCCGGTCTCCACCAGCACCCTGACCACGCAGGAGATCATCGCCGCCGCTGTCGTGCTGCTGGCCACGCTGGTGGCGGCGCTGGTCGGTGGGTCGGTCGGCACGCACTACCACCGCCGGGTGGACCGCGCCGGCTGGGACCTCTGAGGCCTTGCCGGCCCCGCCTCGCCGGCTCAGCGCAGCCGCTCGACCTCGAACTGCATCTCGGGGTCGACGAGGCGGTCCTGGGTCTGCACGATCCGCAGCTCCCGCGCGCCGGCCCAAGCGGTGGCCTCGATGACCGCGAAGACCGACGAGGTCGTCCGGGCCAGGGCCTCCTCGAGCGGGCGGCCGTCGAGCAGGTGGGCGAGGAACACGGCCGCGGTCAGGTCACCGGCCCCGTTGGGCGCGATGCTGAGCCGCGGCGTGCGGGTCCGCCACGCCCCCGCCGCGGACACGGCCACCAGGTCGAGCCGGTCGGCCGGGGTGTCCTCGAGCAGGGCGCTGGTCACCAGCACCACCGAGGGCCCCCCGGCCCGGAGGGCGTCGACCGCCTCCAGCAGCTCGGGCAGGCTCCGCGACGTCGTACCGGTGAGGTAGTCCAGCTCGAAGTGGTTGGGCGTGAGCACGTCGGCGGCCGGGACCACCTCGTCGCGCATGAACTCCGGGATCCCGGGCCGCACGAACATCCCCCTCCCGACGTCGCCCATCACCGGGTCGCAGCAGTAGATCGCCGAGGGGTGGTGCCGCTTGACCCGAGCCACGGCGTCCAGGACGACGGCCCCCACGTCCGAGGCACCCTGGTAGCCCGAGAGCACGGCGTCGATCTCGGTCATGGCGCCGCGCTCCTCGACGCCGGCCACGACCTCGGCCACGTCGTGGGCGGACAGCACCGGCCCGCGCCAGGCGCCGTACCCGGTGTGGTTGGAGAAGTGCACGGTCATCACCGGCCAGACCTCGTGGCCCAGGCGTTGCAGCGGGAAGACCGCGGCGCTGTTGCCGGCGTGGCCGTAGGCGACGAGGGACTGGATCGACAGGATGCTCACGGGTGTCGGTCTACCAGGGGGTGCGGCGTCGGCTCACCCGGGGATGCCGCCTTGGATTACCAGGGGATGCCGGAGAACTGTCGCTGCCCACGGTGGGCCGACCATGGGCAGCAGCAGAAACCCGACATCCCCTGGTAATCCAAGGAGGGGCAGGCGGGGTCAGGCCACCTGGAGGGACCGCTTGGACAGTCCCATCCAGTACCCGTCCACGACCTGCTCGCCCGGCGTCTCGGGGTCGGAGGCGGCGCCGAGGGTGACGAAGAGCGGCGTGTAGTGCTCGACGGTGGGGTGGGCGTATGGCATGCCGGGCGCCTTGGTGCGGTACGACGCGAGCTCCTCGACGTCACCGCGGGCCAGGGCGTCCGCCGCCCAGGCGTCGAAGTCACTGGACCAGCCGGGGGCGGCGGCGTCGATGCGGAACTCCCGCAGGAACGGGAGCCCGTGGGTCAGGAAGCCCGAGCCGACGATGAGCACGCCCTCGTCGCGCAGCGGACGCAGGCGCCGCCCCAGCTCGAGCAGCCGGTAGGGGTCGTCGGTGGGCAGCGACATCTGCAGGACGGGGACGTCGCCGGCCGGGTACATGATCTTCAGCGGCACCCAGGCGCCGTGGTCGAGGCCGCGTGACGGGTGCTGGTGCACCGGCTCGGTGTCCGGCATCATCGCGGCCACCCGGGCGGCCAGGGCGCTGGCGTCGGGGGTGCGGTAGGTCATCTCGTAGTAGCGCTGGGCGAAGCCGCCGAAGTCGTAGACCAGGGGAGTGCCCGGCGCCGTGGCCGAGAGCATGACCGGGGCGGACTCCCAGTGCGCGGAGACGATGAGGATGGCCCTGGGTCGCGGCAGGTCGGCCGACCAGGCGGCCAGCTGGCCGCTCCACAGGGCGTCGTCGAGGAGCGGAGGGGCGCCGTGCCCGATGTAGAGCGCGGGCATCCGTCCGGTGCTCGGCGGGGTGCTGTTCATGGGGCCTCCTGGGTCGGGCACCAGGATGGCGGTTTAAGGTTGTAGCGTCAAGTATTCGCGGTCACGTCTCGACGACGGTCCGCTCGTCCTCCGACACGTCGATGCGACGGGTCTGCCGGGGAACGCCGACGACGGCCGGCGCGCCCAGGTCGACAGGCGTACCGACAGCGACAGGCATGCGGACCCGACCGCGGTCCACGACGAACGAGGCGAGCTCGTGGTCGGCGACGTACCGGCGGCCCCGTGCGTCGGTGTCACGGAGCGGGCGCCGGCTGTGGGAGCACGCCGTCCACCCCGAGGAGCCGGTTGAAGACCCCGACGTAGGCGAGCGACTGGGCCCGCCAGTCCAGCTCGCTGCTGACGCGTTCGCGTGCGTGCACGCCCATGTCGCGGCGGAGGTCGGGATCGTCCAGCAGGCGCTCGACGGCGTCGGCGAAGGCCTCCAGCTCATTCGAGGGAACGAACAGGGCGGCCTCACCCCCGGACACGCGGGTCTCCTTCAGGTCGAAGGAGACCGAGGGCAGTGCGTAGGCCATGTACTCCATGGTCTTGTTCATGGTGGACACGTCGTTCAGCGGCGTCTTGAGGTCAGGGCAGAGCCCCACGTCGGCACTGCTGAGCGTCTCCGCGATCACGTCGAGGTCGGCCCGGCCCGTGAAGGTGACGTAGTCCGAGAGTTTCCGCTCCGCGGATGAGACCTTCAGTCCCTCCAGGCAGTCACCGAACCCCATGAGGGTCGCCCGCACGTCGTTCCGGCCCCGGTGGTTGACCAGGATGTCCATGACGTCGAGGACGACGTCGACGTTGTCCTGGGGCCCCATGATGCCGAGGTAGACGAGGTGGTGGACAGGGGGCCGCGTCGTCCCGACCGGAGGGTGGACGGGCCGCATGGCCGTGGTGTCCGGGCCGGACCGGACGACCGTCACCTGGTCGTCTCGTCGGCTCCCACGGCCCATCGCGACCGCCTTGTAGGACTGGTTCGTGGAGATGACGTGGTCGGAGGCTCGGTACGTCTGACGCTCGAGCCACCGCAGGATCCCCAGCTCGAGCATCTGCTTGACCGATGTCGGTCGCCCGAAGCGCGAGCAGAAGAGCTCGGGGTTGAGGTCGTGCTGGTCGAAGACGAAGCGCACGCCCCGCAGTCGCCACATGCGGGCCAGCAGCCAGTACGTGTCCGGCGGGTTGCAGGCCTGGAGGACCTGGAACGGCTGCCGTCGCCACACCGCCAGCGAGAGCAGGGCGGTACGCAGCCACGAGTAGAGGAACTCGACGGCGTACCCTCCCAGACCACCACTGTTGGGGACCTGCCGGTACTTGTAGAGCCGTACCCCCTCGATGGTCTGCCGTCGGTGGTCACCCGGCCCCTTGGGGCAGATGACGCTGACGTCGTACCCGGCTGCGCGCAGGGCCCGGCACTCCAGCCAGACGCGACGGTCCATGGGCACAGGCAGATTCTGGACGACGATCAAGACGTGTTGTTTCCCCCGCATTTCCTGAGCATGTCATAGGCAGGTGACGGTTATGAAGGCCAGGACTCGTCCTGAATTTAACTTCGCGGCGAACAACCGGAGAACGGTATCGGTTTCTTTCTTATCGTTTTGCGGTCGCTCGACCGACCACCCCCGCGCGGAAGTCCGAAAGCCGGGCGCGGGTCATTGCCCACGCCAGTCGTGCACGGTCAAAGCGAATAGCCTGACGGCTGCTACCGGAAGTGTGGCACCGTCACAGGTGAGGATCGTCGAGTGGCGTGCATCTGCCAACCATTTCTCACGACTCGTCTGAGATGATGTCCTGCGGGTCGCACGATCTGTGTTGACGATTCGTTCGGAGACGGCGGGGGGCCGCACTTTCATGGGGGACTGGGAAAACCTGGTGGTGGTGTGCGGAGCGACCCCTTACGCGGGTGTCCGGCTGTTGGACCAACACCTCGCTGACGGGCTGTCCGAATATGCTCCTGTTCTCTACGTCGACCCGCCGCTCTCGGTCCTGACGCGCTTTAGGAACCGACGTGCTTTCGAGGCTTCCTACGGCAGCGGGCTCCACCACGTCGCACGTCGGCTGCACGTGCTGTCACCCAGGGTGCTGCCCCTCAAGGAGCGACCTATCGGCAAGCAGGTCGCCCTGGCCCTGACCAGGAGAGCGATGCGACGGGCTGTCGCTTCGCTGGGAGCCAGCTCGGTCGCGGCCGTGATCGTCCCTTCGCTCGATCCGCTCTTCGGCGCTCTCGGCGAGCGCGTCTCCGTCTTCTACGCCAGTGACGACTTCGTGGCGGGGGCTGAGCTCATGGGGCTCGGGCAGCGGCGCCTGCGACGGCTGGCGCAGCAGCAGCCGCGAAGGGCCGACCTCGTGGTCGCAGTCAGCCCCACCCTGGTTGAGGGCCTGCGAGGACCGGGAGTCGAGCCCGTGCTCATCCCCAACGGCTGTGACGTGGATCATTTCGGCCGAACGGCGGTCCCCTCGGTCGAGAGCCCGCCCGTCGTCGCCTTCGTCGGGCACCTGTCCGACCGCGTGGACGTCGACCTCCTGAATGATGTGGCCGCGGCGGGCGTGGAGCTGGTCATCGTGGGTGCCAAGCAGGCGACCCTGTCCGCGGGTCGCTTCGACGCTCTGCTCGGACGCGAAAACGTCGAGTGGCTGGGCGAGATCGACTACGAGCACCTGCCGGAGGTGCTGTCGCGAGCGACGACGTGCCTGCTCCCCTACACCGACTCAGCCTTCAACCGGGCCAGCTTCCCCCTCAAGGTCCTCGAGTACCTCGCGGCTGGCCGCCGGGTGGTGGCGACGAACCTCCCGGCCATGGTGTGGCTGGACACGGAGCTGGTCAGCATCGCCGCCCGAGCCTCCGACTTCACCCCGCTCGTCCTCGCGTCGGTGGCCTCCCCGTTGGGCCAGCAGGAAGTCGCGCAGCGGCGCGCGTTCGCCTCGCGACACAGCTGGGAGGACCGAGTGCAACGGCTGGCCGGGTTGCTCGGCCTCGGCGGCTCGGCAGTGGGGGGTGGAACGTCGTGAGGCTCCTGGTCTACCCGAGCTCGACCGACATCGGCGGCAGCCAGACCAACGCAATCGAGCTGGCGGAGCAGATGCTGCGACGGGGCCATTACGTGGTCATCTTTGGACCACCCGGGGGCGTGCTGGTGGAACGCATCAGGGCCGCGGGGATCCCCTTCGAGCCTGCACCGCCTCGTCCGAGGGTGCGGCCGTCGCCGGCGACGATGCGGTCACTGATGACGGCCGTGGACCGGCACCGGGTCGACATCGTGCATGGCTACGAGTGGCCGCCGATCATGGAGTGCTACTACGGACCCTTCCTACGACGGGGTGTCGCGCCGGTCGGGACGGTCATGTCGATGGGCGTGGCACCCTTCATCCCCACCGGACTGACGTTGGTCGTGGGCACGGCCGCGATCGCCGCTGACGAGAGCCGGCGGCGGCCGAACGTCGAGCTCATCGAACCCCCCGTCGACCTCGAGGCCAACCATCCGATGCCTGCTTCGCCCGCGGTCCGCCACAGGGCCGCCGCCGGGGACGACGCCCTGCTGGTGGTGGTGGTGGGGCGGCTTGCCCACGAGCTGAAGAGGGAGGGGCTGATCGACGCCGTTCGTGCCGTGGGCGCCCTGTCGGCGACGCGGGCGATCCGGCTCGCCGTCGTGGGTGACGGGCCGGCCCGGGGTGACGTCGAGGATGCGGTCCACGACCTGGGTGACGCCCGGTCGGTCGTCACCCTGGTGGGTGAGGTGCAGGATCCACGACCGTGGTATGCCGCAGCCGACGTGGTGATCGGCATGGGAGGCTCGGCGCTGAGGGCCATGGCGTTCGGGAAGCCGTTGCTGGTCCAGGGGGAGCGTGGCTTCTGGCGGTTGCTGACACCCGACTCCCTGCCCACCTTCCTCCAGCAGGGCTGGTACGGCGTCGGGCACGGCGGAGACGGGTCCCGTGTCCTCGTCGAGCTCCTCGAGGACCTGTGCGCGGACCCACGCCGACGAGCTGACCTCGGCCGCTTCGCCCTTTCCGTGGTGAGGGACAGGTACGGGCTGGAGGCGGCCGGATCGCGTCAGGAGGCCATTTACCGACAGACACTGGCCAGTCCACCCTCGCGTTGGGACGGCCTTCGCGGAGCCCCGAGGCCGGGCGCCCAGGTGGTCGCCTACGAGGCCCGTCGCCGTTACCGGCGCTGGCGCGGTTACCGCGGGGGCGACGACTTCAACAAGATCCAGGCGCAGACGGCAACGGCAAGGAGCACCGTATGAGCACCATCCCCCTGGTCGACGTGGCCGCGACCCAAGCCGCGGTCCTCGACGAGATCCGCCCTCTCGTCGACGAGATCCTCACCGGCGGCGGCTTCGTGGGCGGACCGTACGTCGAGGAGTTCGAGAGTGCCTACGCACGCTTCAGCAGGGTGACGCACTGCGTCGGGGTGGCCAACGGGACCGACGCCCTGGAGATGGCACTGCGGGCGGTCGGGGTGCGACCCGGCGCAGAGGTGGTCCTTCCTGCGAACACGTTCGTGGCCACCGCCGAGGCGGTAGCCAGGATTGGAGCACGGGTGGTCCTCGTCGATGCCGACGAGGACGGTCTACTGATCAGTCCCGACGCGGTGTCCGGTGCCATCACCGACCGCACGGTCGCGGTCATCCCCGTGCACCTCTACGGTCAGCTGGCTCCGGTCGAGCAGATCCGCGACCTGGGTCTGCCGGCTGGTTGCACCATCGTCGAGGACGCCGCCCAGAGCCAGGGTGCGACGCGTTTCGGCGAGCCGTCGGGCTCGGTCGGCCGCGTCGTGGCCACCAGCTTCTACCCGGGCAAGAACCTGGGCGCGGCTGGAGACGCGGGAGCAATCACCACCGACGACGCCACGTTGGCCGGCCTGTGTCGGTCCATGGGCGCGCACGGGAGCCGGTCGAAGTACGTCCACGAGGTCAAGGGCTTCAACTCACGGTTGGACGCCATCCAGGCCGTCGTGCTCACCGCGAAGCTGCGTCACCTACCCGGGTGGAACGCGGCGCGACGGACCGCTGCCCAGCACTACCGGGCGCTGCTCGAGGACGTGGACGACGTCCGACTGCCGGTGACGATGCCGGGCAACGAGCACGTGTGGCACCTCTACACCGTCCGTGTCCCCCGCCGTGACCGGGTCCTCGCGTCGCTGCACGAGCAGGGGATCGGGGCAGGGATCCACTACCCGACCGCGATCCACCTCACTCCAGCCTTCTCCGACCTGGGCTACCCGCGAGGGTCGTTCCCCGTCGCGGAGGACGCGGCGGACTCGTTGATCTCCCTGCCCCTCGACGGCCAGATCACGCCGGACCAGCAGGAGCGGGTCGCCGAGGCACTTCGACGCGCGATGGCGTCGGTATGACCAGCCCATGACGACCGCACCTGATCCCGGTTCGCCCGCCACCGTGCCAGCAGCGACGCGCGAGACGCCGGCCGAGCGGGACCTCGCCACCGGCGCTCACCCCCCGGCCTTCGCGGGCAAGGCCATGGGCCAGGGATTCGCCTGGAGCCTCCTGAATAACTTCGTCGGCAAGCTGGGCAGCTTCGTCGCCGGGATCGTCGTCGTGCGGCTTCTCGCGGAGAGCGAGTTCGGCACGTACGCCGTGGGACTGGTCGTGCTCGCCGTGCTCCTCAGCATGAACGAGCTGGGGGTGAGCGTGGCCGTCGTGCAGCGCAAGGGTCGGGTCGACGACATCGCACCGACGGTGGTCACGGTGTCCATCGTCAGCAGCGCTGGTCCTGGCGGGCATCGCGTTCCTGGCGGCTCCCTACGTCGCGCGGGCCATCAACGCCCCCGATGCCACGTGGCTCATCCGGCTGCTGCTCGTCGGGGTGGTCGTCGACGGGGTGGTCGCGGTTCCCAACGCCCTCATCACCCGCGCCCTGCAACAACGCAAACGACTGGTGATCGACACGGCCGCCCTCCTCATTGGGACGCCGATCACGATCGGCCTCGCTGTGGCGGGGTTCGGCGCGTGGAGCCTGGGATGGGGGGCCGTCGTGGGGAACATCGTGACGGGGGTGCTGGCCTACGCATGGGCACCCGAACGCTACCGGCCCGGCTGGGACCGCGACGTGGTGCCGGAGCTGCTTCGCTTCGGACTCCCCCTGGCGGGATCGAGCCTCCTGCTCCTCCTGATGCTGAACGTCGACTACGTCGTGGTGGGCCACCTTCTGGGGCCCACGCAGCTCGGGCTGTACCTGCTGGCCTTCAACGTGGCCTCATGGCCGACCACGGTCATCGGGTCGGCCATCAGGCGCGTGACCTTGGCGAGCTTCGCCCGGATCAGCGAGAACGAGGCATCGCGGGCAACGCGGCTTCGCTGATCTGCGGTCTCGTCATGGCGGTGACCATCCCCGTCTGCGCCTTGCTCTCCTGCTTCGCCGACCCCGTGATCGAGATCCTCTACGGTCCGCGCTGGATGGAGGCCGCGTCGGCCCTGCAGCTCCTGGTGGTGTTGAGTGCCGGACGGCTCGCGGTCGAGC
Source organism: uncultured Actinomycetota bacterium (assembly GCA_963750345.1). Taxonomy (GTDB): domain Bacteria; phylum Actinomycetota; class Actinomycetes; order Propionibacteriales; family Nocardioidaceae; genus Nocardioides_B. The sequence continues at coordinate 14,315 of CAVVQH010000017.1, read as the reverse complement.
TCACCTACGACTTCCTGGCGGCCACCGGTCGAACGGGGCTCACCGTGTGGCTGCACGGCGTCTGGCTCGTGACCCTGGTCCCGGCCCTCGTGGTGGGCGCGAACACGGCGGGCATCACCGGGGTGGCTGCCGCTCAGACCCTCGTCGTCCTCATCGTCGTCGTGCCCTTGCTGGCCACGATGCTCAGGCGCAGCGGCGTCGGGCTAGCCTCGCTGCTCGCCCACAACCTGCTGCCGCTGGTCGGCGTGGCGCCCATCGCGTTGGCCGCAGCACTCGTCCTCGGGACGGACTGGTCTCCCGTGGTCCACGTGCTGGTGGGGGGAAGCATCGGGGGAGTGGCCTACCTGGTGGTCGTCTCGCCGATGCGTCGTTCGGCCCTCCAGCTGTGGCGGCTGTCTGCCTAGGTCCTCAACGAGACGCCAGCGCCGGTGAGCGCGTGCGGGGCGGTCGAGGGGGGCTCGGCTCGTCCCTGCCCGCTCCTCGCAGCAGCCCCGGCATCGTCAACACGACGAGCATGAGGAGCATCACCTCACCGGCGTCGCCACGGCTGTTGCTACCCCTGACGGGGTGGACCTCGCTCCGGGCGCCCTCACGCAGGGTGATCATCTCCGAGACGGGGACTCCTGCGTCGCCCTGGATCCGGGCCAGCTGGTCGCGCGCCTCCGTCGCGAGCGCGCGGCGGACCTCGACGGAGCCCGACGCCGTGGGGGCGGTCACAGCGAGGTGGAGGATGGGGCCGGAACCGATGTCGTCCGTGCCAGCCATGATGCTGCTGTCCCCGATGGCGACCTCATACGTCGCGTCGGTGCCACCCAGGACCCGCGCCCGCACCCCGCGGCTGCTCAGCACGTCGTGCAGGATGCTGGCCGCGACCGTCGCGTTCCCCGAGCGCGCGAAGGCGGTCTGGTCCGGCGGCTGGGGAGGAGTCAGCAGGACCTCGTCCGCCACCGCGAACTCCGGCGCTCGGTTGCCCAGCGCGTAGGTCGCCGTGACGAGGGCCAACGACAGGAAGACCGCCACGGTCAGAGCGCCGCTGCTGCCCAGCTGGCTGGGCAGCCGACGAAGAGGCACCACCCCGCGCATGCCCGGTGGGGTGCTCGATCGGCGCCCGATGCTCGCCAGGGACGCTACCGCGCCAAGCAGCACGGCCAGCGTTCCCATGCACATGGCGAAACCGAAGGCATCGAACGTCGCCGCGTCGACGGCAACGACCACGATCCCTGCCGACAGGCACAAGGCGAGGTCCCGGGCGCTGTCGGTCCCGACGGCACGCCGAGTCCTGCCGGCGACCATGAGACTGCCGACGATGAGCACGACGAACGCCAGCGTGCCCAGGATCCCTGTCTCGACCAACAGCCCCAGGTACTGGTTGTCCAGCGTCCGGTACAGGCTGGGGATGAACGTACCGAGCCCTCGTCCACTCAGGGGTGAGGAGCCGACGTAGTGCAGCACCGGCCCGTAGTCAGCCGTCCGCCCTTGGGTGCTCGGGTCCGAGCCCACGTTCAGGAACAGCCCGCGGATCGTGCCCAGGAGCCCAGGAAGCACGACGGACATCGAGACGAGGCCCACCACCGCCGTCAGCAGCGCGCGGTAGCGCAGCCCCCGTGGCCAGCTCGGCACCAGGACCACCGCGACGATGACCAGACCGACCATGGCGCTGCGGGCGACGGACAGCGGGAGGGTGGCGCTGACGATCAGCACGGCGACCCACCACCGACGGGACTCGGCCCGGTCGGCGCTGAACCGTGCGAAGTGGGTCAGGAGCGGCAGACCAGCAGCCAGGACGACGCCGAACTCGATCGGGTGGGCGGCCGTTCCGGACACCCGCCGGTAACCGGACCGGTCGATGATCTCCCCGAAGCTGCCGTTGACGGTCAGGCCCGGAACCTTCAGGTACCTGGCCAGGTCGACGCCGAAGAAGAACTGGAGGCAGCCGAGCACGGCGACGAAGACCACACCGCAGGCCAGGAGCTTGAGCAGCTGCTCCAGGCGGGCGCGGGTGTGCAGACCGTCCGCGATGACCAGGATCACGCCGCACCACGAGAACAGGGACAGCAGGGCCCGGTCGGCGGAGTTGATCTCGAGCGGGGAGAAGATACTCCGGCTCATGCCCACCACGTAGGAGGACAGCATCGCGGCGACGAACGCGAGGAGGAGCCACGCCACAGGTCCGCTGGGTCGAGGATGCCCTGAGAAGGTCAGCTTGCTCGCGGTCCACCACACGATCATCACCAGCCCGAGCAGCTGCGCGGGCGTCCCAGCCGCACCGAGCGGTTCCACCACCAGGTCGCTCGGTATGCCGAACAGAAGGACGAGGTAGACCGACAAGACGGCGAAGGCGTGGCGATTGGCCGGATCGCGAGTGAGGAGGAACAGCCGGCGGGGGCGCGCTCGAGTCGCGGCGTCCATCACCTGGGCACGGGACCATCGCTGGGTACCCGCTCCAGGCCCCCCTGCGGCTCGCGCTGCACCTCGTCTGGCGGGGAGGGGCGACGCGCCGAGCCTGTGCCGGGACGTCTCAGGTAGGCGCGCTTGAGGTCGTGACCCACACGGCGCTCCTGCGGGACCTGACGAGCTGGATCCGTACGGAGGCGAAGCCCCCGACGGATGCGACGACGTTCGAGGACGAGGATGAGCCCCAGGAGGACGAGGCCCGTCCCTGCCGTGCCGACGAGCCCGGCCTTGACGGGCTTTGTGCGTACGACGGTCGGTGTCGTCGAGGAGGTCAGCACCACCGAACGGACCCAGAGGTCGCGTCGGATCTTCTCCTGTGTCTGGATCTGTCCGAGGTTGTCGTCGATCTCCGCGATCACGGCCTGCAGCGTCGCCCTGGACATCCGAGCGGAGTGGTCGTCCGTCGTGACGAGCAGCGCCGGCCCGGCGTTCTCCGCCAGGTTGGGCAGCACCTCGTAGTCGGCGGTGTATCCGCGGTCCCGGAGTCGAAGCGCCGTCTCGTCGTCGCTGACCTGAGCCTGCACGACCGAGGCGACGATCGCGACCGACCCGCCGAGCGCCAGGAGCGGGTTGGTGGGACCGTCGACCCCGGGCTGCTTCACGGATGGCACGAAGAGCACCTGGGCGTCGCTCTGCTGCGCGGGCGGGATGACGAGATAGGCCGCGACGCCCAGTCCCACGGCGACGAGAGCGGCCAGACCTACGAGAAGTCGTCGCCGCCACAGCGCCAGCACACACTCGGTCAGCATGGTCCCGTCCGTCTCCGGCAGCACGAGTCCCCGCGCTCCCCCCGACACGCATGATAACCCGGCCAACCTGAGCCTGCGACCGACAACCGGTCAGGGGCGGAACCACGCGGTGCGACGAGGGCCGTGGTCGCTTAGGGCGGTCCCGACCGTGGTGGGGACCAGCCCCCTTTCGGCGCAACCCCGCAGAACCGTCCGCACCATGTCGCACCGGTCGAACGACGTGACGGGAGCATCCCGGGGAAGGTCCGGCTCGAGGCGTTCGTGCAGCAGCAGGATGCCACCAGGGGTGAGGGCACGCAGGCCGTTGTCGGCCACGACCGTCGCCGGGCGATCCACCCAGTCCTCGGCGTCGTCGCTCCACACCACGACCTGCAGTCCGGCACGACGGGCGGCGCGGAAGCTCTCGATGGTCTGTGAGCCGTAGGGAGGGCGGTACAGCTCCACCTTGCGGTGGACCAGGTCCTCGAGCTCGGCGCGAGCGTCCGCCAAGTACCGTTCGGCGTCCGAGCCGGTCATCGAGGTGATGCGACGATGGTCCACGCCGTGCAGTGCCACCTCGTGCCCATCGGCGACCAGCGCCGACAGCTGGCTCGGGTAGGCGCGGCACTGGTTGAGGAGGACGAAGAACGTGCTGGACGCACCGTGGGCGGACAGGACGTCGAGCAGCTCAGGGGTGACGCGCTCATCGGGTCCGTCATCGAAGGTCAAGCAGACGCCCGTTGGGGACCGAGTTCGTCGCACCGAGCCGAGGACGGGCGCCAGGAACGTGTCCGTGGACCGTCGAGCCACCTTCCGCGCTCCTGGCGGGAGAGCACCTCGCAGCCTCCAGTGCGCGGACATCGACATGCGACTTCCCCCAGCCTCGGGGCCGGCGACCCTCGTTGCCTGAATGGTCCTGACCCGTGCCAGCGTGGTCAAGCCCGCAGGCCGTCCGGGGAGAGCCGTCCCGACCGGGGCGGAGGGACTCGACCACGGGTCGAACACGCCGACCCTCTTGTCCTGCGGGCCCCTGCCGGTGCAGCATGCGGCCATGACGAACGCTCGGGGTGGTGGTGGACGCGTCCCTTCTCTCGTCACTCGCCTGTTCCTGGCCGGTGCCACGGTGGTGGTGGTGGCGGCGGCGACGTCCGGGGGTGTCCTCCGGGGTCAGCCCGCTGGGACCACGGACCAGCCAGGCTACGGGCTGTGGCCGCAGAGCAGCGTGCCGGTGCACCCGAGCGCTGCCGACTCCAGGTCCGTCACCGTCGGGGTGACCTTCTCGACAGCCGCGGCGGGATCGATCACGGCGGTCGAGTTCTACCAGGCGAAGGCGAACACCGGGCCTCACCGAGCCCAGCTGTGGTCAGCGGGCGGGAGGCTGCTGGCCCAGACCCGGCTCCCACCGACCGACGGCGGAGGATGGCGCTCGGCCATCCTCGATGAACCTGTCCGGGTCGTGCCCGGCCGGACCTATGTCGCCTCGTACGCCGCGACCCGTGGTCACTACGCCGCGGACCCAGGCGCGCTGAGCCCGGCTCGGCCAAGGGTCCGTCGGGACCTGACTGCACTCGCTGGTGTCTACCACTACGGCGAGGCCTTCCCCGACGAGACCTGGCACGACTCCAACTACTTCGTCGACGTTCGGTTCGTTCCGGACGGCAACGCGACGCCCGGCGGGCCCCCGGGGTCACCCGACCCCTCCGACGACGCTCCTGCCTCGGGCCCGAGGGTGGACCATCGGCCCGACTCCTCGAACACCGGTGTCCCAGTGGGAACACGGCTCCATCCGGTGTCGGGCGACGTACGCATCACCCGGGACGGCACGGTCATCGACGGCGAAGACATCACGGGCACCGTGACGGTCGAGGCGTCTGGAGTGGTCATCCGGAACTCCTGGATCCACGGGAGCGGGTCGGCCACCTACGGGATCTACGCGAAGTCGGGTGACGTGACGATCGAGGACAGCGAGATCTGGGGCTTCTCCAACGGGATCGGGTTCGACAACTGGTCGGCGCGCAGGGTGGACATCCACGGGATGGCCGACGACGGGGTGAAGCTCGGCAGCAACGTCTCGTTGGAGGACTCCTGGATCCACGACATGCACCCGTCCTCGGACGCTCATGCGGACGGTGCCCAGATGCAGGGAGGGAGCCGCGATGTCGTGGTCAGACACAACGTGATCGACATGTCCTCGAGCCAGGGTGCGACCAACGCAGCCCTGTTCCTGGCACCCGACCAAGGTCCGAACAGCCCAGGACCACTGCTCGTTCAGGGCAACTGGCTCGACGGTGGAAACTACACGTTGTACTGCGTGGACGGAGCCAACGGCCGGTACACCGTGGACAATATCTCCATCGTCGCCAACCGGTTCGGCACTCACTTCACCTATGGGCCGGTGCGGGTGAACGTGCCGGTACAGGCGCGTGAGAACGTGATGGACGCCACGGGAGCACCGCTCCGCTTCTAGCTGTGGGCATGGCTCCGCACCAACGCAGCCCTCAGCGCGGCAGGGGGAGTTTGCCGCAGCTCGAACTCACACGCACAGGAACGGTGACATCGAACGCGGCGGTCTAGCCGCTTGCGGTACGCGGCTTCACTCCATCGCCGGGTCTGCCGACTGACTAGGTGACCCCACACCAGGAGAATCAATGTCAGTCGAGCACCAGCGAACCACGCCCTCAGTCCCTCGTCCGTCCCGTAGGCAGCAGGCGGTAGGCGCTCTGGCGCTGGTCTCCACGCTCGCAGCGGGGTCGCTCCTGTCCATGGCGCCGTCGTTTGCTTCGGCGACGGAGACCGCCTACAGCATCTGGCCCTCCGCGGCACTGCCGAAGAACCCCAGCGCCGCCGACACCGCGCAGGTGACGCTGGGCGTGCGCTTCACCACCAGCCAGGCCGGCAGTGTCGAGGCCATCCGCTTCTACAAGTCCCGGCAGAACACAGGGCAGCACACGGGTTGGCTCTACCAAAACAACGGGACGCTCCTGGCGAAGCTCGCGTTCTCGGCGGAGACGGCCGAGGGATGGCAGACCGCCCGTCTGTCCGCCCCGGTCGCACTCTCGCCGACGCGGACGTACGTGGCCGCCTACACCGCACCGAAGGGCGCGTACGCGAGCGACCAGGGCCTGAGCCCCGACCGGGCCGTCCGCACGGGGTCGCTGACCGCCTCGCAGGGTGTGTACAGGTACGGCAGCGGCTTCCCTTCCAGCACGTGGCAGACCTCGAACTACTTCGTGGACGTCGTCTTCGCTGCCAGCAGCGGCTCCACGCCGACGCCGACGCCGACGCCGACGCCGACGCCGACGCCGACCCCGACCCCGACGCCGACGCCGACGCCGACGCCGACCCCGACGCCGACGCCGACGCCGACGCCGACGTCAGGATTCCCGGACGCGAGCACCACCGGCCCGTCGGGCACGCTCACCACCTACGCGGGCACCCTCGGAGCATGCGGGACGGTCTCCGGCAAGGACGTGACCGGTGACCTCCTCCTCGACTGCGACACCACCCTCACCAACTCCCGGGTGCGCGGCCGGATCATCTCGAACGGCCACCGACTGGTGGCCACGGACTCGACCATCGGTCCCGACGGCTGCCCGTCCGGCCCCGGGCCCTACGCCAACATCAACTCCAACAACTTCTCGCTGACCCGGGTGCACGTCCAGTACTCCGCTGCGGACCTCATCCAGGTGGGTGGGGGCGGAGCGATCAGCATCGTGGACTCCCTCATCGACAATGCCTGCTACTACCCGGGTGACCACCTCGACTCGGTGCAGTTCTACGACCCGGGCGCCAAGGCGAACGTCACGCTCAGGCACAACACGATCGACACTCGCGCCAAGAACGACAGCTCACTCGGGCAACGGCGCCCTGTTCTTTGCGGACAACCCCGGGAGCGGGTCGGTGTTCACCGTCACGGGCAACAAGCTGATGGGTGGCAACTACACGACGGCGTTCTACGACGCCTACCGTGGCCAGGGCGTGTCCTACCGGGTGACCGGCAACACCTACGTCAAGGGGACGTCGCAGTACGGCGCCTGCATCACGAACTCAGCGTCGTTCAACGGAGCCGACGGACTCGAGTTCACCGGCAACGTCTACAGCGACGGGACGGCCCTGCCGGTGCTGCTGAGGTGAGGCACTCGGGCCTCACCGATCGCAGGCACGTCGCAACGACGAGACGACGCATGGCTTGGGACCTGGTCCGCGGCTTAGGCTGCGGGCCAGGTCCGTTGTCGACGGGGTACGACCGGTCGACCGTCTGCAGGGAGGCGCCCATCATGCTCGAGTCCGACGTGGGCCTCGGATCGGTCGACAGCCACGACGGTCGTGGGGTCGTGCGGGCTGATGGCTGAGGCGACGAGGGCAGAACCCGGCGTCACACGCGTGAGGCGCACACAGCGACGGCTCGACTTCCTGGACAGCGTGCGAGCCTGCGCCGCGCTGTACGTCGTCCTTCACCACATCTGGGTGACGACGTACCCCGACGCAGCGCACCCCGGACCCGGCTACCTCCAGTGGCTCGCCTTCGGCTATCTCGCGGTGTCGGTCTTCATCGTGGTCTCGGGCTTCTCGCTCTCCATCGGGCCGGCGCGTCACGGGTGGCGGCTCCGCGGTGGCGCCCTGACGTTCTTCTACCGGCGCGCGTGGCGCATCCTGCCCACCTACTGGGCGGCGCTGATCCTCTCCAGCCTGGTGTACGGGTTGGTCACACCCGCGCAAACGGGAGCCAACGTCTCCGCCAAGGGGACGGTCGTCCACGCCCTGCTGCTCCAGGATCTGGTCGACTCACCCAAGCCCAACGGTGCTTTCTGGTCGATCGCGATCGAGTGGCAGATCTACTTCGTGTTCCCGCTCGTGCTCGTCCTGTTCCGTAGATGGGGTGCGGTGGTCCTGCTCGCCGTCGTGGTGCCGGCCGTCGTAGCGGCGGATGCCCTGGCGCGAACGGGTGGCGTCTTCGCCCATCTCGCCAACCTCTCCCCGGAGTTCCTGGCGCTCTTCACCTTCGGTGTCGTGGCGAGCCGCGTGCTGGCCGTGACTCCCTCCGCTGCGACGCGCCGGGTGTTTGTCGGTGTCGGCGGGGTGGGCTGGGGGGCCTTCCTGCTCCTCGCTGCCCTCGTGGGTGCCACCTGGGTCGAGACTCACTACTTCTGGGTGACCCTGCTCGTCGGCGCAGCCACGGCCGCATGGTTGGCGAGCCTGGTGGAGGGGCGACCACGGATGCTGTCGTCGTTGCTCGCGACCCGCCCGCTGGGGTCGACAGGGCGTTTCTCCTACAGCCTCTACTGCGTGCACCTGCCCCTGCTGTGGTTGACCTGGCGGTTCGTGGTGACCCCGATCGGTGCTTCCACCGAGGCCAGCTTCTGGATGCTGCTGGCCTTGGGGCTCCCCGTCGCACTGGTCGGCGCCTACGCGTTCTCGCGGGTCTTCGAGAGGCCCTTCCTCACCCGCCGGTCGTGGCGAGCGTGGCGCGAGGTCCTCCGTCCATCCACCTGAGACCCGTTGGCATGACCGGGGCCGCTGGGTATCGTGCCTGTCGATCCCTACGTCTCGTGGTAGGTCAGGCACAAGCACCGGGGGACAGATGGAGGAGTTGCCGACTCTTGGGTTCGCCTGTCACTGGAACCGCGAGCCGAGTGCGACCTGGTCGGGCACGCCGTGGAACCTCCGGGGGGCTCTGCGCGAGCAGGTCCGGGTCGTGGACCTTCCGGTCGAGGCCCCGAGGGCGGCACAGTTCGCCCTGAAGGCTGCGTACATGCGCCCCGGCGAAGCGGGCTGGACGTCCATGTGGCGCCACTCCGCGGCCGCTCACCTCTTTGACGAGGTGACTCTGCGGCGGAAGGCGCGTCGGGCGGAGGTGGACCTCGTCGTCCAGATCCAGGACCTGGGAGCCACACCCCAGCCCTTCGCCCTGGTGCAGGACCTCAGCTTCGGTCTGCTGCTCGAGAAGGCGCGCGAAGGGTCCATCCCGCACTTCAGGAACTTGTCCACTCGACGGGTCCACCAGCTTGCGGAGCGTCAGCGAGGTCTCTACCAACGTGCCTCGCACCTGTTCCCCATGAGTGAGTGGCTCGCGCGCGATCTCGTCGCCAGTGGCGTGCCCGAGGAACGCATCACTGTCGTCAACCCTGGGATCGGTAGGGGCATCGACGTCGAGCGACCACTGCCTCGACGCCGAGTGTCACCGGTGCGCAGGCTGCTGCACGTCGGTCGCGACTTCGACACCAAGGGAGGCGATCTGGTGGTGTCCGCCTTCGCGCGGCTCCGCCGAGAGCTTGGCCCGTCCATCGAGCTGACGGTGATCGGCCCCCGAAGCTGGCCACTCCCGGGACAGGTTCCACAGGGCGTGACCTTCCTCGGCTCGGTGCCGGGACACGAGGTGGCAGCAGCTCTGGACTCGCACGACCTCTTCGTGATGCCATCGCGGTTCGAGGGCTTCGGGATCGCGTTCGTCGAGGCACTGGTCCGTGGATTGCCGTGCATCGGTCGACGGGCGTGTGCCATGCCTGAGCTCATCGACGAGCAGACGGGCGGACGACTGGTGGACGGAGAGGATCCCCAGGCTCTCGCCGAGATGATCGTGGACACGTTGGCCGACGACCGCCTGTACGACGCATGCGCTGCGGCGGCAGTCGCACGAGCGCAGCACTTCACGTGGCGGCGCGCAGCTGGTCAAGTCGTGGAGACCGGGGCTCTCATCACGGGTTAGCTGTGTCGCTTCTGCAAGGCTCTTGTGGAGGATGCCCCGTACCGCTCGGCGCTGTAGACCACGTGCACGAGGCGCGCACCGCATGAGGACAGCACATGCGCACTACCCCCTAGGCAGGTTCGAACATCGGGATCGAGTCGAGCTCCCACACCCAGTACGAGTAGCGGGCACACCCGCACGGCGTGGTTGCGTCCTGTCAGCGTTCTAGGAAATGGTGAAAGTCGGGATACAACCCGTACTGCTGTTGACCAGGCGAGTCCGCGAACTTCGGCGCGAAGCTCCGTGCGCTTCCAGCCGTGCGGTTCGAATGCAGGGAGAAACGGTCGCCTGTGCGGTTGTTGGGCTCGGACGATGTCAGGTCGGTCTCGTCGGCTGCGATGAACAGTTTGGTTGCGTCTGAGCGACCTATCGCGTCGGCCCACCATGTGATGGATGACAGCGGGCACTCAGGCCATGAGTGCACGGAAACCACTAGGTCGATGTGAGTGTGGGTCCGCCGGCTCCTGCACTTGTCAAGCGGCACGACATGTGCATTAGCGACGCGCTGGTGCCTTCAGTCGGAGCTCAGACAAGAACGTGGGGTCGCAACGGCGTCAGTGCGGTAATAGGTCGCTTCCGGGAAGGCTGCGCACATGCGTTCCGCGAGGCGTCCGTAACCGGCACCGATATCGAGGATGACGGGGGCTTCGATGCTCGTGAGGCCGAATCGTCGGTCGAGGGCGTTGATCTCCAGGACGGAGTCAAGGAGGTCGCGACTGACGGTGCGTCCGGCAACCTCATAGAGGTAAGCGCCGAAGCGGCCATCCTCGTTCAGCCTGTCGAGCAGTCCCAGGTGGTCGTGTGCGCCGACGTAATCGGCTGCCCAGGCGTACTGGGCTGGGTGGGTGTTGCCCCGTCGTTGATAGACGAACTCGGTATCGCCTCGGAAAAAGCGAAGGTCGACACGTGCTGAGACGCGGGCATCGTTCCAGGCGGTGGCGGCTGCAGCGGGGTGTCCCCGGTATCTACGCTTCAGGTCCAGAAGACGCGGGTTGTTTACGGTGAGCACGGTTTCGACCTCGGACGGTATGCCGGCTCCATGACGGTGGCTTGCACTCGTGGCTGCATCGAGAATGTCCAGAGTGGACTGCCGAACGACGGCGAGGCCTGCTGGTGCAAGAGCGCGGTTGATCACACGCTGGATGTCGTTGCGACGCAACTTGGTACCCCCCGTTGGTGTCGATGTCGCACACTATCGCCTTTGCTGGTCAGGGGAACCATCAGCCTCCCACCGTTCCATCGCCGCCAGGCGCGGCTAAGCCGCGAGGCTAGGTGGCTACGACGAAGTGAGGATGGGCACGGTAGGCAAGATATCCGAGCATCTGAATGACTGAGTGCTGGGCGCTGTCGCAGGATTGCGGATGGCCAGTGTCACCCGCCGATAAGGAGCACTGTCGCCACCTCAGCCGCTCCAACGGAGGCTGTCGCCCGGTTGCATCCTGGCGCGCAGAGCCACCGCCATCGTGATGCCGGCGTAGACGAGACCGGAGAGTGCGAGTCGCGGGTCGCTCGCCACGACGTCCACGCAGCCACGACATGGGGCGCGAGGGGATGACGTTGGTCAGCGCCGTCGTGGACTCGCGGCTCGTGCGTAGCCTGGCATTGCCGCGACGCACCCTGACCAGCCTGTCGAGCAGGGGTTTGATGCTGACCGGGGCCACCACCACGGTGGCCACGGTTTCGACCAGCAGCTTCTCGGACGTGGTGAAGAGCGAGTCGAGAAAGAGGTCGTCAGCCACGACGGTGGGGAAGTCGTCGAAGCGTCGCCGACCCTGCTCACTCAGGGCGATCATCCCGCGGCCGAACAGGCCGGTGCGGAAGACCGGAAGGCGGCTGTTGATGGCGTAGTAGTCGCGGACGAGGCGATCGCTGGCCGAGGTGTCGATCTCTCGGACCGGAAACGCTGCCAGCGGATGGCTCGGGTCGTGCTCCAGGGCATCACGTACCGCTCGCGCCACCGACGTGTGGATCACGATGTCGGCATCGAGGTAGATGCGAGGGAAACCGACGGCCACCCGGTCCCCGGCGTTGAGTGCAGGGGCCTTCCCTGCCTGTTCGAGCTCGATGACCCGGACGTCGGGTCGAGCGCTCGCCACCTGGGCGGTGTCGTCCGTGCACCCGTTCGCGACCACCGTGACGTCGAACTCACCCGGCCGGGCATCTCGTAACAGCTCGTCGAGGCAGTAGCCGATGTGGGTCGACTCGTTGTGTGCTGCTATCACGACGCTCGTCATGGTCTCGGGCCGTGTCCGAAGCGGGCTACGAACCACGGACCTGGTTGACTGAAGAATGCCACCGGGCTCAACAGCGCCTGGGTGGCCGCTCTGCTGGTGTCGCGCCCCAACAGACTCCGACTCGCCTCGCGCGCGAGCACGATGAGCCAGAAGATCACGGTCGCGAGCGGTCCGTTCCGGCGACGGAACAGTCGAACCCGGTTGACGCTCAGGAGGGCCCAGAGCCCGGCAGAGGTACGCGAGGATCCCCTGAGGTGAACTGCCGACGCGCTGGGCACGAACCAGATCGCCCAGCCACGGCCCCGCGCCCGCAAGTGGTACTCGGTCTCCTCCGAGTAGAGGAAGAAGCCCTCGTCCCACGGGCCGCAGTCCTCCCAGCACTCCCGGCTGATCAGCTGGACGGCCCCTTCGGCCCACTCCACCATCGTCGGTTCGACGTAGAGGCGTCGGTCGGTCACGATCTCGCCCAGCAGCGGCCATCGCCCAGCCCGGGAGGCTCCCAACAGCAGGTCACCCACGGCGCGCAAGATCGTCGGCCGTCGTCGTAGGGACGCCATCACCGCCCCGCTAGGGTCCAGGAGCCGGGGCACCACGATGCCCGCCCCCGACTCCTGAGCTCGGTCAGGAGTCGTGAGACCGAGCCCGGCTGCAGACGGACGTCGGGGTTCATCACCAGCACGGCCGAGTGCGGCGCGGCGCCGGCGACGGCGCGGTTGACCGCCGCTGCGTACCCGGCGTTCCGACCCATGTGGATGACCCGCGCCCCAGGGCAATGCGTGCGCACCGCCTGCACGCTGTCGTCCGAGGATGCGTTGTCCACCACGACGAGCTGCCACGCGACCCCGTCGAGGCCGTGTTCGAGAGAGGTCGCAAGCTCGGGAATGAGGGTTGCGCTGTTGTAGGTCACGACAGCGACCGTCACGACCTCGACCTCGGGGGCCACGACGTCACCGAGCCGTCGGAACGGAGCGCGCTGGGACGCCCATCCAGGTCTGGTCAGTCGTCGTGCTCTCGAGGAGGACAGCACCCATGGCCACGGTGGTCCTCGGCGCCACCAGGACGTGCTCGCGCACCGACGCGTTCATCCCGACGTACGCCTCCTCGCCGATGCGCACCCCGCCCCCGAGCGAAACACCGGCCGCGAGCGTCGCGTAGTCCTCGACCACGTCGTCGTGGGTCAGCGTCACGTGCGGCATGACGACGACGTGACGGCCGAGGGTGACGTCCGCGGTGAGCACCACCCCGGCGAGCAGGACGGTCCCGCACCCCACGGTGCACCCCGACGGGATGCTCACCCCGGGGTGGACGACGGTCGCGAAGCGGTCGTCCCGCACGCCGTGCTGTGCCAGCCTCTCCACGAGCGACCGGCGAACGGCGCCCCGACCGGCGCAGACGACCACCTGGTGGTCCGGGTAGTCCTCCACGCGGTCGAGACCACCGACCACGTCCGCCCCGGCCAGCCGCGTCGTCCAGCGGTCCGGGTCGTCGTCCAGCAGGACGACGTCGTCGACCTCCGACGGCAGGGCCGCCACGACCTCACGGGCCAGCCCGCTGGCCGCCACGAGAACGAGCCCGCGCACCCTCAGCCCCCGGCGCGCACGATGCTGTCGACGACCCGCGCCTGCTCGGCGTCCGTCATCTCGTGGAACACCGGCAGGATCAGCGTGCTGTCGGTCAGCCGCTCGGTCACCGGCAGCGGCTGGCGCCCGGTGTCCCGCTCGCGGTAGGCGGGCTGGCGGTGGGCGGCCATGATCCCCCGACGGGCCGAGACGTCGTCCCCTGCGAGGTGGGCCAGCAGCCCGTCGCGGTCCAGGGGGAAGGCGTCCTCGACCTCCACCCAGAAGGACTGGACGTTGCTGGTCCCCCAGGGCGGGTCCTGGACCGGGCGCAGGCCGTCGAGGCCCAGCAGCTGCTTGGTGTACGTTTCGGCGATCTCGCGACGACGGGCGACCATGGCGTCGAGCCGCCCCAGCTGCACCAGGCCGACCGCTGCCTGCAGGTCGGTCATCCGGAAGTTGAAGCCGACCTCGGCGTACTCCTCCATCGGCGCCAGGACGCTGCCGTGCCGCTCCGCCGCCGAGACGCTCATCGCGTGCTCGCGCAGCCGACGTGCCCGCTGGGCCCACTCCTCGTGCATGGTGGTGAACAAAATAG
>CAVVQH010000016.1:0-118604 GCA_963750345.1 uncultured Actinomycetota bacterium | reverse complement strand
TCCCGCCCGAGGTCGCGGTGCACGGGACGGGCGTCGATGACCGGTCGGCGAGCCGGGCGGCGATCTCCTCCGACATGGCGACGCTGCGGTGCTTGCCGCCGGTGCAGCCCACGGCCACGGTCATGAACCGCTTGCCCTCGCGCAGGTAGCCGGCGCTGACGGTCTCGACGCAGACCGACGTACTGCGTCGAGGAACTCCTCGGCCTCCGGCCGCGCCTTGACGTAGTCCGCGACTCGGCGTCACGGCCGGTCAGGGGACGCAGCTCGGGGACCCAGTGCGGGTTGGGCAGGAAGCGCATGTCGGCCACGCAGGTCGGCGTCCACGGGGATGCCGTACTTGAAGCCGAAGCTGACGATGGTGGCCTTCATCGGGTGGTCGTGCTCGGTGCCGAAGGCCTTGGCGACCTTGTCGGTGAGCTGGTGCACGTTGAGCCCGCTGGTGTCGATGACCAGGTCGGCCTCGGCGCGCAGGTCGTCCAGGGCGACGCGCTCCCGCGCAGCCCGTCGAGCAGCCGCCCGCCCTCCTGCAGGGGGTGTGGACGGCGCGCGGCCTCCTGACGCCGGACGAGCACGTCGTCGCGGGCCTCCAGGAACAGCAGCGTCGTGCGACGGCCGGTGCTGCCCGCGGCGAGCACCTCCTGCAGGCCGGTGAAGAACGAGCCGGAGCGTACGTCGACGACGACCGCGATGGGCTGCATCGGCCCGCGGGAGTCGTCCACCAGCCGGACGACGTCGGCGACGAGCTGCGGCGGCAGGTTGTCGACCACGTAGAAGCCCAGGTCCTCCAGCTCCTTGGCGGCCGTGCTCCGGCCGGCTCCGGTCATGCCGGTGACCACCACGACCTCGCCGCGGTGCGTGCTCCTCGGTAGGCACGGACTCACCGGGCCTCGCGGGGCTCGGTCATCAGGACTCCTCGATCTCGCCGGTGGCGGTGTTGACGCTGACGGCCCGACGCCCCTGCTGCTCGGCCAGTGCCGAGGCGATGGCCTCGGCCGTGCGCAGGCCGATCCCCGGCACGTCGGCGATCTCCTCCACGCTGGCGGCCCGCAGCTTGCGCAGCGACCCGAAGCGCTTGAGCAGGCTCTTGCGGCGCACCTCGCCCAGCCCGGGGACGTCGTCGAGCAGGCTCTCCACCATCGACTTGGACCGCCGGGACCGGTGGTGGGTGATCGCGAAGCGGTGGGCCTCGTCGCGCACCCGCTGCAGGA
This sequence comes from uncultured Actinomycetota bacterium, assembly GCA_963750345.1. Classification (GTDB taxonomy): domain Bacteria; phylum Actinomycetota; class Actinomycetes; order Propionibacteriales; family Nocardioidaceae; genus Nocardioides_B. The sequence goes on along the minus strand of CAVVQH010000016.1, from coordinate 117,396 downwards.
GGTAGAGCCCCTCGCTGGTGCGCGGCAGGATGACCGGGTCCTCCTGCGTGGGCAGCCACACCTCCTCCAGCCGCTTGGCCAGGCCGCACACCGGCACGTCGTCGATGCCCAGCTCGTCCAGCGCCCGCTGGGCCGCCGCGACCTGGGGCGGGCCGCCGTCCACGACGACCAGCCCCGGCACGTAGGCGAACTTCTGGGGCCGGCCGGTGTCCGGGTCGATGAGCAGCGGGCCCTGGGCCTCCTCCGGTCCGGTGGGTGCGACCGGTCCGCCGCGGACCCCGGGCAGGTCGGGGAGGTCGCCGGGCCGGTCGCCGGCCGGTCCTCGGGCAGGTCCTCGGCCACCTCACCGGTGTCCGCCCGCTCGTCGAGGAGCCGTCGGAAGCGTCGGGTGATGACCTCGTGCATGGAGGCGACGTCGTTCTGGCCGTCGACGCCCTTGATGACGAACCGGCGGTACTCGCTCTTGCGGGACAGGCCGTCCTCGAAGACCACCATGGAGGCGACCACCTCGGTGCCCTGCAGGTTGGAGATGTCGTAGCACTCGATGCGCAGCGGTGCCGTCGGCAGGCCCAGCGCCGCCTGGATCTCCTCGAGGGCGCGGTTGCGGGTGGTCAGGTCGCTGGCCCGCTTGGTCTTGTGCAGCCCCAGGGCCTGGTGCGCGTTGCGACCCACGGTCTCCTGCAGCGCCTTCTTGTCGCCGCGCTGCGGGACGCGGATGGCCACCTTGCCGCCCCGCTAGCTCGCCCAGCCACGCCTCCAGGGCGGGGGTGTCCTCCGGCAGCGCCGGCACGAGGACCTCCCGCGGGATGGCGTCGCCGAGCTCGCCGTCGTACAGCTGGAGCAGGAAGCGCTCCACCAGTCCCCCGGTGTCGGCGTCGTCGACCTTGTCCGCGACCCAGCCCCGCTGGCCACGGATGCGCCCGCCGCGGACGTAGAAGATCTGCACCGCCACCTCGAGCGGGTCCTCCGCGAAGGCCACCACGTCGGCGTCGGTGCCGTCGCCGAGCACGACCTGCTGCTTCTCCAGCGCCCGGTTGAGGGCGCCGAGGTCGTCGCGCAGCCGGGCGGCCCGCTCGTAGTCGGTGGCGGCCGAGGCGGCGTACATCTCCTTCTCCAGGCGCTTGGTGAACGCCGTGGTCTGCCCGCCCATGAAGTCGCAGAAGTCCTGCACGATCTCCAGGTGCTCCTGGGCCGAGACCCGTCCCACGCAGGGCGCGGCGCACTTGCCGATGTAGCCGAGCAGGCAGGGCCGGCCGATCTGGGCCGACCGCTTGAACACCCCGTTGGAGCACGACCGCATGGGGAAGACCCGCAGCAGCAGGTCGACCGTCTCGCGGATCGCCCACGCGTGGGAGTACGGGCCGAAGTACCGCACGCCGCGCTTCTTGGCCCCGCGGCCCACCATCACGCGCGGGAACTCCTCGTCGAGGGTCACCGCCAGCCACGGGTAGGACTTGTCGTCGCGGTACTTCACGTTGTACCGCGGGTCGAACTCCTTGATCCAGGAGTACTCCAGCTGCAGGGCCTCGACCTCGGTGTTGACCACCGTCCACTCCACGCTGGCCGCGCTGGTCACCATGGTGGCGGTGCGGGGGTGCAGGTTGGCGATGTCCTGGAAGTACGACGTCAGCCGGGCGCGGAGGTTCTTGGCCTTGCCGACGTAGACCACGCGGCGGTGCTGGTCACGGAACCGGTAGACCCCCGGGGAGGTCGGGATGGACCCGGGGGCGGGGCGGTACGTCGACGGGTCGGCCACGCTTGAACCCTACGGGGGACCACCGACGGAGCCGGCCCGGCGCCACGTCCCGCGTCAGGTGACGGTGACCTCGGACCCCTTCGCGGTCGCCTTCTTGGTGGCCAGCGGCTGCTTGGCCGGGCCGGAGACCGGTGAGCCGTCGGTGATCGAGAAGTGGCTGCCGTGGCAGTTGCAGACGATCTCCCCGTCCTTGACCGCCGCGACGATGCAGCCCTGGTGCGTGCAGACGGCGCTGAACGCCTTGAACTCGCCCTTGGTCGGCTGGGTCACGACGACCTTGTCGTCACTCAGGACGGCTCCACCGCCGACCGGGACGTCGGCGGCCGCCACGCTGACGGTCCCGCCGGAGCCGCTCGAGCCACTCGACCCGCCGGAGCCGCTGGAGGAGTCACCCCCGTCGTCGTCGCTGGCGCCGCAGGCCGCGAGCAGGGGGACGGCCAGGCCACCGAGGGTGACCCCGCTCAGCACCACCCGTCGGGACACCCCGGTGGGGCGGGCCGGGGCGTCGCTGCTCTCGAAGGAGTCCTGCCCGGACGGTCGTCCGGCCTGACGGGGGGACGGGTTCTGGTCGGTGGCGCTCATCATTCTCCCTGGGCCGTGCGGACGGGTGCTCGGGCTGGTGCAGGACGACGGTTGTAGCTTCACCCTAGAGCCGGGCCGCGTGCGGGCACCTGAGACGGACCTGAGTTTCTGGTGTGCCTCGCGCGTCAGACGCCCGCCCGGCGGCTGGTCTTCCGCGCAGCCGCGGCCTTGACCGCGGGAGCGGGCGCGACCTTGGCGGCCCGGCGCCGCGGCTTGGGCGGCTGCTTCGCGGGGTGGTCGGCCAGCAGGGGTGCGAGGAACTGGCCGGTGTAGCTGTCCGGGTGCGCGGCCACCTCCTCCGGGGTGCCCTCCGCGACGACCATGCCGCCGCGGTTGCCGCCCTCGGGGCCCATGTCGATGAGCCAGTCGGCGGTCTTGATGACGTCCAGGTTGTGCTCGATGACCAGCACGCGTGTTGCCCTGGTCCACCAGCCGGCCCAGCACCAGCAGCAGCTTGCGGATGTCCTCGAAGTGCAGCCCGGTCGTCGGCTCGTCGAGCACGTAGACGGTGCGACCCGTTGACCGCTTCTGCAGCTCGGAGGACAGCTTCACCCGCTGGGCCTCGCCACCGGACAGGGTCGGCGCGGGCTGACCCAGCCGGACGTAGCCCAGGCCGACCTCGACCAGCGTGGTCATGTGCCGGGCGATGGCGGGGATGGCCGCGAAGAAGTCCACGGCCTCCTCGATGGGCATGTCGAGGACCTCGGCGATGGTCTTGCCCTTGTAGTGCACCTCGAGCGTCTCCCGGTTGTAGCGGGCGCCGTGGCACACCTCGCACGGCACGTACACGTCGGGCAGGAAGTTCATCTCGATCTTGATGGTGCCGTCCCCGTGGCAGGCCTCGCAGCGGCCGCCCTTGACGTTGAAGGAGAACCGGCCCTGCTGGTAGCCCCGCACCTTGGCCTCGGCCGTGGAGGCGAACAGCTTGCGGACGTGGTCGAAGACGCCCGTGTACGTCGCCGGGTTGGAGCGCGGCGTACGGCCGATGGGCGACTGGTCGACGTGGATGACCTTGTCCACCTCGTCCATGCCCTCGATCCGCTTGTGCCGGCCGGGGACCGTGCGGGCGTTGTAGATCTGCTTGGCCAGCGAGGCGTACAGGATGTCGTTGACGACCGTCGACTTGCCCGACCCGGAGACGCCGGTGACGGCCACGAAGAGCCCGAGCGGGAAGCGGACGTCGATGTCGCGGAGGTTGTGCTCGCGGGCCCCGCGGACCACCAGCTCGCGACCGGGCGTGCGCGGGCGCCGCACCTCGGGCACGGGGATCTTCTTGCGACCGGACAGGTACATGCCGGTCGAGGAGTCGCGGTGCTCCAGGAGCTCGTGAGACCGGCCCGGAGACCACGACCTGGCCGCCGTGCTCGCCCGCACCGGGGCCGATGTCGACGACCCAGTCGGCGACCCGGATGGTGTCCTCGTCGTGCTCCACGACGATGAGGGTGTTGCCGAGGTCCTTCAGCCGCACCAGCGTCTCGATGAGCCGCCGGTTGTCCCGCTGGTGCAGGCCGATCGACGGCTCGTCGAGGACGTAGAGCACGCCGACCAGACCGGCGCCGATCTGCGTGGCCAGCCGGATGCGCTGGGCCTCGCCGCCCGACAGCGAGCCCGAGGGCCGGTCGAGGGAGAGGTAGTCCAGACCCACGTCGAGCAGGAAGTTCAGCCGCTCCTGGATCTCCTTGAGGACCCGCTCGGCGATCTGCTTCTCGCGCTCCGAGAGCTCGATGGTGCGCAGGAAGTCGGCAGTCTCGTTGATGGGCATGTGGCAGACGTCGGCGATGTTGCGGCCGCCCAGGGTCACCGCCATCGACACCGGCTTGAGGCGGCTGCCCTGGCACTCCGGGCAGGGCACCTCGCGCATGAAGCCCTCGAAGCGCTCCCGGCTGGTGTCGGACTCGGCCTCGCGGTGCCGGCGCTCGATGTAGGGCCGCACGCCCTCGAAGCTGGTGTAGTAGGCCCGCTTGCGGCCGTAGCGGTTCGTGTGCTGGACGTGCACCTTGGTGGCGTGGCCGTCGAGGATCGACTTCCTGGCCTTGGCGGGCAGCTTCTCCCAGGGCGTGTTGAGGTCGAAGCCGAGCTCGTCGCCCAGCGCGCCGAGCAGCCGGGTGAAGAAGTCGGCCACGTGCGCACCGGACCAGGGACCGATGGCGCCCTCGCCCAGGGTGGCACCGGGGTCGCTGACCACCAGCTCGGCGTCGACCTCCATCCGGGTGCCGAGGCCGTGGCAGACCGGACAGGCGCCGAAGGGCGAGTTGAAGGAGAAGGACCGCGGCTCGAGGTCGTCGGTGTCGATGGGGTGCTCGTTGGGGCAGGCCATCTTCTCCGAGAACCGCAGCTCACGGCCGGGGTCGCCGGCGGGCAGGTCGACGAAGTCGAACACGACCAGGCCGCTGGCCAGCCCCAGCGCCGTCTCCACCGAGTCGGTCAGCCGTCGCTTGGCGCTGGCCTTGACCGCCAGCCGGTCGACCACGACCTCGATGGTGTGCTTCTTCTGCTTGTCCAGGGTCGGCGGCTCGGCCAGCGGGTAGGTCTCCCCGTTGACCCGGGCGCGCGAGAAGCCCTGCGTCTGCAGCTGGCGGAAGAGCTCGACGTACTCACCCTTGCGCCCGCGGATGACCGGAGCGAGCACCTGGAAGCGGGCGCCGTCCTCCAGGGCCAGGATGCGGTCCACGATCTGCTGGGGGGTCTGTCGTGAGATCGGTGCTCCGCACGTGGGGCAGTGCGGTCGGCCGGCGCGGGCGTAGAGCAGGCGGAGGTAGTCGTAGACCTCGGTGATGGTGCCCACGGTGGAGCGCGGGTTCTTGCTGGTGGACTTCTGGTCGATCGAGACGGCCGGCGACAGGCCCTCGATGAAGTCGACGTCGGGCTTGTCCATCTGGCCCAGGAACTGGCGGGCGTAGGCCGACAGCGACTCGACGTACCGGCGCTGGCCCTCGGCGAAGATGGTGTCGAAGGCGAGGCTGGACTTGCCGGAGCCGGAGAGGCCCGTGAACACGATGAGGGCGTCCCGGGGCAGCTCCAGGGACACGTCCTTCAGGTTGTGCTCGCGCGCTCCCCTGATGATCAGCTGGTCGGCCACAGGTCGGTCCTCGCGTGGGTCTCGGGGCGGTGGGGGTGCTGGACGCTTCCGGTCGGGCGCCTCGGGGGAAGGGCGGGCGACGGCTGACCCGTTCGAACAGGCGTTCGCCATCCTAGCCGGGTGGTGCAAGCCGGCGGGCAGCGGTTGGATGGTCGGATGGACTCGGCCACGCTATCCCCCTCCTCCCCGACGCCGGACGACCTGGCCGGGTCCACGCAACGCTATCTGGGGGCACTGACAGTCCTCGACGACGAGTCCCTGCGGGCTCCGTCGGTGCTCCCGGGGTGGTCGCGGGCCCACGTCGTGGCCCACCTCTCCCGCAACGCCGACGCCTTCACCCGCGTGCTGGAGCAGGCCGCGACGGGCGGCCCCGCGTCGATGTACGACTCCGGCGAGGACCGGGACCGCGAGATCGGGGCCACCGTCACCGGCCTGGACCTGGCCGGACTGCTCGAGGACGCCCGGTCCTCCGCGGAGCGGCTGCAGCAGGCGCTCTCGACGCTGGTGGTCGCGTCGACCGCGCGCTTCACCCGGCTGGCCGGGCAGGACGGCGAGGCGGACGGCTTCCCCGCGGAGACGCTGGTGGCTCGGCGACGCGCGGAGGTGGAGATCCACCACAGCGACCTGGACCTGGACTACCCGGCGGCCGGGTGGCCGCCGGACTTCTCCCGCGCCGTGGTGGGCCAGCGTCAGGATGAGCTCGCGGCGCTGCCGGGAGGTGGTCCCTCCATGGTGCTCTCCAGCACCGACGAGCCGGGGCTGTGGAAGCTGGGCGCCGGCCCGGGCCCGGAGGTGCACGGACGCGTCGGCGACCTGGCGTGGTGGCTCGTCGGGCGCGGCGGCGGCGCGGGGCTGACCAGCTCACCCGGGCCGCTGCCGGTGCTGGGACGGTGGCGCTGAGTGTCGGCGCGGTGGGACATGATGAGGAGATGAGCGACGTGGTGTACACCGGCAAGGTCAAGCCCGGCGGCCGGCCGGACGTGCGTGAGCTGCCCCAGCTGGTGGTCACGAAGTTCTCGGTCGGCGAGATGGACAACAACGTCTACCTGCTGCGCTGCCGGCAGACCGACACCCAGGTCCTGGTGGACGCGGCCGACGAGGCGGCGCGGATCCTCGAGGTCACCGGGGTCGACGGCCTGGACCAGGTGGTCACCACCCACCAGCACTGGGACCACCACCGGGCGCTGCCCGAGTGGTCGCCGCCACCGGTGCTCGGACCGTGGCCGGGGCCGACGACGCGGACGCCCTGCCGGTGCCGGTGGACCGGCGCGTCGGTGACGGCGACGTGGTCGAGGTCGGCACCTGCCGGCTGGAGGTCGTCCACCTCGTGGGCCACACGCCCGGGTCGATCGCCCTGCTGTACGACGACCCGGACGGCACGCCGCACCTGTTCACCGGGGACTCCCTGTTCCCGGGAGGCCCGGGGCGCACCACCTCCCCCGAGGACTTCGGCTCGCTGATGGACGACCTCGCGACCAAGGTGTTCGACCGGCTGCCCGACGAGACGTGGTTCTACCCGGGTCACGGCGACGACTCCACGCTCGGCGAGCAGCGCCCGCACGTGGCCGAGTGGCGTGCCCGGGGCTGGTGAGGTCGGGCACACGGATCACTCAGGAAGCCCCGCCGGCTGCCGATCCGTGGGACGGCCGAGCAACGGCAACCTCAGGAGACCTCTGTGCTCAGACCGTCCAAGAAGACCGAGCTTCCCAGCGCCGGAGTGCACGAAGCCCAGGCTGACGTCGAGGCGGTCACCGCCGTCGTGCAGGCACTCGACGCCGTCACCACCACGGAGCGGGCGGTCGAGACCGCCTTGGAGGTCGTGCGGCAGCACTTCGGCTGGGCTTACGGATCCTTCTGGCGGATCGACGCCACCACCGGCCGGCTCCACTTCGAGCGGGAGTCCGGTGACGCCGGCGCCGAGTTCCGTGAGGTCACGCTCGCGGCCAGCTTCGGACCGGGCGACGGGCTCAGCGGCCGGGCGTGGGAGCGCGACGAGCTGGTCTTCGTCGCCGACCTCGGGGAGCTCCAGGACTGCGTGCGCGCCCCCGCCGCCCGTCGGGCCGGGGTGCGCTCGGGCGTGTGCTTCCCGTTGCGGGCCGCCGGACGGGTCATCGGCACGATGGACTTCTTCGCCACACAGACCGTGCACCCCTCCGAGCAGCGGCTGGCCGCCCTGCGCTGCGTCGGCGTGCTGGTCTCCCAGGCCATCGAGCGGGTGGCCGTGGCCGAGCGGCAGCGCGAGGCCACGGAGGACACCGAGACGGTCAGCAACGTGCTGAGGACCGTCACCGCAGCACCCTCCCCGGAGGCGGCGCTGGGCCTGGCCCTGGAGGGCATCCGGTCCGGGTTCGGCTGGGCCTACGGGTCCTACTGGTGCGTCGACGACGAGCAGCAGGTGCTGCGCTTCGTCCAGGAGTCCGGTCAGGCGGGCCGTGAGTTCCGGGAGGTCACGCTGTCGGCGTCGTTCCGGCGGGGCGTCGGCCTGTCCGGGCGCGCCTGGGCGACCCGGCACCTCGTCTTTGTCCGCGACCTGGGCGAGGTGACCGACTGCGTCCGGGCCCCGGTGGCCCAGCGCGCCGGCGTCCGCTCCGGGGTGTGCCTTCCCATCCTGGTCAGGGGTGAGGTCGTCGGCACGATGGACTTCTTCGCCACCACCACGTTGGCCCTCTCCCCTGGCCGCGAGGACGCCCTGCGCAACACGGCGTTCCTCCTCGGTCAGGCGCTGGAGCGGTTCGAGGCCGCCCGTCGCCTGGCTGAGGCGGGGACCGAGCTGGCCGCTCTCATCCGGTCGGTGCAGCAGACCGTCGACTCCGCCACCACGGTGGCCGACCAGGGTCGCGCCGTCACCGACCGCGCCAACGAGCAGGTGGCCGGGCTCGGCGACTCGAGCGCGAAGATCGGCCGGGTCGTCAAGGTCATCCGGGGCATCGCGAGCCAGACCAACCTGCTGGCCCTGAACGCCACCATCGAGGCTGCGCGGGCGGGGCAGGCGGGACGTGGCTTCGCCGTGGTCGCCGACGAGGTGCGAGACCTCGCGACCAAGACCGCGCGGGCGACCAGCGAGGTGGACGCCCAGATCACCACCATCCAGCAGCAGGTCGACGCAGTGGTCTCGTCACTGACCGACATCGGGGTCGCGGTCGGTCGCATCAACGCGATGCAGGTGGAGCTGGGAACCGTGCTCACCGACCAGTCCGACGCCTACGGGCGACTGCTCGCCCCCTGAGCGAGGTGCCCGGTACGCGGACACCCACGCCGACCCTCGCGGGGTCGACCACAAATTTTGCAGAACGGTGAACGTGGACCCTTGACAAGCCCTACCGTCGTCCTATGGGGAAGATCGTTCTCACCTGCGTGCTGGCCGTGGTCTTCGGCTTCGGCGGGGCCGTGCTCTGCGTCACCGCCTTCCACGACCAGTTCCAGGGACCCCAGGGCCAGACCGGCCTGACCGGCGCCCCGGGGCCGGCCGGAGCCGACGGCTCGGACGGGGTGGACGGCACCGACGGCCTGGACGGTGCCCGGGGCGTCCGGGGTCCCCGCGGCAAGGCCGGTGAGCCCGGGAAGGCCGCCGACGCTCCCGACGCGGTGGCCACCGACCTCGGCAGCGGAGGCTGCATGGGCCGCTCGGTCACCGTCATCAGCAGCGCCCGCATCGACGCGGCCGGGAAGCTCAACCTGGTCAAGAAGGACGTCTGCATCGTGACGCCGCCCGCCTCCAGCACCTCGGCCACCTCCACCTCCTCGCAGTAGCCCGCGGCTGTCCCGGTCCCCCGCCCCTCGGTCCGTCGCCCCGGGTGTCAGTCCGGCCGGACCTCGGCGAGGTCGAGCAGCCACTCCCGGTAGGGGTGCTCGCGCCGCGCGGCCTCGGCCGGCGGTACGTCGCTCAGCGCGGCCTCCCAGGACAGCGCCTTGGTGACGCAGCCGGTCCGCATCGCCAGGTCCGTCAGCCGTAGCAGCGCCGCGCGGTCGCCGTACCCGGAGAAGACCTCGAGGTAGGCGTCGCGCACCCGGACCACCTCGGGCGCGTCGGTCGGCAGGCCGGCGTGGTGGGCCAGCGAGGCCGTCGTCCCCAGGAGGGTGGCCAGGGGGACGGTCCACACGCTGTCGCCCCAGTCGATGACCCGGGCGGTCGCCGCCGCGCCCGGCCAGCAGACGTTGGCGGAGTGCAGGTCGTCGTGCTGCAGCGAGTCCGGCAGCGAGGCCTCGTCCAGCTCCTGGCACCACGACTCCAGGGCCGGCCAGGCGGCCTCGAGACGGTCGGCCTGACGATCGTCCAGCCCGCCCTCCTCGACCGGACGCTCACCCAGTCGCCGGGCGAGGGCCCGGGCCTGCTCGGGGAGCCGTCGGGGCGAGGCGTCGCGCACGCCACAGGCCAGGACGGCCTCCCGCTCCGCGACCAGCCCGAGCTGGGCCTCGGCGTAGCGCACGACCAGCGCGGGCCACACGGCCCAGGCCTCGCGCGGCGACATCACCTCCCGCAGCGTCGGTCCGGCGTCCCGGGTCAACGACCAGCCGCGCTCGACGTCCGCGGCCAGGGTCTGCGGCACCAGGTCGGGCACCCGGCGGGCGAGCAGCTCCACCAGGGCTGGCTCGTGGGCGGTGCCGGGGCCGTTGACCTTGAACCACACCGTGCCCAGCGAGGACGGGTAGCGGATGACGCTCGACCAGGGGCGAGCGTGCGGCTGCTCCCCCGGGCCGGTCAGCCGACCGCCGTACCGGGTGAGGGCCTGGGCCGTCCAGGCCTCGGCCGCGGCGAGGAACGGCTCGGAGGTCCACCGCTCCAGGCCCACCGCTCAGCCCTCGAGGACCCGTCGCAACGTCTCCAGGTCTGCCCGTACGGCGGCCACGTCGGCGGCGTACGCCTCGTCGTCGGCACCGGGCGACCGCCGTACCGTGAACACGACCTCGCACCCGGGCCCGTCGGCGATGACCCGCATCGGGTTGGTGACCACGGTGCCGTCGGGCAGCGTCACGTCGTGGTCCACCACGCCGTGCTCGTTCGCGGGGACGAAGCGGACCTCGACCTCGCCCATGGGGGAGTCCGCGAACCAGCGACCGTCCCGCGCCTCGACGGTTCCGCCCAGCCCCGCGGCCCACTGCGGCAGCAGAGAGGGGTCGGCCACGAAGGCGGCCACCTCGCTCGCCGGCCTCGCGACATGGGTGCTCACGTGGGTGCTGTCGCTCACGGGACGACCCTACGACGCCTCTCCCGCCTGCCGAGGCGTCCCGTCCTGCGCGCCCTCCCCCGCCCAGGCGTCCCAGGGAACGCAGGAGCAGACGCCTCGGCATGCCTGGGGACGCAGGAGGAGACGCCTCGGCATGCCTGGGGACGCAGGACGGGACGCCTCGGCGGGGGCGGGCCGGGAGCCTCGGTAGGCTCGGGAGGTGATCGAGCTGAGGACCCCTACCGAGATCGAGCAGATGAAGCCCGCCGGGCGCTTCGTCGCCGACGTGCTGACCCGCCTGGAGAAGGCGGCCGACGTCGGCGTCAACCTCCTGGAGCTCGACGCGCTGGCCCACGAGCTGATCCGGGAGCGCGGCGCCGAGTCCTGCTACATCGACTACCACCCGTCCTTCGGCGCCATGCCGTTCGGCAAGGTGCTGTGCACCTCGGTCAACGACGCGGTCCTGCACGGCCTGCCCCACGACTACGTCCTGCGTGACGGCGACCTGCTCAGCGTGGACTTCGCCGCCTCCGTCGACGGCTGGGTGGCCGACTCGGCCCTCAGCGTGGTCGTCGGCACCCCGACCCAACCGGACCTCGACCTCATCGACACCGCATCGCGCGCCCTGGACGCAGGCATCGCCGCGGCCCGCCCAGGCTCTCGGATCGGCGACATCTCCGCCGCGATCGCCGCGGTGGCCCACGCCGACGGCCTGTCGATCAACACCGACTTCGGCGGGCACGGGGTCGGTCGCACCATGCACGGCGACCCGCACGTCCCCAACAACGGCCGGCCCGGTCGCGGCTACCCGCTCAAGCCCGGGCTGGTGATCGCCATCGAGCCCTGGTTCCTGCAGACCACGGACGTGCTCTACACCGACCCCGACGGGTGGACGCTGCGCAGCGGCGACGGCTCGCGCGGGGCGCACATGGAGCACACGATCGCCGTCACCGACGGCGACCCGCTCGTGCTCACCCAGCGCTGAGCCGCCGCCCGGGGCGAGTCGCCCCGAGGCCTCAGGCCGACGCGGCGACGTACGGCGTCACGTACGGGTTCGGCGGCCACTGCTCGTAGCCGGCCATCAGCGAGCCCGCGTCCACCCCGTCCAGCGACTCCCGGACGATGTCGGCGTGCCCGTTGTGCCGGGCGATCTCGTCGACCATGTGGGCCAGCCGGTGCCGCAGCGGCAGGGTGGCCACGTCCGGCATCCAGGGGCCGGGGTCGACGGGCAGCTCCCGGTCCAGCGGCTCGTCGGCCGCGGCCGTCACCAGCTCGCCGACGGCACGGTCGAGGTCGGCCACCAGGTCGCCCAGGGTGTCGTCGTCGGTCATGACGAACGCGGCCATCCAGTCCCCCGGGTCACCCACGTCGCCGGTGATGCTGCGGGTGACCCCGCGGACCACCAACGTGACGTGCTTGAGGATGCCGCCCATGCTCAGGGCGCTGACGGTCGGACGGCTGCGGGCCTGCTCGTCGGTCAGGCCCCAGGTGGACAGGCGCAGCGTGTAGGCCTGCTGGGTGACGAAGGCGAGCAGGTTCGAGCGTTCGTCGGTGACGGTTCCTGGCATGCCGGGCATCGGGGGCTCCTCGTGGTCCGTGGGTCGGTGTCACCCCCGACGCTAGTCACCCATGCGGTCAGTTCCTGTCCGCATGCATCCCGGATCAGAGAGACCGCTGGAACTGCAGCTCGCGCGCCATCACGCGGTAGCCCAGCACCTCGTTCACGCGGATCATGTGGTCGTTGGACTCCGCGTTGAAGGTGTCCACGGTCTCCAGCTGCGGCTCGGCCCCGGCCAGCCACAGCACCATCGCGGACTTGAGCAGGAGCCCGAGCCGGTGCCCACGGTGACCCCGGGCCACGGCGGTGTCGTGCTGGTGGCCGACGGTGGGACGGTCCTCCTCGACGACCACGATGGTGTGCCCTCCCAGTGCGCCGGTCTCCCGGTGCCGCGCCACGAGGTGCCGGATCCGGTTGCCGCGGGCCTCGCAGGCGCTCTCGTAGGCGTCCAGGCGCTCGACCGACATGACCTCGTCCTCGATGTCGAGCTCGTCGGTGGGCGCGTCGTTGATGGCGTCGGCCAGCCCGACCATGTCCTCGCGCAGCTCGGGCGGCGTGCGGCCGTCGATGCGCAGCAGCTCGTACGCCCCGGCGGCCGCGGCCGCCTCGTGGTACGACGCGCGCACCCGCTCCAGGTCGACCTCGCGCAGGTGCTGACGGCGCATGATGGCCTGCGAGCGGCACTCGAAGCCCAGGGCGTCCGCGAAGCCGCGGGCCGCCTGCGACTCCCAGCCGTCGAGGCCCACGCTGGTGCGCCCTGCCCCGCGGGCCGCGCCCATCAGGTGGTCGGCCAGCCGACGACCGTGGCCGTGACGACGATGCGCGGGGTCAACGACCACCGAGATCCAGGCGAGGTGCCGGTTGTCGCGCTGCGGCAGGGTGAGCGACCCGACGGCCACGGCCTCCCCGTCGACCTGCATCAGGTACGGCGTCGGGGGCTCGCCGTCCCACCCGTACCGGAGGAAGGCCTGGTGGTTGCCCGGCAGCTCCGGGTGCTCCCACGGCGTGTCGACGGACCGGGCGGCCTCGCGCAGGCGGACGGCCTGCTCGAGGGGAACGGCGTCATCGGGCCCGAAGGGGTGGACGGAGACCTCGTGCATGGCCCCAGGCTGCCCTGTCGCGCCCCGGGACGCGACCCCATTACCGGGGCACGACCGGGACGCGTCAGTGCTCGAAGGACGCGGCCCGCTCCAGGAGGGTGAAGCTCGGCATGCCCTGCGCCCCGCCCTTGCGCATGATCGGGGCGGCGGTCGGGTCGTCGCGGAACGACTCGAACGACTCCTGGTCGGGAAACTCCATCATCACCAGCACCCGGCCCTCGGAGCCGGAGGGGGTGAACACCTCGGCGCCCACGCAGCCGTGCTCCCACCGCTTGTCGTGACCCTCGCCGGCGAACACGGCCAGGAACCGGTCCAGGTCGGAGATGGACACCTCGCCGAGCACGTGCACCGTCATGTCCGCTCCTCGTCGACCCGAGTCCGAAGGGTCATCCAACCACTCGCGCACCTCCCGGCGCACGGATTCCGTCCTGCGTGCCGATGCCCCACGGGAGACGACCGGCACACGAGAGCCCGAACGCGGGGGCCGTGGACTGCTCAGGTCCCCGCACCCCGTGCCGATGAGCGAACGGTAGTCACCGAACCCTTGGGAGCGTCGATGGACGAAATGGACGAGATCGTCCAGGAGTTTCTCGTGGAGAGCCACGAGAACCTCGACCAGCTCGACCGAGACCTGGTCGAGCTGGAGCAGCGGCCCGGGTCCCGTGACCTGCTGGCCAGCATCTTCCGCACCATCCACACCATCAAGGGCACGAGCGGGTTCCTGGCCTTCGGCAACCTGGAGTCGGTCACCCACGTCGGGGAGAACCTCCTGGCGCGCCTGCGGGACGGCCGGATGTCGATGACCCTGGCGACGACCGACGTGCTGCTGGAGATGGTCGACACCGTGCGCGGGCTGCTCGCCGCCATCGAGGCGACCGGCACCGAGAGCGGTGTGGACGTCGCCGAGGTCGTCGACCGCATCACCGCCGTCCTGGACGCGGGTGAGCCGCCGGCCCCGTCGGTCGAGTCCCCCACGCCGGTCGAGTCCCCCGCGCCGGTCGAGCCCTCCACACCGGTCGAGCTCGTGGAGACCCCCGCGCCGACTGAGCCGATCGAGGCCCTCATCGAGCCGGTCGAGCTCGTCGAGACCCCCGCGCCGACCGAGCCGATCGAGGCCCTCATCGAGCCGCGGGTCGAGGCGCACGAGCTCGAGCCCGTCCCCGCACCCGCCGCAGCAGCTCCCGCGCCCCGCGCCGTGCCCACCTCCTCCGGGTCCCCCGAGGCCCACCCCGAGGAGGGCACCGCCCGCCGCGGCGTGGCCGAGGCCTCGATCCGCGTCGACGTCGACGTCCTCGACACGCTGATGCGCCTGGTCGGCGAGCTGGTGCTGACCCGCAACCAGATCGTGCGCCAGGCCGGCGAGCAGGAGGACCAGAACGTCGTACGGTCCTCGCAGCGCCTCAACCTCATCGCCACGGAGCTGCAGGAGGGCGTCATGAAGACGCGCATGCAGCCCATCGACCACCTGTGGTCCAAGCTGCCGCGCGTCGTGCGCGACCTGGGTTCGCAGTGCGGCAAGCAGGTCCGCCTGGCCATGGTCGGCCGCGAGACCGAGCTCGACCGCACGCTGCTGGAGGCCGTGAAGGACCCGCTGACCCACCTGGTCCGCAACGCCGTCGACCACGGTCTCGAGACCGGCGTCGAACGACGGGCCGCCGGCAAGCCGGCGGAGGGCGTGCTGACCCTGCGCGCCTACCACGAGGGCGGCCAGGTCGTCGTCGAGGTCTGCGACGACGGCGCCGGCATCGACAGCGAGCGCGTCGCCGCCAAGGCCGTCGAGCGGGGCCTGCGCAGCCCGGCCCAGATCCAGGCGATGTCGCCCGCGGACCTGCTGCAGCTGATCTTCCTGCCGGGCTTCTCCACCGCCGCCGCCGTCACCAACGTCTCCGGGCGCGGTGTCGGCATGGACGTGGTCAAGACCAACATCGAGAGCATCGGCGGCACCATCGAGGTGGAGTCGACCGTGGGCCGGGGCACCACCTGCCGGCTGCGGATCCCGCTGACCCTGGCCATCGTGCCCGCGCTCACCGTCGAGTGCGCCGGCGACCGGTACGCCATCCCGCAGGTCAGCCTGCTGGAGCTGGTGGCCCTGGACGCCGACCGCGCCGCGACCGCGGTGGAGAACGTCAACGGCGCCCCGGTCTACCGGCTCCGGGGGGCCCTTCTCCCGCTGGTCCGGCTGGCCGACGTGCTCGGCGTCGAGTCCGACCGCTCGGACGGCCACGTGCTGATCGCGGTCCTCCAGGCGGAGGGCAAGCGCTTCGGCCTGGTCATCGACCGGGTGCTGAGCACCGAGGAGATCGTCGTCAAGCCGCTGGCCACCCGCCTCAAGGCGCTGGGCACGTACTCCGGCGCCACGATCCTGGGCGACGGCCGCGTGGCACTGATCCTCGACGTGCAGGCCCTGGCCCGCGGCGCGCTGAGCGCCGACGTGCTGGACCGGCAGTCCTCCGACCAGCAGTCCGTCGCGGCCGCGACCACCGAGCCGCACCGCGTGCTGGTGGCCGGCATCGGCGGCGGGCGCCAGGTCGCCATCCCGCTGTCCTCGGTGACGCGCCTCGAGCACATCGCCGCGGCCAGCGTCGAGCGCGTCGGCAGCCGCGAGGCCGTGCAGTACCGGGGCGCGATCCTGCCGCTGCTGCGGCTCGACCAGCACCTGGGCTCCATGGGCGACCGGGTCAGCGATGACCTGGTGGTCGTCGTCTACTCCGCCGACGGGCGCAGCGTCGCCATCGTGGTCGACGAGATCGTCGACATCGTCGAGGGCGAGGCCGAGGTCAACAGCGACATCGACGACCACGGCCTGCTCGGGTCGGCGGTCATCCGCGACCGGATCATCGAGCTGCTCGACGTCCGCGCCGCGATCCTCGCGGCCGACCCGCACTTCTACACCGCCGCGTTCCACGAGGAGTTCGTGGACGCCGCCCGTCAGCTCGAGGAGATCCGATGAGCACCCGCCTGGTCACCTTCACCCTCGACGACCGCTCGTACGGCATCGACGTCAGCGCGGTCCAGGAGGTCCTGCGCGGGCTCCCCCGCACCCGCATCCCACTGGCACCCTCGGCGCTCGCGGGCCTGATCAACCTGCGCGGGCAGGTGCTGACCGCGATCGACCTGCGCGAGCAGCTCGCCCTGCCGCCCCGTGCCGGCGAGAGGGACCCGATGCTCATCGTCATCCGGGTCGCCGGGGAGCCCATCGCCCTGCTCGTCGACACGATCGGCTCGGTCGTCGACGTGGAGGACGACCAGTTCGAGCCGCCGCCGGACACGTTGGCCGGTCCCACCCGGCAGCTGATCCGCGGCGCCTACAAGCTCTCGGACCGCCTGCTGCTCTCCCTCGACGTCGACCGCGCCATCGCGGCCTGACCCTGCCGCCCTCACTCACGCACCCCGCTCCTCACTCACCTCTCTGCGACAAGGACTCGGACTCATGCGCACCATCACCATCACCTGGACCGTCGGACGCCGGCTGGCCGGCCTGGCCGCCATCGGCGTGCTCACCACCGTGGCCGTCGGTGGCATCTCCGTGCACGCGGCCGGGCAGGTGCGGGCCGAGGCGGAGGCCGCCGACCAGATCGCGCGAGGCACGGTCCCTCCTGCACGCCCTCGACACCCGCGCCAGCGAGCTCAAGGTCGACGCCCTGAAGGCGGTCATCGCCAAGGACCCGGCCAGCGTCCTCGGCGACGTGAAGGACGACGTGGCCACCCCGCGGGCGCTGCTGACCGAGCTCGACGCCACCCGGCTGAGCCCGGAGAACGAAGCCCGGGTCAAGAAGATCGATGTGGCCTACGAGCAGTACATGACCGACATCAGCGGCTTCGTGGACCGGGCCGTGGCGAACCAGTCCCTCATGCGGACCCGGATCTCCCAGATCCAGACCGCCAACGACAAGAGCGACGAGGTCCTGGGCTCGGCCATCGACGAGTTCGACGGCGACTCGCAGAAGGCCGCGCGCTCGCTGACCAGCACGGTCGACGCCATGCGCCTCGCAGATCCTGCTGGCGGCCCTGGTCGGCATCGTCGTCGGTGCTGACCGCGGCGTACTTCATCACCCGCAGCATCACCCGGCCGCTGCGGGCCGGCGTCCACGTGCTGCAGGCCTTCGCGGCCGGCGACCTCACCCAGCGGCTGCCGGAGCGCTCCAGCGCCGAGCTCGGCGACCTGGAGCGGGCGCTCAACTCCTCCAGCGAGTCGGTCGGCCGGATCGTGGCTTCGGTCGCGGCCTCGGCGGGTGCGGTGGCGGCGTCATCGGAGGAGCTGTCGGCGTCCTCCCAGCAGATCGCCGCCGGGGCCGAGGAGACCAGCGTCCAGGCCGGCGTCGTCTCCGCCGCCGCCGAGGAGGTCTCCCGCAACGTCCAGACCGTCGCCGCCGGCTCCGAGCAGATGGGCGCCTCCATCCGCGAGATCGCCCACTCCGCCAACGAGGCCGCCCGCGTCGCCTCCCAGGCCGTCACCGTGGTCGAGACCACCAACGAGACCGTCACCAAGCTCGGCACCTCCAGCCAGGAGATCGGCAACGTCGTCAAGGTCATCACCTCCATCGCCGAGCAGACCAACCTGCTCGCCCTCAACGCCACCATCGAGGCCGCCCGCGCCGGCGAGGCCGGCAAGGGCTTCGCCGTCGTGGCCAACGAGGTCAAGGAGCTCGCCCAGGAGACCGCCCGCGCCACCGAGGACATCGCCCGCCGCGTCGAGGCCATCCAGGCCGACACCGGCGGCGCCGTCGAGGCCATCGCCGAGATCTCGGCCATCATCACCTCGATCAACGACTACCAGCTCACCATCGCCTCCGCGGTGGAGGAGCAGACCGCCACCACCAACGAGATGTCCCGCAACGTCACCGAGGCCGCCACCGGCTCCGGCGAGATCGCCGCCAACATCACCGGCGTCGCCAGCGCCGCCGACACGACCATGGACGCGGTCCACCGGACCACGGCCGCGGTCGCCGAGCTGGCGCGCATGTCCGGCGACCTCCGCCAGGAGATCTCCCGCTTCACCACCACCTGAGCCCCGGGCTCGCCGCTCCACCACCGACCAGCCCCCAGACCCTGGGACCTCGCAGCACCTCAACGAAAGCAGTCAGATGACCACCACCACCGCGCCGACCGGCCGCTCCGGCCGCTTCCGCGACCTCGGCGTCCGCACCAAGATCCTCGTCGCCGTCGGCGTCGTCGCCCTGGTCGCCGCCCTGGTCGGGGGGCTGGGGCTGAAGGCCCTCGGCACCATGGCCAGCGCCTCGCAGGGCATGTACGAGGGGAACGTCCGCAGCCTGGAGGCGCTGTCCGCGATGACCAACGACATCAAGGACGCCCGGATCGCCCTGCGCGACAACGCTCATCGCCACCACCCCGGCAGGCCAACCGCACCGCCGCGGCGGCCAGCCCGGCCGCCGTCGCCGCCTTCGCCGATCACGAGCGGGCCTACCGGGCGGCGGCGCCCGACCGCGGCGCAGGCCCGCACGCTGGACGAGGTCGCCGCCGAGGTCAAGGAGGGGCTCGACTACAGCACCCGCGTGCTGACCCCGCTGGCCAACGGTAACGACCTCGCCCGTTGGGTGCCCGCCAACGCCAAGAACACCCACTTCAAGAAGGCCCTGGAAGGGCTCGCCTCACTGACCGCGCAGGAGGGCACCCAGGCGAGCGCGTCCGCCGACGCCGCCCAGGCCTCGTACGGCACCCAGCGCACCCTGTCCCTGGCCCTGCTGGTCGGCGGCATCCTCGCCGGTCTCGGCCTGGGCTTCTTCGTCGCCACGGTGATCGGGCGCGACGTGGCCAAGGTCCGCGCGGTCGCCGACGCCCTCGCCGCCGGCGACCTCACCCGCAGCAGCGGCCTGACCAGCAAGGACGAGGTGGGCCTCATGGGCGCCAGCCTCGACGCCGCGATGGCCCGCCTGCGCGACGTGCTCGGCGGGGTGGCCGGTTCGGCCGACGCCGTGGCGGCGTCATCGGAGGAGCTGTCGGCGTCCTCCCAGCAGATCGCCGCCGGGGCCGAGGAGACCAGCGTCCAGGCCGGCGTCGTCTCCGCCGCCGCCGAGGAGGTCTCCCGCAACGTCCAGACCGTCGCCGCCGGCTGCCGAGCAGATGGGCGCCTCGATCCGCGAGATCGCCCACTCCGCCAACGAGGCCGCCCGCGTCGCCTCCCAGGCCGTCACCGTGGTCGAGACCACCAACGAGACCGTCACCAAGCTCGGCACCTCCAGCCAGGAGATCGGCAACGTCGTCAAGGTCATCACCTCCATCGCCGAGCAGACCAACCTCCTCGCCCTCAACGCCACCATCGAGGCCGCCCGCGCCGGCGAGGCCGGCAAGGGCTTCGCCGTCGTCGCCAACGAGGTCAAGGAGCTCGCCCAGGAGACCGCCCGCGCCACCGAGGACATCGCCCGCCGCGTCGAGGCCATCCAGGCCGACACCGGCGGCGCCGTCGAGGCCATCGCCGAGATCTCGGCCATCATCACCTCCATCAACGACTACCAGCTCACCATCGCCTCCGCGGTGGAGGAGCAGACCGCCACCACCACCGAGATGTCACGCAACGTCACCGAGGCCGCCACCGGCTCCGGCGAGATCGCCGCCAACATCACCGGCGTCTCCAGCGCCGCCGAGTCCACCACCCAGGCGCTCTCGCAGACGATGGCCGCCGTCGACGAGCTGTCGCGCATGTCGGCGGACCTGCGGAGCTCGGTCTCGCAGTTCACCTACTGAGGGACGGGTCCCAAGGCTCACTCCGCTCGCACCTCGACCAGCGAACCGCACCTCGACCAACGGTCGAAACAGCCCCCGCAGGGACATTTTGCCTGCGGGGGCTGGTGCATGCCCGCGGATGCGCCCATGCTTCGTGGTGTCCCGCCGCGGTGTCTCGGTGGACCACCTGGCAGCGGGGGCGCTGCGCGACAGGTGCGGATCGACGTCGCGCCGAAGGGGGACCTCGTGGCCTACTCACTGGTCAACGTGCCGGCCCTCGGCTACGACCTGGTGCGCCTGCCGCACGGCGAGCAGGTGGCCCACGTGCTGCGGGTGGCCCTGTCGGCCGGCCCGGCCGAGCTGGCCCGGCTGGCGGTGCGGCACCCCGGTGAGGCCCGGGACCCGCGCTGGCTTCGAGGTCCTCGGCGACCGCACCGCGGAGAGCGTCCGCTCCGCGCTGGCGCTGGCCGACCAGGCCATCGAGCGCGCCCAGGCCGGGGACACCGGCTCCAGCACCGCGCTGCTGCGCCGTCTGGAGCTCGCCGGCTCGGAGACCTGCCGGCGCTCGAGCGCATCCTGCGCCACGACATCCTGGACTGGACGTGGCTGCACAGCGGCGACCTCTCGGTGCAGGATCCCGACTTCGTCGCTGGCCTGCGACGTGCTGGCCGACGCCGCCGCCTCGGCGTACTGCTCGCGCCAGCCTCGGTGAGGGCACCCGCCGCGCCATGGCGGGCCCGTTCCTGGCGGCCCGCCTGCCGCTGGAGCCGAGCACGGGGCACGCCGAGCTGGACGAGCTGCTGGCCGCCCTGGCCGGCAGCGACGAGGCCGCCCGGGAGACCTGGCGGCGCTCGGTCGAGGCCGCCCGACCCGGCACCGCGCGGGTGGGCCCCGGCCATGCACCAGGCCACCTGGGCCATCCATCTGTCCGACCGGCTGCGACCGGCCGCCGACGCCCAGCTGGCGGCCGTCGCCGCCTTCACCCAGGCCGGCTTCGACGCCCGCGACGCGGCGTACGGCGTCTGGAACGCGCTGAGCGGCGCCGTGCACGCCACCGTGGCGGCCGACCTGCTGCCCGAGGCGGAGCACACCGTGCTGACCGCTGTGCTGACCGCCGTCCGCCGCGCCGGCTGAGACCCCCGGCGCACCCCTCAGGGGACCGCCGAAGCCACCGAAGTCCTGCCCGCAAAGCCCCTCAGGTCCCTCTGGGGCCGGCCGATGGTCCCTGTGCCGGTGCGAGCCGGTCGTCCACCGGCGCCGTGCCGTGGAACGGCCTCGACGACGGGACCCAGACGTGAGCAGAGTCCGCGTGATGGTGGTCGACGACTCGGTCGTCGTCCGCCGGCTCGTCAGCGACATCCTCGCCGCGGACCCCGAGCATCGAGGTGGTGGGCACGGCCGCGAACGGCCGGATCGCCCTGGCCAAGCTCGCACTCGCTCAAGCCCGACCTCGTCACCATGGACGTCGAGATGCCCGAGCTCGACGGCGTGGCCACGGTGCGCGAGATGCGCCGCACCGGCTACACCATGCCCATCATCATGTTCAGCACGCTGACCGACCGCGGGGCGACGGCCACCCTGGACGCGCTGTCGGCCGGCGCCACCGACTACGTCACCAAGCCCGCCAACGTGGGCAGCGTCGGCAGGTCGATGGAGCAGGTCCGCGACCTCGCTCATCCCCAAGATCAAGGGCCTGGTCCCCCGTCGCGGCGGCGGCGCACCGGTGCGCACCGCAGCCCCCAGCGCCCCCGGACCGCAGAGCGGCGGCCCGGCGGCCCACCGTTCCGCCGCCCCGGCACCGGTCCGGCTGGCCCCGCGCTCGTCCCCGGTCGGCGGCTACCGCATCCTCGTGGTCGGCAGCTCCACCGGCGGGCCCGACGCGCTGACCCGCTTCCTGACCGCGCTGCCCCCGCTGCCCGTCCCGATGGTGATCGTGCAGCACATGCCGCCCTGTTCACCCGCCAGTTCGCGGCCCGCCTGGACCGCCAGCTGGCCTCCCCGGTCACCGAGGCCGTCACCGGCCAGCGGCTGGAGCCGGGCAGCGTCACCATCGCGCCCGGCGACTTCCACCTGCACCTGACCGGCACCAAGGCCAGCCTCGTGGCGCGGCTGTCCCAGGAGGCGCCGGAGAACTACTGCCGGCCCGCCGTCGACGTGCTCTTCCGCACCGCCGCGCAGGTCGTACGGCGGTCAGGTGCTCGGCCTCGTCCTCACCGGCATGGGCACAGGACGGCTGTCGCGGGTCCAGGACCGTCGTCGAGGCCGGGGGCAGCGTGATCGCCCAGGACCAGGCCACGTCCGTGGTCTGGGGCATGCCCGGGGCCGTCGCCGGTGCCGGGCTCGCCGAGGAGGTGCTGCCGCTGACCGCGCTGGCCTCCGCCGTCAGCCAGAGGCTCACCCCCTCCTTCGCGGGAGGGCCCCGATGACCATCGCCCCCGAGGCCTTCGCCTTCGTGCGCGACCTGGTCCGCCGGGAGAGCGCGATCGTGCTCGACACCGGCAAGGAGTACCTGGTCGAGTCCCGGCTCATGCCGCTGGCGCGCGCGGCCGGCCAGACCGACGTCAACGCCTACGTCGCCAGCTCAAGGGCCGCTTCGACCCCACCGCCATGCGGCAGGTGGTCGAGGCGCTCACCACCAACGAGACCTCGTGGTTCCGCGACGGCGCACCCGTTCACCACGCTGCGCACCGACGTGCTGCCCGCCCTGGCCGCCCAGCGACCCGGACGAGCGCTGCGGATCTGGTGCGGGGCCTGCTCCAGCGGCCAGGAGCCGTACAGCGTGGCCATGACCGCGCTGGACACGCCGGCCATGAACGGGTTCAAGATCGAGATCGTCGCCACCGACCTCAACGAGGAGATGGTCGCGCGGGCCCGCTCGGGTCGCTACTCCCAGCTCGAGGTCAACCGCGGCCTGCCCGCGACCACGCTGGTCAAGCACTTCGACCCGCGACGGTGCGCAACTGGCGCATCGCCCCCGCCGTAGCGACGCGGTGGAGTTCCGACAGCTGAACCTGGCCCGGCCGTTCCCGCCGATGGGTCGCTTCGACGTCGTGTTCCTGCGCAACGTGCTCATCTACTTCGACCTCCCCACCAAGCGCGACGTCCTCAGTCGCGTGCGCCAGGTGATCGCCCCCGACGGCCACCTCTTCCTGGGGGCGGCCGAGATGACGATGGGCGTCGACGACGCAGTGGGAGCGCGTCCCGGCAGGTCGGTCTTCGGTCTATCGGATCAGAGAGGACCAGCGCTGATGCGTGCCCTGGTTGTCGACGACTCCCGAGCGATGCGCCGGATCGTCGGCCGCATCCTCGGCGACCTCGGGTTCGAGGTCGCTCGAGGCCGGCGACGGCCAGGAGGCCCTGGACGTCCTGGGCGGCGGCTGGACCCCGGACCTCGCCTGCGTGGACTGGAACATGCCGGTGATGGACGGCCTGACGTTCATCACCGAGGTCCGCAGCCGACCCGACGTGGCGCGACATCACGCTGATGATGGTGACCACCGAGAGCGAGCACTCGCAGATCGTGCGTGCCCTCGCGGCCGGCGCCCACGAGTACCTCATCAAGCCCTTCACGCCCTGCGCCCTGCGGCGAGAAGCTCGACCTGCTCGGCCTGGTGCCCGGCTACGACGCGACCGGGGCGGCCTGATGAGCGCCACCGCCGAGGTCGACCACGAGCTCGTGCTGGCCATCATCGAGCAGGTCTGGGACTCCCTGCTGCAGTCGGTCGCGCTCCCCTGGATCGGGCCCGAGCCGACCGGTCGGCCCGCTGCGTGCCCAGATCGCGCTGAGCGGCGACTGGAACGGCCTGGTCCGGCTGACCTGCGAAGTCGCCGACCGCCGAGCGCAGATCGCCGCGACGATGCTGAGCGTCGAGGACCGGCGAGGAGCTGCCCGACGAGGACGTGCACGACGCGGTCGGCGAGGTCGTCAACGTCGTCGGCGGGAACTTCAAGGGTGCCCTCGGCGGCACGACCGCGCTCGGTCTCCCCGTCGTGCTCGACGGTCCCGAGCTCCACCCCAGCACCCCGGCCGGCGCGCTACGTCCTGGACTGGCACGGCGAGCCCGTCGTCGTCCAGGTCTTCGCCGACCGCCCGGCCCCGGCGACACCCACAGCACCACCAGCAACGACACGACCGAGAAGGCAGGAGAGGCACGATGAAGGTACTGATCGCCGACGACAGCCGGGTGATGCGGCAGATCGTGCTGCGCACGCTGCGCCAGGCGGGGTTCTCCCACCACACGTTCGTCGAGGCCGTCGACGGCGCCGACGCGCTGGACAAGATCCGCGAGCACTCCCCCGAGCTGGTGCTCTCGGACTGGAACATGCCCAACAAGACCGGGATCGAGCTCCTGCGCTCCCTGCGCGCCCAGGGCAACGCGGTCCCGTTCGGCTTCGTGACCTCGGAGGGCTCCGAGGACATGCGCGCCACCGCCGCGCAGGCCGGGGCCATGTTCGTCATCGCCAAGCCCTTCACCCCCGAGTCGTTCGAGGACGCCCTCAGCGGCGTCCTGTAGAGGAGAGCGTCATGAGCAACCCCGCACCCAAGCAGATCAAGGACCTCTTCGAGGGCCTCCTCGGCCGCGACGTGACCGTCGGCGACGGGATCCCCGTGCCGCTGGACACCCGGCCACGCCCGACCACCGCGGTCTACGTCGACGACCACAACAAGCTGTCCGCCGTGGCGGTGATGGACTTCCCGCTCACGGCGTACACCGGTGCGGCGCTCGCGCTGGTGCCCCAGGGTGGCGCCGCAGATCGCCATCGAGGAGAAGGACCTGCCCGTCAGCCTGCTGGAGAACGCCGCCGAGATGCTCAACGTGCTGGCCGCCCCCATCGGCGACAGCAGCGGCGTCCACCAGCGCCTGCACGACACCTTCGGCCCGGAGCGCACCCCGCCCAGCGACGTGTCGACGTGGTCGGCCTCGCTGGGCTCGCGCATCGACCTGCGCCTGGACATCAAGGGCTACGGCGCCGGCACGCTCTCGATCATCTCCACCCTGGTCTGAGCCGACCGGCGGGTCGCTACCCTCGCCGCATGTCCTTCCTGCACCGGCAGCTGGTCACCGCGGCGCTGACCGCGAACGCCGTACGGCCCGTCCCCGGGTACCGCGCGGCCGTGCCCTCGATGCTCGGCGGCTGGCTGACCGGCGAGCTCGCCCCGCAGCTGGCGGCCCTCACCGTGGCCGACGCGGTGCGCGAGCTCGCCCTGCGCGGCCCGGACCGGCGCGACCGGCGGGGGCTGGCCCTGGCTGCCGGCAGCACCGCCGCCCTGGCCGGGCTCGTGGTGCAGTCCCTGGGCGCCCGGCGCCGGGTCGACGCCGCGCTCGAGGAGTGCCTGGGGGCCGGCTACCGTGACCGGCTCACCGCGCTGGGCACCGACCTCGATCTCTCCACCCCTCTGCGCCAGCTCGTGCTGCCCTTCGGCGTGCACGACGACGAGGTGGAGATCATCCGCGACGTGGCCTACGCCGACCACGGCCGCCGCGGCCTCCTGGACGTCTACCGCTCACGTCGCGCCCAGCGACCGGGCGCCCCGGTGCTGCTGCAGGTCCACGGCGGCGCCTGGACCGTCGGCAGCAAGATCGGCCAGGGCGTGCCGCTCATGCTGCACATGGCCGCTCGCGGGTGGGTGTGCGTGGCGATCAACTACCGGCTCAGCCCGCGCGACCCGTTCCCCGCCCAGGTCGTGGACGTCAAGCGCGCGCTCGCCTGGCTGCGGGCGCACGGCACCGCGTACGGCGCCGACCCGTCCTTCGTGGCCATCACCGGCGGCTCGGCCGGTGGGCACCTGGCGGCCCTGGCCGCGCTCACCCCGGGCGACCCGGAGTGGCAGCCCGGCTTCGAGGACGCCGACACCACGGTGCAGGCCGCGCTGCCGCACTACGGGGTCTACGACCTCGCCGGCGTGACCGGGCCCCGCGCGCTGCGGATGCGCGACGACTTCCTCGGCCCCCGGGTCCTGCGGCGCGACCCCCGCGCGCACCTGCCGGAGTTCGAGCGTGCCTCCCCGCTCCTGCGGGTCGGCCCGGACGCCCCGCCGTTCTTCGTGGTGCACGGCACCTCGGACAGCCTGGTGGGCGTCGACCAGGCCCGCCGGTTCGTCCGCGCGCTGCGGGAGGTCTCACCGCGCACGGTGGGCTACGCCGAGCTGCCGGGGACCCAGCACGCCTTCGACGTGTTCCCCTCCATCCGCAGTGCCGCCGTGGTGCGCGGCGTGGACCGCTTCCTGCGCTTCACCCACGACGTCTGGCGTGAGCAGCGGACCGCGGTGCCGGAGACCGTCGCGTGACCCCGGAGCTGATGGCCCGGGTGCGCGCCACCCAGGGCTTCATGCCCGAGGACGAGGGTGCCCTGCTGCACGAGGTCGCGGTGCGGGCGCTCGCCCACGGCCCGGGGCTGGAGGTCGGCACGTACTGCGGCAAGTCGACGCTCTACCTCGGCGCCGCGGCCCGCGCCGCCGAGAGCACGGTCTTCACCGTGGACCACCACCGGGGCTCGGAGGAGAACCAGGTCGGCTGGGAGTACCACGACCCCACCCTGGCCGACCCCCGTACCGGCCGGCTGGACACCCTGCCCACCTTCCGCCGCACCATCGCGGAGGCCGGACTGGAGGAGGAGGTCGTCGCGGTGGTGGGCAGGTCCACCACGGTGGCCCGGCACTGGCGCACCCCCCTGGCCCTGCTGTTCGTGGACGGCGGGCACACCGACGAGCACGCCGGGAACGACTACACGGGCTGGGGCCGGTGGGTGCGGCGCGAGGGCACGATGGTGGTGCACGACGTGTTCCCCGACCCGGCCGACGGCGGCCAGGCGCCGTACCGGATCTACCTCCGGGCGCTGCGGGCCGGCTTCGAGGAGGTGCGGGCCCTGGGCTCGATGCGGGTGCTGGTACGACGGACCGGCGACGCGGGCGACCCGGTGGCCTGAGCGCGCAGACTCAGCGCGGGGTCTCAGCGAGGCGCTCGCGGCGGCAGCCGGTGCAGCACGACCTCGCCGAGACGGCCGTCGTCCACCGTGGCGGTCATGTAGGTGCAGTGCGGCTGGCGACGCCGGTCGGTCGGGGAGCCGGGGTTGAGCAGCCGCATCCCACCCGGCGTGGTGGTGTCCCAGGGGATGTGGCTGTGCCCGAACACCAGCACGTCGAGGTCGCGGTGGAGCTCGTCGCAGCGGGCCTCGCGCCCGGTGGAGGCGCCGGTCTCGTGCACCACCCCGAGGCGCAGCCCGCCCAGGGTGGTCCGGGCGACCTCCGGCAGGCGGGCACGCAGCGCGTCGCCGTCGTTGTTGCCGACCACCGCGACCAGCACCCCGGCGCGCTGCTCCACCTCCTCCAGCGTGGACAGGTCGACCCAGTCCCCCGCGTGCACCACGACGTCGGCGTCGTCGACCGCGGCCAGCAGCGGCTCGGGCAGCCGACGGGCCCGCTTCGGCACGTGGGTGTCCGCGGTCAGCACCAGCCGCAGGGTCATCCCGGCTCCCCCGAGGTCGACAGCGCCTCGTCCGGGCAGCCGCAGCCGAGACCGGTCCAGGCGCCGGCTCCCGGCCGGACGGCGTCCCGGAACACCCCGGCGCCCCCGGTGGTGGAGGACAGCGCGTCCACCGCCAGCACCACCGCGGCGGCCGTGTAGGTGGTGCGCTCGGTCGGCCACAGCGCTTGGTCGGGGTAGACGTAGCCCGTCCAGTAGGACCCGTCCCCGGCCCGCAGGTGCTGCATGGACCGCACGAGCTCCCGCGCGCCGGTCCGGTCACCGAGGGCGTCCAGCGCCAGGGCCAGCTCGCAGGTCTCCGCCCCGGTCACCCACGGGTTGGTCGACACGCACCGGATGCCCAGCCCGGGCACCACGAAGTCCGCCCAGCGGCCGGCCACCAGCTCCTGACCGGCCCGGCCGCGCACGGCCCCGCCGAGCACCGGGTAGTACCAGTCCATCGAGAAGGTGGACTTGTCCAGGAACAGGTCCCGGTGGCGGCGCAGCGCGTGCCCGAGGCGGCCGGCGGCCAGCTCCCACTCCGGCTGGGGGTCGTCCAGGACGGCGGCGAGCGCCACCCCCGCCCCCAGGGCGTGGTGGATGCTCGAGCTGCCGGCCAGCAGGGCGTCCGGGCTCCGCCGCCCCCGGGTGTCCATGGACCAGGCGATCCCCCCGAAGGGCAGCTCCAGGGAGACCACCAGGTCCAGGCCCCGGCGAACGGTGGGCCAGCAGCGACGCACGAAGGCCTCGTCGCGGCGGGCGAGCCAGTGGTGCCAGACGCCCACGGCCAGGTAGGCGCACATGTTCGTCTCGGTGCTGGCGTCGATGACCACGCCGCCACGGGTGCGCATGGGCCACGAGCCGTCCTCGCGCTGGGTGGCCAGGCACCAGTCGTAGGCCCGGTGGGCGGCCGCGTCCTGGCCCCCGACCAGCAGGGCCATGGCCACCTCGACGTGGTTCCACGACGTCGGTCTGGTCGCCCTCCGCCCAGGGCAGCGCGCCGTCCGCCTCCTGGGTGCCGGCCAGCCAACCCGCGGTGGCCCGTACCTCCTCGGCGTCCAGCAGCCCCGGCAGCCCCGGGACGTCGCCGCCCGCGCGACGGGTCACCGGGTCGACCCCCTCTCACCGGGCCTCCGTCGCCGGGGCGTCGGGCTTGCGCAGGTAGACCACCAGGCTCTTGCCGATGAGCGGGTCCAGCAGGCGCTCGGCCACCCGGGTGAGGCGGGGGCGGCGCACGATGTCCCACACCAGGAGCCGGTGGTAGGCCCGGACCAGGGGGTGCTGGTCGTCGTCCACCCCGACCGCGCACTTGAGCCACCAGTACGGAGCGTGCAGGGCGTGGGCGTAGCCGTGTCCCTCCGGCACGAGGCCGGTCGCCCGCAGCCGCTCCACGAGCTGGCGGCGGGTGTAGATGCGGACGTGGCCGCCCTCCACCTCGTGGTAGGCGTCCGAGAGCCGCCAGCAGACCTGCTCGGGCAGCCACCGCGGCACCGAGACCGCCATCGTGCCCCCGGGGCGCAGCACCCGGGACAGCTCGGCCATCGCGGCGGTGTCGGCCGGGATGTGCTCGAGGACCTCGGCCGCCACCACCCGGTCGAACTCGCCGTCGGCGAAGGGCAGGGCCAGGGCGTCGCCCTGCTTGATGTCGGCCTCGGCCCCGGCCGGCACCTCGCCGGCCGCCCGCATCGCCCCGAAGAGGTCCAGGACCCCGGCGAGCTCGTCGCCGTCCTGGTCGAAGGCGACCACGTCGGCGCCCCGGCGGAACGCCTCGAACGCGTGCCGGCCGGCGCCGCAGCCCATGTCCAGCACGCGGTCCCCGGGCTGCAGTCCCAGCCGCTCGAACCCGACCGTCAGCATGGTGGTGCTCCTTCCTCGCGGCGCCCGTCGCGCCGCTCCTCGACCGCCCGTGCGTACGTCGCCGCGGTGGCCTCGGCCACGGCGCGCCAGCTGAACTCCGACAGCGCGCGCCGGCGGCCCTCCCGTCCCATCCGGGTACGGCGGTCGGGGTCGTCCAGCAGCGCGGCCAGGGCGGCCTCGAGCTCGCCGACGTCACCGGGGGTGACCAGGTCCGCGCACGACCCCTCGGGACCGACGACCTCCGGGATGGCGCCGGCCCGGCTCACGACCAGCGGGGTCTCGCAGGCCATCGCCTCCACCGTGGGCAGCGAGAACCCCTCGTAGAGCGACGGCACGCAGGCGATCTCGGCCGACCCCAGCACCGCGGCCACCTCCGCGTCGGACAGGCCGTGCACGAACCGGACCGACCCGGCGATGGAGAGCCTCTCGACGATCTGCTCGGTGGCGCCACCGGGCACGGGCCTGCTCACCAGGACCAGCTCGACGTCGCGCTCGGTGCGCAGCTTGGCGAAGGCCTCCAGCAGGGTGCCGATGCCCTTCATGGGCGTGTCGGCGCTCGCCATGGCCACGATGCGGCCGGGCACCCGCGGCTGCGTGGGCGGGGCGAACACCTCGTCCACCCCCAGCGGCACCACCCGGATGCGAGCGGGGTCCACGCCGAAGTCGCGCACCACGTCGGCGGCCGAGCTGGCCGAGGGGCAGAGCACGGAGCGGGCGCTGCGGGCCACCCGGGCCTGCATGCGCAGGAAGCCGTACCAGCGGCG
Source organism: uncultured Actinomycetota bacterium (assembly GCA_963750345.1). GTDB lineage: Bacteria > Actinomycetota > Actinomycetes > Propionibacteriales > Nocardioidaceae > Nocardioides_B. The sequence continues at coordinate 87,391 of CAVVQH010000016.1, read as the reverse complement.
CAGGGTGAGCCGCCGGCGCCAGGTCCGGGCCGCGGCCAGGTCGACCCGCCGGTCGAAGGTGATGGGGTGGTGGATGGTGGTCACCACCGGCAGCCCCGCCCGTTCCACGGCCAGCAGCCCGGTGCCCAGCGTCTGGTTGTCGTGCACCACGTCGAAGTCCGCGAGCCGCTCGCGCAGCAGCCGGGCCGCCCGCAGGCTGAACGTGCGGGGCTCGGGGAAGCCCGCGGTCCACATCGTCGCGACCTCGAGCACGTCGACGAGGTCGCGCAGCTCCCCGGGACGCGGGGTGCGGAACGGGTCCGGCTCCCGGTAGAGGTCCAGGCTGGGCACCTCGCTCAGCCGCACCCCGGGGTCGAGCACCGGGTAGGGCTGGCCGGAGAACACCTCGACCTCGTGGCCCAGCGCCACCAGCTCCCGGCTCAGGTGCCGGACGTAGACGCCCTGGCCGCCGCAGTGCTCCTTGCTGCGGTAGGAGAGCAGGGCCACGCGCACGCCGACCTCCCCCGCTGCTCGGGCGACGCCCCGGGGCTCCGAGGGCGTCGCGTTGGTCGTCCCATCATGCCGGGCGGCCCCGGCGCGGTGACGCGGAGGTCACCGGCTGCTCGTCGTGCTCCGCCTCGTCGCCCTCGTCGAGGGCCGCGGCCAACGGGCTGCTGCCCTCCACGCCGCGGGCGGAGGCGACCAGGCTCGCCACGGTGGTGACGGCCAGGATCCCGACGATCACGCCCAGCGAGACGAGGATCGGGATGTCGGGCGCCCACTCGATGTGCTCGCCCCCGTTGACGAACGGCAGCTCGTTCTCGTGCATGGCGTGCAGGATGAGCTTGAGGCCGATGAAGCCGAGCAGCACGGCCAGGCCGTAGGAGAGGTACACCAGCCGCTGCAGCAGTCCGCCGATGAGGAAGTAGAGCTGTCGCAGCCCCATCAGCGCGAAGATGTTGGCCGTCAGCACCAGGTACGGCTCCTGGGTGAGGCCGTAGATGGCCGGGATCGAGTCCAGGGCGAACAGCAGGTCGGTGGTGCCCAGGGCGATGATCACCAGGAACATCGGGGTGACGACCCGTGAGCCGTTCTCCTTGACGACGACCTTGATGCCGTGCCACTGGTCGGTGGCGGGGAAGCGCTTCTCGACCAGCTTGATGAGGCGGTTCTCCTCGTACTCGTCGTCGTCGTTGGAGCCCTCCTTGGCCAGCTTGAACGCCGTCCAGACGAGGAAGAGACCGAAGAGGTAGAAGATCCAGCTGAAGTTGTTGATGGCCGCGGCGCCCACGAAGATGAAGATCGCCCGCATGACCAGCGCCAGCACGATGCCGACCATCAGCGCTTCCTGCTGGTACTTCCGGGGCACCCCGAACTTGGCCATGATGATGATGAAGATGAAGAGGTTGTCGATCGACAGCGAGTACTCGGTCAGCCAGCCGGCGAAGAACTGCACCCCGTAGTCGTGCCCGGCCAGTGACCCACACGCCGATCCCGAACACGACGGCGAGGCCCACGTAGAAGGCCAGGTTGAGCGAGACCTCCTTCATCGTGGGCTCGTGGGGGCGGCGGCCGATGACCACGATGTCGAAGAGGAGGACCGACACCGTCACGATGATGGTGGTCCACCAGATCCAGGGGGCAATGTCCACAGTGGTGGCCTTCCGGAGTACGCCGACGGCACCCGCGGGCGCGGGCGCGTTTGAGCCATCTTCCGGAGGTCTCTTCCGCCCACGCCACCCTGGCGCGGACCAACGGCACCGGGCCGGACCCGGGGGCCACGACCGTACTGACGACACCGCTGCGAAGGAATACTCCCCTCCAACGCGCACAGTCTGGCAGACCGCGGCGCCCCCGGCCAACTGCGGCGCCTAGCCTGGGGACGGTGGCCGCCCTCCCCCGACCGCGCCCGGTCCTGGCTGGTCGTCGGCGTGGTCACCGTGCTGGCCAGCCTGCTGCTCTCGCTGCTGTCGCTGCCCTCACCGGTCCTGTTCGGCTCGCTGCTGGGGGGCATGGCCTACGCGCTGACCGCCCGTGAGGCGCTCGAGGTGCCGCCGCTGGCGGCCCGGCTGGGCCAGGGCCTCGTCGGGGCGGTCATCGGGTCCCTGGTCCAGGTCTCCACCCTGGCCCGGCTCGCCGCGGACTGGCCCTCGGTGGTCCTGGTGACGCTGGGCACCCTGGTGATCAGCCTCGCCGCGGGCCGGCTGCTCGCCCTGCACCGCGACGTCTCACCCGCCACGGGCGCCTTCGCCCTGGTCGCGGGCGGGGCGTCCGGCATCGTGGCGCTGGCCCGCGAGCTGGGCGCCGACGACCGGGTGGTCACGGTCGTGCAGTACCTGCGGGTGCTGCTGGTGCTGCTGGCGATGCCGGTGGTCACCAGTGTCGTCTTCCACCCCCCGCACGGCGCCGGGACCGTCTCGACGGGGCCCACGCGGTGGCTGCCGGACCTGGTGTTCACGCTCCTCGCGGTGGGCGCCGGGCTGCTGCTGCAACGGGCGCTCACCGCCCCTGCCACCGCCCTGCTGGGTCCGATGCTGGTGGCCGCCCTGCTCTCGGCCAGCGGCGTCCTGGGCGAGGTGACCGTGCCCGGCGCGCTGGAGGACCTGGGCTACGCCCTGGTCGGCGTCCGCGTGGGGCTGCGGTTCACCCGCGCCAGCCTGCGCAGCATCGCCCGCCTGCTGCCGCTGGCCACGGCCCTCATCGTCGCCGTCATCGTGGCCTGCGGGCTGCTGGGCGTGCTGCTGAGCCGGGTGACCGGCATCGACCGGCTGACGGCGTACCTCGCCACCACGCCGGGCGGGCTGTTCGCGGTGCTGGCCACGGCCGCCGACAGCGGGTCGGACGTCACCTACGTGCTCGCGGTCCAGGTCATCCGGGTGTGCGCCATGCTCGTGCTCGTCCCCGCGGTCGGCCGGCTGCTGCGGCGCTGACCCTGCGTCCCGCGCCCGGTCCACCTCCGTCGGCCCGGTCGGGGCCTCAGTCCAGGCAGAACTCGTTGCCCTCGGGGTCGCGCATGACGAGGTGGCCGGCGTCCAGCCCGCCCGGCTCGTGGCGCTGCACGCGGACGGCACCCAGGGCGCCCAGCCGCTCCGCCTCCGCCTCCAGGGCGGCCATCCGCTCCTCGCCCACCAGGCCGGGAGCCGCGCGGACGTCGAGGTGCAGGCGGTTCTTGGCGGTCTTCCCCTCGGGCACCTTCTGCAGGAACACCCGCGGCCCCGCGCCGTCCGGGTCGACCGCCGCCGAGCGGTCGTTGCGCCGTCCTCGGCGGCACGCCCCAGGCGTCCAGCGCCTCGCCCCAGGTGTCGAACCCCGCGGGCGTGGCGGCGCGACGACGTAGCCGAGGGCCTCCGCCCAGAACGCGGCGAGCGACGCCGGGTCGCCGCAGTCGATGGTCACCTGCACCTCACGAGCCATGTCCGAACCTCCCTGGGTACCTACACTCGCTGCCATGAGCTCTGCGTTCCCCAGGCGCCCCTGGGAGCACTTCACCCAGGACCCCCGCCGAGCGCGTCCGCCGCAGCTGCGAGCCTCGCACCGGGACCGCGACCTCGTCCAGGACGTGCTGGCCGAGGCGTACGCCGAGGGTCGGCTGACCCGTGAGGAGTACGACGAGCGGATCGGGGCCGTGCAGGCCGCGAAGACCCTCGGGGAGCTGCCCCCGTTGCTCGCGGACCTGGTGCCGACCGCCGCCGCGGCCACCAGCCGGGACGAGCTGGTGCTGCGGGACCCGCAGGCGTTGCGCCGCCAGGCGGTGGCCCGCTTCGAGAGCGAGCGCCGGCAGGCCCTCATCGGCGCCCTGGTCCCCACCCTGATCTGCTGGACGATCTGGGTCGCCACCTCGTTCGGCCCCCGGGGCTTCGAGCCGTCGTTCCCGTGGCCGCTCTTCGTGATGCTCGGCACCGGCGGCTACGCGCTCCGCTTCCTGCTCAACCGTGAGGGGCTGATCGCCGAGGAGCAGCGTCGGCTCGAGCGTCGGCTGGAGAAGGGGTCCGGCGCCAGCTCGAGCGTCGGCCGGCCGAGCCGTCCGACCCGGACGAGGACTGAGCCCCACCGGCACCCGCGGCGACCCCCCGAGCGCCGGGCCTCAGCGGGCGCCGGCCTCGACCATCTGCCGCAGCTCCCGCTTGAGGTCCTGGATCTCGTCGCGCAGCCGGGCCGCGAGCTCGAACTGCAGCTCGGCGGCCGCGGTGTGCATCTGCTCGGTCAGCGACTGCACCAGCTCGGCCAGGTCGCTGGACGGCATGCCGGCCAGCTCGGCGGCGTGCTTGCCGGCTCGACCGGGACGACAGCCCCGGCACCGGCGCCTTGCCGCGGGACTGCTGCCGCCCGGCCGCCAGCCCAGCAGCTCGGCGGTGTCCTCGTCCTCGCGGGCGAGCATCTCGGTGATGTCGGCGATCTTCTTGCGCAGCGGCTGCGGGTCGACGCCGTGGGCGGTGTTGTACGCGACCTGCTTCTCGCGGCGGCGGTTGGTCTCGTCGATCGCCTTCTCCATCGAGGGCGTGACCTTGTCGGCGTACATCACCACCTGGCCGGACACGTTGCGCGCCGCCCGGCCGATGGTCTGGATCAGCGACTTGTCCGAGCGCAGGAAGCCCTCCTTGTCGGCGTCCAGGATCGCCACCAGCGACACCTCCGGGCAGGTCGAGGCCCTCGCGCAGCAGGTTGATGCCGACCAGCACGTCGTACTGGCCCGAGCCGCAGCTCGCGCAGCAGCTCGATGCGCCGCAGGGTGTCGACCTCGCTGTGCAGGTAGCGGGTGCGGATGCCGGCCTCGAGCAGGTAGTCGGTGAGGTCCTCGGACATCTTCTTGGTCAGCGTGGTGACCAGGACCCGCTCGTTCTTCTCGGTGCGCACGTTGATCTCGTGGATCAGGTCGTCGATCTGGCCCTTGGTGGGCTTGACGATCACCTCGGGGTCGATCAGGCCCGGTGGGCCGGATGATCTGCTCGACGACCTCGCCGCCGACCTTGGCCAGCTCGTAGTCGCCCGGGGTCGCGGAGAGGTAGATGGTCTGGCCGATGCGCTCCAGGAACTCCTCCCACTTCAGCGGCCGGTTGTCCATGGCGCTGGGCAGCCGGAAGCCGTGGTCGACCAGGTTGCGCTTGCGGGACATGTCGCCCTCGTACATCCCGCCGATCTGCGGGACGGCGACGTGGGACTCGTCGACGACCAGCAGGAAGTCCTCGGGGAAGTAGTCGATGCAGGCAGTTGGCCGCCGACCCGGGCTGGCGGCCGTCGATGTGCATGGAGTAGTTCTCGATGCCCGAGCACGAGCCGACCTGCCGCATCATCTCCACGTCGTAGGTGGTGCGCATCCGCAGCCGCTGGGCCTCCAGCAGCTTGCCCTGCTTCTCGAACACGGCGAGCTGGTCCTCCAGCTCGAGCTCGATGCCGCGGATGGCCCGCTCCATGCGCTCCGGGCCGGCGACGTAGTGCGTGGCGGGGAAGATGTGCAGCTCCTCGTCCTCGGTCACCACCTCCCCGGTCAGCGGGTGCAGCGTCATCAGCCGCTCGACCTCGTCGCCGAAGAACTCGATGCGGATCGCGAGCTCCTCGTAGACCGGGAACACCTCGAGGGTGTCGCCGCGCACCCGGAACGTGCCGCGGGTGAAGGCCATGTCGTTGCGCGTGTACTGGATCTCGACGAGCTGGCGCAGCAGGGAGTCACGGTCCTGCTCCTGGCCCGACCTTGAGCCGGACCATGCGGTCGACGTACTCCTGGGGGGTGCCGAGGCCGTAGATGCAGGACACGGTCGAGACCACGATCACGTCGCGCCGGGTCAGCAGCGAGGCCGTCGCGGAGTGCCGCAGCCGCTCGACCTCCTCGTTGATCGAGGAGTCCTTCTCGATGTAGGTGTCGGTCTGGGGGACGTACGCCTCGGGCTGGTAGTAGTCGTAGTAGGAGACGAAGTACTCCACGGCGTTGTTGGGCAGGAGCTGGCGCAGCTCGTTGGCGAACTGCGCGGCCAACGTCTTGTTGGGCTGCATGACCAGGGTGGGCCGCTGCAGCTTCTCCACCGCCCAGGCCACCGTGGCGGTCTTGCCGGTGCCGGTGGCGCCGAGCAGGACGACGTCCTTCTCCCCCGCCGTGATGCGTCGCTCGATGTCCTTGATGGCGGTCGGCTGGTCGCCCGAGGGGACGTAGTCGGACACCACCTCGAACGGCGCCACCCGGCGCTGCAGATCGGTCACGGGCCTCATGCTGCGAAGCCTACGACCCGCCACCGACAGGATAGGTTTCGCTCGTGCGCACCCCTCCTCGCCCGCTGCGGCACCGGCTCGGGGAGCGGCTCTGGCGCGGGGTCGGCGGTGGCTCGCTGGCCGAGCTCGGCAAGCGGACCGTGCTCGCCCTGCTCGGACTCCAGGTGGTCCTGGTCCTGCTGCTGTCGCTGGTGGACTCCTACCGGCGCCGGGGCAAGAAGCACAAGCCGTTCCCGGTGACGCCGCCCGCCGAGGTCACCATCGGCGAGGGCACGATCACGACCTACACCTTCGGCACCGACCTGTACGACGACATGCTGGACGCCATCGCACAGGCCGAGCACCAGATCCTCTTCGAGACCTACATCTGGAAGGGCGACGAGACCGGCGAGCGCTTCAAGCGGGCCCTCTCCGACGCGGCCGGACGGGGCGTCGAGGTCTACGTCGTCTACGACGGCTTCGCCAACCTGGTGGTCTCCCCGCTGTTCAAGCGGTTCGGGCCCCGCCTGAAGGTCCTGGAGTACCCGCTCTACAACGCCGGTTGGCGCTTCTTCGACCTGCGCCGCTACGGCCGCGACCACCGCAAGATCCTGGTGGTCGACGACCACGTGGGATTCGTCGGCGGCTACAACATCGGGTCGGCCTACGCCACCGAGTGGCGCGACACGCACGTCAAGATCACCGGCCCGGGCGTGTGGGACCTCAAGCGGGCCTTCGCGGACTTCTTCAACGCCCACCGGCGGCCGCGCCCGGGCATCCGGCCGCTGCTGCTGGAGACGGTCTCGGACTGGGAGCCCCGCATCCGGGTGCACCGCAACGTGCCCCGGCAGTGGATGTTCCCGATCCGGTCGATGTACCTCGAGGCCATCAACCGGGCCTCCCACCACATCTGGATGACCCACGCCTACTTCATCCCCGACCCGGACTTCGTGGCGGCCATCGAGCAGGCCGCCCGCCGCGGGGTCGACGTCCGGCTGCTCGTGCCCGCGGTGTCCAACCACGTGGTGGCCGACTGGCTGTCGCGGGGGTACTACGGCGAGATGCTCGCCGCCGGGGTGCGGATCTTCCGCTTCCAGGACGCGATGGTGCACGCCAAGACCTCCACCATCGACGGCCGGTGGTCCACGGTGGGCACGGCGAACATCGACCGGCTGTCGATGACCGGCAACTACGAGATCAACGTCGAGCTCATCGACGCCGCGTTCGCGGCCGAGATGGAGCGGATCTACGCCACCGACCTGTCCAACTGCGTGGAGCTGACCGCCGAGCACTGGGAGGCCCGCGGCATCCACCGGAAGTTCACCGAGCTGGTGCTCGCCCCCCTGCGCCCCCTGCTCTAGGCCTGCGTCCCTGCTCCCGCTTCGCGTCCCCTGCTTCAGGGCAGGTCGCGCTCGTAGGCCAGCATGAGCGGGCCGTCCTCGCCCTCCGTACGTCGGAAGCCGGCCGCCTCGTAGACCCGCTGCGCCCGCTCGTCGTCCTCGCTGGTGACCAGGAACGCGTAGTCGGCGCCCCGCTCCACGGCCACCCGCAGCGCCCCGGCCAGCAGCTCGCGGCCGAACCCCTGGCCACGCCGGCCCGGGACGACGTACAGCTCGGCGAGGTAGGCCTCCTGGCCCTCGCTCCACAGCGACGGCTGCAGCCGCAGCACGGACACGCCGACGGGCTCCCCCGTGCCGGGCAGCCGGGCCAGCGAGACCACCAGCGCCTCGCCGACCAGGGTGGTCAGACGGGCCGCCAGCACGTCGGGCGCCGGAGCGGGCTCGTCGTACTCCACGTTGAAGTCGTGCAGCAGCCGGGCGGCGTCCGCGAGCGCGCTGCCGGGGTCGCCGGGTCCGTCGGGGGTGACCGTCTCCACCATCCGGCCAGTCTGCCGCACCCGGGCGGCAGGATGAGCGGCATGACGAGCCACCAGGACCACCTCCGGACCAGCCACGAGACCAGCCCGCAGAAAGGCCACGAGACCAGCCGCGAGACCGGCCACGAGGGGGAACGCGACCATCCCCCCGTACGCCGCGGGGTGCTGGTGACCGGTGCCTCCCGCGGCATCGGGGCCGCGGTGGCACGAGCGTTCGCCGCCCAGGGTGACCGCGTCGCGGTCCACCACGGCCGCTCCACCGAGCAGGCCGAGGCGGTGCGCGGCTCCCTGACCGGGGACGGCCACGTGGTGGTCCGGGCCGACCTGACCGACGCGGAGGCCGTGCGGGCGGCCGTCGAGGAGGCGGCGCAGGGGCTGGGCCGGCTCGACGTGCTGGTCAACAACGCCGGGGTGTTCCTGGCCCACCCGCCGCTGGACTCGACCTACGAGGAGTGGCAGGCGGCGTGGAGCCGGACGCTGGGCACCAACCTCGTCGGGGCCGCCAACGCCACCTTCTGCGCGGTCCCCCACCTGCGGGCGGTCGGGGGCGGTGCGGTGGTCAACGTGTCGAGCCGGGGCGCGTTCCGTGGCGAGCCGGCCTGTCCGGCCTACGGCGCGTCCAAGGCCGGGATGAACGCCTTCGGCCAGTCGATGGCGCTGGCCCTGGCGCCGCACGCCATCTCGGTCGGGACGGTCGCCCCCGGCTTCGTCCAGACCGAGATGGCTCGCGAGGTCCTGGACGGCGAGGGCGGGGACGCGGTCCGGGCGCAGTCGCCGTTCGGCCGGGTGGCCACGCCGGAGGAGGTCGCGGCCGCGGTGCTGTGGCTGGCCTCTCCCGGCGCGATGTTCTCCTCCGGCACCATCATCGACGTCAACGGCGCCTCCTACCTGCGGAGCTGACTCAGACGTCGGTGAGGGCCTCGGTCAGCATCGTGACCAGGGCCTCCAGCTGCAGGTCGGCCGAGGAGGACACCTCCTCGTCCGAGCCGTCCAGGGCGCGCGCCGCGAGCCCGGCCTTGCTGTCGATGAGCTCGGCGATCCGGGTGTCGATGGTCTGCGCGGCGATGATCCGCCAGGCGGTGACCGGCTCGGCCTGCCCGATGCGGTGCACCCGGTCGATGGCCTGGGTCTGCTCGGCGTCGGTCCAGGAGAGCTCGGCCAGGACCACGTTGGAGGCCACCTGCAGGTTGAGGCCGACGCCGGCCGCCGACAGGGAGCAGACCACGACGGCCACCTCCGGGTCGTTGACGAAGGCGTCGATGTTGCGCTGGCGAGCGGCCGGCGTCTGGTCACCACGGATGGAGGAGGACCGGATGCCCCGCTTGGCGAAGGTCTCCTCCGCCACGTCCATGACGTCGACGTGCTTGGCGAAGAACACGACCTTGCCCACGTTGCGGGCCAGCTGGGCGGCGTAGTCCGCGGCCAGCCCGGCCTTGGCCTGGCCGATGCGGCGCATCATCGAGAAGACGTTCTCCTCCGAGGTGCTGGTGGTGTCCTCGCGCTCCCACGTCGCCACCCGGCGGACCAGCTCGTGGTCGATGCCGTCGACCACGCGACCCGACGTACGGGTGGCCAGGGCGCTCTCGTAGCGCGCCACCAGGCGCTTGGCCAGGGTCCGCTCCGAGGCCCGGATGGACCGGCCGGCGTCGTCGTCGAGCTCGACGGGCAGGTCCGCGATGCGCCGGGCCGGGATGTCCGCGGCCACGTCGACCTTGCGGCGGCGCACGATGCCCAGCTCGATGACGCTGGAGCGTGCGGCCCGGTAGAACCCGGGGTCCACGGGGGTCAGCCCGTTCTCCTCCAGGGCGTCCATCAGCTGGGCGAGCGGCTTCTTGTCGTCGATCCACCCCAGGAACTGCCAGATGCTCAGGAAGTCCTCGATGTCGTTGATGAGGGGCGTCCCGGTCAGCGCCATCAGCAGCGGCCGGGAGATCCGCGACCGGATGCGCTCGGAGAGGTGCAGGACGTGCTGGGAGCGCTGCGAGGACTTGTTCTTGATGAAGTGCGCCTCGTCGACGACCATCCCCTTGAAGCCGAGCTCCCCCAGCCAGCCGACGTGCCGGTCCAGCACCTCGTAGTTGATGACGACGATGTCGGCGAACCCGTCGATGGAGTCGCCGTTGCCGTGGATGACGGTGGCGGGACGGTTCGGGGTCCACAGCCCCGCCTCGCGCGCCCAGTTCGTCTTCACCACGTTGGGCACCACCACCAGCAACGGGTAGGCGCCCGCGGCCTGGGCGGCCAGGAGGGCCTGGGCGGTCTTGCCGAGGCCCGGCTCGTCGGCCAGCAGGAACGTCCGGTGGCCGGCCTTCGCGGCGGCCACGACCTGGGCCTGGTGCGGCATCAGCTCGAGCCCGCCGGGGGCGCGCCGCGAGGCGGGCTCGGGCAGCTGCATGCAGGCCGACGCGCCGCTGCCGGCGGTCTCGAACGAGCGCAGCAGCGGGCCCAGCAGCTCCCAGCCGGCCAGCAGCCGTGGGTTCGACCGGCTCTGGGCGGCGGTGCTGAAGTCGGGGGCCAGGAAGGGGTTGGCGAGCTGGCGGGAGATGACGGACTGCGGGACGACCCTGCGCTCGGCGCCGGGCCCCGGTGCCGCGGGCTCGTCCGACGGGGCCGGGAGGGGGTCCGGCTCGACGCCGGCCGCCTCCTGCATCGACCGCTTCAGCGTTCGCCCGGCCTCGGAGAGCGCCGCGTCCTCGGCGAGGAGGACCAGCAGGCTGGTGTCGCGGGCCGCGCTCTTGGCCAGGATGGTGGCGACGCCGTCGAGGCGCTTGAGCTGCTCGGCGCGGCGGGGCTCGGTGATGTCCGGGTCGGCCTTGGTCCGGGTGCGCTCCTCGCGCACCAGCAGGGCGACGACCTGGAACTTGGTGCGGACCGAGGGCATCACCGCGCCCCGCTGGACCGCGGTCTCGACCTCGCGCACCGCGCGGGCCAGGACCGGCAGGATGCCCTCGTTGTCGAGGTCCCGGACGCGACGCTGCGTGCGGGTGCCGCCACGGCGGGCGTCCGCCGGGCGCTGGCCTCGTCGAGCCACTGCTTCTCCTTCTGCTGCGGTCCCCCGGGACGCTCGTCGTGGCCGGGGGTCGAGCCCCTGCCCACCGGCCGGCTGCTGGGCAGGTGGTGGACCTCGACCCGCGAGGGGTCGGCTGGTCCCCGGCGGGACGCGGCCCCACGCAGCGGCTCGGAGGCCGCCGGGTCGCGGGCCCGTCGTGCGGTGGGGCCCGCTCGTGCTGTGGAGCCCACGGTCGCCGGGGTGGACGACCGTGTCACCGGGCGCCAGGACGGTACGCCCTGGTCCAGCCACGCCCCCCGGCGCCGGTGCTGCGATCCATCCTAGCGCCATGACCGGGTCGAGGCAGCCGCCCGGGCCGCACGGGGTCAGTCGCGGGCCGAGGAGACCTCCAGCTCGCCGTCGGCGTACCAGCGCCGGATGACCTTCTTGTCGAACTTGCCCACCGAGGTGCGCGGGACGGCCTCGATGAAGGCCCAGGCGTCCGGGAGCTGCCACCTCGCCACCGAGGTGGCCAGGAAGTCGCGCAGCTCCGCGGGGGTGACCGACGCACCCTCGCGCAGCACCACCGAGGCCAGCGGCCGCTCGGCCCACTTCTCGTCGGGGATGCCCACCACCGCGGCCTCCAGCACGTCCGGGTGGGCCATCAGCGCGTTCTCCAGGTCGACCGAGGAGATCCACTCGCCCCCGGACTTGATGACGTCCTTGGACCGGTCGGTCAGGGTCAGGTACCCCAGGTGGTCGAGCTTCCCGACGTCCCCGGTGCGCAGCCACCCGTCCCGGAACTTCTCCGGGTCGTCGTCCTTGTAGTACGACGCGGTCACCCAGGCGCCGCGGACCTCCAGCTCGCCGACGGCCTCGCCGTCGCGGGGCAGCACCTGGCCGCCCTCGCCCACGATCCGTCCCACCACCCCGGGCAGCAGGCGGCCCTGCCCGCCCCGGTAACGCCACTCCTCCTCGCCGGAGACGTCCAGCGGGGGCCGCGCCACCGAGGCCACCGGGGAGGTCTCGGTCATGCCCCACGCCTGCACCACGTGGATGCGGTGCCTCTCCTCGAGCGCCTTCTGCAGGGAGACGGGCACGGCCGAGCCCCCGCACAGCACCAGCCTCAGGTGCTCGGACAGGTCGATCTCCGGGTGCGCGTCCAGGTGGGAGAGCACGTCGTTCCACACCGTGGGCACCGCACCGGAGACCGTCGGCCGGGCCTCCTGCATGAAGCGGCACAGCGGCGCGGCCTGCAGCCACCGGTCGGGCATGGCCAGCGAGGCTCCGGTCATCACCGCGGCGTAGGCCAGCCCCCAGGAGTTGGCGTGGAACATCGGAACGATCGGGAGCACGCGGTCGGTCCAGGTCAGCCCGCCCACGATGCCGAGGCCGACCGCCATCGAGTGCAGGTAGGCCGAGCGGTGGCTGTAGACCACGCCCTTGGGGTTGCCCGTGGTGCCGGAGGTGTAGCACATGGCCGCCGCGTCCCGCTCCTCCAGGTCGGGCCAGTCGTAGGTGTCGTCGGCCGCGGCCAGGAGGTCCTCGTAGAGGTGCACCTGCTTGCCGCCGGCCCGCAGGGCGTCCAGGTCGGCCGTGGCGGCGTGCGGCCCGGCCACCAGCACGTGCTGCACGGTGGTGAAGGTGGGCAGCTGGCGGGCGAACAGGTCGACGAGCGAGTCGTCCACCACGACCACCGAGTCCTCGGCGTGGTTGGCGATGTAGGTCAGCTGCTCCGGGAACAGCCGGATGTTGAGGGTGTGCAGCACCGACCCCATGGCGGGCACGGCGAGGTAGGTCTCGAGGTGCTCGGCGTTGTTCCAGGCGAACGTGCCGACCCGGTCGTCGCCCGAGACCCCCAGCCCCCGCAGGGCGTTGGCCAGGCGTGCGGCCCGCACCCCGAGCTCGGCGTAGGTCTGCGACCGGGAGCCGTCCGCGGTGGCGGTGACGACCCGTCCGTCCCCGTGCACGTCGCTGCCGTGGCGCAGGATCGTGCCGATGGTCAGGGGGAAGTCCTGCATGGTGCTGCGCATGGGTCGGCTCCTGTGCGTGTGTCGTGGGCCACTGCTGCACGCATCCTGCCGTCCCCGCCCATGTCCGTCTACGGGTCCGGTCTACGGCTCCGTCTAGGGTCAGCGCATGGACGACGACCTGACTGCTGCGTCACGCCGGGCCTGGGGCGACCTGGAGGTGCTGCACGTGGTCGGCTACTTCGCGCCCGAGGTCGCCGCCGAGCACGTCGGGCTGGGCCTGGACGCCCGGTTGGCCTACTTCCCCTCCCGCGCCGCGGCCCTGGGAGCGGTCGGCCCGGGCGTGACGGTCGCGACGTTCTACGTCTTCGCCCCGTGGCTGGTGCAGGCAGCGCTGCCGGCGGCCTGGGAGAAGGTCACCCCGGAGCAGATGGTCGCCGCCCGTCGCACCGGGATGGCCGCGGCCCTGGAGCGGTTGCTGGGCGCCCCCGACGTCGCTGAGGCGCTGGCCCTGGCCCGCACCGCCTGCGAGGGGCTGCACGCGCCGGGTCGCCCGCTGTACGCCGCGCACGCCGAGCTGCCCTGGCCCGAGGACGACCTGCTGGCCCTGTGGCACGCGGCCACCCTCCTGCGCGAGCACCGCGGGGACGGGCACGTGGCCGTGCTGCAGGTGGCCGGGCTGGACCCGGTCGAGGCCACCGTCCTCGGGGGCCTGTGGTCCTCCACGACCGGCTTCCTGCGCAAGACCCGGGGCTGGTCGGAGGAGGAGTACGACGCCGCCGCCGAGCGGCTGCGGCAGCGCGGATGGCTCGACGCCGAGGGAGCACTCACCGAGGTGGGCCGGTCGGCCCGCCAGGCCGTGGAGGACGACACCGACCGGCTCGCCCTCGAGGGCTGGGCGCACCTGGGTCCCGACGGCACCCGGCGCCTGCACGAGCTGGTGCGCCCGCTGCGCACCCGGGTGCTGGAGTCCGGGCTGCTGCCCCGCTCGCTGCGCGGCTGACGACCTGGTACGGCGGGCCGTACGGCCGCTCGAGGCCACGCCGTACAGGAGCATCTACCGAACGTCCTCCCACTGAGACAAAAGGCAAAAACTCCCACCCATCCGGGTGCTCGAAGGCCGCGAATGCCTACTGTGAATCCCGTCATACCGACTGCGTGCGGGTAGTCGTCGGCTCCCTTTCCGGCCCCCTGCCACGCGTCCTCGCGCGGCAGCGGGCCCCGTTGCAAGCGAGAGGTCAACCTTCCATGAGCAACTCCTCCCGACGCCGATTCCTCGGCGTCGCAGGTGCGGGGGCCGCCGCCGTCGGCGCCTCCGCCGTCGTACCGGGTGCCGCCTTCGCCGGCGAGACCCGGCGCAGCACCGGCGCGGCCGACGAGTCCGTCGTCGCCCACGTCACCGACCCCCACTCCGACGAGGTCACCCTGCTGGTCGGTGAGCGCGAGGTCGTCGTGCACGACCGCGACCTCGTCCACCGCCTCCTCAACGCAGCAGGGAAGTGACCCATGTCCTCACACCGCGAAGCACCGGAGATCTCCAAGGACCCGGTCGCCGACAACACCGACGTCTACGCCTTCGTCAGCCCTGACCGGCCCGGCTACGTCACCCTCATCGCCAACTTCATCCCGCTGCAGAAGCCGGACGGCGGGCCCAACTTCTACGAGTTCGCGGACGACGTCACCTACGCCATCCACGTCTCGCACGGCAGGGACGCCCAGCCGGACGTGACCTACCGGTTCCGCTTCACCACCAAGATCCGCAACAAGAAGACGTTCCTCTACAACACCGGCCCGATCACCGACATCCACGACACCACCTGGAACCGGCCGCAGTACTACACGGTGTCGCGTGACGTGGCGGGCAGCCGAGCCGCGGGTCCTGGCCCGGGGCCTCACCGTCCCGCCCAACAACATCGGCCCGCGCAGCACCCCGAACTACGCCCACCTGGCCCAGCAGGCCGTGCACAAGGTGGGCTCGCGCACCTTCTTCGCCGGTCAGCGCGCGGAGGGCTTCCACGTCGACCTCGGCAGCATCTTCGACCTCGGCACGCTGCGGCCGTTCCAGTCGCTGCACCTCATCCCGACCGCCGACGCGCTCGGGGTGGACGCGACCAAGACGTTCAACGTGCACTCGATCGCCATCCAGGTGCCCATCGGGGACCTGACCCGGCACCGCGACAAGCCGACCGACCCCCTGGCCGCGGACGCCACCATCGGCGTCTACGCCAACGCCTACCGGCGCAAGTCCCGGATCCTCGACCCCAAGACCGGGAAGTCCGAGGGCCACGGTCCCTGGCAGCAGGTCTCGCGGCTGGGCAACCCGCTGGTCAACGAGGTGCTGATCCCGATGGCCGAGAAGGACAAGTGGAACTTCCGCGCACCGCAGAAGGACTCGGCGTACGCGAAGTACGTGAACCGGCCCGAGCTGGCCGCGCTGCTGCCGGTCCTCTACCCCGGCGTGTTCCCGAAGCTGGCGGCCTACACCAAGCCGCGGGCCGACCTGAACGCGATCCTGCTGACCGGCATCCCGGAGGGCGTGGTCCCCGGCTTCCAGAACTACACCGGGCCGGTGGAGGCCGACATGCTGCGGCTCAACGTGGCGATCCCGCCGTCGAAGTCCCCGAACGTGCTGGGCCTGGTGGCCGGCGACCCGGCCGGCTTCCCGAACGGTCGCCGGGTCATCGACGACGTGACGACCGTGGAGCTGCGGGCCATCGCCGGCCTGACCATCCCGCTCGTCGACCCCGGGTTCACCCCGGACGCCGCCGCCTCGGGCATCACCGACGGGACCAGCAACACCCGCAACCCCAACGGTGACTTCCTGAAGAAGTTCCCGTACCTGGCGGTGCCCAACGGCGGGTACCAGACCAAGCCCGGGACCTCGGCGACGTCATGACCCACGGGCACGACGAGCACGACCAGGGGCACGGCCACGACCAAGGGCACGGCCACGGGCACGACGGGCACACGCACGACCACGGGGACCTCGAGAACCCGTGGGCCGGTCAGGGGTCGGTCATGCTCGACATCGGGGGCGACGTCGGCGCCCTCGTCGTCGAGATGCCCACCGCGATGACGGGGACCGAGGTGGAGATCCGACCGTCGCAGGCGCCGGCCGGCACCTCGGGACAGCACCCGCACGTCGCGGTGGTGGCCCGGCCCACCCCGGTGGGCCCGGTCCCGTCCCTGGTCTACCCGAGCCTCGCGGCGGGCTCGTACGTGCTCTACCAGAAGGGCACCGAGCGGGTGGAGCTCACCGTCGAGGTCACCGGCGGGTCGGTCACCGAGACCACCTGGCCGGGACTGCTCACCGCCTGAGCGAGACGGGCGCCCGCACCGGTCATCCGGGGCGGGCGCCCGGTCGGCTCAGGCCGGCAGGTGGCGCCGGGGGGCCATCCGAGGCCCGTGCCGGGGTCGTCGCAGGCCGGCCAGCTCCACCAGCCGCTGCACGCGGTAGCGGTGCGGCCGGTAGGGCTCCAGCAGCGTGCGCAGGCCGTCGTCGTCGACGGGGGTCCCGGTCAGGGCCCAGCCCACGTTCTTGGCGATGTGGTAGTCGCCGAAGCTCACGGCGTCCGCGTCGCCGTGGGCCCGGAAGCGCACCTCCGCGCTGGTCCACACGCCCACCCCGGGCAGGGAGCGCAGCCGGCGGTCCACCTCCTCGGGGGGCAGGCCCACGGTGCGCTCCAGCGCCGGCGCGACCTGGCAGGCGGCGAGGACGGCTCGCGAGCGCGCCGGGTCGATCGACATCCGCAGCCACTCCCAGGACGGCACCAGGCGCACGGTGGCCGGCGACGGCTGCACCCACAGACCCCTGTCCCGGCCGGCCCCGGGAGCCGGCTCGCCGAAGCGCAGCACCAGCAGCCGGAAGCCCGCGAGCGCCTCCTGGCCGGTGACCTTCTGCTCGATGATGGCCGGGACCAGCGCCTCCATCACCCGACCGGTGCGGCACACCCGCCAGTGCGGACGTCGCCGGTGCGCGTCGGCCAGCACCGGGTGCGCGGGGTCGAACCCGGTGGGGTCGTCCTCGGCGCCGAGCATGGCCGGGACGCTGTCCAGCACCCACTCGGCCCCGGGCCCCCAGGCGGTGGCCCGCACCTCGCCGTCGGCGGGCCGGGCGGTGATCCGCAACGAGGCGGGGCCCTCCGGGGTGCGCACGCCCCGCCAGACCGTGCCGTCGGGGTCGACCCGGAAGGTGGGGTCGCGGCTCCCCTTGCGCAGGATCGACAGCGTGGTGCCCACCGCACAGGGCCAGGCCGGTCGCCAGACGCGCTCGGTGGCCGCGTCGTCGGGCTCCGTCACGCGGCAAGGGTACGTCGCAGGTGTCGGTGCCGTCGTACAGACTCAGGCGCATGCTGCTCGCCGACCTCGTCGAGGCGTCCCGGACCATCGGCGCCACCCGCTCGCGCACCGCCAAGACCGCCGCCCTGGCCGAGGTGCTGCGCCGGGCCGCGCCGGAGGAGGTGGAGACCGCGACCGCCTACCTCTCCGGCGAGCTCCGGCAGCGTCGCACCGGCCTGGGGCACCGGAGCCTGCGCGACCTGCCCGACCCGGCGCCCACCGCCACGCTGAAGGTGGCCGAGGTGCACGCCACCTTCGAGGAGCTGGCCGCGGTGGCCGGGCCCGGGGCGCAGGCCCGACGGGCCGAGCTGGTGCAGCGCCTCCTCGGGCGGGCCACCGCCGACGAGCAGGCCTACCTGGTCGGGCTGGCCACCGGTGGCCTGCGCCAGGGCGCCCTGGACGGGTTGGTGGTCGAGGCGGTCGCGCTGGCCGCCGGGCTGCCCGCGGCCGAGGTCCGTCGGGCCTCGATGTTCGCCGGGTCGACGCTGCCCGTGGCGGTGGCGGCCCTCGCAGGTGGGTCGGCGGGCGGGTCGGCGGCGCTGGCGGCCTTCACGCTCCGGCCCGGGCGGCCGGTCCGTCCCATGCTGGCCTCCAGCGCGCCGGACGTCGAGGCGGCGATGGACAGGGCCGGGCCGGCCGGGGCGGCGGTCGCGGTGGACAGCAAGCTGGACGGCATCCGCATCCAGGTGCACAAGCTGGACGGCCGGGTCCACGTGTTCACCCGCAGCCTGGAGGAGATCACCGAGCGGGTGCCGGAGGTCGTGGAGGCGGTGGCGGCCCTGCCGGCCCGGACGCTGGTCCTCGACGGGGAGGCCATCGCGCTGACCCCCGAGGGCCGGGCCCGACCGTTCCAGGAGACGGGCGCCCGGACCGCCAGCCGCGGCGACGTGGAGTCCCTGCGTCGCACGGTCCCCCTCACGCCGTACTTCTTCGACGTGCTGCACCTGGACGGCGAGGACCTCGTCGACGCGCCGGGTCACGAGCGCGCCGCACGCCTCGCGGCCGCACTGCCGCCCCACCTGGTGGTGCCGCGGACCGTCACCGCCGACCCGGCCGAGGCCCAGAAGCTGTTCACCGAGGTGGTGGCCGCCGGGCACGAGGGCGTGGTGGTGAAGTCGCTGGAGGTGCCCTACGAGGCCGGGCGACGCGGTGCGGGCTGGGTCAAGGTGAAGCCGCGGCACACCCTGGACCTGGTCGTGCTGGCCGTCGAGTGGGGCAGCGGACGGCGCCGGGGCTGGCTGTCCAACATCCACCTCGGGGCCCGCGACCCGGAGCACGGCGGCTTCGTGATGCTGGGCAAGACGTTCAAGGGCATGACCGACGAGATGCTGACCTGGCAGACCGAGCGCTTCCTCGCGCTGGAGGTCTCCCGCTCCGCCCACGTCGTCACGGTGCGGCCCGAGCAGGTGGTCGAGGTGGCCTTCGACGGCATCCAGACCTCCACCCGGTACCCGGCCGGGATGGCGCTGCGCTTCGCCCGGGTGCTGCGCTACCGCGAGGACAAGACCGCGGCCGAGGCCGACACCGTGGGGGTGGTGCGCAGCCTGCGCCCCACCCGGACGGCGGGTGGGTCCGCGGACGCGCCGGCGGACCCGCCCGGGTGACCCGTCAGCCGCGCGGCGTGCCCCAGGTGCGGGTGCGCACGACGGCGTCACGGCCGTCGCTGCGAGTGGTGCGGAGCGAGAACACCGCGGTGGCGGGGTTCCACACGCCGAGGTCGGTGGTGCCGTCGCCGTTCCAGTCCCCGGCCACCGGCAGGCTGGCCGACCCGCCGAGCGAGACCGTGCGGTAGGAGACGCTGCCACCGCTGGTGACGGTGCGCAGGGTGAAGGTGCCGGTGGACGCGGTGAAGACCCCGAGGTCGTCGCGGCCGTCGCCGTTCCAGTCCCCTGCCACGGGGCGGTCGCCCAGCGAGCCGAACGTCACGGTCCTCGTGGTGCCGTTGTGGGCGCGCAGGGTGAAGACCTGGGTGCTGGGGTGCCAGACCCCCAGGTCGGTGCGCCCGTCGCCGTTCCAGTCGCCGGCCAGCCCGAAGTCGCTGAGCCGGCCCAGCGGGACGGTGCGCGTGGAGCCGTCGGCGGCACGCAGCACGAAAGCCATGAGTCCCGGCCGGCGGGCGCCGATCTCGACCTTCCCGTCCCCGTCCCAGTCGCCGCTGAGCGCCTGGTCGCTGCGCCAGCCGAAGGGCACGGTCAGGGTGCTGCGTCCGGGCCGCTTGAGGGAGTACGACGGGGTCGCGGTCCGCTGCTGCACCCCGATGTTGTCCTTGCCGTTGCCGTCCCAGTCGCCCACGACGGGGGCGTCGCCGCAGTTGCGGGAGGCCAGCGTGGTGCCCATGGTGAAGGACCGGCGGTGGAAGTAGGAGTGCTGGTCGACCCGGTCGACCCGCTCCTCGAAGTGCAGGTGCGGACCGGTGCTCCCTCCGGAGCTGCCGACCAGCCCCAGCGGCGTGCCCTGGTCGACGGCCTGGCCCGTGGTGGACCAGAAGGCGCTGAGGTGGGCGTAGAGCGAGGTGCGGCCGCCGCCGTGGTCCACGATGATGTACCGGCCGTAGCTGCGGTCGCCCAGGTTCACCACGCTGGTGACTACCCCGGGCGCGGTCGCGACGACCATGGCGCCGAGGTCGTCCTCCCTGTTCCAGTCGATGGACAGCGCGCTGGGGCTGTGGGTGGGTCGGCTGGAGCCGTTCCACAGGTCCCCGCAGGGGAAGGGCATCTCGTAGTCGGGGCCGTCGGCCGCCCGCGCCTGGGCCGGCGCGGCGAGGGCGGTGCCCAGGCCCACCGAGACGGCTCCGGCCAGGAGCGCGGCGACGGCGGTGCGGGCGCCTCGTCGGGTCCGGTCCGAGGACCGCTCACGGGAACGGTCGCGGGTGGTCGTGCGCATGCCGGTCTCCTCGGCTCGGGGACGTCGAGACCACATGAGTCACACAGACCCCGCGAACCTCAGAACGTAACAACCGTAACGCGGGTCGGCGTGTCTGTCACCCGATGCGAGAGGTGCGTGGTAATGACAGGCGTGTCATTCGATCGGCGAGGAGCGCTCGTGGACAGCGGTGCGAGGTCAGCCTCGCGGGCGGATGAGCCCCTCCTGCGCGACGGTCGCCACCAGCCGGCCGTCCTGGGCGAACACCCGGCCGATGGCCAGGCCCCGCGCCCCGGACGCGGAGGGCGACACCTGGTCGTAGAGCAGCCACTCGTCGGCGCGGAACGGCCGGTGGAACCAGATCGTGTGGTCCAGCGAGGCCGACTGCAGCGTGGGGCTGGAGACCAGCACGCCGTGCGGCACCAGCGTGGAGCCGAGCAGCGTCAGGTCGCTGGCGTAGGTGAACGCCGCCTGGTGGGTCAGCTCCGCGTCGTCGAGGCGCCCGTTGACCCGGATCCAGATCCGCGAGCGCGCCGGCTGCTCGTGCGAGGCGAGCTCCCCGCCGGGGCGGGAGTCCCCGACGGCCCGCAGCTCCAGGGCCGACCACTCGTTGAGCCAGCGGTCGGCGTGGTCGGGCCACCGACGGCGGGCCAGCTCGTCCATGTCCATGGCCTGCTCGGGTCCGGGCACCTCCGGCATGGCGTCCTGGTGCTCGAACCCCTCCTCGGGCACCTGGAAGCTCACGGTCATGAAGTAGATGGGCCGGCCGTGCTGGCGGGCGACCACCCGGCGCGTGGAGAACGAGCGCCCGTCACGCATCCGCTCCACGTCGTACACGATGGGCACCGCGGTGTCCCCCGGGCGCAGGAAGTAGCTGTGCAGCGAGTGCACGGTCAGGGGCGGCGCCACGGTGCGGGCGCCGGCCACCAGCGACTGGGCGGCCACCTGGCCGCCGAAGACACGCTGCAGCACGGTGTCCGGCTGGGTGCCTCGGTACAGGTTCTCGTCGATGGTCTCGAGGTCGAGCAGGGCGACGAGCTCGTCGGCGGAGCTGGGCACGTCGGGTCTACTCCCCCGGGTCGGTGGGTCGGTCGAGGCCGGCCAGGAAGCGCTCGAGCTCGGCGCCGAGCTCCTCGCCGGTGGGCAGGTCCTGCTCGTCGGCCAGCGGCAGGGCGTCCGCGTCCTCCTCCTCGGGCCGGTGGAACGCGTCGTACTGCTGCTCCAGGCCGGCCACGACGTCGCGGACCTCGGCCGAGTCCTCGATCTGGGCGGCGATCTCCACCAGCTTGGCCGCACCGGCCGCGTCGAGCTCGTCGAGGGGCCACTCCAGGCCGGTGACGATCTCCACCGACTCCAGCAGCGTGGCCGCGGCCGCCGGGAAGTCGAACTGAGCCACGTAGTGCGGGATGTGCGCCACGAAGCCCATCGCCGGGTGGCCCCACTCGCCCAGGCGCAGCTCGAGCAGCGCCTGCGCGCTGGCGGGCACCCGGATCTGGCCCTTCCACAGGTTCTCCGCGATGAGCAGGCCCGGGCTGGTCGCGTGGTTGGTGAGCATCACGGGACGGGTGTGCGGCACCGCCATGGGTACGGCACCCAGCGCCACCGTGAGGCGCACCCGGAACGCCTCGACCACCGCGCGGACCGCCAGCGCGAACGCCTCCCAGTGCGTGTCCGGCTCGGGACCGCTCAGCAGCAGGTACGGCGTGTGCAGCGCGTCGTGGTGCAGCCGCACGACCAGGCGTGGCGTCTCGTAGCCCTCGTAGCGGTTCTCGGCGAACGTCATCGGAGGGCGGCGGGCCCGGTAGTCGAAGAAGGCGTCGATGTCGAAGCTGGCCACCACCCGGCCCGGCGAGTGCGCCTGGAGGTGCGCGGTGGCCAGGCCGGCGGCGTTGCCCGCGTCCAGGAAGCCCTCGAGCGAGTGCACCAGCACCGGTCCCTGCTCGAGGGCGTCGAGCTCGGGCACGTCGTCGACGATGTGGACGTAGCGCGTCGGCTCGCTCACCACGACCCCTTCCGTGCATCGGTGACGCCCCGTGCGGACGTCCGCGACCAGTCTCCCCCACCGGACCCCACGGCGTCCGCGAGGGCGTCCCCACTACTGTGACGACGTGACCGACCGACCCGAGTACCAAGTGACCTCCTGGCGTGACCTGCCCTCCCTGGTGGTGGCCCGCGAGGGCGACCAGGTGACCAAGTCGCCGCTCGCCCCGCGCTTCCAGGAGGCCATCGACGAGGCCGCGATGCGCCTCGGCGACACCGGCAGCGACGACTACCTGTCCGGCTGGACGCGCAGCGCGTGGACCGCGGCCGAGGGCAGCACCGTCGACGTGGTGGACCGCGTGGTGGCCGAGCTGGAGGAGCAGTGGCCGGCGGCGCGGCTCGAGAGCTACCTGGACACCCTCGGACCCGCGCAGGCGCAGGCATGAGCCGCCTCTCGGAGCTGCTCGGCAGCACCACGCCGGTCCTCCTGGACGGCGGCATGGGCACCCTGCTGCAGGACCGCGGCCTCGACGACGGCGGCGCCGGCGAGCTGTGGAACGTGGACCGCCCCGAGGTCGTCCGCGAGAGCCACGAGGCCTACGCCCGGGCGGGTGCCCGCATCCTGACCACCAACACCTTCGGCGGCACCCGGCCCCGGCTGGCCATGCACGGCCTCGAGGACCGGGTCCACGAGATCAACCGGGCGGCGGCAGAGGTGGCCCGCTCGGTGGCCGACGCCCACGGCATCCTGGTCGCCGGGGACCTCGGCCCCACCGGCGAGCTGCTCGCGCCGCTGGGCACCATGGACGCCGAGCAGGCGCAGGAGATCTTCGCCGAGCAGCTGCGCGGGCTGCGCGACGGGGGCATCGACCTGGTGCTCATCGAGACCATGAGCGACCTCGGCGAGGTGGAGGCCGCGGTCCGGGCCGCCCGGTCCGTCGTACCGGAGCTCCCGGTGGTGGCGACGCTGTCCTTCGACACCAACCTGCGGTCGATGATGGGCGTGCGCCCGGCCCAGGCCGTGACCGCGCTGGCCGAGCTCGGCGTCGACGCGGTCGGCGCCAACTGCGGCCGGGGCCCGGAGGAGATGGAGACCATCGCCGCGGAGATGGTCGGCGCCCGCCCCGAGGGCCTGCTGCTGGTCGCGCAGTCCAACGCCGGCCTGCCCCAGGTCGTGGGCGACCACTTCGAGTACGACAAGTCGCCGGAGGACCTGGCTGCGCACGCGCAGGTGCTGCGCGAGCTCGGCATCGACCTGGTCGGCGCCTGCTGCGGCTCCACCCCGGCCCACACCGCCGCGATGCACGAGGCGTTCGCCCGGGCCTGAGCACGGAAGCCCGAGCAGGGCCCGGGCCGGGGTCTACGGTCAGGGCATGAACACCATCAGCAAGACCGCGGCCGGGCAGATCGCCAACGAGGCCCGTCTGCGCAAGCACCTGACCTGGTCCCAGGTGGCCGAGGCGGTGGGGGCGCCGCTGCTGTGGACCGTCTCGGCGGTCCTCGGCCAGCACCCCATGTCCGCCGAGCAGGCCCACGCCACCGGCCAGCTGCTCGACCTCAGCACCGACGTGACCGACCAGCTCACCCGGCAGCCGAGCCGGGGCGCCGGGCTCCTTCTCGCTGCCCACGGATCCGACGCTGTACCGCTTCTACGAGGCGCTGATGGTCTACGGTCCGGCCATCAAGGAGGTCGTCCACGAGGAGTTCGGCGACGGCATCATGAGCGCGGTGAGCTTCCGGGTGGACGCGAAGCGGGTCGAGGACCCGTCCGGCGACCGGATGGTCGTCACCTTCGACGGGAAGTTCCTGCCCTACCAGTGGTGAGTCACCGGCGCGACGCCAGGGCCGCCACTCCCTCGAGCAGACGGTCGACGTCCTCGTCGCTGGTGTACGGCGCCAGCCCGGCCCGCACCGCACCGGTGTCGCCCAGGCCCAGGCGGCGCGAGGCCTCCAGGGCGTAGAAGCTGCTGGCCGGGGCGTTGACCCCGCGGGCGGCCAGGGCCTCGTGCACCTGCGGCGAGGCCAGTCCGTCCACGGAGAACAGCACGGTGGGCGTGCGCTCGGCCGGTGCGCCGTACCGCCGTACGCCCTCGAGGCCCGCCAGCCCCTCCAGCAGCCGCGCGAAGAGCCGGTCCTCGTGCCGTTCCGCGGCCGCCATGGAGGCCAGCACACGCTCGCGGCGCGAACCGTCGGACGGCACCAGGTCGGCGATGAAGTCCACCGCGGCGACCACGCCGGCCAGCAGCTCGTAGGGCAGGGTCCCCAGCTCGAAGCGCTCGGGCACGGCGTCGGTGGAGGGGAGCAGCTTGTCGGGGCGCAGCCCGGCCAGCAGCGCCGGGTCCGCGGCCAGCACCCCGAGGTGCGGTCCGAAGAACTTGTACGGCGAGCAGGCGTACACGTCGCAGCCCAGGGCAGCCACGTCGACGGGCGCGTGCGGGGTCAGGTGCACGCCGTCGACGAAGACCAGCGCCCCCACGGCATGGGCCGCCTCGACCACGGCGGTCACGTCCGGACGGGTGCCGATGAGGTTGGAGGCACCGGTGACCGCCACCAGCCGGGTCCGCTCCGACAGCAGGTCGTCGACCGGGTCGAGCTCCCCGCTGACCGGGTCGAAGTCGAGCCACCGCACCTGCGCGCCCACCGCGCCGGCGGCGATGACCCAGGGGCGGATGTCCGCGTCGTGGTCCAGGCGGGTGACCACGACCTCGTCACCGGCGTCCCACTGCCGGGACAGGGCACGGGCCAGGTCCATGGTCAGCTGGGTCATCGAGCGACCCACCACCACGCCCTCGGGACGGGCTCCGAGCAGGTCGGCCACCGCCTGTCGTGCCCCCGTCACCACGGCGTCGGCCCGCCGCTCCGAGTCGGTGACCGATCCCCGGTTGGACAGTCCGGCGCACATCGTGTCGGCGACGGCCTGCGCCACCACGCGGGGAACCTGCGAGCCGCCCGGGCCGTCGAACCAGGCGGTGCCGCCCGACAGCGCCGGGAAGGCCGCCCGCACCCGCTCGAGGTCGAGCGCGGGGACGGTGGCGGGCGGGTGGACCTGCTGCGAGGCGGAGGGCATGCCGCCATCCTGCCCCGGCCTCACTCCACGTGGAGCAGGGACTCCCCCGCGTCCAGGGCGGTGACGTCCTCGACGATGCTGCGGGCGAGCGTCTGGGCGCTCAGCCCCGCGCGGTCGAGCACCACCGCGCGCTTGGCGTGGTCGAGGAACTGCTGGGGGATGCCGTGCAACCGTACCGGGGTGTCCACCCGTGCCTCGTTCAGCGTCTGCAGCAGCACCGCTCCGCAGCCGCCCACGATGCCGTTGTCCTCCACGACCACCACCAGCCGGTGCTCGCGGGCCAGGTCCAGCAGCGCCGCGTCGACCGGCTTGACCCAACGCGGGTCGACCACGGTGACGCCGACACCCTGGGCCCCCAGCCGGTCCGCCACCTCGACCGCGGTGCCGGCCATGGAGCCGATCCCCACGATGAGCACGTCGCGCGACCCGCTGCGGACCAGCACGTCGCAGCCGCCGGCCCGGTCGACGGCCTCGAGGTCGGGGCCGGGAGGCCCCTTGGGGAACCGTACGACGGTCGGGGCGTCGTCGACCTCGACGGCCTGGCGCAGCAGCTCGCGCAGCCGGGTGGCGTCCCGGGGGGCCGCCAGCCTCAAGCCGGGCACCACCTGCAGGATCGACATGTCCCACATGCCGTTGTGGGAGGCGCCGTCGTCGCCGGTGACCCCGGAGCGGTCGAGCACGAAGGTCACCCCGCAGCGGTGCAGGGCGACGTCCATCAGCACCTGGTCGAAGGCCCGGTTGAGGAACGTGGCGTAGAGGGCGACCACCGGGTGCAGCCCGCCCATGGCCAGCCCGGCCGCGGAGGTGGCGGCGTGCTGCTCGGCGATGCCGACGTCGAAGGTGCGCTCGGGGAACGCCGCCGCGAACCGGTCGAGGCCCACCGGGTGCATCATCGCGGCGGTGATGGCCACGAGGTCCTGACGCTCGGCGCCGAGGGACACGATCTCGTCGGCGAAGACCTCGGTCCAGCCCTGGCCGCGCGGGCTCTCCTCGCCGGTCTCGATGTCGAAGGCGCCGAGGCTGTGGAACTGGTCGGCGACGTGCCGCTCGGCCGGGTCGTAGCCGAAGCCCTTGTGGGTCATCACGTGCACGATGACCGGGCCGTTGAACTTCTTGGCCTGGGTGAGCGCGTGCTCCACCGCCGCCCGGTCGTGGCCGTCGACGGGTCCGACGTACTTCAGGCCGAGGTCCTCGAAGAGCCCCTGGGGCGCGAGGGCGTCCTTCATGCCCTTCTTCATGGCGTGCAGCGCGTCGTAGACGGCAGGGCCCACGCCGCGCACCCCGTTGAGCCGACGCTTGACCTGGTCGAGGACCTGTTCGTAGCGGGGGCTGGTGCGCAGGACCGTGAGGTGGTCGGCCAGTCCGCCGACGGTCGGGGTGTAGGAGCGGCCGTTGTCGTTGACCACGATGACCAGGCGCCGCTCCCGGCTGGCCCCGTCGGCGGCGATGTTGTTCAGGGCCTCCCAGGCCATGCCGCCGGTCAGGGCGCCGTCGCCGATGACGCCGACCACGTGCCGGTCCTCGCCGCGGATGGAGTAGGCCTTGGCCAGGCCGTCGGCGTAGGACAGCGAGGTGGACGCGTGCGAGTTCTCCATCACGTCGTGCTCGGACTCCGACCGGCTGGGGTAGCCCGACAGGCCACCCTCCTGGCGCAGGGTGTCGAACCCGGCGGCGCGCCCGGTCAGGATCTTGTGCACGTAGGCCTGGTGACCGGTGTCGAAGACGATGCGGTCACGCGGGGAGTCGAAGACGCGGTGCAGGGCGATGGTCAGCTCGACCACCCCGAGGTTGGGGCCGAGGTGGCCGCCGGTGCGGGAGACCTTGCGGACGAGGAAGTCGCGGATCTCGGTGGCCAGCAGGTCCAGCTCGTCGTCGGTGAGCCCGCTCAGGTCGGACGGGCCGGTGATCCGGTCCAGCTGTCCCATGTGTCTCCTCCCGGGTCGCCCACCGACCTCGTCGGGGCCAGTCTAGGTGCCCGACGGGCGCCTCGACCGGGGACCACCGGGCGCGGGTCAGTGCGCGCGGCGCTGGGAGGGCAGGGCCGAGGGCTCGCGCTCGAGGCCGAGCGCGCCGTCGATGACGTCGGTGTCGAGCTGGCCGGGGGCCAACGAGGCCACGACCATGAGCTCGGTCACCAGGCGCATCTCGCGCACGGTCTCCTCGTCGTGGAGCACCACGTCGATGACGTCGTCCATACCTGCCTCCTCGGCTCCATCGGCCCGTTGCACGGGTCAGCACTGGTGTTATCGGCTGTTCGGTCAGCCACCTGTAGCCTTTTCTGACTAGGAGAAGGTTCTACTACCTCGGCCCTCCCGCCGGTCGGCGTGCCGTGGCGGGTGGGTGCGTGCGACCGGCTCGTCGAGGCTGCCGAGACAGACCCGTGGTCCATTCTCGCGCACCACGCGTCCCGCCGGTAGCCGAACCACGCGACCTCTAGAGCCGGGCCACGAACCGCCGGCCCCGCAGGGCCTCCTCGACCAGGCCGACGGCCCGTCGCTCGGCCAGGAGCCGGGCGGCCTCGGTGTGCCAGGTCTCCACGGCCCGCTCCAGGGTGTCGTGGTCGGTGACGTCGCGCAGCTCCGACCTGGCCTCGCTCAGCCCCTTGCGGACGGCCGCCTGGCAGGCCTCCACGTGCAGCACGGCGAAGCGGGCCAGGACCACGTCGTGGCGGCGCAGCACCGGGTAGGAGCGGAACTCCGGCGGGCAGAGATCGAGGAGCCAGGCCACCGCGGTGCTCTCCCAGGACGGTGCTCCCGGAGGTCGTACGGCGCGGGGCCACCCTGGCGGCGAGACGAGCTGGTCCATGGGGCCAGCCTACCCCCGGATCGAACATGTGTTCGACCGGTCCGGGATCCCGTCCACCGGGTCCCCGGAGCGTTCAGCCCGCGAGGAAGGACAGCCGGACCTCGCGGTCGGCGTTGTCGACGTTGAGGTCGACCAGGCAGATGCTCTGCCAGGTGCCCAGGGCCAGCCGCCCGCGCAGCACCGGGACGGTGGCGTACGGCGGAACGACCGCCGGCATCACGTGCGAGCGGCCGTGCCCGCGGGAGCCGTGCCGGTGCCGCCAGCGGTCGTCGGCGGGCAGCAGGTCACCCAGGGCGGCCAGCAGGTCCTCGTCGCTGCCGGCCCCCGTCTCCAGGATGGCGAGGCCGGCCGTGGCGTGCGGCACGAACACGTGCAGCAGGCCGTCCTGCTCGTCCCCGACGAAGTCGGCGCACAGCGAGGTCAGGTCGTGCACGACCTCGCGACTGCCGGTGTGGACGGTGGTCGTGGTGCTACGCAAGGCGGTCCTCCACCCGCTGGACCTTGGCGGCCAGCTGTCCGTCGTACCCGGGGCGGATGTCGGCCTTGAGGACCAGCCCGACCCGGGGAGAGGTGGCGGCGACGACGTCGACCGCCTGCTTCACCACGGCCATCACCTCGTCCCACTCACCCTCGATGTTGGTGAACATGGCGTTGGTCTCGCACGGCAGCCCCGACGCGCGGATGACGCGGACGGCCTCGGCCACCGCCTCGCTCACCCCGCCGGTGTCGTCGGCGCCGGAGGGACTGATGCTGATGGCCACGATCATCCCCCCATCATGCCCTTCCGCCGAGGCGTCCCGAACTGCGCACGAACGCCCGCCGAGGCGTCCCGTCCTGCGCAGTCACCACTGGTGCCGCGCGCAGGACGCGACGCCTCGGCACCTCGTGGCGCGCAGGAAGGGACGCCTCGTCGGGGGTCAGCGGCGCAGGAGGCTCCGCAGCACGTACTGCATGATCCCGCCGTGCCGGTAGTAGTCGGCCTCCCCGGGGGTGTCGATGCGGACCACGGCGTCGAACTCGACGTCCCCGGCCGTGACGTGCACCGTCCCCGGGATGGAGCCGTCGTTGAGCGCGGTCACCCCGGTGAAGTCGAAGGTCTCGTGCCCGGTCAGCCCCAGCGACTCCGCGCTCTCACCCGCCGGGTACTGCAGCGGCAGCACCCCCATGCCGATGAGGTTGGAGCGGTGGATGCGCTCGTAGGACTCCGCGATGACCGCGCGGACACCGAGCAGCGCCGTGCCCTTGGCCGCCCAGTCCCGCGAGGACCCCGAGCCGTACTCCTTGCCCGAGAGGATCACCAGCGGCGTCCCGGCGGCGGCGTAGGTCTCCGACGCCTCGTAGATGGTGGTCACCGGGGTGTCGTCCTTCGTCAGGTCGACGGTGAAGCCGCCCTCGGTGCCCGGTGCCAGCTGGTTGCGCAGCCGGATGTTGGCGAACGTGCCGCGGATCATCACCTCGTGGTTGCCGCGCCGCGACCCGTAGGAGTTGAAGTCGCGGTTCGCGACCCCGTGCTCGGCCAGGTACGTCCCGGCGGGCGAGTCCTTCTTGATGGCCCCGGCCGGCGAGATGTGGTCGGTGGTGACCGAGTCCCCCAGCTTGGCCAGCACCCGCGCGCCGGTGATGTCCTCGACCGGGCTGGGCTGCTCGGGCATGCCGTCGAAGTACGGCGGCTTGCGGACGTAGGTGGACTCCGGGTCCCAGGCGAAGGTGTCGCCCGAGGGCGTCTCGAGGTTCTGCCACCGCTCGTCGCCGGCGAACACGTCGGCGTAGTCGTCGGTGAACATGTCGGAGGTGATCGCCTGCGCGATGACCTCCTCCACCTCGGCCGCGGTCGGCCACACGTCGCGCAGGAACACGTCGTTGCCGTCGGTGTCGCTGCCCAGCGGGTCGTTGAAGAGGTCGAGGTCCATCGAGCCGGCGAGGGCGTAGGCCACCACCAGCGGCGGCGAGGCCAGGTAGTTCATCTTCACGTCCGGGTTGATCCGGCCCTCGAAGTTGCGGTTGCCCGACAGCACCGAGACCACCGACAGGTCGTTCTCGTTGACCGCGGCGCTCACCTCGGGGATGAGCGGCCCGGAGTTGCCGATGCAGGTCGTGCAGCCGTAGCCCACGAGGTTGAAGCCCAGCTTGTCCAGGTACGGCGTCAGCCCGGCGCGCTCGTAGTAGTCCGAGACGACCTTGGACCCCGGGGCCAGCGTGGTCTTGACCCACGGCTTGGTGCTCAGCCCCTTCTCCACCGCCTTCTTGGCCAGCAGCGCGGCGCCGATCATGACCGAGGGGTTCGAGGTGTTGGTGCAGGAGGTGATCGCGGCGATGGCCACCGCACCGTGGTCGACCTCGAAGCGGGACCCGTCCTCCAGCGTGACCAGGGAGGGGTTGCTCGGCCGCCCGCCGTCGGTGGGCGCCGCGGAGAGGTGGTCGGTCGGCGGCTGCGCGTCGTCGTCACCGGCCGAGACGGCGTCCGAGGCCGGGAAGGTCTCGGCCACGCCCTCGTCGTAGGAGGAGTCGCCGTCGTCGGCCACGTAGTCGCGCAGCGAGGCCCGGAAGGACTGCTTGGCGTCCGAGAGCGAGACCCGGTCCTGGGGGCGCTTCGGCCCGGCCAGCGACGGTACGACGGTGGCGAGGTCGAGCTCGAGCCGCTCGGAGTAGCGGGGCTCGGCCTCGGGGTCGTGCCACAGCCCCTGCTCCTTGGCGTAGGCCTCCACCAGCGCGAGCTGGTCGGCCGGACGGCCGGTCAGCTCGAGGTACTTGGTGGTCTCCTCGTCGATGGGGAACACGGCGATGGTGGACCCGAACTCCGGCGACATGTTGCCGATCGTGGCCCGGTTGGCCAACGGCAGGGCCGAGACCCCGGGGCCGTAGAACTCCACGAACTTGCCGACCACGCCGTGCTTGCGCAGCATCTCGGTGATGGTGAGCACCAGGTCGGTGGCGGTCGCGCCCTCGGGCAGGTCGCCGTTCAGCTTGAAGCCGACCACGCGGGGGATGAGCATGGAGACGGGCTGGCCGAGCATGGCCGCCTCGGCCTCGATGCCACCCACGCCCCAGCCGACCACACCGATGCCGTTGACCATCGTGGTGTGCGAGTCGGTCCCGACGCAGGTGTCCGGGTAGGCCACCACGGTGCCGTCGGCGCTCTCCCGCGTGAACACCGTCCGCGCCAGGTGCTCGATGTTCACCTGGTGCACGATCCCGGTGCCGGGCGGCACGACCTTGAAGTCGTCGAAGGCGCCCTGGCCCCAGCGCAGGAACTGGTAGCGCTCCTTGTTGCGCTCGTACTCGATCTGCACGTTGCGCTCGAAGGCCTCGGGCGTGCCGAAGACGTCGGCGATGACGGAGTGGTCGATGACCATCTCGGCCGGGGCGAGCGGGTTGATCCTGGTGGCGTCGCCGCCCAGCTCCGACATGGCCTCGCGCATGGTGGCGAGGTCGACCACGCAGGGCACGCCGGTGAAGTCCTGCATGATCACCCGGGCGGGGGTGAACTGGATCTCCTTGCTGGGCTCGGCGTCCGCGTCCCAGCCGGCCAGCGCGAGGATGTCCTCGGCGGTGATGTTGGCGCCGTCCTCGGTACGCAGCAGGTTCTCCAGCAGCACCTTGAGGCTGTAGGGCAGCGAGGCCACGGCGTCGTCGGGCAGTCCCTCGCCCAGCACGGCCGATAGCCGGAAGATCTCGTAGGAGCGGTCTCCGACGTCCAGGGTGCCCTTGGCACCGAAGCTGTCAGCACTCGTCTGGCTCGACATGGCTCATCTCCTCGAGAGTTCGGGTGGGACGTCGTACCCCATCTTGCCGCCCGGCCGCCTACCAGGGGCAGGGGGTCGGCGCGAGGTCGTCCGGCGGTCCATCAGGTATCTTGACGTCAAGATACACGATGACGAGACAGCATGACGAGCATGGGCGGCGCGTCCTCCCGGACGCCCACCGAGACGTCGGTAAAGGTGCCTTGAGCAGTCGGTAAAGGTGTCTTGAGTGTTCGAACGAACGTTCGGTCAGCCGGGTGTGCAGGGCTCCTAGACCCCCTCCGGACATCGTGCAATGCTCCCGCCACCAACTACCTCGCGGGGAGCCCATGCAGCTCAGAAGACTAGGCGTCGTACTCGCCTCCATCACCGTCGCGGCCGGCTCTCTGACGGCTGTCGCTCCGGCCCAGGCCGGCACGGTGAACCCGACCATCACCACCATCAACACGACACCCGACCGTCTGGTGTTCGACACCACCGCCGACCGGGACCTCCAGATCTCCGTCGAGACCGACGAACCGTCCGGGGGGTGGGTCCTGGACCGTGCCACTCTCCTGTCCTGCACCTACGCCGGCGGCAGCACCTGCACCCCGTACCAGGAGTCGCTGAAGGTGGCCACGATCCCGGCGCAGGTGCTGCAACGCCGTTTCATCAACTTCACCGGCAAGGTTCCCAACGTCGACCCGAACACCGGCCTGTTGAACCGGCACTGGCTCTACAGCGTGAGACTGGAGTACACCTCTCCGACGGGGGACAGCTACACCCTCTCGACCTCGGACAACACCCGGGGCTCGTACTGCTACGGCTACTGCTCCGTCGACTTCTACGGCGCTTCCCAGGTCAGCATCGACGGTCCTGACCTGGCACCGGCCGGTTCACCCGTCCAGCTGAGCGGCAAGGTGTCCTGCTTCACCGACCGTGGCTACGGACTGCCGCCCACGGAGTACGGCTACATCGGCTACCTCTACCTCGAGTACAACGTCGGCGGTGCCTGGCGCTACGGCGGCTCGCCCGACACGTTCGACCAGAGCACCGGCGAGTGGAGCTACGCCACCACCGCTGCCACGGCCGACTGGCGTGCCAGCTTCACCAGCGGTCCGTGCGCCACGGGCGTCTCGGCCACCCACCACGTCGAGGCCGGCGACACGCCGCCCCCGCCGCCGCCCGAGGGCCTTCCGGGTCAGCCCTCCCTCTCGGTGGGGGCGAAGACCTCCAGCACGGTCGACCTGAACTGGACGCCGCCCAGCGGCACGGTGACGGCCTACCACTGGGGCTGGACCTCGAGCAGCGGTCTGCCGCGGCAGAGCTGGGACCACGTCTACGGGACCCCTCGGCCCAACCCCTTCACGCTGACCAACCTGGCCCCGAACACGACCTACACCATGTGGTTCGCGGCCATCAACGGGCAGGGCGAGGGGCCGCGCGTCTCGATCGACGTGACGACGAACGAGGCACCGGGCAATCCCCTGCCGCCGCCCTCCGTCACCTCCAAGCCGCGCCACCTCCTGTCTGCGGCCTACCGGCACAGGGTGCGCATCTCCTGGTGGGCCCCGGCTCGTACCGGGGGAGCTCCGGTGACCACCTACCAGGTCCACCGCGCGCAGTTCAACCGGATCGTCTCGCCCCGTGCACGGAAGTACACCTTCACCGGACTCAAGCGGCACAAGTCGTACCGGTTCTACGTGCGCGCCCGTAACGCGGCCGGATGGAGCCCCTGGGCCAGCAAGGTCGTTCGTACCAAGTAGGTCAGCGACAACAGCGGCCCCCACCTTCTGGTGAGGGGCCGCTGTGCGCTCTTCGTCCTGATCAGCTTCCTCCATCTTCCCTGTGACGCCACGGGAGTGCACCCGTGGGAGGCACGCGGACTGAGGTGCCACCAGCAGTGCCCAGCATCCGACGTGGTGGGTCATCGGGAGGACACCAGTGGCCGTGAGCGCCAACCCGACCGCTGGTGGCTGGCGGCCCACATCGGCCCGAACCAGCGTCTGAACCGCGACGATGCCGCTGTGCGCCTTGACATCGGCGGAACGCCCGTGGGGGAAGTCGTGGGTCAAACCGAGCACCATCCGAGCCCTCCGGTCATCGGGCGCCGACGACAACAGGTTCAGATCTCGCCGCGAGCGCGAGCCTCGAGGTATCGGTCCATCACCGCCGCTGCAATGCGGCCGCGGCCGGAGACGACCAGGTCGTTCGCCGTTGCCCAGCGTCGTACGTCGGCCGGTGCAGGCGGAGCGGGCGAGAGCGGCGGTGCCGCTTCGAGGCCGCGCACGGCGTCGGCGCCGACGATCTCCTCGGCCAGTCCGACCCGGGCGGCTGCGAGGAAGCGGTAGGTCCACTCCTGAGCGAGCTTGCGAGTCTCGCAGAAGACGATCGGAACTGTCGGGAACCGGACCTGGCACTCGGCGATGCCATGACGAGATCGGCCAGCGACTTCCGCTCCACCGTGGCCTGCAACAGGCCGTCGACGACGAGCCCGTAGTCGCCGGCGTGCAGCGACTCGCGTCGGGTGCTCGCCTGCCGGTCGGCGAAGGCGAAGGGGTAGCGCTCGCGGACGTCGACGGCGATCTCCAGGTCGGCGACCCCGCTGGCCCGTGCACCGGGAACGCTCACCGCAGGGCGAGCCTGCTTCGCCGTGCGGGCGGTCTGCCAGAAGATCATCTGCCGGCCACGGGCGTTGGTGACGACGATCTGTGACCGGTTCTCCCGCCCGCGGTCGAGGACGAGGTCGATGGCGGCGCCCCGCCTCACGCACGAGCGCACCGCCACCCGCTCGACGACCTCGGCGTCGACCGGCCACTCCTCGACCCGGTGGCAGTAGATCTTGCCGGTGCGCGGCCACGAGTCCTTGGCCTTGAGGATGATGCCGTCCCCGAGCGGGATGCGTAGGAGGGACGGCAACGTCGATCCGGCCTCGGTGTTGCGGGCGATCACGAAGTCCTCCAGCACGCTCGTCACGATAGCGAGGCTGGACCGACGATGCCGACGGGCGGGAATGAGCCCTAGTTCTGCACCGTGATCGTCACCTTTCTGGACACCGGCTCGGCCACGTCGCTGCCGAGGTACTGCACGGTGACCTTCTCGGTCCCCTTCTGCTTGTAGGGCGGGAGCACCACCGTCGCACGACCGCCGACGAGCTGCTCGACGCCCAGGACCGCGCCGTCCTGCCGCACCACGACGGTCCCGCCCACCACCTGACCGGTGGCCGCGAGCGCGACG
This sequence comes from uncultured Actinomycetota bacterium, assembly GCA_963750345.1. GTDB lineage: Bacteria > Actinomycetota > Actinomycetes > Propionibacteriales > Nocardioidaceae > Nocardioides_B. The sequence continues at coordinate 52,389 of CAVVQH010000016.1, read as the reverse complement.
TCGAGCCGGGGGCGGGTGGTCTTCTTGTGGATCACCGAAGGCTGAACGCCGACCGTCATCGTCGGTGTCGCCCTGACCACGTCGAAGGTGACACTGCCGGTCGAGGCCGCGACCGACCGGGAGCCGGAGTAGGCCGCGGTGACGCTCCGCGTGCCCACCGCGTCGTAGGCGGCCAGCCGCAGGGACGCGGTGCCGCCCGAGACCGGCGCGGTGCCGAGCACGGTGCCGCCGCTGGAGAACGTCACCGTCCCTGCGTCGACCGGGCCGGCGTCGGAGGCGACCGTCGCGGTGACGGTCGGCCGGGTGTCCCGTACGACGACCGGCCTCGGGTCCACCGCCACGCTCGTGGTCGTCGCGGCCGGGGGCGCCGGCACGTCGAAGCCGACGAGGAGCGGGTCGTGGTCGCTGGAACGGAACGGGTCGGGGGCGTAGAAGTCCGTGGCGTTGCTGTTGTGGCGGCTGTACTCGTAGGCCACGGACTCGACCGAGTTGATGTTCCAGACATGCGCCCCCGTGACCTCGGCGAGCGCCGGTCGGTTGGCCAAGACGTGGTCCAGCGAACCGACCCGTCCGTCGAACTGGTACGTGTACTCCCCCGGTGCCCGGGCGCGGCCGATGTCGGTGTAGCCCGCGTCGTACAGCACCTGCATCGGGTCCTCCTGGGTGTAGGAGTTGAAGTCACCGGTGAGGAACACGGTGTCCGTGCCGGCCAGCAACTTCTGCTGGTCCGCGAACGTCACGAGAGCCTTGGCCTGCGCGACGCGGTCGGGGTTGGCGTTGCCCTGACCGGTGCCGTCGTCGACGCCCGAGCCCTTGGACTTGAAGTGGTTCACGATGGCCAGGAAGTCCTGGTTGCTCGTGCCGCCGGTGGGGCGGAACGCCTGCGCCAGCGGCTCGCGGGCGTTGGCGAACGCGGGGTCCTGGAGGATGTGCGAAGGGCCGACCGGCTGGACCTCGGCCTGCTGGTAGATGAAGGCGGTGCGGATGACGTCCTCGTCCGCGACCGCGGGACGGTCGGCCGGTGCGGGCGAGGGAACGAACGTCCAGACCGCGGAGCCCGCTGCGGTGTTGAGCGCGTCGACCAGGGACGACAGCGCGTCGTCACGGCGGTCGGGCCCGGCGTACTGCGCGGAGTTCTCGATCTCCTCCAGCGACAGCACGTCGGCGTCGAGGGTGGTGATGGCGGCGACGATCTTGGCCCGCTGACGGGCGAGGTCGGTGTCGTCCGCCGCACCGCGGGGGCCGTTGCCGTTGCAGGAGTTGACCGTCACCGCCTCTCCGGCGCGGTCGGCGTAGTAGCTGCACGTGCCGCCGTCGGCGACGAAGTCCTCCCCGGTCTCGGTGAAGAAGTTCAGCACGTTGAAGCTGGCGATCTTCAGGTCGCCGCCGACCGCGGCGGGGGCGTCCGGTCGGGTGTCGGGGAAGGTGGCGGGCTGCACGGATCCGGCGTTCGCGGCGGTGAGCTGCTCGGTCGGCTGGAGCTTCCAGGCGCTGTTCCGGAAGTCCAGGATGACCGGCCGCGTGAAGGTGGCCGACGCCCCGACCCGGATGGAGGGCTCTCCGGTCAGGTAGGGCAGCGGGGTGTCCTTGCCGGTCGTGAGGTAGTTCACCGAGGCGCCGTCGTCCAGGACGACCTCCTTGGTCAGGTTGTCGGCCTCGACCGCCTGCGCGGCCGGACCGGGCCTCGCGACGTCGGTGGACTGCGGCAGCGGCTTGCTGTCGTGCGCCAGCCCGATCTCGGCGTACTGGTTCAGCGTGTAGTTGTCGGTCACGGTGTAGTCGCCCTGGGGGGCCACGAGCATGCCCTCGAGCGACTCGCGGCTGGTGTCGGTGGTGGGGAACGCGACCTTCGCCGGCGCCGGGGCGGTGACCTGGTCGGTCAGCGTGGTGACGCCGCCGGAGGCCGGGGTCAGCTCGGTCATCCCGGCGAACTCACTCACCGTGCCGGTGACCTGGAGGTAGTCGCCCACCCTGGGGTACGTCGCCCCGCTGCCTGCGAAGACGAACACGGCGTCGGACGTGTCGTGGCTCGACAGGTCGACGGCTCCGCCGGTGCCGGGCGTCTGGAGGTAGTAGCCGTTGAAGCCGCCGGTCGGGTACGCCGCGGTGACCACGCCCCGGGTCACGACCGACTGCTGCACCAGCGGGCTGGTCGATCCGTTGCCCTGGATCTCCTCGATGGTCCTCGCGACCGGGTCGCCCGCCGGCGGCGGCGTGACGCTGGAGGACTGCGGCGTGGGGGTGGCCGTGGTGAAGTCGGCGGAGTTCTGGTCCGTGTCCGTCCCGGCGGCCGAGCGGCCGGCGGACGTGGTGTTGCTCAGGCCGGGGGCGGGAGCGGTGCCCTCGAAGGCGGTGGCCGTGCTGCCGTAGCCCACCAGGTCGACGACCGACGGGTCGTTGGCCGGGACGGCGGTGGCCTTCGACGACAGGTAGACGACCCCGGCGCTGCCGGACAGTGCCAGCGTGCCGGTCACGTCCGGTGTGGGCAGGGGGCCCGACGGCGTCGCGCCGGCCGCCTCGGCGACCAGGAACGTGCCGTGGGCCGGGGCGCTGCCCGACAGGGCGGTCGCGGTGGACGTCGTACCGGTCGCCGAGCGGTACTGCACGCTCAGGCCGGACAGCGGGATCGTTGTCCCGGTGGTGTTGCGGAGCTCGATGAAGTCGTTGCTGTAGGGCGCGCCGGAGTTGCCACCTCCCCCGTAGACCTCGCTGATCACCAGCCCCGACGTGCTCGCCGATGCAGGGGAGATGAGCGCGAGCGGCGCCGCGAGGAGGGCGAGGCCCACGGCGGCCCGGGCGGCGGCCCGTGGTGCGCCACGGCGACGATCTGATGGACGAGTCACGCTGCTGCTCCTGGCTGGCGAGGGCGGTGCCGGAATCCCGGCAGAGCACCCGCGCGTGCTTCAGCGCCACCCGAGGGCGTGGTGCGATCTCCCGAGACGAAGAACGCGATGAGCCTAGCTCCGGCCGGGCCTGTTCGCGGGGGACAGAAGGTATCGGGAAAGTGACGATCTCGCGACGGGATGGGACCGTGCACCGCCCTCCCGGCAGTGCCCGTCAGGCGTTCCAGCTCCCGGTCACTGCGTCCCGCAGGTCCGAGCCGGCCTTCTCCAGCAGCGCGACGCACTCCACGTGGTGCGTCATCGGGAACAGGTCGAAGGCCCGCAGCGAGGTCAGCCCGTACCCGTGCTCGGCGAAGAAGGCGACGTCGCGGGCCAGCGCCGCCGGGTCGCAGGCCACGTAGGCCACCGCTCGGGGCCCGAGGGCGGCCACCGCGGCCACCACCTCGCGCCGCGCCCCGGTCCGGGGCGGGTCGAGCACCACCAGGTCGGCCGACCCGTCTCGCCCAGGTCCGCCAGCGCCGCCTCGACGCGGCCGGACAGCACGGAGACCGCCGGCAGGTCGGCCAGGTTGACGGCGGCGTCCTGCGCGGCACCCTCGTCGCCCTCGACCGCCAGCACGTGGCCGGTCGGGCCCACCGCACCGGCCAGCGCCGCGGAGAACAGCCCCACGCCGGCGTACAGGTCGACCACCCGCTCCCCCGCCTGCGGGACGAGCCCGGAGAGGACCGCCTCCACCAGGGTGTCGGCCGCCGCGGGGTGCACCTGCCAGAAGCCGGACCCGCTCACCTGCCAGTCCCGGCCGGCCGCGTGCTCGTGCAGCACCAGCGGCCCGTCCGCGAAGGAGGCGCCGTCGCGGGTGCCCACGAGCCGCAGTCGCTCGCCGGCCGCCGACACGATGGCCTCCACCCCGGAGGCGTCCGGCCAGGTGCTGCCCGCCACCTCGGGAAGGTCGGGGTGCGCGATGCGGCAGTCGTCGACGGGCACGACGTGGTGCGAGCGGTGCCGCCGCAGGCCCGGGGTGCCGTCCGGCGCGACCGCCCACTGCACCCGGGTGCGCCAGCCCAGACCCTGCTCGGCCGCGGGCCCCCCGCCGACGCCCTCCACCACCACATCCACGTCCAGGCCCGCCAGCCGCTGCAGCTGCTCGGCCACCACGGCGGCCTTGAGCGACCGCTGGGCGGGGAGCGCCACGTGCTGGAAGTCGCACCCGCCGCACCGCCCGGGTCCCGAGAAGGGGCAGGGCGGCTCGACCCGGTCCGGCGAGGCCTCGAGCACCTCGACGGCGTCCGCCCGCAGGAAGCGGTCGCCCTCCTGGCCCTCGGTGACCTCCACCAGCACCCGCTCCCCCGGCAGGGCGTGCCGGACGAAGACGACCACGCCCTCGTGCCGGGCCACCACGAAGCCGCCGTGCGCGACCCGCTCGGCCACGACCTCGTGCCGCTCCCCCACCAGCGACCGGCCCCGGGCCGGGCGGGCGCGGGCCCGCCGACGGCCCTGCTGCGGGCTCAATGCACGTCCCGGCTGGTGTCCTTGCCCTGCTCGCGCAGCGTCTGGCCCCGCCGCACGTCGCCCGCCCGCACCTGGTTGCGCAGCCGCTCGGCCCGCTGCTTGGCGATGACGGAGGAGTTGAGCTGGAACGGCACCGAGATCACCATCACCCCGGAGGTGAACAGCAGCCGGCCCTTGAGCCGCAGCGCGGTCTGGTTGTGCAGCGCCTGCTCCCACCAGCGGCCCACCACGTACTCCGGGATGTAGACCGCCACGACGCCGCGCGGGTTCGCGTCCCGCACGCTGCGCACGTACTCCACGATCGGCCGGATGATCTCCCGGTACGGCGAGTACAGCACCTTGAGCGGTACGTCGATCCGCCGCTCGTCCCACTCCTCCATGATCCGGCTGGTGGAGGCCGTGTCCGCGTCCACCAGCACGGCCTCGAGCACGTTGGGGCGGGTCGCCTTGGCGTAGGCCAGGGCTCGCATCGTCGGCTTGTGGACCTTGGAGACCAGCACCATCGCGTGCACCCGGGTGGGCAGCGCCTGGTCGTCGGCCTCGATCTCCAGCTCCGCGCCGACGTTGTCGTAGTGCCGGCGGATCCCCTGCATGAGCACGAAGAACACGCCCATGGCCAGGATGGCGATCCAGGCCCCGGCCAGGAACTTGGTCAGCAGCACGATGACGAAGACCACCGCGGTCATCGCCAGCCCGAAGGTGTTGATGAGGCGGGAGCGGAACATCCGTCGTCGCGTGGCCGGGTCGTGCTCGTCGCGCAGCAGCCTGGTCCAGTGCCGGATCATGCCCAGCTGGCTGAGGTTGAAGGAGACGAAGACGCCCACGATGTAGAGCTGGATGAGCCGGGTGACCTCGGCGTTGAAGGCCACGATGAGCACGATGGCCATCAGGGCCAGGACCACGATGCCGTTGGAGTAGGCCAGCCGGTCGCCGCGCGAGCTCAGCTGGCGCGGCAGGAACCCGTCCTTGCCCAGGATGGAGGCCAGCACCGGGAAGCCGTTGAAGGCGGTGTTCGCGGCCAGCACCAGGATCAGCCCGGTGACCGCGATCACGAAGTAGAAGCCGGGCGAGAAGTTGTCGAACACGGCCCGGGCGATCTGGGCGATCACCGTGTGCTGGTCGTAGTCGGTCGGGACCGAGCCGCCGTCGGCCGTCCGCAGCCGGTCCAGCTGGGCCGGGTCGACGTAGCGGACGTTCATCCGGTTGGCCAGGGAGATGACGCTCACGATCATCGTGATGGCGATGATGCCCAGCATCAGCAGCGTGGTGGCGGCGTTGCGGCTCTTCGGCTTGCGGAAGGCCGGCACCCCGTTGGAGATGGCCTCCACGCCGGTGAGGGCCGCGCAGCCCGAGGAGAACGCGCGGGCCAGCAGCACCACGAGGGCCACGCTGCTGAGCTGCCCGCCGTACCCGTCGGCGGCCTGGATGTGGAAGCGGGCGCTCTCCACGTCGGGCAGCGTGCCGTTGAGCATCCGGAACAGCCCGAAGGCGCACATGGCCAGGATCGAGGCCATGAACGCGTAGGTCGGGACCGCGAAGAACGAGCCGGACTCGCGCACGCCGCGCAGGTTCATCGCGGCCAGCACCACCACCAGCCCCACGGCCAGCAGGGCCTCGTGCCCCGAGAGCGCCGGGATGGCCGAGGCGGCGTACTGCGCGCCGGAGGAGATCGAGACCGCGACCGTCAGGACGTAGTCCACCAGCAGGGCGCTGGCCACCGTGGTGCCGGCGGTGCGCCCCAGGTTGACCGTGGCCACCTCGTAGTCACCGCCGCCGCTGGGGTAGGCGTGCACGTTCTGCCGGTACGAGGCCACCACCGCGGCCATCACCAGGGCGACGACCAGGCCGATCTTCCATGACCACGTGTACGCCGAGGCCGTGGCCAGGGACAGCATGATGAAGACCTCGTCGGGGGCGTAGGCCACCGAGGAGAGCGCGTCGCTGGCGAAGACGGGCAGCGCGATCCGCTTGGGCAGCAGCGTCTCGCCGAGCTGCGTGCTGCGCAGCTTGCGGCCCAGGAGAACACGTTTGGAGACATCGCCGACACCCACGACCAGCAAGGCTAGACCAAGGGTCGGACGGTCCCCGTCGGCGGACGGCCGGTGGCCCGGGAGGCGCCGGCGGACGTAGTACCGTCTGGACCGTGCATGTCGTCATCATGGGCTGCGGCCGGGTCGGATCGACGCTGGCGAGGTCCCTGGAGGACCGACCACGACGTCTCGGTCATCGACACCAACCCCGACGCGTTCCGCCGTCTGGGCCCCTCGTTCAACGGCACCAAGGTCACCGGGATCGGCTTCGACCAGGGCGTCCTGGAGCGGGCCGGCATCGAGCGGGCCGACGCCTTCGCGGCCGTCTCCAGCGGCGACAACTCCAACATCATCGCCGCGCGGGTGGCCCGCGAGACCTTCGGCATCCAGCAGGTCGTGGCCCGCATCTACGACCCGGGTCGCGCCGAGGTCTACCAGCGGCTCGGCATCACGACCGTGGCCACCGTGAAGTGGACGGCCGACCAGATCCTGCGCCGGCTGCTGCCGGCCGGGGCCGAGCCCGACTTCCGCGACCCCTCGGGGACCATCCGGGTCGACCACGTGCAGGTCTCCGAGGCGTGGATCGGTCGTCGCACCGTCAAGTTCCAGGAGGAGTCCGGCTGCCGGATCGCCTGGATCGACCGCCTCGGGGAGGGCATGCTGCCCACCCGGGAGAGCGTGATGCAGGAGGGCGACCTGCTGCACCTGGTCATGCGCGAGGAGAACGCCGACCGGGTCTACGAGGTCTTCGCCCACGGACCGGAGGACGACTGATGCGGGTGGCCATCGCCGGGGCCGGTGCCGTGGGGCGCTCGGTGGCACGCGAGCTGATCGGCAACGGGCACCGGGTGCTGCTCATCGACCGCGACCCCGCCGCGCTCAAGCCCGAGCGCGTCCCCGACGCGGAGTGGCTGCTGGCGGACTCCTGCGAGCTGTCCTCGCTGGAGGAGGCCAGGCTGGAGAGCTGCGACGTGGTCATCGCCGCGACCGGTGACGACAAGGCCAACCTGGTGACCTCGCTGCTGGCCAAGACCGAGTTCGCGGTGCCCCGGACCGTGGCCCGCGTCAACCACCCCAACAACGAGTGGCTGTTCACCGAGGCCTGGGGCGTGGACGTCAACGTCTCGACGCCGCGCATCATGTCCGCGCTGGTGGAGGAGGCGGTGAGCGTCGGCGACATCGTCCGGCTGTTCACCTTCCGGCAGGGCAACGCCAACCTCGTCGAGATCACCATGCCGGACGACTCGCCGTACGTCGGTACGTCGGTCGGCCTCATCCCCTGGCCGGAGAACACCTCCCTGGTGACCATCCTGCGGGACGGGCAGGTCTACACCCCCGACGGTGAGCAGCCCATCGAGACCGGGGACGAGCTGCTGTTCGTCAGCTCGACCGAGTCCGAGGCCGAGCTGCAGGCCCTGCTCTCCCCGGGCACCGGCGAGTAGGCGCCCGCGCCGCTCGGCCACGGCCGGTCCGGGCCGGGCCGGCAGGTCGCTCAGGGGGCGACGGGAGGCTCGACGGGGGTGCGGTTGCGGCTCAGCAGCCACGCCATCCCGGCCAGCGCGGCGACCTGCAGCGGCCAGCCCATGACGATCTTGCTCGCCCCCAGCGCGCCGATCACCCCGGTGGGGTCGTCCGCGGCCCGCCCGGCCAGGTACAGCGGCAGCTGCACCACCAGCCGCACCAGGCACGGCGCGGCCAGCATCCAGGTGAGGTTGCGGCACAGCCGGACCACCTGGGGGTCGCGGTGCCACTCGGTGGGGTCGCCGGCCACGCTGCCGACCATGAAGCCGACCAGCGGCCACCGCACCACGTTGCTCAGCGCCATCAGCACGGCGTAGCCCGCGTTGTAGACGATGCCGGGCAGGAAGTAGGCCAGGGCCTGCTCGTCGGCGTCACCGCCGCCGCGGGCCGAGCGCCAGGCGAAGAGCGCGCCGATGCCGATGCCCAGCAGGCTGTTGGCGACGAACTGCACCGTGCTGCGCTGCGCGGCCCGGACCGCGAGCAGGACCAGGGCGGCGGCCACGCTGACCCCCACGGCCAGGCGGAGGTCGCGGGTGGTCACGAACAGCACCGTGAAGGTGATGGTCGGCACCGCGGCCTCCAGCATGCCGCGTCGCCCGCCCAGCGCCGTGGCCAGCTGGGCGCGCACGACCTCCTCGACCGTGGCGGTGCCCACCGGGCCACCGGTCACGGGACCGCCGGTCCCCGTCACCTGCGCTACTTCAGCTCGTAGCGGGGGTTGAACATGACGCGCACCTTGTCCTGGCGGCCCACCCGGCCCACGACCTTGATGGCCCGGCCCGGCTCGATGCCCGCGATGCGTCGACGGCCCAGCCACACCAGGGTGATGAGGGCGGAGCCGTCGTACAGCTCGGCCTCCAGCGCGGGCACCCCCCCGCGCGGCCGCAGCGTCACCGTGCGCAGGCTGCCCCGCAGCTCGACGCGCTGGCGGTCGTCGGCGTCGACGATCGGGCAGCAGCCGGCCTTGACGGCGTCCTGCTTGAGCTCGCGGGCGTCCATGTCCGCACTGCTGGCCCACTTGCTGAGGCTCGAGCGGAGCCGGCCCTTCACGTCAGTCATGGTGCCTATTCTATCCCGCTCAGGAGGACGTCGGGACGGACCGGCTGAGCGCCCGCGGGCACGGTCAGCACGAGCGCGTCACCGGGGGGCACGGGGGTCTGCCGCGCACGACGACGATGTCCCGGACGGCGGTCTCGATGTCCCCGTCGTGGAGGTGCTCCACCGCGGGCCGGCCGAAGAGGGTGAGCCGCAGCAGCCACCGGGGCCCGACGATGCCGACCACCCGCGAGGGCTGCTGCACGTACTCGCCCGGAGCGACCTCGACCATCATGCTGACCTCCAGCTCGGGGCCGTAGACGCCCTCGCTCTCGGTGGCCGTCCCGCCCAGCTGGGCCACCTCGGCCGCCATCGCCGTGCGCACCGAGTCCCAGATGCTGCCGTTGCGGGGAGAGGCGAAGACGCGGACCTCGGCGGCACCGGTCTCGCCGGCCAGCACCACGGCCAGCACCGTGCCGCTGGCCTCGTCCACCTGGAGCTGCACCTCGAGCCCGGGGTGCGGCCTCAGCAGCAGGCTGCCCAGGTCGAGACGGGAGTCGTCGTCCTCCTCCAGCGTGACCTCCGAGGCGTCCCAGGGTCCGTGCGCACGCGGGTCGGTCTCGGCCCCGGTGGCGGCGTCGCCGGAGTCGGTCGAGCCGTCGACGGACCCCTCACCGGCGTCCTCCCGGGTGTCCCTCTTGCGTCCGAACCTCACGCCTGCTCCTCCTCGGTGCTGTCCTCGACGGTGCGGAAGCCGCCCGTGGAACCGTACCCGCCCGCGCCCCGCTCCGAGGTCGGAAGGGCCGGGACCTCGACGAAGCGGGCCCGCTCGACCTGCTGCACGACGAGCTGGGCGATCCGGTCACCTCGCGAGAGCCGCACCGGCACCTGCGGGTCGAGGTTGACCAGCAGGACCCGCACCTCGCCGCGGTAGCCGGCGTCGACGGTGCCGGGCGCGTTGACGATGGAGACGCCGAAGCGTGCGGCCAGGCCTGAGCGGGGGTGCACCAGCCCGACGTACCCCTCGGGGAGGGCCAGCGCGATGCCGGTGGGCACCAGGGCCCGCTCCCCCGGCGCCAGGACGACGTCGGTGGTGGTGACGAGGTCGGCGCCGGCGTCGCCGAGGTGCGCGTAGGCCGGCAGCGGCACGTCCGGGTCGAGCCGTACGACGGCGACCTCCACCCCCGACGGGAGGGCACCCAGGGGGGCGGTGGACTCGCTCGCCTCGGCCATGGGCCGACCCTAGCGACCCCGGCGACCCCGCAGCACCGCCGGCGTCGCGCCGGGTGCCAGGATGGGTGCATGCCCCCGCCCGCCGCGTACGACGAGCGGCTGGGGGTCCCGGTGCGGTGGTGGGCCCTCGCCACGCTCTTCGTCGCGAGCCTGCTGGTCGCGTTCGTCGTGGCCACCCCCTGGTGGGTCGCCCTCGCGGCCACCGCGGTGCTGGCGACCCTCGTCGGGGGCGTGCTGAGCTCCTACGGCTCGGCCCGGGTCACCGTCCGCGACGGCGTCCTGCAAGCCGGTCGCGCCCGGATCGCGGTCGTCGACCTGGGGTCGGCGGTGGTGCTGGACGCGGCGGAGACCCGGCGGTGGACCGGCCGCGACGCCGACGCCCGGGCGTACCTGCTCCTGAGGCCCTACCTGCGGCGCGCGGTGAAGGTGCAGGTGGTCGACGCCGCCGACCCGACGCCGTACTGGCTGCTGTCCACCCGGCGGCCCGAGCGCCTGGTCTCGGCGCTGACGGCCGCGGCCGGTCCGGGCGCGGGCATCACCCGTCGTTCCGCGGGGTAGGAGAGGATGGAGGCGTGGTCCTCCCGACCACCTCGTCGCCGACCGGCGGCACCACGCGAAGGAGATGGCTCATGGCTTCGGGTTCGAAGGCCTACACGCTGATGGGACTGGCGGCCACCCTGGGCGCCACGATGGTGGCCCGCAAGCTGATGACCGCCACCTGGAAGATCTCCACCGGGAAGCAGCCGCCCAGCAACCCCGAGCACCCCGACGTCTCGATGGCCGAGGCCGCCGCCTGGGCGGTGGCCAGCGGGGTCGCGGTCGGTCTGGCCCGGATGCTGGCCACCCGGAAGGCTGCCGACTACTACCGGCGCTCCACCGGCCACCTGCCGGCCAACCTGGAGGACGTCGAGGTCTGAGGTGCGCAGCGGCCGGACCTGACGAGGCCGGGGTCCCCGTGGGGATCCCGGCCTGTGTTCTGCTCCCTGGGCGTCCGCGTGCGCGACGCCCCGTCCCGGTGCTGCGTCAGGCGCAGTCCCGGCAGATCAGCTTGGTCGCGTCCGCGAGCTGGCTGCGGTGATGCACCAGGAAGCAGCTCATGCAGGTGAACTCGTCGTCCTGGCGGGGACGGACCTCCACCGCCAGCTCCTCGTGGGAGAGGTCGGCACCGGGCAGCTCGAAGGACTCGGCCGCCTCGGCCTCGTCCTCGTCCACCTTGCCGGAGTTCTTGTCGTGCCGGCGCGCCTTCAGCTCCTCGAGGCTCTCCTCGCTCTGGTCTTCCTCGTTCTTGCGAGGAGCGTCGTAGTCAGTTGCCATCTTCGGTCTCCCTGCCCCCGTGGTGCGTCCGGACGAGCCGTCCGGACGGTGTGGTGTCGTGCTGCGGTCGAGTCCGGCACCGGTCTCGTGGGGACGACCTGCCGGTGCGGCGGATTGTGCACCATCGGGGGTGCGGCGTGCACCGCCGTACCAGATGGTGTCGTAAAGATCACGTCAGGTGGCCCTGTCGGCCCGCCTCCCGAGGCTGCAGCCGCGTCAACCACGCCCCCCGCACGGCTATTCCCGGGCGCCGCCCGGGGGCGGCTCGGCCAGGAACCCGCACCGCAGGACGAGGTCGCGGAACTCCTCGAAGCCGTCCTCCGGGCCGCACAGCACGCAGTCCGTGCCGCCCACCCCGGGACGCTTCTCGAGCAGCGCACCGGCCTCGGTGGCGACCAGCCCGCCGGCCGCCATGTCCCACGGGTTGAGGCCCTCCTCGACGAAGGCGTCGACCTGTCCGCCGGCCACCGCGCACAGGTCCAGGGCCGCCGAGCCCATGCGGCGGATGTCGCGCACCTCGTGCAGCAGCGCGGACACCGCCACGGTCTGCAGCTGCTTGACCTCGGCCACGTAGTTGAAGCCGGTGCCCACCAGTCGCTGGGCGAGCTCCTTGACCGGCAGGCCGGAGCGGACCCGCAGCCGGACGCCGTCGAGGAAGGCGCCGCCGCCGCGGGTGGCCGTCCAGCGTTCGCCGCTCTGCACGTTCACCACCACCCCGGCGACGTACGTGCCGTCCACCTCGGCGGCGATCGACACCGCGTAGTTGGGGATGCCGTAGACGAAGTTGACGGTGCCGTCGATGGGGTCCACGACCCAGGTGACGCCGCTGCGTGAGTCCGAGCGCGTGCCCTCCTCGCCCAGGAAGCCGTCCTCGGGCCGGGCGGTGGTCAGCCGGTCGAAGATCAGCCGCTCGGCCGCCTTGTCGACCTCGGTGACGATGTCGACCGGGCTCGACTTGGTGCCTGACACCTCGACCCCGGCGCGACGCCGCTCGCGCACCAGGTCGGCGGCCTCCACGGCCACCTCGACCGCCAGCTCGAGCAGCCCTGCGTACGTCGTCCCGGCGGTGCCGGCGGTCCCGGCGGTCACCTCAGTCGCTCCCGCACAGGGCGGGGCGGGGGCCGCGCTGGTTGGCGCAGCAGCCCGCGGGGCAGCGGTCCCACAGGGGTGCCTGCCCGCCGACGGTGGCCCGGACCACCTCGCCCCCGCGCTCGACCGCCGCCCGCTCCAGCACCAGGTCCCGCACCATGGCCACGAAGCGGGGGTCCACCCCGGCGGTCGCGGCGCGGGCGAACTCCACGCCGACCTTCTCGGCGGTGGCGCGGGCCTCGGTGTCCAGGTCGTAGATGACCTCCATGTGGTCCGAGACGAAGCCGATGGGCACCACCACGACCCCGGGCACGCCGCGCTCGGCCAGCTCCTCGATCCGGTCGTTCACGTCCGGCTCGAGCCAGGGCATCGAGGGCGGTCCGGAGCGCGAGCAGTAGACCAGCTCGCTGGGGTAGCGGTGGCCCGTCTCCTGCCGGATCCGCTCGCCGATCTCCTCCGCGACCCCCTGGTGCTGGGCGGCGTACGCCCCGCCGTAGGGACCGGCGGTGATCGCCATCGACTCCGGGATCGAGTGCGTCACGAACAACAGGTGCGCGCCCCGCCGGGTGGCGTCGCGCAGCTGGGCCAGAGCGCTCAGGGTGGCGTCGACCATGGGCTCGATGAAGCCCGGGTGGTTGTGGTAGTGCCGCAGCCGGTCCAGCACCGGGGCCGGGCCACCGCCGTCGGCCTCCACCTCCGCCACCGCGTCGGCGAGGTTCTCGCGGTACTGCCGGCACCCGGAGTACGACGAGTAGGCGCTCGTCACCAGGGCCGCCGCCCGTCGTACGCCGTCGCGCCGCATGGCTCGCAGGGCGTCGGCCAGGAAGGGGTCCCAGTTGCGGTTGCCCCAGTAGACCGGGAGCTCGAGCCCCGCGGCGCGGAGGTCCTCCTCGATGGCCGCGACGAGGTGGCGATTCTGGTCGTTGATCGGGCTGCGGCCGCCGAACAGGTGGTAGTGCTCGCCCACCTGCTCGAGGCGTTCCCGTGGGATCCCCCGGCCGCGGGTCACGTTCTCCAGGAACGGCAGCACGTCCTCCGGCTTCTCCGGCCCCCCGAAGGAGACCAGCAGCAGGGCGTCGTAGGGCGCGGTGTCGGAGGGCATGCCCCGATCTTAGGATCAGCCCTGATGTTCACCACCTACCGACGGGTCCTGGGTCTTCCCGGCGCTCTGGCCTTCTCGATGAGCGGCCTCGTCGCCCGGCTCCCCATCTCGATGGTGAGCCTCGGCATCGTGCTGCTGGTCTCCACCCGGACGGGCTCCTACGCGCTGGCCGGGACGGTCTCCGCGGCCTTCCTCGTCACCAACGCCGTCTTCGCCGTGCTGCAGGCCCGGCTCATCGACCGGCGGGGTCAGAGCCGGGTGCTGCCCTGGACGATCTCGGTCTTCGGGGTCGGGCTGGCCCTGATGATGCTGGCCGTGGAGCTCGACGTGCCCGCGCCCTGGCCGCACCTCTGCGCGGCCGTGGCGGGGGCGGCCATGCCCCAGGTCGGGTCGTGCGTGCGCGCCCGGTGGTCGCTCCTGGTGCCCGACAAGCAGGAGCTGCAGACGGCGTTCGCGTTCGAGGCGGTGGTGGACGAGTCCGTGTTCATCGTCGGCCCCACGCTGGTCACCCTGCTGGCCACGACCGTGCACCCGCTGGCCGGGCTGAGCGCGGCCATCGTGGCCGGGGTGGGCGGTACGGCGATGTTCGTCGCGCAGCGCCGCACCGAGCCCCCGGTGCGGGACCGGGGCGGCTCCGCGCGCACCGCCCTGCCCTGGCCGGTGCTGGCCCCCCTCACCGCCTGCGCCCTGGGCATGGGGGTGATGCTCGGGAGCACGGAGGTGGCCACCGTGGCCTTCTCCGACGAGGCGGGGGCCAAGGCCGCCTCCGGCCTGCTGCTGGCCGTCTGGGCGCTGGGCAGCCTGCTCTCCGGCGTGGTCACCGGCGCCCTGCGCCCGCGCACCGGCAACGCCACCCGCTTCCGGTGGGGCCTGCTCGCCATGGCCCTGCTGGTGGTGCCGCTGCCCTTCGTGGAGAGCCTGGGGCTGCTCGCCCTCGTCCTGTTCCTGTCCGGCTTCGCGATCTCCCCCACCCTGATCGCCAGCGTGGCCTGGATCGAGGAGGTCGTGCCCGAGGACCGGCTGACCGAGGCGCTGACGGTCTTCACCACGGGCCTGGCCGCCGGCGTCGCTCCCGGGGCGGCGCTGGTCGGGGTGGTCGTGGACGCCAGCGGCGCGTCGGCCTCGTACTGGGTGGGCGCCGCAGCGGGCCTGGTGGCCGCGGCGCTCGCCTTCGCCACCGCCGCGGTCGTCAGCCCGGGGCGAGCAGCGCCCAGCGGATCGTCCGCGTGAGCAGCGCCCCGACCGGGCCGAACAGCAGCCGCTCGGTCCGGGGCAGGTCCGGCAGCCGCAGCGTGCCGCGGGCCCACCCCGGCATGAGCGCGACCGCCGCGGCGGCCAGCCCGGCGTAGGGCACCCGGGCCAGCAGCGGCAGGGGTGGCCGCAGCAGCAGGAAGCGCGCGGTGGACAGGGCCCCCGGAGTGCCGGCCAGCTCGGGACGGTACGCCGCGATCTGCGCCTGCAGCTCGGCCTCCGAGCGGGGTGGGTCCACGACGCCCAGCGCCTCGGCGACCCGGGCGGTCTCGGCGACGTAGGCGTCCCTCCCGGCCGCGTCGAGCGGCCGCTCGCCGTAGCGCTGGTGGGCGGTGAGGAAGCTGTCGATCTCGGCCACGTGCACCCAGCGCAGCAGGTGCGGGTCGGAGGCCGCGTAGGGCCGGCCGTCCGCGGTGGTGCCGACGACCTGCTCGTGGACGGCCCGGATGGCGGCGACCATCCGCTCGGCGTCGCGGGCGGTGCCGAAGGTGGTGACGGCCAGGAAGTGCGAGGTCCGCTGCAGCCGGCCCCAGGGGTCTCCGGCGAAGCCGGAGTGGTCCATCACGCCGGCCATGGCCAGCGGGTGCAGCGACTGCAGCAGCAGGGCCCGGATGCCGCCGACGAACATGGAGGCGTCCCCGTGCACGCGGCGGATCGCCGCGCCGTCGTCGAACCAGCGCGGCCCGGGCGCACCGTGGATGCGGTCGCGTCGCCCCGGCCCCTCGGGGCCGGCCACCCGGGCGAACAGCCGGGCACCCAGGGTGGCGCGGACACGCCCCACGACGCCGCCCAGGGGTCTCACGAAGTCGTCCTCACCCGGTCGAGTGTGCCCAGAAGCACCAAGCCGCGATCAGTCCCGCACTACAGTGCGGGCATGACGTGGCGGAGCTGGTCGGGGCTCACGACCGCCCACCCCGCCCGCACCGCCCGACCCTCCAGCGCGGCCGAGGTGGTGGCCGCCGTGCGCACCGCCCGCGAGCTCGGGCTGCGCGTCAAGATGGTGGGCTCGGGGCACTCCTTCTCCGACATCGCGGCCACCGACGGGCTGCTGCTGCTGCCCGACGCGCTGGTCGGCATCACCTCGCTGGACCGCGACGCGATGCGCGTGACCGTGCTGGCCGGTACCCCCCTGCACGAGCTCAACCGCCAGCTGCACGCCCTGGGCCTGGCGCTGCACAACATGGGCGACATCGACCGCCAGACCGTGGCCGGGGCCATCGCCACCGGCACCCACGGCACCGGAGGCCGCTGGGCCTCCCTCTCCGCGCAGGTCGTCGGGCTCGAGCTGGTCACCGGGGACGGCGCCCTGGTGCGGGCCACCGCCGGGGGCGACGAGGACGAGGCCCTGCTGCTGGCGGCGGGTCGGGTGGGCCTGGGTGCGCTCGGCATCGTCACGGCGGTGACCTTCCGGGTGGAGCCCGCCTTCACCCTGGCGGCGGTCGAGGCCCCGATGGCCTTCGCCGAGGTGGTCGACCGCTTCGAGGAGCTCGCGACCGGGAACGACCACTTCGAGGCCTTCTGGTTCCCGCACACCGACCGGATGCTGACCAAGCGCAACAACCGCACCGACCAGCCGCCCCGTCCCCTGTCCCGGCTGCGGTCCTACGTCGAGGACGAGCTGCTGTCCAACACCGTCTTCGGCGCGTTCAACCGGGTGGGCAACGCGGCGCCGGCGGCCGTGACCGGGCTCAACCGGCTCTCCTCACGGGCCCTGGGGGCGCGCCGCTTCAGCGACGCATCGCACCGCGTGCTGCCCTCCTCGCGCCGGGTGGTGTTCCGCGAGATGGAGTACGCCGTGCCCCGGGAGGTGGGCATGGAGGCGCTGGGCGAGGTCCGCCGGCTCATCGACCGCCGGGGGTGGCGGGTCGGGTTCCCGCTGGAGGTCCGGCACGCGCCCGCCGACGACTGCTGGCTCTCGACCGCCTACGAGCGCGACAGCGTCTACATCAGCGTGCACGTCAACGCGCAGACCGACCACACGGCGTACTTCGCCGGCGTGGAGGACCTCCTCGCCGACTACGACGGCCGTCCGCACTGGGGCAAGCTGCACACGCGCACGGCGATCGACCTGGCCCAGACGTGTCCGCGCCTGGACGACTTCGTGGCCCTGCGGGACCGGGTCGACCCGACCCGGTCCTTCACCAACCCCTACCTCGACAGGGTGCTGAACCGATGAGACGACCCACCCCCCTGCCCCCCGGTCCCGGCCAGGAGTCCGTCTGGGACTACCCGCGGCCACCCCGTCTGGAGACCAGCACCGAGGAGGTCGAGGTCGTCCTCGGCGGGGTGGTCATCGCCCGGACCACCGCGGCGCTCCGGGTGCTGGAGACCAGCCACCCGCCGACGTACTACCTGCCCTTCGCCGCCTTCACCCCGGGCGTCGCTGCGCCCCGCCGAGGGCGGCTCCTTCTGCGAGTGGAAGGGGCAGGCCGCCTACCTCGACCTGCTCGGCGGCGACCGGGTCGCCCCGCGGGCGGCCTGGCACTACCCCTCCCCCACGCCGTCGTTCGCCGACCATCGTCGACCACCTCGCCCTCTACCCGGGGGCCGTGGACCGCTGCACCGTGGACGGCGAGGTGGTGGTCCCGCAGCCGGGCGGCTTCTACGGCGGCTGGGTCACCTCCCGGGTGGTCGGCCCCTTCAAGGGCGACCCGGGGACCATGTTCTGGTAGCCGGTCCGGCCCCCGACCCGCGGGGGCGACTACCGTTCGGCGCAGCGGGCAGCACGTAGGCTCGCCCCACACACGCGAGGACCGGCACGAAGGAGCGGGCGACGCCATGAAGGAGCACGACCTCACGCTCGTGGGCCTGACCGAGGACGGGCAGCGCCTCGTCCTGGTCAGCGACGCGGGCGAGGAGTTCACGCTCCCCGCCGACGCCCGGCTCCGCGCCGCCCTGCGCGGCGAGCACGCCCGACTCGGCCAGTTGGAGATCACCATGGACAGCGCCCTGCGCCCCCGCGACATCCAGGCCCGGATCCGCGCCGGCGAGTCGCCGGAGCAGGCGTCGCCGCCGCGGCCCAGACCACGCTGGACAAGGTGATGACCTACGCCGGCCCGGTGCTCGCCGAGCGGGCCCACATCGCCGACCGCGCGCAGCGGGCGTCGGTTCGACGCACCTCCGGCGACGGGCCCGCCCGGGTGCTCGCGCGAGGCGGTGGGCAGCCGCCTGCGCTCGCGGCGACGTCGACCCGGCGACGCGTGGAGTGGGACGCCTGGCGCCGCGAGGACGGCCGGTGGACCCTGGTGGCCGACTACCGCTCCGGCGGCAGCGCCCGGCACGCCGAGTTCGTCTTCGACGCGCCCGGCCGCTTCGTGCGTGGCCGAGGACGACGAGGCCCGCTGGATGGTGGGCGAGCAGACGGCCGTCAAGGGCCCGCAGCCCCGGGCCACGCCCGGCCCCCGCCGGCTGACCTCGGTGGACGAGGGCGACGTCCTGCCGCTGGGCGAGGACGCGCATCGAGATGGTCGCCGAGGAGCCCACCGACCGACCTGTCGGCGGCGGCGCGGGCCTGCGCACCTCCCGGCCCCCCGAGCAGCGTCACGAGGTCGCGGGGGGTGACGCTGACTGGATCGCCGCCCAGGCCACGGAGCGGCCCGTCCCCGCGGTCCGCGACGAGGCCGCCCACGCCCGCGACCGACGCGGCACCACCGCCGACCCGGGCGTCGCCGACGCGGGCACCACCGCCGACCCCCTGGCCGACCCGTCGAGCTGGGCAGCGAGTCCGACGGCGCGACCGGCAGCACGCCGCGCTCGACGAGCCGGCGCCGCGGAGACCCAGCACGAGCGCGCGCAGAGCCGGCGTCCCTCGGTGCCGAGCTGGGACGAGATCATGTTCGGCGGCGGCAAGCACGACTGAGCCGCGCGCCCGGCCCCGACGGGCCAGTCCGAGGGCCGGCCCTGGGAGTTCACCGACCCCTCGACGGGTCTAGTGAACCTGGATCGGTCTCCGGGTCACGCCCTGAGCGCTGTCAAGTTTCCGTGACCGACGCTGGGCGCGCCGGATCGTGCACCCACTCCGACCAGGATCCCGGGTAGAGCGCGGCCTCACGGCCCAGCAGGTGCAGCGCGAAGACGTCGAGCGTGGCGGAGACCCCGGACCCGCAGTAGGCCCCCACCTCGGGGGCCTCGACGCGCCGCGGCGTACAGCGGGGCGAGGTCCCCGACCGCGCGGAACCGTCCGCTCGCGAGGTTGTCGGTCGGCCGGGACGTTGACGGCGCCCGGGATGTGGCCGGCCACCGGGTCCACCGGCTCCACCTCGCCCCGGAAGCGCTCCGGGGCACGGGCGTCCAGCAGCACGCCGTCCGCGCGCGACCCGCGCCGCCCCGTCGGCGTCGAGCACCGGGCTCCGGCCGGGCGCCGGCCGGAAGTCACCCTCGGCGACGGCTCCTCGCCCGAGGTCACCGGCCCGCCCGCCCGCCGCCACCAGGCCCAGCCCCCGTCCAGGAGCCGTACGTCTTCGTGGCCGTGGTGCCGCAGCAGCCACCACGCTCGGGTCGCGGCCATCCCGGACCAGTCGTCGTAGACCACCACCGGCCGGTCGTGCGCGCACCCCGCAGCGCCGCATCGCGGCCCCGAACCGCTCCGGGTCGGGCAGCGGGTGCCGCCCCCGCGCGCCGGGCGGGTCGGCCAGGTCGGTGGGCAGGTCGACGTACCCGGCCCCGGGGACGTGCCCGGCGAGGTACTGCGCGCGGCCGTCGTCACGGCCCAGCTGCCAGCGGACGTCCAGCACCGTGACGTCGCCGAGCACCCGCTGCAGGGCCGCAGGGTCGAGCAGGGGGCCGCCCGGCGCGTGCGGGTCCGGGACGGTCCCGGTGTCCACCGACTACTCCACCAGGTCGGTGGTCGGCAGCGCACCCAGGCCCGCGAAGCCCGGCAGGTACGGCGTGAGGTCGCCCCGCTCGGTCCATCCGCGCAGCTGGCCCTCGGAGCGCCGGGTCATCAC
This sequence comes from uncultured Actinomycetota bacterium, assembly GCA_963750345.1. GTDB lineage: Bacteria > Actinomycetota > Actinomycetes > Propionibacteriales > Nocardioidaceae > Nocardioides_B. The sequence goes on along the minus strand of CAVVQH010000016.1, from coordinate 32,516 downwards.
GGCCCGGGCGAGGTCGAAGTCAGGGGCCCGCAGCAGCACCGCCGCCTCGGCGGGGTCGCCCGCGGAGCACCACTGCCAGCCCGGGCCGACCAGCGCGATCGGGGGCAGGTCGGCCGCGCGCTCGCCCAGCCCGCCGACCATCCGGTCACGCAGCGCGTGCACCCCCTCGGAGTCCTGCGCCCCGGGGACCCCGAGGGCGCCCCGGAGGTCCTGCTCGTGGATGACGATGTCGCCGAGCGGGCGGGTGGTGTTCTCCCGCATCCACTGCTGCAGCGGCTCGACCAGTCCGGCCCACTCCTCCAGCAGCCGGGCCACGTCCTCCTCGGCGCGCTCGTCGACCTGTCGCTGCGTCCAGGTGCTGTTGTGGTCGTCGGGCTCGTCGCCCCGGACCACGTCCGCGCCGAGACCGACCATGTGGGCCAGCAGCTCCCGCACCGTCCAGCCCGGGCACGCCGGCACCCTCGTCGCGGCCTGCTGCTCGTCGAGACCGGCCACCAGCTCACGGACCCGCTCGTAGGCGGCGCCCCACTCCTGCACTGCGTCCATGCGAGGAGCCAACCACACCCGCGCACCCGGCCACCGGGCCACCCGTCCACCCCGTCCACCCGCCAGGTCAGTCGAACGGGAGCGGCTCCCCGATCATCGAGACCGCCTGGGCCCGGGACGCGGTGAGCCGCCGGCGGTGGTGCTGGCGGCACAGCACCTCGTAGCCGACCTCGGGGCAGGGGCTCCCCGGTGGTCCGGTGCCCCGGGGTCGAGCGTGTCGTCGACGTCGCCGACCACGATCACCTCGCCCTCGGTGACCATCTCGCCGTTCTCCGTGCGCGCGTTGTGCGTGGCCCGCTTGCCGCACCAGCACAGCGCCTCGACCTGGAGCACGTGCACCCGGTCGGCCAGCTCGACCAGCCGGGCGGACCCGGGGAACAGCGTGGTGCGGAAGTCGGTGAGGATGCCGAAGGCGAAGACGTCGATCTGGAGCTCGTCGACGACGCGGGCCAGCTGGTCCACCTGGGCGGGGGCGTAGAACTGGACCTCGTCGCAGATGAGGTAGTCGACCCGGGCGCCCCGGGTCAGCGAGTCCACGACGTAGGCCCAGAAGTCGACGTCGCGGGCGACCTCGATGGCCTCGAGCCGCAGGCCGAGCCGGCTCGACAGCGTCGCGGTGCCGGCGCGGTCGTGGCTGGTGAAGATCCGGCCGACGCGGCCCCGGGCGGCGTGGTTGTGGTTGGTCTGCAGGGCCAGGGTGGACTTGCCCGAGTCCATGGTGCCGGTGAAGAACTGCAGCTCGGCCACTAGACCACCAGCGCCGGGATCAGCATCTCGGCCGGGGTCAGCGACCCGTGCAGCCCCACCAGGGTCGTCTCGTAGGGGAAGGCGGCGCTGCTCATCATCGAGAAGTCCCCGTGCGCGGCCACGACGACGTCCCCCAGCCGCGGTCGTACGACGGGGTCCACCGGCCCGAACCACCCCCGGGTCACGGCCTCGTCGCGGGTCAGCACCGTGGCCCGGTCGCCGAGCACGTCGCGCCACGCCGCCGCCACGTCGTCACCGGCGCCGCCCCGGACGTACAGGTGCCGGAAGCGGGCCTCGCCGCCCAGCAGGGCCACCCCCTCGAGCAGGCCGGGATGCTGGTCGACGTCGAGGCGGTTCTCGGGCGGGGAGTCGACCATGCCGTGGTCGGCGACCACCAGCAGGCGCACGTGCGCGGGCAGCGTCTCGCGCAGCTGCTCGGCGGCGGCGTCGACCATCGCCAGCTGCAGCCGCCACGACAGCGAGGCCACCCCGTGCCGGTGACCGGTCCAGTCGAGGTCGCCCTCGTAGGCGTAGACGACGGAGGGGCTGGAGGCGCTGGCGGCGACGACGGCGGAGACCCGCTCACCGAGCTTGTCCGCACCGACGTAGGCCGCCCCACGCTGACCGGCCACGGTCAACCCGGAGCCCGCGAACTCCCGCTTGTTGACGACGGTGGCGGCGACCCCGGCGGCGGCGAGCCGCTCGAAGGCGGTGGGGTGGGGCTGCCACTCCCGGGGGTCGACCCTCTTGCTCCAGGTGAGCGCGTTCAGCAGGTGGTCGGTGCCCGGGATGCGCGAGGTGAAGCCCAGCACCCCGTGCGTGCCGGGCAGCAGCGCGGTCCCCAGGGACGTGAGGCTGGTGGCCGTGGTGGAGGGCACCCCCGCCGTCAGCGGGGCCCGGCCGGACAGCAGCGAGTGCAGGAAGGGCGCGTCGGCCTCGTGGTCGCTCAGCAGGCCGTGGCCCAGCCCGTCCACCAGGAGCACGACGTAGGCGCCGGCCTCGGGCAGCTCCAGGGAGGTCGGGGGCAGGCCGGCGTCCACCCCGAGCGCCCGGGCCACGGCGGGCAGCACGTCGCCCAGCGAGCGGTCCCCGTAGGCGGGCTCGACGAAGTCGCCGACGACCGGCACCGTCACGCGGGGGTGCTCATCGTGCCGTGTGGGCCGACAGCGCGTCGGCGAAGCCGAGCAGGCTGGCCACCGCCTCCGGACCCTCGGCCGCGGCGCTGACCCGCAGCGAGAAGTCGTCGGCCGACAGCATCCCGGTGTAGCCGTGGTCGGCCTCGCAGTCCGGGTCCGAGCAGCCCGCGGGCTCCAGGTCGACCCGGGCCACCGCGCCCCAGCCGATGGTGAGCACGGCCTCGTCGGCCACCGGGACCCCGCCGGCGCCACCGGCGAAGGACGCCGGGTTGGCCACCATCCGGTTCACCACCACCGAGCGCACGGCCGACAGGGTCACCGCCTCGGTGGAGCTCGAGGTGTACGGCGCGGGCAGCATGTCGTCGGGCGGGTGCTCGTCGGTGTGGGCGAGGATCAGCCGGCTGGGCGTGAGCACGAGCACGGTCACGTGGCGCCGTACCTCGTCGCGCTCGTCGATGGTGGGCTCGTGGTGCACGAGGTAGGAGACGACCTGCTCGGAGGCCACGGCCGACCGCACGGCGTCGGCGACGACGTCGGGGTAGTAGCCGGACTTCTCGATGGCGACCCGGAGGTCGTCGGTGCGGTCGTTCATGGCCTCAGCATGTCACGCGGCCGGGGTCAGTCGCCGAGCGTGTCCCCGGCCTGGGAGGACAGCCGTCGCACGAACCAGTCCGACCGGGCGTCGGCCTCCGGCTCGACCCGTCCCACCGCGTTGAGCACCGTCGCGCCGTCCGGTCCGACCAGGACGAGGTTGAGCTCGAGGGAGCGCACCTGAGGCAGGTCGTTCTTGAGCTGGGCCACCCGCAGCAGCAGGTGCTCGACCGCCTCGACGTCGACCTGCACGCTGCCCCGGTAGCCGAACAGCAGCGGGGCGGAGCGGATCTCCCGGACCATGTCGTTGGCGTCGCCGCTGTGCATGGGCGGGATCCGGTAGGACCGGTCCCCCATCAGCTCCGAGGCCGGGCCGGAGACCCCGAAGGACACCACCGGCCCGAAGAGCGGGTCCTCCATGCCGGCGATGGAGACGGGCACCCCCGACGGGGCCACCTTCTGCACGATGAAACCGGCGCTCTCCGGCGAGCCCAGCGAGGCGACCATGCTGGACCACGCGGCCCGCATCTCGGCGTCGGACTCGATGTTGCGCCACACGTGGGCCAGGTCGGGGCGGTGCCGCAGGTGCTCCGCGGTGGCCTTGAGCACGACGCCGTACCCCAGCTCGTGGGCGGCCCCCAGCGCCTCCTCCCCGGTCGCCACCGGGTGCCGGGGCCAGAGGTCGACGCCGTAGGCCGACAGCAGCCGGTGCAGCTCCTCGAAGGTCAGGTCCCGTCCGGCGGGCGCCTCGGTCAGCACCCGGGAGATCAGGTCGCGCGCCGTGGCGGTGTCGACCTCCTCGGGAGCGACGAGCTCGCCGTCGGGCTGCGCCCGCCACGCGGCGTACTCCACCACCCGGGCCAGGGCGCGCACCGCCGCCTCGACGGCGGGATAGGAGGGCACCGACCCGCGCCCGGCGCTGCTGCCGGCCACGTCGGGCACCCGCAGCAGCTCGGGGATGCCCTCGCTGGCCAGGAACGTGGAGACCAGCGGCTTGTCGGACTGCTCGCCCACCGCGGCGAGCACCTCGGCCACCTCGACGCCGGTGGTGTTGAGCGGGGGGATGAAGACCGCGATGACCGAGTCGACCTCCGGGTCGTCGATGGCCGCGTCCAGGGCCTCCTCGAAGTCCTCCGCGGTGGCCTCGGCGCCCAGGGCCACCGGCTCCTTGACCTGCAGGCCGACGGCCACCGCGGCGTCGGCGGCCAGCAGCCCGATCGCGTCGGAGTTGCCGACCACCGCCACCCGGTCGCCGCGGGGCAGCGGCTGGTGGGCCACCAGCTGGGCGACGTCGAACATCTCCTCCAGGGTGTCCACCTGGATCACCCCGGCCTGCCGGAACATCGCGTCGACCGCGGCCTGCGGGGCCAGCATGGAGCGCACCGCATGGCCCATCGGGACGCCCTGGGTGGAGCGGCCGGACTTGACCGCGATCACCGGCTTGCGCTGGGAGACCCGGCGGGCCAGCCGGCTGAACTTGCGCGGGTTCCCGATCGACTCCAGGTAGAGCAGGACCACCTCGGTGGCGTCGTCCTCCTCCCAGTACTGCAGGAGGTCGTTGCCGGAGACGTCGGCCCGGTTGCCGGCGCTGACGAAGGTCGACAGACCCAGCCCGCGGCGGGCGACCTTCTCCAGGATCGCCACGCCCAGGGCCCCGGACTGGCAGAAGAACCCGGCCCGGCCGCGCGGCGGCATCGTGGTGGACAGGGACGCGTTGAGCGAGAAGTCGGCGTGGGTGTTGATGATGCCCAGGCAGTTGGGCCCGATCAGGCGCAGCCCGTAGCTGCGGGCCAGGTTGACCAGCCGGCGCTGCTCGCGGCGGCCCTCCTCGCCGGTCTCGGCGAAGCCGGAGGAGATCACCACCAGCCCGTGCACGCCCTTGGCCGCGCAGTCGAGCACCACGTCGTGCACCGCGTCGGCCGGCACCGCGACCACGGCCACGTCGACGGGGTCGGGGATGTCGCCCACGCTGGGGTAGGCCGGCAGGCCCGCCACCGACCGTGCGGCCGGGTTCACCACGTAGACCCGGCCCTGGTAGTCGCCGGTGACCAGGTTGCGGACCAGGGTGCGCCCGATGGTGTCGTGGCGGCGCGAGGCCCCGATGACCGCGACGCTGCGGGCGTCGAAGAAGAGCTGGATGGAGGCCGCCTCGGCCCGGTGCTCGCGGGCCTGCATGACCCCCACCGAGGTGTCGGTGGAGTCGATGGGGAACACCAGCCGCATCACGCCGTCCTTGAAGCCCCCGTCCACGTGGTAGCCCGCCTCGCGGAAGATCGAGATCATCCGCCGGTTCTCCGGCAGGACGTCGGCCACGAAGCGGTCGATGCCGCGCTCCCGCCCGGCCTGGGCCAGGTGCTCCAGGAGCAGCTGGGCGATCCCCCGGCCCTGGTGGGCGTCCTGGACCAGGAAGGCCACCTCGGCCTCGGTGACGTCGGCGTCGCCGCCGGCGGCCACCGTCTCCTCCGGCGGGATCCGGTCGAAGCGCGCCACCGCGATCATCCGGTTGGCCACGGTCAGCACGAACGCCACCCGCTCCACGTGGTCCACGGTGGTGAAGCGGGCCAGGTCGCGCGGGGAGAGCTCGGGCATCGGCGCGAAGAAGCGCAGGTACTTCGACTCCGCCGAGACCTGGGCGTAGAAGTCCACCAGGAGCTCGCGGTCGTCGGCGCTGATCGGCCGCAGGTGCGCCACCTGGCCGTCCCGCAGCAGGACGTCGGCCTCCCAGTGCCGGGGGTACGTCGCGACGGGCTCGGCGGTGGTCACAGCCGAAATCTACCGTGCCCGCGGTGCCGGGCCCGAGGAGAACCGGACCGGTGCGGCGTGCCCCGTCGGAGGTGTCGGTGCGGCGTACGACAATGACGCCCATGGCCCGCAGCACCCCCCGACCTCCCCTGCCCGACGACTTCGAGGAGCGCATCCTCGACGTCGACGTGGGCGACGAGATGCGCGCCAGCTTCCTGGAGTACGCCTACTCGGTCATCTACAGCCGCGCCCTGCCCGACGCCAGGGACGGCCTCAAGCCGGTCCAGCGCCGGATCCTCTACACGATGGCCGACATGGGCCTGCGCCCCGACCGCGGCCACGTCAAGAGCGCCCGGGTGGTCGGCGAGGTGATGGGCCGGCTGCACCCGCACGGGGACGGGGCCATCTACGACGCCCTGGTGCGGATGGTGCAGGCCTGGTCACTGCGGGTGCCCCTGGTCGACGGGCACGGCAACTTCGGCTCGCCCGACGACGTGCCGGCCGCGATGCGCTACACCGAGTGCCGGATGGCCCCGCCGTCGCTGGCGATGACGGCCTCCATCGACGAGGACACCGTCGACTTCAAGCCCAACTACGACAGCCGCGAGACCGAGCCGGTCGTGCTGCCCGCCGCGATCCCCAACCTGGTGGTCAACGGCGCCTCGGGCATCGCGGTCGGCATGGCCACCAACCTGGCGCCGCACAACCTGGTCGAGGTGGTGCAGGCGCTGCGGCACCTCGTCACGCACCCCCGGGCCTCGCTGGACGACCTGATGCGCTTCATCCCCGGCCCGGACCTGCCCACGGGCGGCAAGATCGTCGGCCTGGACGGGATCCGGGAGGCCTACGACACCGGCCGCGGCTCCTTCCGGATGCGCGCGGTCGCCCGGGTCGAGGACGTGACCCCCCGTCGCAAGGGCATCGTGGTCACCGAGCTGCCGTACGGCGTCGGGGTGGAGCGGGTCAAGGAGCGGATCAAGGTCCTCGTGCAGGGCAAGAAGCTGCTGGGCGTCTCCGACATCAAGGACCTCACCGACCTCTCGCACGGCCTGCGCCTGGTCATCGAGGTGAAGACCGGCTTCGTGCCGGAGGCCCTGCTCGACGAGCTGTACCGGCAGACCCCGCTGGAGGAGTCCTTCGCGATCAACGCCGTCGCCCTGGTGGAGGGACAGCCACGCACCCTGGGCCTGAAGGAGATGCTGGAGGTCTTCCTGGCCCACCGCTTCGACGTGGTGCGCCGCCGGTCGGCCTTCCGTCGCGGCCGCGCCAGCGACCGGCTGCACCTCGTCGAGGGCCTGCTCGTGGCCATCCTGGACATCGACGAGGTCATCCAGCTCATCCGCCGCAGCGACGACGCCGGCCAGGCCCGGGAGCGGCTGATGACCGTCTTCGACCTCACCGACGCCCAGACGACCTACATCCTGGACATGCCGCTGCGGCGGCTCACCCGCTTCTCGACCCTGGAGCTCGAGCGCGAGAAGGCGGAGCTCGAGGAGACCATCGCGGGACTCGACGCGGTGCTGGCCGACGACGCGCTGCTGCGCCGGGTCGTCTCCGACGAGCTGGGCGAGGTGGCCCGGGCCTACGGCACCCCGCGGCGCACCATCCTGCTGGCCTCGGCAGGCCAGCCCGCGTCGGCCGCAGTGGCCCTCGAGGTCGCCGACGACCCCTGCTCGGTCTACCTCTCCAGCAGCGGGCTGCTGGCCCGCACGACCGGCCTCGACGAGCCCGGCTCGGGCGGGGGGCGCACCAAGCACGACGTGGTGGTCTCCGCGGTCCGCGCCTCGGCCCGGGGGCAGGTCGGCGTCCTGACCAGCCGCGGGCGCGTGGTGCGCCTCGACGTGCTGGACCTGCCGACGCTGCCCGGCACCGCCAACCACCCGCACCTGCAGGGCGGCGCGCCGGTCAGCGAGTTCGTCGCCCTGGAGCCGGCCGAGCGGGCGCTGGCCCTGACCACCCTCGACCCCGCCTCCCCCGGTCTGGCCCTGGGCACCCGCCGCGGCGTGGTCAAGCGGGTCGTGGCCGAGGTGCTCGCCAACCGGGACGCCTGGGAGGTCGTCCGCCTGGCCGACGGCGACGAGGTCGTGGGCGCCGTGGAGCTGGGCACCGGGCAGGAGGAGCTGTGCTTCGTCACCTCCGACGCCCAGCTGCTGCACTTCGAGGCGACGGCCGTCCGGGCCCAGGGCCGCTCCGGCGGCGGGATCGCCGGGGTGCGGCTGACCGCGGGCGAGCACGTCGTGTTCTTCGGTGCGCTGGAGCCCGACGAGGACGCCGTGGTGGTCACCGCCTCCGGCTCCGGCACGGCCCTGCCCGGCACCGAGCCCGGCTCGGTCAAGGTCACGCCGTTCACGGAGTACCCGGCCAAGGGCCGTGGGACCGGCGGCGTGCGCTGCCACCGCTTCCTCAAGGGCGAGTCCACGCTGGTGCTGGCCTGGGTCGGCCGCGGTCCGGCGCGGGCCGCGGCGGCCAGCGGCGCGCCCGTGGACCTCCCCGAGGCGACGGGTCGACGGGACGGCTCCGGCGTACCGGCCGCCCAGCCGATCCTCGCGATCGCAGGACCCGTGTGAGGACGGCGTGCCAGGGTGGGGACATGACCTCCTCCCGCGCCCGCACCGTCCTGGCCGGCCCGCTGCTCGCGGTGCTGGTGCTGGTGCTGGGCGCCTGCAGCGGCGGTGACGGGGACGCCCCGTCCTCCAGCCCGGAGCAGCGGCTGGGCGCGGCCAAGAAGCACCTCGACGACACCAGCGGTCTGCACATCGCCCTGTCCACCCCGAAGCTCCCCGCCGGCGTCAGCGGACTGCTGCGGGCCCAGGGCGTGGGGACCCACGACCCGGCCTTCGACGGCAGCATCAGGTGTCGGTGGGCGGCGTGACGGCGGACGCCGACGTCGTGGCCGTGGAGGGCGAGGTCTACGCCAAGCTGCCGTTCACCACCCGCTTCGTCCCGATCGACCCCGCCGACTACAGCGCCCCCGACCCCGCCGACCTCCTGGACGACCAGGGCGGCCTGTCCTCGCTGCTGACCGCGGCCACCGAGGTCCAGGCCGGCAAGAAGGTCCGCGACGGCAAGGTGGTGCTGAGCAGCTTCACGGGCGAGGTCCCCGGAACGGCCGTGGCCCGGGTCATCCCCCAGGCGTCGAAGAAGGCCTCCTTCTCGGCCATCTTCACCCTCACCGACGACGACGAGCTGTCCCGGGCGGTGCTGTCCGGCCCGTTCTACCCGGCCTGCCCGACAACGTCACCTACACCATCGACTTCGACCGGTACGGCACCAGCAAGGACATCCGGGCCCCGTGAGGTCCGAACGGCCCCCGGCTGCTGCTCGGCCTGGCAGCCGTCGCCGTGGGGTTCGCCGCGGCCGACACCTACGTCGTGGTGCTGGCGCTGCCGGACATGATGGGCAGCGTCGGGCTGCATCGACGAGCTGCAGCGAGCCGCGCCCATCGTGTCCGGCTTCCTGCTCGGGTACGTCGCGATGCTGCCGCTGGTCGGCCGCGTCGCGGACCTGCACGGACGCCTGCCCGTCCTGGTGGGGTCGCTGCTCGTCTTCGCCCTGGGCTCGCTGGTGACCGCCTGCGCCTACGACCTGCCCAGCATGGTCACCGGCCGCTTCCTGCAGGGCCTGGGCGGCGGCGGCCTGGTGCCGGCGACCCTGGCGCTGGTGGCCGACCTCTACCCGCCGGAGCGGCGGGGCGTGCCGCTGGGCGTGGTCGGGGCCGTCCAGGAGCTCGGCAGCGTCGTCGGCCCGTTGTACGGCGCGCTGGTGCTCGCCGTGACCGAGTGGGAGGCCATCTTCGCGGTCAACCTGGTCGTGGGCTGCTGCGTGCTCGCTCGCCGTCGCTCCGCCCCATCGGGCCCACCGGGTCACCCGGCTCAACCGGCTCCGCGGCTGTCGGCTCAGACGGTCCCAGGCCGGCTCCGACCTGCCCGGGGCCGTGCTGGTGCTGCTGGGCCTCGCGGCCCTGGTGCTGACCATGCTGCAGCCCACCCCGCTGACCAGCGACGTGACACTGGGGCTCGGCTTCGTCCCGGTCGCCGGGGAGTCCCGGTGGCTGACGCCGGTGGGCCTGGCGGTGCCGCTGCTGACGGCGGCCCTGGTGCTCCGGCTGCTCACCGCGCGCAGGCCGCTGGTCGACCTGCGCGGGCTGTGGGCGGTGGCGCGCCGGGCCGACCTGGTCGGCGCCGGGCTGCTGGCCGCGGCCCTGGCCGGTGTCGTGCTGGCCTTCGCCTCCGCCGATCCGGAGGTGTCGGTGTTCTCGCCGGCCGGTCCCTGGCTGCTGCTGGGCTCCGCCGCAGCGGCCTTCGGCTTCTGGCGGCACGCCCGCGCGCACCGCCCCGCTGGTGCCGCACGGCGCCCTCGCGCGGCGCGGGGCCTGGGGCGCCCTGGCCGTCAGCTTCTTCGTGGGCGCCGCCCTCATCGCCGCCCTGGTCGACGTACCGATCTTCGCCCGGGTCACGGTCTACCCCGACTCCCAGCTCGACGCCGCGCTGGTCCTCGTCCGGTTGCTGGTCGCGCTGCCCGTGGGCGCCCTGGCCGGGGGGTTCGCGGTCCGCCGCACCAGCCCCTCCCGGTGGCGGCCGCGGGCCTGGTGCTCGCCGCGGCCGGGTTCGCCTGGATGTCCACCTGGGGTCTGGAGAGCCTCCGTCCCCCGTGGCGACGGTCCCCCTGGTGCTGACGGGCCTCGGCTTCGGCCTGGCCCTGGCCCCGGTGAACGTGGCCCTCCTGGCTGCGACGTCGGCCGCCGTGCACGGGGTCACCAGCGCCCTGCTGGTGGTCGCCCGCATGGTCGGCATGCTGGTGGGCATCTCGGCGCTCACCACCATCGGCCTGCGTCGCTACTACGCCGTCCAGGTCGACCTGCCCGCCCCCGGCTCGGTGTGCCCGTCGGGGACCCAGTGCGCGGCGTACACGCGGCTGCTGAAGGAGGCGGGCCTCGCCCAGCTGCAGACGGTGTTCGTGGGGGCGGCGGGCTGCGCCGTGCTCGCCGCCGTGCTGGCGCTGCTGCTGCTGCGCCCGGTGTCGGCCGTCCGCCGAGGCCGGACGGGCGGCGCCCGGCATCCGGTACGGTACGGCCGTGAACGACGCCTTCGAGGACCTCCTCACCGCCAACCGCCGGTTCGCCGAGACCTTCACGCTCAGCGGCTTCGACGGCGTGGCCCACGCCGGTGTGGCGGTGGTGACCTGCATGGACTCCCGCATCGACCCGCTGCGCATGCTGGGCCTGGAACCCGGTGACGCGAAGATCTTCCGGAACCCCGGCGGCCGGGTCACCCCCCAGGCGCTGGAGGCGCTGGTGCTGGGGGTGCACCTGCTCAACGTGCGCCGCATCCTCGTGGTCCCGCACACCCGCTGCGCGATGGCCACCTCCACGCTGGAGGAGATGCGGGCCAGGGTGGGCGCCTCGGCCGGGCAGGACGCCTCGTGGCAGACCTTCGGCGTGGTCGCGGACCAGGAGGCGGCGCTGCGCGACGACGTCCGCTCCGTGCGCTCGCACCCGCTCATCCCGGCCGGGACCGAGGTCGGCGGCTTCCTGTACGACGTCGACTCCGGGCTGCTGACGCCAGCTCGTCTGATGCCGCGGCCGCAGCACGCCGGCAGAAGTCGACGCGCCTCAGGCGCTCGAGTGTCCGCGTCCGCCGTAGGCCGCACGATGAACTCCTTGCGGGGCGCCACGTCCGAGCCCATCAGCAGCTCGAACACCTGGTGCCCGCGGCCTCGGCATCGTCGACGGTGATCCGGCGCAGGGTCCGGTGCCGCGGGTCCATGGTGGTCTCGGCCAGCTGGTCGGCGTCCATCTCGCCCAGGCCCTTGTAGCGCTGCATCGGGTCCTTCCAGCGCACGCCCTTCTTGCTCAGCTCGGCGAGCCGGCGCTGCAGCTCGGCGTCGGAGTAGGTGTAGACGTACTTGTCCATGCCCTTCTTGGGGTTGGACAGCTCCACGCGGTGCAGCGGCGGCACGGCGCTGTAGACCCGGCCCTGGGTGATCAGCTCGGGCATGTAGGTGAAGAACAGGGTGGCCAGCAGGCAGCGGATGTGGGCGCCGTCGGAGTCGGCGTCGGCCATGAAGATGATCCGGCCGTAGCGGCGGGCCTCGAGGTCGAAGGTCCGCCCGGAGCCGGCGCCGACCACCTGGATGATCGAGGCGCACTCGGTGTTCTTCAGCATGTCGCCGACCGAGGCCTTCTGCACGTTGAGGATCTTGCCCCGGATCGGCAGCAGCGCCTGGAACTCCGAGTTGCGGGCCAGCTTGGCCGTGCCGAGCGCGGAGTCGCCCTCGACGATGAACAGCTCGCTGCGCTCCATGTCGTTGGAGCGGCAGTCCGCCAGCTTGGTGGGCAGCGCGCTGGACTCCAGGGCGTTCTTGCGCCGCTGGGTCTCCCGGTGCGGGCGGGCCGCCAGCCGGGTCCGGGAGGCGTTGGCGACCTTCTCCAGCACCAGCTTGGCCTGCGCCTTCTCGGCCGCGCTTGCGTGGAGGTCAGGAAGCGCCTTCAGCTCGCGCGGCCACGACCTTGCGCGACCACCTCGCGCACCGCCGGGCGTGCCGAGCACCTCCTTGGTCTGGCCCTCGAACTGCGGCTCGGCCAGCCGCACCGTGACCACGGCCGTCAGGCCCTCCAGCACGTCGTCCTTGATGACGTCGGGCTCGTTGACCTTGAGCTGCTTGCGAGGCCTCGAGCACGTCGTTGAAGGTCCGGGTCACCGCCTGCTCGAAGCCCGCCACGTGGGTGCCGCCCTTGGGGGTGGCGATGACGTTGACGAACGAGCGCAGCTCGGTCTCGTAGCCGGTGCCCCAGCGCAGCGCGACGTCGACGCCGCAGGTCGCGCTCGACGTCCTGGGGGGTCATGTGGCCCTGCGTCGTCGAGCATCGGCACGGTCTCGGTGAAGCGTGTCGCTGCCCTCGAGCCGCAGGATGTCGCTGACCGGCTCGTCGGTGGCCAGGAACTCGCAGAACTCGCGCGATGCCGCCGTCGTGGCGGAAGCGCTCCTCGACGCGGCTCGCTCGCCGCGCAGGTCGCGGATCGACCAGCTCGAGGCCGGGGACGATGAAGGAGGTCTGGCGGGCGCGGGTGACCAGCTCGTCGAAGACGAACGTGGCGTCGCGGGTGAAGATCTGCCGGTCCGGCCAGAACCGGACCCGGGTGCCGGTGACCCCCTTCTCTGACCCGGGCGCCCTTGCGGGTCAGGCCGAGCGCGGCGTCGAACGCCGCGGCCGGCCCGTCGCCGGCGAAGACGCCGGGGTTGCCGCGCTGGAAGGACATGCCGCTGATGGCCGGGGCCCGCTCGACGTCCACGTCCAGGCGGGCCGAGAGCGCGTTGACGACCGAGGCGCCGACGCCGTGCAGGCCGCCGGTGGCGACGTACGAGCCGCCGCCGAACTTGCCGCCGGCGTGCAGCTTGGTGAAGACCACCTCGACGCCGGGCAGCCCGGTCTTGGGCTCCTTGTCGACCGGGATGCCGCGGCCGTCGTCGTGGACCTCGACCGAGCCGTCGGGGTGCAGGGTGACCTCGATGCGGTGGGCCGCGCCGGCCAGCGCCTCGTCGACGCCGTTGTCGATGATCTCCCACACGCAGTGCATGAGGCCGCGGGTGTCGGTCGAGCCGATGTACATGCCCGGGCGCTTGCGCACCGCCTCGAGGCCCTCCAGGACCAGCAGGTGCCGGGCGTTGTAGGTGTTGTCGATGGCGGTTCCTCCGGCGGCTGGCGGGGCTGGCACGGTGCTCCTGTCTGGGCGGCGCGGGACGGCTGGACCCACCCGGCGGACGTCCCTCGCAGGGTACCCGCGGCCACCGCCCGCGCCGGGTTCGCCACGCCCTCGGCCCGCCGGACGGGGCGCCGGGGACCGGGAGGCCGTACGGCTGGGACGACCGTCACGTCACGATGCGGCAACGAGTTGTGTCAAGTCTGGCGGATCGGGCACCAAAAGCCACCGAGCCACGTCAGACTTGAGAGCGAACCCGCAGATGTACGAGCAGTGTGGGAGAGGTCACCCGGTCCGCCGGGTGGAAGCTTCCGTCGGTGGGAAGCGTCAGCCGTCAGTCAGTGTTGTGCCCGATGAGACCTGACAAGTGGGACCGACTTGCCCCCCGCGTTACGTTGAGCAGGACACCAAGGAAGAAAGAGGCCTCAGATGACTACTGCAGTTGCCCCGAGCACGCCACTGTCAGCTGTCGACCGCTGCGACCGTTGCGGCGCCCAGGCCTACCTCCGTGTCGAGCTCGCCGGCGGAGGCGACCTCCTGTTCTGTGCCCACCACGCCCGGGAGCACGGTGACAAGCTCCGCGAGGTCGCGGTGAACGTCCAGGACGAGACCGACAAGCTCGCGGCGCACCCCCTCGGGCGGCACGAGCGCGTAGCCCGCGACCCCGACGACGTTCGACGAGCCCCGGGCGACGCCCGGGGCTCGTCGCGTCTGGGCCTCGTGATTCCGGCGTTGCCGGACGGTCACCGTCGTGTGACGTCGTCCCGGCTGTGGCAGGCTGGGCGCATGCTCTGACCGACCTGCTGGTGGCCCTGGCCATCGCCGTCGGCCTGGTCGGGGTCGTCGTGCCGGTCCTGCCGGGCTCGGTCCTCGTCCTCGGCGCGGTCCTGGTGTGGGCGGTCGTCGAGTCCAGTGCCGGCGGGCTGGGTGGTGCTTCGCCGTGGTCACGCTGCTGCTGGCCGCCGGCAGCGTCGTCAAGTACGCCGTCCCGGGCCGGCGCCTGCAGGCCGACGGCGTCCCCGGCCGCACCCTCCTGCTCGGCGCCGTGGCGGCGTGGTCGGCTTCTTCGTGCATCCCGGTCATCGGTCTCCCGGTCGGGTTCGTGCTCGGCATCTACCTCGCCGAGCTGCGACCGGGTGGGCCGGTCGCAGGCCTGGCCGAGCACCGTCTCGGCGCTGCGCGCGGTCGGCCTCTCCGTCCTCATCGAGCTGGCCGCCGCCCTGCTGGCCGCCGCCACCTGGCTGGTCGGGGCCCTCCTCGTCTGATGGCCGTCGTCCTCGCCCTCTGCTCGGCGCTCTGCTACGGGCTCTCGGACTTCCTCGGCGGCTTCCTGTCCCGCCGGACGTCCGCCTGGTCGGTCGCGGTGGTCGGCCAGACGTCGTCGTTCGTCTGCATCGCGGTCCTGGCCGGCTTCGTCGACGGCACGCCCGCGCCGGCGGACCTGGTGTGGGCCGTGGTGGCCGGGGTCGGCGGCGGACGGGTGCCGGGTTCCTCTACCGCGGGTTCGCCGCTGGCCGGATGGCGGTGGTGGCCCCGATCTCGGCCGTGGGTGCCGCGCTCGTCCCCGTGCTGGCCGGAGGGCTGACCGGTGAACGACCCTCGTGCGTGGTCTGGCTCGGGTGCTGGCCGCCCTGCCCGGCATCTGGCTGGTCTCCAGCGAGCCGCGGACCGAGCCGTCGCAGGGCCGCATCGGTGCCGGCGTCGTGGACGGCGCGGTCGCCGGCCTGGGCTTCGGTGTGCTCTTCGCCGGGCTCGGCCAGGTGCCCGAGTCCGCCGGCTGGTGGCCGCTGGCGCTCGCCCAGGCCGCAGCGGTTCCCGCCGTCGTCCTGCTGGCCGTCGCGCTGCGTGCGCCGTGGGTGCCGCGGGGACGACCGGTCCGCTGGGCCGTGCTGATGGGCGTGCTGGGGGCGGGTGCGACCGGCTTCTTCCTGCTGGCCGCCCAGCAGGGGTACCTGACCGTGGCCGGGGTCATCGCCTCCCTCTACCCCGCCAGCACGGTGCTGCTGGCCGCGCTCGTGCTGCACGAGCGCGTACGCCGCTCGCAGGGCGTCGGGCTCGGGCTGTGCGCCGTCGCGGTGGCCTGCGTGGCCGGCGGCTGAGCTGACCGGCACAACGCTTCAGGTCCGGAGCCGGATGGTCGATATGTCTGGTTACCATGACCGCTGCCGCCGTCCGCACCCTGCTGCAGACCTTCCTCGTCGCCCTGGTGCTGCTGGGCGTCCTGCTCGCCCCCCGGGTCTCCGAGACCGCTCGGGCCACCACCGTGGTGCCCGGCAACCAGCCGACCTGGGTCCCGGCGTACGCCGACCGCTTCCCCGGCTGCTCCCCCGCCCGGGCGCTCGGCGACGTGGTCATCGTCGGCCTGGACGGTCGAGCCCGCCGGATGCGCTTCGACCGGGCGTGGGCGCTCACGCACGACGACTCCGAGGCCAGCGGCGGCTGGGTCGTCGGCTGGTGCCCGGACCGCTGAGGCCCCACCCGGTGCCGCAGGGTATGCCTGCGGGGAGAGCCGCAGGTCCCACCACAGGTCGATGTGCGACCCCCACCCGGCGCACGAGCATGGAGGCATGACTCCTCCCCTCTCCCTTCCGCCCGGCTCCCCGCCGTCCGACTCCTCGCCGTCCGACCGGGTCGTCACCGTGCGCGGGCTGCGCAAGTCCTACGGCGGTCGGGTGGTCGTCGACGACCTGGACCTCGACGTCCGGGCCGGAGAGGTCCTCGGGCTCATCGGGGCCAACGGCGCCGGCAAGACCACGACCGTCGAGTGCCTGCAGGGCCTGCGGCGGCCCGACGCCGGCACGGTCCGCGTGCTGGGCCTGGACCCGGTCCACGACGCCGGACCGGGTGCGGCCCCACATCGGCAGCCAGCTGCAGAGCTCGGGCCTGCCGGACCGGATGCGGGTGGCCGAGGCCGTGCGGCTGTTCGCGGGTCCCCGGGCCATCGACGCCGACGCCCTGCTCGAGCGCTTCGGGCTGGCCGGACGCGGCCGGGCGGCGTACGGCTCGATGAGCGGTGGGGAGCAGCAGCGGCTGTTCCTGGTGCTGGCCCTGCTCAACCGGCCCCGGCTGGTCATCCTCGACGAGCTGACCCAGGGCCTCGACCCGGCCGCCCGTCGGGAGGTGTGGACGGCGGTCTCGCAGCTGCGCGACGTCGGCACCACGGTCCTGCTGGTCACCCACGAGCTGACCGAGGCCGAGGTGCTGTGCGACCGGGTGGTGGCGATGCGCGCCGGCCGGGTGCTCGATGCCGGGCGGCCCGCCGAGCTGGTGGCCCGGCACGCCGGCGTCGCCCGGGTCTCCTTCAGCCTGCCCGCCGGCCGCCCGGCGGCGGCCGTGGACGCCCTGGGTCGGCTGACGGGGGTCACCGGCGTCGAGCGGCGGGGCGACCGCGTGACGGTGCGCGGAGGCCGGGAGTCCATCGCCCACGTCGGGGCCTGGCTGGTCGCCGCCGGACGCGTTCCGTCCGACCTCGACGTCGAGGTCCCCGACCTCGAGTCCGCGCTGCTGTCCCTCCTCGACGCCACCGACGAGGACACCTCCACCTCCCACCCCGAGCTGATCGGAGCAGCGTCATGAGCACCCCGACGAACACCCGCACGAGCACCGCGCACGAGCGCGACGCACCACGGCCCGGCCGCGCGGCGCCAGGACCCGGCCGGCCACCCTGCAGGCTGGTGGCCAGCGAGCTGCGCCTGCTGGGCCGCGACCCGCTGACGCTGACCTTCGTGGTGGTGTTCCCGGTCGTCACCATGCTGATCATCGGCGGCTCCTTCGGCACCGAGCCGGACGACGCCTTCCCCGTCAACCCCTCGCACTGGTACGTCGCGTCGTACTTCAGCGTGGTCATCGGTGCCACCGGACTCATCATGCTGCCGGTGCACATCGCCTCCTACCGCGAACGCGGCGTCCTGCGCCGCTTCACCGCCTCCGGCTTCCCCCGCTGGTCCTTCGCCCTGGCCCAGCTGGTGGTCGGGCTGTGCGCCATCGCCGTGTCCGGCCTGGTGCTGCTGGCCGTCGCGGCGCCCGTGTACGGCGTGCCGTCGGTGCACGACCCCTCCGGGTGGCCGTCTCGGTCGTGGTGGGGAGCGTGGCGTTCATCAGCCTCGGGGTCCTGCTCGGCACCCTGCTGCCCTCCGCCCGCGCCGCACAGGCCATCGGGCTGGTGCTGTTCTTCCCGTCCTTCCTGCTCGGGGTCGGCGGCCCCCCGCCCGCCGTGCTCAGCCCCGCGCTGCGCTCGATCGCCGAGTGGCTGCCCCTCTCGATGGCCAACGACGCCATCCGCCAGGCGTGGCTCGGGCTGGACCTGGGCGATGCGGGGATGCACCTGCTGCTGGTCTCCGTCCTGGCCGTCGCGGCCGCCGCACTGGCCGCGCGACGCACCTCCCTGTGAGACTCGTCCCCGTGACGATGAGGGTCGAGCAGGCCGCGCGGGTCGTGGCTCCCGCCGCGGTCGTGCTGTTCGCCGTCGTCGCGGCCGTGGCGGGCCGGCGCGGCGCCACCCCGGCGGCCGTGCTGCTGGTCCTGGTGGTCGTGGTGTCGGTCGCCCTGGCCGTGCGGCTGGTCCGCGGCTGGGCCCTGGTCGCCGGTGCCACGGTGCTCCTGGCGGCCTTCACCGTCCTCTGCGCCGGGGCACCCGGCAACGTCGGCTGGTTCGGCGTCTGCGTGCTGGCCGGCTGGTGCGCCTACCTGGCCCCCGTCGTGCCCGCGGTCGTGTTCTGGGTGCTGTGCACCGTCGATCTCGTCGTGCAGGCGGTGACCCCCGACAGCGACCCGGGGTGGACCGCCTGGATCGCCGGCACCCTGTTCACGACGCTCGCCTGCCTGATGGCCCAGCGCCAGGGCGTGCTGCTCGAGCGGCTGAGGGAGGCCCAGGCCGGGCTGGCCGACCAGGCCCGCAGCGAGGAGCGCACCCGGGTGGCGCGTGAGATGCACGACGTGATCGGCCACGCCCTGACGGTCACGCTGCTGCACATCGGCACGGCGCGGCTCGCGGTCGACGACGAGCCGGAGGTGGTGCGGGCCTCCCTGGAGGAGGCCGAGCGACAGGCCCGGCGCAGCCTGGAGGAGGTCAGGGCCTCGGTGGGGCTGCTGCGGGCCGAGCCGGGGGCGCTCTCCCCGCTGCCCGGCGGGGCCGACCTCGGCGAGCTGGTCGAGAGCTTCCGGCGTACCGGGGCCGCGGTGACCTGCCAGGTCCAGGGCGACCCCGCGGGGCTGCCGGCCACCACCGGCCTGGCCGCCTACCGGATCGTGCAGGAGGCGCTGACCAACGCCGCCCGGCACGCTCCCGGGTGCCGCACGGAGGTCAGCGTCCAGGTGGGCGGGGGCCGCGCGTGCGTGGTCGTCGACAGTGCCGGTGCACCCGCGGGCACGGCCGCCCAGGGCAACGGGCTGGTGGGGATGCGCGAGCGGGCCGAGGGGGTCGGGGGCCGTGTCACGGCCGGGCCGGGTGGGCACGGCTGGCGCGTCGAGGCGGTGCTTCCGACGTGAGCGTCCCCGACGGCGGGGCCGAGGGAGCTCGGGTGGAGCCGACCGGCGAGGTGGTGCGCGTCCTGCTGGTCGACGACCAGGAGCTGATCCGCGCCGGCCTGCGCGGGCTGCTGCGGGAGCGGTTCGGCTTCTCGGTGGTCGGTGAGCTCGGCGACGGACGGGACGTGGTGAGGACCGTGGCCGCCACCCGTCCCGACGTGGTGGTGATGGACGTGCGCATGCCGCAGGTCGACGGCGTGGCGGCCACCCGCGCCCTGCGCGCCACCGAGGAGGCGCCTCCTGTGCTGGTGCTCACCACGTTCGAGGACGACGAGGTGCTGGCGGGCGCGCTGCGGGCGGGCGCGGCGGGGTTCCTGCTGAAGGGCGTGCCCGCCGAGGACCTGCAGCGCGCCGTCCGCGCGGTGGCGGCCGGGGGCTCCTGGCTCGACCCGGCGGTCACCGGGCGGGTGCTGGCGACCTACCGCGAGGGCGCACCCGGACCCGCCCCCTCGTCGCGGCTGGACGTGCTGACACCGCGGGAGCGGGAGGTGCTGGCCCTCCTCGGCGCCGGCCTGTCCAACGCCGAGGTCGCCGACCGCCTCGTGCTGGGCGAGGGCACGGTCAAGACCCACGTGGGGCATGTGTTCGCCAAGCTGGGCCTGCGGGACCGGGCGGCCGCGGTGGTGCTCGCCTTCGACCACGGCCTCGTGCGCCCCGGCGAACGCTGAGAGGACCGAGCCGACGACCGGGACGTCCGGTCCGGCGACGACGGCAGAACCGCCCCCTGCGTCTCGGGTCGCCGGGGGCGGTCCTGCGATCGAGCGTAGCGACTGCTACCTGGCCGCCCGCTCTCCCCCCATGCGATCGCACTGTACGGCTCCCTCGCGGGCGGATCCCATAGCCCGTTGGACCCATCTACGGGCTGGACGACAGGAGAGGTCACAGCTGCAGGGCGACCGCACCAGCGTTCGGGGTGCTCCCGGCCTCGAACCCCCGTAGAGGCCGGGCGCAACCCTGCTCGACGGTGGCGGCCCGTATGGACGGCCGCGTCCACGCTTGCAGGAGACGGTATCGTCGGAACGCTTTCGGCCTCGTGCCGCCGCCGAGGTCGGGAGCCCAGCCGTCTCGGGCCACCGGCGCTCGATGACGGGAGGCAACGATGTGAGACGTCTCGCGTGGCGTCGCGCCACCCGACGGATGAGAGCGGCGTGGCTCGGCGACGGACAGCACCCCGAAGAACGGTGCTCCAAGGTCGGCCCGCCGTGGGGTCAGTTCGACCAGTCCGTGTGTACGTTGCCCAAGGGTCACGACGGCGACCACCAGCACGAGGCCGACCGGACGGGCGCGAAGGTGTCATGGGCCGACCCGCAGCCCCACGACGAACAGGAGCACCCCCGCCGGTCCGAGGACTGACGGGGGCGCATCCCACAGTCGAGCGGTGGCGCTGTCCGGATGGGACGTCGGTCAGTCCAGGTAGTCGCGCAGCACCTGCGAGCGCGAGGGGTGGCGCAGCTTCGACATCGTCTTGGACTCGATCTGACGGATCCGCTCGCGGGTCACGCCGTAGACCTTGCCGATCTCGTCGAGGGTCTTGGGCTGGCCGTCGGTCAGCCCGAACCGCATCGAGACCACGCCCGCCTCACGCTCGGAGAGGGTGTCCAGGACCGCGTGCAGCTGCTCCTGCAGCAGGGTGAAGGAGACCGCGTCGGCCGGGACGATGGCCTCGGAGTCCTCGATGAGGTCACCGAACTCGGAGTCGCCGTCCTCGCCGAGGGGCGTGTGCAGCGAGATGGGCTCGCGGCCGTACTTCTGGACCTCGATGACCTTCTCCGGGGTCATGTCGAGCTCCTTGGCCAGCTCCTCCGGGGTGGGCTCGCGGCCCAGGTCCTGGAGCATCTGGCGCTGCACGCGGGCCAGCTTGTTGATGACCTCGACCATGTGCACCGGGATGCGGATGGTGCGGGCCTGGTCGGCCATCGCGCGGGTGATGGCCTGGCGGATCCACCAGGTCGCGTACGTCGAGAACTTGTAGCCCTTGGTGTAGTCGAACTTCTCGACCGCGCGGATCAGGCCGAGGTTGCCCTCCTGGATGAGGTCGAGGAACAGCATGCCGCGGCCGGTGTAGCGCTTGGCCAGCGAGACGACGAGGCGGAGGTTGGCCTCGAGCAGGTGGTTCTTGGCGCGACGGCCGTCCTCGGCGATCCACTCGAGCTCCTCCAGCGCCTTGGCGGCGATCTTGCCGCCCTTGGCCAGCTTCTCGTCGGAGAACAGGCCGGCCTCGATGCGCTTGGCCAGCTCGACCTCCATCTCGGCGTTGAGCAGCGGGACCTTGCCGATCTGCTTGAGGTAGTCCTTGACCGGGTCGGCGGTCGCACCGGCCACCATGACCTGCTGGACGGGCTCGTCGGACTCGTCGGCCTGGGAGACGACGAAGCCCTTCGACTCGTCCTCCTCCTCCTTGAGCGTCGGGTCGGTGGCGATGTCCTTCTCGATGACCTCGTCCGGCACGTCGGGCAGCATCTTCTTGCCGTCTGCGCCGACCACCGGCGCGAGCGCACCGTCCGCCACCACGGCGTCGACGGCGGCCTCGGTGCCGGGCGCGGGGGCTGCGGCCTTCTTGGCGGTCGAGCGGCGGGCGGTCTTCTTGGCCGCAGGGGCCACGGCGGCGGCCGGAGTCTCGGGAGCGACCTTCTTGGCGGCCGGGGCCTTCTTGGCGGGTGCCTTCTTGGCACTCGCCGTCACGGTGGTGCGGGCCGGGGACGCGGCGGCGACCACCAGCCGGCTCGCCTCCTGCTCCGGCCGCGAGCGGCCGATCGGCGACTGTGCTTCTTCGGCGGAGACCACGACGGCCACCCCTTCCTCGCTCAGGAACCTGAGAACGGCCTTGAGATGGGCCGGCGATGTTGCGGCGGAGGCCGTGGCGGCCCGTAGGTCGTCCGAGGTGACCTGTCCGGTGGTGCGGCCTTCTTCGACCAGCGCGACGACGTCGGGGTGAGCCAGGACGTCGGCGGAAAGCTTGCGGGACGTGCTCGAGGACACGAACTACCTCTCGTCACTGCGGATGATGGGCGCGGCAAGGCCCGTTCACGTCAAGCGCCGCTGAAGCCATTGTGACAGAACCCTGAGAGTTTCCAAGTCGGGCACCGGTCTCCCCGGGCCGTGTCGTGGTATCGGGAAGGGGGTGGTAATGGGGGTCGTAGCCGGGTGCTGGACGGGGTGCCGACCGCTCCACCTCAGCCCCGGGCCGCGGCCTTCTGCTCCTGCTTGAAGGCGCGCACGGCGAGCAGGGACGGGCCGTCCACCACGTCGGCCACCGACCGGTGGGAGCCGGGCTCCGCGTAGTCGCCGGCGGCGTCCTCCCAGCCGTCCGGACGCACCCCCAGCTGCTTGCCGAGCAGGGCGGTGAAGATCTGCGCCTTCTGGCGGCCGAACCCGGGCAGGGCCTGGAGCCGGCGGAGCAGCTCCCGGCCGCTGTCGGCCTCAGCCACAGGCGCTCGGCGCGACCGTCGTACTCCTCGACGACGAGGACGGCGAGCTGCTGCACCCGCGCGGCCATCGACGCGGGGAAGCGGTGCACCGCCGGCGGGGTGGCGCACAGCGCAGCGAACGCCTCGGGGTCCGCGGCGGCGATGCGGGCGGGGTCCAGGGTCCCGAACCGGTCCAGCACCTTGGCCGGACCGGCGAACGCCTGCTCCATCGGGAACTGCTGGTCGAGCAGCATGCCGGCCAGCAGGGCGAACGGGTCGCCGGCCAGCACCTCGTCGGCGTGCGGGTCCTGGGCGATGCAGCAGCGCGCGGTCACTCCTCCGCCTTCACCGCCAGCACCGGGCAGGGGGCGTCGAGCAGCACCCGCTGGGCGTTGCTGCCCAGGATCAGCTTGCCGACCGGCGAGCGGCGGCGCAGCCCGATGACGATGAACTCGGCGTCGACCTCGGTCGGCCACGTTGACCAGGTCGTCGGCGGGGTCCATGCCGCGCACCAGCTGCCGGATCTCGTGCTCGACGCCGGCCTCGTCGAGCTGGCTGGTGCACGCCGTCGAGGTCGGCCTCGGACTCCACCGCGTCGTCCCGGTCGAACTCACGGCCGCCACGGTGGGAGTTGACCACCACCAGGCGGGCGTTCGCGCAGCTGCGCCTCCTCCGACGCCACGCTGCGCAGGGCGGCGCGCCCCTCGGGCTTGGGCACGTAGCCCACGACGATGGTCCCCATGTAGCCGTCCTCCTGATCGTCGGTGCAGCTGGCCGGCGGGTCCCGAGGCGCACCACGGTCCCGACCACCGTGACGCTATCGCACCGGCACCGCCGCCGCCGGCTGTGGACGCCGCGGGGCAGCCGCCGCCGACGCGCGCCATGCTGACGCGATGAGTGCGCCTGATCCCGGCACCGCGGCGCAGAGCCGCCGCCGGCTGCTGCTGCGCGAGGAGGTCGGCCGGTTCCGGGCGCGCGAGAGCCGCCGCGTCTTCGACACCGCGGTCCACGTCGGGCGTGCTCGGCGGACCCAGGACGGGCTTCGTGGTGCGGGCCGCCGACCTGCCCGCCTCGACGCCGCCCTGCGCACCGACGTGGTCGCGGCGCTGCTCGAGCAGGCCGAGCCTGACTGGTGCACGGCCTGGGTCGCCCGGGCGGGGACGACCGCCGTGCCACGACGTGGACCTGGCCTGGCTGGCGGCCCTGCACGCCGGCTTCGCCCTGCACGGGCGGCGGCTCGACGGCTGCTACGTGCTCACCCGCACCGGCTGGCGCGACGCCCGCACGGGCGAGGGACGCGTGTGGGCCCGGCTGCGGCTCTGAGCCGCCGGTGGCGACCGGGTCGCGCGGGTCAGCTCCCAGGTGTGCACGGGCTCGTTGGTGTGCATCTGCTCGCGGTACTCGTTGAGCGTGGTGCGCAGCGCCTCGAGCCGGTCCCCGCCGGCGCTGGTCAGCCGGTCGTGGAAACGGTCGCGAACCACGACGCGCCGTTCTGGCCGACGATGCAGCGCTGCTCGATGATGCCGAGCAGCCGGTCGCTCTCCTCGCGACTGCACCCCCCAGGCGTCCAGCCCAGCCCGCGCCATCGGCAGCAGCCGCCGCACCACGAGCTCGGTGGCCGGCACCTGGCCCAGCCCCGGCCAGTAGACCGATGGCCTCGATGCCCTGCTGGGCCGCGACGTGGAAGTTCTCCTCCGCCGCGCTGAACGACATCTGCGACCACAGCGGCCGCTCGTGCTCGGCCAGGGTGCGGGTCAGGCCGAAGTAGAAGGCGGCGTTGGCCATCGTGTCGGCGACCGTCGGGCCGGCGGGCAGCACCCGGTTCTCCACGCGCAGGTGCGGGGTGCCGTCGACGACGTCGTAGACCGGACGGTTCCAGCGGTAGATGGTGCCGTTGTGCAGCCGCAGCTCGGAGAGGGAGGGCGTCCGCCCGGACTCCAGCACCTCCAGCGGGTCCTCGTCGTCGATGACCGGCAGCAGCGCCGGGAAGTAGCGCACGTTCTCCTCGAACAGGTCGAAGATCGAGGTGATCCAGCGCTCGCCGAACCAGACCCGGGGGCGCACGCCCTGGGCCTTGAGCTCCTCGCTGCGGGTGTCGGTGGCCTGCTCGAACAGCGGCACCCGGGTCTCCCGCCACAGCTCGCGGCCGAGCAGGAACGGCGAGTTGGCGCCCAGCGCCAGCTGCACCCCGGCGATGGCCTGCGAGGCGTTCCAGTAGGCCGGGAAGTCCTCCGGGCTCACCTGGGTGTGCAGCTGGGTGCTGGTGCAGGCCGCCTCGGGCACGATCGAGTCCGTGGTGGTGCGCAGCCGCTCGGGACCGCCGATGTCGATGACGATGTCCTCGCCGCGGGCCGCGAGGATCTGGTCGCTGAGCAGCTGGTAGCGCGGGTTGGGGGTCAGCGAGGCCGGGCTCATGTGGCCGGCCGAGAGCGTCGGCAGGATGCCGATCATCACCATGTGCGCGCCCACCTTGGCGGCCTTGGCCTCCGCGTCGTTGAGGCTCGCGCGCACGCCGTCCTCGAACTCGGTGAAGCCGCGGTCCTTGAGCTGCTTGGGCGGCACGTTGATCTCGAGGTTGAACTGCGCCGAGCTCGGTCTGGAAGTCGGGGTCGGCGATCGCCTCCAGCGCCTCGGCGTTCTTCAGCGCCGGGTCGCCGGCTCGTCGACGAGGTTGAGCTCGATCTCCAGCCCGGTCATCGGGCGCGTCGGCGTCGAAGCGCGACTCGCGCAGCATCCGCGCGAACACGTCGAGGCAGCGCCGTACCTTCTCGCGGTAGCGGGTGCGGTCCTCCCGCGTGAACTCCTGCTGTGCGACCTCTTCGCCCATGGCCGCAGCCTAGGCCCGACGTGGCCCCGCCCGGCGCCGTCCGAGGCCCGGTCGCCGTCGCACCTCGCGCACGGCTCGACGGCGAACAGCGTCAGCGCCTCGTGGGCGAACGGCCGCCAGGTCGAGGGCGGCACCGCGCCCGCCAGCAGCTGCGCGACCAGGCCGCCGCCAGGCCGTAGCCGGGCTCGGCGGCCTGCGCGCGGTCGACCGCGCACCAGGCCAGCGCACCGTCGCCGGCCGAGCCAGGCGGCGAAGCCGAGCAGGGCCGCCGGGGCGGCCTGCATCTCGCACGTCGGGCTGCGCCGCGGACCACGTCGCGCCACAGGTCGACGTGCTGCGCGGCGTTCTCGTGGTCGAGCTCCGCCCAGGCCACGTCGCGCACCTCGAGCGAGACCGCACCACGGGCAGCCGGGCCACGTCGTGCTCGTCGAGCCGTCCGCCGTCGTCGAGGAACACGGACGACCCGGTGCTGACCCACCGCCCCTCCGCGACCAGGTGCGGTCGCCGGCCGTCGCCCGCCCGGGCCCGCCACCCCGCGAAGCCCTGCAGCCAGGCGGGCGCCGACGGCTCGGCCAGCGGCCGCGACCCGGGCGACCTCCTCGGGGTCGGTCGCCCACCAGGGTGTCGCCAGCTCGCCGCGGCTCCGCAGCACCACCCGGCCGTCCACGACCGCCTGGACGGTGAGCGGGTGGGCGCAGACGTCGTAGGGTGCCGTCCCGGGCAGCCGTGCCGTCCTCCGACCCACCAGGACCACCAGCTGCTCGCCCGTCGGCCCGCGCGACGCAGACCGGCCGACCCCGGCCGAGCGCAGCCGGAGTGCGAGCGCGTCGGCGACACCTCGGCCAGCGCCGCGTCGTCGGTGTAGACGACGCAGCGCGGCCCGGCGCACGCCGTCGCGCGTCGCGCCACCGCGACCAGGTGCTGCGACCAGGTCGCTCCACCGCGACGGGGTCGCCGGCAGGTCGGCGCGGGCGTGGACCGGGGTCGCCGGCCTCCCCCACGGTCAGCAGCACCGACGGAGTCCTCGGGGTGGAAGCCGAGCAGGATCGGGACCAGGGCCAGCAGGTCGGCGGGGCCGCTGGGCGCGGATGCGGTCGGGGAATGCTCATGGGCCGACCCTGCGCCGCCCGGCCCGCGCACGAGGACGGCGTCCGGGTCGCCGGTGGACGGGTCGACCGCCCGGCTGGGACGCGGTGGACGGCTCCTGGCCGGCGAGGTGACCCGTCGGTGCGAGGTCGACGATGATGGACGGTGCGCCCCCGACGCCGACGATCCTGCACGTCGACCTCGACGCGTTCTTCGCCGCCGTCGAGCAGCGGGACAAGCCCTCGCTGCGCGGCAAGCCCGTCGTGGTCGGCGGCGTCGGCGGTCGCGGCGTGGTCGCGCACCGCCTCCTACGAGGCCCGGGTGTACGGCGTCCGCTCGGCGATGTCCACGGCCGAGGCCCGCGCGCGCTGCCCGCACGCCGCCTTCCTCAGCGGGCGCTTCGACGCCTACCGCGAGGCCAGCCGCGCGGTGATGGCGCTGCTTCCGCGAGCTGTCCCCGCTGGTCGAGCCGCTCTCGCTCGACGAGGCCTTCGTCGACCTGGACCGCCGCCGGACGTGGCCGACCTCACGCGTCGAGGACGTCACCGCGGTCGCCCGCACGCTCAAGGACGACGTGCAGCGAGGTGACCGGCGGCCTCACCGGCTCGGTCGGGCTGGCCGACCTCGAAGCTCATGGCCAAGATCGCCAGCGAGCTGGACAAGCCGGACGGACTGGTCGTGGTGCCGCCGGGCACCGAGCAGGACCTGCTGCGGCCGATGAAGGTCAGCGTGATCCCCGGGCGTCGGCCCGGCCACCGCCGAGCGGCTGCGCCGGGTCGGGGTGCACACCGTCGCGGACCTGGAGGCGGATCTCCCAGGACGAGCTGGTCCGGGTCGTCGGGCCAGGCCCACGGCGCCTCGCTCTACCGGCTCGCCCGCGCCCACGACGACCGGCCGGTGGTGGCCGAGCGGGAGGCCAAGTCGATCAGCGTCGAGGACACCTACGACACCGACCTGGTCGACCGGCGGCTGCTCGAGGGGCTGCTGGACCGGCACGCCGGCCGGGTGACCGAGCGGCTGCGCAAGGCCCGGCTCTCCGGACGCACCGTCACGGTCAAGATCCGGCTGCACGACTTCACCACGCACACCCGCTCCACCACGCTGGCGGCGCCGACCGACAACCCCCGGGTGGTCGCCCGGCTGGCCCGCGCGCTGCTCGCCGAGGTGGACACCTCCGGGGGCGTCCGGCTGCTCGGCGTCGGGGTCTCCGGGCTCGCCGACTGGATCCAGGAGGACCTCTTCGACGACGTACCGACGACGAGGACGCCGCCGAGCACCCGCGGAGGCCGGTCGCAGCCCGACGCTGCCGCGCTCGACCTGGACCGGATCACCGCGCCCGGGCTGGGCGCCGGGGCAGGACGTCGAGCACGCCGAGCACGGCCCGGGCTGGGTGTGGGGCTCCGGCGTCGGCCGGGTGACGGTGCGCTTCGAGACCGCACAGACCGCGGCCCGGCCCGGTGCGGACGTTCCGGGCCGACGACCCGGCGCTGAGCGCGCGGACCCGCGGCGGTCCTCGAGGAGTCGGACGGAGCATGCGGGCCGGCACGACAGGTGTGGGGCCCTCGGAAGTATGAGTTCCAAGAGCCCCACGGTGTGATCGAGCCCGAGGTGACGCCGCCCGATCGACCAGCCAGCCCGTCAGATCCCGCCAGCCTCGTCACCGACTCGCGGAGCGGGTTGCCCCGCTCGGTGGATCCTCGTTTCTTCGCCGATCCCGCCTTCCCTTGCGGGAGAGCGTAGGAGATTTCCACGTGCATCCCGGGGGGTGCAGCACCACGATGCCGCGCGACGACCTCGTCAGCGCGACCTGTCGCTCGCGAGCGCCCGCCGCAGTCCTCGTCGGGCGCCATGCTCCCTGCTGACGCCTCCGGCGTCACGCCGCGACCCGCACAACCCTCCTGGAGCGATCCGCGAGCGTCCGGATCGCCGGCGTGTCGTCCACAGCAGACCGCCGGTCCTCACAGGTTCGGGCCGTCCCTGCACAGGCACGCGATCGACCTGCGGACGCACCCGGGGCCGCGGTGGCCGGGCTCGCCGATGCCGTAGGTCCCCGGCATGCCCGTACGATGCCACCGACGTCCGCCCGCTGCCAGCACGACCCCGCCCGACCGCCCGCCCGTCGCCCGCCGGCTGCCCCAGCGAGCGCACCCACCACGGCGACACCGTTCGTCGACGACTACGAGTGGCTGCGCGACAAGGACTCACCCGACACGCTGGCCTACCTGGAGGCAGGAGAACGCCTACACCGAGGCGCGCACCGCCCACCTCGCGGACCTGCGCGAGGACATCTTCGGCGAGATCAAGGCGCGCACCCAGGAGACCGACCTCTCGGTGCCGTCCCGGATCGGCGACTGGTGGTACTACGGCCGCTCCCACGAGGGCAAGCAGTACGGCGTCAGCTGCCGCTGCCCGGCCGTCGACACGGGCCGGCGACGACTGGACGCCCCCGGCGCTCTCCGCCGAGGTCGACGTACCCGGCGAGCAGGTGCTGCTCGACGTCAACGAGCTCGCGCGAGGGACACGACTTCTTCTCCCTCGGCACCGCCTCGGTCAGCCCCGACGGCCACCTGCTGGCCTTCAGCACCGACACCGTCGGCAACGAGCGCTTCCTGCTCCGGGTCAAGGACCTGCGCACCGGCGAGGTGCTCCCCGACCAGGTCCCCGACACCCTCGGCGGCGCGCACCTGGGACCGCGCCGGCACCACGCTCTTCTACACGACCGTCGACGAGGCCTGGCGCCCCGACAAGGTCTGGCGCCACGTGCTGGGCACCCCGGTCGAGCGACGACGTGGTCGTCCACCACGAGGCCGACGAGCGGTTCTGGACCTCGGTCGGGCCGCACCCGCAGCGACCGTCTCCTGGTGATCGGCTCCGGGCTCGAAGACCACCACGGAGTACCGCGTCCTCGACGCCGACGACCCGACCGGCGAGTTCCGCGTCGTCGCCCCGCGCCGCGCAGGGCGTCGAGTACGGCCGTCGAGCACGCCGTCATCGCCGGCGAGGACTGCCTGCTGGTGCTGCACAACGAGGACGCGCGAGAACTACGCGCTCGCCATCGCGCCCCGGTCGACGCCACCTCCCACGAGCAGTGGCAGCCGCTGCTCCCCCACGACCCCGCGGTCCGGCTCGAGGACGTCGACGCCTTCGCCGGCCACCTGGTCGTGTCCCAGCGCAGCGACGGCCTCACCCAGCTGCGCGTCATCGAGCTCGACGACGCCGCCGCCGACGGGCTCGGCGAGGACTTCCTGGTGCGAGTTCGACGAGCGAGGTCTACACCGTCGGCGCCGGCGGCAACCCGGAGTTCGCACCAGCCGACCGTGCGGCTCGGCTACGTCACGCTGGCCGACCCCGCCGGCGGTCTACGACTTCGACGTAGCCACGCGCGACGCTGCACGCTGCTGCAAGCGCACGCCCGGTGCTCGCCCGGCCCGGACGCCGGCCTTCGACCCCGGCGCGCTACGAGCAGCACCGCGACCTGGGCCGACCGCCCCCGACGGCACCCGGGTGCCGATCTCGCTGGTCGTGCCCGCCGACGCCGCCGCGCGACGGCAGCACGCCGATGGTGCTCTACGGCTACGGCTCCTACGAGGACTCCATCGACCCCGTCCTTCTCCATCGCCCGGCTCTCCCTGCTCGACCGCGGCATCGGCTTCGCGATCGCGCACGTGCGCGGCGGCGGCGAGATGGGCCGGCACTGGTACGACGACGGCAAGCTGCTGCACAAGCCCAACACCTTCACCGACTTCGTCGCCTGTGCCCGAGCACCTCGTCGCCGACGGGCTGGACCTCCGCGGACCGGCTGGTCGCCGAGGGCGGCAGCGCCGGCGGCCTGCTGATGGGCGCGGTGGCCAACCTCGCCCCGGACGCGTTCGCCGGCGATCGTGGCCGACGTGCCGTTCGTGGACCCGCTGACCACCATCCTGGACCCGTCGCTGCCGCTGACCGTCATCGAGTGGGAGGAGTGGGGCAACCCGCTCGAGGACCCCGAGGTCTACGCCTACATGAAGAGCTACTCCCCCTACGAGAACGTCGAGGCCAAGCGCTACCCGCCGATCCTGGCCGAGACCTCGCTGCACGACACCCGGGTGCTCTACGTCGAGCCGGCCAAGTGGGTGGCCCGGCTGCGGGCGGTCGCGCCAACGAGCGAGGACGTGCTGCTCAAGACCAAGATGTCCGCCGGCCACGGCGGGGTCAGCGGGCGCTACAACGCCTGGCGCGACCGCGCCTTCGCCCTGGATCCTGGCCGTCGGCCGGCTGACGCACCCCGGGGCACCGGTCACAGCCTCCGAGAAGTCCCTGAGATGTGGGCCGGCGTCGGCAACTTCCGCGATGCCTCGAACGTCCTGAGATCCGGACGAAGGCACTTCCGGCGCATCGCCGGCGTCGACGGGGCGAAGAGAGTCACACCGTGCCCGATCGGGAATCTCGAACACGCGTTCGTCCGTTGTGATGAGTACAGGGCTCACCGGTGGGTACAGTCCTTGGCCCCATAGGAAGGGATGCGCACGCACGTGGCAACGAGTCGCACCGCGACACGCGCGAGATCGAGGGACGCGACAGCGTCGGGCTGTACCTCGACGAGATCGCGCGCACTCCCCTGCTCGACGCGATCACCGAGGTCGAGCTCAGCAAGACCATCGAGGCCGGCCTGCTCGCCCAGCCCCTCCTCGACGAGGGCCGCGTCGGCCGCCGCAAGGGCGGCGCGCCCAAGTACGCCACCGCAGGAGGAGCTGGAGTGGCTGGTCGAGGAGGGCGAGCGCGCCATCCAGCGCTTCATCGAGGCCAACCTCCGGCTGGTCGTCTCGATCGCCCGCAAGTACGGCCGCAGCCAGATGCCGATGCTCGACCTGGTCCAGGAGGGCAACACCGGCCTGATCCGCGCGGTCGAGAAGTTCGACTACCCCAAGGGCTACAAGTTCTCCACCTACGCCACCTGGTGGGTCCGTCAGGCCATCACCCGCGGCATCGCCCAGCAGGCCCGCGTGGTCCGGCTGCCGGTGCACGTGGTCGAGGAGCTCAACCAGGTCGGCGCCGCGCGTCGCACCCTGGAGCGGCAGCTCGGCCGCGACCCGGAGCCCGAGGAGATCGCCGCCGAGCTCGACATGGACGTCGACCGGGTGCTCGACCTGCTGTCGCTGGGGTCGCGAGCACGTCAGCCTGGACACCCCGGTCGACGAGGACGGCGACACCTCGCTGGGCGACCTGATCGCCCAGGAGACCGCGCCCGGGCCGGACAGCACGTTCCTCGACGTGGAGTCGCGCGACCGGCTCGGCCACCTCGTCGAGCTGCTCGACGACCGGGCCGCCGACATCATCCGGTCGCGCTACGGCCTGGTCGACGGCCGCCAGCACAAGCTCGCCGACATCGGCGCCAAGCACGGCATCTCCGCCGAGCGGGTGCGCCAGCTCGAGCGGGAGGCGCTGCAGAAGCTGCGCGACCTGGCCGACCCCGACCTGGCCGCCTGAGCCCCCACGCTCGCCTCGGCGCTGCCCTCAGGCCCCGGGCGAGACCAGCTCCGTCGAAGACCTCCGTGACCCGGTCACGGAGGTCTTCGAGCGTCCCGGTGTTGTCGACGACG
This sequence comes from uncultured Actinomycetota bacterium, assembly GCA_963750345.1. GTDB lineage: Bacteria > Actinomycetota > Actinomycetes > Propionibacteriales > Nocardioidaceae > Nocardioides_B. The sequence continues at coordinate 629 of CAVVQH010000016.1, read as the reverse complement.
TACGTCGCCGCCGCCAGCCGCTGCTCCCGGGTCGGCCTGGGCGGCGACCCGGGCCTCGGCGTCCTCGCTGCTCCAGCCGCGCTCGCGCGACCATCCGCTCGCACCTGGGTCTCCACCGGCACGTCGACGACCAGCGACCGCGTCGAAGCAGCCGGCCTGCCCGGTCTCCACCAGCAGCGGGATGTCGTGCACCACGAGGGCGCCGGCGGGCGGCGGCCTCCTCCAGCTCGAGCGGCCCGGGCCCGGACCAGCGGGTGCATGATCGCCTCCAGCCGGCGCCGGGCGTCCGCGTCGCCGAAGACGACGCGCCCCGAGGGCGGCCCGGTCCAGCGAGCCGTCCTCCGCCAGCACCTCCGCGCCGAACTCCTCGACCACCGCGGCCAGCCCCGGCGTCCCGGGCTCGACCACCTCGCGCGCCAGCAGGTCGGCGTCGACGACCACGGCGCCGAGCTCGGCCAGGATCGCCGCGACCGTGCTCTTGCCGGAGGCCACTCCCCCGGTCAGCGCGACCCGGACGCGACCGGTCACGGCCGGCGTCCGAGCATCACGACCTGACCCCCGAAGGTGCGGTCGTGCCGTCGACGAAGCCGGCCGCGCCCATCAGCTCGGTGGCCTCGGCCACGGTGATC
>CAVVQH010000015.1:0-295343 GCA_963750345.1 uncultured Actinomycetota bacterium | reverse complement strand
CTGATCTTCTCGCTCTTCCCGACCCTCCCACCTTCGACTTCATCTACAACCGTTGGCTCTTCACGGTCCCCAAAATCCTCTGCCCGTCACCCCTCACCTGCCTGCCACACCACCTTCTTTCACAGCGGCACGCATGCTACGAAGGTTCGTAGATGGGTCGCCCGTGATCGGGCGGCCCACGCGGCATTTCTAGGGGTCCGTTGGTTGTCGACGGACGTCGTGGAGGCGGTGGTCCGCGTGCATGGCGGCGTGAAGTTCTACCGCGGCGCGGCGAAGGCCGCGCGCGCCTACGTCGAGCGCGATCGCTCCCGGGCCGACGACTACTACCTCGGCGAGGGCAGCGGCGTCGCCGAGCGGCTCACCGCGACCCCGGATGGCGTCGCAGGACGCCGGTTCGATGGACGGCGACACCTACGAGCAGTGGGTCGCCGGGATCGACGTCGACACCGGGCGCAAGAAGGGTCGGGTCCGCGAGGACGCGAACGCGCTGCGGTTCGTCGAGGTCACCGTCAACGGCCCGAAGACCTGGTCGCTGGCCGCTGCGCTTCATCCAGAGATCTCGGCCGCGCTGGACGAAGCCCAGGACAAGGCCGCCGCCGAGATCGTCGGCTGGGTCGCCCAGCACGCGACCACCCGGGTCGGGCCGCGCGGTCGGCAGGTGCAGGTGCCGGTCGAGCAGATCGAGGCTGCAGTGATCCGGCACTACACGTCGCGGGCCGGTGATCCGCACCGGCATCTGCACCTCCAGGTCAACGCCCGCGTGTTCGCCGCCGGCGCCTGGCGGGGCCTGCACTCGGTGGGTGTGCGCGACATGATCGAGGCGATCAACGGCATCGGGCACGCCGCGGTCGCCACCGACCCGGAGTTCCGGGCGGTCCTCGCCGCACGCGGCTTCACCCTGGACGCCGAGACTGGGGAGATCGAGCAGCTCGCGCCGTACGTCGGGGCGTTCAGCGCTCGGACCAGTCAGATCCACCGCAACATCGACCGGTACGAAGCTGAGTGGCGGCGCGAGCATCCCGGTGAGGAGCCGGGGCCGCGGCTGCGTGAGGCGTGGGATCGGCGGGCGTGGGCCGATGCGCGGCCGGACAAGGTCGTCCCCACCGACGGCGCTGAGCTGGTGGCGCGTTGGAACGACGAGCTGCGCGACCTTGGGCTACCGCGACCCGGCCGCCCCAGCCGTGCTGGAGGCGACCCAGGTGGGCTGGATCGACCGGGACGGGGCGGCGGACTGGGTGATCTCCCAGCTCGGGGCGAAGCGGTCGGCGTGGAACGCCGCCGACATCCGCGGCAAGGTCGAGGTCCTGCTGGCCCAGACCAACCTGGTCGCGGAGCCCGCGGCGCGCATCGAGCTCGCCGAGGACGTCACCGCCCGCGCCGCCGCACGCTGTGTTCGGCTGCTCGCCTCACCCGACGTGCCCGAACATGTCCGCTCGCTGACCTCCCAGCAGGTGGTGAAGGTCGAGGCGGACCTCATCCACCGCCTCGCCCGCCGCGCCGAGAAGCCCGCCAGACGGGTCCGGCTGCACGGGCGAGGGCTGACGCGGGTCGACCCCACCCAGGCCGCCGTCGTCGGCGCCCTGGCCGGTGACGGCCAGCTGGTGGTCGTGGAGGGCGCGGCCGGTGCCGGCAAGACCACCGCGCTGAGGTCGGCGCAGACCGTGCTGGCACGGCAGGGACATCGGCTGCTGGTGGTGACGCCGACGTTGAAGGCGGCCGAGGTCGCCGCCGCGGAGACCGGCGCCGACGGGCACTCGGCCGCCTGGCTGATCCACCAGCACGGCTGGCGCTGGGACGACGACGGGCACTGGGCACGGCGCCCCGACGCCACACCCAACCCGGCCGCCCGGCTGCGACCAGGGGACCTGCTGCTGGTCGACGAGGCGGGCATGCTGGACCAGGACACCGCCCGCGCGCTCCTGACGATCGCCGACGAGGCCGGGGCGCGGGTCGCGCTCGTCGGCGACCGGCACCAGCTCCCAGCGGTCGGACGCGGCGGCGTCCTGGACCACGCCCTCGCGTGGGCCCACCCGACCGCGGTCGTGTCGTTGGAGAAGGTGCACCGGTTCACCGACCCCGACTACGCCGCGCTCTCCCTGCGCATGCGCACCGGCGACGACCCCGGCCGCCGTCTTCGACGCGCTGCATCGCCGCGGGTCGATCGTCATCCACCCCAGCGACAGCGAACGCACCGCCGCCCTCGCCGAGGCGGGAGCGGCCGGCGACCTCGTCGTCGCCGACACCCGCGAGCAAGTGGCCAGCCTCAACGCCGCGATCCGCGACCAGCGTCGCGCCGACCCCGCCACGGGCAACTCGGCGAGCAGACCCGTCCCTGGTGACCGCTCGAGGCGAACGGGTCGGGCTCGGGGACCGCGTCGCCACCCGCCGCAACGACCCTGACCTCGGGGTCGCGAACCGCCAGACCTGGACGGTCGCCGGAATCGGCGAGGACGGCCACCTGATCCTTCACGGCCGCGGGCGCGATCGGCGAGATCCCGGCGGAGTACGCGACCCGGTTCGTCGAGCTCGCCTACGCCACCACGGTCCACGGAGCCCAGGGCGAGACCGTCGAGCACGCCCACGTCGCCCTCGGCGACACCACCGGCGCCGCGGCGGCGTACGTCGCGATGACCCGCGGCCGCCACAGCAACACCGCCCACCTCGTCGCCGAGTCCCTCGAGGACGCCCGGAAGCAGTGGGTCGACGTCTTCAGCCGCGACCGCGCGGACCTCGGCCCCACGCACGCCCGACGGCTCGCCGTCGACGCGATCGACCGGTACGGCGCGGCCGCCGTACGGCCTCCAGCGCCACGAGTCCCCGCCCCGGAGTACCGGCCGCCCATCTCACAGCCCTCCGGAATCGGCCTCTGACAAGCGGGTGCAGCCAACGACTTAGGGAACGCCGTTGACCTGCACGAACGCAGCGTTCCCCCTCGCGTTCCCCTCCGTTGTTACCGCATTCCGGTAACGCCCCTCGCCCACGCTGATCGGCGTGAATCAACACCTTCACAAGTCCGCGGGGAAACGACTTAGGGATACCTGTTGACCTGCGGAAACACAGGTCCCCTGGCAGGTATCCCCCTCAGGTTCCCCCGATTCCGGGGAACCTGCCGCCCCATGCTGATCAACACGTACAGGTCGTTCGCGACGACAACCAGCGAGGAGCACCCGATGAGTTCTTGAACTTTCGGACGGGCGCCGCCTGACCTGCGAAAACGCCTCCTGACGGGGGCGCCCGTCCCGAGGACGGGCGGGGCCAGGACGGGCGCGAATTGGTGCCCCCCAGCGCGCACCGTAGGACGCGTACCTCTCGACGACAGACACCCACCCATCACGACCGGCGACGAACGTCGCCGGGAACCCACCCACAAGGAGGCCGCCATGACCGCACAACCCAACGCCCCACGACCCCGCCAGAACCCCGGCGACGACATGCTCACCCTCCAGGAAGCCTGCCGCTTCCTCCGCGTCCCCGAAGGGACCCTGCGCTACTGGCGCCACCTCGGCGCCGGACCCCGCAGCTTCAAGGTCGGCCGCCACGTCCGCTACTGGCGCGCCGACCTCATCCTCTGGCTCACCGAGCAGACCAACCGTCCCCAGAACCACCGCTGACCCTGCCCCACCGTCGGATCTCAGAGAGACGATGGAGCGATCCTGGAAGGAGCATCACCATGGCGGGAAACATCGCCAAGCGAGCCAACGGCAAGTGGCGGGCGCGGTACCGCGACGAGGCCGGCAAGGAGCACTCGCGGCACTTCGACCGCAAGATCGACGCCCAGCAGTGGCTGGACCAGGTCACCTCGGCGGTGGTCACCGGCACGTACGCCGATCCCAAGGCCGGCCGGATCACGTTCGCGGCGTTCTTCGGCGAGTGGTCGGCCCGCCAGGTCTGGGCACCCGGCACCGTGCTCGCGATGTCGCTGGCGGCCAGATCCGTGCCCTTCGCGGGGAAGCCGATGAAGCAGGTCCGGCGCTCGGACGTCGAGACCTGGATCAAGCAGATGAACGCCGCCGGGCTCGCCCCCGGCACGATCAAGACGCGGTACGTCAACGTCAGGTCGGTGTTCCGCGCCGCCGTGAAGGACCGGGTGATCGGCTCCGACCCGACCGACGGCGTACGCCTCCCCCGCGGCCGTCGCGCGGACGTGGCCATGTCGATCCCCACTCCGGAGGAGGTCGGGCAGCTCATGGCCGTGGCCGACGAGCGGTTCCAGCCGTTCATCGCCCTCTGCGCGTTCGCCGGCCTGCGGCTCGGCGAGGCCGCCGGGGTCCAGCTCGGCGACGTCGACTTCCTCCGCAAGTCGCTCAAGGTCTCCCGCCAGGTCCAGCGCGTCAACGGCGGGGCGATCGACGTACGGGCGCCGAAGTACGGCTCAGAGCGCGTCGTCTACCTCGCCGACAGCCTCGTCAACGTGCTCGCCGAGCACGTCACCGCTCACGGCACCACCGGCAAGGATCGGTGGCTCTTCGCCGGGGAGGGCGACGACCCACCGCACCAGAACACCGTCGGCTACTGGTGGCGCAAGACGCTGCGCGACGCCGGCCTGTCCGGCATCAAGCTCCACGACCTGCGGCACTTCTACGCCTCCGGCCTCATCGCGGCCGGGTGCGACGTGGTGACCGTCCAGCGCTCGCTCGGCCACGCGAAGGCGACGACGACCCTCAACACCTACGCCCACCTCTGGCCGACCGCCGAGGACCGCACGAGGAAGGCAGCGGAGTCGATCATGTCCGCGTCGCTCGGCCAGCCTGCCGCGACCACTCGCCGAGTTGGCGGCGAGCACGGGTGAGTGAGCCGCGCGCTCGCATCGCAGCTGCACTTCGCCGGGCGTCGCCCCATTACGCCAACGGTGCGTCACAGCGCCCAGAACGACGCATCGGGAGGACCTGCGACTCCACGCAGACGACCTGGCGCTATGACTTCTTCTTCACAAATCTGTGTCCACAGGGCTCGGTCTGTGGACAACTCGCGATACTCGCTCAGCGCTGGCTTCCAAACCTCCCCCATCCACAGCGAAGGTTGCCGAGACGGGGCGGTTTTCCACACGATTGGGAAGTTCTCCTCAAGGCGCTCCACAGGGCCTCAGGTCTACGGTCTAGGTGTGCCGCCATCGATTCAGACGTTGAGACGCCCGACATCTGCATCTATCCGAGCACTGGTGCTGTGATGGCGTTGCGGACAGTGCAACCCAGCTCACGCACCACTGAATGGTCGTGGCGATTCATCTTCGAACGCCGCGACCTTTGGGTCGGCCTCTATTGGGATCAGAAGGCGGATGGGCAGCATTTCTACCTCTGCCCTCTACCGACCCTGGTCTTTCATGGTCACCGCCGAAGTTCAGCAAGCGTCTCCAGCACCGTGGACACCATCTGATCGATCGGGCCCGTCCCGTCGAGCACAAGATCGGCAGCCGAGACAAGCTCCGGCACCTGAACTTCGGTGCTGTGGTTCGTGAGGCCCGGATCGTAGGGCTCGCGATTCCTTGCTCGTAGGCGAGCTACTCGTTCCTCCTCCGACACGACCAGGGCGACGTGAAGGACCGGTTGGGGCGCGACCCACGCCGCGAGAGCCGCGAGCACTTCTTGGTGACGAATGGAGTCGAAGACGAGTCCGCTGCCGCTCGTCCAGTCGCAGTTGCTGAGGACTCGGCTAACGAGATCGGTGGGATCGTGGGCCAGTTGTTCTCCGCGTTCACGCAGGAGTTGCGGTGAAGGGCCGTGACCTTCGAGCTGGAGGACGGACGTGATGTACGCACTGACCGACGCATGAGGGCCGTCCAAGCGGGTCGCCAGCGCGGTGGCAAGCTCGGTCTTGCCTGTTCCCTGCGCGGCGCTGAGAGCAACGATTCCTGTCACATCCAACCCCACTCTCGAAGATCGGCAACTTCCCGTTCGAGCACGTCGAGCAACGCCTTGCCGCTTGCGCTCTGTTGCCAGCCCGGGTCCCCCTCCAGGATGGAGTCGATCAGGTTGCGATTCACGTTGAACGCGCCGTTTCCGCTAGTCCAAAGGTTCGCGATTGCTCGCTCAGGGGCAAGCCGACTGACCGAAGCGCTCACGGAGCCGGAGAAGTGGTCCTCTTCAGGCGAGGCAGGCATGTTGCCTTTGTGAAGCTTGAGGCGGGTACGACCGCTGAATCTGTCGAGCCAATCAGCCGGACGCAAGGAACCGACTACCGCGTCGGCCGGGGTCCGGTTGGACTTCCGGAAACCAGCAGATCCGCTCGTCGCCAGTTGGTCGGCACCGAGGCCAGGCCACACTCTCGGAGCGCCGCTCGCTCGAATGGCGAGCTCGTGTACTCCAGCACACCCGGCATCGTGTCGACCAGGTCAAATCCGGCAGCCACGGCGTGGGCCAACAGTTCTTCGCGGTCAACTTCGGCGCCCGGCCGCGTCCCCCTGGGCGCAGCGGCCATGAGAATGGCCCCATCGGGAACGAGCAGAGCTGAAGCCGCATCAAGGAACGACCGATGTTCTGCGAAGTACCACGGCGGGTCAGCAATGACGGTGTCGAAGATGGGCGCCAGGCCGATGTCAGCACCTGCGAGCAGGTCGGCCTCCTGCGCTCTGAGAAGTGCGTGCCCTTCAGCCAGCCGGTTGGCAGCTTCGACGGTGGCGCGGTTGGCGTCGACGAGGACGGCCGCTCGCATGTCCAGTTGGGCGCACATGTGGGCAAAAATTGAAGGCGTTCCGAGCAGAAGCGTCTCCTGCCGCGGAGAGTGAGAATCCGCAATGTCGAGCAGTAGTTCCCTCGTGCGGACTGTAAAGCGCCAGTCAGCATCCAGCGCGTGTGGGACTGGTAGGAGGCGCCGGACCTCGTCTCCGATGTCAGGATCGCGCGCCGGATGTGCGAGTTGAGTCAAAGCTCGTCGAGCTGCCGCGGCTTCGTAGGACGCTGAACGTTCGATCCGGCGAAGGTCTTGAACCACCCCGCTTGGCCAGTAGCCGGGTAGAGCGTGCAGCAGGTCCGTCAGGTCAACGTTGGGGTTTCGGCGCAGGGCGAGGCCCACATCAGCGATTCGGACTTCGTTGAAGTCATTGAGGGTCTTCGACATTCAGCCATCACGCTGTCGCTATTGGAATCTCAAAAATAGGAGTGGCACGTTGCCCGCTCGTGAATCGCTCTTCGAGCATGGACATCCAAGCCTCAATAGCGAGTTGCTGTTTGGCGAGCGCCCTTTGATGCTCGTCGCGGATTCGCGGTACGACTGGACCGAAGACTTCAATTTCGAGCGGGATGGTTCGGAGTGGCATCAGTTCGTGCACTCCCTGGAGTCGATCGGCGAACGAGTTCACCTGCGACTGAATATCGGCGTCCTGGGAGTCATTCGTGATCGTTGCGTACGCGAACACGTCGATGCCGATGTCGATCAGCCGGTGGGCATAGTCAAACTGACGATCAAACAGGAGCGGATCCGCGGCAGTGTTCAACGCGAATGACTCGGAGTCGATCCCCTTGAAGCAGATTGCCCGACCATAGTTCGGGTATGTCCCGAGGAGTTCGAGGTCGGCATCGGACAGGAATCTCCACAGGAAGTCGGTGCTGAGATTGTCGTCGGACCACAGGTATGTGGACCGTTCCAGCCGTCGCTCGCGGAGGGCCTTCATCGTCCAGACGATCCACTCAGGCACCAGATCCGGTTGCCCGCCCGAGAGATCGAGGATGGGAGACGGGTTGGGCTCGGATTGCCAAAGATCGACGAGTTCGCCAGGCGTCTTCCATTCACTGCGAGATGGGTGCGCAGCCAGAAGGTTGAACGGCACATAGCAGTACCAGCAGCGCCAGTTGCAGGAAGCATTCTGGAAGACCTGGGCCACCGTTGGCGATTCCGCCTGGCGAGGCAGCGAAGCTACCGCTGGTCCGAGCGGCAGTGGATTGGCGGGCCACCCGGCGCTAGTTGCTCGACCGAAATGACGCAGCCGGCCGAGCCCGGCGCAATTGACCGGCTCGGAGATGTCGGGCTCCTGATCGCTTCCTTCAAGTCGTGAGATCAGAATCTTGCCCGCGTCCACATCGATCGAGATGGCTCGGAGCCGTTCGCTTTCTGCTTCCGTTTGGATCATGAGTCTGGGTTCGAGACTCGAGGCACCCGTTTGCCTTCATCTTCGAGATCGGGGAGACGCTCATCAAGGAAACCCACGACAAGCTCGGTCAGGTAATCGATTTCTTCATCGTTCAACTCCCGCCCCTTCTCAATGCCGTGCCAGTACTCAATGCACGTGCGGCAGCAAGCAGCCGTTGCGTGCTGGGCGTAGTAGATCGAGTTTCCTGACATCGGCGTCTGCGTCCCGTCGCGAAAGGGGGTGGCCTTTCCGACGGATGAGCGCAGACGGCGGGGCACTGCCTCGTACAAGGCAATTCTTCCCTTGCGGGTGGCGTGGGCGACCGCCTTCTCGTCGACCGCCAAGTGCCAGAAGTGATGACGAATGAGTTCCTTCTCAAGTGCATAGCGGAGGTACTCGCCGTCATCCGGGCGCCGCTCTCGGGTCCGGTCAAGTTCAACGAGTTGCTCGTGGCACTCGCGACATTCTCCACGCGGCGCTTCGTCGGCGATCATCCTCTGAGTCCGCTTGAAGCAGTGGAGGTCGTTGTCGCAGTCGCTGTCCGTGCAACGGACATTGAGCTTGGGCGGCTCCGAGGTCAGCCGTGTCCCAGTCGTCGTCAACAGTCATTTCATTCACTCCGCCATCGCTTGAATCAGAAGCGCCCGCGAAACTTCGTCCAGTCTTGCGAGGTCGAGTCGGGCAAGCATGACATCCCGGGCGGTCGACCAGGGGTCAGAATCGGTAGCTTGTAGATTGGAGGCGGAAGCCCACCAGTTGATCCCCTCCGAAGCGAGTCGGAAGGCGACATAGTTGGCAAGCGCCCCGGGGCTCAAGCCGTTCTGGCGTGCAACCGTTTCGACGGAGCGCTTCATCCGCTCCGCTCGCCCTTCGGCCAATTCGGCGCATTGCGATGCCAGCGCGTCTGCGTTCGGGCCAAGGGAGACTCGGCCGGCGTAGCGATTTGCGCGCTGCTCGCTCGGGTCGTCGGCCCAACCTTCGACGATGTCCACATCGACCAGCCCTTCGGCCCGGTTGTCACGACCTGCCAAGTGGTCCGCTACGTGACAGAGCTCATGTGCAAGGTCGAAAAACCAACGATCCTCACTCCTCACGCGCTGCTTGAGCACGATCACGGGTCGACCATCGATCATCCAGAATGCCGCGTGAAACTCCCCGGGGTCGCCAAGCGGAACGACGACAACCCCGCAGTCCCACGCGAGTTCGAGCAAGGCGCGAAGCGTCAGGCCCCCGTACTCGGTCTTGCAGATCTCCCGAACCTCGTCCGGGCTCTTCGGGAGTTCGCGGGTTCCGGTGAGCGCGCCACTCACGATCGACTCAGCGACGTGATGTGCGTATGTCGAGTAGGCAAGTACCGATTCCGCATTTGCTGACGCAGGCAGCTTGTAGGCAGGCGCCCCAGCCGCAAGGTCAAGAGGCGCAGCATCAAGGAGGTCCTGGATAGTGACCCCGAGGGCACGGGCCGCGCGCGCTGCCATCTCGCCAAATCCTCCGGGAGCACCAGACCGTGAAGGCACGAGGCGGTCGATGACCGTCGAGGACAGCCGTGCGGCCTTGAGCTTGGAACGCAGACCGGCGATCTCAGTGACTGCTGGCGACTGGCCATCGTCTTGTACAAGGGCTGCCGCAACCTCGCGCAGCCTCGACAAGCTTGCCCCCGCGTACTCGTTTGCTTCATACCGCTGAATCTGTTGCTCAGCCACGTCGAGGCGCTCGGCAAGCTCTCGCTGGGTGAGCCCAAGCGCGATGCGCGCGCGAATGAGGTTCGTGTGGAGGTACTGCACTTCCCTGAGGTCCGGGATAGCAACCGCGCCCTGTTTGAGGAGCTCGTACTCCAGAATCTCGTCGTCAAGCTCGCGAGCCTGTTCGACGACCGCTGCGCGGCTCGCCTCGGCGATCACCGGGTCGATACCTGGCATCGGAGCGCCAACGCTCTGTGCAATGGATGCGCGCAGCAGGGCAACTTGCTCGCGGGTCTTGGCCAGTTGTCGGTCAGTGTGAATCATCACGCACTCCTGGGGTCGACCAGGATGATCCCTTTCGGGTCACCGCTTGCCTTATCGATCTGAAAGAAGTCGACAAACAAGGGCCCACCCGAAACTGCCGACACAGCGGCAGGAAACAGTTCGCCGAGGTACTTCGCCTTCTGGGCGGCGCGCTTGTTCGAGAATGTCAGAAGGACCGGATCCAACATTCCCGAATCCACGCCGAATGCATCCCAGCAAGCGTCGAAGTCGCCGGGCACGTCCTTGGTTGTCACGAATGACCCGTCGAGCCAGACCTGCCCACAACCAGCAGCGGCGAGCGCGACACACGCACGGCGGAAGCCATCAAGCAGTTGTCTGCGCCAAGCCGTCGTCGCGAGCCGCACCTCAAGCTCGTCCCACGCCGCGGCGTGGACGCCGGGAGGTAGGCGGCCCGAAGAGTCATGGGCTGGGATCATGAACACAACAATAATGTTGTGCTGTCGAAATTGCAACGGTGCCGCGCTACGAGTTGTCGGTGCACCTCCCTCGGGGGGCAGTCCTTTCGCGACTGACCTTGCGTCACCGCGCCGCCGAAGGGATCACGTCCCCGACGTGTCGATTGGTAGCGCCGAGGCCGGAGATCGAGCCTCCGATACAGCCCGATCAAGCCCATGCTGCTGAATTTCTTGCGGACTCTGTGCGGACTGGAAGGGGTCACACCCCCTCTGACCTGCGCTAAACGCGCCGATTCACACGTTGAAGCGGAACTCCACCACGTCACCGTCGGCCATCACGTAGTCCTTGCCCTCCATGCGGACCTTGCCGGCCGACTTGGCCGCGGCCATCGACCCGGCCGCCACCAGGTCGTCGAAGGACACGATCTCGGCCTTGATGAAGCCGCGCTCGAAGTCGGTGTGGATGACCCCGGCGGCCTGCGGCGCCGTGGCGCCCTTGGGGATCGTCCAGGCGCGCGACTCCTTGGGGCCGGCGGTGAGGTAGGTCTGCAGGCCCAGGGTGTCGAAGCCCACCCGCGCGAGGACGTCCAACCCCGGCTCGTCGACGCCCATCTCCTCGAGCATCGCCCGCGCCTCGTCGTCGTCGCCGAGCTCGACCAGCTCGGACTCGAACTTGGCGTCCAGGAAGATGGCCTCCGAGGGCGCCACCAGGGCGCGCATCCGAGCCTTGAGGTCCTCGTCGGCGAGCTCGTCGGCGTCGCAGTTGAACACGTAGATGTAGGGCTTTGAGGTCAGCAGGCTCAGCTCGCGACAGCAGCGCCGGGTCGAGCGAGGTGGCGGTGATCGGCGTACCCGCCTCCAGGGACTCCTTGGCCTCCCGCATCTCCGCCAGGTCGGCCGCGCTCTCCTTCTTGACGCGGGCCTCCTTCTCCAGCCGGGGCAGCGCCTTCTCCACGGTCTGCAGGTCGGCCAGGATCATCTCGGTCTGGATGGTGGAGATGTCGCTCGGCCGGGTTGACCTCACCGTCGACGTGGGTCACGTCCTCGTCGCGGAACACCCGCGTGACCTGGCAGATCGCCGAGGACTCCCGGATGTGGGAGAGGAACCTGTTGCCCAGGCCCTCACCCTCCGAGGCGCCGCGCACGATGCCGGCGATGTCCACGAACTCGACGGTGGCCGGCAGCTGCCTGGCGGAGCCGAAGAGCTCGGCCAGCACGCCGAGGCGGGGCTCGGGGACCCCGACCACGCCGACGTTGGGCTCGATCGTCGCGAACGGGTAGTTCGCCGCCAGGACGTCGTTCTTGGTCAGCGCGTTGAAGAGGGTGGACTTGCCGGCGTTGGGGAGGCCGACGATCCCGATGGTGAGTGCCACGGGCGGCGAGTCTACGGGCCGGTGACCGGCCGGGCCGAATCGCGAGCGGCCGGCGGTCGTAGGGTCGGCGCATGCGCCTCGCCACCTGGAACGTGAACTCCATCCGGTCCCGTATCCAGCGGGTCGAGGCCTTCCTGCAGCGCCAGGACGTCGACGTCCTCGCCCTCCAGGAGACCAAGGCCCGCGACGACCAGTGGCCCTTGATGGGACTACAGGCGCTGGGCTACGAGGTCGCCACGATGGGTCACGACCAGTGGAACGGAGTGGCGATCGTCTCCCGCGTCGGCATCGAGGACGTGGAGCGCGGCTTCCCGGGGATGCCGTCCTACGGCGACCCGCGGGCGCTGGAGGCCCGCGCCATCGGCGCCACCTGCGGCGGGGTCCGGGTGTGGTCGCTGTACGTCCCCAACGGTCGCGCCGTGGGTGACCCGCACCTGGACTACAAGCTGGCGTGGCTGGAGGCGCTGCGCGACGAGGCGGCCGGGTGGCTGGCCGCGGACCCCGAGCGGCCGGTGGCGCTGACCGGCGACTGGAACATCGCCCCTCGCGACGAGGACGTCTTCGACATCGCGCAGTTCGCGAAGAGCACCCACGTGACGCCGCCCGAGCGGGCCGCCTTCCAGGCCGTCGTCGAGGCCGGGTACGCCGACGTCGTACGCCCGCTGCTGCCCGGGCCGGAGGTCTACACCTACTGGGACTACTACCGGCAGCGGTTCGAGCGCAACCGCGGCATGCGGATCGACTTCGTCCTCGGCTCGCCGGCGTTCGCCCAGCGGGTCACCGGCGCGTCGGTCGACCGGGAGGAGCGCGCCGGCAAGGGGGCCAGCGACCACGCCCCGGTGATCGTCGACCTGGAGCCGTGACCTCCGTCGCACGCAGGGCCGCCGTCGTTTGACGCGACCCCCACCGGGCACCCCACGGGATGGACGAGACCCCTTCTCCCGAGCACTCGCACCAGGCCCGCTCGGCCAGCAACCCCGATCCCGATCCCGGGAACAGCACCGGCCTGGAGCCGGGCACCGGGGTCCCGCCCGGGGAGACCCCGCCCGACACCGGCAGCGTGAACCCCGGCCCGTCGGCGGCCGGATCGGGTCGGCGTACCGCGACGCCCTGGGTGGTCGTGGGGCTCGTCGTCCTCCTCGCCCTGGTCATCATGCTGTTCTTCGTCTTCCGCGTCGTCGACCTCACCGGCTGACCCTGGCCTGACCGACCGTCGGGTCGATGGCCCGTGCATCACCCCTCGGACACCGGGGCCGACACCGCGGTGAGGTCCCCGGAAGTGTCGGTCCGGCACGGCATTCTTCCCCCATGGACCTCGCCATCCCCATGGGGACGACCCTGACGCTGCTGGCCGTGCTGGCGGTGGGGATCGTGATCGGCGCGACCGCCGGGGTGCTGTGGGTCCGCTCGCGCCAGAGCGGGTACGACGTCCGGGCCGAGCGGCGCACGCTCGAGCAGGCCGAGACCCGGGCCGGTGAGGCCGCGGTCATGCGCGAGAGCCTCGAGCGGCTGCACGACCAGATGCGGGACATGGCCCAGCACGGGGTGTCGTGGCAGAGCCAGCTCAAGCAGCAGGTCGAGGACGTCCGGCACTCCACCGACACGCTGCGCCGCGAGACGGCCGGCGCTGTCCACCGCCCTGCGCCGCCCCCAGGTGCGCGGACGCTGGGGCGAGCTGCACCTGCGCCGCGTCGTGGAGCTCGCCGGGCATGGTCGACCGCTGCGACTTCACCGAGCAGCGCACGACCAGCGACGACGACGGCGTCAAGCGTCCCGACCTCGTGGTCAACCTGGCCGGCGGCAAGCACGTGGTCGTGGACGCCAAGGTCCCCCTCGACGCGTTCCTGGACGCCACCAGCGCGGAGACCGACGAGGACCGCGCCACCCACCTGGCTCGCCACGCCCGCCAGCTGCGCGCCCACGTCGACTCCCTGTCGCGGCAAGGCCTACTGGCGCTCGCTGCGCGCGACCCCGGAGTTCGTGGTGCTCTTCGTCCCCGGTGAGTCGTTCCTGTCCGCGGCGCTCGAGGCCGAGCCCAGCCTGCTGGAGTACGCCGCCGACCGGCACGTCGTCCTGGCCACGCCCTCGACGCTGATCGCACTGCTGCGCACCGTCTCCTACGCCTGGACGCAGCAGACGCTGGCCGAGAAGACCCGGGAGATCCATGACCTCGGCCGGGAGCTGCTACGACCGCCTCGTGCCGCTGAGCGGCCACCTCGAGCGGGTGGGCCGCTCGCTCAACGGGGCGGTCAGCTCCTGGAACCGCGCGGTGGGGTCGCTGGAGACGAGGGTGCTGGTCTCCGCCCGCCGCTTCAACGACCTGGGCATCGGCGGCCACGAGCTGCCGGCGCCGGCTGCGCTGGTCGACGTGGCCCGGCCGCTGACGGCGGCCGAGCTGCTCGAGGAGGTGGCCGAGCCGCGCCCCGAGCTGCCCGACCTCGACCAGGCCGTGCCGGAGCAGCAGCGTCCTCCCGTGCGGCGCGTCGCCCCCTGAGCAGGGCCGCGGACCCCTACCGTGCAGACGTGAGCACCGACACGACTCACCACCGCACCCTGTGGGAAGAGGGCACCAAGCCCGGGCCCCTCGTGGTCCTGGGCGCCGCCCTGCTCGTCCTGGCGGTGGTCCTGCTCGACCTGGCCGCGTTCCGCGGGCTGACCCTGCTGACCGACGTGTGCTTCGTGCTGGTCTGCGCGGCCTCCGCACTGGCGGTGCGTCCGCGCGAGTTCTTCGTCGTGGGGGTGCTGCCACCGTTGCTGATGGCGGGCACCGTCGTCCTCCTGGCCCTGGTGGCGCGGGAGGCGGTGGCCGAGCCGGCCGACGGCTTTCTGCAGGCGGTCGTCTCGGGCCTGGCCCACCACGCCGGCGCCCTGGTCGCGGGGTACGCGCTCACCCTGGCCCTGCTGGCCCTGCGGCAGGTGGCGCGTCGCAACGCCGGAAGCATCCGCGCTCGCCACTGACCCTTTGGCCCCCTTGGATTACCAGGGGATGTCGAAGAACTGCCCCTGACCACGGTGGACCCACCATGGTCAGTCGCAGAAGTCCGACATCCCCTGGTAATCCAAGGAGGGGCCGGGGGGTCAGCCCCGGGCGAGCTCGGCGGCGCGCAGGTCGCGTCGCAGCTCCGGCGGCAGCGCGAAGATGAGGGACTCCTCGGCGGTGTGCACGGCCCGGGCGTCGGGGTAGCCCCGGGCGGAGAGGTACTCCAGCACCCCGTCCACCAGGTTCTCGGGCACCGAGGCGCCGGAGGTGACGCTGACGGTGCTCACCCCGTCCAGCCAGGACTCCTCGATCTCGCTGACGTCGTCCACCCGGTACGACGCCTTCGCCCCGGCCTCCAGCGCGACCTCGACGAGCCGCACCGAGTTCGAGGAGTTGCCGGAGCCCACCACGATGACGAGGTCGGCGGCGCCGGAGATCTCCTTGACCGCCATCTGACGGTTCTGGGTGGCGTAGCAGATGTCGTCCGAGGGCGGGTCCAGCAGGTCCGGGAAGCGCTCGCGGATCGCGTCCACGATGGTCATCGTCTCGTCGACCGACAGCGTCGTCTGCGACAGCCAGGAGACCCGGCTGGGGTCGCGGACCTGGATGGAGGCCACGTCCTCGGGGGTCTGCACCAGCTGGATGTGCTCGGGCGCCTCCCCCGCGGTGCCCTCGACCTCCTCGTGGCCGGCGTGGCCGATGAGCAGGATGTCGTAGTCGTCGGCGGCGAAGCGACGCGCCTCGTGGTGCACCTTGGTGACCAGCGGGCAGGTCGCGTCGATGGTCTTCAGGGACCGGGCGGCGGACTGCTCGTGGACCTCGGGTGAGACCCCGTGCGCGGAGAACACCACGGTGGCGCCCTCGGGCACCTCGGCGATCTCCTCCACGAAGACGGCCCCGCGGGCCTCCAGGTCGGCCACCACGTGCTTGTTGTGCACGATCTGCTTGCGCACGTAGACGGGGGCGCCGTACAGGTCCAGCGCCTTCTCCACGGTCACCACGGCCCGGTCCACCCCGGCGCAGTACCCCCGCGGTGCGGCCAGCAGGACGGCCCGCTCGGCCTCGTGGGGTGCCAGGACGGGCGGTATCCCCAGGTCCGATGAGCTCATGGCTCCACTGTAGGTGCTCTCCCCTAGGGTGCTTGCGTGGCCATGGAGACCTCCCCCGAGCAGCCCGCGCCGGTGCGGCAGGTCGCCAACGCCATCTCCGGGTGGATCGACCGGCTGGGGCCGATCTGGGTCGAGGGCCAGGTCGCCCAGTTCAACCGGCGCCAGGGGATGGCCACGGTGTTCCTCACCCTGCGCGACACCGTCGCCGACATCTCGGTGCCGGTGACCTGCTCACGAGCGGTCTTCGACTCCCTCAACCCGCCGATGGTCGAGGGCGCCTCGGTCGTCGTGCACGCCAAGCCGTCGTACTACGCCAACCGGGGGTCGTTCTCCCTGCAGGCCCGCGACATCCGCATGGTGGGGCTGGGCGAGCTGCTGGCCCGCATCGAGCGCCGCCGCCAGCTCCTGGCCGCGGAGGGGCTCTTCGCCCGGGAGCGCAAGCGACCGCTGCCGTTCCTGCCCGGGCTGGTCGGGCTGGTCACCGCACCCAACAGCGCCGCCGAGCGCGACGTGCTGGAGAACGCCCGGCGCCGCTGGCCGGCGGTGCGCTTCGCCGTGCGGTACGCCGCCATGCAGGGCACCAGCTCGGCCGCCGAGGTGCTCGCCGCGGTCGGCCGCCTGGACCGTGACCCCGAGGTGGACGTCATCGTGGTGGCCCGAGGGGGTGGCTCGGTCGAGGACCTGCTGCCGTTCTCCGACGAGGGGCTCCTGCGCGCGGTCTTCGCGGCCCGCACCCCGGTGGTCTCCGCGATCGGGCACGAGCCCGACACCCCCCTGCTCGACCTGGTGGCCGACGTCCGGGCCTCCACCCCCACCGACGCCGCCAAGCTGGTCGTCCCCGACGTGCGGGACGAGGTCGCGCGCGTCGACGGGCTGCGCGAGCGCGGCCGTCGGGTCCTGGTGGCCCGCCTGGCCCGAGAGCAGCACACCCTCGACGGGCTGCGCGCCCGACCGGCCCTGGCCGACCCGGGTAGCGGCATCGAGGAGCGACGGCGCGAGCTCGACGCGCTGCGCCAACGGTCGCGGCGCACCCTGCACCACCAGCTGGACCGGGCCGGTGACCACCTCGGCCACCAGCTCGCCCGGGTGCGCGCCCTCTCCCCCCTCGCCACCCTGAGCCGTGGCTACGCGGTCGTCCAGGACGCGGAGGGCAGGGTCCTGACGAGCATCTCCGGGGCGGCGGCCGGCGCACCGGTGCACATCAGGGTGGCCGACGGGCGCATCGGTGCCGTGGTCACCGAGACGTCCGACCTCAGCGGTACGACGAAGGAGCAGCAGTGAGCGAGGAGCCCACCTACGAGCAGGCCCGCGAGGAGCTCGTGGACGTCGTACGACGCCTGGAGTCGGGTGGCACCACCCTGGAGGACTCTCTCGGCCTGTGGGAGCGGGGGAGGAGCTCGCCCGGATCTGCCAGCAGTGGCTGGACGGCGCCCGTCAGCGGCTGGACGCGGCGGTGGCCGGGCGACGGGGACGACGGCGACGACGAGGGGTGACGACGGGGGCCAGGCTGGAGCGGCCGGAGCGGCCGGGCGGCTAGCGCAGGCTGGCGGTGTAGGAGACCAGGTCGGAGCGGGACACGTCGTGACCGACGACCAGGGTGGTGGTGCCCCCGGCCCGGCGGACCAGGGCGAGGTCGCCGCCCGCGTCGCTGAAGGTCAGCCAGGTGCGCCCCGCGACCTGGGCCGGCGCGCCCCGCTCAGCGGCCTCGTCGACGTAGGTGTCGACCATGGAAGCCACCGAGGCCTCGCCCTGCTCGAGCCCGACGTACCGGTCCTGGCGGTTGAGCACCCCGAGGTGCCAGTGCGCACCGGGCGCGGGGGTGAAGCGGACGGAGGTGGCCCTCCACCCGTTCGGCAGGCTCGGCGGGGCCACGAGGTCGAAGCCGGCGGTCTTGCGGGCCAGCGGGACGTCCCGGGCGTAGTCGAGGTTCTGCACCGGGCTGTCGGGGTCGTTCGAGGTCAGGTTCCGCAGCCCGACCCAGCCCAGGATGAGCACCAGCAGCACCAGCATCGCGCCGACCAGCCCTCCGACGGGGCGCTGCGCTCGGGCGGTCTGCTGGCTCACGGCCCCATCCTCGCAAGCCGGGCCAACCCCACCCGGCCGGGGGCATAGGCTGCCGCGGTGCCGCACACGATCGTCGACGTCCTGGCGGTCGTCGCGCTGGCCGTGCTGCTGGTCGTGGCCTTCGTGCACCCTCCGGCCTGGGTGGAGGTGGCGGTCGGGCTGCTGGCGGCCGGGGCCGTGCTCGCCGTCGGCGCGGTCGACCTGGCGGGGGCGCAGGACGAGGTCCGCCTGCTGTTCCCGGTGGTCGCCTTCCTCGCCGGCATCCTGGTCGTCGCCGAGCTCTGCGCGGTCGAGGGCGTGTTCGCGGCGGTCGGAGCCGTGGTGGCCCGGGCCGGGCGCGGCTCCCCCCGCCGGATGCTGGCCCTCACCTTCGCGGCCGCCGCGGTGGTCACGGCGGTGCTCAGCCTGGACGCCACCGTGGTGCTGCTGACCCCGGTGGTGGCCGCCGCAGCGCTCCGCACCGGGACGAGTCCGCGTCCGGTGGTCTACGCCTGCGCCCGCCTGGCCAACTCGGCCTCGCTGCTGCTGCCCGTCTCGAACCTGACCAACCTCCTGGCCCTGCCCGCGCTGCCGAGCGTGTCCTTCGTGGGCTTCGCCGTCGTGATGGCGCCGGTGTGGCTGGCCGTGCTGGTGGTCGAGTACGCCGGGCACCGCGTGTACTTCGCCAGGGACCTGCGACCCGTCGGTCCGACCCGGGCGGCCCCTGGGGCTCCGGAGGCCGACGGGCGCGGCGAGGCGGTCGCCCTGCCCGTCGTACCCCTGGTCGTGGTGGGGCTGATGCTGGTCGGGTTCGCCGCCCTGTCCCCCCTCGGCGTCGCACCGGCGTGGGTGGCCGGCGCCGCGGCCGTGGTGCTCACCGGCTACGGGCTCGCCCGGCGCCGGCGTGGGTCCGCGCGAGGTGCTGGCCTCGGCCAACCTGTCCTTCGCCCTGTTCGTGCTGTGCCTCGGCGTGGTGGTCGCCGGGCTGTCCGCCACGTTCCTGGGCGACCTGGTGGCCTCGGCGGTGCCCGGCGGCGACGGCCTGGGGTCCCTGCTGGTCATCGCCCTGCTGGCCACGGTGCTGGCCAACGTGGTCAACAACCTGCCCGCCACCCTGCTGCTCGTGCCCCTGGTCGCGCCGCTCGGCGTGACCGCGGTGCTGGCCGCCCTGGTCGGGCTGGGGGTGGGCTCCAGCCTCACCTACACCGGGTCGCTGGCCAACCTGCTGTGGCGGCGGACCCTGGCCCGCGACGGCACCCGCGCCTCGGCCCGCGACTTCCACCTGCTCTCGGCCCTGGTCACCCTGCCGGCCGTGGCGGTGGCCGTGGTGGTGCTGTGGGCCTGGGCCCCCGTGGTGCTGCCGGGCTGAGCGACGCGAGCCGTCGGGCGCCCGGGTGACCGCGGTGCCGCCGGCTCAGGCGGCGTCGGCGGCGCGCAGCGCGGGCAGCAGGTCGCTCTGCGCGAACTCCAGGAACTCCTCCTGCCGCTCGTCCCCCACCTGCACCAGCGCCACGTCGGTGAAGCCCGCCGTGGTGAACGCCCCGACCGCCTCCACGATGCTCCCCACGTCCGGACCGCACGGGATCGAGGCCGCGACGTCCTCCGGGGTGACGAACTGGGTGGCCCCGGCGAACCCGGCCGTGCCGGGCAGCTCGGCGTTGACCTTCCACCCGCCGGCGAACCACCGGAACTGCTCGTGGGCGCGCTCCACGGCGCGGGCGCGGTCAGTGTCCCAGCAGACGGGGATCTGCCCGATCTTGCGGCTCTCCCGGCCCTCGACGGCGGCGTCCCACCGCTCGACCAGCTCCGCCTTGGGCTCGGTGGCGATGAGATGGTCCACCAGCGGCGCGAAGATGGAGATGGACTGCTCGCCGGAGACCGCGGCCCCCAGCGGCACGCGGGTCTCCGGCAGGTCCCACACCTTGGCGGAGTCCACCCGGAAGTGCTGGCCGACGTAGTTCACGTAGCCACCCTCCAGGAGCCGGGTGATGATCTCGACCGCCTCCCGGAACATCTCGTGCCGCGCGTTGACCGGCGGCCAGCCCCGGCCCACGACGTGCTCGTTGAGGTTCTCCCCCGCTCCGAGGCCCAGGGTGAAGCGGCCGTCGCTGAGCAGGCCGATGGTGGCGGCCTTCTGGGCCACCACCGCCGGGTGGTAGCGCATGGTCGGGCAGGTCACGTAGGTCATCAGCTCGACGCGGTCGGTGACCTGGGTGACGGCACCGAGCATGCTCCAGGCGTACGCCGCATGGCCCTGGGCGTCCAGCCAGGGCGAGTAGTGGTCGCTCATGACCTCGAAGTCGAAGCCGGCGCGCTCGCCGCCCGCGGCGTACCGGACGATGTCGCGCGGGTCCGACTGCTCGGTCATCAACGTGTAGCCGTACCTGGTCATGCCGCTCCTCTGGGTGGGGCCGGGGGCCGGTCCGGTACCCGGTGGACCACATTTCCAACGCGCCATCGGCGGCCCGCGACTCGGCTAGGATCCGCCGTATGCCTGAGGTCACCGAGCCGCCCACCGACGCGCCCGGCGACGCACGGAGTGACGTGCGGGGCGACGGGCAGACGGACGGGCAGACCGACGGGCAGACCGACGGGGGCCTCCCGACCGCAACCTCGCGCTCGAGCTCGTCCGGGTCACCGAGGCGGCCGCCATGGCCGCCGGACGATGGGTCGGACGCGGCGACAAGAACGGAGCCGACGGGGTCGCGGTGAGCGCGATGCGCACCCTCATCTCCACGGTCGGCATGCGCGGCACGGTGGTCATCGGCGAGGGCGAGAAGGACAACGCCCCCATGCTCTACAACGGCGAGCAGGTCGGCTCCGGCCAGGGCCCGGAGTGCGACGTCGCCGTGGACCCCATCGACGGCACCACGCTGGCGGCCAAGGGGATGGCCAACGCGGTGGCCGTGATGGCGGTGGCCCCCCGCGGCTCCATGTACGACCCGTCCGCGGTGTTCTACATGGAGAAGCTGGTGACGGGGCCGGAGGCGGCCGACGTCGTGGACATCCGCTACCCCGTGGCCGAGAACGTCCGCCGCGTCGCCCGGGCCAAGGGCAGCTCGCCCGAGGACGTGACCGTGGTGCTGCTGGACCGCCCGCGGCACGAGGAGATGGCCCGCGAGATCCGCGGGACCGGCGCGCGCATCAAGTTCATCACCGACGGGGACGTGGCCGGGGCCATCATGGCCGCCCGCCCCGACACCGGGATCGACCTCCTGCTCGGCATCGGCGGCACGCCCGAGGGCATCATCACCGCCTGCGCGATGAAGTGCCTGGGCGGCGTCATCCAGGGCCGGCTGTGGCCGACCGACGAGGCCGAGCGCCGTCGGGCGCTGGACGCCGGGCACGACCTCGACCCGGACCACGTGCTGGGCACCGACGACCTCGTCACGGGTGACGACGTGTTCTTCGTGGCCACCGGGATCACCGACGGCGAGCTGATGAGGGGCGTGCGCTACCGGGCCGGCGGGGCCAGCACGCACTCCCTGGTCATGCGCTCGCGCAGCGGCACCATCCGGTCCATCACCTCCGAGCACCGGCTGCGCACGCTCCGGTCCACGACCCCCGACCTCGGCCCCCAGGAGCAGCAGCCATGACCTTCTACGTCGTCGGCGAGTCGCTGGTCGACATCGTCGTACCCTCCGGCGGGGGCGAGCGCCACGACGCCGTGGGCGGTTCCTGCCTCAACGTCGCGGTCGGACTGTCCCGGCTGGACGTGTCCACGGTGCTGGTGACGCGGATCGGCGACGACCGCTTCGGCCACGACGTCGTGGAGCACGTGCGAGCCAGCGGGGTGCGCCTCTCGGACGACTCGGTGGTCCCCGGACGCGCGACCAGCACCGCGACCGCGCACCTCGACGAGCAGCACGCGGCGACCTACGACTTCGAGCTCGACTGGGACCTGCCCACCCAGACGCTGCCGGGCGACGCCACGGGCGTGCACGTCGGCTCCCTCGGCACGACGCTCGAGCCCGGTCGTACGGCGGTCGTCGACCTGGTGCGCCAGGCGGTCGACGCCGAGGTGTTCGTCAGCTACGACCCCAACATCCGCCCGTTCTTCCTCGACGACCCGGCCGTGGCGTGGAAGGCCGTCCTGGAGGTCGCCGCCTGCGCCCGGCTGGTCAAGCTCTCCGACGAGGACCTCCGCCTGCTGCGCGCCGACGACGCGGAGGACGACGTCTGCCGCGAGCTGCTGGACGGCGGCGCCACCGAGCTGGTGGTGCTGACGCGGGGCGACAAGGGCGCGAAGGCCTACACCTCCGGAGCCACCGTGGAGGTGGCCGCGCCGAAGGTCGACCTGGTCGACACCGTGGGGGCCGGTGACTCGTTCATGGCCTCGATGCTCGCCATGCTCAGCGACTGGGGCGTGCTCACCGGGGGTGAGGGCCGGCTGGCGGCCCTGGACGACGACCGGGTCGAGATGCTGGTACGGGGTGCGGCCGTCGCAGCCGCCATCACCTGCTCACGGCGGGGGGCCAACCCCCCTACGCGGGGCGAGCTGCCCCCGACCTGGCCGGCCGGCTGACCCTCCCGCCGTCGGCGGACTCCCGGCGCGCGGCGAGCGCGGCGGTCACCACGTCGAGCACCGTCGGGTCGAAGGCCATCCCGAGGTGGCTGGTCGAGACCTCGACGGTGTCGGCCTGCGGGTCCAGGCAGCTGCGCCAGTCCACGACCCCGTCGCGGCGGGAGAACACCGAGGTGAACCCCACCCCGGCCGCGAGTGGCACCCGGGTCCGCTCCCAGCTGAGGCGGCCGCACTCGCCCGAGGTGCAGTCCTCCCCCATGACGCCGGCCAGCCCGAGGCGGCGGAGCCGGTTGAGGACCTTCAGGTCGAGCAGCAGGAGGGGGTGGGCGGCGCCGGGCGCCAGGATCGGGCTGCCCAGGGTGATGATCGAGTCCACCAGGTCAGGGCGCCGAGCCGCCAGCCCCCGGGCCATCAGACCGCCGAGGCTGTGACCGACGACGGTGACCTTGCGCCCGCGTCGCAGGGCGATCGCCTCGATGCGCTCCTCCAGCGCGTCGCACGCGGCCATCGTGCAGCCGACGTTGGCGCGCATGCTGGAGCGGTAGGTCCGGTAGCCGGCGGAGCGCAGGTGCCCGGACATCAGCCCCAGCGTGCCGTCACCGGCCATGAACCCCGGGACCAGCACCACCGGGTCGAGCGCCCGCCCGGCGGCACGGGCGGCGTACGGCACGTCGTGGCGAGCCCGTCGGTCGGCCGCGCTGCGCCGGACGAACCGGGCCGCCTCCGAGACGGCGCTGCCCTCGCGCACGATGGCCCGCAGCCCGCGCGGCCCCGCGTACCCCGGAGGGCAGAGGAAGGAGCCGACGGGCGTGTCCATGATGGGACGATGCCATATCTGCCGGTTTCCATGCGTTGGTTGACCTGATTTGTTACCGAAGCGAGGTCTGGCTGCCCTGGCTAGGCTGGGGCCCGCACCCGCCGCCGAACGTGTCATCTGCTGAGGAGAGCGCGCCCATGACCAGCCCGAACGATCCCCGCCACGGCGCTGACACCACCTCCGTCGAGGTGTCCGAGGAGCAGATGGCCACCGTGTCGCCGGACGTGCGGCTGTGCTACCAGACCTTCGGCGACCCGACCGCGGATCCGCTGCTGCTGGTCATGGGCCTGGGCGGACCCATGACGTGGTGGAACCCCGCCCTGTGCCGCCGTCTGGCCGAGGCCGGCTTCTTCGTGATCCGCTACGACAACCGGGACACCGGCCGGTCCTCACGGGGGCGTGGACGCGTCACCCCGGCCATGATGGTGCAGGGCTTCGTCGGGAGGGGACCCCGACCGCCGTACACGCTGGACGACCTGGCCGAGGACGGGATGGGCCTGCTGGACCACCTCGGGCTGGCCTCGGCGCACGTCGTGGGCGTGTCCATGGGCGGGATGGTCGTGCAGACGATGGCGCTGCTGCACCCCGACCGGGTGCGGTCCCTGACCTCGATCATGTCGACCACCGGGCGGCGGACGGTGGGCTGGCAGGACCCCCGCCTGCTGCCGCTGCTGCTGGCCCGCAACGAGCAGTCGCGGGAGGGGTACGTCGCCACGTCGACCCGCTTCTGGAAGGTGATCGGCTCGCCCGGCTTCCCCGAGACGGAGGAGGCCGTGCGCACCCGCGCCGGCGAGACCTTCGACCGCGGGGCGAACGCGGCGGGCGTGGCACGGCAGACCGTGGCGATCCTGGCCCAGCCCGACCGCTCACGACGGTTGCGGGAGCTGCGCGTGCCGGCGCTGGTCATCCACGGTCTCAGCGACAAGATGGTGCACGTCTCCGGCGGGAGGGCCACCGCGGCCGCGCTGCCGGGCTCCGAGCTGATGCTGGTGCCGGGCATGGGCCACGACCTCCCCGCCGAGCTGCACGAGACGTTCGTCGAGGCCATCCGGCGGGTCGCGGACCGCGCCTCCGTCTGATCTGGTCTGACTCCGACCCGGCGCCCCTGGGTCAGGCTGGCTTCCCCGCCGAGGCGTCCCGTCCTGCGCGCGGCGTCGTCTTCTTCGCCGTCGTCTTCCTCGCCGTCGCCTTCTTCGCTGCGGCCTGCTTGGCCGTGTCTTCCTCGCCGCGGTCTTCTTCGCCGTGGTCTTCTTCGCCGTGGTGCTGTGGCCGCGCTCTTCTCGGCCGAGGCGTCCCGTCTGCGCGCGGCGCGGCCTTCTTCGCCGTGGTCTTCTTCGTGGCCGTCGTCTTCGCCGGGGTCCTCTTGGCGGTCGTCTTCTTCGCCGGTGCCGCCGAGGCGTCTGTTAGTGCGTCCGAGGAACGCACGACGGGACGCCTCGACGGGGGTTCAGGACGCACGACGGGACGCCTCGGCGGGGGTTCAGGACGCACGACGGGACGCCTCGGCGAGGAGGGCGGGCGGTGGCCGACGCGGGAGGCGCGGAGGGGGTGGGCGAGGAGGACGGGGCGTCGGCGGGTGGGAGCAGGGAGAGCATCTCGGCCATGGCGTCCTGCAGGTAGCCGATGAGGTTCCACACGTCCGGGACCATCTCCCGGCAGGCCACGAGCCCGAAGTCCAGCGACCCGTCGTAGGAGAACAGCGTGATGTTCAGCCCACCGGTCATGTCGGTGACCGCGGAGACCGGGTAGATGCCCTGCACCCGCGCGCCGGCGATGTAGAGCGGCAGCTGCGGGCCCGGAACGTTGCTGACGAACAGGTTGAACGGCACCCCCGGCACCGTCGCCAGCCGGAACAGCGCCCGCGCGGCCAGCCCGGACAGGGCGGTCGGCACCAGCGCGGAGAGGTCCTGCAGCAGGGAGGCCGGCACGGCGTCGAAGGCCCGCTTGGCCTCCAGCATCGAGGTGCGCATGGCGTGCATGCGCTCCTCGGGGTCCGCGCAGGTGCGTGGGCAGCTCGGCCAGCATCACCGAGACCTGGTTGCCCAGGGCGCCGCGCTGGTCCTCGGTGCGGATGGACACCGGTACGGCGGCCACCAGCGGCGTCGCCGGGAGGGCGTCGTGGTCCAGCAGCCACCGGCGCAGCGCCGAGGTGGTCAGCGCCATGACCACGTCGTTGACGGTCATCGAGAAGTGGTTCTTGACCCGCTTGACCTCGCTCATCGGCAGCGACCCGAAGGAGAAGCGGCGGTGGGCGGTGATGGTGCCGTTGAGCGGGGTCCGTGGCGCTCGCAGCGGTCGTACGTCGGACGGGGCGCGCGGCGCACCACCCAGCACCCGTCCCACGAGGCCGGCGGTCTCGCTGACCAGGCGCGTGCCGGGGAAGTTCGCGGCGCCGGGCAGCTGGTCGACGTACTGCAGGGACTGCGGGATGGTGGCGAGCAGCCCCACGGGGTTGAGCGCCATCTCGCGCACGCCCCGTCGCACCAGGCTCAGCGTCGAGGGCATCGCGCGCGGGACGAAGGGCGCCGCCTCCGGGGCCACCTCGCGGGGCTCGACGGTGAGGTCCATGATCGTCTCGAGGATCTCGGCCCCGGAGACGCCGTCGATGGCCGCGTGGTGGATCTTGGAGTAGAAGGCGGCCCGGCCGCCCTGCAGCCCGGTGATGACATAGGCCTCCCACAGCGGCCGGGTGCGGTCCAGCTGGCGGGCGTGGATGCGGGAGACCTGCTCACCGAGCTGGTCGTCGGTGCCGGGCGCCGGGAGCGCGAGCTCGCGCAGGTGGAACTCGACGTCGAAGTGCGGGTCGTCGATCCAGTAGGGACGACCGAGCCCCAGCGGCACCTCGACCAGGCGCTGCCGAAGCGGCGCGGCGAGGTGCAGCCGGGGCTCGAAGACGGCCCGGACGGTCTCCAGGTTCCAGGTGCCACCCGGAGCCGTCGTCGGGTCGAGGACGATGAGGCTGCCGACGTGTCCCACCGTGGTGGGTGACTCGACGTTGAGGAACTGGGCGTCGAGAGGGGTCAGCTGCCGCATCGGCGTCCTCGGTCGGGCGGTCGGCTCAGGGGTCCGGAGCTCAGAGACGCAGACCGGAGTCGGTGTCGAAGACGTGCACCTTGTCGGGGTCCGTCGTGACGTAGAGGGTCTCGCCCTTCTGGTGGTTGCGACGGGCGTCGATGCGGATGATGACCGAGTCCGGGGTGCCCTCGGCACCGCTGGTGCCGTAGACGAAGCCGTCGGCGCCGAGCTCCTCCACCACGGTCACCTTGACCGGGATGCCCTCACCCTCGCCCACGATGCGCCACGACTCGGGCCGCACGCCGACGGTGATGTCGCCGCCGGCCTTGCTCGCCGCGGAGCGCGGGATCGGGACCTCGACGTTGCCCAGCCGGGCGTGGCCGTCGACGTTGTGCGCACGCAGCAGGTTCATCGCGGGCGAGCCGATGAAGCCGGCCACGAACAGGTTGGCGGGCTGGTCGTAGAGGTTCAGCGGGGTGTCGGCCTGCTGCAGGATGCCGTCCTTGAGCACGGCGACCCGGTCGCCCATGGTCATGGCCTCGACCTGGTCGTGGGTGACGTAGACGGTGGTGACGCCGAGACGCTGCTGCAGCGCGGCGATCTGCGTGCGGGTGGACACCCGGAGCTTGGCGTCGAGGTTCGACAGCGGCTCGTCCATGCAGAAGACCTGCGGCTGGCGCACGATCGCCCGGCCCATGGCCACGCGCTGGCGCTGACCACCGGACAGCGCCTTGGGCTTGCGCTCGAGGTAGTCGGTCAGGTCGAGCAGCTTGGCCGCCTCCTTGACGCGCTCCTTGCGCTCCTCCTTCGGCACCTTGGCCATCTTCAGCGAGAAGGCCATGTTCTCGGCCACGCTCATGTGCGGGTACAGCGCGTAGTTCTGGAACACCATCGCGATGTCCCGCTCCTTGGGGGGCAGGTGCGTCACGTCGCGGTCACCGATGCGGATGTGACCGTCGGTCACCTCCTCCAGCCCGGCGAGCATCCGCAGGCTGGTGGACTTCCCGCAGCCGGACGGGCCGACGAGGACGAGGAACTCGCCGTCGGCGATCTCGAGGTTGAGGTTGTCCACGGCGGGCTTGTCGGCCCCCGGGTACATCCGCTGGGCGTTGTCGTAGGTCACTGAGGCCATGGCGATACAGCTCCTTCACCGGCAGGCACGTGCCGGACGATCCGTCGTAAAGGGTGGATGTGTCGGGGCTCACAGTACCCGTTCACCGCCCGATGGCAACGCCCCGCGCTCAGCCGAGGTGGCGGCCCAGCCGACGCCGCAGCGGCTCACCGGGCGGGCCCTTGCGCTGCACGTGCACCGAGCCCATCAGCGCGAGACCCCGGACGCGCACCAGCGGGCCGCCGGCCTGGGGGTCGAAGGCCACCCGGGGTCGCTGCTCGTTGAACTCGCCCATCACGCCGACGCCCTCGACCACGACCCGGGTGCCGGCGTCCACGACCACCCGGACCTCCCCCATCACCGCGCTGGCGTTGACGACGACCTCGGCAGCCTCGAAGTGCGCCAACCGCAGGTCCACCGTCACGCTGCCCATGACGGCCACCGCGGTGTGGGCGTCCCCCACCACCCAGGTGCCGGTCCGCCGGGTGTCGGACATGACCGCGACCGACGAGCTCCACCGGGGCGACTCCCCCACCGGGGGCGCGCCCGGGGTGAACCGGGCCGGCGTGACGGTGGGTGGGACCGGCATCGGCCCACCCGCGACCGGCAGGTCCACGGTGATGGGGACCAGGTCGCCGTAGGTCTTGG
Source organism: uncultured Actinomycetota bacterium (assembly GCA_963750345.1). GTDB lineage: Bacteria > Actinomycetota > Actinomycetes > Propionibacteriales > Nocardioidaceae > Nocardioides_B. The sequence continues at coordinate 267,238 of CAVVQH010000015.1, read as the reverse complement.
CCTGGTACGTCGCCTCGAGCCGCTGGTCCAGCTCCTCGAGGTCGATGCGGCCCTCGCCGGCAGCCAGGCGCAGCACCTCGGCGACCCGGTGCCGGTCGGCGTCGGAGACCCGCAGCGCGCTGGGGTCGGGGCCGCCCGCGCCGTGCCGGTCGACCTGCCTGCGTGGGGGTTCGGGTGGGTGTCCCTCCATGCCTCACCCTAACCTTCGGCGCAGGGGGCCACCCCGGCCCCGTGCCCGTCAGGAGGAGGCCGCCCGGATGCACGACCAGCCCGCCGGTGAGCCCCTGCCCGGGGAGGTGGCCCGGGCCGCATCCGCTCGCGGGGAGGTCGTGCTGCGCCGTCGCCTCGAGGGCGGCGCCCCCGTGCTGGAGCTCCGCGTGAACGGCGTCTTCGTGATGGACACGCACGAGACCCGCAGCGAGGAGGCCCTGGCTGCGGCCGCCCTGGCCCAGCTCGCGACGCCGTACGACGTCCTGGTCGGTGGCCTCGGGCTCGGGTTCACCGCGCGCGAGGTGCTGCTCGACCCGCGGGTACGGCGACTGGTGGTCGTGGAGCTGGAGGAGGCGCTGGTGCGCTGGCTGGCCGACGGCACCGTCCCGCACGGCCCGGCGCTGCTGGCCGACGACCGGCTCGAGGTGCGGCCGCCGACGTGGCCACCCTGCTGGAGCAGGCCGACCCGGCGTCGTACGACCTGGTGCTGCTCGACGTCGACAACGGCCCGGACTTCCTGGTGCACGAGGCGAACGCGGCCCTCTACGAGCGGGGGTTCCTGGCCCCGTCGCGACCGCGCTGAGACCGGCGGGGCGGTGGCGGTGTGGTCCTCGAGCCCGTCGCCCCGGCTGGAGGTGGAGCTGGCCGCCGTGCTCGACGAGGTCGAGGCGCTGCCGGTGCCGGTGCGGCTGCAGTCCCGGGAGGAGACCTACTGGCTGTACCTCGCGCGTCGCGCCGCGGCCGCGGGTGGGTAGCCTCGGCCCATGGACGGCTACCGCATCGAGCACGACAGCATGGGCGAGGTCCGGGTCCCGCAGGACGCACTGTGGCGGGCCCAGACCCAGCGGGCGATCGAGAACTTCCCCATCAGCGGCAGCCAGCTGGAGGCCGAGCACGTCAAGGCCATCGCCCAGGTCAAGGCGGCCGCGGCCAAGGTGAACGCCGAGCTCGGCATCATCACCGCCGAGCAGGCCGACGCCATCCGCGCCGCCGCGGGCGAGATCGTGGCCGGAGAGCACCTCGACCCGTTCCCGCTCGACGTCTTCCAGACCGGCTCCGGCACCAGCTCGAACATGAACATGAACGAGGTGCTGGCCTCGCTGGCCGCCCGGGCCGGGGTCGAGGTCCACCCCAACGACCACGTCAACGCCAGCCAGTCCAGCAACGACACGTTCCCGACCTCGATCCACGTGGCCGCGGCCTCGGCCACGGTCGGGCTGCTGGTGCCGGCCCTGGACCACCTCGCCTCCGTGCTGGAGGGGAAGGCCGAGGAGTTCGCGGACACGGTGAAGTCCGGCCGCACCCACCTGATGGACGCCACCCCGGTCATGCTGGGCCAGGAGCTCGGCGGCTACGCCGCGGCCATGCGCTACGGCGTGGAGCGGCTGCGGGCCGTCCTGCCCCGGGTGGCCGAGCTGCCCCTGGGCGGTACGGCGGTCGGCACCGGCATCAACACCCCACCCGGCTTCGCGGCGCGGGTCATCGCCGAGCTGGCCGAGGCCACCGGCCTGCCCTTCACCGAGGCGCGCAACCACTTCGAGGCCCAGGGCGCCCGCGACGCGCTGGTCGAGCTCTCGGGCCAGCTGAGGACCATCGCGGTCGGCATGACCAAGCTGTGCAACGACCTGCGCTGGATGTCCTCAGGCCCCCGGACCGGTCTGGCCGAGATCAACCTGCCCGACCTCCAGCCGGGCTCGAGCATCATGCCGGGCAAGGTCAACCCGGTCCTGCCCGAGGCGACCCTGATGGTCTGCGCCCAGGTGATCGGCAACGACGTCGCGGTGACGGTGGCGGGCGCGTCGGGCAACTTCGAGCTCAACGTGATGATGCCGGTGCTGGCCCGCAACCTGCTGGAGTCCATCCGGCTGCTGTCGACCAGCAGCCGGCTGCTGGCCGACCGCTGCATCGAGGGCATCACCGCCAACGTGGAGCGGATGCGGACCTACGCCGAGTCCTCGCCGTCGGTGGTCACCCCGCTCAACAGGTACCTGGGCTACGAGAACGCGGCCAAGGTGGCCAAGCGCGCCCTGGCCCAGGAGCGCACGATCCGCGAGACCGTGCTGGAGATGGGCTTCGTCGAGCGCGGCGACCTCACCGAGGAGCAGCTGGACGCAGCCCTCGACGTGGCCGGCATGACGCACCCCTGAGGCCTGGGCCCAGCGCGCTCAGTCCTCGGTGCAGCTGCCGGCCGGAAGGGTGCGCGTGCCGAACGCACGCGCGCCGTCGGCGATCACCGCGTCGAGGTAGTCCAGGTCGGCCTGCAGCAGCCGCAGGCAGTCCTGCCGCCTCGCCTCCGCCCCGCGGTGCAGCCACGCCACCTGCACGGCCGTGCACCGCTCGCGCGCCCGTCGTACGTCGGGGACGGTCGACTCCACCGCCCGGCTGACGATCCGCTCGAACCGGCGACGCGTGGCGGGCTCCTGCGCTCCGTCGAGGGCCGGTCGCACGTAGCTCGCGATGGCATCGACCCGCGCGCTGGTGAAGCGCACCGACGACGTCGCGGCCGCGACGCACCCGCGGACCCGGGTGGCGTCGCGGTCCCGCAGGCGGTGGTCCCAGAGGGCGGCTCCGCCGACGAGGAGCAGCAGCACGACCCCGGCCGCCGTCCAGCGGGCGGCCCGTTGCGGGTGGGGCGGCCGGGGTGGTCGGCGGGGGCGCGACGGTCGTCCCGGGCGGCCCTGCTCGACGAAGTCCGGCGCGTCGGGCCGCCCGGGACGTCCCGGAGGGGGACCGGTCACGCCAGAGCCGCGTGGTCCCCGAAGTCCACGACCAGGGCGTCATCGACCACGTCGAGCGCGTAGGGATCGCTCAGCGCCCCGATGAACGCACCCGAGGCGTCGAGCCGCTGCCAGGCCAGGAACCACCACCGGCCGTCGTGCCGGATCGCCCGGCCGGCGTACAGGGAGGGGCCGTTGTCGCCGGAGAGGAAGGCGTCCCCGTCCAGCCGGAACGGCCCCGCCGGGGAGTCGCCGTAGACGACGTGGGTGCCGTACTCGGGGGCGGCGCCGCGGCCCAGCCGGACCGCGCTGTGGTCCATGTCGCCGGAGCAGAACAGCAGCGCGCACCGGGAGCCGGAGGGCACCAGCTGCGGCACCTCCATCTGCCGGAACTCGCCGGGCGCCACGACCGGCGGCCCCGCCTCCCAGTGATCCAGGTCGGGCGAGGTCAGCATGGCCAGCACGCCGCGGCCGTCGGCGGGGCCGGGCCCGGCCTCGGTGGCGCACACGTACATCCGCCACAGCGAGGCGTCCGCGTCCCAGGCCACCCAGGGGTCGCGCCAGTCCTGGGGCTCGTACCACCGGCGGTCGGCCTCCAGCCGCAGGTCGGTGCGCTGCCAGGTGTGCAGGTCCGCGGACGTCGCGCAGGTGACCCGCTGGATGCGACCGTCCTCGGCCTCGCTCAGGCCGGTGTAGAACATCCGCCAGGTGCCGTCCGGGTCCCGCACCACCGAGCCCGTCCACGACGCCCGGTCGTCGACCGCACCGGTCGGGGCCGGGGGCAGCGCCTCCCCCAGGTCGGTCCAGGTCCGCAGGTCGCGCGAGACCGCGTGCCCGACGCGGGCGTTCTGGTGCCGCCGCTCGGGGTCACCCAGGCTGCGCGGCGCCCGCAGGTGGAACAGGTGCACCTCGCCGCGCTCCTCGTCGACCGCGAACCAGAAGTCCCACACCCAGTGCGTCTCCAGCGCGAACACCACGGTCCTCCCAGGTCAACGTGAAAGCCAGTCGAAGTCGCGCAGGCCACGGTAGGTGCAGTACACCGCCCCGATCAGCCCGGCGACCAGGCCGGCCAGGATGAGCAGGCCGACCACGGCCCCGACGCCCTCGCCGGCGACCAGGTTGCCGGCGAGCGCACACACCATCGCGACGGCCAGGCACCAGATCAGCCGCACCCCCCAGCGGGGCCGGGGACTGGGTCGGGGTGGCCGCGGCTCAGCCCTTGACGGCACCGGCGGTCAGGCCGCGGACGAAGAAGCGCTGCAGCGACAGGAAGACCAGGATGGGCACCACCAGCGACACGATGCCGCCGGCGGTGACGAGGTTCCAGTTCTGGCCCTGCTGCCCGATGAGCTGGAGGTGGCCACCGTGATCGGGGCGTTGTCACCCGGCTGGATGAACATCAGGGCGATCAGCAGGTCGTTCCAGGTCCAGAGGAACTGGAAGATCGCGAACGAGGCCAGCGCCGGCACCGACATCGGGAGGATCAGCCGCCAGAAGGTCTGGAAGTGGCTGGCACCGTCGATCTGGGCGGACTCGATGATCGTCCGCGGGAGGGTGGCCATGTAGTTGCGCAAGATGTAGATGGCCAGCGACATGCCGAAGCCGATGTGCGCCAGCCACGCCGCCGGGAACTGGCCCGCCAGCCCGATGTTGGCGTAGACCTTCAGGATCGGCACGAAGAGCCACGTAGGCCGGGACGACGAGCAGGCTGACCACGATCACGAACAGGACCTCGCGGCCCCAGAACTCCATGAACGTGAACGCGTACGCCGCGAAGGCCGCGATGAGGATCGGGATGAAGGTCGCCGGCAGCGTGATCGCGAGGTGTTGATGAAGGCCTGGCCGAGGTCGCCTGCACGAGACGTCGCGGTAGTTCTGCAGCGAAGGTCGGGTGCCCAAGACGGTCCACCAGCCCGAGGAGTTCGCGCTCTCCTGGCTGCGGAACGAGGTGATGAACGTGCCGATGATCGGGATGACCCACAGGAAGCAGATGACGCCGAGAACGATCCGCACTCAGCATGCTGGCCTTGCCCCGGTCGCGGGGCTTCTTGACGCGAGCGGTCTTCGTGGTGGCAGGGCTTGCGACGGCGGGAGCCTGCAGGTGGCCATCAGATGGCCTCCTCTCGCCTGAAGTGCCGCACCTGGTAACCACATCACCGGGACGACCGCGAGCATCAGCAGGACCACGATCGCGGAGGCCGTGCCGTAGTCGAAGAACGTGAACAGCTGGTTGAAGAACTCCTGTGCCGACGACGTTGGTGTTGAAGGAGCCGTTGGTCATCACGAAGACGATGTCGAAGAGTCTTCATGACGGTGATGAGCACGGTGACGAAGACCGTGACGATCGTGCCCATGATCTGTGGCACGACGACGCGGAAGAACGTCTGGCTCGCGGTGGCCCCGTCGATCGAGGCGGCCTCGAGGGTCTCCTCGGGTACGCCCTTGACGGCGGAGGACAGCAGCACCATCGCGTAACCGACCTGCGCCCACAGCAGCATCACCATCAGCAGGAGGGTGTTGACGTGGAAGTTGCGTCAGGCTCAGCCAGGCCACGGGTGCGTGGCCGAACTTGGTCACGATGGCGTTCAGCAGGCCGATCTGCTCACCGCCGGAGTTGTAGGCGTAGACGTACTTCCACATGGTGCCGGCGCCCACGAAGCTGATCGCCATCGGCGCGAAGATGATCGTCTTGGTGAGGCTCTCGCCCCTGGGGCTCGAGCTTGTCGGCCAGCGTCGCGATGGCCAGCCCCAGATGACCGTGAAGGCCGGCACCAGGATGATCCACAGCAGGGTGTTGAGCAGGGTCTGCTGGAAGTCGTGGGACCCGAGCAGCCGGGTGAAGTTGTCGAGCCCGACCCAGTTCTGGCTGGTCGAGTCCTTGAAGGAGTCGATGACGGTCAAGACCGCCGGGGTAGATCAGGAAGAAGATGATCGCGACGTACGCCGGGAGGATGTAGGCGTAGGGCTTGAGCCGGCGCTCGGTCGGCCCGGGCAGCAGCTCGCAGAGCTTGTTGAGCACCCAGTACAAGCGCGATCGCCGCACCGATGCCGACCACCGACGGTCAGGACGGCGATAGGATCTTCAGATGCCATGAGCTCTCCTTGCTTCCCTTGGCGAGTGTCGGACGCGGCCCCGGCGGGAGCCGTGCACGGCCGAGCCGTGGCACGGCACGCCGTCACACGTGCGAGCCGACGGCTCAGGAGGTCGGCCAGCTCTAGTCGATGTTCTTCATCGCCTCGTCGAGGACTCCTCCCCGGCGGTCCAGGAGACCATCTCCTTCCAGAAGGACCCGGCACCGACCGACGGCCGGCATGGCGTCCGAGCCGTCGAACAGGAACGCGGTCGACTGTAGGCCACGTTGGCCGCGTCCTTGACGATGCTGTTCGGGTAGAGGCTGATGTCGAAGTCCTTGTGCGGGGAGATGTAGTCGCCGTTCTTGGCGGCCTCGGTGCCCAGGGACTTGGTCGGACATCAGCTTCATGACGGCCTTGGCGCTCGCGTTGTCGTTGAGCAGCGTGGCCAGGTCGCCACCACCCAGAGTCGGGTTCTCGCCACCCGCGGTCGCCGGCGGGAAGCCGAAGACGCCGACGTCGGAGTCCAGGTTGGCCTGCACCTTCTTCGGGAAGAACCCGGTGATGAAGTTGCCCTGCTTGAGCATCCAGCAGCCGGGCTTGGTTGTCGAACATGGGTTGGCGACGGTCTGCCAGTTGGAGTTCGCCACGCCGTCCGGCCGCCCGCGACGTTGCCGGTCGTGAGCAGCAGCTTCTCGTACTCACCGGCCGGCCTGCTTGACCAGCGAGGTGTCGAACGGGACCTTGTGGGTGACCCAGTCGTTGTACTGAGTGGCGCCGCCGTAGCGCATCACCAGGTCCTCGATCCAGTCGGTGGCCGGCCATCCAGAGGCACCGCCCGGGTCCTGGATGCCCATGCACCACGGGGTGCCACCGTCGGCTCTTGATCTTGTCGGTCAGCGAGTCCAGCTCGTCCAGGGACTTGGGGGTGGGGTAGCCGGCCGTGGCCCAGGCCTTCTTGTTGTAGAAGACCAGGCTCTTGACGTTCATGCTGACCAGCAGGCCGTAGAGCTTGCCGTTGATGGTGCCGGCCTCGAGCGTGCCCGGCGGTCATGCTGCTCTTGAGCGTGCCCATGTCCACGACGTCGTCCAGCGGGATACGCCTTGTTGCGCTTGACGATGTCGGCCACCACGCCCGGCTGCGGGATCAGTCGCGATGTCGGGTGCCTTGTTGGCCTGGATGCTGGTCATGATCAACGTGTTGATGTCGTTGACCTTCTTCCAGTTGACCGTGATGCCCTGCTTCTTCGCCTCCGGGTACCAGCACCTTCTCGAAGCCGTCGATCACGGGCTGGTCGACGCTGGCCAGATGGTCACGGTCTTGCTGTCCGAGCTGCTGCTGCCGCCGCCACCGCAGCCGGCCAGGGCGGTCGCAGCGACCACGCAGTCGTCACGGCCATCACCGTCGTGCGGCTTGCGCTTGGACAATCGCATGCGTTGCTCCTCTGATCGAGTGCCGCAGATCGACCTGCGCACTGTGCTAGAAATCACAACTGAAAGGAATCAGCAGATCATTGCCGGGCGCCTCACGAGTGTCAAGGACAACATGCCCGCAAGGCCACGTGATGTCTGGGTCACGATTGGGACACGGCCTCCGGGTCCGTCCGGAAAGGGGTGGAGCGCCTGCGCGAAGCGCCGAGGCCGACGCCGTACGACCCTGTCCGACGTCGCCGCCCGCGGCCGGGTGTCGGTCGACCACGGCGTCGTACATCCTCAACAGCCGCTCGGTGGAGATGCGCATCAGCGGCACGACCCCGCGGGCCGGGTCCGGCAGCAGCCGCGGCCGACCTGTCGTACCGGCCGAACCGCAGCGCCCGCAACCTGCGCTCGTCGAGCACGGCCACGATCGGCGTCATCTCCGACCAGGTGGCGCCGCGGTCCTACGCGACGCAGATGCTCACCGGCGCCGCGGCCGCCGCCCGCCGGCACGGGCACCTGCTCGTGATCGGGGAGTCCGAGGGCGACCCGGCCACCGAGGCCCTGCTCATCGAGGACATGCTGGACCGTCAGGTCGACGGCATCGTCTACGCGACCTTCATGCACTTCGTGATCACCGTGCCGGCCGCCTGCGCGACGAGCACGCCGTCCTGCTCAACTGCGCGACCTCGACGACCGGCTGCCCAGCCTGGTGCCCGACGAGTTCGAGGGCGGGCGGACCGCGGTCGGCGCGCTGCTGGAGGCCGGACACACGGACGGGATCTGCTCGGTGGGCGGCGAGACGTCGCTGAGCGGCTGGCCGGCGAGCCTGCGGATGCAGGGCGTCACTGCCCGGCTCGGCGAGGCTGGGAGGACACCTCGAGGGCGTCGTGGAGTGCGCGTGGGCGGTGGTAGCGGCGTTCGAGGCGCTTAACGACGCTACTGCGCCGGGGGTTCGACCGGGGCGCTGATCTGCCTCAACGACCGCATCGCGATGGGGGCCTACGAGGCCCTGGGGGAGCACGGGCTGCGGATCCCGCGACGACGTGGCCGTGGTCGTCCTTCGACGGCTCCGACCTCGCTGCTGGCTGCGGCCGACGCTGTCCTCGGTGCAGATCCCGTACCGGAGCTGGGCGCGGCTGCGGCGACGATGCTGATCGGCGTGCGGCACGGGGTCGCATCGGCTGCCGATGCCCCTGCTGGTCGGGGAGTCGACCCGACGGGCCGACAGCCGGCGCGGCTCAGTACCAGCCGTGGCCCTGCTTGAACCCCCACGCCGCGCACGGGGTGCCGTACGCGGGCCTTGATGTAGCCGAGTCCCCAGCGGATCTGCGTCGCCGGGTTGTCGGCCCAGTCGGCGCCGGCGGAGGCCATCTTCAGCCGGGGAGAGCCTGCGGGATGCCGTACGCCGAGGACGACGGGTTGTCGGCGTGCACGTCCCAGCCGCTCTCGTTGACGTAGATGGAGTCCAGGCAGGAGAACTGGTCGGCCCCGAAGCCGTAGCTGCCCAGCATGGCGCGGGCGATGTCGCGGGGGTCGCCGGTGGTGAGGTCCTCGGTCGCGGTGACCTGTCCCCCGGAGCTCTGGTCCAGCGCCCGGGCCTTGGTGCGCTGCACGGCGGTGCGCTCCAGGGAGCGGGACACCACGCGGGCGCGGTCGCCGAGGTCCAGGGTGACGGGGTCCGCGGTGCGGACGGCCGGCGCACCGGTGTCCGGTACGGCGGTGGCGGCAGCGGCCTCGACGCTCGGGCCGGGCAGGCCGCCCACGACGCCGGAGCCGACCACGACACCGGTCGCCACCATGGCGACGGCCACGGGGGTGACGAGGCGGCGGTGGGGGCGGCGGGCGGCCAGGTGACGGGGGACGTATCGCTCACGTCGGAGCATGCAGGCTCACAGAGGTCGACGACGGGGGGCTTCGGGCGCTGTCCCCCGACGCGGGCCCGGACGCGGCCCACCCTGCCAAGAGCCCGGGGGTGATCGCAAACCGAGCGGGCCCGAACGGGGGATGACGCGCACCACAGTGGCCGCCGCAGAACGGGACGCCTCGGCACGAACCGGTACACACGACGGGACGCCTCGGCACCCATCGCCGAGGCGTCCCGTCCTGTGATCTGCAGGCCGCCGAGGCGTCCCGTCGTGCGCGGGGTCAGGGGACGAGGCTCTCCAGCATCTCGGTCGACCAGGGCCGCGATCGGCGAGCGCTCGGAGCGGTGCAGGGTGACGTGCGCGAACAACGGGTGGCCCTTGAGCTTCTCGACCACGGCGACGACCCCGTCGTGACGCCCGACCCGCAGGTTGTCGCGCTGGGCGACGTCGTGGGTCAGCACCACCTTGGAGTTCGCGCCGATCCGCGACAGCACGGTGAGCAGGACGTTGCGCTCCAGGGACTGCGCCTCGTCGACGATGACGAACGCGTCGTGCAGCGACCGGCCGCGGATGTGGGTCAGCGGCAGCACCTCGAGCATCCCGCGGTCCAGCACCTCGTCGATGACGTCAGGGGTGGTCAGGGCGCCCAGGGTGTCGAAGACGGCCTGGCCCCAGGGCGACATCTTCTCGTTCTCGTTGCCGGGCAGGAAGCCGAGCTCCTGGCCGCCGACGGCGAAGAGCGGCCGGAACACCACCACCTTCTTGTGCTGGCGACGCTCCATCACCGCCTCGAGACCGGCGCACAGCGCCATGGCCGACTTGCCGGTGCCGGCGCGGCCGCCCAGCGAGACGATCCCGACCTCGGGGTCCAGCAGCAGCTCCAGGGCGATCCGCTGCTCCGCGGAGCGGCCGTGCACCCCGAAGGCGTCCCGGTCGCCCCGGACCAGCTGCACCGACTTGTCGGGCCGGACGCGACCCAGGGCGCTGCCCCGCTCGGAGAGCAGCACCGAGCCCGGTGTGGCAGGGCAGGTCGGCGGCGGCGTCGATGGTCGAGCACCCCGTCGTCGTACAGCTCGTCGAGCTCGGCGGAGGCGACCTCGACCTCGGCCATGCCCGGTCCAGCCGGACTCGGCGGCCAGCTCGGCGAGGTACTCCTGGGCGTCGAGCCCGACCGCGGAGGCCTTGATGCGCAGCGGCAGGTCCTTGGAGACCAGCGTGACCGCGCGGCCCTCGCGCGGCGAGGTTGTGGGCCACGGCCAGGATCCGGGAGTCGTTGTCGCCGAGCCGGAAGCCCGAGGGCAGCGAGGTCGGGTCGGTGTGGTTGAGCTCGACGCGCAGCGTGCCGCCGCTCGCCCCGATCGGCACCGGCTGGTCCAGCCGTCCGTGCTGCGACCCGCAGCTCGTCGAGCAGGCGCAGCGCGGCCCGGGCGAAGTAGCCGAGCTCGGGGTGGTGCCGCTTGCCCTCCAGCTCGGTGATCACCACCACCGGCAGCACGACCTCGTGCTCGTCGAAGCGGCCGCAGCGCGCCCGGGTCGGCCAGCAGCACGCTGGTGTCCAGGACGTAGGTCCGCGTGCCCGGCCGGCAGGGCCGCCGCGTGCGCGTCGGGTCGGTGGTCGAGCTGCGCTCGGTGTCGAGCCACGGTGGATCCCCTCGCGGACCGGCGCGCACACCCGCACCCCGGTCCTGTTGGATGTGCTCGCGGACCGGGACCGGGCCCGGGGCGTCCGGGCGCGGACCTCCGGTCACTGACTGGTCGTGAACTGCCACGAACGGGCCTCCCGAGACGCCGGGCTTCCCCGCCCGCCGTCGCTGAAAAGTAAGCCGCGGTCCCGTCGGGCCGCGGCGACACGCCCGACCGCGAGGTGACGGCCGGGTTAAGCCGTGGTCAGGAGCCGAAGCGTCGCTCGCGCTCGGCGTAGGCGCGGACCGCGCGCAGGAAGTCGACGCGCCGGAAGTCCGGCCAGTAGCGCCTCGCAGAAGTAGAACTCGCTGTGCGCGCTCTGCCACAGCAGGAAGCCGCCGAGCCGCTGCTCGCCGGAGGTGCGGATCACCAGGTCGGGGTCGGGCTGGCCCTTGGTGTAGAGGTGCTCGGCGATGTGGTCGACGTCGAGGATGCTCGGCCAGCTCCTCGATCGAGGTGCCCCGCGAGGCGTGCTCCTGCGAGCAGCGAGCGGACGGCGTCGGCGATCTCGCGCCGGCCGCCGTACCCGACGGCGATGTTGACGATGAGCCCGTCGACGTCGCGGGTCGCGTCGGCCGCCTCCTTGAGCCGGCGGGCGGTGTCGTCGGGCAGCAGGTCCAGGGCGCCCACCGGGTGCAGCCGCCAGCGCCGCTGCGCGGCGAGGTCGTCGACGGCGTCCTCGATGATCCCCAGCAGCCCGTCGAGCTCCGTCGGCGGGCCGGTTGAGGTTGTCGGTCGACAGCAGCCACAGGGTGACCACCTCGACGCCGATCTCCTCGCACCAGTCCAGCAGCGGCGAGATGTTGGCGGCGCCGGCGCGGTAGCCGTGCGCGGCGTCGCGGCCGACGGCCCGGGCCCAGCGGCGGTTGCCGTCGAGCATCACGCCGACGTGGCTGGGGCAGCCGGTCGGCGGGCAGGCGGCGCACGACGCGTGCCTCGTACGCCGGGTAGAGCACCCGTCGCAGCCCGTGCTTCCAGTCCGCCACGCTGAGCCACCTTACTCGCGGCACCGGGCCGGAGCAGGAGAACGCGATGATCCGGAGGGGCGCACAGGAAGAGCCGCTACCGTGGCCGGATGAGCCCCCGGACCGAACGCCTCGTCACCGCGACGGCGGCCGCGACCGTCGGCGTGACCGAGCGCATCGGCGAGCAGGTCCGCGAGACCCTCGAGGACGTCAAGCCCCGGCTGCGGGGCTGGATGCACGCGGCGACCGCCCCGCTGACCCTGGCGGCCGGGATCGTGCTGGTGGTGCTGTCCCCCACCGCGCCGACCCGGATCGGGTCGGCGGTCTTCGCGACCTCGGCGCTGGTGCTGTTCACGGTCTCCGGCGATCTACCACCGCGGCACCTGGAGCCCCCGGGTGTGGCGGTTCCTGCGCCGCTTCGACCACGCCAACATCTTCCTGCTCATCGCCGGCAGCTACACGCCGTTCACGCTGCTGCTGCTCGCAGGGCACGGAGCGGTGCGTGCTGCTGAGCGTGGTCTGGACCGGAGCCGCTGCTGGGCGTGGCCGTTCCGGATCTTCTGGAACGACGCCCCGCGCTGGCTCTACACCCCGTCTACATCGCCCTGGGCTGGGCGGCGGTGTTCTACCTCGGCGACTTCGTGCAGACCGCGAGCACCGCGGTGCTCGTGCTGATGGCCGTCGGCGGCGGCGCTCTACACCCTCGGCGGCATCGTCTACGGCTTCCAGCGGCCCGAACCCGTTCCCGCGCTGGTTCGGCTTCCACGAGGTGTTCCACGCGCTGACGATCGTCGCCTTCGTCGTCGCACTACGTCGGCGTCTCGATCGCGACGTACTCGCTGCGCTGAGCGGCCCGCCGCACCGGGCCACGGGTGTCCTCGGTCACCCCCGGCTCGTCCTCCGACGGCGGCCCGTGACCCGCCCTAGAATCGACCCGTCAGACCCTGCACTACAGAAATGCGTTGATGAGTACCCGCACCGAGCACCGACCGCACCCTCCGACGATCGACCCGCTTCGCTCGGGCCCTCCCGGCCTCCCGGCTCCGACCGACAGGCCGGGCCCCCCACCGCCGGCCCCCGGATGCCGCGCACCGGGCTGTCACTGGCCCAGACCGTCGGCGGCTCCCTGGCCGCGGCGACCGCCGCGTTCCTCGGCTCGCACCTCGGGCTCGGTGCGGCACCATCAGCGGTGCCGCCGTGGCCAGCGTGACCGCCTCCGTCGCCGGGGCGCTGTACACGACCTCGCTGCGGCACACCGAGAGCGGGTCTCCTCGGCCCGCGCACGCGTCCGGACCGACCGGACCGGGGCGTCCTGACCGGGACCGTGCCCGCGTCCGCCGGCCCCGTCTGCCCGCCCGTCGGGTCGGCGGCCGGAGCGGTGGCCGGTCTTCGTGCTGGCCGCCGCGGGCGTGACCGCGGTCGAGATCGTCTCGGGACGTCCCTGGACGGAGCGCGCCGGTACGACGGTCGGGCGCGCCGTCGAGGACACCACCGGGGCACGCCGTCGACACCGACCCCCACGCCCAGCACGGACCCGTCGCGACTCGCGACGACCACCACGGTGCCCTCGTCCTCGCCGTCGGCGACCCGGCGCCACGCCCAGCGCGTCCTCGTCGGCACCGGCCTGCTCGGCGCCCACGGTCGGCGCCCGGACCTGGCACCGACCCCTCCGCCGCACCTTCAGCGGAGCCGTCCAGACCCCGTGGCCTCGACCGGCCCGGCGGTGACGGCGGGGCACGGACGGGCGCCGACCCCGTCCGGGGACGCCGGTGCCGGGCCTCCGCGGACCCTCCCCGCGTCGGAGCAGGGTCTCGCTGCGGCCGAGGGCGAGTAGCCGGGTCTTGAGGCTCGCTGCGCTCGCACCTCGACCAGGGGACCGGTCGCACCTCGACCAGCGGGAGTCAGGTCCTGAGCAGGGCGCGCCAGCTCGTCGGCACCGGTGACCGGGCGGTCGCAGACCATGCCCCGGCACACGTAGGCCGGCGGCCCGGCCCTCGACCAGGCCCCGGCCCGCAGCAGCGGCACCGCGCTCGGCCCCCCTCGGTCGTCTCGGGCTCGCCGACGACCACCACGAGACCGGGGCTGGGTGAGCGGCGGGCGACCCGCTCCAGGGCCGCCCGTGCCGGGTCGCCGGGCGCGCCGACGACGGCCACCTCCAAGCGGCCCGGCGACCGCGGCCTCGGCCGCGGCCAGCGACCAGCCGGCGAAGCGCGGCACCCGCTCGGCCAGCGGCTGGCACCGTGCGCAGGGCGGCCTCGGCCGCGTCGCGGTGCCGTCCCGAGCCGGTCACGGCGGCGTAGGTCAGCAGCGCGTGCACCAGGGCGGACAGGCCGGACGGGCTGGCGTTGTCGGAGGGGTCGCGCGGGCGGGCCACCAGCACCTCGGCGTCCGCCGCGGTGTCGTGGAACCCGCCGTCGTCGGCGGCGAACCGCCCCAGCGCCTCGTCCAGCAGGACGCCGGCCGTGCGCAGCCACCGCGGGTCGGAGGTCGCGGAGAGCAGCGCCAGCACACCTGCCGCCACGCAGGCGTAGTCCTCCAGCACCCCGGCGTGACGACCGGCCACCCCGTCGCGGGAGACCCGTCGCAGGTCACCGCCGTCCAGGTGGACGTCCAGCAGCAGCTGCGCCGCATCTGCCGCCGCTTCGACGTACCGAGGCTCGCCCAGCAGCGTGCCCGCCTCGGCCAGCGACGCGACGACCAGACCGTTCCAGGCCGCGACCACCTTGTCGTCGCGGGCCGGCCGCACCCGCTGCTCGCGCGCCTCGGCCAGGCGGAGCGGACCGCCGCCCAGCGCTGCGGGTCGTCGCTGTCGGCGAGCAGCTGCAGCGTGGAGGCACCGTGCTCGAAGGTGCCGGCCGGCGTGACCGAGAGCAGGCTCGCGGCCCAGACGCCGTCCTCGGGGCCGAGCACCTCGACCAGCTGGGCCGGGGTCCAGGCGTAGAACCGGCCCTCGACGCCCTCGGTGTCGGCGTCCAGCGCCGAGGCGAAGCCGCCCTGCTCGGTGCGCAGCTCCCGGAGCAGGAAGTCGGCGGTCTCTCGGGCCACCCGGGCGCCCAGCGGGTCGCCGCTCTGCCGCCACCAGCGGGTGTAGACGCCGAGCAGCTGCGCGTTGTCGTAGAGCATCTTCTCGAAGTGCGGCACCACCCAGCCCGCATCCACGGAGTAGCGGGCGAACCCACCCCCGAGCTGGTCGTAGATGCCGCCGCGGGCCATGGCGCGCAGCGTGCGGTCCGCCATCCCGGAGGCGTTGGGCGAACCGGTGCGGGCTGCGTGCCGGAGCAGGAACTCCAGCACCATCGAGGGCGGGAACTTGGGCGCCCGTCCGAAGCCGGCCGCAGCCGGGTCGAAGTCCCCGGCCAGGGAGGTCGACCGCCGCGGCCAGCACGCCCTCGTCGACCGGCTCCTCGCCGGCGACCAGCACCGCGGAGCGCAGGTGGCCCGAGACGTCACCGGCGACCCGGGTGACCTCGTCGCGGCGGTTCGCCCACGCGTCGGACAGGCGCCTCGAGGACCTGACGGAAGGCGGGCTGGCCGTGCCGCGGACGGTCCGGGAAGTAGGTGCCGGCGAAGAACGGCTCACCGTCCGGGGTGAGCAGCACGGTCATCGGCCAGCCGCCCTGCCCGGTCATGGCCGTGGTGGCCGCCATGTAGACGGCGTCGACGTCCGGTCGCTCCTCGCGGTCGACCTTGACGTTCGTGAAGTGCTCGTTGAGGTACGCCGCGGTGGCCTCGTCCTCGAAGGACTCGTGCGCCATCACGTGGCACCAGTGGCAGGCGGCGTACCCGACGCTCAGCAGCACCGGCACGTCGCGCTCGCGGGCGTCGGCGAAGGCCTCGGGCCCCCACTCCCACCAGTCCACGGGGTTGTCCTGGTGCTGCCGGAGGTAGGGGCTCAGGGAGGCGGCGAGACGGTTCGGCATGCGCCCCAGTCTCGCCCCCCGGCCAAGTCCCCCGACCAGGTCCCCCTGGCGGGTCTCGAGGCTCGCTCCGCTCGCACCTCGACCAGCGGGCGTCCGCTCGCACCTCGACCAGCGCGGGTCAGGTCGGGGCGAGGAAGTCCGAGAGCAGGTGACGGAACGCCTCGGGGTGCTCGAGGGCCGGCACGTGAGCGCACCGACCGAGCACGTGCAGCCGTACGTCGGGCAGGTGGTCGAGCATCGGCAGCGCCGCGCTGACGAGCGGGGTGACCGGGTCCTGGGCACCGTGGACGAGCAGCACGGGCGCGCGGACCGAGGCCAGGGTCTGCGCCGACAGGGTGAGGTCCTCGGACCACCGGGCCCGGGGCGGGGGGAACATCGTCGCGAACGCGTCGGCGCCCGCGACCATGGCATCGGCACGGGCCTCCACGGCGGCGTCGGTGACCAGGGCCGGGTCGAGCAGCAGACGGCCGAGCATGTCGCGCGCGCCGTCCGGGCCCGGCGGGGCCGCCCACAGCGCGTCCAGGTCAGGGGAGAGCGGCGCCCCGGGTGCGCCCATGGAGGAGACCGCCACGACCCGGCTCACCCGGTCGGGACGCCCGGCCGCCAGTGAGAGGGCCACGGCCCCTCCCATGGAGTGGCCCACCACCGCGTACGACCCGATGCCCAGGGCCTCCATGACTCCCGCGGCCTGCTCCGTCCAGTGCCGCAGCCCGCCCCGCGAGCCCGTCGGGAGCGGGGTGCGGCCGAACCCCGCCTGGTCGGGCGCGACGAGGCGGAAGGACGAGCCGAGCGCCTCGCGCGGTCGTCGCCCAGGCCCCGGACCCGGTCGTCCCGGGTCCGGAGCCGTGCAGCAGCAGCACCGCGGGCCCCTCGCCGCCCTCGAGGACCTGGACGGGGCTGCCGTCGACGTCGACGGTCGCGTCCGCCGTCATCGGCCGCGAGGACGGTCGTGCCGGGCTCATGCCGGCGTGGGCACTGACGGACTTCGAGAAGAGCTCCATCATGGCCCGGCCGAATTGCGGCATGTCGGGCCACCCACGGCAGGAGACCAGGTTGCCGTCGACCACGTCGGGAGCGTCGACGACGGTCGCGCCCGCGTTCTCCATGTCGCCGGTGATGGGCGGGAAGCACGCCGTCCTGCGACCCTTCAGTAGCCCGTAGACCGCCGGCACCTGGGCGCCGTGGCACACCAGCGCGATGGGCAGGTCGCGGGCGAAGAAGTGCTCGGTGATGCGTCGGACGTCGGCGTCGACCCGGATGTACTCGGGCGCACGGCCCCCGGGGATGATGAGCGCGTCGTAGCGCTCGACGTCCACCTCGGACCACGGCAGGTCGACCGGCAGCTTGCGACCGTTCTTCTCGACGTACGCGTCCGAGTCGGGGTCGAACTCGTGGATGACGAGCTGCACGGGGCGCAGGGTCCGGGACGCGACGTCCACGTCCCAGCCGCCCTCCTGCACGCGGTAGTAGGGATACATGGTGTCGAGCTCCTCGGCGGCGTCGCCGGTCAGGAGCAGCGCTCTGGGCACCTGCTTCTCCTCGCATCTAGGTCGGGTGAGACGGATCTGGCTCGAATCCGATCCGATCCGATCGGATCAGCATTGCCGCGGCGCCCTCAATCCTCCGCGCGACCGTCGACCCGTCCACCTCGCGCCATTGCCGCTCCGTCCGCCGCGCGTGACCTGTCCCGCCGGACCTCGTCGAACAACCGGCGGAAGCGGTCGCCGGACAGCAGGATGTGCCGGCGCATCGCGAAGGCGGCAGCGTCGGGGTCGCGCGCGGCGATCGCGGCCAGCACCTCCTCGTGCTCGGCCATGGCCAGGTAGGTGACCTGGGTGTCGTGGAGCAGCCGGAACAGGTGCACGTGCGTGTGCAGGCGGGCCAGCGCCTCACGGATGACCTGGTTCTCCGCGCTGGCGGCGACGAGGTCGTGGAAGGCGGCGTCGCGCAGGCCGAAGGCGCCGTACGCCGTGGGGCCGTCGCCCTGCACCAGCTCCGCCATCTCCTCCGAGCATGCGTCGCAGCCCCGCCACCTGCTCCGCCGAGGCACGCTCGGCAGCCCTGCGCGCGGCGGCCGGCTCGAGGAGCAGGCGGACCTCGAGCATGTCCTCGAAGCGGTGCCGGGTGATCTGCGGGGGAATGCGGTAGCCGGCGTGGGGCACGCGCACGACCAGGCCGTCGGCCTCCATGCGGTTCAGGGCGTCCCGGATCGGCGTCTGCGAGACGCCCAGCTCCCGCGCCAGGGCGTCGATCGTCACGCGGGAGCCGGGCTCGATCCGGAGCGACATCAGCTGCCCGAGCAGCGTGTCGTACACCTCGTCGGCCAGCCGCCCGCGGGACCTCGCCCGACAGCTGCTGCCCGTTCGTCACCGGGCTGCGCTCCACGCTCCGTCATCGCCTCGCCGTCCATCCGTGTCGTGAGGGCATCATCTTGCATCCTCGCGAACCTGTTGACATCGGCCGCTCCGCTGCGCCATGCTGTCGCGCTCATCGGATCGTATAGGAAAAGCGATGATCCTTCAGCCACCCCTCGCACGGCGCTCGACAGAGCGGCCCGGCCTCGAGCGAGCACCGGAGGATCTCGGAGCATCGACGTCCGTCGCGCCAACAGGCGCGTCGGCGACCCGTCCTCGTCGCCTGCAACGAGACCCGCGGCCGTCATCCGCAGCACCGTTCCGAGCGAGGACCCCGGCACCAGACCCCGATCCAGGAAGCAGGAGAGCAGATGCGGTTCGCGAAGCGAGTAGGACGACTGTCCCTTCCCGGTCGGAAGGTGCAGCTGGCCGACGGCGGCCGTGCTGCTGGTGGCCACGCATGGCGGCGGCGGCGGCGGTGGCGACGGCGGCCAGGGCGACGGCGCCAAGGCGAGCGGGCCCAAGGCGCCGGCGACCATCCCGAGCTCACCAAGGACCCGCTGACCCTCAGCTTCATCTGGTTCGAGTGGCCGCCGGCCCAGGCGCTGGAGGACTTCGCGAACGCGGAGTACACCAAGGAGCGGCCGAACGTCACCATCAAGGTCAACACCGTGCCGAACGCGAACTGGCACGACGCCATGTTCACCCAGTTCGCCGCGCACAAGACCGACTTCGACATCGCCGATCCTGGACTCCCAGCACATCGGCGAGGCCGTGACGAACGGCAACATCCTCGACCTCACCGACTTCGTCAACAAGAACATCGACGTCGACGCCTACAACCCGTACCTGCTGGCGGCCTACGGCCAGTACCCCCAGGCCGAGACCGGCAAGCGCGACGAGAACGCCAGCCTGTACGGCCTGCCGCTGCTCGGCGACACCTGGACGATGATCTACCGCAAGGACCTCATCGGCGACAAGCCGCCGAAGACCTGGGACGAGATGATCTCGGTCGCCAAGAAGTGCCAGGACGAGAACCCCGGCGTCAGCGGGCTGGCCTTCCACCAGTCCAACGGCTCCGACGCCGCGGCCGTCACCTACAACACGGTCAACGGCGTCTACGGCGGCAACCTCTGGGACTCGAAGAAGAGCAAGATCGAGGGCGTCATCAACGACGCGGCCGGCCAGAAGGCCATGGACGTCCTGGTCAACAAGATGAAGCCGCTGACCGCCAAGGGCTCCGGCAACTGGTTCATCGACGAGGTGAACGCCGCCGTCGCCCAGGGCAAGGCGTGCATCGCGTTCAACTGGATCGCCGCGAGCGGCGGCCTGCTGGACCCGAAGCAGTCGACGCTCGGCAAGACCCGCGAGCAGATCCTCGACAAGCTCGGCTTCGCCACCCTGCCCACGCAGGACACGGACCTGGTGCCGCTCGGCGGCATGGGGATGCACGTGTCGGCCTACGCCTCCAAGGCGCACCAGGCCGAGGCCCTGAACTTCATGAAGTGGTTCGAGCAGGCCGACGTCCAGAAGAAGTGGGCCGCGGCCGGCGGCGTGCCGTCGCGCACGGACGCCCTGGAGTCGCCCGAGTTCCTCGACGCCGGGCCGTTCAACCAGGTGTACGCCGACTCGGTCTCGCGGATGCGGGACATGTGGAACGTGCCCGAGTACGCGCGCCTCATCGACATCGAGAACACCAACGTGAACGCGGCTCTCAACGGCGCCAAGGAGCCCGAAGGACGCGCTCGACGACATCGCCAAGGAGCAGCAGGGCGTGCTGGACTCCGCGCGGCGGCGGGCTGTGAGTGACCGCATGACGCCGACGACCGACCACCCGGGCAGGAGGCGTCCGCGACGCCGCCTGCACCGGGGCGGTCCCGCCGGCTCGAGCGACCGCGGCCTCGCCGTGGCCTTCATCTCCCCCGCGCTGCTGCTGCTGCTGGCGATGTCGGTGTTCCCGCTGCTGTGGGCGCTGTACCTGTCGTTCACCGACTACTCGGCCACCCGCGACGTGCCCGCCAACTTCGTCGGGTTCCAGAACTACATCGACATCCTGACCTCGGCCGCAGGTCCACCAGCGGGCCCTGACGACGCTGATCTACGTCGTCGGCGCGGTCGCCCTGCAGACCGTGCTCGGCTTCGCGCATCGCCTACCTGATCTCGCGGCGCACGCACGGGCGCGGGCTGCTGACCACGCTGTTCCTGGTGCCGATGATGCTGTCGCCGGTCGTGGTCGGGCTGTTCTGGCGGTTCATGCTCGACGCGCAGTTCGGCGTCGTCAACAGCATGCTGGGCTCGCTCGGGCTGGGGCAGGTGGAGTGGCTCACCCGGCAGCGCACGGCGCTGATCTCGCTGATCGTGGTCGACACCTGGCAGTGGACGCCGTTCATCATGCTGATCGCGCTGGCCGGCCTCACCGCGGTCCCCCAGTACCTCTACGAGGCCGCCTCGATCGACCGGGCCTCGGAGTGGTTCCGCTTCCGCAACATCACGCTGCCGCTGGTGTGGCCGCTGCTGCTCATCGCCGTGATGTTCCGGGCCATCGAGGCCTTCCGGCTCTTCGACCTCGTCTACATCCTCACCAGCGGCGGTCCGGGGGTCTCCACCGAGACGCTTGTCGTTCCACGTCTACAAGGTCGCGTTCCTCGGCTTCAACACCGGGACCGCCTCGGCGTACGGGATCCTCATGGTCCTCGTCGTCATCGTCCTCGCGCAGTTCTACCTGCGCTACCTGAACAAGCTCAAGGAGGGCTGATGGCGATCTCCGTCGACGAGGCCGTGCCCACCGGTCCGGTCCGGACGCCGCGCCCACGCGACGCGCCGCGGCGGCGGCCGCGGCCGCGCCGTGCTCGAGGTCGCGCTGCTGACGGTGCTGGCCGTCGCCATGCTCTTCCCGGTGCTGTGGATGATCGAGACGTCCATCAAGGAGAACCGCGACGTCTACGCCGTCCCGGCCCAGTTCTTCGGCTTCCACGTCACGCTGGACCACTACAAGGACGTGTTCGTCGGCCCGGGCGGCGGCCGCTCCGACCTGTCCGTCTCGTTCCTCAACTCCGTCGTCGTCGCCGGCGCCTCCACGGTGCTGGCCACCCTGCTCGGGGTCCCGGCGGCGTGGGCCTACTCCCGCTTCGCGGTGAAGGCCAAGAAGGACCAGCTGTTCTTCATCCTGTCCACCCGCTTCATGCCGCCCGTGGTGGTCGTGATCCCGATCTTCCTGATGTACCGCGAGCTCGGCCTGATCAACACCAAGCTCGGCCTGATCCTCATCTACGCCGCCTTCAACGTGCCCTTCACGATCTGGATGATGAAGGGCTTCGTCGACGAGGTGCCCGCGGAGTACGAGGACGCCGCCATGCTCGACGGCTACACCCGCCTGCAGGCGTTCTGGAGGTTCACCCTGCCCCTGCTGGTGCCCGGCATCGCCGCGACGGCGGTGTTCGCGCTGATCTTCTCCTGGAACGAGTTCGTGTTCGCCATCTTCCTGACCTCCAGCCACGACGTGCGGACGGCCCCGCCCGCCATCGCCGGCCTCATCGGCGGCACCACGGTGGACTGGGGCCTGGTGGCCGCCTCCGCCGTGGTCTTCGCGATCCCGGTGCTGGTCTTCGCCTACCTGGTGCGCAAGCACCTCGTGGCCGGCGTGACCCTCGGGGCGGTGCGACGCTGATGGCCGGCATCGAGGTGACCGCCCTGCACAAGCGCTACCCGGACGGGACCGTCGCGGTCGAGCACGTCGACCTGTCCATCGGGGACGGCGAGCTCTTCGTCATGCTCGGCCCCTCGGGCTGCGGCAAGACCACGACCCTGCGGGCGATGGCCGGCCTGGAGCGGCAGACCTCCGGCGACATCCGCATCGGCAGCACCCTGGTCAACGACCTGCCGCCCGCCGAGCGCGACATCGCCATGGTGTTCCAGTTCTACGCCCTCTACCCGCACCTGAGGACCCGGGACAACCTGGCCTTCCCCCTGCGGGCCGAGGGCCTGCCCGGAGCCCGAGGTCCGCGAGCGGGTCGACGAGGCCGCCCGGATGATGCGGCTCGGCCCGCTCCTGGACCGCAAGCCGCAGCGGCTCTCCGGCGGGGAGCAGCAGCGCGTCGCCCTGGCCCGCGCCCTCGTACGGCGGCCCCGGGCGTTCCTCATGGACGAGCCCCTGACCAACCTCGACGCGGAGCTGAGGGCCGACATGCGCACCGAGATCAAGCACCTGCAGGCCGCAGCTGGGCACCACGATGGTCTACGTCACCCACGACCAGGTCGAGGCGATGTCGCTCGGGCACCGGATCGCCATCCTCAACAAGGGCCGCGTGGAGCAGATCGGCACGCCGCTGGAGGTCTACAACCGCCCGGCGAGCCTGTTCTGCGCGGCCTTCATCGGCTCCCCGCCGATGAACCTGATCCAGGTCGAGGTGGCCGAGGGCGGCGCTGCGCGGTCCCGGCGGACTCGTCCTCACGCCGCCGCCGGGCCTGCCCCGCGACCGGTCGCTGGTCGCCGGGGTGCGACCGGAGGCGCTGGAGGTCACCGCGCCCGGGGCGGACCGCTCGGTCCCGGCCCGCGTGGTCTCGGCGGAGGGCCTGGGCGACGAGATCATCTACGTGGTGGACCACGGCGGTGAGCGCGACGTCCGGGTGCGCATGCCACCGACCGTCCGCTTCGCCACCGACGCCCAGGTGGGCCTGCGGTACTCCGGCGACACCCCTCCGGTCTACGACCTCGAGCACGGAAGCGCTGGTGGCCTGATGGCGACCGTCGCGGCGCACGGGCTGCGCAAGGCGTTCGGCGAGGTCCAGGCCCTGGACGGGGTGACGATCGACGTGCCCGGACGGCTCGTTCTTCGTCGTGCTCGGACCCTCGGGCGCGGGCAAGACGACCACCCTGCGGGCGATCGCCGGCCTGGAGAGGCTGGACGCCGGCAGCGTGCACCTGGACGGGAGGGACGCGACCGGTGACGACCCGGCCGCGCGGGACCTGGCCATGGTGTTCCAGAGCTACGCGCTCTACCCCCGTCGTACGGCGTACGAGAACATCGCCTCGCCGTTGCGCGCCCGCCGGTACCCGACCAGCGAGATCGAGCCCGCCGTGCAGCGGGTCGCGAGCCTGCTGCGCATCGAGCGGCTGCTGCAGCGCCGGCCGGCGCAGATGTCCGGCGGGGAGATGCAGCGCGTCGCCCTGGCCCGGGCGCTGGTGCGTCGGCCGCGCGCGTTCCTGATGGACGAGCCGCTGACCAACCTCGACCTCAAGCTCCGCGTCGAGATGCGCACCGAGCTGACGCGCATCCACCGCAGCCTCGGGGGGACGTTCGTCTACGTCACCAACGACCAGGTCGAGGCGCTGTCCATGGCCGACCAGGTCGCGGTCCTCAAGGAGGGCAGGATCCAGCAGGTCGGCACCCCGACCGAGGTGTACGAGCGTCCGGCCAACCAGTGGGTCGCCGGCTTCGTGGGCAGCCCGCGGATCAGCCTGCTCGCCTGCCACGCCGAGGGCGACCAGCTCGTCGGCGCGGAGGGCTGGACGCTGCCGCGGCCGCGCTGGACCACCGCGGAGGACGGGCGGCCGCTGCTGCTGGGCCTGCGCGCCGAGGACCTGTCCGTCGAGCAGCGCGGCAGTGCCTCGCTGCCGGGCGAGCTCTACGGGCTGGAGCCGCTGGGCGACCGCACCGTGGTCGACGTCCGCGTGGGCAGCGAGATCCTCAAGGTCAAGGCCCGGCCGACCGTCACCGGCGCGCAGGGCGAGCGGCTGCAGGTCGCCGTCGACCTGGACCGGGCCCACCTCTTCGACGCGGGCACCGGCCTCGCGCTGTCCGAGGCGGGCCGATGAGCGCGCCGAGCAACACCACCACGCTGGAGGCGGCTGACCCGATGGACGTCCTGGCCCCCGAGCACCGCCGGCTCCGGATCGGCGGCACCTGGCGCGACGCGGCCGACGGCGCCACCTTCACCGTCGAGGACCCGGCCACCGGCCACGTCGTCGCCGAGGTGGCCGACGCCGGCGTCGAGGACGGGCTCGCCGCCCTGGAGGCGGCGAGCGGTGCCATGGCGGCGTGGGCGGCCACCCCGCCCCGCAGGCGCTCGGAGCTGCTGCTCGCGACGTACCGGGCCCTGACCGAGCGCAGCGAGGAGGTCGCCCGGCTGATCACGCTGGAGATGGGCAAGCCGCTCGCCGAGGCCCGGGGCGAGGTGGCCTACGGCGCCGAGTTCTTCCGGTGGTTCGCCGAGGAGGCCGTCCGCGTCGAGGGGCGCTACAACACCGCCCCCGCCGGCGGGTACCGCATCCTCACCGTGCCGAAGCCGGTCGGCCCGTGCGTCTTCGTGACGCCGTGGAACTTCCCGCTGGCCATGGGCGCGCGCAAGATCGCCCCGGCGCTGGCCGCGGGCTGCACGACGGTCACCAAGCCGGCCGGGCAGACCCCGCTGACGATGCTGCTGCTGGCCCGGATCATGGAGGAGGTCGGCGTCCCCCCCGGGGTCGTCAACGTGGTGACGACCAGCCGCTCCGGCGAGGTCGTCTCGGCCCTGCTGGCCGACCGGCGGACCCGCAAGCTCTCGTTCACCGGGTCCACCGAGGTCGGCCGGGTGCTGCTGCGGCAGGCCGCCGACAACGTGCTGCGGACCTCCATGGAGCTCGGCGGCAACGCGGCGCTGATCGTGTGCGCCGACGCCGACCTCGACGTGGCGGTCGACGGGGCGATGGTGGCCAAGATGCGCAACATCGGGGAGTCCTGCATCGCGGCCAACCGCATCTACGTCGAGGAGCCGGTGCGCGAGGAGTTCACGCGGCGCTTCACCGCCCGCATGGGCGAGCTGTCGGTCGGCCACGGCCTCGACGACGGCGTCCAGGTCGGCGCGCTGATCGACGACGCTGCCGTCAGCACCATCCACGGGCTCGTCACCGACGCGGTCGACCGGGGAGCCCGGGTGCTGGTCGGGGGCCAGCCGACCGATGGCCCCGGCCACTTCTACCCGCCCACGGTGCTCGTCGACGTCCCCGACGAGGCGCGGATCCTCGAGGCGGAGATCTTCGGCCCCGTCGCGCCGATCCTCTCGTTCACCTCCGACGCGGAGGTGCTGGCCAAGGCCAACGACACCGAGCACGGCCTGGTCGGGTACGTCTTCACCCGCGACCTCCAGCGGGCGCTGCGCTTCGCCGAGGGGCTCGAGACCGGGATGCTCGGCATCAACCGGGGTCTGATCTCCGACCCGTCGGCTCCCTTCGGGGGCGTGAAGCAGTCCGGGATCGGCAAGGAGGGCTCGCAC
Source organism: uncultured Actinomycetota bacterium (assembly GCA_963750345.1). Lineage (GTDB taxonomy): Bacteria > Actinomycetota > Actinomycetes > Propionibacteriales > Nocardioidaceae > Nocardioides_B. The sequence continues at coordinate 241,782 of CAVVQH010000015.1, read as the reverse complement.
GAGGGCATCCTCGAGTACCTCGACGTCACCTACGCGGCGGTCGACCTGCCGTGACCGACCAGCTCCGGGTGGGCGGTGACCGCCTGTGCGCCACCTGCGCCCACGGCGCCCGACCGCTCGCCGCCGACGCCCCAGGAAGGCGCTGACATGCTCGAGACCGTCCGTGGACCACGCCAGCTGATGGTGGGAGAGGGGGTCGCGCAGAACGTCCCCCGGGTGGTGGCCGAGTGCGGGTCCCGGGTCCTCGTGGTCACCGACCGCGTGCTGGTCGGGCAGCCCCGCGTGACGGAGCTCCTCGCCGCCGTACGGGAGCGGGCCTCGGTCGTCGGCGTCTTCGCCGACGCCACCCCGGACGTGCCGCTGAGCGACGTCGACCTCGCCGTCGCGGCGGCGGCGGAGGTCGACGCCGACGTCATCCTGGCCATCGGGGGCGGCACCGTCATCGACCTGGCCAAGATCGTGGGCGTCATCCGGCGCCACGGCGGGTCGCCGCGCGACTACTACGGCGAGGCGAAGGTGCCGGGCCCGACCTACCCCCTCGTCGCCGTCCCGACCACGTCGGGGACCGGGTCCGAGCTGACGCCGGTCTCGGTGCTGACCGATCCGGAACGCGAGCTGAAGGTGGGTGTCTCCAGCGTCCACATCGTGCCCGACTTCGCGGTGGTCGACCCCGAGCTGACCTACACCTGCCCCGCCGGCGTCACCGCGCACTCCGGCATCGACGCCTTCTGCCACGCCGTGGAGAGCTACACCGCACGCCCCCGGCCGCACGGACCGCGCGACCCGGTGGAGCAGGTCTTCCTGGGCCGCAACCCGACCACCGACCACTACGCCCTCCTGGCGGCGGAGCGGATCTCCCGCAGCCTGCGCCGGGCCGTCGCCGACGGCAGCGACACCGAGGCACGGGCGGACATGTCCCACGGCTCCGTGCTCGCCGGGCTCGCCTTCGCGCACGCCGGCACGGCGGCCCCGCACGCCCTGCAGTACCCGATCGGCGCGGCCACCCACACCCCCCACGGCCTGGGCGTCGGCCTGCTGCTGCCCTACGCGCTCGACGCGGCCAAGGACGCCATCGCCGACCGGCTGGCCGTGCTCGCCGCGGTGTGCGGGCTCGAGGTGACCGGCGCCTCGGACGCCGAGGCCGCCGAGGTGTTCCTGACCTGGCTGGACGGTCTGCTGGCCGACATCGGCATCCCGCCCACCCTGGCCGACATCGGCGTGGCCCGCGCCGACCTCCCCCGCTTCGCCACGATGGCCGGCGGCGTGACCCGCCTGCTCCAGAACCACCCCGGCCCGACCGAGCTCGCCGACCTGACCGCCATCCTCGAGGCGGCCTGGAGCGGGGACCGGGCCCGTCGCGTCCTGACCCCGACCGGAGAGAGGTCCGCCCCGTGACCGACGCATCCCCACCCACGCTGGGCATCGGCATGGTCGGCTACGCCTTCATGGGCGCGGCCCACTCCCAGGCCTGGCGCACGGCCGGCCGGGTGTTCGACCTGCCCCGCTCGCCGCTGATGCTCACGCTCTGCGGCCGGGACGCCGAGGCGGCCGGCCGGGCCGCAGCCACCCTGGGCTGGCAGGACTCGACCACCGACTGGCACGAGCTCCTGGAGCGGCCGGACATCGACGTCGTCGACATCTGCACCCCCGGCGACTCGCACGCCGAGATCGCCATCGCCGCGCTGGAGGCCGGCAAGCACGTCCTGTGCGAGAAGCCACTGGCCAACACCGTCGCCGACGCGGAGGCCATGACCGCCGCCGCGGAGCGGGCCCGGGAGCACGGCGTACGGTCGATGGTCGGCTTCAACTACCGCCGCGTCCCGGCCCTGGCGCTGGCGCGCGCCCTGGTGGAGCAGGGCCGTCTGGGCACCGTGCGGCACGTGCGTGCGGTGTACCTGCAGGACTGGATCGTCGACCCCGAGTTCCCGCTGGTCTGGCGGCTGCAGAAGGAGCACGCCGGCTCGGGCGCCCTGGGCGACATCGGCGCGCACATCATCGACCTGGCGCAGTTCCTCGTGGGCGAGGAGCTCACCGGGGTCTCGGCGCTGACCGAGACCTTCGTCAAGGAGCGTCCGCTGGCGTCGTCCTCCGGCGGGCTGGCCGCCACCGGGGGGCGGCAGCGGGGTCCGGTCACCGTCGACGACGCCGCCCTGTTCACCGGTCGGTTCTCCGGCGGTGCCCTGGGCTCGTTCGAGGCGACGCGCTTCGCGACGGGGCGCAAGAACGCCCTGCGCATCGAGGTCAACGGGTCCGACGGGTCCCTGGCCTTCGACTTCGAGTCGATGAACGAGCTCTCGTTCCACGACGGCACCGAGGAGGCGACGACCGCCGGCTTCCGGCGGATCCTCGTCACGGAGCCGGACCACCCCTACCTGTCGGCGTGGTGGCCCCCGGGCCACCTGCTGGGCTACGAGCACACGTTCACCCACGAGATCCGCGACCTGGTCCTCGCGATCGGCGCCGGTGAGGACCCGGCCCCGTCCTTCCGCGACGGGCTGCAGGTGCAGCGCGTCCTCGAGGCGGTCGAGCGCAGCGCCGCCGACCGCTCGACCTGGCACGACGTACCCCCCACCTGAGGAGCTGACATGACCCGTCCCGTCACCCTGTTCACCGGCCAGTGGGCCGACCTGCCGCTGGAGGAGGTGGCCCGGCTCGCGTCAGGGTGGGGCTACGACGGCCTCGAGCTCGCCTGCTGGGGCGACCACTTCGAGGTCGACCGGGCCCTGGGCGAGACGGGCTACGTCCAGGGCCGGCTCGACCTGCTGGAGAAGCACGGCCTGCAGGTGCACGCCATCTCCAACCACCTCGTGGGCCAGGCCGTCTGCGACTCCCCCATCGACGAGCGGCACCAGGGCATCCTGCCGGGGCGCATCTGGGGCGACGGCGACCCCGAGGGCGTCCGGATGCGGGCCGCCCAGGAGATGGCCGACACCGCGCGGGCGGCCGACGCGCTCGGCGTACGCACGGTCATCGGGTTCACCGGGTCGTCGATCTGGCACACCGTGGCGATGTTCCCGCCCGTGCCCCCGGCCATGATCGAGCGCGGCTACGCGGACTTCGCCGACCGGTGGAACCCGATCCTCGACGTCTTCGACGCCGTCGGGGTGCGGTTCGCCCACGAGGTGCACCCGAGCGAGATCGCCTACGACTACTGGACGACGGTGCGCACCCTGGAGGCCATCGGCCACCGGGAGGCCTTCGGGCTCAACTTCGACCCCAGCCACTTCGTGTGGCAGGACCTCGACCCCGTCGGATTCCTGTGGGACTTCCGCGACCGGATCTACCACGTGGACTGCAAGGAGTCGGTCAAGCAGCTCAACGGCCGCAACGGCCGGCTGGGCTCGCACCTGCCGTGGGCCGACCCCCGCCGCGGCTGGGACTTCGTGTCCACCGGGCACGGGGACGTGCCGTGGGAGCCGGTCTTCCGGATGCTCAACGCGATCGGGTACGACGGGCCGATCTCGGTCGAGTGGGAGGACGCGGGCATGGACCGCCTGGTGGGCGGGCCGGACGCGCTGGCGTTCATCCGCAGGCTCACCCAGATCGAGCCGCCCGCGGCGGCGTTCGACGCGGCGTTCAGCTCGGGGGGCTGAGGGGGTCTCGAGGCTCGCTCCGCTCGCACCTCGACCACCGGGGGCCGGGGGGCCGGGGGGTCTCGAGGCTCGCTCCGCTCGCACCTCGACCAGCGGGCGGGGAAGAACGGGCGCGGGGGTGGTGTTGGGGAGGACGAGGCGCTCCGGCGCGAACCCAGACATGGATCGAGGCACCCACCCGTGGCAACCACCGAGCTCACCGCCCAGGCCTTCGAGCAGACCGTCGCGGACAACGACATCGTCCTCGTGGACTTCTGGGCCGCGTGGTGCGGCCCGTGCCGCCAGTTCGGACCGACCTTCGAGAAGGCCTCCGAGGCCAACGCCGACATCGTGTTCGCCAAGGTGGACACCGAGGCCGAGCAGGCGCTGGCCCAGGCCGCGAACATCACCTCCATCCCCACGCTGATGGCGTTCCGCGAGGGTGTGCTGGTCTACTCCCAGCCCGGCGCCCTCCCCGCCCCCGCCCTGGACGAGCTGATCGGCGCCGTGCGCGGGCTCGACATGGCCGAGGTGCACGCCAAGGTGGCCGAGCAGAGCGGCCAGGCGTCGCCCGAGAGCTGAGCGCGGGCTACCGTCTGTCCCGTGGACGCCGCGACGTGGGACCAGAGGTACGCCGCGAGCGGCATGGTGTGGTCGGCGAAGCCCAACCAGTTCGTCGCCGCCGAGGTCGCGGACCTGCCCCCCGGACGGGCCCTCGACCTGGCCGCCGGTGAGGGGCGCAACGCCCTCTGGCTGGCCGAGCGGGGCTGGCAGGTCACCGCGGTGGACTTCTCCCGGGTGGGCCTGGACAAGGGCGCGGACCTCGCCCGTCGGCAGGGCCTGGACCCGGGTGCGGTGCGATGGGTCTGCGCCGACGCCCTGACCTGGGACGCCGGGGCGGACCGCTACGACCTCGTCCTGCTGGCCTACCTGCAGCTGGTGGCCGAGGAGCGCGGTGAGGCCGTGCGCCGGGCCTTCGCCGCCCTGCGCCCCGGGGGCACCTTCCTGCTGGTGGCCCACGACGCCACCAACCACACCGAGGGCACCGGCGGTCCGACCGACCCGGCCGTGCTGTTCACCGCCGAGGAGGTGCTGGGCGACCTCGACGGCGAGCGCTTCGAGGTGGTCCGCGCCGAGCGGGTGTCCCGCGTGGTGCCCGCCCAGGACGCCGGCCACGCCCACCACGGCGAGCTCGACCGTACGGCGTACGACGCGCTGGTGCGGGTCGTCCGGACGTGACCCCCACCCAGCTGAGGGCGTTCGCGGCGGTCGTGCGGCTGGGCTCGGTGAAGGCGGCCGCCGAGGAGCTCGCGGTCAGCGAGGCGGCGGTGTCCATGCACGTCGGCCAGCTGCGGCGCGAGCTCGACGACAAGCTGTTCGCCCGTACCGGCTCGGGTCTCGCCTTCACCCCGGGCGGGCTGCGCCTGGCCAGCCGGGCGGTGGAGATCCTCGGGCTGCAGGACCGCACCGTGCGCGAGGTCAGCCAGGCCGGTGGCGGGCGGCGGCTGCTGCGCATCGCGTGCTCCAGCCTGTTCGCCGAGCACGCCGCCCCCGGGCTCATCGAGCTGTTCGCGGGGCGCGCCGCCGACCTCGACGTCGAGCTGAGCGTGCGACCCACCGTGGCCTTCCCGCCGCTGCTGGCCGGCCGCACCGTCGACATCGCGATCGGGCCGGTGCCGCGCGAGCTGCCCGAGGGCCTGCTGCACCAGCCGTTCCTCAACTACGAGGTGATCGCCGTCGCCCGCCCGGGCCACCCGCTGGCCGGTCGGAAGGTCGGCTCGGCGGAGGCCCGCGAGCAGCTGTGGCTGCTCGGGCCCTCGGCGGCCGGCGAGGACGGGGTGGTGCCCGCCGTGCTGCGCACGATCGGGGTGCCGGAGTCGCAGCAGCGCATCTTCCAGAGCGACGCCGGCGGCGCTGGAGGAGACCAAGCGCAGCGACGGCGTCTCCCTCGCGGTGCGCTTCGCCGTGGCCGGCGACCTCGCGGCCGGGCGGCTGACCGCCCTGACCGGACCCGCGCTGCAGGCCAAGGGCGGGTGGTCGGCCATGGCGCTCGCGGCCCACAGCCAGGTGCCCGCCACCGCCGAGCTGCTGCGCTTCATCACCACGCCCCGCGCCACGCAGGCCATGGTGCGGGGCGCGGGCACGACCCACGGCCGCTTCCGGCCCTCGGTCCACGTCACCCTCTGGAGCTGAGCGCGCCCTCGGTCAGCAGCCGGTCCAGGGCGACGGTGGCCGCGCGCAGGGTGTGCGCCGACTCGAACGCGTCGCAGTACGGCAGGGCCGCGGCCATCGACCCCACCAGCGGCTCGAACCCGGGGCGACGCGGCGCGCGGGTTGAGCCAGACCAGCCGGTGCGCGCGTCGGCGCACCCGCGCCAGCACCGCGGCGAGGCGGGCCGGGTCGCTCGCTGTCCCAGCCGTCCGAGGCCACCACCAGGATGCCGCCGCGCAGCCCGTGACCGTGCCGCGAGGCCAGCAGCTCGGCCAGGCTGGAGGCCAGCCGGGTGCCGCCGAACCGGTCGCCGACCAGCTCGGTGGCCTGCTCGACCGCGGCGGGCGCGGAGTGCAGCCGCAGCGCGGGCGTCACCCGGGTCAGCGTGGTGGAGAAGGCGAACGCCTCGGCCCGGCCGGCGCGCGCCAGGGCCCGCATCAGGTGCAGGTAGGCGGTCGCGTACGGCGCATCGACTCGCTCACGTCGCACCAGGACGGTGACCGGCCGCGGGCCGTCGTACGGCGCGGGTGCGGGCCAGGCGGACGGGCTCCCAGCCGGTACGCCGGGAGGCGGCGATGGTCGCGCGCAGCGCCACCCGCCGACCGGCCGGGTGCCGACCTGGCGGCGCCGGCTGCGCCGGGTCGGCCAGCGCTCGCGGGATGCCTCGAGCCAGGCCGCCGACCGCACGCCAGCTGGTCCGGGTCGAGGTCCTCGAAGGGCACGTCGGCCACCGCCTCCAGGGCACCGGGCAGCAGCTCGGGGACCGACTGGCCGTCGGCGGAGGTCCTCGTCGGCGTCGACGACCCGCGGCAGGGTGTGCCACGGCAGGCCCTGACCCGGCTGCTCCGCCACGGCGTGCACCGCTCCCCCGACCAGCAGGTCGTCCTCGCGCCGTCGGCCGGGGGCCCGGAGGCCTGACCGGCCGAGCGGCAGCGCGGCGTCGGCGAAGACCGCCTCGAAGACCCGGTCGAAGGTGGCCAGGTCGTGCGGCCCGCTGCACCAGCGTGACCCGGCACAGCCAGTACAGCTCCGGCACGCCGGTGCGGCGGGGCCAGTCCCAGCGCGTCGGTGAACGCCGCCAGCGCGGTCAGCGACACCGGCACGCCCGCGGACCGCAGCCGCCGGCCGAGCGCCGGCGACGAAGGCCGCCCGGTCCACCCCGGCCAGCACGGGCCGGGCGCAGGGCTCACCTCCACCCCCTCGGGTCGTCCCGGCTCACCTGGCACGCACCCTCAGCCGAAGGCGTAGGACTCGGCCGCCCCGGCCACCAGGTCGCGGTCGTCGGGGGTCTTGGCCAGGGCGCCAGCGTGGTCGACCACGTCGCTCGCGGACCAGCTCGGTCGCCCCGAGCGCCGAGAGCGCCGCGACCCAGTTGATCGCCTCGGCCATGCCCGGCGGCTTGTCCACGTCGAGGGTGCGCACGTGCCCGACGAACTGGGTGGCCGACGTCGATCAGCGGCGGCGCCGGCGCCCGGGACGGTGCGGCGCAGGATCTCCACCGCCCGCTCGGCCGAGGGGAACTCGAGCCAGTGGTAGAGGCAGCGACGCCGCAGGGCGTCGTGCAGGTCGCGGCTGCGGTTCGAGGTCAGCACCACGACCGGCGGCCGGGTCGCGGTGAACGTGCCGAGCTCGGGGACGGTGACCGACCCCTCCCCCAGGAACTCCAGCAGCAGGGCCTCGAACTCGTCGTCGGCGCGGTCGACCTCGTCGATGAGCAGCACCGGCGGCTGCGGGCCGTCGTAGCCGCACGCAGCTGCAGGATCGGCCGCTCCAGCAGGAACTCCTCGCTGAACAGGTCGGCCTCGCTCGAGCCGCTCGTGGCTGGCCTCCGCGAGCCGGATGGCCAGCAGCTGGCGCTGGTAGTTCCAGTCGTAGAGCGCCTCGCCCGGCGGTCAGCCCCTCGTAGCACTGCAGCCGGACCAGGGGCGCGCCGAGCGTCTGCGCGAGCACCTTGGCGGCCGCGGTCTTGCCGACCCCGGCTCGCCCTCCAGGAGCAGCGGCAGGCCCAGCCGCAGGGCCAGGAACACCGCGGTCGCGATGCCCTCGTCGGCGAGGTAGTCGTGCTCGTCGAACGCTGGCGGCGGACGTCGCTCGGCGGCGCTCGGGTGCGGCTCCGGCTCACCGACGTGGGGGCCTGGGCGTACGTGTCGCGGCAGCCCGGGTTGCAGAACCAGTGCGTCGACGCCGTCGACGGTCAGCGTGCGGGGTGTCCGGCGACCACGGTCACGGTCATCCCGCAGACCGGGTCGACGGCCTGGACCGGCCGGGCCGCCGGTGCGGCCGACCGTGCGCAGCGGCTGCGTCGCACCGGAGGACCGGGCGGGGCCTGAGACCCTCGACCCGGATGCCGCGCACCACCGCGGCCAGGATCGACAGCGCGATCTCGGGCGCGGTGCGCGCACCGATGTCGATGCCCGACGTGCGGGTGCACCCGGCGCGCTCCTCGGCTCGGCGAGGTCGAGCTCGTCCAGCAGCGCCTCGCCGCGGGTGCGGCTGCAGACCAGCCCGACGAAGCCCGACGCCGGCGTCCAGCGCGGCCCGGACCGCGCCCGCCTCGTCGCCGCCGTGGCTGGAGACCACCGCCGCGACCGCGCCCTGCGGCCCGGCGCCCGTCGGCGGCCGGCTCGACGACGAAGCCGAGCAGCGGGCGCCAGCGCGGCCACCGCCTCGGCCGTGGGCGAGGCGCCCGACGAGGTGCACCACCGGGGAGGGCAGCAGCGGCTCCAGGTAGATCTCCAGGGCGCCACCGGACAGGCAGGGGTTGACCACCACGCTGGCGCCGGGGGCCGCCGGGAACGAGTCCTCGGTGGTCGGGCAGCACCCGCAGCAGCACGCCCTCGCCGGTCTCCAGCGCGCCCAGGGCCGCCGTGCGCACCGAACCGGTCGCGCACTGCCCGCCGACGAAGCCCTCGATGGAGCCGTCGGCCAGCACGATCGCCCGGTCCCCGGCCGAGGCCGAGGAGGGCTTCTGCGCGCGCACCACGGTGGCCTGCACGAACGGCGTGCGGGACTCCTTGAGCTGCTCGATGCGCAGGGACAGCTGGGTGGTCACGGGGCTCCTCGACTCGGTGGGTGCTGGGGCCGGGACCGTCGCCGATGACGGCCCGGGACGCTCAGATCGGCGGGGTGGAGTGGCCCTGCATGGCGTCCCACACCCGGGAGGGGGTGAGCGGCATGTCGGCGTGGCGGATGCCGAAGGGCTTGAGCGCGTCGATGACCGCGTTGACCACGGCCGGCGGCGAGCCGACCGTGGCCGACTCCCCGACGCCCTTGGCCCCGATCGGGTGGTGCGGCGAGGGGGTGACGGTGTGGCCGGTCTCCCAGTGCGGCACCTCGAGCGCGGTCGGGATGAGGTAGTCCATCAGCGAGCCGCGCGAGGCAGTTGCCGTCCTCGTCGAAGGAGATCATCTCCATCAGCGCCATGCCGACGCCGTCGGCGAGCCCGCCGTGCACCTGACCCTCGATGATCATCGGGTTGATCCGGGTGCCGCAGTCGTCGACGGCGATGAACCGGCGCACCTTGACCTGGGCGGTGCCGGGGTCGATGTCGACCACGCAGATGTAGGCACCGAAGGGGTAGGTCAGGTTCTCCGGGTTGTAGCAGATCTGCGCCTCCAGACCGCCCTCGATGCCCTCGGGCAGGTCGCGCGGCGCCGTGCGCCCGCATGGCGATGTCCTGGATGGTCACCGAGCGGGTGGGGTCACCCTTCACGTGGAAGGAGCCCTTGTTCCACTCCAGGTCGGCCACGGAGACCTCGAGCATGCCGGAGGCGATGATCTGCGCCTTGTCCCGGACCTTGCGGGCCACCAGCGCGGCGGCCGCCCCCGAGACCGGCGTCGAGCGGCTGCCGTAGGTGCCCAGCCCGAACGGCGTGTTGTCGGTGTCGCCGTGCACGACGTCGATGTCCTCGGGCGGGATGCCGATCTCCTCCGCCACGATCTGCGCGAACGTCGTCTCGTGGCCCTGGCCCTGGCTCTGCACCGACAGGCGTACGACGGCCTTGCCGGTGGGGTGCACCCGCAGCTCGCAGCCGTCGGCCATGCCCAGGCCCAGGATGTCCATGTCCTTGCGGGGTCCGGCGCCGACCGCCTCGGTGAAGAACGCCACCCCGATGCCCATCAGCTCGCCGCGGGCCCGCTTCTCGGCCTGCTCGCGACGCAGCTCGTCGTACCCGGCGATCTCCATGGCCAGGTCGCATGGCCGGCTCGTACTCGCCGGAGTCGTAGACCCAGCCCGTCTTGGTCGTGTAGGGGAACTGCTCGGGCTGGATGAAGTTCTTGCGGCGCAGGTCGACCGGGTCCATCTCCAGCTCGTAGGCCAGGCAGTCCACCATGCGCTCGACGAGGTAGACCGCCTCGGTGATGCGGAACGAGCACGCGTAGGCGACGCCGCCGGGGGCCTTGTTGGTGTAGACGGCGGTCATCTGGGCGTAGGCGGCCTCGAGGTCGTAGCTGCCGGTGAAGACGCCGAAGAAGCCGGCCGGGTACTTCACCGGGGAGGCGACCCCGTTGAAGGCGCCGTGGTCGGCCAGCACGTTGGTGCGGATGGCCAGGATCTTGCCCTCCTTGGTGGCCGCGATCTCGCCTCGCATGACGTAGTCGCGGGCGAAGCCGGTGCTCACCAGGTTCTCGGTGCGGTCCTCCATCCACTTCACCGGCTTGCCGGTCACCAGCGAGCCGACGATCGCGCACACGTAGCCGGGGTAGATCGGCACCTTGTTGCCGAAGCCGCCGCCGATGTCGGGCGCGATGACCCGGATCTTGTGCTCGGGCAGGCCCGCCACGAGCGCGTAGACCGTGCGGTGGGCGTGCGGCGCCTGGGTGGTCGACCACAGCGTGAGCTTGCCGTCCACCGCGTTCGTAGTCCGCGACCGCGCCGCAGGTCTCCATCGGGGCCGGGTGCACGCGGGGATAGACGATGTCCTCGCTCACCACGACGTCGGCGCGGGCGAAGACGGCCTCGGTGGCCGCCTTGTCGCCGGTCTCCCAGTCGAAGCAGTGGTTGTCGGTCTTGCCCTCGAGGTCGTCGCGGATGACCGGAGCGTCGGGGGCCAGCGCCTTGCGCACGTCGACCACGGGCTCGCAGCATCTCGTAGTCGACGTCGATGAGCTCCAGCGCGTCGCGCGCCGCGTAGCGGTCGTTGGCCACGACGAAGGCGACCTCCTGGCCCTGGAAGCGGACCTTGTCGGTGGCCAGCACCGCCTGCACGTCGTTGGAGAGCGTCGGCATCCACGCCAGGCCCTTCTCGGCCAGCATCGCGCCGGTCACCACGGCCCGCACCTTGGGGTGGGCCTCGGCCGCGCTGGTGTCGATGCTGGTGATCCGGGCGTGGGCCACCGGCGATCGCAGGATGGCGAGGTGCAGCATCCCGGTGAGCTGTACGTCGTCCACGAAGCTGCCCAGCCCACGGATCAGGCGCGGGTCCTCCTTGCGCAGCATCCGGCCGTGCCCGCAGGGCTTCTGGTCGTTGTCGGTGTGGTCGAGGTCCTCCGGGGTGGCGGCGACGCCTTCGTCCAGGGCGGTCATGAGGGCGCTGCCTGCCTTCTCGGGGTCGGTCGTGTCGTGGTCACCGACCGTGTGCGCGGCGGCCCACTGGACCGAGCGGACGATCGTCGTGTAGCCGGTGCAGCGGCAGATCTGGCCGGAGATGGCCTCACGGATGGTCTGCTCGCTGGGGTCGGGGTCGCGGTCGAGCAGGGCGCGCGTGGTCATCAGCATCCCCGGCGTGCAGAAGCCGCACTGCAGGCCGTGGCACTGGATGAAGCCCTCCTGGATCGGGTCCAGGACGCCGTCGGTCTCCAGGCCCTCCACGGTGCGCACCTCGTGGCCGCCGGCCATCGCGGCCAGCACCGTGCAGGTCTTCACCGGCTCGCCGTCCAGCCAGGCCACGCAGGTGCCGCAGTTGCTGGTGTCGCAGCCCCAGTGCGTCCCGGTCAGGCCGAGGTCGTCGCGCAGGAAGTGCACCAGCAGGGTGCGTCCCTCGATCTCGCGGGTCACCGGCTCGCCGTTGACGGTCATCGACACCTGCATGTCAGCTGCTCCTTCTCTGGTCGCCGGCCAGGCCGGTCTGGATGCGCTCGACGGAGCGCCGCAGGGTGCGGCGGGTGAGCTCGTCGGCGAGGTGGCGCTTGTAGTCCGCGGTCCCGCGGTTGTCGGTGGCCGGCGAGCAGACCTCGGCGGCGATGGCCCCTGCGCGGGCGTACAGCTCCTCGGAGGGGCGCTGACCGCGCAGCGCCTCGGAGATGGCGGGGATGCCCGTGGTGTTCGGGCCGACGGCGGCCAGGCCCACCCGGGCGTCGGCGACGACGTCGCCGTCCATCCACACCGCGGCGCCCGCCGAGGTGACCGCCCAGTCGCCGGCCCGTCGCTCGACCTTGGCGTAGGCGCTGGAGCCGTTCGGTCGGACGGGGATGCGGACCTCGGTCAGCATCTCGCCGTGCTCGACCGCGGTCTCGTAGGGACCGCGGTGGAAGTCCTCCATGGTCACGACGCGCTCGCCGTCCAGCCCACGGATGACGCACGAGGCGTTGAGCGTCGTGCACACCGCCGACAGGTCCTCCGACGGGTCGGCCTGGCACAGGGACCCGCCCAGGGTGCCCCGGTTGCGCACCACGGGGTCGGCGATCACCGCCTCCGCGTCGGCGAAGATCGGGAACAGCGCCGCCAGCTCGACCGACTCCAGCAGCTCGCGGTGGCGGGTCAGCGCGCCGATGCGGATCTCGTCCACGCCGACCCGGACGTAGGACAGCTCGCCGTGCAGGTCGTTGATGTCGATGAGGTACTCGAGGTTGGCCAGGCGCAGCTTCATCATCGGGATGAGGCTGTGTCCGCCGGCCACGAGCCGGGCCTCCTCCCCGAGACGGTCGAGCAGACCGATGGCGTGCTCGACGCTGGTGGCACGTTCGTACTCGAACGGGGCGGGCACCTGCATGACGCTCCTCGAGGGTGGGAGGGGGTGACGGTGCTCACACCATCGAGCCTCCGGGTGCCGACGTCAACGGCGACCTAAGGGGTTTGTTGATTCGGTCGAGCGCCGGCGCGGGCGGTCCCGGACGCCCTCAGAGCACGCCGACCAGCATGGCGGCCATCGCCGCGGCCAGCAGCGTCTCGGCGAGACCCAGCACCGCTGCGCCCGAGCCTCGTGAGGCCCCCGGCTCCCGCCCGCTGGGCCGGCGCAGACCAGCGCCGAGCCGGCCGAGGCCGCCGAGGACGACGGGCGCCAGCGCGAGGGCGACCAGCACCGCCGGCCAGGACGACCCCGGGCCGGCGTCGGTCATGGCCTCCGCCGGTCCCATGGCGGCGCGCATGGCGGCTCCGCCGTGGGGGTGGGCGCCGGCGAGCATCACGACCATCGCCAGGCAGCAGATCCCCAGCCGCAGGTACGACGCGGGGTCCACCCGTCGTACCACCTGCAGCAGGCACCACCCGGTGGCGGCCGCGAAGCCCACTCGGGCCGGCACCGTGAGCCACGGCGGCAGCACGACGAGCAGCATCGCCACCATCACCGCCGCGGAGACGCCGTGCACCACGGTCCCGCGCACCAGGTCGCGGTGCCCCCGGGCGACGGCAGCCGTGCAGGACGGGACGCCTCGGCGCAGGAGGGCAGAGCAGGACGGGACTGCTCGGCGCAGGAGGACCGCCCAGGACGGGACGCCTCGGCCGGGGCAGCCGGGCGCGGACGTGCGGCTGGTCCAGCCGGTGGGGTCACCCGGGCAGCATCGGGCCCTCGGCCGGGGGCGTCAACCGCTACCTCAGCGAGCCTTAACCAGCCGGTGGGGCGGAGCGGTGGCCCGCGTCCTGCGTGGGGTCACCGGCCCGGGAGCCCGGGTGCCCGGCGTCGTCCGGGGCGACGGAAGCCGCCGGCTCGTCCGGCTCCTCCACGAAGTCGATCTTCTTCAGCTGGCGCCGCATGCTGAGCCACAGGAGCACCACGGCCACGGCCAGCGCCAGGAACATCGTGAAGCCCAGCCAGCCCGGCTTGACGTCGGCCGGGTCGGGGGAGGGGGTGGCGAGCGGGATCAGGGCGAGGAGTGAGGTCATGACCTCCTCAGTCTGCCACGCCCACATGCTCGCGCACCCCGGCGAAGAGGTCGTCCTCGGGCAGCGGCACGTCGAGCACGGTGCGGGCCAGCTCGAAGTCCTCGGTCGGCCAGACCTCGCGCTGCAGCTCCAGCGGGATCGCGAAGAACGGCCCGTCGGGGTCGATCTGGGTGGCGTGCGCCATGAGGGCCTGGTCACGCACCCCGAAGTACTCCCCGCACGGCACGCGGGTGGTGATGCGCGCGTCGTGCGCGGGGTCGGGCTTCCACTGCTCGAGGCGCTCGGCCCACGGCGACTCCAGGCCCCGCGCGGTCATCGCGTCGTGCAGCGCCTGGGTCCGCGGCCGGTTGAAGCCGTGCTGGTAGTACAGCTTCAGCGGCTGCCACGGCTCCCCGGCGTCGGGGTACGCCTCCGGGTCGCCGGCCGCCTCCCACGCCGCCACCGAGACCAGGTGGCACATGATGTGGTCGGGGTGCGGGTAGCCGCCGTTCTCGTCGTAGGTGGTCAGCACGTGCGGCCGGAACGAGCGGATCAGCCGGACCAGCGGCTCGGCCGCCTCCTCCACCGGCACCAGCCCGAAGCAGCCCTCGGGCAGGGGCGGCTTGGGGTCGCCCTCGGGCCAGCCGGAGTCGACGAAGCCCAGCCAGTCCTGGGTGATGCCGAGGATGTCGCGGGCCGCCTCCATCTCCCGGCGACGGATCTCGGTCATGTTCTCGAGGACGTCGGGGCGCTCCATCTTGGGGTTCAGGATGGAACCCCGCTCGCCCCCCGTGCAGGTCACGACGTGCACGTCGACACCCTCGGCCACGTACTTGGCGGTCGTCGCGGCGCCCTTGCTGGACTCGTCGTCGGGGTGGGCGTGCACGTGCATCAGGCGGAGCATGACCTCCATCCTAGGGTGCCTACGATGGAGCGGTGAGCGCCCCCGCCCCCGACCTGGCCGAGCGGTACGGCACGCCGTCACGGGCCCGCCGGCGGCTGGTCGTGGGCCTCGCCGTGCTGCTGGCCGCGGCCGGTCTGGCGTGGCTGGTGTGGGCCACGTTCTTCCACAGCCGGCCGGAGGTGACCTCCGAGCTGGTGGGCTACGACGTGCAGGGGCAGCACGCCGCGACGGCCACCTTCACCGTCGTACGCCGTGACGGCGAGGTGTCCGCCTCGTGCCTGCTGCGGGCCTTCGCCGCCGACCACTCCGTGGTGGGCGAGCTGACGGTGCCGGTGACCTCCGGGCCGAGCTCGGCACGGATCACCTCGACGGTGCGCACGGAGCGGGAGGCCACCAGCCTCGACCTGCTCGGCTGCACCACCGAGGGGCAGGCCCGCCAGCGCTGAGGCGGTCGCGCTCGCGGTTTGGGGCAACGGGCGCCCGGGTTGGTAGAGTCTTCGTACTTGCCCGAAGGCGCGTGAGCGCGCCGGACCGTGGCCGATGCGGCGCGTACGAGCGCCCCGGCCCCCTCTCGACGAAGCAACAGGAGCTCCACCGTGACCCAGGCCAGCAGCGAGCAGACCACCATCTGGTTGACCCAGGACGCGTTCGACAAGCTCCAGGCGGAGCTGGACCACCTGCGGGGCCCGGTGCGCAGCGAGGTCGTGGCCCGCATCGCCGCCGCCCGGGACGAGGGCGACCTGAAGGAGAACGGCGGCTACCACGCCGCACGCGAGGAGCAGGGCAAGACCGAGGCCCGCATCCGCCAGCTCGAGGACATGCTGCGGCGCGCCGAGGTCGGCGAGACCCCGGCCGACGACGGCGTGGTGGAGCCCGGCATGAAGGTGACCTACAAGTTCGTGGGCGACGCCGACGACGAGGCCGAGACCTTCCTGCTCGGAGCCCGCGAGATGGAGGACAGCGCCGCGGGCCTCAAGGTCTACTCGCCGCAGAGCCCCCTCGGCTCGGCCATCATCGGCCACGTCAAGGGCGAGTCCGTCACCTACGAGGCCCCCAACGGCAAGAAGCTCGAGGTCGAGATCGTCGACGCGGTGCCCTTCACCGGCTGACCCCCGCCGGTCGAGGTGGGAGCGCAGCGCCCGTCCGTTGGTCGAGGTGGGAGCGGAGCGATCCTCGAGACCCCCCGCGCTCAGGGCACCAGCAGGTAGCCGCACCGCTCCAGGTGGGCGGTGACCAGCTCGGCGTGCGAGGACCCGCGGGTCTCCACCTGCAGCTGCACCTGCACCTCGCCGAGGTGCAGCTGGGCCGAGGTGCGCTCGTGCACCACGTCGAGCACGTTGGCCTGCACGGAGGCGAGCTCGGCCAGCAGCTGGGCGAGCCCGCCGGGCACGTCCGGGATCCGGGCCTGCAGGTAGAGGTAGCGGTTGGCCGCGGCGAGCCCCTGCCGGATGACCCGCATCAGCAGCAGCGGGTCGACGTTGCCCCCGGACAGCACCAGCACCGCCGGTGTCGCGAACGCCCGCGGCCGGTCCAGCACGGCGGCGACCGCGGCGGCCCCGGCCGGCTCGACGACCAGCTTGGCGCGCTCCAGCAGCATCAGCAGGGCCCGCGACAGCGAGTCCTCCCCGACCGTCACCAGGTCGTCGACGTACCGCTCGACCGCCGCGAACGGTACGTCGCCGGGCCGGCCCACCGCGATGCCGTCGGCGATCGTGGCCATCGAGGTCAGCGGGACCGGGCGGCCCTGGCTGAGCGAGTCGACGTACGCCGCCGCCCCCGCCGCCTGGACGCCGACGACCCGGACGTCCGGGTCGCACCGCCTTGACCGCCGTGGCCACGCCGGCCAGCAGACCACCGCCGCCGCAGGGCACCAGCACGGTGGCGACGTCGGGGCACTGCTCGAGGATCTCCAGCCCGCAGGTGCCCTGGCCCGCCACGATGTCGGCGTGGTCGAAGGGGTGGATCAGCACGGCTCCGGTCTCCTCCGCGAACGCCCGCGCCGCCACCAGGGCCTCGTCGATGCTGACCCCGTGGGTCACCACGCGCGCGCCGTACCCGCGGGTCGCGTTCTCCTTCGGGATCGCCGCCCCCTCCGGCATGAAGACGGTCGCGCGCAGGCCGAGCAGGTGCGCGGCCAGCGCGACGCCCTGGGCGTGGTTGCCGGCGCTGGCGGCCACGACGCCGGCTGCCTTCTCCTGCTCCGAGAGCCGGGACATCCGCACGTAGGCGCCACGGATCTTGAACGAGCCGGTGCGCTGCAGGTTCTCGGCCTTCATCCGCACCGGTCCGCCGGCCAGGTCCGAGAGCCAGCGGGCGCCCTCCATCGGCGTGACCACCGAGACCCCCGCCAAGACCTCCCGAGCGCGCTCGATGTCGGCCAGGCCCGGCAGCGTGACGGGGTCGGTGCTCATGCCCGCCACCCTAGGACCCGCCTCCGCGAGGAGCATGGGTGCTGCACGCAACGACCTACGCTGGAGGCATGGACCCCACGTCGGCACCGACCGGACCGCTGCCGGAGCCGGCCACCGCCGAGGACGCGCTCATGGTCACCATGATGACCTTCGGCCGGCGGATGCGGCAGCGCCAGCCCGGGGACGCGGTCGAGTACTCCGCCTTCCCCCTGCTCACGCTGCTCAGCCACCGCGGCCCGATGAGGATCTCCGTCCTGGCGCAGGACCTGGGCCTGGACGCCTCGACCGTCAGCCGGCACGCTCGCCAGCTGCAGGACCGGGGCCTGCTGGAGCGCACCGAGGACCCCGAGGACGGGCGGGCCAGCCGGGTGGCGGTCTCCGCGCAGGGCCGGGCCTCGATGGCTCAGGCGTTCGACGCCCGTCGCGAGGTGCTGGGCCAGGCGCTGGAGGGCTGGAGCGAGGACGACCGCGACATCCTGCGCCGCCTCCTGCACCGTCTCGTCGACGGGCTGTCGGCCCGGCCCACCCGGCGGACCCGGCGGACCCGGGAGACCCGGCGGACCCGGGCGATCCTGTCGAGGCGGCACCTCCCCGCTGACCGGCGCTCGGGGCGCGATCAGCCCGGGGTGTCCCCCAGCGTCATGTCCTCGGCGTCCTGCTCGGTGCGGGCGCTGTCCGAGAGGTGCAGCACGACGGCGTTGGCCGCGGCCACGAACGGCACCGCGACCAGCGCCCCCGCGATGCCGCCGACCACCACGCCGGCCGCCAGCGCGACGATCACGCCCAGCGGGTGCACCGAGACGAGGCGACCGAGCAGGAACGGCTGCAGCACGTGCGCCTCCAGCTGCTGGATGGCCACCACCACCAGCAGCATGAACAGCGCCACCAGCGGTCCCTGGTCGACCAGCGCCACCAGGACGGCGACCGAGCCGGACAGGGTCGCGCCGATGAGCGGGATGAACGCGCCCAGGAAGACCAGCACCCCGATGGCCACCACGAACGGCACGCCGAGGAAGTACGCGCCGACCATGATGCCCAGGGCGTCGGTGAAGGCGACGATCACCGTGGCGCGGACGAAGGCGGTCAGCGAGGTCCAGGCGATGCGCCCGAGGAGTCGGCGCGGGCACGCGACGCGCGCGGGAAGATCCGCACCACCCACGACCAGATGCCCCCGCCGTCGGCGAGGAAGAAGTACGTCCCGAACAGGATGATGAACAGCCCGGCCAGGATGTGGCCGAGGGTGGTGCCGACCTCGGTCACCCGGGCGACGACCTGGGAGTTGGAGGAGGAGACGGCGTCCTGGGCGGACTTGATGTAGCCGTTGATCTGGCTGTCGCTGGCGTGCAGCGGCCCGCTCTTCAGCCAGCTCTGATCTGCTCCAGACCGGTGACCACCTGCGCCGAGAGGTCGCTGGCCCCGTTGGCCACCTGCTGGCCGGCGAAGGTCAGCAGCAGGGCGACCACCGCGATGGTGCCGACCACCACCAGGAACGCGGCCAGGCCGCGGGGCACCCGCAGCCGGGTGAGCAGCTCGACCACCGGGATGAGCAGGGCCGTCAGCAGCAGGGCGATGACCACGGGCAGCACCACGACCGAGAACTTGGCGATGCCCAGCGCCAGCACGTAGCCGGCGGCGGCGATCACCAGGAGCCGCCAGGACCAGCGCCGCGGC
This sequence comes from uncultured Actinomycetota bacterium, assembly GCA_963750345.1. GTDB lineage: Bacteria > Actinomycetota > Actinomycetes > Propionibacteriales > Nocardioidaceae > Nocardioides_B. Next base: position 222,993 of record CAVVQH010000015.1, on the reverse strand, counting down.
CAGGTCGACGCCGAAGGGCACCCGCGCCGGGGCGTAGTTGGACTCGCCGGCCCGGATGCCGGGGGTGTCGCTGCGGCGGCGGTCGCGCAGGACGCTCCACTGGGCGGTGAACCGCTCGGCGAAGCGCTCGTCGGATCGGCGCTGCTGGTTGCGCCGCAGCCGGGCCAGTCCCCCGGACACGCCCTGCGAGACCCTGCCCCCTGCGCTCATGTCACCAGGCTAGGCGCTGGGTCCCCCGTGAGCAGGAGGCGCACCAGCAGGGCCCTGGCCGCGTCCGGGTGCCGCTCGGCCAGCAGGCCGGCCGCGGCCAGGACGTAGTCGTGGTCGACCACCACGCGCGGCGCCCGGGGCAGCTGCCAGCCCCCGGCCGGGTCCGCCCCGCTGACCGAGCCCAGCACGCGGGCCGCCACCCCCGGCCCGGCCGAGCGCAGTGCGCCCCCGGACCCCACCAGCACGTCGACCTCCCGAAGGTCCTTGCCGGTGCGCTCGACCACGCGCCCGCGGGCGTCGTAGACCACCTGGCGGCGGCCCGCGTGCCGGCGCAGCGCCACCCCCACCGCGGCGGTCGCCACCCGCTCGTCGTCGCCGGCCTCGTCGGCGTCGACCGGCAGCAGGTCGGGCTGGTCCCGGCGCCGCTCCGCGGCCCGCCGCAGGGCCTCGGAGTCCTCGAGCAGACCCGCGGCCACGCCCTCGGCGACGGTGGTGACCGCGCTCCACCGCATCCCGAGGTCGCCCTCGACGGTGCGGCTCACGGGCAGCGTCGCCACCACCTCCCGCGCCAGCCCGGCGTCCTCCGGGTCCGGCTCCAGCACGGAGTGCACGTCGGTGGTCGCGCCGCCCACGTCGACCACCACGACGTCGCCGGCGACGTGGGCGAGCAGCTCGACCGCGGTCAGCACGACGTCGGGCGTGGCCCCGCGCACCATCGCGGTGAAGTCGGCCCGGCGGGAGAGGTGCTTGCCGCCGATGACGTGCCGCAGGAAGACCTCGCGGATGGCGGACCGGGCCGAGGCCGGCGCCAGCACCCCGATGCGGGGCACCACGTTCTCGGCCAGGACGTACGGCGTGCCCGCCGCTCCCAGCAGGGCGGCCACCGTCGCCTGCGACTCCACGTTGCCGGCCACCACCACCGGCCCCGGCCAGGCGGCCTGCGCCAGGACGGCCGCGTCGCCCTCCAGGACCTCGGCGTTCCCGCCGTCGGTGCCGCCGACCAGCAGCAGCACGTCGGGGCGGCTCTCCCGCAGCTCGGCCAGCGAGGTCGGCCCCAGCCCGCCCGCGCCGACGTGCACGACGTGGCCGCCGCTGGACAGCGCCACCCGGCGGCCGGCCTCCGCGGTGACCAGCTCCTCGTTGCCGACCACGGCGATGCGCAGCCCGCCCCCCGCCGAGGAGCAGGCCAGCACCTCGGCGTCGGCGGCCCGGGCGTCGACGCCGGCCAGGGCGTCCCGGCAGGCCTCCCACCCGTCCAGCACGTCGGTGCCCAACGTGGTCGGGTGCCCGGCGGTGGCCAGGAGGTCACCGGTGACGACGTCGACGAGCGCGGCCTTGGTGAACGTGGACCCGAAGTCCACGCACGCCACGACCCGCTCAGCCAAGCGCGCGGTCCAGGTCCTCGAGCAGGTCCTCGGCGGTCTCGATCCCCACCGAGAGCCGGATGAGGTCGCCCGGCACCTCGAGCGCCGTACCGGCCACCGAGGCGTGGGTCATGCGGCCCGGGTGCTCGATGAGCGACTCGATGCCGCCGAGCGACTCGGCCAGGGTGAAGACCTCCGCGCGGCCGCACACCTCCAGCGCCTTCGCCTCCCCGCCCGCCACGCGGAAGGAGACGATGCCGCCGTACCGCTTCATCTGCCGGCCCGCGACCGCGTGACCGGGGTGCTCGGGCAGGCCGGGATAGACGACCTGCTCCACGCCGGGGTGCGAGGCCAGGAACTCCACGACCTTCTCGGCGTTGTCGCAGTGCCGGTCCATGCGGACCCCGAGCGTGCGCAGTCCCCGCAGCGTCAGCCAGGCGTCGAAGGGCCCGGCCACCGCACCGATGGAGTTCTGGTGGAAGGCCACCTTCTCGGCCACCTCCAGGTCACGCACCACCAGGGCGCCACCGACCACGTCGGAGTGGCCGCCGCAGTACTTGGTGGTCGAGTGGACCACGACGTCGGCGCCCAGCGTCAGCGGCTGCTGCAGGTACGGCGAGGCGAAGGTGTTGTCCACCACCAGCAGGGCGCCGGCCTCGTGGGCGACCCCGGCCAGCGCCTCGATGTCGCCGATGGTCAGCAGCGGGTTGGTGGGGGTCTCGACCCACACGACCTTGGTCTCGTCCGGGCACGACGGCGGCCCGCACGGCGTCGGTGTCGGAGACCGGCGCGGCGGTGTGGTCCAGGCCCCAGGGCTGCTCCACCTGGGCGAACAGGCGGTAGGTGCCGCCGTAGGCGTCGTCGGGGATGACCACGTGGTCGCCGGGCCGGCAGAGCGCCTGCAGCAGGGTGTGCTCCGCGGCCAGCCCGCTCGCGAAGGCGAAGCCGCGACCGCCCTCCTCCAGCGCCGCGAGGTTGCCCTCGAGCGCGGTCCGGGTGGGGTTCGCGGAGCGGGAGTACTCGTAGCCGCCGCGGAGGCCGCCGACCCCGTCCTGCTTGTAGGTGCTGGTGGCGAAGATGGGCGGGATCACCGCTCCGGTGGTCGGGTCGGGCTCGTAGCCGGCGTGGATGGCCCGGGTCTCGAACCCGCTCTTGTGCCGGTGCTCGGAGGACTGTTCGGTCATCCCGCGAGCCTAGCGTCGGGAAGGATCGGAGGGTCTGGTGCGTTGGAGGGGTCGAGTGGTCCCGCAGGGTCGACCACCCGGACCAGAGGAGCCAGCGTGCTGTTCAACCGCCACAAGAACGAGATCCCCACCGCCGACCAGGCCCTCCCCGGCCGGTCCGAGCAGTGGTTCAGCGTCGCCGACCGGCACCGCGTGCTGGACGCGCCCGTGGTGACCGACGAGGTGCCCGCCGGCTACCAGGTGGCCGTGTTCGGGCTGGGCTGCTTCTGGGGCGCCGAGGAGATCTACTGGCGCATGCCGGGCGTGTGGTCGACGTCGGTCGGGTACGCCGGCGGCACGACCCCGCACCCGTCGTACGAGGAGGTGTGCACCGGCCAGACCGGGCACACCGAGGCCGTCCGGGTGGTCTTCGACCCGGCCGTGGTGGGCTACGCCGACCTGGTGAAGGCGTTCTTCGAGATGCACGACCCGACCCAGGGCATGCGGCAGGGCAACGACCGCGGTACGCAGTACCGCTCGGCCATCTACACCTTCGACGAGGAGCAGGCCCAGACCGCCAAGGAGCTGCGCGAGGCCTACGAGCCCCTGCTGCTGCAGCGCGGCTACGGCCCCATCACCACCGAGGTGCGCCCGGCCGGGACCTACTACTACGCCGAGGACGTGCACCAGCAGTACCTGGCCAAGAACCCGCACGGCTACCGCTGCCACAGCGCCACCGGCGTGCCCTTCCCCGCCACCGCCTGAGGGTGCGCCACCGGCTGACGACCCGGTGGGGGCGCGACCTGGACCCCGACCACGTGCTCCAGGCCCACCCCCGGCCGCAGCTGGTGCGGGAGAGCTACCTCAACCTCAACGGCTGGTGGGACTACGCCATCACCCCCGCCGACGGACCCCCCGCGCCGGGTCCGTCGGGCTGGGACGGGCGGATCCTGGTGCCCTTCTCACCGGAGGCGCCGCTGTCGGGGGTGGATCGCCAGCTCCTGCCCGACCAGCGGCTGACCTATCGCCGCCCGCTGCGGCTGCCGGAGGGCTTCGCCGTCCCCGGTGGGCGGGTGCTGCTGCACTTCGGCGCCGTGGACCAGACCTGCCGGGTGCTCATCGACGGGGTCGAGGTGGGCCGCAACGAGGGTGGCTACCTGCCCTTCACCTGCGACCTCACCGCCGCGCTGGCCGGTGCGTCGGCCGGCGACCCGACCGGGGCGCACGAGCTCGTGGTCGTCGTCCGGGACCGCTCGGACGGCGCCCAGCACGCCAGCGGCAAGCAGCGCCTGGCCCGGGGCGGCATCTGGTACACCGCCCAGTCCGGCATCTGGCAGACGGTCTGGGCCGAGTCCGTGCCCGCGCTGCACGTCGAGCGGCTGACGCTCGTGCCGCTGCTGACGGAGGGCTGCGTCGAGGTCACGGTGCACGCCGGTCCCGACGGGCGTCCGACCGGGCCGGTCGAAGGGGTCGGCCGGGTCACCGGGGCAGCCCCGGTCGCCAGGGTCCGGGTCGGCGGCACGCAGGTCGACGTACCGGTCGGGACGCCGACCCGGGTGCCGGTGCCCGGGGCCAGGCCGTGGAGCCCGGAGGACCCGCACCTGCTCGACGTCGAGGTCGTGCTCGGGGCGGACCGGGTCACCTCCTACGTCGGCCTGCGCTCCTTCGGCGTCGGCCGCGACGCCGACGGCACCCCGCGACTGCTGCTCAACGGGGCGCCGTACCAGCACGTCGGCGTCCTGGACCAGGGCTACTGGCCGGACGGGCTGATGACCGCGCCCTCCGACGCGGCGCTGGAGCACGACGTGGCCACCATGAAGGCCCTCGGCTTCACGGTGCTGCGCAAGCACCTCAAGGTGGAGCCCCTGCGGTGGTACCACCACTGCGACCGGCTGGGCGTGCTGGTCTGGCAGGACTTCGTCAACGGCGGCGGCCGCTACCGCACGGCCGCGGTGACGTGGCCCGGCCGCTACCCGGTCCGTCTGCGCGACACCCGCTGGCGCAGGGCCCTGGGTCGGTCCGACCCCGCCGGTCGCGCGGTGTTCGAGGAGGAGTCCCGGCGCACCGTCGAGCTGCTCCGTTCGGTGGTGTCGCTGGCCGTGTGGGTGCCGTTCAACGAGGGCTGGGGGCAGTTCGACGCCGAGCGCGCCGCGGCGTGGCTGCGCCGGCTCGACCCCACCCGGGTGGTCGACCACGCCAGCGGGTGGCACGACCAGGGCGCGGGCGACGTGCGCAGCCTGCACCACTACGGCGCCACGCCGTTCCGCGTGCCGCGACGGGCCGACGGCCGGGCCCTGGTGCTCTCGGAGTACGGCGGCCGGCCGGTGCCGGTGGCCGGGCACGTGCTCGACGACGAGGTGGCCGTCGGCTACGGCGAGCGGGAGGGGGTCACGGCTCTGCAGGAGTCGTTCACCCGGCTGCACGAGCATCTCGCGGGCACGGTGGCCGCCGGCCTGGCCGGGACCGTCTACACCCAGCTCTCGGACGTGGAGGACGAGGTCAACGGCCTGGTGACCTACGACCGGGAGGTGCTCAAGGTCGACCCGGTCCGGACCCGGGCGGCGCTCGACCGGCTCCGCGGGGTGCCCCCTCCGCGGTGAGAACGTGGGCCTCGTGGGGGTCCGGGAGGGGGACCCGCCCGGTAGGTTGACGGCCTCGACGAAGGGACCCCCCATGACCCGGCCCGCCACCCGATCACCCCTGCTCCTCCTCCTGACCCTGCTGCTCACCGCCTCCGGCGCGCTGACCACCGGGGTCGCCCAGGCCGCCCCGCGCGGCCTGTCCGCGCACGGCCACGGCCGGGCGTTCCCGTCCGAGATCCCGCTGCCCGACGGGTTCCAGCCCGAGGGCATCGCCATCGGGCGTGGTCCCGTGGCCTACTTCGGCTCCCGGCTGGACGGGGACATCTACCGGGCCAGCCTGCGCACCGGGAAGGGCCGGGTCATCAGCCAGGGACCCGGCACGCCGTCCCTGGGCATGAAGGTGGACCGACGCAACCGGCTCTGGGTCGCCGGCGGCACCGGCGGCGACGGCCGGGTCGTGGACACCCGCACGGGACGGGTGCTGGCCAGCTACGACTTCGCACCGGACGACACCTTCGTCAACGACGTGGTGCTCACCCGGCGCTACGCCTGGTTCACCGACTCCATGCGTCCCCGCCTGTACGGCGTGCCGCTGCACCGCCACGGGCGGCTGGCGACGCAGTCCGACGTGGTGACGCTGCCCCTCGTGGGCGACTGGGAGCAGACCCCCGACCTCAACGCCAACGGCATCAGCGGCACCCCGGACCATCGCGGCCTGCTCGTCGTGCAGTCCTCCACCGGCTTCCTGTTCCGGGTCAGCCCCACCTCAGGGGTGGCCCGGCGCGTGGACCTCGGCGATGACCTCCTGACCAACGGCGACGGCCTGCTGCTCAAGGGCCGGACCCTGTACGCCGTGCAGAACCAGCTCAACCAGGTGGCGGTGCTGCGGGTGAGCGGCCTGCGGGCCCGGGTGACCCGGACGCTGACCTCCCCGTCGTTCGACGTGCCCACCACGGTGGCCCGCTTCGGCCGGGCCCTCTACCTGCCCAACGCCCGGTTCAGCACCCCGCCCACGCCCACGACCTCGTACTCCGCCAACCGCATCTGCTCCCACTGAGGCCACTGTCCTCGCCCCCGGTCCCCACCCACCGGGCGCGGGCGTGGAATAGAGCTGGATGGGTGGTGGTTACACCCGTGCCGGTCCTGGATGCGTGGGTGGGAGACCGCTGGTAGACGGCGCCCTTCGTGGCGCGGCAGTCGAGCATGGACGATGCGGGAGGTTCGATTCCCCCCGACGGCACCACCCCTCACCGGTGACGGCCGCGGCTACTCGCCCGTCCGGCCGTCGAGGCACTCCCGCAGCAGGTCGGCGTGGCCGACGTGCCGGGCGTACTCCTCGACCAGGTGCACGATGATGTCGCGGACCTCCGTGGGCCGGCCGTGCACCGGCACCTGCGCGTCGAGGTCGAGACCCTCGTAGACCGACCGGGCGTGGGCGGTCTCCTCGCGCCACACCCGCCACGCGTCGGCCACCACCGCCGCGTCGGCCACCGCGCCGTCGAAGGCGAGCTCCGGCTGCTCCTTGCTCCGGTGCAGCATGGCCAGGTCGGTGCGCCCCTCCAGCACCCGGCGGGTCCAGGAGTGCTCGACCCCACCCAGGTGCCGGACCAGTCCCAGCAGCGACAGCGTGGAGGGCGGGACGGAGCGGGCGGCCAGCTGCTCGTCGGAGAGGCCCTCGCACTTCAGCTCCAGCGTCATCCGGTAGCGGTCGAGGTACTCGGCCAGGACGGCCTTCTCCCCCCGCCCGGTCTCGAGCCGCTCCCGGGGGTCGTGCTCCGGGTCGGTCCACATGCCGTCGGCGTTCATCGCGGGTCCTCTCGCAGGGGCAGGTGCATGACGTGGAGACCGACGTAGCCGTGCTCCGGGTGCAGGAAGGCCTCGGGCACGGTGCCGACGACGGCGAAGCCGAGGTCGCGCCACAGCGTGACCGCGGCGGTGTTGGTCTCGACCACCGCGTTGAACTGGATGGCGCGGAAGCCCTCGTGCCGGCTGCGCCGGACCAGCCACTCGCCCAGGAGCCGGCCCACCCCTCGGCCCCGGGCGGCCGGGTCGACCATGAAGCTGGCGGTGGCCACGTGGGCGCCTCGACCCGGCCGGTTGGGCCCGGTGGTGGCGCTGCCCAGGACCTCCCCGGCCTCGACCGCGACCACCGTGCACGACGGCGGGCCGGGCATCCACAGCGCGCGGGCCTGCTCGGAGGTCAGGTCGGGGTCGTAGGCGTAGGTCTCGCCGGCCCGCACGACGGCGGCGAAGAACGGCCAGATCGCGTCCCAGTCCGTGCTCGGTGGCCTCCCGGACCTCCACCTCAGACATCGCCGGGCGACGCGGCCGGTGATGCAGTAGGTGCGCCCGGACGGGTCGCGCAGCACCGTCCAGTGCGGCGTACGACGGACCAGCTCGGCGCCCAGGGCCTCGTGCCGCGAGGTCTCCGCCTCCCGGTGGTCGGCGCTGAGGTCGAGGTGGGCCGTGACCGCGGGCTGCTCGTCGTCCAGCCGCTGCAGCAGGAACGCCAGCGGCACGCCGGGCGGGCGTCGCAACCGCCGGAACTCACCGTCCGAGGGCACCCAGGGCCACGACGTGAGCTCGTGCCAGAACGCCGACTCGGCCTCCCACCGGCTGGGCGGGATGTCCAGGCACACCTGGTCGAGCTCGCTGCGGCCCAGGGACCAGGCCACCGGGGAGGGCCGTTGGGAGGCCGGGTGGGCCACCACGCAGAACGGCAGCTCGCCCGGGGACACGCACACCGTGAAGCCGTCCTCCTGCCGGACGGTCGCTGCCCCGAGGTCCTCGGCCCGGGCCACGAGGCCGGGCACGTCGTCGGCGTGCAGGTCGAGGTGCAGCCCGGACGCGTCGCCCACCGCCACCCGCTGCACGGCCAGGAACGGGTCACCGTCCGCGGGCAGGAGGGAGGCGAACTCGTCTTCCGGGCCGCGCCGGGACGACGGCTCCGCCCCGGTGACCTCCGCCCAGAACGACGCCGCCTGCTCCGCCCGCGCGGGCGGGTCGTCCAGGAACGCAGTCACCCACCGGACGCGACCGCTCACGTCTCGGCCACCGGCGTGCCGGGCCGGCTGTGGTCGGCAGGTCGGTGCAGCACCGCGTGCTCGGCCACGAAGGTGGCCACGTCGTCGTCCACGCTCACCCGACCGTCAGCGATCAACGTGTACCCGCTGGCGTCGGCCGGCGGCCACAGCAGCGTCACGTCCGGCCGGGCCGCGAGGTTCTCCCGGGTGCCTCGGCCCAGCCCGTCGGTGAAGCGGAGCACGTCCCCGCTCACCTCGGGGGTGACCGCGACCGCCCGGGTGCGCTGCCCGTCGGTCACCGTCAGGAGGTAGGCGAAACCGTAGTCCCGCAGCTTGTCGGCCAGCTCGGCCACGTCCACCTTCACGCTCATGCCCGTCAGGCTAGCGCTCAGCTCCCCCACCAACGGCCGACGACGTCGGACCCGATGCGGAGCACGAACGCGCTGACCACCAGCACGAAGAACACCCGCACGAAGCGGCTGCCCCGGGTGACCGCCGTACGCGCCCCCACGTAGCTGCCGACGAGGTTGGCCACCCCGACCACGAGCCCCACGTGCCACACCACCGCCCCCTGCGAGGCGAAGACCAGCAGGGCGGCGACGTTGGTGGCCCAGTTGGCCAGCCGGGCCTTGGCCGAGGCCTCCAGGAAGCTGTAGCCGAGCAGCCCGACCAGCGTGAACACGAAGAACGACCCCGTCCCCGGGCCCAGCACCCCGTCGTAGAAGCCGATCAGCAGCCCGGTGCCCATGGCGGCGGAGGTGTGCGTGGCGCCGCTGAACCTCAGGTCGGTCTCGCCGCCGAGGTCGGGCCGCAGCAGCACGTAGGCCCCCACCACCACGAGCGCGACCAGGATCACCGGGTCGAACGCCGCCCGGGGGACGTGCGAGGCCACCACCGCGCCCAGCGCCGAGCCCAGGAAGGCGACCAGCATCAGCGGGCCGAAGGTGGCCGGGTCCGGTCGCACCCGGCGGTAGTACGTCGCGGAGCTCACCGTCGTGCCGCAGGTGCCGGCCAGCTTGTTGGTGGCGAGGATCTGCACCGGCGTCGCCCCGGGGAAGGCCACCACCAGGGCGGGCAGCTGGACCAGGCCCCCGCCCCCCACCACGGCGTCGACGAACCCCGCGAAGAGGCCGGCCAGCGCCAGCAGTCCGAGGGTCCACAGCGACGGGTCGTCCACGGCTCGACCCTATGGGCCCCCGCCGGTCGAGGTGCGAGCCCGTCCGCCGGTCGAGGTGCGAGTCCATCCGCCGGTCGAGGGTGCGAGCGTCGAGACCCCCTGGTCTCGGGGCTCGCCTCGCTCGCACCTGAACCAGCGCGGGGGGTGGGTCGTAGGGTCGGGGCGTGCGCATCGTCTCGCTCCTCCCGTCCACGACGGAGATCCTGTTCGACCTCGGCGCCGGCGACCAGGTGGTCGGGGTGACCTTCGAGTGCGACCACCCGGCGGAGGCCCGCACCCGGACGGTGGTGTCGACCAGCGCGATGCCGGAGGGCCTCCCGCCGGCGGAGATCGACGCCTTCGTGGCGGCGGCCCTGCGGCGCGGCGAGGACCTGTACCACCTGGACGCCGGGGCGCTCTCCGGGCTCGACGCCGACCTCGTGGTCACCCAGGACCTCTGCGCGGTGTGCGCCGTCGACGTCTCGGTGGTCTCCGACGCCCTGGAGCACCTGGGCTGCCGCGCGGAGGTGCTCACCGTCGACCCGCACACCCTGGAGGAGGTCCTGGCCTCGGTCGAGGTCCTGGGCCGTGCGACGGGCACGGTCGAGCGCGCCGAGCGACCTCACCGCCGCCCTGCGCGCCCGGCTGTCCGCGGTGACCGCCGCGGTCGCGGACCGGCCCCGACCTCGCACGCTCGTCCTGGAGTGGACCGACCCCGCCTTCGCCCCCGGCCACTGGGTGCCCGAGATGGTGGACCTGGCCGGCGGCGTCAACGTGCTCGGCACCGCGGGCGAGAAGTCCTACCGGGTGGGCTGGCCCGAGGTCACCGCCGCCGCCCCGGAGCTGGTCGTGTGCGCCCCGTGCGGCTTCGACCTGGAGGCGTCGACGGCCCTGGCCACCGAGCTGGTCTCCTCGGGCGTGCTGCCCGAGGACGTCCCGGTCTGGGCGGTCGACGCCAACGCGTCGTTCGCGCGCCCGGGCCCGCGGCTCGTGGACGGCGTCGAGGCGCTGGCCGGCATCCTGCACCCGGACGCGGTCGCAGCCTCGGCGATCGCGGCCCGGGTGCGCTGAGCTCGGGTCAGCCCACGCCGGCCACCGTGCGGGCGGTCAGGTAGGAGAGCAGGTCCTGCCGGGTGACCACGCCCACCGGCTTGCCGTCCTCCTGCACCAGCAGCGCGTCGGCCTTCTCCAGCCTGGCCACCGCGTCCCCCACCGGCTCGTTGGTGCCGACCGTCGGGAGCGGCGGGTCCATGTGCTGGTCCACCCGGTCCACCAGGGAGGCCTTGCCGGAGTACAGCGCGTCGAGCAGCGCGCGCTCCGAGACGCTGCCGGCGACCTCGGCGGCCACGATCGGCGGCTCCGCCCTCACCACGGGCATCTGCGAGACGCCGTACTCCTGCAGGATGTGCACGGCCTCGGCGATGGTCTCGCTGGGGTGCGTGTGCACGAGGTCGGGGATGCGGCCGCTCTTGCCGCGCAGCACCTCGCCGAGCGTCTGCCCGCCGGTGGCCGGCACGAAGCCGTACTGGCTGAGCCACTCGTCGTTGAACACCTTGGCCAGGTAGCCGCGGCCGGAGTCGGGGAGCAGCACCACGATCACCGCGTCGGTCTCGCCGGCCTCGTCGAGCTCGCGCGCCAGCTGCACCGCCGCGAACGCCGCCATCCCCGACGAGCCGCCCACCAGCAGGGCCTCCTCGCGGGCCAGCCGCCGGGTGAAGGCGAAGGAGTCCGCGTCGGAGACCTCGATGATCCGGTCCGCGACGTCCCGGTCGTACGTCGAGGGCCAGAAGTCCTCGCCGACGCCCTCGACGAGGTAGGGCCGCCCGGTGCCGCCGGAGTACACCGAGCCGGCCGGGTCGGCCCCCACGACCTGGACGGACGGGTTCTGCTCCTTGAGGTAGCGACCGACACCGCTGATCGTGCCGCCGGTGCCGACCCCGCACACGAAGTGCGTGATGCGGCCCTCGGTCTGGGCCCAGATCTCCGGGCCGGTGGTCTCGTAGTGCGAGCGCGGGTTGTGCGGGTTGGCGTACTGGTTGGGCTTCCAGGCGCCGTCGATCTCGCGCACCAGCCGGTCCGAGACGCTGTAGTAGGAGTCCGGGTGGTCCGGCTCGACGGCCGTCGGGCAGACGACCACGCGGGCGCCGTACGCCTTCAGGACGCTGCGCTTGTCCTCGCTGACCTTGTCGGGGCAGACGAACACGCACTGGTAGCCCTTGGCCTGCGCGACCATGGCCAACCCCACCCCGGTGTTGCCGGAGGTGGGCTCCACGATGGTGCCGCCCTCCTTCAGCTCGCCGGAGGCCTCGGCCGCCTCGATCATCCGCGTGGCGATCCGGTCCTTCACCGAGCCGCCGGGGTTCAGGTACTCGATCTTGGCCAGCACCAGGGGGCGGGCGCCGTCCCTGGTGCGGCCCAGCTCGAGCAGGGGGGTGTCGCCGATCAGGTCCAGGAGTGAGCTCACGTAGTGCACCCCAGCAGTTTATGGCCTTCTCGTAGAGTGACGCCGTGGGAAAGGCAGCAGCGGCTCGCAGGCTGGTCGCCGCCGCGGCGTACGGCGGCGGGGGCCTGTCCGTCGTGGGCGCCTCCCTGTACGGCCTGCTGAGGGCCGAGGCCACCCTGGCCCGCCGCACCATCGGCAACGCCACGATCGTGCCGCCCGACCCCACCGGCTGGTACGGGCGCGGGCGTCCGGGACCCGCGCTGAAGGTGGCGCTGCTGGGCGACTCCTCCGCGGCCGGGTACGGCGTGGAGTCCGTCCTGCAGACGCCCGGCGCCCAGCTCGCCTCGGGGCTGGCCGAGGGCGCGGACCGCCGGGTCTACCTGCGGTCGGTGGCCGCGGTGGGTGCCCAGACCCGGGCACTGTCGGCGCAGATGGACCGGGCCCTGCGCATCGAGCCCCACGTCGCGGTCATCATGGTCGGCGCCAACGACGTCACCCACTCCCGGCTGCCCTCGGAGTCGGTGCGGCTGCTCGAGGCCGCCGTCCGCCGGCTGCGTGAGGCCGGGGTCGAGGTGGTCGTGGGCACCTGCCCCGACCTGGGCACCATCGAGCCCATCGCCCCTCCCCTGCGGCAGGTGGCCCGGCTCTGGTCCCGGCGGCTCGCCACCGCCCAGTCCATCGCGACCGTGGAGGCCGGCGGGCGCACCGTGTCCCTGGCCTCCGTGCTGGGGCCGGAGTTCGCGGCCGTGCCGGGGGTGATGTTCGGACCGGACCGCTTCCACCCGTCCGCGGCCGGCTACGCCTCCCTCGCCTCGGTGCTGCTGCCCTCGGTGCTGGCCGCGGTGGGCGTCGTACCGAGCGAGGAGCGGGTGCCCGAGGCGGTGCGGGGCGAGGCCATCCTGCCCATCACCGAGGCCGCCGTGGAGGCCGCGCGCAGCCCTGGCACGGAGCTCGACGCCACCGAGATCGCCGGCGCCGACCGCGGGGCGCGAGGCCGCTGGGTGCAGCTCAGACGCCGCCGGCGCCAGCCGCAGCCCGAGGTGGAGTCACCCCAGACCGCGGACGTGGCGCCGGTCGTCGACTGAGCCGTGGTCGGTCAGTCGCCCCGCAGGATCGCGAGGATGCGCAGCAGCTCGATGTAGATCCAGATGATGGTCACGGTCAGCCCGAAGGCAGCTCGCCAGGACTCCCGCTCGGGCAGCCCTGCCTCGATCCCGCGCTCGACGAAGTCGAAGTCCAGGATGAGCATCAGCACACCGAGACCCAGGCCCAGCACGCTGGACAGCAGGCCCATCGGGCCGAAGCCGTTGAAGCCGAACGACGCGTGGAACAGGCTCATCACCACGTCCAGCAGCGACAGCGCGACGAAGCCGAGCATGGCCCCGACCACCCACTTGCGGAACGTCGGGGTGACCCGGATGTCGAAGAACTTGTACGCCGCCAGCGTGCCGCCGACCGCAGCCGCCGTGCCCAGCACGGCGCCCATGACCAGACCGCCGCTGCCGTCACCGAAGGTGGACTCGACGACCTTGCTGAACGCGCCGACGAACAGGCCCTCCAGTGCGGCGTACGCCAGCACCAGGGCGGGGCTGACGACGCGCTTGAAGGAGTTCACCATCGAGAGCGCGAAGCCGCCGAAGGCACCGACCATGGCCAGCAGGTAGAGCGAGGACGCGTTGACGCCCGGCTGCCGCAGGTCGGGGGTGAGGTACCAGGTGGCGGCCGCGACCAGGACGGTGAGGCCCAGCGTCATCGCGGTCTTCTGCACCACCGAGTCGATGGTCATGGGCCCGCGGTCGGCCTGCGGGAGCGAGGTCGGCGCGCCGCCGTACCCACCACCGGAGGCGTAGGGGTCGTAGGCCGGCGCACCGGCCGACCGGCTGCTCGGGGCGGGGTAGCGCATCCCGCTCGCCGAGCGTCCGTTGAAGCCTTCCGCCTTGCGGAAGACGGGGTTGCTGCTCTGCATGTGTGGTCTCCTCCTTGGAGGCCGGTGAGTCCCGATCTGGGAGTCCGGACGACTCGCACGGTCATCGTACGGGTCGGCTACCGACAGAACGGATGTCGTGGAGCCGGTGTTCCCGTGCGCTGCGCCCGTGGCGACGTCTCAGCAACTCCACAGACTCCGGTCCAGAAGGCGTCCGGCTGCTAGCGTCGATGACCTCATGTCGACCCGCACGCCCACCCGGCACCGCATCCACCCGGCCTGGGTCGTGGCCGGGGTCGCGTTCGTGGCCCTGCTGGGTGCGGCCGGCTTCCGGGCCGCCCCGGGGGTGCTGATGGTGCCCCTGCAGGACGAGTTCGGTTGGAGCCGCGGCACGCTGTCGCTGGCCGTCGGGGTCAACCTGGTGCTGTTCGGGCTGACCGCCCCCTTCGCCGCCGCCCTCATGGACCGCTTCGGCATCCGCCAGGTGACCGCCTGCGCACTGCTGCTCATCGCCCTGGGCTCGGGGCTGTCGGTCCTGGTCGGCCGGAGCTGGCAGCTGGTGCTGACGTGGGGCGTGCTGATCGGCCTCGGGACCGGGTCGATGGCCCTGGTCTTCGCCGCGACGGTCGCCCAGCGCTGGTTCGTGAGCCGGCGTGGGCTGGTCACGGGCATCCTCACCGCAGGCAGTGCCACGGGTCAGCTGATCTTCCTGCCGGTGGTGGCGGTCGTCGCCTCCCACGCGGGCTGGCGGACCGCCTCGCTGGTCATCGCGGCGGCTGCCCTGGCCGTCGTACCGCTGGTGGTGCTGTTCCTGCGCGACCACCCGGCGGACCGCGGGGTGCGGGCGTACGGCGCCGAGGAGCCGCTCCCCGACGCTCCGGCGGAGCGCGTCCCGGTGCTGGAGCCGGACCAGGTGCCCCAGCCGGTGCGCACCGGCGCGGCCCGGCTGGCGCTGACGGCGCTCCGCGACGCCGCCCGCACCCGCACCTTCTGGGCCCTGGTGGCCGGCTTCGCCATCTGCGGGGCGACCACCAACGGGCTGATCGGCACCCACTTCGTGCCGGCGGCCCACGACCACGGCATGGGGTCGACCACGGCGGCGGGGCTGCTCGCGGTCGTCGGCGTGTTCGACATCGTGGGCACCATCGGATCCGGCTGGCTCACCGACCGCTACGACCCCCGGTTGCTGCTGGGCGGCTACTACCTCTTCCGCGGCGTGGGGCTGGCCCTGCTGCCGGTGCTCCTGGCCGGCACGGTCCGGCCCAGCATCGTGGCCTTCGTGGTCATCTACGGCCTGGACTGGGTCGCCACCGTGCCGCCCACCGTGGCGCTGTGCCGCTCCGCCTTCGGGGCGACCGGCACCGTGGTCTTCGGGTGGGTCTTCGCCGCGCACCAGATCGGCGCGGCCATCGCCTCGGTCGCCGCCGGCTTCGCCCGGGACCGCACCGGCACCTACACGGTGGCGTGGTTCAGCGCGGCCCTGCTGTGCGCGGTGGCGGCGGTCGTCTCCGTGCGGGTCAGCCGGGCACCGGTCGACCCCCGTCCGTCGCGTGAGGTGGAGTCGGCTCCGCTGCCCTGAGGCTGCGGTCGACGCACCGCGCGCCACCCATGGCTGAGAAGGTGGCAGCATGCGGAAGCTCGTGGCGTACAGCCTGATGTCGTTGGACGGTGTGGCGCAGGACCCGGAGACGTTCCTCCTCGAGTTCGACGAGGTCATGGCGGCCGACCTGGCCGAGGTCATCGGGACGCAGGACACCGTCCTGCTCGGACGACGGATGTACGACGAGTGGTCGCGGTACTGGCCGACGTCCGATGACCAGCCGTTCGCCGACTTCATCAACGGCGTGCAGAAGTACGTCGCGACCTCGACGCCCCTGACGACCGCCTGGCACGCCGCGCAGGCCGTGGTGGGTCCGGTCGAGGACCTCGTCCGCGGGCTCAAGGCCGGCGAGGGCGGGGACATCGGGGTGCACGGCAGCATCGCGCTGACGCAGTCGCTGCTGGGCGCAGGCCTCGTCGACGAGGTCCGGCTGCTCGTGGCACCGCACGTGGCCGGGAGCGGCCGTCGCCTCTTCGCGGACGAGGTGGCCTGCTCCCTCGAGCTGGTCGGCTGCACCGGCAGCCCGAGCGGGTCGCTGCTGCTGCACTACGCGGTGGTGGTCGGCCCGGAGTCGGGCGCCCCCTCGTAGTCGGGCAGGGTGGGGCCGGTGACCGCCCGCTCGACCAGGGCCATGACGGCCTCCATGTCCGGCTCCGGAGCCGGCCCGGCCTCCGGGTCCGGTGCGGCGAGCATCTGCACGTGCATGCGTCCGATCTCCTGGTTGGCCTCGACGTAGTCCCGCATGCGCTCCTCGTAGCCGGCGAACCCGGCCTCGGGATCCCAGCCGGCGGCTGCGAGCTCGCCGGCCAGCATGTAGGCGCCGACCAGGGCCAGGCCGGTGCCGGCACCCGACATCGGTGAGGCACTGAACGCCGCGTCCCCCAGGAGTCCCACCCGGCCGCTCGACCAGCGGTCCATCACGACCTGGGCGACCTGGTCGAGGTAGAAGTCCGGGGTGTCGTCCAGGTGCGCAAGGATGCGCGGGGTCTCCCAGCCGAAGCCGGCCATCTGCTCGCGCAGCAGCCGCTTCTGCGCCTCCACGTCGCGGTGGTCGATGACGAAGTCCGCCGCGGGGAAGGACAGCATGGCGATGGCCCGGCTGGCGTCCCGGACCGGTCGCAGGCCGGCCGAGCGACCCGCGTCCTGGTGGTCGAGCAGCCAGCGGTCCAGCCCGAACTCGTTGGGCACGGTGTAGAAGGCCAGCACCAGCCCCAGGTGGCGGACGAACTCCGCACGCGGCCCGAAGACCATCGCCCGCAGCGGCGAGTGCAGCCCGTCGGCGCCGATCACGAGGTCGAAGCGTCGCCGGTCCCCGCCCGCGAACGTGACGTCGACCCCGTCCGCGTCCTGGGTCAGCTCGGCGATCCGGTCACCGAAGACGTACTCGACGCGGTCGCACGTGTCGTCGTACAGCACCTGGGAGAGGTCGCCACGCAGGATCTCGATCTCGGAGATGTACCCGTCACCGCCGTCGTCGTCGGCGCGGTAGGTCTGCAGCACGTTCCCGTCCGCGTCCACCGTGTACGCACCCTCGGTGTCGGTGCGCGCCGCCCGGACCGCCGGGTCGAGCCCCATCCGCCGGATCGCCTCCTTGGCCACCCCGCGCGCGTCCACCGCCTGCCCACCCGGTCGCAGCCCCGGTGCCTGCTCCACGACGGTGACCTCGGCGCCACGACGGTGCAGCCAGTGGGCCAACGCCGGCCCTGCGATGCTCGCCCCTGACACCAGCACCCTGACGTCGCCCACGGATCTCCCTTCGTCCGCCTCCCGACGGGTGGATGGTGCGGCGGAGCGTCCCTCGAGGGCACCTCCGTGCGACGGCGGTCGACCGTCGACGTACCGACCTGCGCCAAGGCTCGTCGTCATCGGTCGGGCGCACCGCGGCGGCACGGACGTGGGCTCGGTGCCCCCGGTCGGACTCGAACCGACACTGCAAGGTGTTTAAGACCTCTTCCTCTGCCGTTGGGATACGGGGGCCGGCGACGGTCGCGTCATCCTTCCACGCCCCCGTTGCCCCCGGTGCCCGCCACCGTGCCGGCCAGCGCGGCGGCGCGGCCGAGGACCGCGTCGAGCATGGGCTCGGTCAGCCGGCCGGTGAAGGTGTTCTGCTGGGACGGGTGGAAGCTCGCCAGCACCGTCAGCCGCCGCCCGTCCGGAGCGTCCAGCACCACCTCCGCGGCATGACCGAAGCGGGGCCGGGGACGCGGCACGTCGTACCCGAGCGTCCGGACCGTGCGCAGGGCGGCCTCCCAGGCGTAGGCCCCCAGGCAGACCACGACGCGCAGGGACGGCTCGACCAGGGCCACCTCCCGCACCAGCCAGGGCGCGCAGGTGTCCCGCTCGGTCACGGTGGGCCGGTTGTCGGGCGGGGCGCACCGGACCGCGGCGACCATGCGGGTGTCGACCAGCCGCTGGCCGTCACCGGCGTGCACCGAGGTCGGCCTGGGCGGCCAGGCCCGCCCGGTGAAGGGCGGCGAACAGCCAGTCCCCGGACCGGTCCCCGGTGAAGATCCGGCCCGTGCGGTTACCTCCGTTCGCGGCCGGGGCCAGCCCCAGCACCAGCACGGCGGCGTCGGCCGGTCCCCAGCCGGCGATGGGCCGGCCCCAGTACGGCTCGTCCGCGAACGACGCCCGCTTGGCCACCGCCACGCCCTCGCGCCAGTCCACCAGCCGCTCGCAGGCCCGGCAGACCGAGACCGCCGCGGTCACGCCGTCCAGGTCGGCGTCCGAGGCCAGCCGGGCCACGTCGTCGGCGTCGTGCGCCACCGGGGTGGTCGGCGTGGCGGGGTCCCCGGGCCAGCCCGTCCCCGGCGGCACCGGGGAGCCGAAGGGCACCCCGGTGACCGGGTGCGGCAGCGGCTGCGCGCTCACGTGGCCAGCGACCAGGCGATGCCGTCGAGGATGTCGGCGTCGGAGACGGTGAGCCGTTCGGCCCCCGAGCGGGCCAGCACCCGGTCCAGGATGACCGCACCGGCGGCGATCACGTCCGAGCGCCCACGCGGCACGCCGGCCTCCTCCCGCTGGGCGGCGGTCATGGGCAGCAGCCGCCCGACGAGGTCGTGCACGTCGGCGGCCGGGAAGGAGGCGTGGTGCACACGCTCCCGGTCCCAGGCGGTCAGGCCCAGCAGGAGGGTGGCCACCGTGGTGACGGTGCCGGCCACCCCGACCAGGGTGGGTGCGTCGCCCAGGTGCACGCCGTACGCCGGCAGGGTGTCCAGCGCCGCGTCCACCGCCTCGGTGGTCGCGGACAGCTCGGCGGCAGTCGGCGGGTCGGAGGGCATCAGCCGCTCCGTGAGGCGCACGGAGCCGATGTCCAGGGACCGGGCGGCCCGCACCCGGCATCACCATCGTCGGCACCCTCGGCCGGCTCCCCCACGATGAGCTCGGTCGAGCCGCCGCCGATGTCGAGCACCGCCACCGGCCGGGGTACGACGGGCAGCGAGCGGGTCGCACCGGCGAAGGCCAGGGCGGCCTCCTCGTCCCCGGGGACCACCTCGGGTCGCACCCCCAGGCGTGCGGCGACCCCCTCGGCGAAGACCTCGGCGTTCCCGGCGTCACGCACGGCGCTGGTGGCCACGAACCGCAGGGCCTCGACCCCGAGCGGGCCGACCACGTCGGCGTACTCCTGGGCCGCGGCGAACGCCCGCTCCAGGGCGGCCTCCGCCAGCCGTCCCGTGCGGTCCACGTCCTGCCCGAGGCGGACGATCCTCATCTCGCGCACCAGGTCGCGCTGCGTGCCCGCGGCCGCGTCGATGTCGGTGACGAGCAGCTTGATGGTGTTGGTGCCGCAGTCCACGGCCGCCACCCGGGTCACGAGGGCCCGTCCGCCGTCCCGCGGCACGCACGGACCCGTCGACCAGAAGTCGCCGAGCAGGGCCACCACCTCGTCGCCGAGCGGGTTCACCCCCGGGCCCTGGGCCAGCGACTGCCCCGCGAGCACGTGCAGGCACTTGACGCGGTCGGGCATGCCGCCGGCGGAGACGCCGGCGATCTCCGGCACCTCCGCGATCGACGTGCGGAAGGCCAGGTAGGCCTCGTGCGCGCGCCGGTAGGCCTGCGCCAGCTCCGGGTCGGTGGCCAGCCGTTCGGCCATCTCCCGCATCAGGCCGGACGCCTCCAGCGTCCCGATCCGGGACGCGGCGCGTGGGCAGGTCAGGTAGAACGTCGTCGGGAAGGGGGTGCCGTCCTCCAGGCGCGGCTCGGTCGCCACCACGTCGGGGCTGCCGCACGGGCACCGGTGCGCCACGCCGTGCATCGCGCGGGGCGGCCGACCGAGCTGGGCCTCGATGACGGCGTGGTCATCGGGTCCGCTCAAGGCGTGGTCCCGCCGGAGCCGCCTGAGCCCGTGGGCGGCGCGTCGATGCGGGTGGCCGGACGGGGCAGGTCGCGCGCGGCCACCTCCGGCTTCCCGGCGGCGACGACGCTGCCCCAGGCCGACTGCCACCACAGCGGTCGGTGCCGCGGAGGCCACCGACCCGGCCTTGGACAGGGAGTCGGTGTGGTCGAGCGGCTTGCCGTCGTCGTCGAGGACCTGGAAGCCGATCTCGCCGGGGAGCACCCACCCGAAGCGCTGGTGGGCGACGGTCCGGACGTAGGCCGGGTCGTCCCAGCGCTTCTTCTCCCGGCTCAGCCGGTCGACCTCGGACTGCGAGGCGGCGATGCTCGCCCGCAGCGAGTCGACGTGGTGCCGCTGCTCCAGGAACGCCCGCATGCTCGAGGCGTAGGACACCATCAGCAGCAGCGAGCACCAGGACCAGCACGGCGGCGCGCCCGGTGGGCCGGGGACGCCGTACGGCCGCCGCGACCGGGGCCTGCCGCTGCCGGGGCGCCCCGCGCCGCGGTCCGGCCGACGGGCGTGCGCCGGCCCGGGGGCCGGTGGACGCCCCCGGAGGACCGTGCGCGGCGGTCCGAGCCCCGCCCACCGTCTGCCATGCCCTGCTCAGCTGTCCCTGCGGTAGCGGGGGAAGGCGCCGCGACCCGCGTAGCGCGCGGCGTCGTCCAGCTCCTCCTCGATGCGGAGCAGCTGGTTGTACTTCGCGACCCGCTCGGAGCGGGCCGGTGCACCGGTCTTGATCTGGCCGCAGTTGGTGGCCACCGCGAGGTCGGCGATGGTCGTGTCCTCGGTCTCCCCCGAGCGGTGGCTCATCATGCAGCGGAAGCCGTTGCGGTGGGCCAGGTCGACGGAGTCCAGGGTCTCGGTGAGTGAGCCGATCTGGTTGACCTTCACCAGCAGCGCGTTGGCGGACTGCTCGGCGATGCCGCGACCCAGCCGCTCGACGTTGGTCACGAACAGGTCGTCGCCGACGATCTGGATGCGGCTCGCCGAGCTCGGCGGTCATCGCCGCCCAGCCGGTCCAGTCCTCCTCGTCGAGCGGGTCCTCGATGGACACGATCGGGTACGACGCGACCAGGTCGGCGTAGTACGCCTGCATCTCGGCCGACGTCTTGGAGCCCTTCTCGAAGCGGTAGGAGCCGTCCTCGAAGAACTCCGAGGCGGCCACGTCGAGCGCGAAGACGATGTCCTCACCGACCGTGAGCCCGGTCTTCTCCACCGCGACCGTGATGAGGTCGAGCGCCTCCCGGTTGCTGGGCAGGTCGGGGGCGAAGCCGCCCTCGTCGCCCAGGCCGGTGGCCAGGCCCTTCTGCTTCAGCACGGACTTCAGGGCGTGGTAGACGCTGGCGCCCTGCTCGAGGGCGTCCTTGAAGGTGGCCGCGCCGATGGGCGCGATCATGAACTCCTGGACGTCCACGCCGGTGTCGGCGTGCGAGCCGCCGTTGAGGATGTTCATCATCGGCACCGGCAGGAGGTGCGCGTTCGGTCCGCCGACGTAGCGGAACAGCGGCAGGTCGGCCGAGTCGGCCGCGGCCCGGGCCACGGCCAGCGAGACGCCGAGGATGGCGTTGGCCCCGAACTGGGCCTTGTTGGGCGTGCCGTCCAGGGAGAGCAGCCGCTGGTCGACCAGGCGCTGCTCGGAGGCCTCGAAGCCGACCAGGTCCGGCGCGATGGCCTCCAGCACGACGTCGACGGCCTTCTGGACGCCCTTGCCGCCGTACCGGGTGCCCCCGTCGCGGAGCTCCACGGCCTCGAAGGCCCCGGTGGAGGCTCCGGAGGGGACCGCTGCGCGGCCGATGGTGCCGTCGTCGAGGGCGACCTCGACCTCGACGGTGGGGTTGCCTCGCGAGTCGAGGATCTCGCGAGCGCCGACTGCCTCGATGGACGCCACGGGGATGCTCCTGAACGGTGGATGAGCGGGCGGACGCCGCCCACCCTATCGGCGCAGGCGCGCGAAGCGACGAGGGCTCGCCACCCGCGGGGTCCACACTGGCTCCATGTCCCCCACCGATCCCCCCGCCGGCCCGGACGAGGCGGTGGCGCGGGTGGCCCGCACCTTCGACGCGGTCGCCGACGACTACGACCAGAGCGGGGTGGCGTTCTTCGGGCCGATCGCCGCCCGACTGACCGCCCTGGTGGCACCGCGACCCGGGGAGCAGGTCCTCGACCTCGGCTCGGGACGCGGGGCCGTCGCCCTCGGAGTGGCCGAGGCGGTGCGGCCCGGTGGCACGGTCACGGCCGCCGACATCTCACCGGTGATGGTCGCGCACACCCGGGCCGCCGCCGAGCGCGCCGGCCTGGACAACGTCCGCGCGGTGCTGCTCGACGCCACCCGTCCGCCGCTGCCCGCCGGGTCCTTCGACCTCCTCACGGCGTCGCTGGTGCTGTTCTTCCTGCCCGACCCCGGCGCCGCCCTCGGGCACTGGCTGCGCCTGGTCCGACCCGGTGGGCGGGTCGGGATCACCACCTTCGGCGCGCAGGACGAGACCTGGACGGCGGTCGACGCGCTCTTCCACCCCCACCTCCCACCCGGGCTGCTCGACCCACGCACCCGGGGCGTCGAGACCCCGTTCGGCAGTGACGAGGGGGTCGAGGGGCTGATGCGCGAGGCCGGCGGGGTCGACGTACGGACGGTGCGCGAGCCGCTCGAGGTCCGCTTCGCCGACGCGGCGCAGTGGCGGGCGTGGAGCATGGGCACCGGCCAGCGACGTTTCTGGGGGCTGGTCCCGGAGGAGCGCCGGGCCGGCCTGATGGCCGAGGCGACGGAGCTGCTCGAGCGCAGCCGCACCGCCGACGGCTCGGTGGTGCTGCGCCAAGACGTGCGCTACACGCTGGCCACCCTCCCGGAGGCCTGACCCGCCCCGTCTGACAGGCTCGCGGACATGGTCCCCGCTCCGGTCTCCCGCGGCCCGCGTCGCTGGTGGGACCGGTGGCGTCGTACGCCCCCCGAGCCGGCCCTGGACCCCGGCCGCGACGACCTCGTGGTGGTCGCGTCCAGCTTCGACGACGCCGAGGCCGGCTCCGCGGCACTGGCCCGGGCGGAGCGCGACGAGCCCCGGTGGGAGCCGAGCGCGGTGGCGGTGCTGCGACACCACCTGGTGCTGCCCGCCGAGCAGGTGGACGACGCCGTGGCCGTGGCGGCCCAGGACGGGTACGCCGTGGTGCAGCTCCGGCCCGCCCGCCGAGGCGGCTCCGGCGGATGCCGGGGCGTGGGCGGCCCTCGAGGGCGAACGCCTCGTGCTCGCGCGGGTGCAGCTGCTGGATGCCCTGCACTGCTCCCAGGAGCGGTCCCGGATGGCCGGCCTGGCCCAGCGCCGCGGCGGGGTCAGCCTGGGGTGGGACGCCCTGCAGCCCGGTCCCCCGCCCCCCTGACGCCGAGGCGTCCCTTCCTGCGCGACGTACCCCGCCGAGGCGTCCCTTCCTGCGCGACGTACCCCGCCGAAGCGTCCCTTCGTGCGCGACGCATCCCGCCGAGGCGTCCCTTCCTGCGCGGTGTTCGCGCAGTGGGGGCACAGGACGGGACGCCTCGGCACCTCCAGACCCGCGGGAAGGGACGCCTCGGCACCGTTTCAGGCACAGGAGGGGACGCCTCGGCACCGTTTGGAGCGCAGGACGGGACGCCTCGGCCTCAGGGGGACTCCGTGAGGCGGACGCGTCCGGTCAGCCGGCGTACCGCTCCACGCAGCTCCTGCTCGGCGTCCAGACCCGCGGCCCTGGCCTCCACCACCAGGCGTAGGAGCCGCTCGCCCAGCGCGTCCGCAGCGACCGCCGCGTCCGGGACATCAGCACCGCCCAGCCCGGCGGCACCGGTCGGGGCGCCGGGCGCCGGGTGCACGCCCACCCGCTGGGCGCGACCGAGCACCTTGTCGGCCAGGGCCAGGGCCGGCAGCGCGGGGGGCACACCGTCCAGCACCGAGGTGCGCCCCTTCTCGCGGGCCTTGAGCAGCTCCCAGTTGCGGTTCACCTCGTCGGCGTCCTCCACCTCGACACCGGCGAAGACGTGCGGGTGCCGGTGCACCAGCTTCTCGACGATCCCCGCCGCGACGTCGTCCACGTCGAACCCGTCGGCACCGGCCTCCTCGGCGACCCGGGCGTGGAAGAACACCTGCAGGAGCAGGTCGCCGAGCTCCTCGCGCAGGTGGTCGGCGTCGCCGGACTCGATGGCCTCGAGCGTCTCGTAGGTCTCCTCCAGCAGGTACGGCGCGAGCGAGGTGTGCGTCTGCTCCCGGTCCCAGGGGCAGTCGGTGCGCAGCCGGTCCATGACCGCCACGAGGTCGAGCAGCCGGGCACCCGGCACGTCGTACGACGCGTGCAGCACCTGGACCTGCACCTCCGAAGACGTCGGCTCACCGCCGGAGGGGTCGGGCCCGTCCACGAGTGCGCCCGCGAGCTCGGTGGGCAGCCGCTCGGCCTCCTCGTCGTCGGCGAGCCAGACCACGTCACGGGTGCGCGCCAGCTCCAGCAGCCGCCCCCCGGAGACCTCGTCGAGCACCTCGACCTCCAGGCCCGCGGCGGCGACGGCCCGGCTGAGGGGGGCGCCGAGCGAGGAGGCCAGCCGGACCGGGGCGTCGGCCAGAGCCGACCAGGCCGACCTGGTCATCAGCCCCGGGGCGACCCGCGGGCTGGTGATCAGCAGCGTCAGCTGCACTTCTGGTTCGCCGGGAGCGCCGACACCCACGTCGGTGCCGGGGTGGCCTTGGCGCCGGCCTTGGCCCCGCTCGAGACCGGCACCGACAGGGAACCGCTGCCCGCGGCCAGCGCACCCTTGCGGTAGCTGCCGTACCTGGGGTCGACCGACACGTCGGCGTTCTTCGCCGCCCACTCGGCCCGGAGCCGGGTGGCCTCGGTCAGCGCCTGCTGCTGGGTGGGGTTGGCCGTCCCGGCCTTGCGCAACGCCTGCTGGCCGACCTCGATGAGGGCCAGCTGGCCCTCCGCGTAGTCGGTGAGCGTGGTGGTGAAGGCCGAGCGCTCACGCGAGGGCAGGGCGTCGATGGTGGCCTTGTTGGCGGTGACCGCGGCGGAGACCTGCTCCTGGTCGGCCTCGACGCCCAGCGAGTCGGCGTACTGCTTCGACAGGCTGCTGTTGATCATCACGTCCAGGGCCCCCTGACGTGCGGCGCGGCTGGACAGGTCCTGGCCCGAGCCGGACTGACCCGCCCCACCCTGGGCGGCGCACAGGGCGGTGGCGACGTCGTCGAGCCGGGACTGGCTGATGCTGTCCGAGCCGACCACCGCCGCCGTGCCGGGGTGGTCGCTGCAGGCGCCGAGCGCGAACGCCGCCGCCACGACGAGCGTGGCGCCCCTGACGGTGCGAGTACGGCTCACGGAGACTGCTCCCTCTTCCGGCGGTGCTGTACGGGCGGTGGTGCGGGGTGCTGCTGGGCGATCACGGGTTCGGCCCCGGTGCCTAGGACGACGCGGCACCGACCGGCACCCGGTCCACGACCGCGTCGACCACCTCACGGGCCCAGGTGAGCAGCGCCTCGTCACGGATCGGCTGACCGCCGACCACCGCGGTGGTCGGACGGGGCACGAGCATCGTACGCAGGTTGGCCTTCACGATGCTGCCCGGGTAGAGGCGGTTGAGCCGCACCACCATGGAGTCGGGCAGCTCCACCGGCGCGAAGCGGAGGTACTTGCCCTGCACCGTGACGTCGGTCAGGCCGGCCTGCCGGGCGCGGCCCCGGAAGCGGGCGACCTGCAGGAGGCTGGCCACCGCCGACGGCGGCTCGCCGTACCGGTCGAGGAGCTCCTCGCGGATGGCGTCCACGTCGGCGTCGCTGCGCACCTCGGCCAGCCGCTTGTACATCTCCAGCCGAAGGCGCTCGCTGGGCACGTAGTCGTGCGGCAGGTGGGCGTCGATGGGCAGCTCGATGCGCATCTCGGGCTGGTCGGGCTCGGCGTCGCCGCGGAACTCCGAGACCGCCTCCCCGACGAGCCGGACGTAGAGGTCGAAGCCCACGTCGGCGATGTGGCCGGACTGCTCGCCGCCCAGCAGGTTGCCGGCCCCGCGGATCTCCAGGTCCTTCATGGCGATGGCCATGCCGCCACCCAGGTCGGAGTGCTGGGCCAGGGTGGCCAGCCGCTCGTGGGCCGTCTCGGTCAGCGGCTTGTCGGGCGGGTAGAGGAAGTAGGCGTACGCCCGCTCGCTGCCCCGGCCGACCCGCCCCCGCAGCTGGTGCAGCTGGGAGAGCCCCAGGGTGTCGGCACGCTCGATGACCATGGTGTTGGCGTTCGAGACGTCGAGCCCGGACTCCACGATGGTGGTGCAGACCAGGACGTCGAAACGCTTCTCCCAGAAGTCCAGCATGACCTGCTCCAGCTGGTGCTCCCCCATCTGGCCGTGCGCGACACCCACCCGGGCCTCCGGCACCAGGGCGCGGATCTTGGCGGCCGCCTTGTCGATGCTCTGCACCCGGTTGTGGATGAAGAACACCTGGCCCTCGCGCAGCAGCTCCCGGCGGATGGCGGCGATGAGCTGGCGGTCCTCGTAGGCGCCCACGTAGGTCAGCACCGGGTGCCGCTCCTCGGGCGGGGTGGTGATGGTGGACATCTCCCGGATGCCGGTGATGGCCATCTCCAGGGTGCGCGGGATGGGGGTGGCCGACATGGACAGCACGTCGACGCTGGTGCGCAGCCGCTTCATCTGCTCCTTGTGCTGCACCCCGAAGCGCTGCTCCTCGTCGACGATGATGAGGCCCAGGTTCTTCATGGTGATGTCGGGGTTGAGCAGCCGGTGGGTGCCGATGACGATGTCGACGGTGCCCTCGCGCAGCTCCTCGATGACGGCGGCGGCCTCCTTGTCGGTCTGGAAGCGCGAGAGCCCCTTGAGGATCACCGGGAAGCCCGACATGCGCTCGCTGAACGTCGAGAAGTGCTGCTGGACCAGCAGCGTGGTCGGCACCAGGACCGCCACCTGCTTGCCGTCCTGGACCGCCTTGAACGCCGCCCGCACCGCGATCTCGGTCTTGCCGTAGCCCACGTCGCCGCACACCAGCCGGTCCATGGGGACCTGCTGCTCCATGTCGTGCTTGACCTCGTCCACGGTGGAGAGCTGGTCGGGCGTCTCGACGAAGGGGAAGGCGTCCTCCAGCTCGCGCTGCCACGGGCTGTCCGGGCCGAAGGCGTGGCCGCGGGTGGCCTGGCGCGCGGCGTACAGCTTGATGAGCTCGGCCGCGATCTGCTTGACCGCCTTGCGCGCCCGGCCCTTGCGCTTGGCCCAGTCGCCGCCGCCGAGCCGGTCCAGGGACGGCTGCTCCCCGCCGACGTAGCGGGTGACCTGGTCCAGCGCGTCGGTGGGCACGTAGAGCCGGTCGGCGGGCTGGCCGCGCTTGGACGAGCCGTACTCCAGGACGAGGTACTCCCGGGTGGCGCCCTGCACCTCGCGCTGCTTCATCTCGACGTAGCGGCCGACGCCGTGCTGCTCGTGCACGACGTAGTCACCGGGCTGCAGCTCGAGGGGGTCGATCTGCCGCTTGCGACGCGTCGGCATCTTGCGCATGTCCTTGGTCGAGGCGCGCTGGCCGGACAGGTCGTCCCCGGTGAGGACCGCCAGGCACAGGGCCTCGTCGACGAAGCCGTGGTCGAGGGTGGCGGTGGTGACGTGCACCAGTCCGCGCTCCGGCTCCTCCTCCAGGCCCTCGCTGAAGCGGGCCGGGACGTCGTGCTCGCGCAGGACCTCCACCATCCGCTGCGCGGGCCCGTGGCCCTCGTGCACCAGCACCACCCGGCTGTCCGCGCGCAGCCAGGACCGGACGTCCTCGATCGCCCGCTCGACCTCGCCGTGGTAGGCGTCGACCGCGCGGAACGAGAGCACCCGGGACTCCACCGCCCGGTCGTCGGTCTCGTCAGCCGTCCGCCTGCCGACCATGGGGCCGGGCGTCGGGCCGCCGTGCTGCCCGGCGTCCGGGTCGAGCCCGAACGGCGACACGCTCCACCAGTCCTTGCCCTGGGCCAGGCTCATGGCCCGCACGTCGGCCAGGGAGTGGTACGACGCCGCGCCCAGGTCGATCGGGGCCTGACCACCGCCGGCCGCCGCCCCCCAGGCCGCGCCGAGGAACTCCTCGCTGGTGGCCACCAGGTCGTGGGCCCGGCTGCGGGCGCGCTCGGGGTCCAGCACCAGGACGGTGGTCGTGGCCGGGAGCAGGTCGACCAGCATCTCCATGTCGTCGGTGAGCACCGGGGCGAGCGACTCCATGCCCTCGACCGCGTGGCCGTCGGCCAGCTTCTCGGCGATCTCGGCCAGCTCGGGGTGCTCCTCCCCCAGCTGCTTGGCGCGGGCCCGCACCTCGTCGGTGAGCAGGAGCTCGCGGCACGGCGGCGCCCACAGCCGGCCGACCGGCTCCAGCGTGCGCTGGTCGGCGACCGCGAAGGACCGGATCTCCTCGACCTCGTCGCCCCAGAACTCGATGCGCAGCGGGTGCTCCTCGGTGGGCGGGAACACGTCGACGATCCCGCCCCGGACCGCGAACTCGCCCCGCTTCTCCACCAGGTCCACCCGGGAGTACGCCGCGCCCGCGAGACGTCGTACGACGTCGTCGAGGTCGACCTCCGAGCCCACCGTCAGCTCGACCGGCTCCAGGTCGGCCAGGCCGCGCACCTGCGGCTGCAGGACCGAGCGCACGGGGGCGACGACCACCCGCAGGGGACCGTTGGACACGTCGTCACCGGGGTGCGCGAGCCGGCGCAGCACGGCCAGGCGCCGGCCGACGGTGTCGCTGCGGGGAGAGAGCCGCTCGTGCGGCAGCGTCTCCCAGGCCGGGTAGGAGGCCACCAGCGCGGGGTCGATGATCGAGCCCAGGGCCCGCACCAGGTCGTCGGCCTCGCGCGAGGTCGCCGCCACCGCGAGCACGGTCCGCCCCGCGTCGACGAGCCCCTTGACCACGAACGGCCGCAGCGAGCTCGGCGCGGTGAGGTCCAGCGCCGGCGTCGTGCCGGCCCGCGCGTCCGCCATCGAGGCCGCCAGCGTCGGGTCCGTGAGGACCAGGTCGGCCAGGCCCTGCACGCTCAACGTCTGCTCCCTGCTGCCCTGCGCGATGTGACCCTCGACCGTGGGGTGGAGGGGATGTCCCCAGTCTACGGCGGTGCACCGACAGCGCCCCGGGGGGACGAGGGCGTACGTTGCCCCGATGACGCGCTCCGACCACCCCGACCCCCGTGCCCCCCGGCGGGTGCTGCTGGCCCCGGACAAGTTCAAGGGCTCGCTGACCGCGCTGCGGGTGGCCCGGGCCGTGGCCGACGGCCTGCACGCGGTGCTCCCGGACGTCGAGACCGTGCTCCTGCCGGTGGCCGACGGCGGTGACGGCACCGTGGCGGCGGCCCTGGCCGCGGGCTACGACCGGGTGCCGGTGACCGCGGACGGACCCACCGGCGTACCCCTGGAGACCTGCTGGGCCCGACGCGGGGACCTCGCCGTGGTCGAGCTGGCCGCGGTGACCGGGCTGGACCTCCTGCCCGGGGGGTCCCCCGACCCGCTGGGCGCCTCGACGTACGGGCTGGGGCAGGTGGTCGGCCACGCCCTGGACGCGGGCGTGACCGAGGTCGTGCTGGGGGTCGGCGGCAGCGCCTCGACCGACGGCGGCGCCGGGCTCGTCCAGGCCCTGGGAGCGGTGCTGCGGGACCGGGAGGGCCGCGAGCTGGCCCGGGGTGGGGCCGCGTTGGCGGACCTGGCCTCGCTGGAGGTGTCCCGGCTGGCGGAGCGGGTCGCCGGGGTGCACTTCACCGTGGCCACCGACGTGGACAACCCGCTGCTGGGACCCACCGGTGCCGCCGCCGTCTTCGGGCCGCAGAAGGGTGCCGACCCGGCCACCATCACCCGCCTGGAGTCCGCGCTCGCCACCTGGGCCGGGGTCGTCGCCGACACCACGGGCACCGACGTGGCTGAGCGGCCCGGCACCGGAGCCGCCGGCGGGACGGCGTTCGCGGCCTGCGCCCTGCTCGGCGCCGACCTGACCCCCGGCATCGAGCTGGTGCTGGACCTGGTCGGCTTCCACGACGCCCTGGGCCGGGGCGTGGACCTCGTGGTGACCGGTGAGGGCTCGCTGGACGAGCAGACCCTGTCCGGGAAGGCTCCCGTCGGGGTCGCCCGCGCGGTGCGCGGCACGGGAGTGCCCGTGGTGGCCGTGGCCGGCCGGTGCCTGTTGGGCGAGGACGTGCTCCGCTCGGCGGGGATCGCCGCCGCCTACCCCCTCACGGACGTGGAGCCGGACCCGGCGGTGAGCATCCGCGACGCCGAGCGGCTGCTGGTCGGGATCGGCGAGCGCATCGCCCACGAGCGGCTGGCCTGATCACACGCTGCAGGGCGCCCTGCCCCGCACACGCCGACGCCCCCACCCGGCTGAGCGAGTGGGGGCGTCGGTGCGCTGCTCGGTGCTGCCGGTCCTGACGGGCTACGGCTGCGTGCTGGTCAGCGTCGCCTGCAGGTCGAAGCTCAGGTCGGTCGTCCGTCGGAAGTTGACGTGCGTCTCGACCGACACCGTGTTGGTGCCCGAGGTGAGCAGCGAGACCGGCACGGTGAAGGTGACCGGGTTCGCGTTCGCGGTGGCGGTGCTGCGG
This sequence comes from uncultured Actinomycetota bacterium, assembly GCA_963750345.1. GTDB lineage: Bacteria > Actinomycetota > Actinomycetes > Propionibacteriales > Nocardioidaceae > Nocardioides_B. The sequence continues at coordinate 192,641 of CAVVQH010000015.1, read as the reverse complement.
GCCGACGAGGCGTACGTCGTGGTGCTGATCGCCCCGGCCGGCATGTTGACCCGGCCGACCTCGGTGCCGTTGACGTAGGCCACCGTTCCGTCGTCACCGATGGTGCTCAGCACCAGCTTGGTGGCGGCCGACGCGTCGGGGACCTCGAACGTCCTGGTGAAGTACGCCGTCTGCGGACGGGTGGCCGGGTCGGCGAACGTGTCGATGTTCGTGCCCAGCCCGGTGGTGCCGAAGCCCAGCACCGCGCTGCCGGTGCTCCACGACGAGGCGTCGAACCCGTTGGACTTCCAGCCGGCGGCCGGGGCCCCGAGGGCGTAGCGCCAAGCCCAGTCGGACTTCTTGGCCACCACGACGGTGTCGGTCGTGGCCTGCGCGGCGGTGGTGACCGACGCCGTCGTGCTGGCCGTGCCGCCGGCGTCGTCGGTGACGGTCAGCGTGACCGGGTAGGTGCCGGCGGTGGCGTAGGTGTGGGTCGGGGTGCGACCCGTGTCCGTGCCGCCGTCGCCGAAGGTCCACGCGTAGCCGGTGATGGTGCCGTCGGTGTCGGTGGACGTGCTGGCGTCGAAGCTGGCCGTGCGCAGGTTCATGCTCGAGGTGAACGCTGCGGTGGGCAGCACGTTCGCCTTGGCGGTGGCCACCACGACCGGCGTGCTGGCCGAGACGTTGCCCGAGGTGTCGGCGGCCCTGACGAAGAACCGGTTGTCGCCGCCGAGCGGGACGGTCGCGGTCCGGGCCGTGGTGGTGGCGATGACCCGGTCGTCACGCAGGATCTGGTACGTCACCGCGGTGGCGTCGCTGGAGGCGGACCAGCCCAGCGTGGTGCTGGTGGCCGTCGTGCCGGTGGCGGTGAGACCGCTCGGCGTGGTCGGGGCCGTGGAGTCGTTGAGCGAGAAGCGGGTGAACCCGCCGGCCCACTGCGTCGCCGAGGTCTTGGTCTTGGCGGAGTCCAGGTCCCCGCCGGCCCAGACGCGGCCGTTGCTGTCGGTCTGGATCGCCCAGACGCCCGAGCCCAGCCGCGAGGTCATGGTCGGGGTGAACGCCGGCAGGGTGGCCTCGGTGGTCGAGTTGTAGGCGCCGAACCAGGTGATGGCGTCGACCTGGGTCCAGTCGGTCCCGATGTTGGGCCAGTTGAACGAGTTGGTGTAGTTGAACTGGTTGCAGTGGCAGCCCGCGTAGAGCACCCCGGTGCCGGAGTCGGCGATCGCCTGGATGTCGCCCTTGTCCATCATGATGTGACCGGCGGTCCGGGCGAGCGTCGAGGTGTTGAACTGGAACAGCGAGTGCTCGGAGCCGCCGACGTAGACGTTGCTGCCGACCTCCTCGATGGCCCGCTGGTAGAACTTGCCCGTCGAGCTCCAGGTGGGGGCCCAGGCCGGGGTGACCAGGGCGGCGCCGGCGGCGGTGGAGACCGCGGCGACGCTCTTGGCCGCCGCACCGTTCTCGGTGCTGAAGAACCCGCTGAAGTAGACCCGGGTGCCGTCCTCGGAGGGGTCCACGTCCAGGACGGTCCCGTTGAAGTTCGGGTTCCAGTCGCGCCGGGGCGCGCCGTTGGTGACCGAGACCGAGGCGCCGTTGCGCATGTACGCCGCGGTGGCCGACGTCCCGCCGGTGACGTGGGTGAAGGAACCGCCGATGTAGAGCTGGTTGCCGCCGACCCGCAGCGTCTGGACCGCGAGCACGCCCGCGGTGGTGCGGTTCTCCAGCTTGACGTTCCAGGCCGGGTCGGTCGCGCCGGTGGTCGGGTCCAGGGCGACGATGCCGGTGGCCGCAGCACCGTTGGCGGAGCTGAAGTCACCGCCCGCGACCACGTCGCCGTTCGGCAGCGTGGCCAGGGCCCGGACCTGCTCGTTGAGCACGGGCCGGAAGGAGGTCACGAGCTCGCCGGTGGCGACGTCGAAGCCGGCCAGGAACGGCTGGGCGACCTGGTCGGCGCCCGTGGAGGCCGCCCCCCGCTGGGCGTACTTGAAGTTGCCGCCGACGTACATGGTGTTGCCGGACTGGGTGAAGGCCTGCACCTCCACGTTGCCCTCGGTGGCGGCGCTGCCGGCCAGGCCGGAGACGTGCCAGGGCAGGTCGTCGGCCACCGAGGAGGCGACGGAGGTCTGGGCGGAGGCGGCGGTCCCGCCGTCCGGGACGGCCGAGAAGCCGGCGTCGGTGGAGAGCACCTTGGGACGCAGGTACACCTGGGTGAAGGGCAGGGCCCCACCGGCGTTGTTGGTCTTCGACCAGAGGTAGGTGGTGGTGGCGTTGGTGCCGGCGACCCCGGAGCCGTAGGCGAAGCCGAGGTGGAACCCCTGAGCGGTGTTGGTGGTGTTGATGACCCGCTTGAAGGAGTTGTCGGTGCCGAAGCTCGTGGTCGTGCCGCCCGAGGTGCTGACACCGTCGATGGAGTAGGAGCTCATCGGGTGCGCGGCCCCGAACGTCCAGGTCCAGCGGTCGCCCTTGGAGAACTTGAGCCGGTCCTCCTGCCAGGTGGTGCCGGTGGCGTCCTTGGCCCGACGCAGCCGGATCCCGTCGGACAGGGAGGTCACCGGGGCCTTGTTGAGCAGGGCGTCGATGCGACGCGACGGCAGCTGCGAGGTCGCGGCGCTCATCGGCGACAGCCCCGGGGTGGTCAGGGTGGACTCGGCGCTCTTGCCGTCGTAGTCGGTGACCCAGCCGTCGCGACCCTTGCCGACCAGCACCCAGCCCCCGCCGTCGGTGGTCATGTCGCAGTAGAACTGCTGCGGTGCGGTCATGGCCGGGGTCAGCAGCCAGTAGGCCCCGTCGGCCGCCGAGGGCCGGACCTGCTTGATCTCCCAGCAGGAGCCGGCCGCCTGGTCGGCGGTGGTGCCCATCGTGGCCGCGGCCGGTGTGGCCGGCGCGGCGGTGGCCGACGTGACGGGCGTCAGGGCCAGTCCGGTGCCGACGAGAGCCGCTCCGGACATGACGAGCGCGCTGAACTTCCTACCCCACATGTATGCCCCCCGGCACAGAAAAAGGATGACCCGCTGCATGCAGGCCAAGAATCCCCGGACTCCAGCGTACCGGACGGTGCCCGGATCCGGCGAGGGTCGGCTCGGGCGGTACAGACCTAGTCATATCGGGCCAGGTTCTTTACGGCGTCGTCCGCGTTTCCTGGTCCGCGATGCCGGGTAGGCGAACCCTTGCGGGTCGCTTCGGGCGGCCCTACCAACGACGCAGCGGCAGTCGCGGTTACGTTACTGGTCTAGTTGGGTTGGGACACCTCCACGCTCACGAGCACCCCTCGTCCCGGGCGGTCCGGGCAAAACCGGACGACCCTACGGGCCCCGGTCGCTGCTGTCTACGACGTACGTCACCTCGGGTTTCTCTCACGCCTGAAAAAAGCCTGAGACCGGCCGGCCCCACGCCCCGTCAGGTCGTCCTGCGCCCCGACGGAACCGGTCCGGACCACTGTCCGAGAAGCGTTCTCGACGGCTCTGGTGACGGTCGTCGCATTTGTAAAAATCGTCTGATGCCTGCGTAGAGTGCGCCCCGCAATCGGGGGGCCGACGACACCGAAGGGCGCACTAGGCCTAATGCAGACACTTCTTCCACGACTCCGGCGGCGATCCGCTGGACTGACTCTCCCGGCGACGTTCCTGTCCGTAGGACTCATCGCAGCCGGTATGACCGCACTGACCGTTCCCGCCGCCACGACCGCTTCGGCGGCGTGCTCCAAGGCACCGACCTACACCCCGGGCAAGACCAAGTTCGGGACCAGCCTCACCAGCAGCTCCAACCTCTCGCTCGCCCAGTCGGTGGCGAAGCAGGACGCGAACTTCGGGCGGATGCCCGCGGTGCGCATCTTCGACCCGGGCGTCCCGCCCTCCAACGCGTGGTCCCGCCGCAGCGCCCCGCTGTCCGGGCGCGTGTCATCAACTCGTTCCGGATGGCCCCCAAGGACGTCAGCGCCGGCAAGTACGACGCCGCCATGAGGACGTTCTTCTCCACGGCGCCCACGGACCGGCCGATCCTGTGGAACTACATCCACGAGCCCGAGCCGATGATCAACAGCGGTCAGTTCACCGCCGCGCAGTACCGGGCGGCGTTCCAGCACCTGTCGACCCTGGCGTCGTCGTTCTGCCGGACGAACCTCTTCCCCACCATGGTCCTGACCGGGTGGACCACCGAGGCGGCCAGCAAGCGCAACTGGCGCGACTACTACGCGGGGAGCGACTACACCTCGGTCGTGGCCTTCGACCCCTACAACAACGCGCACGGTGGCGCGACGGCCTACACCTCGCCGTCCACGCTGTTCTCCAGCACGGTGGCGGCCGGCAAGGCCTCGGGCAAGCCGTGGGGCATCGCGGAGACCGGCTCCAACCGCATCCCGGGCGACTCCGCCGGGACCGGACGGGCCAAGTGGCTCACCGCCATGGGCGCCTACTTCAAGACCAACGGCGCCTCGTTCGTCACCTACTTCCAGTCCACCAACAACGGTGACTTCGAGCTGCGTGACGCCCCGTCGATCTCGGCCTACCGCGCCCTGGTCAGCGGCTGACCGAGCCACTGCGGACCGCCGACGCCGGTCGGCGCCCCGTCCTCCTCCCCTCGCCTGGAAACGCCACCCGGTCCGTCCGGCTCTGGCATGCTGGCCCGGTGGATGCGAGGACGAGGGCGCCGGCCGGCGTCTCGGCGTTCCTGGCGGCCGCCCTGCTGCTCACCGCCTGCCAGGGCGACGGATCGGGGCCAGGCACCTCGGGCGCGGACGACGGCTCCGTCCTCCGGCTCGACCTCGGTGCTCCCGGGGCCACCCCGGACCTGACGCAGCTGGGGTCGGCCCGGTTGCGGCTCGGGGTCTCGACCACCGACGGCGGTCGGCTGAGCACCGTGGCCTCGGAGCACGGGGGCGTGGCCCTGCGCTACCCCCGGTTCAGCCGCGCGGCGAGCTACCCCCGCGCCGTGGTGCGGGCCGTGCCCGTCAGCGGCGACCTGGACCCCGGGGTGCGGGAGATGGAGTGGGGGGCCGACGTCCGGCTGGACCGGGTCTCCCGCGGACGGCCGGAGGACAACGGCGACAACGTCCTGCAGCGCGGCCTGTCCAGCGACAAGGCGCTCTTCAAGGCGGAGGTCGACAAGGACCGGGCCGCCTGCACGGTGCGCGGCGACGAGGGGACCCTCGTCGTCCGCAGCCGGCGTCCCCTGGTCCCCGAGCAGTGGTACCGGATCCGGTGCGTCCGGGAGCGCGACACCCTGCGGGTCGAGGTCACCTCGTTCCCGCCGGGCGGCGCCCTGCAGCGGTGGTCGGACGAGGAGACCGGCCCCATCGGCTCGGTCACCTTCGCCGACCCGGACATCCCCATCGCCGTCGGCGGCAAGCTGGCGCACGACGGATCGGTGGTGACGGGCGCCACGGACCAGTTCAACGGCCAGCTGGAGCGCCCGGTCCTGGTCTTCGGGGAGTGACCACGCGCCGCGCGCTCGGACCCTAGACTTCTGCGCATGCCGACGATGAGCCAGCTGAAGGACCGGTCCCCGCGCTGGGTCAAGGACGCCGCGAACACCGTCACCCGGGGGTACGCGGTGACGACGGTCTCGCAGCGCCCCGGCCCGGACTTCCTGGTCGTGGGCACCAAGCGGGGCGGCACCACCTCGATGTGGAACTACCTGCTCATGCACCCCGGCGTGCTCGGCCTCTTCCCCAGCAACCGGGGGAAGAAGAGCACCGACTACTTCTTCAAGGAGCAGCACCGCGGCGAGGGCTGGTACCGCTCGCACTTCCACTCCCGCCCGCACCGCCAGCGCGTCGAGCGCCGGCTGGGCTACGCCCCCGTCGGCGGTGAGGCCTCCCCCTACTACATGTGGGACCCGCGCATCGCACCCGCCGCCCGCGAGGTGGCACCGGACGTCAAGGCCGTCGCCCTGCTCCGCGACCCCGTGGAGCGGGCCTGGTCGCAGTACCAGGAGCGCACGCAGAACGGCGTCGAGCCGCTGCCCTTCGGCGAGGCGCTGGCCGCGGAGCCGGACCGGCTGGCCGGCGAGGTCGAGCGGATGACCGCGGACCCGTCGTACTACAGCGAGGCGCACGACTGGTACACCTACCGCTCGCGCGGGGTGTACCTCCCCCAGCTGCTGCACTGGACCTCGGTCTTCCCCGCCGAGCAGCTGCTGGTGCTCACCTCGGAGGAGATGTACGCCGACCCGCAGCGGGTCTTCGACCAGACCTGCGACTTCCTGCGGATCGGGCGGCACACGCTGCCGACCACGCGCACCTTCAACGCCTCGCACCGCAAGTCGAGCGTCCCGGAGCCGCAGGCCGAGGAGCTGCGGGCCTACTACGCCCCGCACAACCGAGCGCTCGAGGAGCACCTCGGCCGGTCCATGCACTGGTCGTCCTGAGGAACGGCGGTGGCCAGGTCCACGTCCCCGGCCGTCGAGATCGAGGTCGACGACCGGGTGGTGCGGGTCAGCAACCCCGAGCGGGTCTACTTCCCCTCGCGCGGTGAGACCAAGCTCGACCTCGTGCACTACTACCTGTCGGTGGGCGAGGGCATCGTGCGGTCCCTGCGCGAGCGGCCCTGCATGCTGCACCGCTTCCCCGGCGGCGTGACCGGCGAGCCCGGGGCCAAGGTGCACCAGAAGCGGCTGCCGTCAGGAGCGCCGCCCTGGATGGAGACCGTGCAGGTGCACTTCCCCCGCTGGGGCAGGACCGCCGACGAGCTGTGCGTCACCGAGCTGGCCCAGGTCGTGTGGGCGGTGCAGATGTCGACGGTGGAGTTCCACCCCTGGAACAGCCGCCGCGCGGACACCGAGAAGCCGGACGAGTGGCGCATCGACCTCGACCCCGGCGAGGACTGCGGCTACGACGTCGTGCGGCGGGTGGCCCACGTGACGCACGAGGTCCTCGACGAGCTGGGCGCGACCGGCTATCCCAAGACGTCCGGCGGGTCGGGGATGCACGTCTACGTGCGCATCGCCCCCGAGCACGGCTTCTCCGACGTACGACGGGCGGCGCTGGCCTTCGCGCGGGAGGTGGAGCGGCGCAGCCCCGAGGTCACCACGACGTGGTGGCGCAAGGACCGGGACCCCACCCAGCTGTTCGTCGACTACAACCAGAACGCCCGCGACCACACCATCGCCGCCGCCTACTCCGTGCGCGGCAACCCGGACGCCACCGTGTCCACCCCGATCCGATGGGACGAGGTCGACGACGTGGAGCCGCAGGACTGCACGATCGCCACGGTGCCCGCCCGGTTCGCCGAGCTGGGGGACCTGCACGCCGGCATCGACGACAGCGCGTTCGACCTGCGCCCCCTGCTGGAGTGGGCCGAGCGCGACGAGCGCGAGGGTCAGGCGACGCCGGAGGAGCCGGACGAGGGCTGAGGCCCACGCCCGTCCGCACCCGGGTCACCCACGCCCGCCGGATGGGGCAGGGGCACGCCGTGGCGGCGCAGGTGGTCGCGCAGCACCGCCAGGTCCTCCCGGTAGGACCAGACCTCGGCGCGCAGCCCGACCGACCGGGCCGAGAGGACGTTGTCCAGCCGGTCGTCGAGGAACAGCGCGGTCTCCGGCTCGATGTCGAGCCGTTGGACGATGTGCCGGAAGTAGCCGGGGTCGGGCTTGGCCACGCCCATCTCGTAGGAGTAGAAGGAGCCGTCGAACAGTCCGCCGTAGCCCAGAACGTCGCGCATGTGCTCGCCGCGCTGCTGCGCCTGGTTGGTGGCGAGGTAGCAGCGCACGCCGGCCTCACGCAGGGAGCGCAGCAGCGCGTGCGTCGTCTCGAGGGGCTCGATGCTGAGCCACGTGCGGACCATGTGGTCGTAGGCGCCGGCGATGCCCCAGCGCTCCAGCAGTCCGGGCAGCACCTCGAGCCAGCTCTCCGTGCCCGCCAGGGCGGGGCGCTCGGCCGCGAACGCCTCGGCCAGGAAGCCGTCGACGTCGTCGACCTGCGCCCTCCAGCGCCGGGCGCATCGACTCCTCGCCGCCGCGCGGCACGCGCTGCAGCACGCCGTCGGCGTCCCACAGCAGCGTCACCGGCGGCGGTGGCCGAGCTCGGCGCTCACTCCACGCCGGTGCGGCGGACGTACTCCAGGATCGACGTCGGCCAGCTCGGGGCGGCACACGACGAGGTCGGGCAGCATCACGTCCTCCTGGTTGTAGACCAGGGGCGAGCCGTCGATGCGGCTGGTGTGCAGGCCGGCGGCCCGGGCGACGGCCACCGGGGCGGCGGAGTCCCACTCGTACTGCCCGCCGGCGTGCACGTAGGCGTCGGTCACGTCGCGCACCACCGAGATCACCTTGGCCCCGGCCGAGCCCATCGGCACCAGGTCGGCGCCGATCTCCTCGGCCAGGCCTGCGACGAACGGCGGCGGGCGGGTGCGGCTGACCGCGATGCGGGGCCGCTCCGCCGTGCGCGGCGGCACGCAGCGGGCGGGTGCCCGGTGTCGAAGGTCGTGCCCGAGACCCGGCTGGGCCACCGCGCCGGCGACGAGCTCCCCGTCCTGCCACAGCGCGACGTGCACGGCCCAGTCGTCGCGGGGCGGCTCGGAGAACTCACGGGTGCCGTCGAGCGGGTCGATGATCCACACCCGCCGGGCGGTGAGCCGGCCGGTGTCGGCGATGCTCGCCTTGCTCTCCTCCGACATGCACCGCGTCGTCCGGCCGGTGCTCGGCACAGATGGACATCAGCAGGTCGTGGGCGGCCAGGTCGCCGGCGTCCTTCAGCTCGCGAGCCCTCCAGCCCCTGGGTGCGCACCTCGGTGAGCAGTGCTCCGGCGACGGTGGCCGCCCAGGCGGCGAAGGCGTGGTCGTCGGTGGCCGCGGCAGCGGGCGGGGGCAGGGCGGAGATGACGGGCATCCTTTCGCGGCGGTTGGGGGGCGATCACACGAGATTTGACCGACCGGTCTAGACGCACGCGAGCAGTCGTGACCCGACCTCAACCGGCGAACACCGGATGCCGACACCCCATACGAGAGAAAGCACGCCCTGAAGACGCACCGATCCCCCCAGAGCACCAGCCCCAGGAAGGTAAAGGATACCCATGAGCCATCCTCAGCACAATGGCCAGCGCGGACGCAGATCCATCCGTTCCACGGTCGCCATGGCCTCGCTCGCCCTCGTCGTGACCGCCCCCGTCACGCTCGGCACGAGCCTCGCCCACGCCGCCACCCACACCGCCGCCTCGAGCGCCGCCGGCAACCATGTTTCTGGGAGGAATCTGGTTGCCAACGGGAGCTTCGAGCACGGTGCGCGCAACTGGCACCCCGCCAAGCACGCCACGATCAAGATCCGCAAGCACGCCAAGAGCCGTCACCGCTTCGCCCGGGTCGTCACCACCCGTCGCGCCACCGTCGCCCTGCGCACGGAGGGCCGCGCGGTCGCCCGCACCACCGCCGGCGACGTCTACCTGCTCTCGGCCCAGGTCCGGACCGACCGACCGGTCGTCAACGGCGCGCTGCGCGCCCTGCAGACCTACGGCGGCACCACCAGCGTCTCCCGCGAGTACTTCTCGATCCCGAGCAAGGGCTGGAAGACGGTCACCTTCACCGTGACCACCGAGCGGACCGGCAGCAGCCTCGACGCCGACGTGCGGGTGTTCAACCTGGCCAAGGGCGCGAGCTTCGACGTGGACAACGTCCGGATCACGCAGGTCCCCAAGAAGCCGAGCCCCACCCCGACCCCCACGCCGACGCCGACCCCCACGCCGACGCCCACGCCGACGCCGACCCCACGCCGACGCCGACGCCCACGCCGACGCCCACGCCGACGCCACGCCCACGCCGACGCCCACGCCGACGCCGACGCCGACCCCCACGCCGACGCCCACGCCCACGCCGACGCCGACGCCCACGCCGACCCGACCCCACGCCGACCCCGACGCCGGTCGCCCTGCCGCTGCTGGGTGCCTACAACGGCGGTCCCACCACCGACGACGCCGCCAAGGCCTCGTTCGGCGCCTACCCCGACATCGCCTCGTCGTACTACCAGGGGAGCCAGACCATCAACGTCCCCGCCGAGAAGGCGCGTGCGGCCAAGGGCATCAAGCCCTTCCTGACCGTCACCTCCAAGGGGTCCGGCTACACGCTGGCCCAGATCGGCTCCGGCGCCGCTGACGTCTGGATCGACCAGTACGCCGGCGCAGCGGCCAGCATCGACGCGCCCCTGTTCCTCACCCTGGACCACGAGTTCGAGGTCAAGCTGAACCAGAAGCAGTTCGGCACCACCCCGCCGAGCCTCGCGGACTACGACAAGGCCTGGAACAGGTTCGCCTCCCGGGTCCACGCCCAGGCCCCCAAGGCTCGCGTCGGCTACTGGTTCGGCGGCTTCGACAAGACCAAGATCGACCCCATCGGGGCCGGCCTGGTCGGCGTCGACTACTACGCCTACGACCCGTACTCCACCGACACGCACTCGGCCTCGGAGACCTTCGCCCAGACGGTCAGCCCGACCCTGACCTGGCTCAAGGGCCGCACCTGGTACAAGGGTCAGCCCGTCTACCTCGGCGAGTTCGGTGACGACCTCTCCCACGGCGACGCCTCGGTGGCCAGCTACATGACCGGCCTGCGCACCCAGATGAAGGCGCTGGGTCTCGCCGGCGGGCTGCTGTTCAACCGCGACAAGACCGACGCCGACGGCCAGGTCGTCGCCTACAAGGTCGACAACGGGACCAGCATGCTGGCCCAGAACGCCTTCAAGCTGTCGATGATGACCCGCTGACCGACAGGTGGGCCCTCAGCGGCCGTGGATCCCCCGGACCTCCGGGCGGGTCCACGGCCGCTGTCGTGCGTCCCGGGCGGCGCCCGGCCCGGTCGGGCCGCGTGGGTAGCCTTCGGCCATGCCCGCTCCCGATGGCCCCGCCGCGGTCGACCCGGCCGTCCCCGGGCCGCTGCGCTTCCTCGTCCGACAGCTCTGGCGGCCGCTGCTCGAGCCGGGCCACGTGCGGCTGCGCACCGGCCGCGGCCGGACGGTGCCCGACGAGCCGGGGTGGGAGACCGTGGAGAGCTACCGCGTCGTGCCGAGCCTGGACCGGGCGCGGCTGCTGGTCCCCGGGGCCGGGACGCGGGTCACGGTCGCGGGGCTGACCAACTACCGGGGTCTGCGCACCCCGCGGATCAACGCCCAGCGCGCCACCCTGGGCGCCGGGGTGGGCCTGCGCCTGCCGGTGCTGCCGGACTGGCTCACGCTGGACCGGCGGACCACCGGGCCCGTCGGCGGTCCTGGCGCCCCCGGCCCCACCGGGCTCCTGGACGTCGAAGCGGCCCTGACCCCGCTCGAGGTGCTGTCCGCCGCGCTCGGCACCCCCGGGCTCAGCGCCTCGATCGGGATCCGTCCGGGGGCCAACGGCAAGGCCACCCTGCAGCTGGTGACCCCGGCCGGCGCGCCGGCCGGCTTCGCGAAGTTCGGGTGGAGCCCCACCACCAGCGAGTTCGTCGGCAACGAGGCCGACGTGCTCGAGTCGCTGGCCGGAGGACGGGGCCGTGTCCGCGTCCCCACGCTGCTGACCCGCGGCACCTGGCACGACCAGCCCTTCCTGGTCTCCTCCCCCCTGCCGGCCAGCAGCCGGGGGGTGCGCGGCAGTGCGGCGGTGCTGCGGGTCGCCGAGCTGGCCGACCTGTGCCCGCTCACCGGTCGCGCAGCCATGGCCACGACCGCCCACTTCCGGGCCCTGCGGGACAGGACGTCGCACCTGGGCTCGGCCCCGCTGACCCGCGAGCTGGCCGAGCGGGCCTCCGCCCTCGCTCGGGCGACTGGAGCAGCGACCTCAGCCCGTCCCGGTCGCGAGCCGCTGGCACGGCGACCTGACCCCGTGGAACACCGCCCGGGACGCGGAGGACGTGCTGTGGTGCTGGGACTGGGAGTCCAGCGAGCCGGACGCGACGGCCGGGTTGGACGCACTGCACTGGATGTGGAGCATCCGGCGCGAGCAGGGGGCCGAGCTCGGCGGTGCGCTGCTGCGGGCCTCCTCGGAGGCGGCCGCCGGACACCTGCGGGGTCTCGGCACCCCGCGGGAGAGCTGGCCGGCGGTGGCCGCCCTCTACGCCCTCACCGTGGTCGAGCGTGCCGCGACCCTCGCCGTGGGGGCGGGGGGCTGGGAGACCCTGTGGATCCAGCCGGCTCAGCTGCGGGACCTGCTCACCGGCGCCGAGCAGCTGCTCGGACCTCCGTCCGACTGACGCCCCGGCTGCACCGCCGGGACCGGGCCGGGCAGGGTCAGGAGCGGGACCCGAAGAGCGTGTCGAGGCGCAGACGCCTGCGGTCGAGCAGGCAGTAGCCCCCGAGGAGGACCCCGGCCCCCACGATCGCCAGGACGAGCGACAGGGAGTCGGCCCCGCGCAGCAGCACGAGCGCCGCGGCCGGGATGCTGGCGCAGGTGGCCGCGACCAGCAGCGTGGCCACGATGGGTCCCACCCGTGGCCGGACACCCGTGAAGCGCCGCACCTGGAAGACGGCCAGCCCGGTGTCCAGGGCCATGCTGGCCGCCCACGTGAGCGCGGCCCCCAGGATGCCCAGGTGCGGGACCAGGACCAGGTTGCCCACCACGTTGAAGGCCACCACGACCAGCTTGTTGACCGCGCCCCAGCCGCTGCGACCGCTCATCAGCAGCAGGGACTGCACGTTGCCCGCGGCGAGGACCACCAGCGAGCCGATGCACAGCACGACCATCGAGGAGACGCCGCCGCCGAAGCCCGGACCCAGCCACCCCAGCACCGTCGCGGCGAACCAGGCGAGCAGGACGTAGATGGGCGCCCCGAACAGCAGGATCCAGCGGGCCGTCACGGTGTAGAGGTCCTGCACCTCCTCGATCTGGCCGCGGGCCAGGAAGGCGCTGAACCGCGGCGCCACCACGATGCGCAGCGCGGTGGAGACGATGACGCCGGCGCTGACGAAGCGGGAGGCCGCGCCGTACACGCCGGCGGCCCCCGCCCCGGCGATGACGCCGACCAGGATGACGTCGAGCCAGACGATGGCCTGCTCGAGCCCGGAGGCCAGGGTGCGGGGCAGCGCGAAGCCCAGCACGCGGCGGTTCACCGAGCGGTCGGGGCGCCAGGTGCCGGAGACCTGCCGGCGCCGCTCGAAGCGCCGGGCCTGGGCGAAGACCAGCCACAGGCTGGCCAGCGCGGCCGGCAGCAACGGAAGGGCCCACGCGACGGCGGCCGCCACGGCGGTGCCCCCGGTGGCCACCGCGAGCAGCACCGCCAGCGGACGGACCACCGGCACGGCCACGTTGCCGATGAGGTTGAACGGGAGCACGCCGCCGAAGCCGCGGGTGGCCGCCAGCGCCACCATCATCACCGCCCCGAAGGGAAGGAACGGCGCGACGACGAGGATGGCGTGGACGGTCGAGGCCTGCGAGGTGCCGCGGCCCGGCTCGAGCAGTCCGGCGCCGACCACGAGCAGCACCGCGGCCCCGCAGCTGGCGGTCGCGGTCCAGGCGAAGAGGGAGACCAGCACGGCCCGCGTGTCGTGCGGGCTCTCGGCGCGGACCCGCGGCAGGATCCACACCGCCGTGGTGTCCATGCCCAGGCGGGCCAGGCTCAGCGCGATGGTGAAGACGGCGATGCTCTGCAGCACCACGCCCGACCCCTCGGCGCCCAGCTCCCGGGCCAGGACCAGGCTGAGCACGAAGCCCATGGCCGCGCTGACCATCGACCCCGCCAGGGTCGCGGCGCCGCCACGGGCAGCGCTGCGCAGCTCGGTGCCACCGTCGTCGGGCCGACCGGCGGCCAGGGGCGTGGAGTGGACGGTGATGGTGGCTCCCGGCGGGGTGAGGGCAGATGTCCGGCCTCGGCACGGGTGCGTCAACGGACCGATACGATGGAGTGGACGCACCGGATCAGGCCGGTCGTCCGCGGACGGTGTCCGGTCCAGTCTACCGAGGGAGAGGCGATGACGGGTGCGCATCGGCGCACGCGACGGGCCACCCGTACGGCGGGCGCAGCGGTCGTCGTGCTGGTCGCCCTGGCCTCGGCCGGCTGCTCCGGCGGGAGCGACGACGACACCACGGCCGGGTCCTCCTCCGACACCGCCTCCGCATCCCCCGAGGGCGGCGCCTCCCCCTCGGGCACACCCGCCGCGTCACCCTCCGCCACGAGCCGCGCCACGCCGTCGGGCCGCGCGAGCCTGAGCGCGCGGCCGTCCCGCACGGCCTCCGCGGCGCCGACCGCCCCCGCAGCGCCCTCGGCGGTGGAGCCCACCACGCAGGTGGCGGTGCCCGCCTCGACCCGAGCCGGCACGGACGCCTCGACCACCCGCTTCCTGGACAGCACCTCGCGTGCGGCCGGGTCGCCGCGCGCCTCGACCACCGGAGCGGCTGAGCTGCGGCGGGCCGCGACCGGTGCCGCGCTGGCCTCGGTGAAGGCGACCCTGGCCGAGCTGGAGGCCAACGAGTGGCGCCAGGTCGGACGTCCGCGGGTGGTGGAGCAGCACGTCGCGGCGTACCGCCCCGACGCCCGCCCTCCGACGGTGACCCTGGCGGTGTGCGTCGACGACTCGGGGGTCCGGGTGGTCGACCGGGCCGGCCGCACGGTGCCCGGCAGCACGGGCGGGGACCGCACCTGGAACCTCTTCACCCTCGTCGAGCGGGATGGTCGGTGGCTCGTGACCGACCAGACCTTCCCCGACGACCCGGACTGTTGACCTGGCGTCGGCGTCGACGACCCCACTCCCCTGCTCGTCGTCGTCCTCCCCTGCTGGTCGCTGCCGTCGTCGGGGCGGTGGTGCTCCTGGTCGTCGTCTCGGCGCTGGTCTGGGGGGGCGGGGACGCCAAGCCCAACCTGGTCCACAACGGCTCGTTCGCCCAGGGCCTGTCGGGCTCGGGCACCCCGGGCTCCGGGGAGCGGCTGACCCTCACCAGCCCCGGACGCACCGACCGGCACGCGGCCCTGCTGAGCTCGTCCTCCTCGCGGGCCCGTCTGGAGGACGAGCGACGGATCGTGGCGGCGGTGGGCTCCGGCAACACCTTCCGTGCCGCGGCCTGGGTCCGGGCGAGCACCGCGGGGGTGGAGGCGACGCTCGAGGTGGCCGAGACCTCGCGCGGCACGACGTACCGGTCGACCACGCGGCTGGCCCCCGGACGCTGGACGCGGGTGCGGCTGATCACCCCCGTGCTCGTCCCCGGCACCGGTCTGGAGCTGGGGTTGACCACCACCGGGCTGCAGGCCCGCACCAAGGTGGAGGTCGACGACGTCGTGTTCTTCCAGCTGTCCGGGGACGCCGCCGCCACGCCGTCGGCCCTGGCCAGCACCACGGCCGCACGGACCGGGCCCCCCAGCACCGTGCGCGTCGACACGCTCTTCGGCACCAGCCTCAGCACCAACGGCCGCACCATCGGCGAGGCCATCGCGGGCGAGGAGGCCAAGTTCGGCTCCGTCCCGGTGGCGCGCGTCTTCGACCCGGGGCCGCCGCCGCGGGACAGCTGGACGCGTCGCGACCTCGCCCTGGCCGGCAAGAGCGTCGTCACGTCGTTCCGGTCCCCTCCCGCCGCGGTGCTGGCGGGCGCCATCGACGACGACCTCGAGGTGTTCTTCCGGACCGCACCCCGCGACCAGGACGTCTACTGGAGCTACAACCACGAGCCGGAGCCCGAGATCATGGCGGGGCGCTACACCGCCGAGGAGTTCCGCCGGGCCTGGCGGCACATCGACGCCATCGCACGCGCGACGGGCAACCCGCGTCTGCACGCGACGCTCATCCTCACCGGCTTCACCGCCGACCCCGTCTCGGGCCGTGACTGGCGGACGTACTTCGCCGGGCGCGACTGGGTCGACGTCCTGGCGTGGGACGTCTACAACAACGCCAACGGCACCCCGACCACCTACGGCGACCCGGCGTCCACGTTCGGGGCGGTGGTCGCGGCCTCGCGGGCCTCGGGTCTGCCGTTCGCCATCGCCGAGATGGGCAGCGCCCGCACCCGGGACGACCCCAGTGGTGCGGCGCGGGCCGAGTGGCTGCGTCGCTGCGGCGAGTACCTGCGGGCCCAGGGCGCCGTCTTCGTGACCTACTTCGACTCCCTGCGCGACGGCGACTTCCTGCTGGACGACCCTGCCTCGATCGCCGCCTGGCAGGCGCTGGTCCAGGTATCCTGAGGGTCCGGTCCGGCGCGCCAGCGCAGGCCCGAGGGAGCGGCCGCGCCCTCCTCGACGTGAACACCTGCTCCGGTGTTCGACCCGGACCCACGAGCAGGGAAGCCACCATGACCAGTGCCAGCCACGCCGACGACCAGACCGTCGCCGACCCCCGGACCAGCCCGGAAACCGACCCCGTGCGCTCCCCGCGCTCCCCGCACGTCGGCGTGGTGCTGGTCACCCACAACCGGCCCGCCCTCATGCGTCGCGCGCTGGCCTCGGTGCTCGCACAGGCCTACGACGGCGACATCACCGTGGTCGTCGTCTACGACCGCAGCGAGCCCGAGCTGGAGCTGGTCTCCGACGCCCCGGGTCGCCAGGTCGAGGTCATCGTCAACCAGCGGCACCCGGGGCTGGCCGGCGCCCGCAACACCGGGGTGCTGCACCTGGGCACCGACCTCGTCGGCTTCTGCGACGACGACGACGAGTGGCTGCCCGGCAAGCTGACCGCGCAGGTGGAGCGGCTGACGGCCGACCCCGAGGCGGAGTTCGTCACCACGGCGATGCAGGTCAGCTACGACGGCCGCACGTCGCTGCGGCTGGCCGGCAAGGACGTGGTCACCCTCACCGACATGGCCCGCTCGCGCATGGCCATGCTGCACTCCACCTCGTTCCTGTTCCGCCGGGCCGCGATGGTCGACGGCTTCGGGCTGGTCGACGAGACCCTCCCCGGCAGCATGGCCGAGGACTGGGACCTGCTGCTGCGGGCCGCGCGCCAGGCCCCGATCCAGCACGTCGACGAGCCCCTGGTCCTCATCCAGTGGGGCGCCACGTCGTACTTCAACGACGCCTGGAACGACAAGAACGAGGCGCACGCCTGGCTGGCCGAGCACCACCCGGAGATGCGGGCCGACCGCGTCGGCGCCGGCCTGCTCTACGGCAAGCTGGCCTTCGGGCACGCGGTGGTGCGGGAAGCGGCGGGAGTCGCTGTCCTACGCCCGGCGCGCGGTGGCCGCGAACTGGCGCGAGCCCCGGACCTACCTGGCCCTCCTCGCGGTCGCCGGGGTGTCCGGGCACCGCATCCAGGCCCTCCTCAACCGCTACGGGCACGGCATCTGAGCCCGGCGCCTCCCGGTAGGGCGTCCCCGGGACGGGCGCGGCCTCAGGACAGGACGAAGGGCGGGTCGGAGCCCACGGGGGTGACCTCGGTGGCCATCGCCCGACGCAGGTGGTCCGCGGTGAGCTCGTCGGCCTCGGCGGAGACCGCCAGGCCGCGGTCACCGAGCTCGCGGGCGATCATCTCCTGGTGGTCGTCCACGTGCTCGCCGTGGGCGAGCCGCCGCGGGACCAGCACCGGGCTGCGGCCCAGCTCGAGCGCCGTCAGCACCGAGCCCACCCCGGCGTGCGCGATCACCAGGTCGGCCTCCCCGATGGCCGCCCGCAGCTCCTCGGCCGGCAACCGGTCGTGGCCCTCGATGCCCAGGTCGGCGACCGCGGTGGCGCCGACCTGCCACAGCACCTCGGCGCCGGGGCCACCTCGGGCAGCAGGGCGTGCACCCGCTCGACGGCCCGTCGGAACCCGTAGGTGCGCATCGTGCCCAGCGTCACGACCACCCGCCGGGCCGGGGCCGGCGGCTCCGGCCGCACAGTGGCCTCGAAGGTGTCGAACAGCGAGCCCCGGTAGCGCCAGCGGGCGTCGGCCCAGGACGGGTACTGCGCGTAGGGTCCGGACCCCGGGCAGCCGGCTGACCAGGCGGCCGGTCATGCTCGGTCCCGCGGCGCGCGCGGCGCTCTCGATGTAGTGGCAGGGGATGCCGTGCAGGCGGGCCGCGGTGAAGAACGGGCACCGCGATGCCCGAGCCCGTCGACACCACCCGCGAGTACCGCCCGGTGCGCATCATCCGCAGGGCCATCGAGAGGCTGGCGGTCGCCGCCGCGGTAGTCCCGGGGCGCGACGTAGCGGGTGAAGGTCACCGTCTCCTCGGCCAGCAGGGACCGCGACTGCGGGTCGTCGAAGGTGACCCAGTGCGGGCGTCCGGCCGACGGCTGCAGGCGCGCGCCGAGGCGTTGGAGCTCCTCGAGGTGGCCCCCGGTGGAGGCCACCGAGCAGGGTGAGCCCGCGCTCGGACCGTCGACGCCGCTCTCCGTCATCCTGCCCCTCTCCAGCCGCTCCCGGATCCCAGGGTCCCACGACCACGGCGGACCGCCCGTTCGAGCCCCACGCGACCCGTCGTGCCGGTCACGCGCTCCACCTCACGCCGGCCCCTGGCTCGTGCCGGTGCCCACCAGCAGGACGCCGGTCGAGGCCGAGACGTTGCCGCTGGCGTCGGCGGCGCGGACGAAGAAGCGGTCCTGCCCTCCCCGGGGCACGGTCAGGGTGCGGGCCGTGGTGGTGGCGACCACCCGGTCGTCGCGGAGCACCTGGTACGTCACGGCTCCGGAGTCGTCGGTGGACGCGCCCCACGAGAGGGTCGCCGAGCCCGCGGTGACCGCGGACTGCGTCGGCGACGTCGGCCGGCTCGGCGGCGCGGTGTCGGCCGGGCTGAAGCGGGTGAAGCCGCCGGCCCACGCCGAGGCCTTGGTGCGCGTCGCGGCGGTCACCATGTCGCCCCGGCCCACACCTTGCCGCGGCTGTCCACCACGATGCCCCAGATGCCCGAGCCGCGCCGCATGGTCATGTCGGGGTGAAGCTGGGGATGGTCGCCCCGGTGGTGGCGTCGTACGCGCCGAACCACCCGATGGCGTCGGCCTGGGTCCAGCCCCGTGCCGATGCTGGGCCAGGTGTAGGCGTTGGTGTAGTTGAACTGGTTGCAGTGGCAGCCGGCGTACAGCACCCCGCCGCCGTCGGCGATGCGTTGGATGTCGCCGTGGCTGACCATGATGTGACCGGTGAGCCGGTCGAAGGTGCTGGTGGCGAAGGTGAACAGGGCGTGCTCGGACCCTCCGACCACGACGTGGTCGCCGACCTCGTCGACGGCCCGCTGGTAGCTGTTCTCGAGCTCCAGGTCGGCGTCCACCCCGGACCGGCCAGCGCCGCCCCGGCGGCGGTGGAGAGCGCAGGCCACGTGGTTGGTGGCGACCCCGTTGGAGGACTTCGAAGAAGCCGGCCGCGTAGACCCGTGCGGCCGTCGGCGGACGGGTCCAGCGCGTTGACGGTTCCGGTGAGGTCCGGGTTCCAGTCGCCGCGCGGGGTGCCGTCGGTGGCCGAGACCTGGGCCGCCCGAGCGGGCGTAGACGCTCACCCCGGGGCGGAGCCGCCGGAGAGGTGGGTGAAGGCCCCGCCCAGGAACACCGCGCTGCCGCGCACCGCCACCGTGCGGACCTGGAGGACGCCGCCGGTCAGCCGGTTCTCCATCGACAGGCTCCACGTCCGGTCGGTGGCCCCGGTGGTCGGGTCCAGGGCGACGACCGCGGTGGCGGCGCGACCGTTGGCGCGGCTGAAGTCGCCGGCGGCGAGGACGTCGCCGTTGGGCAGCGTCGCCAGCGAGCGCACCTGCTCGTTCAGCACCGGCCGGAACAGCTCACCAGCTCGCCGGTGACGACGTCGAACCCGGCCAGGAAGGGCTGGGCGACCTGGTCGGTGCCGGTGGAGGCGGTTCCCGCTGGACGGTGGCGAAGTTGCCGCCGACGTACATGGTGCTGCCGGACTGGGTGAACGCCTGGACCTCGACGTTGCCCTCGGTCGAGGTGCTCCCGGCCAGGCCCGAGACGTGCCAGGGCAGGTCGTCGGCCAGGGAGGTGGCCACGGTGGTGCCGCCCACGGCGGACGAGCCCGTGTCGGGCAGCAGCGCGAAGCCGGCGTCGCGCGAGCTCACCTGGGGACGCAGGTAGACCTGCGTGTAGGGCAGTGCGCCACCCGCGCCGTTGGTGCTCGACCACAGGTACGACGAGGCGGCGCTCGACCCGGCCACCCCCGGGCCGTAGGCGAACCCGGGGTGGAACTTCTGGGCCGAGGCGATGACGTTGTTGACCCGGCGCAGGCCGGTGTCGGTGCCGAAGGACGACGACGTGCCGCCGGTCGTGACCACCCCGTCGAAGGTGGAGGAGGTCAGCGGGTGGGCCGCGCCGAAGGTCCACACCCACCGGTCGCGGGACGCCGAGCCGGAAGCGGGACTCCTGCCAGGTCGCTCCCGCCGCGTCCTTGGCCCGGCGCAGCCGCACGCCGTCGGTCAGCGAGCTGACCCGGGCACCGTTCAGCAGCTGGTCGACGCGGGTGGAGGGCAGCTGCGGTGGTCGTGGAGGACATGGTGGCCAGGTCCGGTGTCGTCAGGTCCTTCTCGCGACCCTTGCCGGTGTAGTTGGCCGTCCACGCGTCGCGGCCCTTGCCCACCAGCACCCAGCCGCCACCGTCGGTGACCTGGTCGCACCACAGCTGCTGGGGCGCGGTCATCGACGGGGTGAGCAGCCAGTAGGCGCCGCTGGGAGCGGCCGGCGCCACCTGCTTGATCTCCCAGCACGACCCGGCCGCGGTGTCGGCCGAGCGCCCCAGGGTGGCGGGGTCGGGCGTGCCGGTCCCGGTCGCGGCCACCGCTGCCGAGCCGGAGGCGACGGCTCCGCCGGCGCCGACGGGAAGGGGGACCAGACCGGTCCAGACGAGGGCCGATCCGAGAAGGACCGACACCCCCAGAGTCGCTCGACGCACGCTCACTGCCCCCCGGCACCTCGGACGGGCCGACGGCCCACTGGTCGTCACCCTGTCATCAAAGCGACATACCGATCATACCGGACCAACCGTGCGGCTGTATGGTCCTTTCGGCTCATTCCTCGGTGCCGAGGACCGCCACGGGGCCGCTCAGTGCGAGCGGGACCCGCTCGGCTCGTCGGAGACGTCGTCGTAGTGCTCCGCACGGTCCGCACGGTCGGAACGTCCGTCCTGCTCCCGGTCGGAACGCGCCGCGCCGGACGCGGTGGCACCCCTGGTGCCGGCCGTGCCCCGCTGGGGGGTCTCGCGGGACGGGGCGCCGGGCCGGGAGGCGAACAGCTTGCGCTGGCGCGGCACCAGGACGAGGCCGCCGACCGGCGAGCCCACCGCGGCGAGCTCCTCGGCGGTGCGGGTGAGGTCGGCGCGGTGCACCGTCTCGTCGGCCAGCAGCAGCACCACGTCGGCGTTGCGTGCCGCGGTGAGCTGCGTGCCGTGGCTGGTCTGGTTGCCGACGGCGACCACCACGACGTCACGGTCCGCGAGCAGCTCGGCGAAGATCGTCCGGGCGCTGCGCCCGGTGTCCAGGTCCTCGGAGGTCGAGGACACCTGGTGCACCCGTACGCCGGGCACCCGGGCGCACTCGAACGTCGCGCCCACGCCGTCGGGGCCCACCGTCGGGCTCAGGCCCAGGTCCCCGGTCAGGCGCTCGGAGAGCAGCGAGGCGTAGCCCACCAGGAGCAGCGAGACCCGCGCCCCGGAGCCGGCCAGCGACAGCGCCAGGTTGACCGGTACGTCGGACTCGTGGACGCCGTGCGTCGCGTCGAGGACGGCCACCACGCCGCTGCCACCCCGGCCGGCACCACCGGCGCTCCCGGTGCCACCGAGCAGGGCCAGGGTGCGCTCGCGCAGCACGCGCACGTCGTCGACGTCGCCGCCCGAGGCGGGCACGGTCGCGGAGGTGGAGGAGAAACGGGTGAGGATGCCCGACGCGCCGGCGCGTCGTACGTCGCGGTCGTCGCGGACCCGACGAGCCAAGCGGTCGACCACGAAGGCCAGGATCAGGCCCAGCACCAGGCCCACGGCGCCGCCGCCGGCCAGGACGGTGCTGCGCGAGGGCGAGACCGCCACGGGGAGGATGGACGGCTTGGTCAGCACCGTGCCGCCGCTGGTGTCGATCCCGGCGTTGGCGCTGATCTGGGTCGACAGCGTGCTGATGGCCACGGTCAGCGCCTGCCGGTCGCTGACCGCCTGGATGCGAGCGGTGGTCCGGGCGGTAGTGCGGAAGATCTTGGCGTTGGCCTTGCGCAGCTGGCTCCTGCAGCTTCTTCTGCTGGGACTGCAGGTTGTCGGCGATGGCCTGCTGCCGGTCCTGCGCGAGCGTGGAGCGGTAGAGCAGGTACTCGTCGGCGGCGGTGGCGGCGCCGAGACGCGCGTCGCCCGAGGAGGAGGCCTTGAAGGTGACCCGCATCACGCTGCCACCGGGGGCGAGGACACCACCGAGGCTCGAGCGCACCCGCGACTCGGACTGCCGGCCGCTCAGCGCGGCACTGACCTCGCTGGCCACCTGGGAGGACTGCACCAGCTGCTGCTCCGTGCCCGCGTCGAGCAGGGCCGAGGAGGGCCGGGTGGGGTTGAAGGGCTGCGAGCTGATCGCGTTGAGGTTGACCGCGGTGGCCGCGGTGAACGTCTGCTGGCCCTGCAGCAGGTACGCTCCGGCGAGCAGCAGCCCGAGCAGCGTGACCAGGGCCACCACCCACCAGCGACGCCGCAGCACGACCGGGTAGTGCCACGCGTCCGTGGAGGGGGGCGCACCGAACTCTTCTGACATCAGACTCCGCCATCACTTCTGTGTACGGGGCATTCCCCCCACGCGGCCAACGGTCGAAGGCCCGGGCAACTCGGCGAAGCGAGGCCGGACCGACTCCCTGAAGGGTACCGTTGTCTGGTCGGGCACGAACCAGAGATCGCACAATCGTCACCTACGGAGAGCACCAGCGCATGAACTCCCTGCCGGCCGGCCACCCGTCGACCGCGGCGCTCGAGGTGCCTCCCGTGGCCGCTCCGAGCGCCCGCGGCCACGTGCTGCCGTCCTGGCCGCTGACCGTCCTGTTCGCCGGCTACCCGCTGTGGTGGGCCCTCGGTGTGGTGGACGTCATCTGCATCCCGCTGGCCGTCGTCATGGTGGCGCACCTGGTCCGGCGCGGGTCCGTCCGCCTCCCGTTCGGCTTCGCAGCGTGGACGCTCTTCATGCTGTGGGCGCTCATCTCGGTCATCATGCTGCAACGAGCCCCGAGCCTGATCTCCTTCGGCTACCGCTACGTCATCTACGCCGCCTGCACCGCGATCCTGCTCTACGTCTACAACGCCCGGGAGACGCTGACCGCACGCTTCCTGTCCGGCCTCATGACGGTGTTCTGGCTGTGGGTGGTGGCCTTCGGCTACCTGGCGGTGGCGGTGCCGAACGGGCGCTTCCACACCGTCCTGGACCGGCTGGTGCGCATCAACGCCATCGGGCAGTACGTCCCCAGCCTGGTGACCAGCAACCAGCTGTACCAGCAGATGGTGGTGCGTCCGTTCTCGCAGTTCAACGCCGACGCCTCCACCCTCATCGCACCCCGTCCGAGCGCGCCGTTCCTCTACACCAACAACTGGGGCAACGCGTACTCCCTGCTGATCCCCTTCGTGGTGGTCTACCTGCTGCACGTGCGGCGGGAGCGGCGGTTCGGCTGGATCGTGCTGGCCCTGGTGGTCTCGGTGGTGCCGGCCTTCCTCACCCTCAACCGCGGCATGTTCCTCGGCCTCGGGCTGGCCGTGGCCTACGCCGCGTTCCGCCTGGCCCTGCAGGGCAACCTGCGCGGCGTGGCCATCGGCATCACCGCCGTCGCGGTGGCCGCGGCCGCCTTCGCCTTCCTGCCCGTCCAGGACCGCCTCGACCAGCGGCTGGAGACCAACAGCTCGACCGAGACCCGGGCGACGCTCTACAACGAGGCCCTGACCGCGACCGCGAAGTCCCCGGTCTTCGGCTACGGCGGACCGCAGCCGGCGGCCAACCCGACCGCCCCGCCGGTCGGCACGCAGGGACAGTTCTGGCTCGTGCTCTACTCCCACGGCATCGGCGGGATCGTGTTCTTCATGGGCTGGTTCCTGCTCGTGTACGCCGGCAGCCTGCGACGCCGCGACGCCCCGGGGATCGCCTGGAACACGGTGATGCTGGTGGCCACCGTGGAGCTGCTCTACTACGGCATCGTGCCCAGCGGCCTGCCGTTCATCATGGTCGCCGCCGCCCTGGCCGCGCGGGGACCCGAGCTCCTGCGCCGTGCCCCGGCCACCCGGCGAGCCGCCCTCGAGGTCAGGCCGGCCTGATGGTGGCGGGGGCGGCCAGCGCGAGCCCACCCTCCGGCACGTCGGACAGCACGATCGCGCCGGCCCCGATGCGGGCCCGGGCACCGATGGTGATGGCACCGATCAGCGTGGCGCCGGCGCCGATCTCGACGCCGTCCCCGATGCGCGGGCAGTCGGTGTCGCTGCGCCGGTTCCCGATGGTCACGCCCTGACGGAGCATCACGTCCTGCCCGATCACGGCGTGCGGGTTCACCACCGTGCCCACGCCGTGCTGCAGCCGCAGTCCCGCGCCGACCGGGGTGCTCGGCGGGATCTCCACGCCCAGCACCCACTCGGTGACGAGCTTGTAGACGGTCGCCGCCACGACGTACTGCAGGCGGGCGAGCGGCCCACGACGGCCGCGGAGGAACTGGGTTCCCCTCAGCAGGGCGACGATGACGATACTCTTGGGGTAGCCCGCGTTGGCCCGGAGGTCGCGGCGCAGCGTGGCGACCAGCTCGTTCCTGCTCATCGGCTGGGTGGTCGACCCGCGGGTCATGGAGGCTCCTTCGCGAGGCGGGTGGACGGGCTCCGGACGCCCCCACGATAGGGCAGGACCGTAGCGGGCAATCGAGAAGCGGCAGCGTCACGGCCCCCGGGCCGGCGCCGGAGGGACGGACACCACAGTGAACGCCAGCAGGTCAGGCGCCGGCTACCGGCGCGAGGTCGTCGAGGGCTCGACGGTCGTGCTGTACGTCGGGGGCTCCGGCCGCAGCGGGTCGACCCTGCTCGAGCGGCTCCTCGGGGAGCTCGACGACGTGGTCGCGCTGGGCGAGGTCGGCCACCTGTGGCAGCGGGGCCTGGTCAACGACGAGCTGTGCGCCTGCGGGCAGCCGTTCTCCGCCTGCCCGTTCTGGCGGGAGATCGGCGAGCGCGCCTTCGACGGGTGGGACAACGTCGACCCGGAGTGGGTGCTCACCCTCAAGGACCGCGTCGACCGGCAGCGCCGCATCCCCCGGACGCTGGCCCGCGACCCCGGGCCGGAGCTGGCCCGCGACCTGCTCGAGTACGCCGAGTACTACCGCAGGGTGTACGACGCGGCGGCCGCGATCTCCGGCCGGCAGGTGGTCGTCGACTCCAGCAAGGTGGCGCCGACCGCCCTCGCCCTGAGCCACGACCCGCGCATCGACCTGCGGGTGGCCCACATCGCGCGCGACAGCCGGGGGGTGGCCTACAGCTGGTCCAAGTCGGTGGCCCGCCCGGAGACCTCGGGCACCGAGTACATGCCGCAGCTCTCGCCGCTGTCCAGCAGCATGCTCTGGTCCTCGCACAACGTCTCGATCCAGGCGCTGCGCTACCGCGGCGTCCCGGTCGTGCGGATCCGCTACGAGGACCTCGTCCTGGATCCCGGCCCCATCGTCGCCGCGACGTACGCCCGCCTCGGCCTGCCCGGCGACGCCCGGCTGCCGCTGCTGGACCGCACCTCGCTGGAGCTCGGGCCCAACCACTCCATCGCCGGCAACCCGATGCGCTTCGTGACCGGCCGGACCGAGCTGCGCCCGGACACCGAGTGGCACACCAGGATGGACCAGCGGGACCGCCGGATCGTCACCGCCGCCAGCCTGCCGGTGCTGGCCTGGCTGGGCTACCTCGGTCCCCGCGGCCGGCGTCAGTAGGCCCCGCGGGCCTGCGCCACCGCAGCCACGGTGCGCGCGGCGATGGTGAGGTCGTCGATGAGGCGCCAGTTGTCGGCGTAGTACAGGTCGAGACGCAGCGACTCGTCCCACAGCAGGTCGGAGCGACCGCTGACCTGCCACAGGCCGGTGATGCCGGGCTTCACCACGAGACGGCGACGGGCCACGGCGTCGTAGCCGGCGACCTCGTCGGGGAGCGCCGGACGGGGACCGACCAGCGACATCTGCCCCAGCAGGACGTTGAAGAGCTGGGGCAGCTCGTCGAGGGAGGAACGGCGCAACCAGGAGCCCACCCGCGTCACCCGGGGGTCGCGGCGGATCTTGAACAGCACGCCGTCGGACTCGTTCTCCTCGACCAGCGCCTCGAGCAGCGCCTCGGCGTCCGGGTGCATGGTGCGCAGCTTGACCATCCGGAACGGCTTGCCGTCCTGGCCGACCCGGGTCTGCACGAAGAAGCCGGGCCCGCGCGTGTCGAGCCGCACCGCGGCCCACAGCGCCAGCATCAGCGGCGAGGTCAGCAGCAGGAGGACGGCGGCACCGAGCCGGTCCATCACCGCCTTGACGAAGCGGGCGGCCGCGGTGGCCCGTGGCACGCCGAGCTCCAGCACCGTGCTCGTGCCCGAGACGGTGGTGCGCAGCCGGTGCGCGGAGACCGAGGCGATCGGGCAGACGACGCCGACGGTCACGTCGCTGTCCTCGAACATCCAGGTCAGGTCGCGCACCACGTCGGCCGTGATGTCGACGCCCGGCAGCACCAGGATGGCGTCGGCCCCGACCTCGGTGACCAGCTCGCCCAGCGACTCCAGGCTCGTGGTGGTGGGCAGCGGGAGCTGGGCGAGGCCGGGCCCGCTGCGCTCGCCGTCGATGACGTGGCAGCCGACCACGATGTCGTCGCCGAGACCGGACAGGGCGTAGGCCTGCACCTCACGGCTGCTGCCGACCGTGACGATCCGACGTGCGGTCAGCCGTCGTGGCTGCACCAGCCGGACGGCGATGGTCGACACGGCCGCCACGGCGACGACGAGCAGAGAGGCCCGGGCGGTGTTCATCTGCCACAGGCCCCCCACCACGGCCAGCGAGATGGCGCCGCCGAAGGCGACGGTGACCCGGACGTCCGAGGCCAGCTGTTCCCCCAGCGGGACGATGCGACGCACACCGGCGGCCCGGGTCAGCGCGACCGCCGCCCAGGCGCCGATGCAGGCGAGGACCAGCGGCCCGTAGCCGAGCACGAGCGCGAGCACCGCGGCCGGGACGACCGCGGCCAGACCGACCACGACCCGGGCCGGCCAGATCCGCACCACGGCCTCGGGAACGGGAGGCAGGACCTCGTGGCCCTCGAGACCGCCGGCGCCCGCGGGGTCCTCGGGCAGGTCGCGGACGCTCTCCAGCGTCCGGACGATGGGAACCGTGCTCGGACCGGTGGCCGACACGTCGGCCGACGTCGAACTGGACAAAGCAACCCCCACGGATGCACAACACACGATGCGAGCACCCGCCCCCGCCCGACGACGTCGGGCCACGGAGTGCCGCTTTCCCCTGGTCCTCACCCCCGAGGACCTCGCCGCATTCTTTCCTGTGCGACGGACCTGTGGCAAGGCCTCCACCGATCAGCTGCCGAATATGGTCATATCGGACTACGCCGCGGGCGGTCCGCCGTACCGGGTCAGGAGTTGAAGCGGGCCTGCGTCGCCTCGAGCCCGTCGACGAGCAGCGCTTCGACGGCGTCGGCCGCCCGGTCCACCTGGAAGGGCAGGATCTTGCGCTCGACGGAGGAGTAGTCGGCCAGCACGAAGTCGGCCGGTGACTGACGTCCCGGCGGGCGCCCGATGCCGACCCGGACGCGGTAGAAGTCACCGGAGCCGAGCGACGCACGCATCGACCGCAGCCCGTTGTGCCCGTTGTCGCCCCCGCCCAGCTTGACCCGCAGCGTGTCGAAGGGCAGGTCCAGCTCGTCGTGCAGGGCGACCACGTGGTCCACGGACACCTTGTAGAAGTGGGCCAACGCCGCCACCGGCCCGCCCGTCTCGTTCATGTACGAGCGGGGACGGGCCAGCACGACCCGCGGCCCGCCGGGGCCGTTCAGACGCCCCTCGACCACCTCGGCGCGGCCGGTCTTGTGCGCGGAGAACCGCCCACTCGCCCGCTCGGCCAGCTCGTCGGCGACGAACCGGCCGACGTTGTGCCGGTTGCCGGCGTAGGTCGGGCCCGGGTTCCCGAGCCCGACCACGAGCCAGAGGGGCTCGCTCACCCCTCGTCGGAGCCGGAGGCCGCGTCGCCGTCGTCGCCCGAGCCGCCCGCGTCGGCGGAGCCGGCGTCGCCCTCGGCGGACGCCTCGGCATCGGCCTCGGACTCGTCACGCTCGATGCCGACCTCGGCCTCGGCCTCGCTGAGCTCCGCGTCGACCTCGGAGGCGGTGGGCGCATGGGTGACGTTGACGATGAGCGCGTCGTCGTCGAGCAGCACCGTGGAGCCGGCCGGGACGACCAGGTCCTTGGCCAGGACGGAGTCGCCCACCTTGAGGCCCTCGATGGAGACCTCGACGTACTCGGGGATGTTCGTGGCCTCGGCCTCGACGGAGATGGTGCTGGTCTCGGTGACGATGAGCGCGTCGGGGTCGGCCTCGCCGTACAGGTGGACCGGGATGTCGACGGTCACCTTCTCGCCCTTGCGGACCAGGATGAGGTCGAGGTGCTCCAGGTGGCCACGGATGGGGTCGCGCTGGATCTGCTTGGGCAGCGCGAGCTGCTCCTTGCCGTCCACGGCGATGGTGAGCAGGGCGTTCACGCCGCCGTGCTTGAGGGCGAGCATGGTGGCGTGGCCGGGCAGCGTGATGTGCACCGGCTCGCCGCCGTGGCCGTACAGGACGGCGGGGACCTTGGCGGCCCGACGGATCCGGCGGGCGGCACCCTTGCCGAACTCGGTGCGGGGCTCTGCCTCGATGTGGCTCTCGGACACGGTGGTGCTCTCCTTGGGGTCGCTGCCGGTCAGGGACCAGCGGGTCGTACGGACGTATCGGCCGGGTGGCTGCGGCGGCGGGAGGAGGGGCACGCCGGACGGCACGGGCGCCGGCCTGCAGGTGCAGGCTGCGCCACCGCGTCGATCACGGAGCTGGACTCTCCCTCGCCGAGGCAACTGCACGAGTCTAGCGACGCGCCCCGGTCCGCGCTAATCGCGGACCGGCTCCGGACGGGGGGGCAGGACGGCGGCCGGGACGGCGTCGGGTGCGGGGGCGGACAGCGCGCCGGGCCGGGGGTGCTACTGGGCGTGGCCGTCGAAGAGGCTGGTGACCGAGCCGTCCTCGAAGACCTCGCGGATCGCGCGGCTGATGAGCGGTGCGATGGACAGGCAGGTCAGCTTGTCGAACTGCTTCTCGGGCGGGATCGGCAGGGTGTTGGTCACCACCACCTCCAGCGCCGGGCAGTTCTTCAGACGGTCCACGGCCGGCTCGGAGAGGATCGCGTGGGTCGCGGCGATGACCACGCCCGCGGCCCCCGCCGCGACCAGCGCGTCGGTGGCCTTCACGATGGTGCCGCCGGTGTCGATCATGTCGTCGACCAGGACGCAGATGCGTCCCTTGACGTCACCGACCACCCGGTTGGCCACCGACTCGTTGGGCCGGTCCAGGTCGCGGGTCTTGTGGATGAACGCCAGCGGGGCGCCGTCCAGCCGGGCCGACCACTGCTCGGCGACCTTGATCCGGCCGGCGTCCGGGGAGACCACCGCGAGCTGCTCCTGGCCGTAGTGCGCCAGGACGTGCTGGGAGAGGATGGGGATGGCCATCAGGTGGTCCACGGGGCCGTCGAAGAAGCCCTGGATCTGGGCGGTGTGCAGGTCGACGGTGATGAGCCGGTCGGCGCCCGCGGTCTTGAAGAGATCGGCCATCAGGCGGGCCGAGATGGGCTCGCGCCCGCGGTGCTTCTTGTCCTGCCGGGCGTAGCCGTAGAACGGCATGACCACCGTGATGCGCTTGGCCGAGGCCCGCTTGAGGGCGTCGACCATGATCAGGTGCTCCATGATCCACTCGTTGACCGGGGCCTTGTGGCTCTGGATGACGAAGGCGTCCGACCCGCGCACCGACTCCTCGAAGCGCACGTAGATCTCGCTGTTGGCGAACTCGTACGCCGAGGTCGGCACCAGCCCGGTGCCCAGCAGCTCGGCGACCTCCTCGGCCAGCTCGGCGTGCGCCCTGCCGCTGAAGACCAGCATGTTCTTCTCGGTGGTCCGCTTCAGTCCGCTCACGACGGGCGTCTCCTGTGTGGCCGTTGGCTGCCGGGTGCTGGTCGTCCGGCTACGGCCGATCATGCCTCGGACCCCGGCTCGGGGGCCACCTCGGACGGGTCGGTGTGAGACGTGCCTCCCCGTCCTGGGCGGCCTGGGCGGCCTGGGCGGCTCGGCCATCGGGGTGCCGGGGCGGCGGCGCACGGTCCAGCCCTCGACGTGGCGCTGCGGGCCGCTCGAGACGGCCAGCGCGCCGGGCGGTACGTCGCGTCGTACGACGGTCCCGGCGCCGGTGGTCGCGCCGTCGCCGATGTCGACCGGCGCCACGAAGGTGTTGTTCGAGCCGGTGCGGGCCATCGCGCCGACCCGCGTGCGGTGCTTGGCCAGGCCGTCGTAGTTGGCGAACACCGTCCCGGCACCGACGTTGGCGCCGGCCCCGATCTCGGCGTCCCCCACGTAGGACAGGTGGGGCACCTTGGCCCCGTCGCCCAGGCGCGCGTTCTTGGCCTCCACGAAGGCGCCGATCTTGCTGCCGGCCCCGAGCTCGGTCCCGGGGCGCAGGTAGGAGAACGGCCCCACCGTGGCCCCGGGCCCCACCACGGCCAGCTCGCCGTGGGTCCGCACGACGTGGGCGCCCCGGCCCACCTCGACGTCCTTCAGCGTGCAGTCCGGCCCGACGACCGCGTCCTCGGCCACCACGGTGGCCCCCAGCAGCTGCACCCCGGGCAGGATCGTGACGTCCGGCTCCAGGACCACGTCGGCGTCGATCCAGGTGGTGGCCGGGTCCACGACGCTGACCCCGTCGCGCATCCAGCGCTCCACGACCCGGCGGTTGAGCTCGGCACCGAGGCGGGCCAGCTGGGCGCGGTCGTTGGCGCCCTCGGTCTGCACCGCGTCCGCGGTGCGGTGCGCCCCGACGCTGCGGCCGTCGCCCCGGGCGATCTCCACCACGTCGGTCAGGTAGTACTCGCCCTTGGCGTTGGCGTTGCCGATCCGGCGTACCGCGTCGGCCAGCCAGGGCCCGTCGAAGACGTAGATGCCGCTGTTGATCTCGCGCACGGCGGCCTGCTCGGGGGAGGCGTCCTTCTCCTCCACCACCGCGCGGACCCCGCCGTGCTCGTCACGCAGCACCCGGCCGTAGCCGAACGGGTCCTCGACCTCGGCGGTCAGCACGGTCAGCGCCCGCTCGTCCTCGGGCCGCAGCAGGTGGTCCTCCAGCAGCTCGGCGAGGGTCGCGCCCTCGAGCAGCGGGGTGTCCCCCGACATGACGACGACCACCCCGTCCGTCGTACCGGTCGCGGCGAGGAGGGCGTCCAGCGCCACCCGTACGGCGTGCCCGGTGCCCTCCTGGGTCTCCTGCACCGCGAGCAGCGCCCCCGGGACCTGGTCCAGGATGTGCGCGCCGACCTCCTCGCGACTGTGGCCCACGACCGCTACGACGTGGTCGGGCTCGACGTGCAGCGCCGCGGTCAGCACGTGGCCGACCATGCTGCGGCCGCCGACCGGGTGGAGCACCTTCATCGTCTTGGAGCGCATCCGCGTCCCGCTGCCGGCCGCGAGCACGACCACGCAGACGGACGGACGACCTCGATCACTGTGCGCCGGCTGGGTCACGGTGCCTCCTGCTCGGTTCGCCCTGCGGGCCGGGCCGCCTGGCTCCCCGGGTAGGAGTCGAACCTACGTCGCTTGATCCGCATTCAAAGTGCGGCGGGCCCTGCCGACAGACCAACCGGGGATGGCGTGGGGCCAGCGTACGCAACGCGGCGCGCACGAGGGGACGCCTCGGCGGGGTGCGGCGCGCAGGAAGGGACGCCTCGGCGGGGTGCGGCGCGCACGAAGGGACGCCTCGGCGGGGTGCGGCGCGCAGGACGGGACGCCTCAGCGGGACTCGCGGGCCTTCATGCGCGCCTGGAGGGCGTCGCGCTTGTCCTCGAAGCGCAGGGCCTGCTTCTCCAGCTCGGCCATGAAGTCCGCCAGCTCGGTGCGGGCCCGCTCCCCCTCGGCGTCGAGGCCCTCGAGCTCGAAGACGCCCCAGAACCGCAGCACCGGGGCGACGACCTCGTCGCGGTGCTGGCGGATGTCGTAGACCCCCGCGATGGCCATCTCCACGGCCTTGCGCTGGAAGCCGGCGATGTCGGAGCCGGGCATCTGGAAGGTCTTCACCACGTCGGTGATGGCGGCCATCACCTGGTTGGGGTCCAGCTGCAGGGCGGCGCCCAGCAGGTTGCGGTAGAAGACCATGTGCAGGTTCTCGTCGGCCGCGACGCGGGCCAGGAGGCGGTCGGCCACCTCGTCGCCGGTGAGCTTGCCGGTGTTGCGGTGCGAGACCCGGGTGGCCAGCTCCTGGAAGGAGACGTAGGCCAGCGAGCGGATCATGTCGTCGCCGTGCTGCGCGGCGTAGCCGGTGGACATGTGGTCCATCCGCAGCTGCTCGAGCTGCACCGGGTCGACGGCCCGCGAGGTCAGCAGGTAGTCCCGGATGGCGATCCCGTGCCGGCCCTCCTCGGCCGTCCAGCGGTGCACCCAGTCCCCCCAGGCGGCGTCCCGGCCGAACAGGGACGCGATCTCGTGGTGGTAGCTGGGCAGGTTGTCCTCGGTCAGCAGGTTGACGATGAGCGAGGACCGGGCCACGTCGGACATCTTCGAGTCCTCGACGGTCCAGGGGTCGCCGTTCAGCGGGCCGTCGAAGTTGCGGCCGTCGGACCACGGGACGTACTCGTGGGGGAACCACTCCTTGGCGATCGACAGGTGCCGGTTGAGGTTCTCCTCGACCACCGGCTCCAGCTCGAGCAGCATCTGGGTCTGGTTCATCGCCTGGCTCATCGCCGACCTCCTCCGGCCGCCCCGGGTCGGGCGCCCCCTCGACGGTATCCCCCGGGCCCGTGCGCCGCGAGCCCTCCTCCCCTACGCGAGCCGTTGGTGGCCTGCCTCTCCGGGCCGGTCCGGCACCTGCGCGACCACGAAGACCCTGCGGAAGGGCAGGTCCGTGCCGTGCGGCCCCGGTGGGTACGCCTTGCCCAGCAGCCGCTTGTACGCGACCTCGAACTCCTCGCGCAGCTCCTCCGACCGCGCCGCCAGCGCCGCCAGCGTGGGGCGCGCGCCCGTCCCGCTGATCCAGGAGAAGACCGGGTCCTCCCCGGTCAGCAGGTGCAGGTAGGTCGTCTCCCACGCGTCCACGGACAGCCCGAGGTCGCGCAGCACCCCGGCGTACACCGCGGGGTCGTGGCTGTGCGGCCGGGCGACCCCGCGGGTCCAGGAGGCGTACGGCGCGGTGTCGGCCAGCTCGTGCAGGAGCCGGTGGCTGGGCTCGTCGTGGTTGCCGGGCACCTGGACGGCCAGCCACCCACCCGGGCGCAGGTGCCCGACCAGCCGCGGCAGCAGCTCGAGGTGGCGGGGCACCCACTGCAGCACGGCGTGGGCGACCAGGACGTCGACCGGCCCCGCCGGCTCCCAGGTGCGGACGTCGGCGGCCTCGCACCGGATGCCCGGCACCGCACGCGCCCGCTCCAGCATGTCCGGCGAGCTGTCCACCCCGAGCACGTCGGCCTCGGGCCAGCGCTCGGCGAGCAGGGCGGTCAGCGTGCCGGGCCCGCAGCCGAGGTCGACCACGCGCCGCGGCTGCTCGGCGCCCACGCGGGCCATCAGGTCGACGAAGGGGCGGCCCCGCTCGGAGGCGTGGCGCAGGTAGCGCTCCGGGTCCCAGCCGACGTCCACGGGGTCTCCTCGTCGCGAGCAAGTATCTTGATGTCAAGAGAATCCTGCGCGGGCCGATGTCTCGATGTCAAGAATCTCGACCGGTAGCATCCCCCGGGTGCGCGACGAGGTGGACCGGCTCGTCGAGGCCTGGCAGCAGCAGCGCGCCGACCTCGACCTGCGGCCGATGGAGGTGCTCAGCCGGGTCACCCGGCTGGGGCACCACCTCGACCGCGCCCGGCGCCAGGCCTTCGCCGAGCACGACCTCGAGCCCTGGGAGTTCGACGTGCTCGCCGCGCTGCGCCGGGCGGGGGCGCCGTACCAGCTCTCCCCCGGGCGCCTGCTGAAGGAGACCCTCGTGACGAGCGGGACGATGACCAACCGGGTGGACCGGCTCGTGGCCCGCGGCCTGGTCGAGCGGCTGCCGGACCCCAGCGACCGGCGCGGCGTGCTGGTCCGGCTGAGCGCGACAGGGCTCCGCACGGTCGACGGCGCGCTGGAGGGCCTGCTGACCCGCGAGCACGACCTGCTGGCGGGCCTGGGCGCGGAGGACCAGCGCCGCCTGGCCGGCCTGCTGCGCGTGCTGGTCGTGCCCTTCGAGGAGTCCCGGTGACCGCCCCGATCTGGTTGCGCTTCCTCTCCGGGCCCGACGTCGACTCGCTCGGGCTCACCCGCACCGAGATCATCGCGGCCGTCGAGTCCGTGGTCGCGGCGCACGGACGCGGCGAGACCGTCTTCGAGCCCCGGGTGCACCTCGTGCCGGACAACGGCGGCGTGGGCCACTTCAACGTGCTGCGCGGGCACGTGTCGTCGCTCGGCGAGCACGGGGTCAGCGGCATCAAGGTCGTCGGCGACTTCGTGCCGAACTACCAGCGGGGGCTGCCCAGCGAGCTCGGGCTGGCCACGCTCTACGACCCGCACACCGGCGTACCGCTGGCGATCATGGACGCGACGCTGGTCACCGAGGTCCGCACCGGGGCGATGACCGCGGTCGGCGCCAAGCACCTGGCCCGGCGCGACGCGAGGGTGCTGGGGCACGCCGGCGCCCGGGGCACCGCCTTCTCCAACGTCACCATGCTGGACGAGGTCCTCGACCTGACGGAGATCCGAGTGACCAGCCGCCGCGAGGAGTCCCGGGAGGCCTTCGGCGAGCAGCTGCGGGGCGCGATCCCGACGCCGGTGCGGGTCGTCGAGACGGTGGAGGAGGCCTTCGACGGCGCCGACGTCCTGGTGGAGGCCACCCGCCTGACCGAGCCCGCGCCGCTGCTGCGCACGGCCGCCGTCGAGCCGGGTGCCTTCGTGGTGCCCTACGGCACCATCAGCGCCGTGGAGCTGGACCTCCTGGACGTCATGGACAAGGTGGTCGTCGACGACTGGCGGGAGGCGCAGTCGGGCCGCTTCGGGGCCCTGCGCGCGCACGTCGACACCGGCCGCCTGCGGCCCGCGACGCTGCACGCCGAGCTCGGCCAGGTCGTGGCCGGGCTGCGTCCCGGCCGGGAGTCCGACCAGGAGCGGATCCTGCTGTGGCACCGCGGCCTGTCCATCCTCGACGTGGCGGTGGCCCACCTCGTGCTCACCCGGGCCGAGCAGGCCGAGGTCGGCACCATGCTGCGGTACCGGTGAGCGCAGGTCCGACCGGCGCAGGTCCCTCCGGCGCAGGTCCCTCCGCCGTGGTGGTGCGCACCCCCGCCGACCTCGGGGACGCGGCCCTGCTCGCGGTGGCCGACGGCGCCGGGGTCGAGCTGGCACCCGGGCTGCGGACCGCCCTGGCCGGCTCCCGCGCAGCCACCCTGGAGGCCCTGGCCTCGGCCGGCCCCGTCTACGGCGTCAGCACCGGCATGGGCGGCCTGGCGGGGGTCGCGGTGGGCGCCACCGACCAGCCGGCCTACCAGGGCGACCTCATGCTGGCGCGGGCGGTCGGCACGGCCCCCTGGCTCGGCCGGCGGGAGGTGCGGGCCGCGACCGCCGCCCGGCTCCGCACGCTGCTCGAGCCGGAGGTCGGCGCCTCCCCGCAGCTGGTCGACGCGCTGGCCGCGCTGCTGCGCACCGACCTCCACCCCGCCGTCCCCGCGACCGGGAACGGCGCGGCGGGCGAGATCATCCCGCTGGCCCACCTCGGCGGGTTCCTCTCCGGGCGCGGCGAGGGCCTGGACCGCGACGGTTCCGTGGTCCCCGCCGACGTGCTGCTGCAGGCCGCCGGGCTGGCGCCGTACGTCTTCGGCCCCAAGGAGGGCGTGGCCTTCCTGCAGGGGGTGCCGGTCGCCGCCGCCCAGGCCGTGCTGCTCGCCGCGGACGCCCGGCTGCTGCTCGACCAGCAGGTGGTGGTCGCCGCGGCGGAGGTCGCGCGGGTCCGGGCCCCCCGGGCGCCGTACGACGAGGCGCTGGGACGTGCCGACCCCGAGCTGGGCGCGGTGCTGGAACGCCTGCGGGCGCTGGCCGGCGACGAGCCGCAGCCCCGGCTGCTGCAGGCCCCGGTGTCCTTCCGGGTGGTCGGTCCCGCGCTGGCCCACCTGGCCCGGGCCCTGCGGCACCTGGAGCAGGCGGTGGAGCGGGCCCTGGCCGGCGTGAGCACCTCCCCGGCGCTGCTGGGGGGTCGCTTCGCCGGCACCGCCGGCTTCGACGGCTTCGACCTGTCCGCCGGCGCCGACGCCGTCCGGGTGGCGCTGCTGCACGCCGCCGAGGTCGGCACGGCCCGGCTGCACCGCCTCCTGGACCCGCGGGTCAGCGGGCTGCCGGCGCAGCTGTCCTCCGACCCGGGTCGGCAGACCGGCCTGGTCGCCCTGCACAAGCGGGCCGTCGGCGTCGTGCACGCCGCCGTGCGGGCCTCGGCCCCCGCCTCGCTGGGTGCCGTCGAGACCTCGCTGGGGCAGGAGGACGTGCAGGGGTTCGGCCTCGAGGCCACCGCCGCCGCGCGCGACGCCGCCCAGGTGCTGCGCGACGTCACCGCCTGCGAGCTGGTGGCCCTCCACCAGGCCGCGATGCTGGACGCCGGGAGCCCCGCCCGGGGGTCGGCCGGCCTCGATCTGGTGTTGCGCAAGGCTTTCGCGGTCCTCCCCGAGACCACGCTCGACCGGCCGCCGGGACGCGAGGTGGAGGCCGTCCTGGGGGTGCTCCGGTTAGGTTGGGCGCACGACACCGACGTCGCCGACCCCGACGTGCCGTCCCATCCCCCAGCGCGCCATCCCCTGAACCCCTACTGACCGAGTACCTTCTGGGGTTCCTGGGACCGCCGTCCCCGAGTGCCACGGAGAGTCCGATGATCACGTTCGACGCAGTGACGAAGGCCTTCCCCGGTGGCAACGTGGCCGTGGACAACCTCTCCCTGGAGCTGGCCACCGGGGAGATCACCGTCTTCGTGGGGCCCTCGGGCTGCGGGAAGACCACCAGCCTGCGGATGATCAACCGCACCATCGAGCCCAGCTCGGGCACGATCCTCATCGACGGTGACGACGTCACCCAGCAGGACGCTGCGCTGCTGCGCCGCAAGATCGGCTACGTCATCCAGAACGCGGGACTCTTCCCGCACCGCACCATCGTGGACAACATCGCCACCGTGCCGCTGCTCAACGGGGTGAACAAGAAGCAGGCCCGCGAGCAGGCGGCCGAGCTGCTGACCCGCGTCGGGCTCGACGAGTCCCTGGCCAACCGCTACCCCGCCCAGCTCTCCGGCGGCCAGCAGCAGCGGGTCGGCGTCGCCCGGGCCCTGGCCGCGGACCCGCCGGTCATGCTGATGGACGAGCCGTTCAGCGCCGTCGACCCGATCGTGCGCGACGGCCTGCAGAAGGAGTTCCTGCGCCTGCAGGCCGAGCTGGGCAAGACGATCGCCTTCGTCACCCACGACATCGACGAGGCCATCAAGCTCGGCGACAAGGTCGCGGTGTTCCGCGAGGGCGGCCACCTGGCCCAGCTGGGCACCCCGCAGCAGCTGCTCGACGACCCCGCCGACCAGTTCGTGGCCGACTTCGTGGGTCGCGACCGCGGCTTCCGGGCCCTGTCCTTCCTCACCGCGACCGACCTCGAGGTGGAGCCGGTCTCGGCGTACGTCGACCGGGCCGCCGACGGCCGCCTCGTGCTGGACGACGCGGGGCGCCCGCAGGGCTGGTCGGTCAAGGGGTACGACGACCTGCGACCGCTGCCCGCGGCCTTCACCACCGGCGACTCGCTGCGGCTCGTCACCGACCTGGCCATCACCTCGCCGGCCGGCGCGGCGGTCCGGGTGGACGCCGACGGCGTCGCGGACGGGGTCGTCGCGCACGAGGCTGTGGCGCGTCACCTCACCGCCCTGCGGCACGAGGCGCAGCGATGATCGACTACGTCCGCTCCAACCACTCCTTCATCACCGACGCCCTGCTCCAGCACATCTGGCTCTCGCTGCTGCCGGTGGTGATCGGCGCGGCGCTGGCGCTGCCGGTCGGTTACCTCGCGGTGCGCTACCCCCGGGCCTACGCCCCGATCGTCAACCTGGGCGGGATCATCTACGCGATCCCGTCCCTGGCCCTCTTCCTCATCCTGCCCGGGCTGCTCGGGCTGCTCACCCTGGACCCGCTCAACATCGTCATCGCGCTGGCCCTCTACACCTTCGCGCTGCTCACCCGCACGGTCGCCGACGCCCTGACCTCCGTGCAGGGCCAGACCACCCAGGCCGCCCGTGCGCTGGGCTTCCGGCCGGTGCGCCAGCTGCTCGGCGTCGAGCTGCCGATGGCCCTGCCGGTCATGCTGGCCGGCCTGCGGGTGGCCACCGTGTCGAACATCAGCCTGGTCAGCGTCGGAGCCTTCCTCGGCGTCGGCGGCCTGGGCGCCCTGTTCACCCGCGGCCTGCAGCTCGGCTTCATCGAGCCGATCGTGGTGGGCATCATCCTCTCGGTCCTGCTCGCCGGGCTCTGCGACGTGGGCATCGTCCTCCTGCAACGCCGGCTGACGCCCTGGGCCCGGGTGGGTGCGCGATGAACGCCACCGTGGTGCCGATGATCAACTACTTCGGCTACCTCCTCGACGGCGGCAACTGGGGCCTCTCGGGCGAGGACATCCCGGTCCGGCTGCTGCAGCACGTCGAGTACACCCTGGTCACGCTGGTGATCAGCGCCGCCATCGCCCTGCCGATCGGCCTGCTCATCGGCCACACCAACCGGGGCGCCTTCCTGGCCATCAACATCGGCAACGCCGGCCGCGCCCTGCCGACGTTCGGCCTGCTGACCCTGATGGTGACGCTCATCGGCATCGGGGCGGTCCCGGTCTACGTCGCCCTGGTGGTGCTCGCGGTGCCACCCATCCTGGCCGCGACGTACGCCGGCATCCGCTCGGTCGACCCCTCGGCGGTCAACGCCGCGGTGGGCATGGGGATGCGCCCGATGCAGGTGCTGTTCAAGGCCGAGGTGCCGATGGCCCTCCCGCTGATCGTGGGGGGCCTGCGCAGTGCGCTGCTGCAGGTCTGCGCGACCGCGACGGTGGCCGCGTACGTCGGTGCCGGCGGCCTGGGCAAGCTGCTCATCAACGGCCTGAGCTTCAACGACTACTCCCAGGTCTTCGCCGGGGCCGTGCTCGTCGCGCTGCTGGCCATCGCCCTCGACCTCACCGCCGGCGCCGCCGAGCGGGCCGTCGTCTCCCCCGGCGTGCGCGGCCGCCGCGCCCGTCGTACCCGCGTCCGAAACACCCCAGCCCAGCCCCCCTCCGCCGGCGACACCCGCTAGCGACCGACGAAAGGTTCCACCCATGCCCAGCAAGACCAAGCTGCTCGCCCTCGCCGCGGTGGTGGCAACCGTCCTGCCGCTGAGCGCGTGCGGCGGCGGCGACCCCACCGACACCGCCGGGAGCGGCTCGTCGACCATCGTGGTCGGCTCGGCCAACTTCCCCGAGAACCAGCTGCTGGCCGAGATGTACTCCCAGGCGCTGGAGGCCAAGGACGTCAAGGTCCAGCGCAAGTTCAACATCGGCGCCCGCGAGCTCTACCTCAAGGCGCTCAAGGACGGCTCGATCAACATGGTGCCGGAGTACAACGGCGCCCTGCTGGCCGCGCTGTCCAAGGGCGGCGTCGTCCCCAAGGACATCACCACGCCGGACCAGGTCTACAAGGCCCTGCAGGACGTGCTGCCCTCGGGGACCGAGACGCTGACCCAGTCCCCGGCCGAGGACAAGGACACCCTCACCGTGGAGCCGAAGACGGCCAGCACGTACTCCTTGAAGACCATCGAGGACCTCAAGCCGGTGGCCTCCAAGCTGACCCTGGGCGCCGGGCCGGAGTTCGCGAAGCGCTACCAGGGCGTCCTGGGGCTCAAGTCGCTGTACGGCCTGACGTTCAAGGACTTCAAGGCGCTGGACGCCGGCGGCCCGCTGACCAAGGCGGCGCTGAAGAAGGGCGACATCCAGGTCGCCAACATCTTCTCCACCGACTCGACCATCACCACCGACAAGCTGGTCGTGCTCGAGGACACCAAGAACCTCTTCCTGGCCCAGAACATCGTTCCGGTGATCGACTCCAGCAAGGTCAAGGGCGAGGTGAAGGACGCCCTGGACGGGGTGTCGACCGCGCTCACCACCGAGGACCTGACGAAGTACCTCTCGGAGGTGACCGTGGACAAGAAGGACTACGCCACGGTGGCCAAGGAGTTCCTGGACGCCAACGACCTGAGCTGACCCGCTCGGTCGCTGACCCCGCGGCCCCCGGACGCCTCGGCGTCCGGGGGCCGCGTCACTCCAGGACCGCCGCGGCCTGCAGCCACTCCTCCTCCAGCGCCTCGCGGCGCACGACCAGGTCGCGCAGCTCGGCGTCCAGCGCGGTGAGCCGCTGGTGGTCCGCGGCGTGGGCCAGCAGCTGGTCGTGCAGGGCGGCCTCCTGCGCGGTGAGCCTGCCCAGCTGCCGCTCGATGCGGGTGACCGCCTTGCGGGCCTCGCGGATCTCGCCCGTGGACGCAGGACGGGACGCCTCGGCGGGACGGCTCCGGACGCAGGACGGGACGCCTCGGCGGAGGGGGCGCGCAGGGCGGCGGCCCGGCGCTCCAGGTACTCCTCCACCCCGCGGGGCAGCATCGAGACCAGGCCGTCGCCCAGCAGCGCCCAGGTGGAGTCCGTGACCCGCTCCAGGAAGTAGCGGTCGTGCGAGACCACCACCAGGGTGCCGGGCCAGCCGTCGAGGAAGTCCTCCAGGACGTTGAGGGTCTCGATGTCCAGGTCGTTGGTGGGCTCGTCGAGCAGCAATACGTTGGGCTCGGTCAGCAGCAGCCGCAGCAGCTGCAGCCGTCGTCGCTCCCCGCCCGAGAGGTCCCCGATCCGGGTGGTCAGCCGGTCGCCGGTGAAGCCGAAGCGCTCGAGCATGGAGGAGGCGGTGATCTCACCGGACGCGGTCTGGGTGACCCGCTTGATCCCCTCCACGGAGTCCAGCACCCGCTGCGCCGGGTCGAGGTGGTCCAGCACCTGGGAGAGGTGCTCCAGGGCCACGGTGCGCCCCCGGCGGACGCGGCCGCCGTCCGGCTCGAGCTCCCCGGCCACCAGGCGCAGCACCGAGGTCTTGCCCGCGCCGTTGACGCCCACCAGGCCCACCCGGTCGCCGGGCCCGAGCCGCCAGGTCGCGTGCGAGAGCAGCCGCCGCTCGCCCCGGGTCAGGTCGACGTCCTCGACGTCGACGACGTCCTTGCCGAGCCGCTGGGTGGCGAAGCGCTGCAGCTCCAGCCGGTCCCGGGGCTCGGGCTCGTCCTCGATCAGCGCGCTCGCGGCGTCCATCCGGAACTTCGGCTTGGAGGTCCGGGCCGGGGCGCCGCGGCGCAGCCAGGCCAGCTCCTTGCGCATGAGGTTCTGCCGGCGGGACTCGCTGGCCGCGGCCTGGCGCTGCCGCTCGGCCTTGGCCAGCACGAAGGCGGCGTACCCACCGTCGTACACGTCCACGACGCCGTCGTGCACCTCCCAGGTGGTGGTGCACACGGCGTCCAGGAACCACCGGTCGTGGGTCACCACCACCAGGGCGAACGGGCGACGGGCCAGGTGGCGGGCCAGCCAGTCCACCGCCTCCACGTCGAGGTGGTTGGTGGGCTCGTCCAGGACGACCAGGTCGTGCTCGCCGAGCAGCAGGCGGGCCAGCGAGCAGCGGCGGCGCTCGCCTCCCGACAGGCCGTCGACGAGCCGGTCCAGCGACACCCCCGCGAGCAGGACCTCGACGACCTCGCGGGTGGTGGAGTCGGCCGCCCACTCGTGGTCGGCCCGGCCCTGCAGCACCTCGTCGCGCACCGTGGCCTGCGGCACGAGGTCGTCGCCCTGGGTCAGGAAGCCCAGGTGCAGTCCGCGGTTGCGCGAGAC
Source organism: uncultured Actinomycetota bacterium (assembly GCA_963750345.1). Taxonomy (GTDB): domain Bacteria; phylum Actinomycetota; class Actinomycetes; order Propionibacteriales; family Nocardioidaceae; genus Nocardioides_B. The sequence continues at coordinate 150,782 of CAVVQH010000015.1, read as the reverse complement.
CCGCCCCTGGTCGGGCTCCTCGAGGCCCGCCACCACGCGCAGCAGCGTGGTCTTGCCGTCCCCGTTGCGGCCGACCACCCCGATGCGCTCGCCGGCGCCGACCCCGAGGCTGACGTCGGCCAGCAGCGGCCGCACGCCGTAGGACTTGTGCACCCGCTCCAGGCTGACCAGGTTCGCCGTCGCCACCTCAGGCCTCCCGTCCGGGACACGACCCGGGCGCCGTGCACCGGGCCAGGAGCGTAGGACAGCGGACCGAGGCCGTGGGCGGCCAGCCCCTCGGCGACCCGTACGGCGTGCGAGCGGCCCTCGCACAGGAACAGGCAGCTCGGCCCGGACCCCGACAGCACGGCACCGAAGGCCGACTCCCGCAGCCCGCGCTCCAGCACGTCGCCCAGCTCGGGGCGCAGCGTCAGCGCCGCGGCCTGCAGGTCGTTGCTCAGCGCCGCACCCAGCTCGGCGACGTCGTGGCCGCGCAGGGCCAGCAGCAGCTCGTCGGGGATCTCCGGGGCGCCGGGAGCCTCGTCGTGCCGCTCGGTGTGCAGCGCGTCGAAGGCGCCGTAGACGGCGGGCGTGGACAGCCCGGTCTCGGCCTCGAGCACCACCCACCAGTACTCGCCCACGGTCATCAGCGGGGTCACCTGCTCGCCCCGCCCGGTGCCGATGGCGGTCCCGCCCACCAGCGCGAACGGCACGTCGCTGCCCAGCTGGGCGGCCAGGGCGCATCAGCTCCTCCCGTGGGGTCTCCAGGGCCCACAGCACGTCGCAGGCCAGCAGGGTGGCGGCCGCGTCGGCGCTGCCGCCCGCCATCCCGCCGGCCACCGGGATCGCCTTGTCGATCTCGATGGCCACGCCGCCGCCCAGGCCGTGGTGGCCGGCCAGCAGCCGGGCCGCGCGGACGGCGATGTTGGTGTCGTCCTCGGGCACCCCGGTGACCTCGTCCCCGGCGGGGGTCCGGGTGCGCACGGACACCTCCGGGGCGTCCCGGACGGTGACCTCGTCGAGCAGGCCGACCGCCTGGTAGACCGTGGCCAGGGCGTGGAAGCCGTCGGGCCGGACGGGGCCGACGCCCAGCGACAGGTTGATCTTGGCGGGGGCGGTGACCGTGACCGAGGCCGGCGCGGTCATGCCGCGGCCCCGAGGCGCAGGCCCTCGGCGATGAGGGCGAAGCGGCCCGACGTCGATGGCCTCCCCCCGTGACATCGGGTCCACGCCGGCGTGGGAGAGCGCGGCCTCGATGGCCTCGGTGGACCCGGCCAGCCCACGCAGGGCCGAGCGCAGCGTCTTGCGGCGCTGGGCGAAGGCGGCGTCCACCACGGCGAACACCTCCCGGCGGCTGACGTCGACCGCGGGCGGGTCCCGGTGCGTCCAGGCCACCAGGCCCGAGTCCACGTTGGGCGCCGGCCAGAACACCGTGCGCGGCACCGACCCCGCCCGTCGTACCTCCGCGAACCAGGCCGCCTTGACCGAGGGCACGCCGTAGGTCCGCGACCCGGGCGGAGCGGCCAGCCGGTCCGCGACCTCGGCCTGGACCATGACCAGCCCGTGCCGCAGCGAGGGCAGCAGGGCCATCAGGTGCAGCAGCACGGGCACCGAGACGTTGTACGGCAGGTTGGCGACCAGGGCGGTGGGCTCCGGCCCCGGCAGCTCCGTCACGCGCAGGGCGTCGGCCTCCAGGACCCGGCAGCGCTCGCTCTGCCCCGGGGCGAGGGTGGCGATGGTCCCGGGCAGGGCGCCGGCGAGCACGGGGTCGAGCTCGACGGCCAGCACGCGGGCCCCGGTCTCGAGCAGCGCCAGGGTCAGCGAGCCCAGCCCCGGCCCGACCTCGAGCACGACGTCGTGCTCGGTGACCTGCGAGGTGCGCACGATGCGCCGCACGGTGTTCGCGTCGATGACGAAGTTCTGCCCCCGCTGCTTGGTGGGCCGCAGGCCGAGGCCCTCGGCGAGCTGACGCACCTCCGCCGGTCCGAGGAGCCTGGGACCGGCGGAGGCGTCGGTCTGCTCGTGCGTCACCGGGCGACCCTATCCGCCGCGAGGGGTGAGGTCAGCCCCCGCACACCGGCCAGGCGCCGTAGCCGCCGGAGGCCGCGGCGACGCGCTCGGCGACGGCGATCTGGGCCTCGCGGCTCTGCTGGTCCGGTCGGCCGGAGCCGCCGTAGGCCGCCCAGGTGCCGAGGTTGAACTGCAGGCCGCCGTAGTACCCGTTGCCGGTGTTGGCCGCCCAGTTGCCGCCGGACTCGCAGGAGGCGATCCGGTCCCAGATACCGCTGCCGCCGCCCGAGCGAGGACGCCGGGGCCGGGGCCGGCGCCGGGGCGGGCCGCTCCTTGGTGCCGTAGCGCACGACCTCGCTGACCGGGCTGCGCGGAGCAGCGGCTGCGCTCCGCCGTACGGCGCACGCGGTCGCCGTTCTCGTGGTGACCGCGTAGAACACCCGGCGGGCGCCGTCGCGACCCTCGCGCACCGTCTCGCTCTCGTCGGTGTACATGCTGTCGTCGGCCCGCTTCGTCGGTGCCGAAGGCGCACGGGCTGCGTGGCGCGACGGTGCAGCACGCGCACGTTGGTGAAGGTCACCCGGTCGCCGTCGGTCAGGGCGGTGCGCAGGCCGGGCGGACCCGGTCGTTGCCGTCGACGCGCACGCCCAGCTCGCGCAGCGCGCTCGCTGACCGCACAGCGCGGTGACGGTGGTGGTGCGCTTCTTCGCGGCGCCGAGCTTCACGGTGAGGGTCTTGGGGGTGACCACGGCCAGGGACATGCCGGAGCGGCGATGGCGCTGCCACGGCTGGCCGACAGGTCGGCGCCACCGCCGACCCGCAGGCCGATCTGGTCCAGGGCGGTGTCACGTCGGTCGCGGTGACCCAGTAGCGGTTGCTCCGGCCGTCGACCTTGACGTCGAGGGGCCGGCCGAAGCGCACGGCGATCCGCTGGCCGTCGGCGAGCTTCGAGCCGGCGCTGGGCGAGACCGACGTCGTGGTCGCTCAGGGAGAGGTCCTTCTCGGCGAGCACGTCGCCGACGGTGCCGCCGAAGGTGTGCACGCTGCTGGGGCCGCCGTCGACGGACAGGGTCACGGTCTTGCTCATCGCGGCGTACGCCGACGCCGGTGACGGCGACGGCGGCGACGAGGGCCGTCGCGAGGACGGCGAGGAGGGTCTTGCTGCGGGTGAGGTGGGCGAGTGTGCTGCGCACGCTTCTCCAATGGTGGCGCTCCCCGGGCCGCGGGAGGCGTGCACCCGCCGGGGCGCGCGACCGGAGTGGCGCAGGCCCGGCAGCGCGCAGGCCTCGGCGCACAGCGCCGCTGGAGTGCGGTGGTCACGTGCGGAGAGGCCCCGTGGAGTGCCGCCCGAGTAGCTTCCCCGCTCCCGGCCAACAAGCACAAGACCATACGGAAGAGCCTGCGTGTCGACAAACCGCGCGCCGGGAACCTGCCTGTTTGGGGGGATCCGGGGTGCGGGAGGTCACCTCCGACGTGCTGGTTGACTAGTCACCGGTGGCCCGCCCTTGACGGATCACGACCTGCCCTCACGTCGCGGACCGGACGACGACCTGCCAGCGTCGACGCTACCAGCGACCGCCGAACGCGGCGTCGGTGTTGGCGTCCACGGCCGCGCAGAGCTCCTCCAGGTCCTCGCCGCGGGTGGCGGCCATCGACCGCATCGTGAGGGGCACCAGGTACGACGCGTTGGGCCGGCCGCGGTACGGCGTGGGGGTCAGGAACGGCGCGTCGGTCTCCACCAGCACCCGGTCCGCGGCACCACGACGCAGCGCCTCGCGCAGCGGCTCGGCGTTCTTGAAGGTGACGGTCCCGGAGAAGGACAGCCAGGCCGCCGCGGTCCAGGCAGGCCCGGGCGAAGGTCGCGTCGCCGGAGAAGCAGTGCATGACCACCCGGTCGGGCACCCCCTCCTCGTCGAGCACCCGCAGCACGTCGGCGTGGGCGTCCCGGTCGTGGATCACCAGGGTCCGGTCCAGCCGCTTGGCCAGGTCGACGTGCCGACCGGAAGGAGTGCTCCTGGGCCGCCCGTCCCTCCCGGCCCGGTCCGGAAGTGGTCGAGGCCGGTCTCGCCCACCGCCCGCACCCGCGTCCCCGCGAGGCCAGCCGCTCGATCTCGGCGAGCGCCTCCTCCAGCTCCCCCTGCTCGCGCCAGCCGTGGCGCCTCGTTGGGGTGCAGCGCCACCCCGGCCACCACGCTGTGCTGCTCGGCGGCCGTCCGCACGGCCCAGCGGGCGCCGGGCAGGTCGCAGCCGATCTGCACGATGCGGGTGACCCCCACGGCGGCCGCCGCGGCCAGGGCCTCCTCGCGTGCCGAGCCAGGTGCCGTCGGGCCCGTCGGCGATGTCGAGGTGGCAGTGGTTGTCGACCACCGGGTGCGGCAGCGGCTCGGGCGCGGGCGGCCGGCTGAGGTCGCGGCTCGCGGCTCGTGGCGGCTGCAGGTCGGCCCGCTCACCGGCCGTCGGCCTCGCGCGGCGCTTGTCGCACCGCGTCGTACACCTCGCGCCTGGGCAGCCCGGCGCCGCCGGCGACCCCGAGGATGGCCTCCTTGCGCGTCGCCCCGCGGCCTCCTCCTCGGCGACCTGGGCCGCCAGCGACGCCGGGTCGGTGGCGACGTCGACCCGGTCGGCCGCCTCGCCCTCGACCACGAGGGTCACCTCCCCCCGCACGCCGTCGGCGGCCCAGGCGGCGAGCTCGGCCAGCCCCGCCCGTCGTACCTCCTCGTGGGTCTTGGTCAGCTCCCGGCACACGGCCGCCCGCCGGTCGGCGCCCGAAGGCCTCCCCCATCGCGAGCAGCGTGGCCGCCGTCCGGTGCGGCGCCTCGAAGAAGACCATCGTGCGCGGCTCGTGCGCGCAGCGCGGCCAGACGCCGGCCGCGCTCGCCGGCCTTGCGGGGCAGGAACCCCTCGAAGCAGAAGCGGTCGACCGGCAGCCCGGAGACGGCCAGCGCGGTCAGCACCGCGGACGGGCCGGGCACCGCGGTGACCGCGATGCCGCGCTCCACCGCCGCCGCGACCAGGCGGAAGCCGGGGTCGGAGACCGACGGCATCCCGGCGTCGGTCACCAGCACCACCCGCTCCCCCGCCTCGCAGGCCTCGACGAGCACCGGGGTGCGGGCCGCCTCGTTGCCCTCGAAGTAGGAGACCACCCGGCCGCGGGCCGTGACCCCCAGCTCGGAGCAGAGCCGGCGCAGCCGCCGGGTGTCCTCGGCCGCCACCACGTCGGCTCCCCCGAGCTCCTCGGCCAGCCGCGGCGGGCGCGTCGCCGACCCGCCCGATCGGGGTCGCGGCGAGCACCAGGACGCCGCTGGCGGGTCGGTCGGTCACCCCGTGATCATCGCGCACCGGCGAGCCCGGGAGCGCCCCGGGAGGGGCGGGCGTCCGTACAGTTGCCCGGTGACCACCGTGCAGCAGCCGCCACGCAGCACGGGGCTCTCCAGCACCGCCGACGGGCGGGCCGTCCCGCCCGCCTGGCGACGGCTGGCCGCCGGTGGCCCCGGGCAGGACCGGCTGGTGGGCTGGCTCGCCACCCTCGCGGTGACGGCGCTGGCCGGCTTCCTGCGGCTGCAGCACCTGGGCCGCCCGCACGCGCTTCCTCTTCGACGAGACGTACTACGCCAAGGACGCCTGGACGCTGTGGCACCACGGCTACGTCACCGGCTACGTCGACGACGCCAACCAGCGCATCCTGGACGGCCGGCTCTCGGGCCTGTGGACCGACCCGCCGACGATGATCGTGCACCCCGAGGTCGGGAAGTGGCTGATCGCGCTCGGCGAGCACCTCTTCGGGATGGACCCGTTCGGCTGGCGCATCGCCTCCGCGGTCGTCGGCACGCTCATGGTCACGGTGCTCGTGCGGCTGGCCCGCCGGCTGACCGGGTCGACGCTGCTGGGCGTGGTGGCCGGGCTGCTGCTGACCTTCGACGGGCTGGAGTTCGTGCTGTCCCGGCTGGCGCTGCTCGACATCTTCCTGGCCTTCTTCGTGCTCTGCGCCGTCGCCTGCCTGGTGGCCGACCGGGACTGGGGACGGGCCCGGCTGGCCGCGCCTGGTGCCGTCGGGACGGGTCGGCGACCCCGGCGGCTGGGGCCCGGTGCGGGGGCTGCGGTGGCGACCCTGGCGCCTGGCGGCCGGGTCTCCTGTTCGGGCTGGCCTGCGGCACGAAGTGGAACGCGATCTTCCCGCTGGCCGCCTTCGGCCTGCTGGTCTGGATGTGGGACGCCGGGGCCCGCCGCTCGCTCGGCGTACGGCGCCCGCGGCGCGAGCGATGGTCGTCGACGCGCTCCCGGCGTTCGGCTACCTCGTCGTGGTGGCGTTCCTCGTCTACCTGCTGACCTGGACGGGCTGGCTGCTGCACGCCCACGCCTACGAGAAGGCCCTGTCGCGACAACGCAGTACGGCCCCTACTGGGGCAGCTACCTGCAGCACGAGACGCACGGCTTCCTGCCCGAGCTGGCGCGGTCGCTGCGCTCGCTGTGGCACTACCACCAGGACGTCTACTCCTTCCACACCGGCGGGCTCGACCACGCCACGCACGCCTACCAGTCCAAGCCGCAGGGCTGGCTGCATCCTCAACCGTCCGGTGGGGGTGCAGGCCGACCTGGGCATCACGCCGGGCACAGCAGGGCTGCACCGCCCCGGCCGACAGCACCTGCCTGCGCCAGGAGGCTGCTGCTGGGCACCCCGGTCCTGTGGTGGGGCGGCGCGCCCGCCCTGCTGTACGCCGTCTACGGCTGGGTGGCCGGCGGGACTGGCGCTCCGGGGTCGCGGTCGTCGGCGTGCTCGCCTCGTGGCTGCCGTGCATCCCCAACGACGACCGGCCGATCTTCTCCTACTACGCCATCACCATCATCCCGTTCACCATCCTGGCCGTCGTGCTCGTGCCTCGGCCCCCTGATGGCGGGGCCCGGGCCCCGACCCGCCGACGACTTGGGGCACCGCGGTGGCCGGGGCCTTCGTGGTCCTGGTGGTGCTGAACTTCGCCTGGTTCTGGCCCTCTACACCGGCCAGCTGATCACCACCCCGGACTGGCTCGACCGCATCTGGTTCAAGGCCTGGATCTGACCGTCCCACCCCGTCCGCGGGTCCGTCCCGGCGGCCGCCGACACGGCCGCGACAGGTCAGCCTGCTTGCGCGCCACCACGCCGACGGGAAGGCTGTGGTGGTGTCGCCGGGACCGGGAAGCCGGGACGGGGTGGGGCCTGCAGCGAGGCCGCCGCGGCGCTCCTGTGCCGACCACGCCCCGGTGATCCTCGGTCTGGTCGACCGGCACGAGGTCGTGGTCGCCCTCGGGGGCCCCCTGCTGACCCGGCTCGGCTCCCAGGCCCAGGACTGGGTCGGCCGCCCCATGACCGAGTTCGTCGACGTCGAGGAGGTGGCCGACCTGGTGCGCCAGGGCCTGGCCGGGGTCACCGCCACGACGCAGATCCGCATGCGCGGGCGGACGTGGCTGGTGTCGGTCGCCCCCCACCTCGAGCCGGACGGCACGCCCGGCGGAGCGGTGGCCCTGCTGGCCTTCGCCGACCAGGTGCAGATCGCCACCTCGCTGTCGGACCGCGAGTTCGAGGTCAGCGTGTTCGAGGCGCTGGTGGCGAGCTCGGCGGACTTCATCTCCATGGCCGACGCCGCGTCGGGCGAGGTGCTCTACCTCAACCCGGCCGGCGCCGAGATGGTGGGCCTGGGCGACGGGTCCGACCTGGGGGACCTGCGCATCTCGCAGTTCCTGCCCCCGGCCCGGCCCGACCTGGGGACGGCCATCCGGGCGTCGGTGTCGGCCACGGGACGCTGGAGCGGCGCCAGCGAGCTGGTGCACTTCGAGACCGGGGAGCGCATCCCGGTCTCCACCAACGTCTTCGTGGTGCGCGGGCGCGAGGGCAGCGACGACGTCGTGCTGGCCACCGTGCAGCGCGACGAGCGCGACCGGGTGGCGAGCGACCGGGCCATGGCCCAGCGGGTGCTCGAGCAGCGGATGGCGGCCGACCTGGCCCGCAAGGCGCTGACGCTGCCGGTCCCCGAGCTGCTGGAGGAGGCCGTCGACCTGATCGCGGTCCGCTTCACCGACATGCGGTGCGCGGTCCTGCGCCCGATGGCCGACGGCTCGACGATGCAGGCGGTGGCGTCCTCGGCCCCCGGCACCGGGCCGGTGCTGCTGAAGCGGCTCCCCGGCACCTTCGTGGCCCGCGCGATGGACGAGGGCGAGATCCAGGTCAGCGAGGACCTGCTGCACGACCCCGCCTTCACCAACCGCGCGAACGCCGAGCAGCTCGGCATCCGCGGGACGATCGGCTGCCCCATCCCGGGGAGGAAGGCGTGTGGGGCCTCATCGGACCCGTCTCCGGCCGGCCGGAGCGGTGGACCGGTGACGACATCGCCTTCGTGGAGTCGGTGGCCGCGACGATCGGGGCCGCCGTACGCCGCTCGGAGCTGGAGTCGCAGCTGCAGCACCAGGCCCTGCACGACCCGCTGACCGGTCTGCCGAACCGCGCCCTGGCAGGAGACCGCATCGTGCACGCCCTGCGCCGGTCGGCGCGCTCCGAGGCCGACGCTGGCCCTGCTGCTGCTGGACCTCGACGACTTCAAGACCGTCAACGACTGCTCGGGCACGGCAGCGGGCGACGCCCTGCTGTCCGCGCTGGCCCTGCGCCTGGAGGCGGCGGTCCGGCCCGGGGACACCGTGGCCCGTCTGGGCGGCGACGAGTTCGTGTGCTCTGCGAGGACGTCGCCGGGCCCGAGGAGGTCGCCTCGTGGCCGAGTCGCGTGCTGGACGCGTGCCGCACCGGGGCCGAGGTCGACGGTCGGCGCCTCACGCTGTCGGCCAGCATCGGGGTGGCCACCGCGCACGCCGGCGACGCCAGCCCGGCGACCCTGCTCAGCGAGGCCGACACCGCGATGTACCGGGCCAAGCGGGACCGGCCCGGGCACCTACCGGGTCTTCGACGAGGCCATGCGCGGCGACGTCGTCGGTCGCCTGGACCTCGCCGGCGAGCTGCGGACCGCGCTCGCGCGCCGACGGCTTCGACTGGCCTACCAGCCCATCGTGGACCTCGCCACCGGGCGCGTGGTGGCCATGGAGGCGCTGGCCCGCTGGACCACCCGACGCGGGACGAGCGTGCCCCCGGGCGTCTTCATCCCCTTGGCCGAGGAGACCGGCCTGATCGGCGAGGTCGGGGCCGCGGTGCTGCGTGCGGCCGCCCGCGAGGCCGTCCGCTGGCAGCAGCACGGCGCCGGTGGCGGTGCGGGTGAACGCCAGCGCGCACGAGCTGCGCCACCCGCAGTACGTCGAGGAGGTGCTCGCCACGCTGTCCGAGGCGGGCCTGCCCCCGTCGCTGCTGGGCGTGGAGATCACCGAGTCGATGCTGGTGGCGAGGAGCAGGCCAGCCAGCGCACCCTGGCGGGGCTGCGCGAGGCCGGGGTGACCCTCCTCATCGACGACTTCGGCACCGGCTACAGCTCGCTGAGCTACCTGCAGCGGTTCCCCGTGGTCGACGTCCTCAAGGTGGACCGCTCCTTCTTGGCCGACGACGTCCGGGGCAAGGCCGTGGTCGAGGCCATCGTCGCCCTCGGCCGCGCCTTCGGCCTGCAGGTCTGCGCCGAGGGCGTGGAGACCCCCGAGCAGCACCACCTGGTCACCGAGCTGGGCTGCCACCTCGCGCAGGGGTACCTGCTGGGTCGTCCGGCCGACGCCGAGAGCGCGCTCGAGCTGCTCCGCGGGTGGGTGCCGGTGCTGGCCGGCTGACCGGCCCACTGCTGGTCCGGCGCGGCGACCCTCCCCGCCCCCGCCGTCACCTCATCGGGTCATCGGCGCAGGGCCCGTCGCGTGCACGCCGGGCACCAGGTAGACCCACTGGTCGTCGTGGTCGACCACGCGCCAGCCGAGTGAGGTCCGCATGGCCTCGGCGAGCGGCGAGGCCACGGGAAGGACGGCGACCTCGGCCCGGGAGTCCTCGACGAAGGCGGTCCACCCCGGTCGCACCGACTGGAAGCGACGGTAGCGCTCGATGTCGGCCACGGCGTAGCCGTCGAACATGCCGTCCATGACCGGGTCCAGGTCGTGGAAGCGCCACTCCAGCCAGGACCCGACGGGGTCGGCCACGATGACCGGCGTTCCGGGCTTCAACGACACGAGGCGCGAGGTGAACCCGGACGGCACCCCCGCCGCCTGTCGGGCGGTGTGGGGGACGGCCAGAGCCAGCGCGACCAGCATCACGGTGGCACCCAGTGCGACGGTGACGACCTCACCTCGCTTCGACCGCACCGCAGGCATCTGCTGCACCGGACCGCCGCCCGTGAGGGAGTGCAGCTCGGCCGCCAGCAGCGGGGCGAGGACGACCGCGGCACAGACGACGAGACGGTCGGCGGCCATCGCCCACGAGACAGCGACCAGGAGCAGCAGCACCTTCGTCCACGGCGCCCCGCCCCGACGGCTCCAGCACACGACCACGACGACCGCCATGGCAGCGACGGCCAGTGCGGGGAAGGTGCGGAAGGAGGTCGCCTGCCACTCACCGATGAGCCGGCTGCGGCCGCCGACCGCCAGCTGCGACCACAGCAGCGTCGGCCCCACCGGGGTGAGGCAGGCCGCGGCCGCAGACAGCACGGGGACGGCGAGCATCCGCGGACCGGTCCGGCGGTCGAGGCGACGATCCAGGCACAGGCCCACCCAGCACACCGCGCCGAGCACGACCCCCAGCGACCAGAGTCCGTGGGCGGTCGCCCACACCCAGGTGAGGGGGATGAGCGACCAGGGCACGGTCAGGCTCCGGTGAGCGCGCAGCCACGCCGCCACGACGACGGCCAGGAGCACGAAGCTGACGACCTGCGGCCGGGCGGAGAGGGAGGGCGCGGCCGCCAGGGTCGTCAGCGCCGTGGCGACGGAGGCCGCGAGGATCGAGGCCCGCGCACGCGTGACCGCGTAGACGGTGACCACGAGCACGAGGTGCAGCAGGCCGAACAACCACGCCACGCCCGGCAGCCCGAACCGCTGCTCCACGAGGGCCGCCACCAGCTCGGTCGACCACTGCGTGGGCCGCCACGGCTCGGTGGCGAAGGAGGAGAGGGGTCGTGGGTGGATCAACGAGCCGCCCGTGAGGAGGTCGCCGCCGATGCGCAGGTGGAACCACGTGTCCGGGTTGGAGAGCGGCTGCGCCGCGTGCACCGCGACCCGGGCCAGGATCGCCAGCAGGACGACGACGGGCACCCAGCGGGAGACCCACGCACCGGGCGGCGCGGACGGCTCCGCGGACGTCATGGCGTCGCGTGGTCGTCCGGACGGGCGGGCCGTGGAGGTCGTGGAGGCTCGTGGAGGTCGTGGAGGTCGTGGCCATGGTCCTCCGCCCGGGGACGTGACGGACGGGCTCCACCACCGGCACCCAGGCTAGGACCGGTCCGGTGCCCGTCGAGGTGCTTCGCGGGAAGTCGTGCCACGTCCGTCCAGGCGCTGTTGCAACCCTCGCAGAAGTTTTTTCGCCAGACCCTTCAGACGGCCCCGGCGGCTGCCGAGACTCTCTGCGACACCACACCGCGGAGGACAGCCCCCCGTCAGCCGCGGCCCCGGCTCATCTGCCCCCCGATGACCGGCCTCCAGCAGCCCCCCGTCCCTCCCCCGGACGAGGGGCTGCTGCCTTTAACGCCGGCCGGGACCCCACCTGCCAGGAAACACACCCCGCCCGGCAACCATCCACTCCCTCCCAGCGAAGGGACGTGCACAGGGAGGACCGACCCTGTCCGGCCCCGACGTAGGCACTCCCGTCGACGTGCTGGTCGGCAAGAGAGAGGCACATCATGAGGAAGTGGATCACCGCAGCAGCGGCGGCGGGGCTCACCACCGTCGGCCTGCTGGCGACGGCCCCCGGCGTGAACGCCGCCAGCGGCGACGCCCACGTATCCGTGCTGCACGGCGTCCCCGACGCCGTCGTCGACGTCTACGCCAACGGCGACGCCCTGCTCACCGACTTCAAGCCCGGCACGCTGACCGACCCGGTCGCCCTCCCCGCCGGCGACTACGACCTCAAGGTCGTCGCGGCCGGAGACGGCGCCGACGGCGACGCCATCATGGAGGCCAACGGCGTGGCCGTGCCCGCCGGCGCCAACATCACGGTCGTGGCCCACCTGACGCGGGCGGCAGCCCGTGCTGACGCCCGTTCGTCAACGACACCTCGCCGATCGCGGCGGGCGAGGCCCGGCTGACCGTCCGGCACACCGCCGCCGCTCCCGCCGTCGACATCCGCGCCGGCGGTGACCCGGTGTTCACCGACCTGACCAACCCCAAGGAGGCCAGGCCGACCTCCCGGCCGGCACCGTGTCGGCCGACGTGGTGCTCGCCGGCACCGAGGACGTCGCCATCGGCCCGGCCGACCTGACCCTGGCCGAGGGTGTCCACACCATCGTCTACGCCTGGGGCAGCGCCGAGGACGGCAACCTCGACCTCGCCGTGCAGACCGATCGCCGGCAGCCACTCCTCCCCCGGCGGCGTCCCCGGCGGCAACGGTGGCCAGGCGGCCGGGCTCCACCGGTCCCGCGCCCTGGTGGCTCGCCGCCGGCAGCGTCGGTGCTCGCAGGCGTCGCCCGGCCCATGCTCGTCGACCCGCACGGCATCGGGTGTCATGACCCTGACCCCCACCCGAGGGCGGTCGCCATGCGTGGCGGCCGCCCTCCTGGGCGCGTCCGCTGCCTGGATGCTGGCCCCCCGGGACCGAGCAGGTCGGCCTTCGGCGAGCTGCCCCGGGTCAGCACCGGGCCAGCACCCGGCTCATGGTCGAGCACCACCCCGCCGCTCGAGCGGGAGCCGGCCGTCGCCTCGGCGGCGCCGGTCCCGGCCGGCCAGCATCGCGACGAGTCAACCGCGCCGTCCACGGGCGGCGGCTCCCACCTCGGCGCTCGTCGATCCCGCGGCTCGGCGATCTCGCTGCCGGTGCGCCCCACCGGGCGTGGCACCGGGCGGCTCGATGGCGCTGCCGGAGTCGGCGTACACCGCGGGGTGGTACCGCTTCGGCCGCGGACCGCTCGATCCGGCGTGGCTCGACCGTGATCGCCGGCCACGTCGACACCGCGGCCGAGGGCGTCGGACCGCTGGCCCGGCTCGGCGTCCGCGCGGGCCGGCGACGAGGTGCGCCTCTCGGCGGGCGAACGCACTGGTGCCTACCGCGTCGTGCGTCCGTCCAGCGCGTCGCCAAGTCCGCGCTCGACCTCCCGCGCCTGTTCGCACGAGGCGGAGCCCGCGCGGCTGCACCTCGTCACCTGCGGCGGCGCACTACCTGCCCGACCCAGGGCGGCTACCAGGACAACGTGGTCGTCACCGCCCGGCCGCTCTGAGAAACTTTCTTCGTGGTGGCGGCATCCATCGCCCGTCCGGCTGCGAAGTACCCATGTGGAGTTTCCAGACAACGCGCGCGGGCAGGCCCTCGGACTTCGCCTCGCTGGGCAGGACGAGACGGCGCTCGAGGACGCCTACGCGGCCTACGCCCCGTCGGTGCTGGCCTACGTCAGCCGGTACGTCGGCCGCGACGAGGCCGAAGACGTGCTGCAGCGCACGTTCCTCGACGCCTGGCGGCATCGCCGGCCGCTACGACCCGGGTCAGCGGTTCACCGGCTGGCTGTTCACCATCGCCCACCGACGCGCAGTCGATACCCTCCGGACCAGGCGACACCAGGTCGTCGACGTGGAGACGATCCGCGACCTGACCGGCGAGGACGGACGAGAGACCGTGGAGCGTTTCGCTGATGCCGCCGACGTCCGCGCCGCCGTGGCGCAGGCTGCCCGAGCACGAACGCGTGGTGCTCGAGATGGCCTACTTCGAGGACCTCACCCAGCAGGCGATCGCCGACCGCCTCGACGTGCCGCTGGGCACCGTCAAGGCCCGCGCGTCCCGCGGCACCCGCCGCCTGGGAGACATCATCCGCGCCAACAGCGACGAGGAGGGCCAGCGATGAGCGACGCGCACGAGCACATCGAGCCGCTCGACCTCGTCCGGGGCGAGCTCAGCACCGCCGAGGTCACCCGGGCCGCCCGTCACCTCGAGGGCTGCCAGGCCTGCCGCGACGAGCTGGCCGACGTGGCGGTCGGTCACGCGCTGCTCGCCCGGACCTCGCGCACCTTGGCGGGCGACGGCCCCCGCCCGCAGGCCGCCGCCCCCCTCCCCCCGCTGGTGCGGCCCACGGGTCGCACGCTGCCCCGTCGCTGGGTCCGCCCCCTGGGGGTGGCCGCCGCCGCGGTGCTGCTCGTCGGCGGGACGGCCGTCGTCACGCGCCAGCTCGACGACCGGGGCACCACCCCCGTCGCCCGGCCGCCGGCCACCGAACGCACCCAGACCGCGACGCTGCGCCCGGTGGCGGGCTTCGGCACCGGGCGGGTCGTGATGGTCACCCACGCCGGAGGCACCGTCGGGCTGGCCGTGCACACCCGCGACCTGCCCAGGGCCGGGGCGCACCAGTTCTACTACGCCTGGCTGCTGGACCCGGTGACCAACAAGATGGCCCCGCTGGGGCAGATCGGCCCCCGGGGCGAGGCGACCTTCGACGTACCGGTGCGGCTGCTCGGGCGCTACGACGCCATCGACGTCAGCATCGAGGACGACGACGGCGACCCGGAGCACTCGGTGACCTCGGTGCTGCGCGGGGTGTACGACCCGGGGGCCGAGACCCGCCGGTCCTGACCCTGCCGAGGCGTCCCGTCGTGCGCGCGAGCTCCCGCCGAGGCGTGCCGTCGTGCGCGCACGGTGGGAGGTCTCGAGGCTCGCTCCGCTCGTACCTCGACCAGCGGGGGGCCGCTCGCACCTCGACCAAACGGGGTCGTCAGCGGCGGTCGCGGGGCTGCCGGTCCCACGACCACAGCCCGACGGCCAGCGCGACCCGGTCGTCGAAGGACCGCGGGTCGCAGCCGGTCAGCTCGGTGATGCGCCGCAGCCGGTGGCGCAGCGAGTTCGGGTGCAGGAACAGCGCCGCCGCGGCCACGGTCACCGAGCCGTCCGCCTCGAGGAACGCCCGCAGCGTGGCCAGGAGCGCGGTGCCGTGCTCCCGGTCGTGACGCTCCAGCGGGGCGGCGAGGGTGTCGCCGAACGGGGTCAGCCGCTCGGGCGGCTGCAGCTCCAGCAGGGCCGGGAAGGTGACCAGGTCGCGGTGGGTCACCGGGGCCCCGCGTCGGCGGGCCAGCTCGAGCGCGGTCAGGGCCACCGGCACCGCCGAGGCCAGGGCCTCCACCCGTGAGGACGGCGCCACCCCGCAGAGCAGGGAGGCCTCCCGGGCCACGTCGAGGACGCCCTCGGTCCCGACGGTGAGCGTGGCCGGCTCGGTCTCCGCCACCAGCGTCGTCCGGAGGTACGACGCCAGCACGCGCCCGCTCCCGGCGGGCCACGCCGCGACGACCACCGGTTGGTCCGCGGCCACACCGGCGGCGGCCAGGGCCCCGGCCAGCACCTCCGCGTCGGCGCGACGGTCGACGACCAGCTGCAGCAGGCGCCCCCACTCTCGCCGGTGGCTCTCGGCCTGCTGGTCGTGCTCCCGCTGACGCACGGCCAGCACCGCCCCGACGTGCCGCAGGACGTCGGCCGGCGGCGCGTCCGCGGAGTCCGGGCCGCCCGCCCAGGACAGCTGGCCGTCGCGGAAGAGGACCCGGCCGCCCAGCGCCGTACCCACCAGCCGCAGGAGGTCCTCCAAGGAACGGTCGGCCGCGACCGCGTCGAGCAGCCCGGTGACCAGCTGCTGCACCCGACGACCATCCTCGAGCCGCACCTGGGAGCGGTGGTCGGCGATCAGCTCGGTCACGGTCTGGAACGGCACCCCGTGCGCCAGCTCGACGAACGGCAACCCCCCGGCGCGGGCCGCGTCCACCAGGGCCGCGGGCACCTCGGACGTCACGTCGCCGACGCCGTACCCCAGCCCGGCGATGCCCGCGGAGAGCAGGTGCGAGACGAAGGCGCGGCAGTCGGCGTCCGAGCGCAGCGAGGAGCCCACGGTCAGCACCAGCTCCCCGCCGGAGAGGTAGGGCCGCGGGTCGAGCAGCTCGGTGGAGTGCGCCCACCGCACGGGTACGTCGACCCCGTCCGCGTCGGTGAGCAGCCGCATGCCGAGCTGCGGCAGCGCCAGCAGGTCGCGCAGCATCAAGGCCGTCCCCGGTCCGCCGGCGGAGCCCGTGACCGTCACGCGCCCAGGCTAGGCGCACCGTTGTGCAGGTGCACCGTCGCGGGCGGTCGGTGTTGTCGCTTGCTCCCACGTTGACCTGGGCCCCTTGTGCCGCTGTGACCCGGGCCACGATGCTGGCGCGACACCGCTCACGGAGGCAGCCATGACCGCAGGACCCGTCCACGCCGAGCAGCGGCACCCCGACCAGGAGCTCAAGCGGGAGTTCAACCTGTGGTCGGCCTTCGCGTTCGCGTTCGCGTTCATCTCGCCGATCGTGGCGCTCTACGGCATCTTCGGCCTGGCCTACAGCACCGCCGGCCCGGCGTTCTGGTGGAACTTCATCATCGTGTTCCTCGGCCAGCTGCTGGTCGCTGCGGTGTTCGCCGAGCTGGTCTCGCGCTGGCCCATCGAGGGCTCGATCTTCCAGTGGTCGCGCCGGCTGATGGGTCAGGGGTACGGGTGGGCGGCCGGCTGGGTCTACATGTGGACCCTCGTCGTCGCGATGTCCTCCGTCTCGGTGTTCGCGGCGGGCTTCGTCGGCAACGTGTTCGGGTGGGACCTGTCCTCGGGTCAGCAGGCGTTCGTGGCCTGGGTGATCCTCCTGCTCGGCACGGCCGCCAACATCTCCGGGCGGCTGGTGCTGAAGATCCTGATGACCGGCAGCATCCTGGCCGAGATCGTCGGGTCCATCGGGCTGGGCGGATGGCTGCTGCTCTTCCACCGCGACAATTCCGTCTCGGTGCTGACCGACGGCTTCGGCACGGCCGGCTTCCTCAGCATCTCGGGCCCGTTCCTCACCACCATGGCCTTCGTGGGCTGGTCCTTCGTCGGCTTCGAGAGCGCCGGGTCGATCGCGGAGGAGGTCCAGCAGCCCCGTCGCAACCTGCCCAAGGCGGTGATCTTCTCCATCGCCTTCATCGCGGTCATCGTGATGTTCTCGGCGCTGGCGATCATCCTGGCCATCCCGCCGGACATCGCGAAGAACAGCGCGGACCCGGTCTACGACACCCTCAGGCTACCAGCTGGGCAGCGGCGCGGCCAAGGGCGCCGAGGTGCTCTTCACGGTCGGCTTCCTGGCGTCCTTCCTGGCCCTGCAGACCTCGGCGTCGCGGCTCATCTGGTCCTACGGCCGCGACAACGCGCTGCCCGCGCCCCGCCTGGTCTCCCGGCTCACGGCCGGGCAGCGCCAGCCCGTCGTGGCGCTGCTCGTGGCCACCGTGATCGGCTCGGTGATCATCCTGCTCAGCCAGCTCGCGCCCAGCTTCTACACGCTGATGCTGAACTTCACCTCAGGCGGCTTCTACCTCGCCTTCCTCTTCCCGCTGGCGGCCAACCTGGTGGTCCGGCTCCGCGGGGACTGGCACCCCGGCCCGTTCCACCTGGGCCGTGGCGGGCTCGTGCTCTCGGTCGTGGCGCTGGTCTGGGCCGTCTTCCAGTTCCTCAACATCGCCTGGCCGCGCGACTTCTACCCCGACCAACCGCTGCTGAACTGGTCCGTGGCCCTGGCCGTGCTGGCCCTCGCCGTGCTGGGGGCCGCGGTCTACGCCTCGGTGCGCGGCCGCATCACCACCTCCGACGTGTACGACGCCGACGACGACCCCGAGCCCAACGCACCGGCGGACCGGGGCCCTGAGCCGGTGAGCGGCGTCGCGGTGGTGACCGGCGCGGCCAGCGGGATCGGGGCCTCGGTCGCCGGTGAGCTGACCCGTCGCGGGTGGCGGGTCGCGGGCCTGGACCTGCAGCCCTCGCCCTGGGCGGCCAGCCATGTCGTCGACGTCTCCGACGCCGAGGCCGTCGCCGACGCGGTGCGCGCGGTCGAGACCGACCTCGGGCCGGTGCGGGCCTCCCTGTCCGCGGCCGGGCACTACGCCATCGTCCCGGTCGCCGACATCACCGTCGAGCAGTGGCACCGCATGCTGCGCGTGCACCTGGGCGGCGCCGTCAACCTGGCCCGAGCCGTGCTCCCCGGGATGCTCGCCCGCGAGGAGGGCTGCATCGTCGCGATCACCTCCGAGCTCGCCATCGGCGGCGGGGACGGCGACGCGCACTACGCCGCCGCCAAGGGCGCCGTGATCGGCCTGGTGCGCAGCCTGGCCGCGGAGGTCGCCGGACGAGGGGTCCGGGTCAACGCCGTGGCTCCCGGGCCGACCGACACCCCGATGCTGGCGGCGGACTCACCGTGGCGCGACGCCGACTACCTCGACACGCTGCCGCTGCGGCGGCTGGTGTCGCCGGAGGAGATCGCGCTCGCCGTGGCGTACGTGATGGAGGAGGCGACGTACATGTCCGGTGAGGTCCTCTCGCCCAACGCCGGGGCGGTGATCTGAGGTGGTCACCGACCGTCTGCGGGGCCACCGCGCGCTGGTCACCGGCGCCGGGCAGGGCATCGGCCGTGCGGTCGCGACCCGGCTCGCCGCCGAGGGGGCCGCCGTCGCGGTCAACGACCTGGCGGCGGACGAGCGCGTGAGCTCGCTGGTCGCCGAGATCGGCGGTGTCGCCGCCCCCGGCGACGTGGCGGACCCCGCGGCGGTGACGGCGATGGTCGACGGGCTGGCCGACGGCTTCGGCGACGTCGACGTGCTGGTGGTCAACCATGCCTACATGACCATGGCCCCCCTCCTCGACCACGACCTCGCGACTGGTGGCGGGTCGTGGACACCAACCTCGGCGGCACCTTCCACCTCGTCCAGGCGGTGCTGCCCGGGATGCGTCGGGCCGGCTTCGGCCGGATCGTGGTCGTCTCCTCCGAGTGGGGCGTGGTCGGCTGGCCGGGCGCGACCGCCTACGCCGCGTCCAAGGCCGGCCTCATCAGCCTGGTCAAGACCCTGGGGCGCGAGCTCGCCGCCGGAGGGCATCATCGTCAACGCGGTCGCCCCGGGGTGGTCGACACCCCCCAGCTGCAGGTCGACGCCGACGCCGAGGGCGTCCCCCGGGCCGAGATGGTCGCCCGGTACGCCGAGGAGATCCCGCTGCACCGGGTCGGTCGGCCCGAGGAGATCGCGTCGGCGGTGGCCATGCTCACCGACCCGCGGATGGCGGCGCTGGTCGGGCAGGTCGTGCAGGTCAACGGCGGCTCGACGAGGAGCAGGGCTTGAGTGAGCAGCAGGGCGGTCGCCGTCGTCGGGGTGCCCTTCGACTCGGGGGTGACCTACCCGTTCCTGACCCTGCCGAGGCGTCCCGTCGTGCGCGCGGAACCTGGCCGAGGCGTCCCGTCGTGCGCGTGAACTCCGCCGAGGCGTCGCGTCGTAGGCGCACGGTGGGGGGTCTCGAGGCTCGCTTCGCTCGCGCCTCGACCAGCGGGGGGGCCTCGGTGCGCAGCAAGGGACGCCTCGGCCAAGGGAGCGTTCGGCTCTCGGGTCACGACCGGTCACGGCTGGGCGGCCTCCACCTCCTCGGCGAGCAGGGCCACGTGCAGGGAGACGCGGACGTCGGGGTCGTCGAGCCGTACGCCCAGCACCGCCTCGATCCGGGCCAGCCGGGCGTAGAACGCCGGGCGGGACAGGTGCACCTGCGCGGCGGCGGCCGCCTTGCTGCCGGGGTGCTGGACGAGCGCCCGCAGGACCTGGCAGAGGTCGCTGCCGTGCTCGGCGTCGTGCGCCCGGAGGGCGTCGAGCTCGCGGGCCACGAACAACCGGACCCGGTCGTCGCCCCCCAGCAGGCTGAGGAGGCCGCGCAGGTGCACGTCCTCGAGGCGGTGGACCCGACCGTCCGTCGTGGCCGTGCCGTCGGGGAGGGCGTCGGCGACCTGGCGGGCCTCGCGCAGGGTCCGGTCGACGGCGGCGGTGCCCGTCACGGCCCGGCCGGCGCCGGCCACGGCCGGGGACTGGCGCAGGGCCCGGCGGGCCAGGGTGTCGATGACGTCGTCGGCCTGCGCGCGCGGCCCCAGCGACAGCAGCACGCGGACGTCGCCGCCGTCCTCGCCCACGAGGGCGGGCACGCCGAGCTCGTGCGTGGCGTGCACGACGGCCGAGAGCAGGGCCTCCGGCACCGACCGCTCGCCGGGCAGCTGCTCCCGGCCGGCGGCCTCCCGGGGCCGCACCACGAGCGCGGCGAACCGGCGGCGTGCCGTGGGGAAGCCGGCCAGGTCGCAGCGTCGCAGCACGTCGGTGGACGGCTCCCCCGCGGCCAGCGCGCGGAGCAGGTCGAGGTGGGTACGACGCACCAGGTTGTCCCGGTCGCGGTCGTGCAGCCGGTGCAGGGCCAGGGCAGCGGCGGCCCGCTCCGCCAGCACGGTGAGCCGCTGCGGCGGGGGCGCGGGCGACTGCAGCACCAGCCGTCCCCACCCCCGGGCCGAGGGGCCGAGGCGGGTGAGCAGCCAGCCGTTGCGCTCGTCCCACGACGGTCCGCTCCGCCGAGCGCACCGCCCGGGAGCGGCTCTGCCAGTCCTCCAGGAAGTCCGAGACGTCGCCGGGACCCGGGAGGTAGTCCAGCACCCGGTGCTGCCCGTCCTCCAGCACCACCGTGGACCCGGAGAGCCGCTGCACCGCGCTCAGGACGTCGGCCGGCCCGGCCTCGGCCAGACCGAGCTCGGTGAAGGTCTCGTGGATCCGCTCGGCGTCGCGCAGCTCCCCGAGCTGGTCGTCGACGATGCGCTCCCCCACGGCCTGGGTGATGGCGGCGAAGCGAACCTCCCGCGTCAGCGCCACCAGCGGCAGGTCCAGGGTCCGGCAGGCCTCCACCAGCGCCGGCGGCGCGGTGCTCCAGCGGCGGCCCAGCTCGAGGACGAGGCCGGCCGCGCCGACGTCGCGCAGGCTCGCGGCGAAGTCGGCCAGGTCACCGGGCTCCTCGGGCAGGGCGATGCCGGTGCTCAGCACGAGGTCGCCCTCCCGCAGCAGCGGGGCGATGTCGGCCAGCTCGGTGGCGTGGACCCAGCGGACCGGCTGGTCGAGCCGCTCCTCCCCGGCGAGGACGAGGGGGGAGGAGCGACGCAGCACCGGCAGGGCGAGCACCTCGCGGACGGTCGGACCGGGCACGGCGCTCCTCCTGACGGTCTGTCCGGTATCAGGCCCCGATCCTACGATCCGTCAGGAGCTTTCGCGGTCTCGGGCGGGAAAGGTGAAAGGGACCCCGACGAAGGAGCCCCATGACCGACGTGATCCAGCACTGGATGGACGGAGCCCGGTTCGCAGGCGCCTCCGAGCGCACCGCGGACGTGACCAACCCCGCGACCGGACAGGTGAGCGGCCAGGTGGCGCTGGCGGGGCGCGACGACGCCGAGCGGGTCATCGCCTCCGCCGCCCGGGCCGCGGCGGCCTGGGGCGCGACGTCCCTGGCGCGTCGTACGCAGGTGATGTTCTCCTTCCGCGAGCTGCTCAACGCCCGCAAGGACGAGCTCGCGGCGCTCATCACCGCCGAGCACGGCAAGGTGCACTCCGACGCGCTGGGCGAGGTGGCCCGCGGCCAGGAGGTCGTCGAGTTCGCCTGCGGTCTCGGCCACCTGCTCAAGGGCGGGCACAGCCCGCAGGCCTCCACCGGCGTCGACGTGCACTCGCTGCGCCAGCCGCTCGGCGTGGTCGGGGTCATCAGCCCCTTCAACTTCCCGGCCATGGTGCCCGATGTGGTTCTTCCCCGTGGCCATCGCCGCCGGCAACGCCGTGGTCCTCAAGCCGAGCGAGAAGGACCCCTCGGCCTCGCTGTGGATGGCGCAGCTGTGGAAGGAGGCCGGTCTGCCCGACGGCGTCTTCAACGTGCTGCAGGGCGACAAGGAGGCCGTGGACGCACTGCTGGAGAGCCCCGAGGTCGCGGCGATCAGCTTCGTGGGGTCCACGCCCATCGCGCGGTACGTCTACGAGCAGGCCACCCGCCACGGCAAGCGGGTGCAGGCCCTCGGCGGGGCCAAGAACCACATGGTCGTGCTGCCCGACGCCGACCTCGACCTGGCCGCCGACGCCGCGGTCAACGCCGGCTACGGCAGCGCCGGCGAGCGGTGCATGGCGATCAGCGTGCTGGTGGCCGTCGAGCCGGTCGCCGACGACCTCGTGGCCCGGATCGCCGAGCGCACCCGCGGCCTGGTCATCGGCGACGGTGGCCGCGGCGCCGAGCAGTCCGCGGACATGGGCCCGCTGGTCACGAAGGCCCACCGCGACCGGGTGGCGGGCTTCATCACCAGCGGGGAGGAGGCCGGCGCGAAGGTCGTCCTGGACGGTCGCGACGTGCAGGCGCAGGGTGGGGCGGACGGCTTCTGGCTCGGCCCGACGCTCTTCGACCACGTCACGCCCGGCATGGACATCTACACGCGAGGAGATCTTCGGCCCGGTGCTGTGCGTCGTGCGGGTGGCGTCGTACGACGAGGCGGTGGCGCTGGTCAACGGCAACGAGTACGGCAACGGCACGGCCATCTTCACCAACGACGGAGGGGCGGCCCGCCGCTTCGAGACCGAGGTGCAGGTCGGCATGATCGGCGTCAACGTGCCGATCCCCGTGCCGGTGGCCTACTACTCCTTCGGCGGCTGGAAGCGGTCGCTGTTCGGGGACACCCACGCGCACGGCACCGAGGGCGTGCACTTCTTCACCCGCGGCAAGGTCGTCACCTCGCGCTGGGTCGACCCGGCCCGTCGTCCCGAGGGCGGCATCGAGCTGGGGTTCCCGCAGAATGACTGACCGCCGTACCGACGCCACCGCCACCGACTCCACCGCGACCCGGGAGGGCTCCATGGGCTCCGACATCCCCACCGACGCCGAGCGGGCCTACGAGCTCGACCGTCGCCACGTGTTCCACTCCTGGTCCGCCCAGGCGAAGCTCGACCCGATGGTGGTCACCAAGGCCTCCGGCTCGCACGTGTGGGACGGGGCCGGCAACCGGTACCTGGACTTCACCTCGCAGCTGGTGTTCACCAACCTGGGGCACCAGCACCCGCGGGTGGTGCGGGCCATCCAGGAGCAGGCCGCGACGCTGTGCACGGTGGCGCCCTCGACGGCGAACGCCGCGCGCTCCGAGGCCGCGGCCCTGGTGGCCTCGCACACGCCCGAGGGCCTGGACCGGATCTTCTTCACCAACGGCGGTGCCGACGCCAACGAGCACGCCATCCGGATGGCGCGGCTGCACACCGGCCGGCAGAAGGTGCTCTCGACGTACCGCTCGTACCACGGCGGCACGCACCTGGCCGTCAACGTCACGGGCGACCCGCGCCGCTGGCCCAACGACGTCGGCGCCGCGGGCACGGTGCACTTCTTCGGACCGTTCCTCTACCGCAGCCCGTTCTCCTCCAGCACGGAGGCCGAGGAGGGCGAGCGCGCGCTGGCCCACCTGGAGCAGGTCATCGCCCTGGAGGGGCCCTCGACCATCGCCGCGGTCATCCTCGAGCCCATCCCCGGCACGGCCGGGATCATGGTGCCGCCGCCGGGCTACCTGCGCGGGGTCCGCGAGCTGTGCGACCGGCACGGGATCGTGTTCATCGCCGACGAGGTGATGAGCGGGTTCGGGCGCAGCGGGCGCTGGTTCGCGGTCGAGCACGACGGCGTGGTGCCCGACCTGCTGACCTTCGCCAAGGGCGTCAACTCCGGCTACGTGCCGCTGGGCGGGGTCGCGATCAACGAGGCCGTCGCCGCGACCTTCGCCGACCGGGTCTACCCGGGCGGGCTCACCTACTCCGGGCATCCGCTGGCCTGTGCCGCGGCCGTCGCCACCATCCGGGCGATGGAGGACGAGGACGTCGTGGGGGGCGCGGCTCGGCTCGGTGAGGAGGTGTTCGGCCCGGGTCTGCGGGAGCTGGCCGAGCGGCACGAGTGGATCGGCGAGGTCCGTGGGACCGGGGTGTTCTGGGCGCTGGAGCTCGTCGCGGACCGGGCGAGCCGGGAACCCCTCGCGCCGTACGGCGGCAGCAGCCCGGCGATGGCCGCGATCCTGGCGGCGTCGAAGGCGGAGGGGCTGCTGCCCTTCGCGAACTACAACCGGATCCACGCCGTACCGCCGCTGACGACCACCCCGGACGAGGCCCGGGAGGGGATCGCCATGCTCGACCGGGCCCTGACGGCTGCGGCGGCTGCCCACGCCTGACGCCGAGGCGTCCCGTCGTGCGCTCGTTTCGGTGCCGAGGCGTCCCGTCGTGCGCTTGTTTCGGTGCCGAGGCGTCCCGTGGTGCGCCTGCGGCGGCACGTCCTCGCCACACAGGACCCCGGGCCACACAGGACGGGACGCCTCGGCGGGTCCCTGCGCGCACGAAGGGACGCCTCGGCGGGTACCTGCGCGCACGACGGGACGCCTCGGCGGGTTCCTGCGCGCACGACGGAACGCCTCGGCGGGTCAGGCCAGGCGCTGCTTGATCTCGGTCTTGAGCACCTTGCCGACCTTCGACCGCGGCAGGTCCGCCCAGACCTCCACCTGCTTGGGCGCCTTGACGCTGCCGATGCGCGCCTTGACGAACGCGGTGACCTCCTCGGCGCTGACGTCGTGCCCGGGCAGCAGCTGCAGCACGGCGGTGACCCGCTCGCCCCAGCTGTCGTCGGGCAGCCCGACCACGGCGCAGTCCTGCACGTCCGGGTGCGCCATCAGCGCCTGCTCGACCTCGGTGGAGTACACGTTGAACCCGCCCGTGATGACCAT
This sequence comes from uncultured Actinomycetota bacterium, assembly GCA_963750345.1. GTDB lineage: Bacteria > Actinomycetota > Actinomycetes > Propionibacteriales > Nocardioidaceae > Nocardioides_B. The sequence goes on along the minus strand of CAVVQH010000015.1, from coordinate 126,144 downwards.
GTCCTTCGCCCGGTCGACGATGAACAGGTACCCGTCGCCGTCGAGGTAGCCGATGTCGCCGGTGTGGTGCCACCCGAAGCGGGACGCCTCGGCGGTGGCCGTCCGGGTCCTTGTAGTAGCCCGCCATCACCAGCGAGCCGCGTACGACGATCTCGCCGCGCTCACCGCGGGGCAGCAGCGTCGCCGTGCGTCGTCCATCACCGCCACGGTGACCAGCGGCGACGGCCGTGCCGGCCGAGGACAGCCGCTCGGTCGGCGACCGAGCCGTCGGCGTGGAAGTGGTCGGCCGGCGCCATCGTGGAGATCATCATCGGCGCCTCGGTCTGGCCGAACAGCTGCGCCATCACCGGGCCCGATCCGGCTCAGCGCCTCCTCGAGCCGGGTCGCGGACATCGGCGCGGCGCCGTACCAGAAGCACTGCAGCGAGGAGAGGTCCGTCGAGTCCAGCCGCTCGTGGGCCAGCACCATGTAGATCAGGGTCGGCGGCAGGAACGTGTGCGTGACCCGGTGCCGCTCGACGAGCTCGAGGAAGCCGCCGACGTCGGGGCGACCGCATCACCACGATCTCGCCGCCCCGCGCCAGCACCGGGAAGCAGAGCACCCCGGCGGCGTGGGTGAGCGGCGCGAGCGCGAGGTAGACCGGCCGGCCCTCGAACGGGTACCCGATCAGGGTCAGCGCCGTCATCGCCTCGAGGTTGCGGCCGGTGAGCATCACCCCCTTGGGGCGGCCGGTGGTGCCGCCGGTGCCCGACGATCATGGCCACGTCGTCGACCGCCACGACCCGCCGTCGAGCCGTCCGACCCGTCCGGCGGTGACCGTAGCGAACTCGCCGAGAACGGCCCAAACTCCCCCCACCCCAGCGCTCCTCGACCTCGCCGTCCAGGCACACCAGCGTGGTCAGCCGGGGCAGGTCGTCGCGGATCTGTGCGACCAACGGGGCGAAGGACGCCTGGAACAGCAGCACCGTGCAGTCGAAGAGCTCCAGCAGCTCGCGGTTCTCCGCCGCCTCGTTGCGCGGGTTGATCGGGCACCACACCGCCGCCGGCCCGGCTGATGCCGAACACGCAGGTGAAGGCCACCGGGTCGTTCGCCGACAGGATCGCCACCTTGTCGCCCGGCCGCGACGCCGTGCCGGACCAGGGCCGCGGCGACCCGGGCGGACAGGTGCTGCACCTCGGCGTAGCGTCATCGTCTCGCCGTCGGTGGTCAGGCAGGGCGCGTCCGGTCACAGGGACGCGCCCTTGTCCAGGTAGTCGCAGCAGCCGCACGGCGTCAGCCCTCGACGGTGAGGACCGGCTCGGAGACCAGCCCGAAGCTGCGCAGCACGCCGAGCAGCTCGCGGTGCCCGAACGCCTGGCAGCCCGAGGCGAAGCCGGCCCGCAGCGGGGCCTGCTGGACCAGGGAGTACGCCGCGTACGCCTGCAGCAGCCCGGTCTGCTTGTAGTTCTGGTTGCCGTGGATGACGCAGTGCGCCCGACCCAGCGGCCCGGAGGCGTGCACCGAGTCCAGCGACTTGTTGAGCCGCGGGTTCTCGCGGGGCGGCGTCACGTTCATCACCTGCGCGGCCGTGGCGACCAGGGCGGCGTACCGCTCGCTCGGGCTCCATGTCCTTGGTGGCCTCCATGGCGGCGCCGACGATCTGCGGGACGCCCAGCATGAGGGTCCGGTCGAAGACGCCGCCCAGCGCCTTGACGCTGGCCACCCGCGGGTCCTTGCGGAACCACACCGGGTGCGAGTGCCGCCCCAGGGCAGCGCCAGGGCCGAGCTCGTGCTGGCCGGGGAGCGCGAGCTGGTAGTGCCCGGCCGCGGGGTCCCAGGGCTGCGTACGGGTTCTGCTGCAGGTAGAACGCCTCGGACAGCGCCGCGTTCGACCAGGATGGTCAGCGTCGAGGCCACCGTCGGGCTGCCGCCCCAGAACACCGCGATGTCGAGGGTGTCCAGGCCGGGCTTCTCCAGGCAGAGCTGGGCGGCGATCTCCCCGGTGGTGTACATCTGCGCGATGCCGGGGGAGAGCAGCAGGCCCTTCTGCGGCGAAGTCGCGCCGTACTCCTCGTCGCAGGTGATCAGCCAGTCCTGCTCACCCGTGGTGTCGATGTAGTGCGCACCCGGCGGCCAGGCAGGCCTCGCACCACCTCGGGGCCGTAGGTGGTGAACGGGCCGACGGTGTTGCACACGACCGACGCGCCCGTGAACAGCTCGGTGAGCGCCTCGACGGTGTGCTCGACCTCGACGACGTCGTGCAGCACGTCGCCGATGCCCGGGATCCGGTCGACGACCTCCTGGACCTGGCCTTGTCGCGGCCGGCGGCCACGAACGGGAGGTTGTACTCGCGCAGGTACTCGCAGATCAGCCGGCCGGTGTAGCCGGAGGCGCCGTAGACGACGACGGGCTTGTCACTCATGGGGTGCTCCTTTCGGGGCAGTAAGGGGGGAGGCGGAGCGGAGTCACATGCCCATGCCGCCGTCGACGGGGAGGCCGGCCCCGTTGACGAAGCGGGAGGCGTCCGAGGCCAGGAACACCACGGCGTCGGCCATGTCGCCGACCTCGCCGAGCCGGCCCGAGGGCGTCAGCTCGATGACGGCACCCACGGCCTCCTCGGGCGAGGCGAAGAGCCCGAGGGCGGCGACGTCGTTGGCGAGCCCCGCGCCCATCGCGGTGGGGACGAGGCCGGGGTAGATGCAGTTGACGCGCACGCCGTAGCCGAGCTTGCCGGACTCCATGGCGGCGACCCGGGTCAGCCGGTCGACGCCGGACTTGGTCGCGGAGTAGACCGCGATGCCCGGGAACGCGATGGTGGCCGCGACCGAGGCGACGTTGATGACCGACGCCCCCGGCGCCGGCCGCGCCGCCGGGCCGCATGGTGCGGAAGGCGTGCTTGATGCCCAGCGACGGTGCCGAGCAGGTTGACCTCGAGCTGGCGGCGGACGGCGTCGGGGTCGAGGTCGACGATCAGGCTGGTGATCTCGATGCCGGCGTTGTTGACCACGATGTCCAGACCGCCGAGCTGACCGGTCGCGTCGGCGACGGCCGCCTCCCAGCCGGCGTCGTCGGTCACGTCGAGCCGGCACGAACCCGTGCCCCTCGCCGCAGCGCCTCGGCGACCTTGGCGCCGAGGTCCTCCTGCAGGTCGGCGACCACCACCGCGCGCGCCGGCCGCGGCCAGCGCCTGGGCCATGCCCTCACCCAGTCCCTGGGCCCCGCCGGTCACGAGGGCCTTGCGGCCGGTCAGGTCGAGAGCGGTCATCGAGGAGCTCCTTTCGGGCGGGTCGAGGTGTGGTCTCGTGACGGAGGCGCGGCATCGCCGCACTGTTGTGGTGAGGCTCACATCGTCTTGACAGGTGTCAAGACTTGGCTGGACAGATGTCAAGACGACGGGGACACTGGACCGACGGCCACCGGCGCAGGCAGTGCGGCAGTGCGACGGACGCCGGAGGAGGAGCGGCGATGACGGCGGGTACGACGGCGGGCACGACGAAGCGACGGACGACCGCGCCCGGTCGACAAGTACGACGAGCGGCGCGACCAGCTCGCCGAGTCGGCCCTGCACCACGCTCGGCGAGCTCGGCTACGCCCGGACCAGCCTGCGGGAGATCGCCACCAACTCCGAGTTCTCCCACGGCGTCGTGCACTACTACTTCCGCGACAAGTTCGAGCTGATCATCTACTGCGTCCGGCACTACAAGGCCCGCTGCGTGCACCGCTACGACGACGTGGTGGCCGACGCGACCACGCCCGAGGAGCTCCTCGACGGCTTCGCGGCGACGCTGCGGCAGACGCTGTCCACGCGAGGCGCCGATGCACCGGCTCTGGTACGACCTGCGCACCCAGAGCATGTTCGAGGAGCGCCTGCGGGAGGCGGTCACGATGATCGACCGCACGCTGGAGGACATGATCTGGCGCGTCGTGAGCCGCTACGCCGAGCTGGCCGGGCGTGCTCCGGTCGGCCGACCCGGCCGCGGCGTACGGGATGCTCGACGGGCTCTTCCAGCAGGCGCTGCTCACGTGGGGGGCGGGTGGACGAGCGCGGCCGCCGACGCCCTGGACGCCCAGGTGCACGGGCTCATGCCGCTGCTGCTCCAGCGCGACGATCCCCCAGGGCCCTGACCCGGGGGTGGTCCAGACGACGACCCGTCGGACGAGCCCCCGCGTGACGTGGGGCAGACTGGCTCGTTGGGTGGTGGACCCTTCTCGAGGACGGCTGATGCATGACTGACCTGCGCGCGCCGGGACCCAGGCCCCGGACCCTGACCCTGATCACGACCCTCGTCGCCTCGGCGGTGCTGGCCCTGGGCCTCGTGGCCTCACCGGCCACGGCCGGCCCGGTGATCCCGTCGATCCCCCGCACCGACGCGGTCGACTACACCCCCCGTGTGCTGGACGACGCGACCGTCACCGAGTCCGGGGTGCGTGAGCTGCACCAGGTGGGGACGACGATGTACGCCGGGGGCCACTTCCACACCGTCAGCAACGCGGCCCGGACCGCGACGTACGTGCGCAACAACCTGTTCGCCTTCAAGGTCGGCACCGGGGCGGTGACCTCCTGGGCTCCGAACGCCAACGGCGCGATCTACGCCCTCGAGCCCAGCGCCGACGGCCGTTACCTGTACATCGGCGGCGACTTCCGGACCTTCGACGGCGTCGCCGCCAACCACCTGGTGCGCTACGACCTGTCGGCCGGCCGGGTCGACCCCACCTTCCGCTTCACCCCGACCGTCTCCCGCGTCAGCGACCTGCAGGTCGTGGGCGGCAGGCTGTTCGTCTCCGGTACCTTCCCGGGCGGGATCATGTCGGTCGACCCGACCACCGGCGCCCGGACCAGCTACCTGAACGCCATCGCGGCCACCGGTCAGCAGACCGGGTACAGCACCCGCATCTTCAAGTTCGCGGTCAACCCGGCCCAGACCCAGATGGTCGTCATCGGGTCCTTCACCGCGGTGGGCGGCTACGCCCGCCAGCAGGTCGCCATGGCCCGCTTGGGCTCCGCGGCCGCGTCGCTCACGCAGTGGACCTCGACGAGGTGGAACGAGACCTGCAACAAGGGCCTGCTGTGGTACTCCCGCGACGTCGACTGGTCGCCCGACGGCAGCTACTTCGTGGTGGTCACCACCGGCGCCGGCTACCCCGGGACGATCAAGCTGTGCGACAGCGCCAGCAAGTGGACGCCCGCCAACGCCCCCAACCAGCAGCCGGTGTGGGTCAACCTGACCGGCGGGGACACCCTCTTCTCGGTCAACGTCACCGACCGGGCGGTCTTCGTCTCGGGCCACAACCGCTGGCTGGACAACCCGCTGGGCCGCGACACCAAGGGTGCGGGCGCGGTGGACCGCCAGGGCATCGGGTCCATCGACCCGGTCTCCGGCAAGGCGACCTCCTGGAACCCGAGCAAGAGCACCGAGGGCGGGCTGGGCGGCTTCGACCTGTACTTCACCTCGCGCGGTCTGTGGGTGGCCCACTTCGAGCGCTACCTCGGCACCGGGCCCACCGGCGCCCGGGAGCTGCACGAGGGCGTGGGCCTGCTGCCCTTCTGACGCGGGGACGCCGGGAACGCCCGGCGCCCGGGTCACCAGGGGTAGAGGTGACGCACCCTGGCCGCCAGCCGGGTGAGCCCGAGCAGCGCGTCGGTGGACGGGGTCGCGGTGCCGGTCGCGGCCGCGATCTCACGGACGACGGACAGCAGCGCGTCCAGCTCGAGCACGCGGCCGGCCTCGGCGTCCTGCAGCATCGAGGTGCGCAGGGCGCCGAGCCGGCGGGTGACGGCGTTCCGGTCGGCGGCGCTCTGCTCCACCGGGCAGCCGATCTCGGCGCCGATGGTGGCGGCCTCGGTCATCACGGCCTCGCAGAACCCCCGGACGAGGTCGTCGTCGAGGATGAGGTCGGCGGTCGCGCCGGTCAGTGCCGAGATGGGGTTCATCGTCATGTTGCCCCAGAGCTTGAACCAGATCTCGCGCTGCACCGCGTCGGTCACCTCGACCTCGAGACCCGCGGTGCGCAGCGCGTCGGCGACGGTCCTCACCCGCGGTGAGAGGGTGCCGTCGGGCTCGCCCAGGACGAGTCGCCGACCGGCGTGGCCGGTCACCAGACCCGGCTCGGGCGTGCTGGCGCTGAGGTGGACGACGGCACCCAGCACGTGCCGGGTCGGGACGGCCCGCTCCAGGGTCCCGTCCGGGTCGACGCTGCGCAGCCGCAGACCGTCGTACGGGCCGCCGAGGCCGTCGAAGAACCACCAGGGCACGCCGTTGACGGCGGTCACCACCACGCTCCCGGCATGCAGCAGGGCCGGGACGTGGGCGGCCGCCGCGGCCATGGCCGGACCCTTGACCGCCAGCACCACCACGTCGTGCGGCCCCAGCTCCGCCGGGTCGTCGTCGGCCCGCACCGGCGCGGTGAACCGGCCCTCGGGCGTGTCGAGGCGCCAGCCGTGCGCCCGTAGCGCGGACAGCGTGGCGCCCCGGGCCAGGGCGCTGGTCGGGTAGCCGGCGGAGGCGAGCCGGGCGCCGATGCTGCCGCCGACCGCTCCGGCCCCGACCACGCAGAAGGTGGGGCGCTCCCCCCAGCCGTGCCCTGCGTCCACGGGTGTGCTCCTTGCTGCTCCTGACGGCTGGCCGCGCCCACGACGAGCCCGGCCGGTGCGCCCACCCTAGGGGGACGCACCGGCCGGGCTGCGAGGCTCGGAGGGCCTCAGGAGACGCGGTCGAGATCCCGGGCGTGCCGGGCGACGGTGAGCTGGACGCTGAAGCGGACGTCGTCGCGGCCCAGCACCTGGGCCAGCTCGACCGAGACGCGGTCCGCCCGGGCGCCGAGGGCTCCTGGGGTCACCGGAGGTCGTGGTGGACGTGGTGCCCCGTCACGCCCGTCGGCCCCTTCACCCGAGCCACCACGGCGGCGGCGAGGGCCTCGGGAGCCCGCGTCGGCACCCAGTGGCTGACGCCCTCCAGGACCACGAGCTCGTACGGCGCGTGCACGTGGGCGGCCGTCAGCTCCGCCCCCCGCCGTGACAGGGCCACGTCGCCGTCGCTCCAGACGTGCGTGGTCGGCACCCGCACGGGACCGGTCGCGGACGTCGAGAACGGCAGCGCCCTGTACCACCCCAGTGCGCCCGGCAGCGCACCGTCGTCCACGATCTCGGCCTGGAAGCGGGCCAGCTCCGGATCGGTGAGACCTGCCCTCCGCAGGAAGGTGCCGAGCAGGCCGGCCCGGGCCGCGGCCTCCACCACCCAGGGCGGCTGGAAGGCCAGCACGTACCACGAGCGCAGGGCCTGGTCGCTGGTGAGCAGGGAGCGGGCGAAGGCGGCCGGGTGCGGCACCGAGACCGTGGTCAGGGTGCGCACCAGGTCCGGACGGGCCGCGGCGGTCGCCCATGCCACCACCGCGCCCCAGTCGTGGCCCACCAGGTGCACCGGGCCGCCGTACCGATCGACGAGGGCCACGACGTCGCCCACCAGCTGCGGCAGGCGGTAGGCGAGCCGGCCGCGGGGACGCGCGCCCCGGGAGTAGCCGCGCTGGTCCGGGGCCAGGGTGCGCAGGCCCTCGAGGTGCAGCAGGCGCGCGACCTCGTCCCAGTGCGAGGCCCGCTCGGGGAAGCCGTGCAGCAGGACCACGGCCGGACCCTCGAGCGGGCCGTCGTCGAGCACGTCGAAGACCAGACCGGACCGGGTGTAGGTCGAGATGCGCTCGCCACCGGGCTCACCGTCGGGATCAGGAACGGGCCTGCTCATGCGTCTCCTCGGGGTGGCCCGGCACGTGTCGACCAGGGGTGTGCCCCGCTGGGAACGGCATACGCACCCGGGTCGCGGGTAGTGCGGGGACCCAGAGATCGGAGCCCCACCGTGGACGCATCCCCGTCCGAACCCACCGACCCGGCCGACGCGAGCGAGCGGGCCGTGCCGAGCGGCGGCACGTCGGCGTCCCTGACGTTCGTGGGCACGGCCACCACCCTGCTGCGGCTGGGGTCCTTCACGCTGCTGACCGACCCCAACTTCCTGCACCGCGGGCAGCGCGCCTACCTCGGCAAGGGTCTGTGGTCGCGGCGGCTGACCGAGCCGGCGCTGTCCCCGGCCCAGCTGCCACCCCTGGACGCCGTCCTGCTCTCCCACCTGCACGGCGACCACTTCGACCGCGTCGCCCGGCGCGAGCTGCCCCGACCGCTGGACGTGCTGACCACCCCGCAGGCCGCCCGGAGGCTGACCAGCTGGGGGTTCGCCGCCGACGGCCTGCAGACCTGGGAGAGCCGGACCCTGCACCACGACCGGGAGACCCTGGAGGTCACCGCCCTGCCGGCGGTGCACGCCCGAGGCCTCCTCGGGGCGCTGCTGCCCCCGGTGATGGGCTCGCTGCTGCAGCTGTCCCGCGACGGGACGGTGTGCCTGCGTCTGTACGTCAGCGGCGACACGGTCACCGGCCCCCACCTCGACGAGATCGCCCGACGGTGCCCCGACCTGGACGCCGCGGTCGTGCACCTCGGGGGCACCCGCGTGCTGCTGCACACCGTGACCCTGGACGGCGAGGGCGGGGTGGAGCTGCTGCGGCGGGTGCGTCCCCGCCAGGCCGTGCCGGTGCACCACGACGACTACGGGGTGTTCGTCTCGCCGCTCTCGGACTTCCTCGCCGCGGCCGCCGGCACCGAGTGGGCCCAGGTGATCACCCCCGTCGACCGTGGCGGGACCGTGCCGCTGACCACCCGCGCGCGTCCGTCGACGGGTGCGTGACCGGCCTCGACGGGCCGGTGCGCAGGGGAAACCGACGCGACAGGAGCCGGTGAGGACGGGAGGATGTCGGGTGATGCTGACCGTCCTCACCCGCCACGCACGGCCGCCCTCCCCCCTGGCCGGGCGCCTCGCCCTGCAGTCGCTGCTGTTCGCCCTCGGTCAGGGCACCTTCATGACGGGGTCGGCGGTCTTCTTCACCCAGATCGTCGGGCTGAGCGCGGCGCAGGTCGGCCTCGGTCTCACGTGCGCGGGTGCGGCGGCGTTCCTGGCCGCCCTGCCGATGGGCCGGCTCGTGGACCGCTTCGGCCCCCGGCGGGCCTGGGCGCTGGGCTCGGCCGGCCAGGCCGCGATGTTCGCAGTGTGGCCCTTCATCACCGACTTCACCGGGTACGTCGCCATGGCCGTCGTGATGGAGGTGGTGGGCGCGCTCGGGGGCGCGGCGCACGGCGCGTACACGATCGGCGTGCTGCCGCCCGACGAGCGGGTGCGCTCGCGGGCCTACATGTACTCCGCCCTCAACGTGGGCTTCACCCTCGGCTCGATGCTCGGCGGGATCGCGCTGGCCTTCGACTCCGACACGGTCCTGCGCGCGGTCCCTTGGTTCACCACCCTGGTGTTCGCGGTGAACGCGGTCGCGATCAGCCGCCTGCCGCGGGCGCCGTACGACGAGCAGACCCCGGAGGAGCGCCGGGTCGGCGTGCCCGGCCCCGGGCCGCTGCGCAACCCCGGGTGGCTGCTGACCACCTTCTTCACCGGCGTCTTCTGGACCAACCAGGTGCTGCTCAACGTGGTGATCCCGCTGTGGCTGGTCGAGGAGACCGACGCTCCCCGGGTGCTGCTGGCGTTCCTGTTCGGCACCAACACCGTGATGTGCATCTTCCTGCCGATGGTCACCGCGCGCGGGGTGGAGGACGTGCCGACGGCGCTGCGAGCGGTGCGGGTGTCCTCGGCCTTCTTCGTGGTGTCCTGCCTGATCACGCTGGCCACCCACGACACGGTCGGATGGCCCACCATCGCGCTGGTGTGGCTGGGCCACGTGACGGTGACCGGGGCCGAGCTCTACCTCTCGGCCGCGAGCTGGTCCTTCGAGGCCGAGCTGATGGACCCCCGTCGGCGGGGGGCCTACCAGGGCGCCGCCGAGCTGAGCGGCACGCTGGGCAAGGTGTGGGCGCCCGCGCTCTACACCTTCCTGGCCATGAGCTGGGGTGCCGCCGGATGGCTGGTGATCGCCGGCATCATCGTGGTGGCCACCGTGGCGGTGCACCCCTCGACCCGGCTGGCCCAGCGGTTCCTCGAGGAGCACGTGCCGCCCGACGTGCTGGCCGACGCCCGGGCCTCGTCCCCCGAGCCCGAGCCGGCCGTGGGGCCGCCCGAGCTGTTCGACTGAGCGTCCCTCACCCGGGCCGGGTCAGGAGCACCAGCACGCCACGCTCCCCGTGCTCACGCACGTCCACCGCCTCCAGGCCGTGACCGTCCCCGCTCCCAGCCGCACGTCCGGCCAGCAGGGCCTCGGCCTGGGCCCGGGTGCCGAGCTGGAGGACCGCCACCCCCCACGGGGCGAGGCGGCGGTCGATCACCTCCACGCACTCCCGGGCGAGGGCGAGCCCGTCGGCGCCGCCGTCGATGGCCACCAACGGGTCCTCGGGGAACCGGCCGGTCTGTGCGCTGGGCACCCACGGCGGGTCGGCCAGGATGCCGGCGAAGGTGGGCCCTCCTTCGGCCAGCTCCTCGACCCGTCGTCGCAGGACCTGCACCGTCCCCCGGCCGGGGTTCGCCGCCGCGTTGCGCTCGGCGAAGTCGCAGGCCACCTCGCCGGCGTCCACCAGCACGGCGTCCCTCCCGGTCAGCGACGCGGCCAGCAGCCCGATGTGACCGACGCCCGTGCAGAGCTCCAGCAGCGGGCCCGGCGGCAGGGGTCGCACCACCTCCGCCAGCCAGCGCGACTGCGCGGCCGTCCAGGCCCGGGGGACGAGGACCCGCTCGTCGTAGGCGATCTGCAGGCCGTCGAAGTCGACCACGCGTGGAGTGGGCTCCTCGGCCTGGCGCAGGGAGGCGGCCTCGGCGCCCTGGTTGGTCTCGGACGTCGTCGCGGGGCTGGTCATGCGGGCCTCTCTGGTCGGGAGCCCGGCGTACCCGTCGTACGCCGATCCATGCCGGGGCATGCGTCGCGCCCCGTGGGGTAGTGCCGTGGCGATGACGACGGAGCAGCGCCGCGGCACCCCTTCCGTGCGTGTCGCGGCGAGAAGGGAAGCGTGACGACGTGCAGGTACCTGCCGGACGAGGCCCGCTCAGCGAGCACGTCGCCCGCTGCCTGAGGACCCACCCCGACCGCGGGGCGTTCGCCGCCGTGGTCGTCCCCGACGACCTCGACGAGCACGAGGTGCTCGGGGACGACGTGCAGCTGGCGCTGTGGATGCTCTACGAGCAGAGCTACCGGGGCTTCGAGGACGCCTTCAGCCACGAGTGGGAGCCGGACGCCGTCCGGGTCCGGCGTCGGCTCGAGGCCGCCTTCGAGACCGTGCTGCGAGAGGCCACCGCACCGTTCACGGCCCGCGGCGCGGCCCCCGGTCAGGCCCGGACGGACGACGTGGTCGCCCGCCTGGAGGCGGTGATCGCGGAGGTCGACGTACCCAGCGTGGCTGGGTACCTGCAGCGGCACGCCACACGGGAGCAGGTCCTGGACTTCCTCTCCGTCCGCAGCCTCTACCACCTCAAGGAGTCGGACCCGCACGCGTTCGTGGTCGGGCGCCTGGACGGGCCGGCCAAGGTGGCGCTGGCGGAGCTGCAGTACGACGAGTTCGGCGCGGGTCGGCCCGAGGCCCTGCACTCGCTCCTGTACGGCCGGGCCCTGCAGGCCGCCGGGCTCGACCACCGCTACGGCGCCTATCTCGAGGTCACCCCCGCCAGCGCCCTGGCGGTCAACAACGTCATGTCGCTGTTCGGGCTGCAGCACCGTCTGCGGGGCGCGGCCCTGGGACACCTCGCCGCCTTCGAGGCCACCAGCTCGGTGCCCTGCCGTCGCATCGCGGCGGGCATCGAGCGGGTGGGGCTGCCGCCGGTGACGGCGCACTACTTCCACGAGCACGTGGAGGCCGACTCCGTGCACGAGCACGTGGCGCTGCGCGGCATCTGCGGCGCGTACGTCGAGCAGCACCCGGGCGAGGCCGACGAGGTGGTCTTCGGGGCTGCGGCCTGCCTGGTCCTCGACGCGCGGGCGGGCGCCGCCCAGCTGGCCTCGTGGCAGGGCGGGCGGGACGAGCAGGACGGCCGGCCCGGGTCGTCGCCCCAGGAGCTGGTGTCGTGAGCGAGGTCGTCGGCCTGCGCGGGGACGAGCCGGAGGTCACCTCCTGCGGGGAGGGCGGCCCGGTCCTCGTGCGCCACGCGAGCGCCGTGGTCACCGACGACGGTGTGGAGCACCTCGTCACGCGTCCGGTGGTCGCGGTGTGCACCTGCGAGCGGTCCGGTCGCTTCCCGTGGTGCGACAGCACGCACAAGTCGGTGCGCCGCACCCGCTGACGCCCACGACCACCGGCCCCGCCCGGACCGATCCGGGCTGGGGCGGGCGGAGCCCATGCCTAGCGACCGGCGTCCTCAGCCGATGGTGAGCGTCAGCTCCTGGACGGACGGTCGGCTCACCTCGTTGGTGGCGCGCACCCGCACCGTCGTCGTGCCCGCGGTGGTGGGCGTGCCGGAGATGGTGCCGGTGCCGTCGCCGTTGTCGACGAACACCAGCCCCTCGGGCAGCCGTCCCACCAGGGCGAGCGATCGGCACCTCGGCCGGCGTCGGCGACTGCGTGGTCGCCGTGGTCACCGTCGTGCTGCCCGCCGTGCCCGCGGTGAGGTCCGCCGTCGGCTGCCGAGGTGATCTGCAACGGGGCGACGTTGACCACGAACGACGTGGTGACGCTGCTGCCGTCGGTAGGTGGCGCGCACCGTCACCGTCGCGATGCCGGAGCCCGACCGTGCGCAGGGCACGTCCGCCGCTGCCGCACGGCGACCACGCCGGGGGTGGTTCGAGCGGTAGCGCACCCGCACCCCGGCGGGCAGGCGGTGCTGCGCCCCTTGCTGATGTAGCCGTGCAGGGCCTGGTCGTCGGTGGCCACGGTGACCTGCGGGTCGATCGTGGACGCCGGCGTCGAAGGCGACGCGCTGGGCGACGTCGGCGGCGGCGTCACCGGCCTGGACCGGCCGCACCGACACCGTGGTCAGCGCGTTGCCCAGCCGCCCGGTCACCCGCACCGAGGTCCGCTGGCGCACGCCGGGACACCGAGTCGGCCAGCTGCAGGCCGTAGGTCGCCCCGGTCCACCTGCATGGTCTCGCTGTCCTCGTCGAGGAAGGCCAGCTGGGAGGCCGGGGCGGAGAAGGCGCACCCGCGTGGACCGGCCCGGGGCCAGCACCACGCGGTCGAAGGCGAGCAGCCGCTTGGTCGGCCGCTCGGCCGAGGCCGGCGCGAACGGCGTGGTGACGTAGAGCTGCGGGGTCGCCGCCCCCGCGACGTCACCGGTGTTGGTGACCCGGGCGGTCGCCGTGATGCGTACCCGGAGGCGTCCACCGGACCGCTGGGCGACCTTGAGGTGGGAGTAGCGGAAGCTGCGTGTAGCGACAGGCCGTGACCGAAGGGGTAGCTCGGCGTACCGGTGTAGTACATGTACGTGCGCCCGGGGGCCGACTGGCTGGGCCGGATGGCGTAGTCGGTGATGGCCGGCAGCTGGCTGTCGTCGGTGTACCAGGTGAAGGGCAGGTGGCCGCTGGGGTTGACGGAGCCCAGCAGGACGTCGGCGATGGCCGGCCCCTGGCGCTGACCGAGGTAGGAGCTCCACAGGATGGCCGGGCTGGTGGCCTCGAAGCTGCGGACGTCGACCGAGCCGACGGTCTGCAGGTAGACCACCGTGCGGGGGTTGGCGGCCTCGACCTGGCTGATCATCGAGGCCTGCGCCCCGGGCAGCACCGTCGTGCGTCCGGTCGTGGTCCTCCGAGGCGGTGCTGCCGTCGGTGCCGGCCACGACCACGACGGCGTCGTAGTCCTTGACCGCGGACAGGGTGGCGGCGTCGACGGTGGTGAGCTCGTCGGCCGAGGTGCCGCCCGTGACGCCGGGCAGGAAGTCGACCCGGGCCTGCGGGTCGCGAGCCAGCGACGGCGCCGCTTGATCCCGGTGTAGGCGTCGATGTTGTTCGCGGCGCCGGCGCCGGCCTGGATGCTGGAGTAGCCGCCGGTGTAGATCTGCTCCGGGTGGGCGAAGTAGCCGACGACCGCGACCTTGAACGCCCGGTGCCTCGGCACCGCTCAGCGGGAGGAGGGCGCGGTCGCCGACCGCGTCGTTCTTCAGCAGCACGAGGGCCTGCTCGGCGCTCGCCGGGCCTGGGCGAGACGCCGCGGCGTCTCGGTGATCGCGTCGTTGTCGGGCGAGGTCACCCAGCTGGTGCCGCCGAGGCGCTGGCGAGCGGCCCGCACCCACGGCACGCGGTTCTCCTGGTCGAACTCACCGGTCCGATGCGGGCGGTGAACAGCCGGGTCACCGAGGTGTCGACGTCACCGACGTTGAAGGTGTCGGTCTCGGTCGGATCCTCTGCGCCACGGCGGTCGGCACGGTGTTCCCGTAGCTGTACTCGTCGTGGTAGCCCCAGTTGCAGTCCAGGTCCTCCCCGGCCGCGATCGCGTACGCCGAGCGGCGAGTACTGGTCGAGCGGGGCGGCTGCCGTCGGCGGCTGCCAGTGGTGACCGGCCTGGATCTCGCAGACGGCGTCGCAGTCGGAGGTGAAGTAGCCGTCGAACCCGAACGTGTCGCGGGCCAGGTCGCTCATCAGCTGCACGCTGGCGGCGGCCGGCACCCCGTTGACCTCGTTGTAGGAGCTCATGATCGAGCCCGGGTGGGCCGCACTCGACGATGTCGGCGAACTGCTTGGTGTAGTACTCGCGCAGGGTCCGCTGGTCCATGTCGGAGGAGCCGTCGCGGCGGTTGACCTCGCTGTTGTTGGCGGCGTAGTGCTTCAGGGTGGCGATGGCCTTGTAGTAGCCCTTGGCCGAGGCCGGCAGCTCGCCGTGCTGGGTCTGGCCCTGCAGGCCGTCGACGTACTGACCGGCCAGGGCGGCGGTCAGCGTGGGGTCCTCGCTCCAGGCCTCGTCGTTGCGGCCCCAGCGGGGGTCGCGGGCCAGGTTGACCGTCGGGGCGTAGAAGTCGAGGTTGAGCCGGTTGTCCGGCGCGGTGTCGCGCGCCTCGTCGCCGATGAGCCAGGCCTCGCGGTAGACGAGGTCGGGGTCCCAGGTGCTGCCCATGGACAGGTCGGAGGGGTACGACGTGGTGTTGGTCAGCGTCGTCGCGTTGCCCGTGGGGGTGATCGTCGAGGCGTTGACGCCGTGGTTGGCCTCGTTCCACCAGCCCCAGGCGGCGATGCCCAGCCGCGGGATGGCGGGGGCCCGGCTGCTGTTCATCTCCTGGGCCTTCTCCGCCAGCGACATCCGCGACACCAGGTCGGCGGCCCGCTCGGCGGGGGTGTAGGACCGGTCCAGGTAGACGGGCGGCGGCCCGGGGCGCGGCGCGGGCCGCGGTCGCGACGCCGGCGCCGGCGCCGGGTCGAGGTGGGCTGGGGCCGGGCGGCGCCTGACCGGCCCCGGTGGCGCCGAGCGCGGTGGCGGCCAGGGACAGGCCGAGGAGGCTGACGACGCGTCGACGATGACTGATGACCATGTGTGTGCTCCGAGAGATGCGCACCCGAGAGGGGTGCGCACCGAGTGGAGGACCAGTCGGCCCGGAGACGGACGTGTGACGTGGTCCTCACGACGTAGGACGCTCAATTGTCCACGTCAAGGACGAACTGGCGTTCATCTGGGTGCGAGTTCGTCCGTTTGCGGATAACCGCCGGCTAGGCTCGGCCGATGGCCGATCACGACGACCGGAGTCCGTTGCGCCGTCGCAACGGCCGGGCGGTCCTCGCCGCCGTCCAGGCCCGGCCGCGGTGCAGCCGGGCCGACGTGGCCCGGCCACCGGCCTGTCCACCTCGGCCGTCTCCACCCTGGTCGCCGAGCTCATCGGGGCCGGACTGCTGGTCGAGCTCGGCACCCACCCCTCGCCCGGCGGCGGCCGGCCGTCGGTGTCCCTGGGGCTCGCCCCGCGCGCCGGCTCCCTGGTCGGGATCCACCTCGGCCACGCCGACCTGCGGGTGGTGCTGACCTCGCTGGACGGCACGCTGCTCACCGAGCAGCGACACTTCCTCGACGTCGACCACGAGCCGGTCGCCGCCTGGACCGGCTGGCCGCGAGCACCGCGGACCTGCTGGAGACGCCGGCGTCGGTCGCGACCGGGTCCTGGGGGTCGGCGTCGCCGTCTCGGCACCGGTGATCGGCTCGCGCGTGCTGGCCTCGCCCGCCGATGCTGCTCGACTGGGGCGGCGTCGACATCGCCGGCATCCTGGGCCGGCGGACCGGCCTCCCGGTCCACCTGGGCAACGACGCCACCCTGGCGCCCTGGCCGAGTGGCGCCTGGGCGCCGGCGCCGGGGTCGACGACCTCGTCTACGTGATGCTCGGCGAGGGCGTCGGCTGCGGCCTGGTGCTCGGTGGGCGGCTGCACACCGGGCGCCCCGGGCACCGCGGGCGAGCTCGGGCACCTCGCCGTGGTCGGCGACGGCAAGGTCTGCCGCTGCGGGGCGCGGGGATGCCTGGAGACGGTGGTCAGCAAGCGGGCGCTGGTCTCCGCCCTCGCGCACACCCTGGGACCCGACGCCACGGTCGGGGCCCTGCTCGACCTCGCCGACCGCGGCGACCGCGGCGCCCTGCGCCTGCTCGCGGACGCCGGACGGGTGCTGGGCACCGCCCTGGCCGGGGTCGCCACCTTGACCGACCCCCGCCTGGTGGTGGTCGGAGGCGACCTGACGGCCCGCCCGGGTCCGCGGAGGTCCTGCTGGAGGCGACCCGGCGGGCGCTGGACCTCGCCCTGCCCTCGGTGGCCAACCACGGGGTGCGCACCGTGCGTGCCGCCCTGGGCGGCCGGGCCGAGGCCCTGGGCGCGGCCCTGCTCGCGGGCAGCCGGGCCGACCTCGGTCCCGTGCCGGCCGCCTCGGGGGGCTGAGCGCGCCCGGGCACCCCGGCGTACCGCAGGGGTGGAACGATGGCGCGGACCCGACCGATCCTGCACTGGAGGAGCACCATGCACCTGGGCGTCGACAGCTTCGTCTCCGCGGTGACGGACCCCCGGACCGGCCACGTCGTCGGTCCGGCCGAGCGCCTGGACCACCTCCTGGAGGAGATCGCGCTGGCCGACCGGGTCGGGCTGCACTCCTTCGGGATCGGGGAGCACCACCGCAGCGAGTACTACGACTCGGCGCCGCCCGTCATCCTCGCGGCGGCCGCGGCCCGCACCGAGCGCATCCGGCTGGGCAGCGCGGTGGCCGTGCTCAGCGCCGCCGACCCGGTGCGGGTGTTCCAGCAGTTCGCCACCCTCGACCTCATCTCGAAGGGCCGCATCGACCTGGTGGTCGGCCGGGGCTCGTTCACCGAGGCGTTCCCGCTGTTCGGGCTCGACCTCGCCGACTACGACTCGCTGTTCAGCGAGAAGCTCGAGCTGCTGCTCAAGATCCGCGACGACGTCGAGGTCACCTGGTCGGGACGCCACCGGCCGGCGATGGTCCGCCAGAGCGTCTACCCCCGCCCCGTGCAGGACCCGCTGCCCATCTGGGTCGGGGTGGGGGGAACGCCGGAGTCGTTCGTGCGGGCCGGGCTGCTGGGCCTGCCGTTGATGGTGGCCATCATCGGGGGCGAGCCGCGGCGCTTCGCCCCGCTGGTCGACCTCTACCGGCGGGCCGGCGCCCAGGCCGGCCACGCGCCCGAGACCCTGCGGGTGGGCCTGCACGTCTTCGGCTTCGTGGCGGAGAGCACCAGGGCGGCGGCCGACACCATCTACCCGGGCTGGGAGGAGATGTTCGCGAAGGTGTCGCGGGAGCGCGGGTTCGCACCACCCACCCGGCAGCAGTTCGACGCGACCTCAGGGCCAGACGGTGCCTTCTTCATGGGCGACCCGCAGACCGTGGCGGAGAAGGTACGACGGGTCTCCGAGCAGCTCGGCGGCGTGGACCGCCTGTCCCTGCAGATGACCAACCCGCGGCTGGCCCACGAGGACCTGCTGCGCGGCATCGAGCTGCTCGGCACCGAGGTGGCCCCGCTGGTGGCCGACGTCTAGGACGCGGCTAGAACGCGTCGCCCCTGCGCCACGCCATCTCCTGCAGCTCGAAGGAGTTGCCGTCCGGGTCGGAGAAGCTCGCGCCCCGGACACCACCGCCGAAGTCGTGGATCTCCCCGACCTCCACCCCACGGCCGAGGAGCTCGGCCCGGGCCCCGTCGAGGTCCTCCACGACGAGGTGGAGGCCCCGCGCGCTGCCGGGCTCCCCGCCGTACACGTCGAGCCCGGTGCCGATGCCGATGGAGCACCCCGAGCCCTCGGGCGTCAGCTGGACGACGCGGATGCCCTCGGCGGGCTGCACGTCCACGTCCTTGGTGAGGCCGACCCGGTCGACGTAGAAGGCGATGGCCCGCTCGACGTCGGACACCGCCAGCGGGACCAGCTCCAGTCTCATCTGCATGCGCGTCCCAGTCCCGTCGGTCTCTGCCGGTCCGGCCGGCTCCGGCCCGGTCCGCGCGATCATCGCACACGCGCGCCCGACGGACGGCGACCCCGCCGCCCGGCACCGGAGCCGCTCAGCACGTGAAGCGGCCCACCAGCTGCTGCATCTCGGCGGCCATGGTCGCCAGCTCGTCGGCGGCGGAGCTGGTGCTCGTGGCGGCCGTGGTGGTCTCCTCGGCGGAGCGGGCGACCCCCGTGATGTGGGAGGCGATGTCGGCCGACCCCCGGGCCGCCTCCGACACGTTGCGCCCGATCTCCCGGGTGGTCGCGTCCTGCTCCTCCACCGCCGCGGCGATCGTCGACTGGGTCGCGTTGATCCGCTCGATGATGCGTGAGATCTCCCCGATGGCCACGACGGCGGCCTCGGTGTCGTCCTGGATCGCCTGCACCCGCACCCCGATGTCCTGGGTGGCGCGCCCGGTCTCCTGCGCGAGCTCCTTGACCTCGTGGGCCACCACGGCGAAGC
Source organism: uncultured Actinomycetota bacterium (assembly GCA_963750345.1). Classification (GTDB taxonomy): domain Bacteria; phylum Actinomycetota; class Actinomycetes; order Propionibacteriales; family Nocardioidaceae; genus Nocardioides_B. The sequence goes on along the minus strand of CAVVQH010000015.1, from coordinate 107,358 downwards.
CCTTGCCGGCCTCGCCGGCGCGCGCCGCCTCGATCGTGGCGTTGAGCGCCAGGAGGTTGGTCTGCTCGGCGATCGAGTTGATGACCTTCACCACGCTGCCGATCTCGGCCGAGGACGCCCCGAGGCGGGCGACGGTCTCGTTGGTGGCGGCGGCCACGTCGACCGCCTCGGTGGCGACCCCGACGGCGTCGCTGGCGTTCTGCGCGATCTCACGGATCGAGTCCGACATCTCCTCGGCGCCGGAGGCGACGGTGGCGATGTTGAAGGAGACCTGCTCGGCGGTCAGCGACACACCGCCGGCCTGGGCGGCGGAGTCGGAGGCGGAGCCGGTCATCCGGGCGGACACCGAGCGCAGGTCCGCCGAGGCGGACGCCAGGCCCTGAGCGCGCTCGCCCATGGCGACGAAGGCCTCGCGGAGGCGGTCCGTGGCGGTGTCGAGGGCCTGCGCCATCCGGCCCACCTCGTCGCGCGAGGACACGTCGGTGTGCTGGGTGAGCACCCCGCTCGCCAGGCCGGCCAGGACGTCGCTGACCCGCAGCAGCGGTCGGACGATCGAGCGCACCAGCGCCAGGCCGAGGCCCATCAGCAGCGCCGCACCCGCGAGGGCCACCAGGGCCAGCAGCCGGATGGCGTCGGCGCGCTGGGCGGCGATGCCGTGCTGGGCGGCAGTGGCGTGCTTGGCCACCGCGTGCGCGACCGTCGGCAGCTCGGCCTCGAGGGTCTCGAAGGCCCGCTGGAAGCGTGGGTAGGAGCGGCGGGCCCGCTCGACGTCACGCTGGGCCACGTCGACGGCGGAGGTGCCGGCTGCGACGTACGCCTCCACGTCGGGACCGACCGCGTCGACCGCGGCGACGACGTCCTGGCCGAGCCCTGCCGACCGGACGGCGGCCAGCTCGGCCGCCAGGGTCTGCGTGTGCACCTCGACGTCGTCGACGACCTGGGACCGGTCCGCCGCCGTGCCCGTGACGCCCTCGGCCAGCAGCACGTCACCGCGGACGGCGTCGTGCATCATGTCGGCCACCAGCGCGGCCCTGGTCGCGCTGTTCGTCTCCAGCAGTACCTCGCTGCGGGCGCCCGCGGCCCGGATCTCGGTCACGGCCAGCACCCCGAACACCACGACGACGACCACGCCCGTCGCGACCAGCCCCAGCACACGGGTACGGACCGAGCTGTCCGCCCACCGCCGTCCCAGAGGGTGGCCGGAGCGGCTCGGCACAGCGGACGTGGCGGTCATGGGGGCTCCTGGAGGCAGGGCGGCGAGAGGTGTGACCCCAGCCATATCGGCACCCGCGTGCAGGCGCTGAGGAGTTGGTGGCGGACCGGACCGCCCGGCCGCCCCGTGTCCCCTCAGTGGACCGCCGGTCGGTAGACGAGCTCCTGGATGTGCCCGTCCAGGGTCCGCTGCTCGAGCAGCTCCAGGTCGAAGTCGCCCGCCCCGCCGAAGACCGGGTGGGTCCCCGTCCTGCCGGTGACGACCGGGAACACCGTCACCTGCACCCGGTCGACCAGACCGGCCGCCATCAGGGACCAGTTCAGCGACAGGCTGCCGTGCGATCGCAGCGGCACGTCCGACTCCTCCTTGAGGCGGGTGACCACCTCGGCCGCGTCGCCGCCCACGACGGTCGCGTCCGGCCAGTCCACCGGGCCCTGCAGCGTCGAGGACACCACCGTGGCGGGCATGCTCCCGCATCCGCGTCACCCACGGGTCGCGGACGTCGGAGTCCTCGGTGCCCCGGCCGAGCATGTCCACGAACTGCCGGAAGGTGGTGGCGCCGAACACCATGCGGTGCTCGCGCTCGAAGGAGGCCAGCCGGTGCGCGAGCAGCTCCGGGCCCTGCTTGCCCCAGTAGCCGCCCCAGTCGCCCCCCTCGCCGTACGAGCCGTAGCCGTCGAGGCTGGAGAAGACGTCGAAGGTGTAGCTGGCGGTCATGGCTTCCTCCTCGCGTGGTCGTGCAGGTACCGACCGCCCGGTGGCCCGAAACTCACTGGACGACCACCGGAGCGCCGGGCTGTCACCATGGGCCTCGTGGCCTGCCCGGTGATCGCCCTGCGCAGGTACCCGGTCAAGTCCATGGGCGGTGAGGCCCTCGAGGTCGCCGAGCTCGACGCACGCGGCCTGGTGGGCGACCGCTGGTACGCGGTCGAGGACGGCGACGGGCGCTTCGCCTCCGGCAAGGACACCCGCCGCTTCCGGCGTCGCGACGCCGTCTTCGCCCTGGTGGCTCGCACCCACCCCGACGGGCGGGTGGAGGTCGACGACGGCCGGAGCAGCTGGTACGCCGGCGACCCGCGGCTCGACCGGCACCTGTCCGACGTCATGGGGACAGCCGTGCGGGTCACCCCGGAGGCGGCTGTGCCCCACCAGGACATGGGTCCGGTGTCGATCGTCAGCACCGCGACCCTGCGCTGGTGCGCGGAGCGGTGGGGCGGGACGCCGACCCGCGTCGTCTGCGCGCCAACCTCGTGCTGGGAGCCGACGAGCCGTTCGTCGAGGAGACGTGGGTGGGGCGGGACCTCGAGGTGGGCGGTGTCCGGCTGCGGGTGGTGGGCGGCGTACCGCGGTGCCGGATGGTCGACCTGCGGCAGGACGGCGTGGAGCCCGGGGCGAGGTGGCTCGGCCCGCTGGCCCGTGAGCGCGACCTGTCGCTGGCCGTCTACGCCGACGTGGTGCGTCCGGGCCGGATCGGGGTGGGTGACGTCGTGCGCGTCCCCCTCCCCCAGGGGCCCCTGGATTCCCAGGTGATGTCGGGTTTCTGCCACTGACCACGGTCGACCCACCATGGGGAGCACGGGATCTCCGTGGGGAGTGCGGCGCCACCCACGGCGAGCCGCTCCCATGACCGGGGCGGCCACCACGTCACGTCACGGCAGCAGATGAGTGTCGGACACCCGGGCGGTCGGTACACCCGGGACCACCTCGCCTGATGGGAGCATGACACCGTGCGGAAGCTGATCTACTCGATGAACACGAGCCTCGACGGGTACATCGCCGCACCCGGGGACGACATCGGCTGGAGCGTGCCCAGCGAGGAGCTGCACCAGTGGTTCAACGACCGGGCGGCCGAGATCGGCGTCTCGCTGTACGGCCGCAGGCTGTGGGAGCTGATGAGCGCCTACTGGCCGACCGCCGACCAGCAGCCGGACGCCACGCCGATCGAGGTGGAGTTCGCCCGGACCTGGCAGCAGACCCCGAAGGTGGTGTTCTCAACGACCCTGACCGAGGTCACCGGGAACGCCCGCCTGGTCACCGGAGACGCGGTGGAGGAGATCGCCCGGCTGAAGGCCGAGGACGGCGCTCCCATGGAGATCGGTGGCGCGGGCCTGGCGGGGGCGGCGATGCGCGCAGGGCTCGTCGACGAGTACCAGGTGGTCACGCACCCGGTGCTCGTCGGCGGCGGTACACCGTTCTTCAGCGCACTGGACAGCTGGGCGAAGCTGCGGCTCGTGGCGACGCGAGCCTTCACCGACGGCGTGGTGCTGTCGCACTACGCGTCCGTGCGCTGACGCTCCCCGCGCGCTGCCTCGTGAGCAGCGGAGCGCCTGCTGGCCCCGCCTGCGTACCCTTGCGGTTACGTAGCAGAGCGGGTACGCTGCCGTCATGGATGCAGTGCTGCAGGCGTTGGCGGATCCGAGCCGCAGGACGGTGCTGCAGATCCTCCGCGAGCACCCGGCAACCGCAGGTGAGCTGGCCGACGCCCTGCCGATCGCTCGTCCCGGCGTGTCACGCCACCTCCGGGTTCTGCGGGAGGCCGGCCTCGTCGACGTACGCCAGGACGCCCAGCGCAGGATCTACACGCTGCGACCGGAGGCGCTGGTCGAGGTCGACCAGTGGTTGGAGCAGTACCGAGCGCTGTGGCAGAACCGGCTGGATGCGCTGCACACCGAGATCGCACGAGGAAGGAACACGCGCCCATGAGGATCATCGCGACGATGCGAGCACTGGACCCCACCAGGGGCGCCGTCCGTGTCGAGGACGTGTACGGCACCGACATCCACGACCTCTGGCAGGCCTGCACCGCCCCGGACCGGCTGGCGCGATGGATCGCGGAGGTCGACGGTGACCTGCGCCCAGGTGGGACGGTGCACGCCGTCTTCACCAGCAGCTGGAGCGGGCCGGCACGCATCGAGGTCTGCGACGCCCCGCACCACCTGCTGATCACCTCGGCGCCCGGCACGCAGGACGAGTCCCAGATCGAGGCGTGGCTGAGCGAGGAGGGGTCCGGGACCAGGCTCGTGGTCGAGGAGCGCGGGCTCCCGGTCGATGCCCTCCCTGTCCACGGCGCTGGCTGGCAGGTGCACCTCGAGGACCTCGGACGATCGCTGGCGACGGACGGCCCGGCCCACGTCGGCGGTTGGTCGGAGCAGGAGCCTGCGCCGGCCTGGCGGGCGCGCTGGAGTGAGCTCGTCCCCGGGTACCGGGACACCTCAGCCTCCTGACCACCGTTGTCCGACGTCCAGCCAGCCACCGGGGACTGGCAGCGGGCGTCCGTCAGCGGTGGCCGTGCCCGCCACCGGCCTGGGTGCCGGTGACCGTGAAGTCCTTGCCGACCTCGACGATGACGTCGTCGCCGGCCTTGGTGGTCACGTGAGCCTCGTAGACACCGTCGGAGTCGGTCTCCAACCGGTCGACGGTGGCGCCCGGGTACCTCGCCAGCGCGGCGGCCCTGACCTTGTCCGCCGTGGTCCCGGTGAGCGGGGTCTCGCCGGCGTGACCGCCGTGGCCGCCCGGACCGCCGTGATCGCCCGGACCGCCAAGGCCCCCGTGCCGGCCACCGGTCTGGGTGCCGGTCACCGTGAAGTCCTTGCCGACCTCGACGACGACGTCGTCACCGGCCTTGGTGGTCACGTGAGCCTCGTAGACACCGTCGGAGTCGGTCTCCAACCGGTCGACGGTGGCGCCCGGGTACCTCGCCAGCGCGGCGGCCCTGACCTTGTCCGCCGTGGTCCCGGTGAGCGGGGTCTCCCCGCCGTGGCCGTCCTGGGCGGCGTCCTGGCTCGTCGAGGAGGAGCCGGCGGCGTCGGCCGCGCCCCCGAGGACGAGCGCCGCACCCCCTGCGAAGCCGGCGAGGACCAGACCGCCTGCGGCCACCGTGGTGCGGGTTCTCCTGAGCTTCATGCGTACGTCTCCTTGGGTCGTCGAGGCCGGTCCGACTGGACCGGGTCCCCCGACGATCGCCGTCGAACCCCTGCACCGGCTCTGCAGCACCTGTGCTGGGCCTGTGGGACCGACCTCCTACGTGGACAGAGGGGGGATGGCGTGCAGCCGGTGCTCGAGGAAGGCTCGCTCGACGGCGTTCTCGGTGAGGAAGAGCGCTTCGGTGTAGGCCTCGCGCGCCTCGGTGTAGCGCCCCAGCCGTCGCAGCTGCTCGGCTCGGGCGGCGGGGAGGTAGTGGTAGCTGGCGAGCCGGGGCTCCGACGCGAGCGCGTCGAGCTCGGCGAGCCCGGCGGCCGCGCCGGCGGCGAACCCCACGGCCACGGCTCGGTTCAACGCCACGACCGGTGAGGGCCAGAGCTGGGCGAGGACGTCGTAGAGCCCGACGATCTCGGCCCAGTTCGTGTCCCCCCAGCTCGATGACTCCGCGTGCACGGCGGCGATCGCGGCCTGGAGGGCGTACCGGGACGGCGGTCGGGCGACGAGGGACTCACGGACCAGGGCCACGCCCTCGGCGATCGCCGTTTGGTCCCACCGCCCCCGGTCCTGCTCCTCGAGCAGCAGCAGCCGCCCGTCGGGCGCGGTCCGTGTCTCCCGCCGGGCATCGCTGAGCAGCAGCAGCGCCAGGAGCCCCGCCACGGACGGATCGGTCGGCAGGAGCGTGCGCAGCATCCGGCACAGCTCCATCGACCGCTCGACCAGGTCCCGACGTACGAGCTCCGCTCCGGTCGGCACGGTGTGACCCGTCGTGAAGAGCAGGTGCACCACGGAGAGAACAGGCTCGACCCGCTCCGGGAGCTCCGCGGCCGTCGGCACCCGGTAGGGGACCCGGGCGACCGCGATCTTCTTCTTGGCCCGGGTGATCCGGGCCGCCATCGTCGACTCGCTCACCAGGAACGCTCGCGCCACCTCGGAGGTGGACAGGCCGCACAGCAGGCGGAGGGTGAGCGCCACCTGGGCCGGCTGGTCCAACGCGGGGTGGCAGCACGTCACCACCAACCGCAGCCTGTCATCCGGGATCGGCGGTCCTTCCTCCTCCTCGACCGCGAGCTCCTCGGGCCCCGGAGCCGTGACGTCCTCGACGAGCAGCGGCAGGTGGCGTTCCTCCACGCCTCGGTGACGGATGACGTTGAGAGCGCGACGCCGGGCCGTCGTCGTCAGCCACGCGCCCGGACGGGCCGGGACGCCGTTGCTCGGCCAGTCGACCAGGGCGGCGGCGAAGGCCTCCTGGGCGCACTCCTCGGCGCGGTCGAGGTCACGTGTGACACGCACCGTCGCGGCGAGCACGAACGCCCACTCGCGACGGTGCGCCTCAGCGACGGCGGCGGCGACAGCCGAGGCGTCGACGTGACCCACGTCCGGCCGTCCCCGAGCCAGCGGTGCTCAGGCGCCCATGTCGACGACGGGCCGGACCTCGACGCCGCCGAAGCGCGCCGGGACGGTCTTGCCCACCGCGAGCGCGACATCCAGGTCGGGCGCCTCGATCAGGTAGTAGCCACCGAGCGCCTCCTTCGTCTCGACGAACGGACCATCCGTCACGTCGTGGCCGCCGCGGACACTCGTGGCGGTGGCGGTCGGGTGCAGCCAGGCGCCGCCCACCAGGCTTGCTCCGTGCGTCTCGACCCCGGCCGAGAACACGCCGTGGGCCTCCAGGATCTCGCCCATCACCTCGGGCGACGCGCTCGCGTAGCTGGCCTCGGTCTCGTAGATCAGGATCAGGTACTGGGACATCTCGGTTCCTCTCGGTCCGGGCCCGGCTGTCGGGCCCTCTACCTGTCCGACACGCCGGCCATGCCCGCATCGACAACGATCGCACCCTACTTTCTCGACCTTTCGCGTCCTCGGCGATAGGCATCCGGGGATGGCGGCAACGGTCGGGCGGCGGCTCCCTGGTCATCGGTGGTTGGTGAGCATCCGCAGGGCCTCGAGCTCACCGTCGGTGCCGCCACCCGTGGGCAGTGCTACTTCGAGCGGGGCAGTCCCTCTTGAGCCACGCCCCGCGACGGTGTCCGGCGCAGCCGCGGACAGATGGGAGCCGCACCCAAGACGGGTGGGCTGCCGCGTTGTGGGCGGCTACGTCTTCCCAGCTCTGGCATCCCAGCCACCGTCGAAGAGTCGGCCTGCCGGCGTCACAGGAGAATCGGGATGCGTGGGGCCGGGCCCGGTGCAGGGGACGGAGCTCGTTGGCATTCAGCGCTCGGGCACGACGATGGCGTAGCCGTGGGACGTGTGTGGCGGGACCTCGGAGAAGGCGATCTGAATGCTGGTGTGCAGGCGACCAAGGCTGTTCACGGTCTGCGTCCCGTCGCAGGGAAGGCTGCCGGAACTGAGCTTCCGTTGTCTCGACCTGGTGGAATCGGTGTCGTACACGACGTAGCTCGCCGTACCGGTTGATCGCCTCGCCAGGCAGGCGACGTGGACGGCATAACGGGCGGGTCCGGGCGCTCGACGCAAGACATCGACCTGTCCCGTCGCTCCGAGGGTCGCCCTGGCAAGCTCACCGGCCTGAAGAGAAGGCACTCTCAGCTTCGTCACCGCAGCGCGGGTAGGAGGGGTGGCTGGGGAGCCGGCAGTGGGGCTCGCTGGTCCGGTGTTGTCGGCTGCGGGAGAGGTCGAGGAGGTGCAGGCGGCGACCGACAGTGAGATCAGCATCGTTGCGATGACTGGAACGATCTTCGCGCGCAGGAGGAACACACGTGAAGCGTAGCCGCGGGCACGGTCTCGTTGCCCGTGCTGCGGGCCTCGCGAGTGCGTGACTTCGTACAGGCCCCGACGCCGCTTCTCGTTGTGCAGCGAGCGGCGCCCGAAGGCGTCGGGGAAGGTGACCAGGAGTGGACGGACTCGGCGGGTCCGGGTTGCTGACCGGGTGCTGCCGCTCGTCGAGGAGCTGACCCGTGGCAGGACAGGGGACGAGCTGTCGTCCGTCACCGACTCCTGGCGTGGATGCGTCACCCGTCGATCGCGACGACCGACATCCACCTCCATCACCTCCCCACCGGTGCCGACCACACCGGATCGGAGCGTCTGAGCAGCCGGGGGAACACGTGGGGCACACGTTGCACTGAGCGGGACGCGCGAACATCAACCGAGAGTGGCGAAGGCACCGTTTCCGCAGGTGGGAGACGGTGCCTCGGTGGTGGAGCTGAGGGGATTCGAACCCCTGACCTTCTCATTGCGAACGAGACGCGCTACCAACTGCGCCACAGCCCCAGGACGCCGTGCGGACCGGCGCGAGTGGAAAAGATACCAGCCGGTCGCGACCGGCTCCGAATCGGCGGTTCAGGACCCGACGGCGCGCTGGTCGCTCGCCCTCGGCGGAGGCGGCCTCCGGGTGTGGGCTCGCCGGACCGGGCCGACCATGCGGCTGTCCGAGTCGGTGTGGCCCGAGGTCCAGGTGCCGGGCTCGCCGAGGTCGATGGTGCGGACGGTGCGCGTGCGCCTTCGGCTTGGTGACGTACGTCGGCAGGGTGACCGGCAGCGGGTCCCACAGCGCTGCCGCCGTCCGCGGCCGGGCACGCCGGCCTCCAGCAGCGGCCGACCGGGATGCCGTCGGTGTCCTCGCTCGTCGAAGTCCACGACACCGGCTGGTCGGCGGCCTGGCGTCGTCCGCTGGGCCGGGACGGCCGGCCCAGCCGACCGCCGGGACCTCGGCGGCCGGGGGCCGCGGCGCGCGCGGACTCGGGACGCGGCGGGCTCGAGCCGCCGGGCCGGGGTCGCCGGCCCGCGACGGGCCGCCGGGCGCGGCGGGCCGGCGACCGGCGCGCCGGGCTCGTGGCGGACCTGGGTGCGGCACAGCACCAGGAAGGCGAGCATCAGGCCGCCCGGGACGGCCACCGACCACCAGGGCAGGTAGGCGAGCGAGGCCGCGGCCGCCGTGCCGGCCACGCACAGCAGCAGGAACCCGAGGATGCGACGCCGGCGCCGGGCCGCGGCCACCGCGCGGCCGACGCGGGCGGCGGCCGGGCGGCGCCGGCGCGACGGCCGGGACCGGCGCGGATGGCGCCGCGGCGCGGACGGCGCGACCGGGGCCGCGGCGGCAGGCACCGCGGGGGGACGACGGGCGTGGTCACCCGCGGCGGCGCCGGGGTCACCACGAGCCGGGTGTCCCGGGCGCTGACCGGCTCGCGACGGGCCAGCACCCGCGTCGAGGTGGAGAAGTCGTCGATGGCGCGGGTGCGGGCCACCTCGTCGTGGTGGCGCAGCGCCTTGGGGATCAGGAACACGGCCCAGGCGACGGCGAGAAGAACGAAGATGATCCCTGACAAGTCCACGTCCCGAACGATATGAGCGGTTCGCGGCCCCCTGACGCAGGCGCAGCGGTGTGTCGCCTGCGAACTCCTGTGACTGGTGTGGCGGTCCTCGAACCCAGGGGTCCGCGGCCTCAGCCGGACCGCCCTGCAGCCGGCGCAGCAGCCCGCCCGGGCACTCCTCGGCCGTGATGCGCGAACAGCCGGTGGTCGCGCCAGGCGCCGTCGATGTGCAGGTAGCCCTTCGCGTAGCCGACCTCGGTGAACCCGAGCTTCTCCACCACCCGCAGGCTGGCGGCGTTCTCGGGCCGGATGGCCATCTCGATGCGGTGCATGCCCAGCTCGAGCAGGCAGTAGTCCACGACCAGCGCGACCGCGGTCGGGATGACGTTCTGGCCGGCGTGGCGACGGTCCACCCAGTAGCCGACCTGCGCCCACCGGGCCGACCCCCCGACGATGTTGGTGACGGTGACCTGTCCGGCGAAGACGCCGTCGACGGTGACCGCGAACGGCAGCGCCCGGTGCTCGCGGGCCTGCCGGCGCAGGTCGCGGACCAGACCCCGGAAGCTGCGCGGTGCCGAGGTGTCCCCCGGTGGCACGGTCGCCTCCCACGGGCGCAGCCACTCCGCGTTGCGGGCCCGCACCTCGTTCCACGCCCGGGCGTCGCAGGCGGCGAGCGGCCGCAGCCCGACCCGGCCCGTCGCGCAGCCGCACCTGCCAGGGCGACCCCGACCGGCCGCCCGGCTGCCCGAGCGGCTCAGTGGTCGCTCCCGGCGATCTGCTGCACGGCGTGCACCAGCAGCGGCCCGAGCACCGCGAGCCCGTCGCGTGACCCCGCCCCGGGAGCCGGGCAGGTTGACCACCAGCGCCCGGCCGCGGACGCCGGCCAGCCCGCGGGACAGCGCGGCGGTGGGCACGCCGTGCGCGACGCCGTACGCCCGGATCGCCTCGGCGATGCCGGGCACCTCGCGGTCCAGCAGCGGCCGGGTGACCTCGGGGGTGAGGTCGGTCGGGGTCAGCCCGGTGCCGCCCGGTGGTCAGCACCGCCCGGGCGCCGCCGTCGACGGCCGCGCGGATCGCCTCGCCGACCGGCTCGCCGTCGGGGACCACGACCGGACCGGTCACCTCGAAGCCCAGCTCGGTCAGCGCGGCCACGATCAGCGGGCCGGTGGTGTCCTCGTAGACCCCTGCGGCCGCCCGGTTGGAGGCGCACGACGACGGTCGCCCTCAAGCGTGTCCACGGGCCGCTCTTGCCGCCGGTCTTGGACTCCACGCGGACGTCGGTGATGACGGCGCCCTTGTCGACCGCCTTGACCATGTCCACCACGGTCAGCGCGGCCACCGAGACCGCGGTGAGCGCCTCCATCTCGACGCCGGTGCGGTCGGTGGTGCGCACGGTGGCGGTGATCTCCACGGCGTCGTCGGCGACCTCGAGGTCCACGGTCACCCCCGAGATCGCCAGCGGGTGGCACAGCGGCACCAGGTCGGGGGTCCGCTTGGCCGCCATGATCCCGGCCACCCGGGCCACGCCCAGGGCGTCGCCCTTGGGCACGCCCTCGCCGCGCAGCAGCGCCGACCACCGTCGGGCGAGACCAGCACCCGCCCGCTCGCGACCGCCTCGCGGCGGGAGGCGTCCTTGGCCGAGACGTCGACCATCCGGGCGGCCCCGGTCTCGTCGACGTGGGTCAGCCGGGCACCGTCGCTCGCCCACGGTCAGAAGTCCCGGTCGAGCACGAGCACCTGGACCTGGTCGCCGGCCCGCACGACGGTGGTGTCCGTCGGGCACCACGACGAGCGCGTTGGCCTCGGCGAGGTCGCCGAGCAGGTGGGACCCGTGACCGCCCACGGGGGTGACGTGCGCCCCCTCGCCGTCGTCGGCGAAGCGCGCCCGGACGTACTGCTCGCGGCCGGGGGCGGAGGAGAAGTCGGCGGTGCACTGGGCCCGCACCGTCGGGCGACGGTACGGCGGGCGGCCCATCATCCGCGCGGATGGCGGGCACCACGAAGACCTCGAAGGAGACGTAGGACGACACCGGGTTGCCCGGCAGGGTCAGGATCGGCGTCGCGTCCTCGCCGACGAAGCCGAACCCCTGCGGCTTCCCGGGCTGCATCGCGACCTCGCCGAAGGACACCGTGCCCAGCTCGGAGAGCACCTCCTTGACCACGTCGTAGGCGCCCTTGCTGACCCCGCCGCTGGTCACCACCAGGTCGGCGCGCACCAGCTGGTCGCTCAGCGCGTCACCGAAGGCCGTCCGGGTCGTCGGAGACGATGCCGACGCGGTAGGCGATGGCCCCGGCCGAGCGGGCGGCCGCGGCGAGCATGAAGGAGTTGGCGTCGAAGATCGAGTCGTGGCCCAGCGTGGTGCCCGGCTCGCGCAGCTCGGCGCCCGTCGACATGATCACCAGGCGCGGCCGCGGCCGGGAGCGCACCTGCGAGCGCCCCACCGAGGCCAGCAGACCGAGCTGGCGCGGCCCCAGGACGGTGCCGTCCTCCAGCAGCACGTCGCCGGTCCGCACGTCCTCGCCGCGGTGGCGCACGTGCTCGTCGCGGCTGCGGCGCCCGGGTGATCCGCACGGTGGCGAGGCCGCCGTCGGTCCACTCGATCGGCACGATCGCGTCGGCGCCCTGCGGCAGCGGCGCCCCGGTCATGATCCGCACCGTCGTGCCGGGGCTCAGGGCGAACATCGTGGTCTGCCCGGCGGCCATCTCCCCCACCACCGGCAGGTGCACCGGGTGGCTCCGGCGTGGCGGTCACCACGTCGTCGCGGTAGCACGGCGTAGCCGTCCATCGCGGAGTTGTCGAAGGACGGCAGGTCCATCGGCGCGGCGACGGTCTCGCAGACCGGCAGGTTGAGCGCCTCGAGGAGCGGCTGGTCGTAGGCCTCGAGCGGGGTGAGCGCCTCGAGGATCCGTTCGACCTGCTCGTCCACGGTGCTCAGCCGGTCGGCCGGCATCGGGTTGTCGGGCATGACCAGACCCTAACCGGCCCCGGTGCGCCCTCCGCCGTCGTGGTCCCGCCCTGGTCCTGGCCCGGTCCGTCGGCTCCCAGCACGGTCCCGGCCTCACCCGCGCGGGCTCGTCGAGGTCGTCGGCCGACGCCGCCGGTCACCGTGACGTCGGCCCCGAAGGTCCAGTCGCCCTGCACCACGAGCCGCTCGGCGCGACGCAGCGACGGCACGCCGTCCGGGAACCGCTGGTCGAAGCCGTGCACCAGCTTGTAGTAGCCGGCTGTCCAGGTCGACGAACGGCACCGGTCTCGACCCGTCCTCGAGCAGCGAGCTGGTGGCTCTCGGTGAGCCGGTAGCAGTCCGAGCGCAGCACCAGCAGGTCGTTGGTGGTCTTGACCGGCAGGAACCGGGTCGCGGGTGACCTCGATGAGCTGCGGCCCCGTCGAAGACCTCGATGGCGGCCCCCATGGCGCTCTCGATCTGGATGACCTCGGGGCTGTCGGGGTCCGCCGGGTCGACGGTCTTGGTGTTCTTGATCAGCGCCAGCCCGAGCACGCCGTCGCGCCGGTCGAGCTCGTCGCGCATCGCGACGAGGTCGAACCACAGGTTGTTGGTGGAGCAGAACCGGTGACGGGACAGGTCGGCCAGCGCCTCCTGGTCCTCCTCGAGGGTCTGCGCGGTCTCCCGCAGCACGATCCGCCCGTCCGACGTACGACGGGCGAAGTGGCCGCCCTTGCGGTCCGAGGGCGTACGGCGCACGGCCTCGATGGCGAACGGCGCACCCGAGCGCGCGAACCACTCGGCCACCCGGGGGTCGGGGGTCGCCCCGAGGTTGTCGGAGTTGGAGACGAACGCCCGCTGGTAGCCGGCCTCGATCAGCCGGTCCAGCAGCCCGCTGCCGCGACAGGGCGGTGTAGAGGTCGCCGTGGCCGGGCGGGCACCACTCCAGGTCGGGGTCCGCCTCCCACGTGACCGGGGTCAGGTCGCTCGGCGAGGAGCTTGGGCTCCTTGTTCTGCAGGAAGTCCAGGGGCAGGTCGTCGACCGGCCAGGTCGTAGCCGGCCAGGGCCGCGAGGGTGTCCTCGGAGGTGCGGAAGCTGTCCATGAACAGCAGCGGCAGCCGGACGTCGTACTCCCGGCGGGCCCAGCAGCACCTGCTCGGGCGATGATGTCGAGGAAGCTCAGGCCGTCGCGGACCTCGAGCAGGGACTTGGCGCGGTCCAGCCCCATCGAGGTGCCGAGCCCGCCGTTCAGCTTGACGACCACGGTCCGGCCAGGCCGTCGGTGGGCACCGGGTCGGGCAGGTCCACGTCGGCCAGCGCCGGCATGTCGACCGGCTCGATCTCGGACTCCGGGATCATCCCGGTCTCGCCGCTCTCGACCATCCGGTAGTAGTGGGAGAACACGTCGATCGCCACCGGGTCCACCCCGGCCTCGGCCATCTTCGTGCGGGCCTGCTGCAGTCCGTCGTCGCTCATGCCCCGAGGCTATCGACTGCCGGCGACCGGTGCGCGGCGTGGGTAGCGTCGGGGCGTGGAGCACCTCGACAGCACGGCCGCCCGCAAGCTCGCCCTGCGCGACCAGCTCGTCACCGCGCGCAACCGGCGCTCGCTGCTGGAGGTGGCCGAGTCGCGCACGCGCGATCGCCGACCACCTGCTGGCCACCACCGACCTGCGCCGGGCGGCCACCGTCGCGGCGTACGTCTCGGTCGGCACCGAGCCCGGCACCGGCCCGCTGCTGGACCGGCTGGTGGCGACTGGGCCGCCGGGTCGATCCTGCCCGTGGTGCTGCCGGACCTCGACCTGGACTGGGCGGTGTACGACGGACCGGACGCGCTGGAGCGCCGCCGCGGGCTGCTCGAGCCCACCGGGCGACGGCTCGGCGCTGGAGGCGGTGGCCACCGCCGACGTCGTGCTCACCCCCGGGCTGGCCGTGGACCGCACGGGCATGCGGATGGGCCGGGGCGGCGGCTGCTACGACCGGGCGCTGGGCCGGGTGCCGGTGGGCACGTTCACCTGCACGCTGCTCTACGACGAGGAGGTCGTCGAGGAGGTGCCGCGGCCCCCCACGACCGGCCGGTCACCGCGGTCGCCACGCCGGACGGGCATCAGCCGCCTGTCCCGGGGACGAGCGTGAGCCGTGTCCTCGGTGGCGGCCTCGACCTCGCCGGCGGCTGAACGGCCAGGCCAGCGTGCGGCCCTCGACCCACAGGTCGGTCTGGTCGACGTAGTGCGGTCGAAGGCGTGCCCGGAGGCCCCGGTGAGGTTGACCCAGCGGGACGCGTCCAGGTCGGCCAGCGAGACCACCATCCGCATCGAGGGCGCCGCGGTGACGTGGTAGTCGTCGGCCGGCCGCGTCCCAGCTGGTCGCGTCCACGATCTCGTTGCCGCCGCCGACCTCGTAGCCGCCCCGGTTGAACAGCGCGCGCACCAGGCCGGAGTCGGACTGGCCCAGGGTCTGGCTCTCCAGGTCGAGCCGGTGCTGGTGCCCCCAGGTCCAGTCCACGGCCCGGCGGGCCTGGCGCCGCACCAGCTCGTCGCGGGCCGCCGACCATCGCCTCGGCGAGGATGTCGTCGCGGTTCTCGATGACGCCGTCGGTGGTGACGTCGTCCCACCAGGGGCTGTCCGGCTCCGTCAGCAGCCGGCGCACCACCTCGAACCAGCGGCCGCCGCCGTCCGGCCACACCGACTCCTTGAGCTCGTCGTGGAAGGTGAGCGCGAGCAGGTTGCGCCAGACCGCGTTGTAGTACGCCGCGGCGGGTGAGCCCCGGGCCCTGCGGTGAAGTTCCAGCCCTGCAGCAGCCGCTGGCCGCCGGAGAGGTACGGCGAGGGCAGGAAGATCTTGAGCAGGTACGGCACGAGCGTGGGCGCGAAGCCGTTGCGGGTGTCGAGCTGGAGCGCGCGACATGTCCTCGACGCCGAGCTTGGCGCCTGCGCTCGCAGCAGGTCGACGATCCGCTGGCTGCGGTAGCCGTAGGCCCAGGAGTCGCCGAGGTAGTAGGGGTAGTCGGCGCCGGTCACGGCCTGGTTGGCGGTGGCCACGAAGCCGTCGGCGGGGTTGAGCACGCTGGGCAGCGCGGCGTACGGCACGTAGCTGCCGGTCCAGTCGTCGGCGGGCAGCCAGCCTCGGGCCGGGTAGTCGCCGGTGTCGCCCGGACTTGCGGATCGGGATCCGGCCCGGGCGCCTGGTAGCCGATGTTGCCGGCCCGGTCGGCGTAGACGCATGTTCTGCGACGGCACCGCGAAGTCGCGGGCGGCCGCCCGGAACTGCGTCCAGTCCGTCGGCCCGGTCGAAGCGCGAAGATCGCGTCGGCGGTGTTGCGTGGGCGTCAGCGCCGTCCACGACAGCGCCACGGCGTACCCGTTGCCCGCGCTCGGGCGGACGTCGCCCGGCCGGGGCGTTCGCGCCGACCGTGCTCAGCTGCGTGTCGACGTCGGAGAGCAGCGGCCCGTGCCGGGTGGAGCGCACCGTGAACCGGAACGGCGTGGTCGCGGCCGAGCACCTTGATCTCCTCGTCGCGCATCCGCAGCGGCCGCTGCCTGCCCGTCGTACAGGTAGGTGCTGGCCGGTGACCTTCTCCAGGTAGAGGTCGATGACGTCGGGACCGAGGTTGGTGAAGCCCCAGGCGATCTGCCGGTTGTGGCCGATGACCACGCCGGGCAGGCCGGAGAAGGTGAAGCCGGTGACGTCGAAGGGGCACGTCCCGCCGAGCGTCGTGCAGTGCAGGCCCATCTGGTACCAGATGCCCGGGCACGGACACGCCCAGGTGCGGGTCGTTGGCCAGGATCGGCTGCGCCGGTCGTCGAGTGCGTCGCCGTCGACGACCCAGGCGTTGGAGCCGATGCCGTCGCCGCCGCGTCGGCCCCGGCCAGCATCTGCGGCATCCCGCGCAGTGCGTGGTCCACCCGCGCCAGCGCCCGCTCGGCCGCCGGGCCCAGGGGCGGACGCGACGGCTTGCGGGTGCCGGCCGCGGTCGCGTCCTGCTCGAACACCCCGTCCACGACCGCGCCCTGGTCGACGATGGGCCGGTGCCGGGCGTACGGGTACGGCGGGAACAGGTCGGCGATCTCGGCGGGCGTGCGGGTCGCCGACATCAGGCCGCGCTGGATCTCGTCGTCCATGTTGCCGCGCAGGTCCCACGCCATCGCCTTCAGCCAGGCGACCGAGTCCGCGGGCGTCCAGTCCTCGACCGTGTAGTCCAGGCCGGTGCGGGCCAGCAGCGTGTACTCCAGCGACATCTCCGAGGGCGTGTGGTCGTGCAGGTAGGCGTTCACGCCGTCGCTGTAGGCCTGCAGGTAGGCCCTGCGTGGCCGGCGCCAGCCGGGACACCTCCTGCTCGGCGACCCGTCGCCAGCCCATCGTGCGGACCGTCTTGTCGATGGCGAGGGTCGGACTCGCCGAACATCTCCGAGAGCCGCCCGGCCGTGGTGTGCCGGCGGACGTCCATCTCGAAGAACCGGTCCTGCGCCTGCACGAAGCCCTGGGCGTAGAACAGGTCGTGGCTGGTCGCGGCGTACACCTGCGGGATGCCCGAGCCGTCGCGCAGCACCTCGACCCGGCGTCGACGCCCCGGCACCTCGATCTCCCCGTCGGTCTGCGGGAACGAGTGCCGGACCACCACGACCCCGGCGACCAGCGCGGCCACCAGCAGCAGGACGACGGCGCCCGCGACGTACGTCGACCAGCGGCCCCACCGCGGCCAGGAGCGGAAGCCGCGAGCCGGCGCGCCCGCGGTCGGGGGGGCGCGTCGGTGGGGTGGCGGTGGTCGGACGCGGCGGACACGGCCGACATCGTGCCCGCTCGGGGAGGGAAGTTTGCGAATCGCCCTCGCGTTGCGATACTTGGCAGTCGCAGCCCCCGAGTGCCAGGTCCGACCATCGGGGCCGGGACCAGCACCACGGAGGACGAAGTGCCCACCTACCAGTACGCCTGCACCGAGTGCGGCCACGCCTTCGAGCAGTTCCAGAGCTTCAGCGACGACGCGCTGACGGTGTGCCCGGCCTGCGAGGGCCGGCTGCGCAAGGTGTTCAACGCCGTGGGCGTGGTCTTCAAGGGCTCCGGCTTCTACCGCAACGACAGCCGCACCGGCGCCGACGGCGAAGGTGCCGAGCGGCGAGACCAAGGCTCGACAAGCCCGCCGGCGGCCGAGTAAGGCGAGCTCCTCGGACGGCGGCCGAGAAGTCCGGTCGGCCTCGGACGCCTCGGGCTCCTCGGGCGGCGCTCCGGTGGGTCGGGCGCGAGCGCAGGGCACCGGATCGACGGCCGGCTCGGGGTCCAAGGGGTCCGGCTCGAGCGGCTCGGGCACCGGGTCGACCGGACTCCGGCGAGCAAGCGGCTCCGACCAGCGCCGCCTGACCCCTGTGGACGACGCCGACGCGGTGTCGGCGATCCTTCCTAGCCTCGGCGGATGCACCGGACCCCCTCCGCCCCGCGCCGCCTGCGCCGCGCCGTCCTCGCCCGGCGACGGCCGCTGGCCGCCCTCGTTCGCCGTCGTCGCGGTCGTGGCCCGCGCTCCGCGCCCAGTCGCCCCCGCCGCCCGCCCGGACGCGGTGCTGACCGCCGCGCACGACCTCGCCGCCGGCGTGGTGGTGGGCGCCACCGACCTGCGCCGTACGCCCTACGACCCCGACGTCGTGCCCGGCCGGGTCGTCGCGGACGCGGCCCTGCCGCCGTGGGCCGCACCACGACCGGGCCGGTCCGCGCCGGGTGAGCCGCTCACCGACGCCCGGCTGGTGACGGCCTCGCTGCTGGCCGGCTACCCGGGGCTGGTCGCGGTGCCGGTGCGGATCGGCGACCCCGGGCGCCGTCCGGCCTGCTCCGCGTCGGTGACCGCGTCGACCTGCTGGCCGCCGACCCGCAGGGCGACGGGCGGCCGCCGGTGCACGTCCTGGGCCGCGACGTGCCCGTGCTGGCGATCCCGCGTGAGCGCGAGCGAGTCCGCCGGGCTCACCAGCGGCGCGCTGGTGGTGCTCGGCGTGCCGGCCGCCAGCACCCGGACGTCGCCCAGGCCTCGGTCACGTCGTTCCTGTCGGTGGTGCTGACGCGCTAGCGTGCTGCTCGTCGACGGACGACCCCGACCCGGAGGAGACGATCGTGCTCAAGGGCTTCAAGGACTTCATCATGCGGGGCAACCTGGTCGAGCTGGCGGTGGCGTTCATCATCGGCGGCGCCTTCGCCACGGTGGTCACCTCGTTCACCGCGGTGGTGCTCTCGCTGATCGCCAAGGTACCGGGGGCAAGAACCCGGACATGACCTCGTTCACGCCGGGCGACATCCCGGTGGGGGTGTTCCTCACCGCGCTGATCGCCTTCCTGATCATCGCGGCCGTCGTCTACTTCTTCGTGGTCACGCCCTACAACGCGCTGCAGGAGCGGATGGCCAAGGGCGAGGAGGCGGCGCCGCCGGCGCCCGACATCGCGCTGCTCACCGAGATCCGTGACCTGCTCGCGGGCAGCCCGGGCACCACCAACGTGCGAGGGTGGCGGCGGGCTCAGCTAGCCGAGGGCCAGCCGGGGTCCCTCCGGCGTCGGCGGGTCAGCCGTGGTGCGGCGGGACCTGCCGGCGCAGCCACTCCTCGGTGCCGGCACCGGGCTCCGGGTCGCTCCAGCCCTCGGCGCGCTCGTCCGCGGTGGCCTCGGGCAGCACGTCGCCGAAGACGCGCGGCCCGGCGGCGGCGACGCTCGACCTCGGCCGCACGCTCGCGGGCCGTCTCGGCCGCGCGCTCGCGGGCGGCCTGTCCGGTCCTCGGGGGCCGGCCGGGTCGTCGGGGCGGGCGGTCACCGCAGCGCTGCGCTGCGCGTCCGCTGCTCGAACCAGCACGCGTCGAAGCGGGCCCGGGTCGGACGCCAGCCGCTGTGCAGCGTCAGCCGGTCCGAGCTGACCCGCAACGACCGGGTCAGCGGCTCCAGCCGGACGCCGCCGAGCCGGCGCAGCAGCGGACCGGCGGACTCGGCCACGGGCCGGCCCGAGACGCTGGCGAACGCGTCCACGACGTCGCGGCGCAGCACCGGCTCGGCACCGACGTTGTAGACCCCGCTCGGCACGGACAGCGCGGCCAGCACCGCCGGCCCCGAGGTCGTCGGTGTGCACCACGTGGCACCAGCTGTCCGGGTCCCCCAGCCCGAGCGCGGGGCCGACCCGGGCTGAGCGCAGCGCGAAGCGGGTCAGCGGGTCGTCGCCGATGATCGTGCCGAACCGCAGCACGACGCCGACCCGCGAGCCGCACTCGTAGTCCTGCACCCGCGACTCCCCGACCGAGGCCGGCTCGGTGGCCCGGGTGATCTCCACGGGCGCGTCCTCGGTCACCCAGGCGTCCCCCTGGTCGGCGTACAGGAACGACACGCTCTCCTGCACCACCCGACGCACCCGGGCCTCGCGGGCCGCCTCGACGACCCGTCGTACGCCGCTGGTGCGCAGCCGGTCGTTGGTCCGCCAGGCGCGGGGCCGCAGCGCCGCCCGCCCCACCGGCACGTGCGTGGCGACGTTGACCACCGCGTCGGCGCCCTCGAACATCCGCACCAGGCCGGCGTGGTCCAGCAGCGAGGTGCTGTGCGGCTGCGCCCCGAGGCCTCGCAGCAGCTCCGCCTTCTCCGGGGTGCGCGCCAGCCCGACGACCTCGTGGCCGGCACCCACGAGCGTCGTGACCGCCGCCCTGCCGATCACCCCCGTGGCACCGATGACCGCAACCCTCACGCGTCGCCCTTCCGGTTTGGCGTCCCCCGACTCCTGTCGCGCGTCTCCCGACGGCCCGAGCCGCCCCCCGGGACGCGCGTCCCAGGGCAAGTGTCGGGTAACGAGGTGATAACGGCAAGCCGAACACCCGGTGACACCGGGGGATGTCCTGTCCGAACGTCCGGTGAGCGGACGATGACCGGCCCGCAGCGATCCGAACGGGACGAGTTCTTCACCCTGCGGAGGGCACGGTCGGAGCCGGCGTCAGAGCAGCGACCGGTACAGCTCCACCGTCCTGCTCGCGATGGCGTCCCAGGCGAACGACTCGACGGCCCGGGCCCGGCCCGCGGCGCCGTAGCGAGCGGCCAGCTCCGGGTCGGCGGCCAGCCGGTTCACCCCGGCGGCGATGCCCGCCTCGAAGCCGTCGGGGTCGGCGACGTCGTAGGGCACCACGATCCCGGTGGTGCCGTCCTGCACGACCTCCGGGATGCCGCCCACGTTGCTGGCCACCACGGCGGTCTCGCAGGCCATCGCCTCCAGGTTCACGATCCCGAGCGGCTCGTAGACCGACGGGCACAGGAAGGCCAGGGCGCCGGTGAGCACCTGGCGGACCTGCTCGCGCGGCAGCATCTCGGAGACCACGAAGACCCCGTCCCGCTCCGCGGTCAGGTCGGCGATCAGCGCGTCGGTCTCGGCCTTGAGCTCGGGGGTGTCGGCCGCCCCGGCCAGCAGCACGATCTGCAGCTCGGGGTCGAAGGCCAGGCCCGCGCGCAGCAGGTGCGGCACGCCCTTCTGCCGGGTGATCCGGCCGACGAAGGCGACGTACGGCCGGTCGGGGTCGACGCCGATGCGCTCCAGGACGCTGCGGTCGTCGTCGGGTCGGTAGAACTCGGTGTCGATGCCGTTGTAGATGACGTGCACCTTGGCCTCGTCCAGCGCCGGGTAGCTCGACAGGATGTCGGCGCGCATGCCGTTGCTGACCGCGACCACCGCGTCCGCGGCCTCGTAGGCCGTGCGCTCCGCCCACGACGAGATCCGGTAGCCCCCGCCGAGCTGCTCGGCCTTCCACGGGCGCTGCGGCTCGAGGCTGTGCGCGGTCACCACGTGCGGTACGTCGTAGAGCAGCGCGGCCCAGTGCCCGGCCATGTTGGCGTACCAGGTGTGGGAGTGCACGACGTCGGCCTCGGCGACGGCGGCCGTCATGGCGAGGTCGGTGGAGAGCACCTGCAGGGCGGGGTTCGCGCCCCGGAGCCGCTCCTCCTTCTCGGTGTGCGCGGTGGCGCCCTCGCGGGGCTCGCCCATGCACTGCACGTCCACGTCGATGAGCCTGCGCAGCTCGCGCACGAGGAAGTCCACGTGCACGCCGGCGCCGCCGTACACGTCGGGCGGGAACTCGCGGGTCAGGACGGCGGCACGCAACGAGGAGGTCGTGGAAGACATGGCCCTGAATGTAGTGCGTGCCCATCCTCTGCCCTAGGGTCGAGTGCGACGTGGGTCACGGTAGGTCTTCGAGTGCGTGGACAGGAGCAGCAGATGGCCAAGGTGCTGGGGATCGTGCTCGCGGGCGGCGAGGGCAAGCGGCTGATGCCGCTGACGCTGGACCGGGCCAAGCCCGCGGTCCCGTTCGGTGGGAGCTACCGGCTCATCGACTTCGCGCTGTCCAACCTGGTGAACGCCGGCTACCTGCGCTGCGCCGTGCTGACGCAGTACAAGTCGCACTCGCTGGACCGGCACATCTCGGTGACGTGGCGGATGTCGACCCTGCTGGGCAACTTCGTCACGCCGGTGCCGGCCCAGCAGCGGCGCGGCCCGCAGTGGTACCTCGGCAGCGCGGACGCGATCTACCAGTCGATGAACCTCATCAACGACGCGCGGCCCGACATCATCGTGGTGTTCGGCGCCGACCACGTCTACCGGATGGACGCCTCGCAGATGGTGCAGGCGCACATCGACTCCGGTGCGGCCGTGACGGTCGCCGGCATCCGCGTGCCGCGCAAGGAGGCCTGGCAGTTCGGCGTCATCAAGGCGGCCGAGGACGGCGTGACCATCGAGGAGTGGCTGGAGAAGCCCGCCGACCCGCCCGGTCTGGCCGACTCCCCCGACGAGTCGTTCGCCTCGATGGGCAACTACGTCTTCACCGCCGACGCCCTGGTGGACGCCCTCGAGCGGGACGCCGCCAACCCGGACTCCCGCCACGACATGGGCGGCGACATCATCCCCATGCTGGTGGCGGACCGGCAGGCCGCCGTCTACGACTTCAAGCGCAACGTGGTGCCGGGGGCGACGGTCCGCGACCGGGACTACTGGCGCGACGTGGGGACGCTGGACTCCTACCACGAGGCCCACCTGGACCTCGTCTCGGTCGAGCCCGTCTTCAACCTCTACAACACCGACTGGCCGATCTTCACCTCGCACCCGCAGCTGCCGGGCGCGAAGTTCGTGGAGAACGCCTTCGCCCGCGACACCATCGTGTGCGGCGGCTCGATCGTCTCCGGCGCCAACGTGGACCGCTCGGTGATCGGCTCCAGCGTCTACATCCAGGCGGGGGCCAAGATCGAGCGCAGCGTCATCTTCGACAACGTCACCATCGGCCGTGGGGCGATCGTGCGCAACGCCATCCTCGACAAGAACGTGATCGTCCCGGACGGCATGCAGATCGGCGTGGACGTCGAGGAGGACCGCCGACGCGGGCTCACCGTCAGCGAGAACGGCGTCGTGGCGCTGGCCAAGGGGCAGCTGCTCATCCCCTGATCGGGCTATGGCCCCCCGACCGGTGGGCTGGTCTGCTGAACACCATGAAGCGACCGTCCGCCGTCATCGTCGCCGTGGTGCTGCTGCTGACCATCGGCAGCACCCTCACGACGTCCGTGTCCGTCGCGGCGCCGGTGGGAGCGCCTGCGCCGACGGCCAGCCGGACCGACCACCTCGCGAAGGTGGCCGTCCGTCGCGCCTACTGCCACGGCGTGCGCGCGACGATCGTCGGTACCCGGCACGGTGAGCTGCTCGTGGGGACGAGCCACCGCGACGTCATCGCCGGCGGAGGCGGCCGGGACGCCATCCTGGGCCGGGGCGGCCGGGACCTCATCTGTGGTGGTCGCGGCGCGGACATCCTCAACGCCCAGGGCGGACGCCGGCAGCGACTCTTCGGCGGCGCCGGCCAGGACTTCTGCATCGCCGGCCGACCGGCGGACCACCGCTTCCACCACGGGTGCGAGGTCCACCTGCCTGATGCACCGCAGTCGGCCAGGGCGTCCGGGGCGAAGAGGGCACCCGGGGCCGGCGCGGTGGCCGCCGCTCCCGGTCCTGCGGTGGCCCGGGTCCGCGAGGCAGCCCGGTTGCGACAGGCCAGGCGCGCCGCTCTCAGCGCGCAGGTGGGGGCCGTCAACTGTGACAGCGGCATCCTCGGCGTGAACGCGAACAGCGACGACCCGACCCTGTTGTCGGGCGGAGGCGCCGGCTTCCCCGACCCGACCGTCGTACGGGTGCTGCCCTACGTCTTCTCGTGGAACGGCTCCTGGGTGCCCCGGGGCAACCTGGAGGCGAAGGACTTCGCCGTTCCGAACGACGGCGCCTTCTACAACGTCGGCGCCGAGTGGGACATGACTCCTCAGTACTGGTTGGTCTACTTCGCCTACGGCTGGTGGGACGGCGGGGCATGGCACTGGACGGAGTACACCCCGGTCTCGGACTACCGCGGCTTCGGAGCGGGCAGCTCCGGCTTCTGTGCCACGGTGCCTGTCACCTGAGGTCGCTGGCGAGCGCAGGACGGGACGCCTCGGGAGGGATCTGCGCGAAGGACGGGACGCCTCGGCGGGGTTCTGCGCGCAGGAAGGGACGCCTCGGCGCGGATCGGCGCGCAGGACGGGACGCCTCAGCGGGGGCGGATGAGGCGGCCGCGCCGGGCGTAGCGGGGCAGCACGACCGGGTTCTGCTGCGCCACCCGGTCCATCGCCGCGACGACGTTGCGCAGGTTCATGATGAGCGCGCCGTACTCCGGCCAGTGCCGCTCGGGCAGGTCCAGCCCGCCCAGCTCGCGGGTCAGGTCCAGCAGGTCGGCGCGTACGGCGCACACCCGCGCGGAGTCCGGGGCCCCGATGGCCTCGCCGGCCTCCTGCACCAGGTCGACCCAGCGGCCCGCGAACCCCGGGTCCCAGGAGACGACCTGCTCGATCCCGTGCCCCACGGTGCGGGCCATGCTGCGGCACTCGGCGATGGCCTGCTCGTTGTCGCGCAGGATGTCCTCGAAGACCTCGCTGCTGCGCACGCCCCGCGCGGCCCGCCGGGGGTTGAGCCGGCTGCTCTCCTTGGCCTGCCGGAGCAGGGCCCAGGCCTGGTCGAGCTCCTCGTCGAGGTCGCGGGTGCGGTCCACCCACCCCGTCACCGTCTCCTGGTCGCACGTGCCGCGCAACGCGGTGGCCATGTCGCGGAGCAGCTCGCCCACCCCGTCGTCGATGGCGTCGATGGCGCGGGCCGCGGCGTAGTCCCGCAGCGGGGGCCACACCACGAGGTTGACCGCGAGCCCGACCGCGATGCCCAGGAAGGTGTCCAGCAGCCGGTCGACGAGCATGCTGTCGCGCGTGCTGAAGCCGGTGGTGAGCACGATGAGACCCGTGGCGGCCACGGCCGTGCTCTCGTCGCGGAAGAAGCGCGCCGACCCCAGCACCAGGCCCACGACCAGCAGCACCGAGACGGCCAGCGTGCTCAGCCCCACCAGGTTGCCGACGCCCCACGCCAGCACCACCCCGAGCACGGCCCCGGTGACCTGCCGCAGCCCGCGGGAGAACGTGCGGTAGACGGTGGCGTGCACCACCAGCAGGGCGGACCACGGGGCCAGGAACGCCTGCGGCAGGCCGAGCACCTGCGCGGCCAGCACCCAGGCCAGCACCGCTGCCACCACGGTCTTGCCGAGCTGCAGGACCCCGGTCCACCACATCGGGTCGTGCACCTGCTGCGAGACCCACGTCCGCACGGCCGTCCACCTCAGCACCGGGCACCACCTCTCGGGGCAGAAACGTACCCGCCGACGTCAACCCCTTGGCGTGGCGCGCTGGGCCGTGGCTTGATGGGAGGGTGAGGGACACCGGGCGTACGTCGTCACGACGGGTTCCCCAGCAGGTCCGCAGCCGCGACCGCGTCGAGCGGATCCTCGAGGTGGCCGGCGAGCTCGTGGTGGCGGGCGGGGTGGAGTCGGTCAGCACGCGCGGGATCGCCGCTGCGGCCGGTGTCCCGGTCGCCTCGCTCTACCAGTACTTCGCGGACAAGGAGCAGATCCTCCTGGCCCTGGTGGAGCGGGACACCGCCGAGATGGACGAGCAGGTCCGGCGCGACCTGGGCAGCCTCGAGGTGATGAGCGTGGCCCTCATGGTCGAGACCGTGCTGCGGGCCTTCGTCAAGGTGTACCTGCGGCGCCCGACGTACGTGGTGATCCGCATGCGGGGCCGCACCAACCCGGCGATCCGGGACTACTGCCGGCGCCACAACCAGCAGATGGCCACCGAGCTGTTCGCGCTGGCCCGCACGGCCGGGATGGTGGTGGAGGACTCGACCGGGCTGGCGGCCGAGCTGGCGGTCGAGGTCAGCGACCGGATCTTCCAGATCGCGTTCGAGCGGAGCCTGGAGAGCGACCCCCGGGTCATCGACGAGGGGATCGCGATGGTCACCGGCTACCTGGAGACCAAGGCCACCCCCCGTGGCATCGCCGGGGTGGCGCTGCCCCCGCTGGGCGGGGGCTGAGCCGCTAGGAGCAGAGCCCGTTCTGGTCGGCGACCTCGGAGGCGGCCGCGGCCTCGGACGGGGTGGCCGACGGGCCGGCGGACGCCCCGCCGCCCTTGCCGCCCTTGCCGCCCTTGCCCTTGCCGCCCTGGGCGGCGGTGGTGACCTGGCCGGACAGGCCCTTGCCGATGGGCTTGTCGGCGATCATCCGCTTCCACAGCTGCTTGGCCTGCGGGGCCCACTGCAGCCGGTTGGGGTCGGGGGCGTACTCCTGGAACGGCACGGTGAGGAACTGGATGTCGTCGAGCCCGATGCCGCTGAACGAGCTGGTCAGCGAGCGCAGCCGGCCGAGGCTGGCCAGCCCGGGGTCGGTGGTCAGCGACTTGGTCGCGGCGTCCAGGAACTTGTACAGCCGCACCGGGTTGATGAGCGTGCCCGCCGAGACGGCCTTGGCCGCCATCGAGGCCAGGAACGTCTGCTGGCGCTTCATCCGGCCGATGTCGCCGTTCTCCACGCTGCCGATGTCGTGGCGCACCCGCACGTAGTCCAGGGCCCGCTGGCCCTTCACCGTGTACGTCCCGGCCGGGCAGCGAGATGTGGCCGGTGGTGTCGTTGACCTCGCGGGGCACGCACACCTCCACCCCACCGAGGGCGTCGACCATCTTCTTGAAGCCGTTGAAGTCGATCACCACGAAGTGGTCGATGCGCACGTCGGTCAGCTGCTCGACGGTGCGGACGGTGCACGCGGCCCCGCCGACGGCGTACGCCGCGTTGAACATGCTGAGCCCGCCGGGGTCGGTGCCGTTGCCGTCCTTGCGCTTGCAGGAGGGCCGCTGCACCATCGCGTCGCGCGGCAGGCTGACGCCGTAGGCCAGCTTCCGGTTGGCCGAGAGGTGCAGCAGGATCGTGGTGTCCGACAGGCCCGGGGTGTCGCCGCCGATGTGGCCGGTCTGTCCCTTGCGGGTGTCCGAGCCGATCAGCAGCACGTTGAGCGGCTTGTTCGGGACGCCCTTCTTCTTGGGCATCGCGGTCGGGCGGTCGGTGCCCAGGCCGGAGGTCACGTCGATGGAGGAGATGTTGCCGTTCAGGTGCCGGTAGACGAAGAAGCCGCCCGGCGAGCACCACGACGAGCACCACGGACACCGAGATCGCCACGGTCCTCAGCACGCGGTGGCGGCGCACCGGGCCGGTGTCTGTCGGTGTCTCGGACAAGGCTGATCCCCGCGGTCGAGTGAGAGGAGGGCGGCTCCCCCCGGGGCTGCACCGCCTCCAGGGTACGTGAAGCCCGAACTACCCACCCCGGGATCGGCTCAGGGCGCCCCCAGGCGCAGCACGCGCGACTCCCACGGCGCGAGCCGCGCGGGGTCCCGCGGACGGGTGCGTCGCGAGCAGCACCTCCGCGTCCGCGTGCGTCCGGCAGCCCGTCGGTGGGTACGTCGACCGGCTCGGAGGAGCAGTTCGCGAGCACCAGCAGCACGTCGTCGTCGCTCGTGCGCGTGAAGGCCCACAGCTGCTCGTGGTCGGGCAGCAGCAGGTCGAAGCGGCCGTCCACGACCACTCGCTCCCGGTGCCGCAGCGCGATGAGGGCGCGGTAGTGGTGGAGCACCGAGCCCGGGTCGGCCTCGGCCGCCTCGGCGTTGACGCGTGGCGTGGTCGGGGTGCACCGGCAGCCACGGCTCGCCCGTCGGTGAAGCCCGCGTGCCGGGAGGCGTCCCACTGCATCGGGGTGCGCGCGTGGTCGCGGCTGCTGGGCGGCCAGCGAGGCCAGCACCACGGCGTCGGTCGTGCCCGTCGCGACGGCGTCGCGGTAGTAGTTGACCGACTCGATGTCGCGGTACTCCTCGATGGCCATGAACGGGCTGTTGGTCATGCCCAGCTCCTCGCCCTGGTAGACGTACGGCGTGCCGCGGTGCAGGTGCAGCACCGTGCCGAGCGTCTTGGCCGAGGCCACCCGGTGCTCGGGGCGGTCGTCACCGAAGCGGGACACCGCCCGCGGCTGGTCGTGGTTGTCCCAGTAGAGCGAGTTCCACCCCGTCTCGGCCAGCCCGCGCTGCCAGGTCGTCGAGGTTGCCCTTGAGCACCGGCAGGGGCAGGTCGGCGAGGTCCCACTTGGTGCCGCCGGCCACCACGTCGAGGGCGACGTGCTCGAAGGTGAAGACCATGGTGAGCTCGCGCCGGGCCGGGTCGGTGACGTCGCGGGCCAGCTCGACGGTGCTGCCGGGCATCTCCCCGACCGTGAGCAGCCGCTGCTCGTCCAGCCCGACCTCGCGGTTCATCTCCGGCCAGGAACTCGTGCAGCCGGGGTCCGTTGGCGGTGGCCCGCTCGGCGGAGGCGAGGCGGCGGCCCTCCCGGGGGGTGCCGTCGGGCAGCGCCGGGTCCTTGGAGATGAGGTTGATGACGTCCATCCGGAAGCCGTCGACGCCCGCGCTCGACCCAGCGGCGCATCATCGCGTACACCGCGGACGCGGACCTCCGGGTTCTCCCAGTTCAGGTCGGGCTGCTTGGGGCTGAACAGGTGCAGGTAGTACTCGCCGCTGGCCTCGTCGAAGCTCCACGCGGGCCCCGAGAACGCGGACTCCCAGTTGGTGGGCTCGGCCCCGTCGGCCCCGCCGGCGTACCCCTCGCGCGGCGGTCGCCACCAGTACCAGTCCCGCTTCGGCGAGGCCGGGTCGCGGGACTCGACGAACCACGGGTGCTCGTCGGAGGTGTGGTTGACGACCAGGTCCATGACCAGCTTCATGCCGCGCTCGTGGGCGCCGGCGATCAGGGCGTCCAGGTCGGCCAGCGAGCCGAACAGCGGGTCGACGTCCTCGTAGTCGCAGATGTCGTAGCCGTTGTCGTCCATCGGCGAGGCGTAGACCGGCGACAGCCACAGCACGTCGACCCCGAGCCTGGCCAGGTAGTCCAGCCGGGTGGTGATGCCCGGCAGGTCGCCCACCCCGTCGCCGTTGCTGTCGGCGAACGAGCGCGGGTAGATCTGGTAGACGACGGCGGACGTCCACCAGCCCTCGGGACGGGTCTCGGAGATCATCGCGCCACCCTTCCACAGCCTTCGATGGTGCGCAGGACGGGACGCCTCGACGGTGGACGGCGCGGCGGGGGGGCCGGGTGGTATCACGGCCAGCCGCCGCACCTCCTGTGCTGGTGACGGCGGCGGCTCCTCCGCGGCCCGGTCCCCAGGAGACAGCGATGGCCGACAAGCGACCCACCACCCGCCGCAAGCCCACCTCGACGCCCGCGAACGCGCACCTCGACGACGCGCTGTTCGTGCCCCGCCTGGACCTGCTGTCCCTCCCGGAGGGACTGATGGCCGGCAGCGGGCCCGACTACGAGGCCGTGCTGGAGTCGATCTGCGGCGTGGTCGACGACTCGCAGGCCGTCGAGCAGTACGACGGCACGCTCGGCGTCCCGCGCTCCTTCGTCGACGCCCACCAGCGGCCCGTGGCCCAGGTGCAGTGGAACGACGACCTCGCCGCGAAGTTCACCAACCCGGGCAACGTGAACGGGGTCCGCTGGGGCAGCGGCACGATGATCGGGCCGGACCTGTTCCTGTCCTGCGGGCACCTGTTCGACGCGGACCCCAACGGCTGGACCATCCCGCGCCAGAACGGCACCTCCTCGGCCATCTCCCCCGCCGACGTGGCGCTCAACATGCACCTCAGCTTCGACTTCCAGGTGGACGCGAGCGGCACCCAGCGGCCCGAGCAGCGCTTCCCGATCACCGCGCTGGTCGAGTACCGGCTCGGCGGCATCGACATGTCCCTGTGCCGCGTCGGCGGCAACCCCGGCACGATCTTCGGGTGGAGCGAGTTCGCGACCACCAACCCGGCGGTCGGCGACATGCTCGCCATCATCGGTCACCCGGCCGGGATGCCGAAGCGGGTGGAGGCCGGCCCGGCGAGCTCGGTCAGCTTCTCCACCCTGACCTACGACGACATCGACACCCTGGGCGGCAACTCCGGCTCGGGCATCCTGCACGGTCCGACCGGGCGCGTCGTGGGCGTGCACACCAACGGGGGCTGCAACAGCGGCGGCACCGGGGCGAACTCCGGGGTGGCGATCGCCCAGATCATCGCGGTCTCCCCCACGCTGGCCTCCCTCACGCCCAGCTCCCGCACCGCGAAGGGCGAGGACCTCATCGCCACCACCTTCGCCCGCGACTCCATCGGCACCATCCTGGGCGGCGACACCGGGCAGGCCGAGGACACGATCGCCACGTCCTTCGCCGCGGACCACGTCGGCACGATCCTGGGCGGCGACACCGGACTGCGCGACCAGATCGGCACCTCGTTGGCGGGTGACCTCGGCACCTCCGTGGCCGGTGACCTCGGCACCTTCGCCGGTGGCGACGACCCCGGGAACACCCGCGCCGAGGGGGTCGTCGACCCCGGCACCACCCTGGTCGAGGGCATCTTCGACCCCGGCAGCGTGGTCATCGACCCGATCGGTCCGGTCGTGGTGCAGCGCCAGCGGCCCTTCGTGCAGGCCGGACCGTCCCTGCAGGTCCAGGACGCGCCGCCCCGAACCCTGGGGGACGCCGTGGTCGCCGAGGTGGAGGGGCTGATCGCCGCCAACGCCGCAGTGGCCCAGTCCCTGCAGGCCCTGCGCGCCGCGCTGACCTCCGTCGAGGGCCGGTGAGCGGGGCGTGATCGGGATCGTCTCCTCCGCCGAGGACCTGCACACCGTCCACGTCCGTCACCGGCTGGACGAGCTGGGGGCCGAGCACGTGCTGCTCGACACCGGGCAGGTCCCGACCGGGGTCGCCCTCACCTCGACCCAGGACGCCGACGGCTGGCGCGGCGCGTGGGGTGACGTCGACCTCGGCACGCTGCGGTCGATGTGGTGGCGCCGTCCGCAGCCGTTCCGCATCGACGACTCCGTGCGGGACCCGCACGACCGCGGGTTCGTGCGCGGGGAGTGCGCCGCGATGGTGGCGGGACTGTGGTCGTGCCTGGACGCCCGCTGGGTCAACGACCCGGACCGCGACGAGGCCGCCTCCCGCAAGATGGCGCAGCTGCGGCTGGCGGTCCGTCTGGGCCTACGGGTGCCGCGCACGTGCATGACCAACGACCCCGAGCGGGCCCGTGCCTTCCTGGACGACGAGCCGGGGGCGGTGGTGTTCAAGCCGTTCAGCGCGACCCCCACGACCTGGCGCGAGACACGACCGGTGCGCGAGGCCGACCGGGAGCTGCTGGACACGGTGCGGCTGGCGCCGGTGATCTTCCAGGAGGCCGTCCCCGGGGGCGTCGACGTCCGGGTCACCATCGTCGGGGACCAGGTGCACGCCGCGGAGATCCGAGGGGACGCCTCGGCCTACGAGTACGACTTCCGGGTCGACGCGTCACCGAGGATCACCCCGCACGACCTGCCGATCGGCGTCGAGGCCCGCCTGCGCCGGCTGATGCGGCGGCTGGGCATCGTCTACGGCGCCGTGGACCTGCGGGTCGCGCCCGACGGCGGCTACGTGTTCCTGGAGGTCAACCCCGCCGGGCAGTGGCTGTTCGTCGAGCTGGCGACCGGCCAGCCCATCACCGCCTCCCTGGCCGCGCTGCTGCACCGGCTCGACCGCAGCGCGACCCCGGCGCAGCCGTGGCAGGCCCACCCGAGCGCAGCCACCGCGCCCGCCGCCCCCGAGCTGGCCGGGGTCGGCTGAGGCACGTCGGGACGGGCCCCGGGTCGCCGGCGGAGCAGTCCGCCCGGGGCCTTCCCTGGGAAACCTCGCCCCGCCGGCGCATGATCGAGGGATGCGTCGACGTCGCGGGACCCTGCTGGTGCTCATCGCGCTGCTGACGACCCTCCTCGGGGCGGCCTGCAGCGCCGGTGGCGAGCGGTCCGGCCCAGCGGCGTACACCTCGAGCACGCGGCTGGTGAACTGGCCGACGTACCACCGCACGACCGACCGCGCGGCACGGGCCCTGAGTGGCCCCACCGGTCCGCTGCGTCGCGGCTGGCAGCGACGGCTCGACGGCGCCGTCTACGGCGAGCCGCTGGTGGTCGGGAGCACCCTGGTGGTCGCGACCGAGCAGAACACCGTCTACGGCCTGGACGCCCGCACCGGTCGGCGTCGGTGGTCCCGGCACCTGGGCACGCCGCAGCCCCTGAGCGGCCTGCCGTGCGGCAACATCGACCCGCTCGGCATCACCAGTACGCCGGCCTACGACCGGGCCACCGGGTCGTTGTTCGTGGTCGCGGAGACCACCGGCGGCCGGCACACGCTGTGGGCGCTGGACGTCCGGTCCGGGGCGCGACGCTGGCACCGTGGACTGGACGTACGCCCGGAGCGGAACCGCCTCGCCGAGCAGCAGCGCTCGGCCCTGCTCGTGGCCGACGGGCGCGTCATCACCACGTTCGGCGGACTGGCCGGGGACTGCGACAACTACGTGGGGTACGTGACCTCGGTCGCGACCGACGGGTCCGGTCCGGTCACCGACTGGGCCGTCCCCACCGCACGGGAGGCGGGCATGTGGTCGCCGGCCGGTCCGGTGCGCGGACCCGCCGGGGCCGTGTACGTCGCCAGCGGCAACGGCGCCGAGCTGGACGGCACCTGGGACGGCAGCGACTCGGTCACCCGGATCGACCCGGTCACGCTCGACGTCCGCTCCGTGTTCGCCCCGTCCACCTGGCGCGACGACAACGTCCGCGACCTGGACCTGGGGTCCTCCTCTCCCGTCGTCGTCCCCGCCGTCCACCGGATCGTCATCGCCGGCAAGCGCGGGGTGGTCTACCTGCTGCGGCCGTCCCTGGATGGGATCGGGGGGCAGGTCGCCCGGCTCAAGGGGTGCACGGCCTTCGGCGGGGCGGCCGTGGTGGGCCGGACCGTGCTGATGCCCTGCCGGGGCGAACGCCGGCTGCGCGCCCTGCGCGTGGGCGCCTCCTCGCTGTCGTGGTCCTGGACGGCCCGCAACGTGTCCGCCTCCCCGGTGGTCGCCGGTCGCCGGGTGTACGCGGCCGACGAGGGCTCCGGCGACCTCGTGACCCTGCGCCTCTCCGACGGTCGCGAGGTGGGCCGCCACCACGCCGGCTCCCTCCCCCACTTCTCCTCCCAGGTGGTCTCCGGGGACTGGGTGTTCGTGCCGACGCTCACCGGGGTGACCGCCTTCCGGGGTCGCTGACACCCGAGCCCCACCACGGCTGCGGCCGGGTCAGCCGCAGGAGACGGCGTACGCAGCGGTCCCCGTGCGCGAGCCCGGCCGGTCGACGACCAGCCGCACCGTCCCGCTCGAGGTGCGGCCGGCTGCGACCGGCAGCGGGTAGGTGCCCTCGACCGCGACGGTCCCGGCCCGTGGCACCCGCACGGTGGCCGCTCCGCCGTACCAGTCTCCCGTGCCGTCCTCCCAGTGGTAGGTCACCCTCGTCCCGCCGTCGGTGGCGATGGACCCCTGCAGCGCGACCGGCACCGTGCCGCCGCAGTCCGCGACCGAGGCCTGGACCGGCTCGACCCGGACGGCGGTCACCTCCGGGCCCGAGGGGCGCAGCACGAGGGTCCAGGTGGCCGCGGCCAGGGCGACGCCGGCCACCGCGACCCCGCCCAGCACGAGCCAGGGTGCCGCCGTGCCGACGGGAGCCGCAGGTGCAGGACCGGCGGCCACCGGCTCGCGCGCCGGTGGCACGGACGCCCTGGCCGGAGGGGCCGGACGATCGGGGACGGGAAGCGGTCCCGACGATCCGGTGGACCGCAGGGCGACCGGCAGCGATCGCTCCACGGTGAAGGCACGCTCGTCCTCGAGGAAGCGCCGGTAGGTCTCCAGCGCCGCCGTCCTGGCGTGGTCGAGGTCGTCCGGGTGCGGGACGACGTCGGGCAGGTCGGGGCACGCCACGCCGTACAGGATCTCCAGCGGACGCCCGTGCTGGTCGGCCACCGAGGCGTCGTCGGCACCCGTCAGGCCGGCCGGGTCCAGGCGCTCGGTCCGGTAGACGCAGAGCAGCGACGAAGGCCCGAGGGGAAGCCTCTGCACCCGGGGAGGACCCCCCGGGACCGCACCGTCACCCACCAGGTCGCCGTCGCCCGCGCCGACCGCGTCGGTGAGCATGCCGACCTGGCCGTCGTCGAGCAGCGGGCCGGGCGCGAGCAGCGTGCGGTAGCCGGTGCGCCGTCCCCTCCCCACCAGGAACGGCCACCCCTGCAGCGCCGTGCCCGGCACGACTAGCCCCCCGCGCTCAGGCGCGAGGCGGGCAGCTCCGCCTCGACGCGCTCCAGGGTCGAGCAGAAGTGGGCGACGATCCGCGCCCGTGCCTCGCCAGCGGAGGGGCCGGGACGGTCCGCCGGACGCTCGCCGAGCGCGAGGCCCTTCCAGTCGAGGAACATCCCCGCCAGGGCACCGCCCTGGGGTCCGAGACGCTGTTCCAGCGCCTGGCGCAGCCGTTGGCCGGCCGGCCGCAGCTGGAACATCGCCAGCGCCCGCTCGGCGTCCTCGGCCGAGGCCCGGGCCCGGGTACGGGCGGCATCGGCCGCCGCCCCTGCCAGGGCCGGCTCCAGGGAGAGGTCGAGCTGGCCGAACAGGTCGGGCAGCACCGCCGCCAGCGGTACGTCGACGTTGCACGGCCGCACCCGCGCACCCTGCTGCTTGACCACGTGCCCGCTCCCGTCCACGGTCGCGAAGTCCGGACCGGTGGCACTGACGGGGATCAGCCGCACCACCAGACCTCCGTAGCCGTGGGTCTCGACCAGGGAGCGGATCTCCTGGCTCGACAGCAGCGCCTCGCGCACCAGGGACAGCCTCACCGCGTCGTCGGCGTCGGCCGGCTCACCGAAGCCGTGCACCAGGTCCCACTTGGTCAGCGCGAAGTGGATCGGGCACGTGGCGCCCGCCATGATGCCGATCATCGGTTGGAGCGTGCTGCGCAGGTAGCGCCGACCCTCGGGCTCGTTGCGCAGGTACTGCAGGACGCGGTGGCCGTCCAGGATGCCGAGCAGACCGTGGGCCGAGGCGATGCTGCGCTCCAGCGCACCCAGCGCCGTGGACCCGGCCTCGGGCTCGCTGTCGAGCAGCTCGCCGGCGTAGTCCAGGTAGCCGAGCCGGAAGATGGCGTGCTTGACGCCCTCCCGGTAGGACACGCAGTCGAGGCCGATGGTGCGCGACTCCCCCACCCGGGTGCCGCGCGGCCAGGGCTCCGCGGTGTCGGCGACCTCGTCGAAGACCCGGCTCAGGAACACGCGGTGGGCGGCGTCGGTCTCGAGGAAGTACGGCCGATCCGGCGTCGGCACGTGCGCGGTGTGGAACATGCTGGAGAGCAGGACGGTCTTGCCCGACCCCGCCACGCCCAGCGTCACCAGCTGCAGGATGGGCAGCGCCTGCTCGTCCGCCTCCGCGGGCACCCCCGACCGACCGGGAGCGGCAGCGGGCGAGGGGTGCGAGCGCCCCGGCTCGGAGGGGGATGCATTCCCACCCACGGCGAACACGCGGCCCCGCACCAGGAACGCCTGCACCGTGGCGGCCACCCCAGCCGTGACCAGGAGCAGGCCCGAGACGGCGTCCGCGCTGCCACCGTCCGCGGGAAGGGCCAGGGCGGTGACGAGCGCGGCCGCGTACAGCGCCGCGCTGAGCGCCAGGCGGACGCTCCGCAGCCGGTACGCCGCGTGGGCGGCAGGCACCGGCGCGAGCAGCCCCAGGGAGATCACCGGGACCAGGGCCCACAGCACGGACCACGCCCGCGACGCCTTCCGCACCGGTGCAGCGGTCTCGGCCGCGGTACCGGCAACCTGCTCGCCCGCTTTCTCCGCAGCGGGCGGGCCCGGCGGAGGTTGGGCAGCATCCGGTTCGTCGGCCGTCGTCGGCTCCGAGGCCGTCGGTGGGGGAGCCGCCACCTGTTCCTCCTCGACCCGGCGGGTCTGCACGGGGATCGCGACGACCTCGCCGCCGACGGTGACCACCACCTCGCCCGTGGGTCCCCGCAGGACGACCCGCCCCTGTCGCGGTCCGGGCACGTCGGTGTCCAGCACGATGTCGACCACCGGACCCTCGAGCGTGACCCGCAACCAGTCCTCGGAGGTCTCCGGGACGCACGCCTGCGCGATGGGTGGGCCGAGCAGCTGCAGCCGCTGGTGCGGTCGCGGTGTCCCCACCGGGACCGGTCCGAAGTCGACGGCCGTGACGTCCGGGTGCAGGACCGCGGTCCGGCTGGCCTCCTCGGCGAGCTCGGCGACGTGCCCGATGTCGGTCCGGGCGATCTCGACCAGCGCCTCGTACGCACCGACCGCCGCCGGCAGGTTCGCGCTGGCGAGGCGTGCGCGGAGCTCGCCGATCGCGCCCACGCGGCTGTACATGTTGGCGTCGCGGATGGCCGCCTCGAGGTCGGGCGGCATGGGAGCCGGTCTGATCCGCCGGCGTCGGCTGCGGGCCAGATAGAGCTCGCCCTGCATCTCGATGTCCCGGCTCGGTGTCTGGTGCGGGTTGCGCTCGCGGACCTGGTCGAAGACGTAGTCGTAGAGCTCGTTGAGGGAGACGTGGCCGTCCTCGTCCCGGTCGGCCTCCCCGGTCCGCAGGCCGCGCACCAGGGCCGAGGTGAACACCGACGGCTCACGAGCCTGGTCGTCCGCGAGGAGGCCGCCCTCGAAGGCGTACTCGATGGCGCTGGACGCGGTGATCACCGCCCGTCCGCGACCGGAGCCCAACCCCTGCTGGGGGAAGCTGTCCAGGACGGCGGCCTCCCCAGCAGACCGTACGACCACACCACGGCCGTAGGCTCCGCCGTAGCAGCAGTCCAGCAGCAGCACGACGCTGCGCGCCCGGCTGCCCCGGATGCAGCGCTGCACGAACTCCGCCGGAACGGCGGTCGAGCCGAGCCGGTCGGGACGGGTGTTCCGCATGGCGAAGAACAGCTCGCCGCTGTCGCTCTTGAGCCCGTGGCAGGAGAAGTGCAGGAGCAGCAGGTCGTCGCGGCGGCTGTCGGTGAAGAGGTCCTCGATGTGGCCCTGCACCACGTGCGTGGGCTCGTCGCGGACGACGGCCACCTCGAAGCCGCCGATGTCGGGGTCTCCGAGCACCTCCGCCAGGGCCGTGGCGTCGGCGGCAGGCGAGCGCAGGTGGCCCAGCTCGGCGTTCTCGTACTCGCCGTTGGCCACGATCAGAGCCTTGCGCCGACCCTCCATCGCATGTCCCCACCAGCCTTGACGGTTGCTTTACCGTCCAGGCTCCTACGGAACCATCACCGTGCAGCCTGGGCAATGGCCCGTGGGGACTACGGCGAGCGCCCTCTCAGGCGTCCTCTCCCTCGGTCCTCGATCGCGGCCTATACCCACGACCAGGGACCTGCACCTCGCCCTCCCCCGACCTGGCTCCCCCGGCGTCGGTACGCTGTCGCCACACGCGGGACCGACCGGGCAGGATCGGCGGGCCCGCTGCCCCGCCCTCGTAGCTCAGGGGATAGAGCGTCGGTTTCCTAAACCGTGCGTCGCAGGTTCGAATCCTGCCGGGGGCACTGTGTGATGTCTCAGGACATCGGCGACACCCGGACCTGCGATTGCAGGTCCGGGTGTTGTTCATTTCAGGGGTTGTTCGGGTGGGTCCTTTGGGTGCTCCGGTGGGTTGGTAGTCGATGTGGGGGTTGAGGGTCAGCTCGCGGAGGAGTTCTCCGGTGATGGCGTTGACGACCCGGATCTGGAGGTCCTGGACGAGGAGGATGACGCAGGTTCCGGCGTGGGTTCGCCCGATGCCGATGTGGTGGAGTTGGCGCGTTGTCGCAGGGTGACGGTGCCGGCTTTGTCGACGGTGTCGTGGCGGATCCGGTCGTGGGTGTCGGGGTCGGGGGTCTCGCCGGGCAGGGCTTTGGGCATGGTGTTGTAGCGGGTGCCGGGGTGGCCCGGTGGGGCAGGGAGCGGTGCGGGCGGCGGTGGTTGTACTGCTCGACGAAGCGCGTCGAGCAGGGCCTGCAGCTCGGTGATGGTGGTGGGCTGGACGGGTTGGGCGCGGAGCCATTTCTTCATGGTCTGTTGGAACCGTTCGACCTTGCCGCAGGTGGTCGGGTGGTTGGGGCGGGAGTTCTTCTGGACGACGTGCCGGCGGCGGAGCTCGTGCTCGAAGGCGTTGCGGCCGCCGCGTCCGCCGGCGAGGCGGGCGGTGTAGACCATGCCGTTGTCGGTCAGGGTGGAGGCGGGATGCCGTGCTGGTCACGGTTTGCGGAAGGTTGCGAGCACGATGGGCCGGTGATGCGTGGTGGGCGGAGACGTGCAGGGCGTAGCGGGTGCAGTCGTCGAGCCAGCTGATGATCTCCACGTCGGCGCCCCTGCCGTCGGGCGGGTGAGCCGGTAGTGGGTGAAGTCGGATTGCCAGGTCTGGTTCGGCATCGCTGCCTCGAAGCGGATGTAGGAGGACTTGGGTCGCTTCTTCGGTTCGGGGATCACGAGCCCGGCCTTGGTCAGGTAGCGGCTGATGGTCGAGCGCGCGAGACCCGGTGGCCGTGGTGGTGAGCGAGGTGCCAGGCGATGGTTTCGGGGCCGGCGTCCAGGCCAGCTGCGGCGAGCTCCTTGCGGAGTCCGCCGATCAGGTCGACCACGTCCGGGTCCAGGGCCGTCGGTGAGGTCTTGGGCGACGGGACCGGGGCTCGAACGCGGCCTCGCCCTCGGCCTCGTAGCGGGCCTTGAGCTTGTAGACCCAGGCCCGGTGCACCCCGTAGCGGTCGGCGACCTGCCGGGCTCTGGTGGTCGACGAACAGGGCGGTGATGACCAGGCGGGCCTTCGAGGTGGGCTGCGGCATGGCCGAGCATCCGACCCCGCCCCGGTGTCGCCGATGACCTGGGACAGGTGTCGCCGATGTCTTGAGAGATGTGTCGCCGATGTCCTGGACCAGTACACTGCCGGGGGCCTTAGTGCGGAAGGGCCGGGTCATGTCGCGCACGGTCTCGTGGCTGCCCAGTCGGTACGCGTGACGCTGCGAGGGGTTGGTGATATCGTGTCAGTGATATCAAAGGTGGTCGTTATGGAACAGATCCTCATCCGCAACCTCCCCGCGGGGACCAAGGCTGCTCTTCGAGCGCGTGCCCAGCAGCGTCACCGATCGGTGGAGGCGGAGGCGCGCGACGTACTGACCCGTGCCTTGCAGGGGGAACCTGTCACCATCGTCGACCTCCTGAGCACCGACGAGGGCGGCGACCTCGAGTTCGATCCCCCATGCCTGGGCCTGACGGCGCGCTCCACGGACCTGTGACGTACCTCCTGGACACCAACGTGGTGTCCGCGCTGCGGGTCCGGGGGCGCAACCCCTCCGTCGCAGCGTGGGCGGTGTCGGTTCCCGTCGGTGACCAGTTCGTCTCGGCCTTCACCATCGCAGCGATCGAACGAGGAGTCCTGGGCAAGGAGAGGTCCGACCCTGCGCAAGGGGTGGTCCTGCGTCGCTGGTTCGAGGAGAACGTCCTGCCCACGTTCATGGACAGGGTCCTTCCCTTCGACCTGTCAGCGGCCAGGGTGCTGGCCACCTACCGTGTTCCCGAGCACGCACCGCTCGACGACGCCCTCATCGCCGCGATCGCGCACTGTGCGGAGATGGTCGTCGTGACGCGCAACGTCAAGCACTTCGCGCCCCTCGGCGTCCGCTGCCTCGATCCATGGGACGCGACCCCGACCACGTCCGGGGACTGAGCCGTCCCCAGACGTGGTCGGTGGAGGAGCAGGCCGGGTCAGCCGGGCCACTCGGCCGTGGCGACGGACCCGCCGACGACCTCGACCCTCAGGCGGACGTCGTCGGTGCCCTTGAGGGCCAGCTCGTAGCGCCCCTCGACCAGCTCCGGGTAGACGAGGGACGGCACGAGGGTCCCCGCGACGGGGCGGTTCACGACCGCCACGTGGGGATGGTGGGCGTGCTGGTGAGGACCCCCCTCGCGGCGGACCTCCACCTCCACGCCGACCATGGCCGCCGGGGTGGTGACGACGAGCGCGCCGACGTCACCACCGATGTCGAGCAGCACAGCACCCTGCCCCGCGAACGGGTTCTCCCCCGACGCCGGGTCCGCCGGGCCGGCGGGAGCCGCTCCGGCGCTCACCCCTTCTTCTTCCTCCGGCCGACCGGCGGCTCGTAGCCGTTGCTGCCCGGCTTCGTCGTGCCCGGCACCGTCTGGTAGCCGCCACCGGGAGGCGCGAGGTACGGGAACGCCTCCATCGGGAGCGCGTTCGGGGTGGTCGACGTCCCGTCGCCGACACTGGAGACGACTGCGTCCACCTCGTAGTCGCCGTCGACCAGCGGGATCGTCGCGCCCGCGATGGCGCGCAGCTCGATCGTCACCACGTCGTCGTTGATCCGTCGACCGTTGGGGTAGCCCTGCAGGTCACCGCCGACCACGCCGAGGTCGTTGGGGTTCTCCGTCGGAGGGATGGCCAGGTTCAGCCGCAGCATGTCGGACTCGATCGGGCCGGTGTAGTTCTGGAAGCCGTCCACGATGCCGTTCGGGATCCCGGTCAGCAGGATCGCGTTCAGGTCGGCCCGCGACTTGGTGTACGCCGCGAGGTTCGGGAACGCCCCGGGGTACAGCACCGGCAGCAGGCCGGCCAGCTCCGGGGAGTTGACGTACGTGGCGTACCTGCTGTCACCGGCCGGGTAGTGCGAGTTCCACGCGTCCTTCTCGGCCATCGGGGTGAGCACCTCGTTGACCAGCGGGTTCCCCAGCCGCGACACCTGCTCCCACGGTCCGTAGGAGCTGTGCGTCCCGGTGCTCTTGTCGAACACCTTGGTCTTCTTGCGGCTCGCGGTCGCCCACACGCCGATGACCGACGAGGCCCTCGAGGGGTTGGTGGGCAGGGTCTCGAAGCGGCTGACCTCCGTGATGGGCACCTGCAGCGCGATCGTGTGCACGTTGTAGGACTTGACGGAGTTGATGCCGTCCATGTTCGCCAACGGGATCAGGTGGTTCTCGTTCAACGGACGCAGGCCACCCAGGTCGAAGATGCTGCCCAGGTCGACGTGGAAGGCGTCCGCGCGCTGTCCGGCGAAGACCCGCCTCGACCCCACCGTGTGCACCGCGGCCTCGGCCAGCGCCGCGTAGTTCGGCGTGCTGCGCACACCCACGTTGACCGGCGGGCACGGCAGGTTCTCGGCCAGCGTGATGGTGTTGCCGTTCTTGCGCCGGGTCAGGGTGTAGTACTGCGGACGGTTCCAGTTCGGGTCGTCCAGGGAGCTGATCGGCCCGATGTTGTAGAGGAACGTCTTCTTGTTCCGGATCTCGGTGTGGAAGGTGAAGCGGTAGACGATGTCGGCGTACGCGTGGCCGGAGTTCGCGATCCGGATCTCGTAGGCGACGTCGTCGCCGAACTCGTAGAAGTTCGGTCCTCCGTCGGGCTGCTGGAGCGGGATGAAGTTGGCGATCAGCGTCACCGACTTCTTGCGGTTCGGGCTGATGAAGGCGTAGACGTCGGTGCTGTCGGCCACCGGGTCCTTGGAGATCTCCGGCGCCTCGCGGTGTGAGGACATGTCACTCGCCCCCGGCCGCGTTGAGGATGCGCGTGACCAGGCCCCGGTCACGCACCACGACCTCGCGGTCACCCACCATCAGCACGACCTCCGACGAGGTGTGGTCCGCCACGAGGGCGACCACACCCTCCTTCGCACTGCGTGGGGACAGCCGAGCCTCGGCAGCCGATGCCGGTCCACCCACCAGTCCGACGGTGCCCACGGCCGCGCCGGCACCAGCCGTCGCGAGGAACTTCCTTCTGGTCGTGTCGCTCATGTAGTGCCTTTCGAGGGGAGTGGACGGCGACCCGATGCATGAGCCGTCGCGATGCCCTCACAGCAGAACACGGTTTCGGTAAAGTCAACAGGACTTAACACCAAATTCCTCAGGACGGCCCGCGAGGCCCGAAGACGCTTGGGCGCACTCACGAGAAGGGTCACCGTCGAGTCGGGTCGGCGCGCGCGCCGGACACGGCCGCAGCCCCTCGACCGGTCTGGGCGAAACCCCCCACCCGTGTTGAGGAAGCCGTAGCCTCGACGTCTCACGGAGGAGGCGCCATGTGGTGGGTCGCTGGACTCCCGAGCGGCTAGCGACCAGCCATCGCGGACGGTCGGTGTCGGCGGGCGCCACCCCGAACGGCCGGGTCGACGTAGTCGTGCACCGCGGAGGCCTCGGTGCACGTGCCCGTGGGCGTCACCAGAAGATGACGTTGAGGGCGACGACCAGCACCGCTCCGATCCCGGCCAGCGTCACCGGCTTCTGGTACCAGGCCATGCCCGCCTCGCCCGGGTCGTGGAAGTCCTCCTTGGGGGTCAGCGAGTACACCAGCCCGCGCAGCTCGGACTCCGGCTTGGGCCGGGTCACCATGGTGACCAGCACGCTGACCACGACGTCGACGATGAACGCCGCACCGGCCGCGGCGAAGCTGGCACCCTGACCGGCCAGTCCGACCGCCCCCACCGACAGCGTCCCGAAGGCGTCCTCGGACAGGACGCCGACCAGGAGCGCGGCCAAGGTGCCGCTGACCAGGCCGGTCCAGCCGGCCGTCGCGGTCATCCGCTTCCAGAACATGCCGAGGATGAACGTCGCGAACAGGGGGGCGTTGAAGAGTCCGAACAGGGTCTGCAGGTAGTTCATGATGTTCGTGTACTGGCTGGCGATCAGCGCCGTGCCCAGCGCGACGACCGTGGCCCCCAGGGTGGCCAGGCGACCCACCAGCGTGTAGTAGGAGTCCTGGCGG
This sequence comes from uncultured Actinomycetota bacterium, assembly GCA_963750345.1. Taxonomy (GTDB): domain Bacteria; phylum Actinomycetota; class Actinomycetes; order Propionibacteriales; family Nocardioidaceae; genus Nocardioides_B. The sequence goes on along the minus strand of CAVVQH010000015.1, from coordinate 65,009 downwards.
TCGCGCACCGCGTAGGTCTGCCACAGGTCGTAGGAGAAGACCGTGTTGAAGGCCGAGATGTTGGCGGCCATGCCGGCCATGAAGGAGGCCAGCAGCGCGGCGATGGCCACGCCGAGCATGCCGTTGGGCAGCAGGTCGCGGAAGAGGTACAGCATCGAGTTGTTGAAGTCGAAGGTCGTGCTCGCCGAGGACTTGGCCTTGGCCACCTCGGTGACGACCACGCCCGCGATCATGCCCGGGAAGATGACGATGAACGGGATGAACATCTTGGGGAACGCCGCGATGATGGGCGAGCGCCGCGCCGCCGACATCGAGCTGGAGGCCATGGCGCGCTGCACCTCGACGAAGTTCGTCGTCCAGTAGCCGAAGGACTGCACGAAGCCGAGGCCGAAGACCAGGCCGATCACCGAGAGCAGGGGGCTGTCGATCTGGGTGATGTTCGTGCCGGGCCACGACGAGAGCTGGGCCGAGCCGTTGCCGGCCGCGGTGATCTTGTCGCTCAGGCCGCCGTACCCGCCGACCTTGTAGAGACCGATGAAGGTCAGCGGCACCAGGGCGGCCACGATGACGAAGAACTGCAGCACCTCGTTGTAGATGGCCGCCGACAGGCCCCCGAGCGTGATGTAGGACAGCACGATCAGTGCGGCCGCCAGCAGGGAGACGTAGAGGTTCCAGCCCAGCACCACGTTGACCACGCTGGCCAGCAGGAACAGGTTGATGCCGGCGATGAGGAGCTGGGCCAGGGCGAAGCTCAGCGCGTTCACGAGGTGGGCCCCGGTGCCGAAGCGTCGGCGCATGAACTCGGGGACCGAGCGGACCTTCGAGCCGTAGTAGAACGGCATCATCACGATGCCGAGGAACAGCATCGCCGGCACCGCGCCGACCCAGAAGTAGTGCACGGTCGGGATCCCGTACTGCGCCCCGTTGGCCGACATGCCGATGATCTCGACCGCACCGAGGTTCGCCGAGATGAAGGCCAGCCCGGTGACCCAGGCCGGCAGCGCGCGACCCGAGAGGAAGAAGTCCAGGCTGCTGGAGACCGAGCGTCTGGCCAGCAGGCCGATCCCGAGCACGAAGACGAAGTACAGGGCCACCAGGCCGTAGTCGACGGCGTTCGCGTCGAGCCTGAGGTCCGAACCAGCAGCGAGGATCATGGTGTCTCCAAGGCGCCCGAGAGTGAAACCTGACGCACCCTACTCCCGCGAACCTCCGCTGGTCACTGACCTGACGCGGAGCCGTAGGTGATGTCGGAGCAGGGACCGGAGGCCGCCGAGCGGGCGTCGTCGGTGACGCTGCGGGGCAGGGGGGTCGGCGGGGGCGCGGTAGCCGTCAGGGGCCTCAACCGGTGCCGCCCGCCGAGCTCCAGACGCAGCCCCGGCGCCTCCGCCGAGCGCAGGGTGGCTCCCCGCACCAGGGCAGCCAACGCGCTGGCCTGGGCACCCTGTCCGGGGCCGAAGCGCACCACCGTCGCCGGTCCGCCCGCGCCGGCCGCCACCGCCCCCACGCTCACGCCCGCGGACCGCAGCGCGCGGGCCGTCCGCGCGGCGCCCGGGCCCACGACCCGCACGCGGCTGGTGACCGTGGAGAGGCGCTGCGCGACGGTCCGGCCCTCCACCCCGCTGCCCTGGCCGGCCGCGGTGACCGGCTCGTCCTCCTGCAGCGCCTGCCACAGGCGGTCGACGTCCGGGTGGACGAGCGCGACCCGTGGACCGTCGTAGCGCCAGGGAGCGGTGAGGAACACGATGTCGGACGGGGCCATGTGACGCAGCCCCAGGACGAAGGACAGCAGCTTGCCGGCGCTGCCCAGGCCGGGGTCCACGGTGAGGTACCGGGTGGCGGCCCTGGCCAGCGGGAGCAGGTGGGTGGGGGTCAGTCCCTTGGCCCGGACCTTGGCGATGACGCTGCCCAGGAAAGCCTGCTGGCGGCGCATCCGACCGATGTCCGAGCCGTCCCCCAGGCCGTGCCGGATGCGGACGTAGTCCAGGGCCTTGCGACCGGAGACCTCCTGGACGCCTCGGGTGAAGACCACCCCGCCCCGGGTGGTGCGGTTCGGGTCGAGGTCGCCCTGGTAGACCGGGTGCGGCACGCACACCGGGACCCCACCCACGATCTTGGTCATGGCGGAGAACGCCGCGAAGTCGGCGATCACCGTGTGGTCGACGCGCAGGCCGGTCAGCTTCTCCACGGTGTTGACGGTGCACGCCGGGTTGCCCTGCGCGGTGCCGCCCACCGAGTACGCCGCGTTGAACATCTCGTCCGGGCGCGGCTGCGACCAGGACCCGTCCGGCAGCCGGCACGCGGGGATGTCCACGAGCGCGTCACGGGGGATCGACACCGCGACGGCCCGGCGACCGCCCTCGTAGACGTGCACCAGCAGGGCGGTGTCGGAGCGGCCCACGGCGTCGCCCTTCCCGCCCAGGGAGCGGTCGGCCCCGGCCCGGGTGTCGGAGCCGATGAGCAGCACGTTCTGGCCGTGCACCGTGGGGGGTGGACGCCGGGAGCTGATGCCGGTGCCGCTGAAGGTCTTGATGCTCTTGTCCAGCGAGACGTAGCCGACCACCGCGACCCCGGCCACCACCACGAGGACCACGACCAGCGCCACCAGCGCGATCCGCCAGGGCCGACGCCGCCGGTGACGCCGTGGGGGCGCATCCGGGGCCGGGTCGGGGGTGGGCGCGGCATCGTCTGGCACGACTGGTCTCCTCCCCGCGTGGGCGCGCGGTCAACCTACCCCCGCGGCTCAGGGCACCAGCACGACCTTGCCCAGCACGGTGCGGGACTCCGCGAGCTCCATGGCCCGGGCGGCCTCGCGCAGGGGGACCCGCGCGGCCACGTGGGCCGTCAGGGCGCCGTCGCCGAGCAGGCGCAGCACCTCCCCGAGGTCGGTGCGGAGCCGTGCCCGGAAGCCCGCGCGGGCCAGCCGCGAGCCCGCCCAGAAGTTGTAGAAGCTGGCCCGGTGCCCGTTGGGGAGCACGTTCCACAGCGCGAGCCGGGCCAGCAGCGGCACGAACTGCAGGAGGGGCGAGCCCTGGTCCTCGGTCAGGGTGGCCATGCCGTAGGCCACGAGCGCTCCGCCGGGGGCGAGCAGCCGGTAGGACTCGCCGACGCTGGCGCCGCCGAGGTGGTCGAAGACGGCGTCGACCCCGTCGGGCGCCAGGGCGCGGACCCGCTCGCTGAGGCCCTCGGCCGCGTAGTCCACGGGCTCGGCCCCCAAGGCGCGCAGGGCGTCGTGGTGGCGGGGGTGGGCGGTGCCGATCACCCGCAGGCCCGCGTGCCGGGCCAGCTGCACCAGGGTGCTGCCCACCCCGCCGTTGGCCCCGTGCACGAGGACGGTCTGACCCGGGCGGACCCGCGCCGACCGGTGCAGCATCTGCCAGGCGGTGATGCCGTTGACCACGACGGTCTCCACCTCGGCCGGGTCCAGCCCCTCGGGCACCTCGACGAGGTCGTCGGCGGGTGCCACGACGTACGTCGACCACGCGCCCGTCTTGGTCACCGCGGCCACCCGTCGCCCGACCAGCGACGTCTCGACCCCGGGACCGACGGCGGTGACGGTGCCGACGACGTCGTAGCCGAGCACGAACGGGAAGGCCGGCTGACCGGGGTAGAGACCCCGCCGCATGCCGAACTCGGCGAAGGAGACCCCGGTGGCGTCCATCCGCAGGAGGGCCTGCCCCTCGGCCGGTGGGCCGACGAGCTCCTCGTGCACCTCGAGGCCCGAGGGTGCCACCAGGCCGGGCAGCACGATGCGGGTGGCGCTGACGACGTCGGTGCTCTGGGGGTGGGACATGTCCGGCTCCTCTGGTGGGTCGACCGGCGTGATGTCCAGTCGCATAGTGAATACTATTAACACTATGAGTATCTGACGCTAGGGTGTCAAGCAGTCACCGAGGAGAAGAGGCCACCATGGGCGAGGCACCCACCCGGCGGGAGCGCTACCGGCAGCAGACGCTGGCCGACATCAAGGCCGCCGCCATGCAGCAGGTGGAGGCCGGCGGGGTGGAGTCGGTCTCGCTCAACGCCATCGCCCGTGCGCTCGCCGTGTCTCCTCCGGCGCTCTACCGCTACTTCCCGAGCCGGGACGACCTGCTGGCCGAGCTCGTGGTCGACTCCTACGGGTCGTTGGCCGATGCCATGGAGGAGGTCGACCACGCGGGGACGCCCGCGCGCCGGTTCGCCGTGGTGGCCGAGGCCTACCGAGCCTGGGCGGTGGCGTCGCCGAACGCCTACCGGCTGGTGTTCCACCACTCCACCGGCTCGGGCCAGGACCTGGCCCGCGACCGCGTCGTCGCGGCGGCACAGCGCAGCATGGACGTCTTCCTGGAGGCGCTGGCCGCCGTCGGCCCCACCCCGGACCGTCGCCTGGACCGGACGCTGCGGCATCAGGTGACCGCCTGGGGCCACCGCAGCGGCACCCCGGACCTGCCGCCCGCGCGCCTGGAGCTCGCCCTGGTGTGCTGGAGCCGCCTGCACGGCCTGATCAGCCTCGAGCTGGGCGGTCACCTGGGCGCCACCGGCGTGGACCCGGCCCTCCTCTACCGGGCCGAGGTCAGGGCCCTGCTGGACGAGGCCCGTCCACGGTCGCGCTGAGTCGTTCCCCTCAGGTCGGGACGGCGCCGGCCGATGGGACCGCAAAGCGCGACGGCGCGACGGGGCGGGCGAGGGGGAGACACACGTGGTGGCGACACAGGTGGAGCAGGGCGTCCCGATCTCACGGGGACGGTGGAGCGACCCGCCGGCCGCCTCCTCCCCCGACGTGGAGGGCCGCCTGGTCGCCCGTCGCGGGCAGATCCGCTCCCTGCGACGCTTCCTGGCCCGGTGCGACACCGCGGTGACCCTGCTGCTGGCCACCCTGGCCCTGCTGGCCGGTCACCCGCTGGCCGCCGCCACCGTCACCGCCGTGCTGCTGGTCTCCACCGCCCACGTCTGGGCCGCGGACCGGCCCCGCGCCATCGTGTCGGTGCGGCCCCTGTGCCGCTCGGCCCTGGTGCTCAGCGGGGCGGCCTGCGTGCTGGTCGCGCTGCTCGATCTCCCCGTCGAGGGCCGGGACGCGCTGCTCGGCGCCGCCGCGTCCGTCCTGGCCCTGTCCGTCGTACGCGTGGTGGTGCGGATGCCGTCGTTCGCTCGGGGCTACGGCTTCGGGCAGCGCCGCCGGCTGGTCGTCGGCGACCCGGCCGCCCTGGAGGGCACCGAGGCCCACCGCTCCCCCGCGGTCGCCTCGGGGGAGGTCATCCTCGTCGTCACCCGGGCCGAGGCGGCGGCACCGGTCGTCCCCGGCGGCCTGAGCGTGGAGCAGCGGCAGCAGCGCGACGAGCGCCGCGGCCCCAGCGGGGTCGTCGAGCGCGTGGTGCGCACCGCCCTGGACAACGGCGCCGAGCGCGTCACCGTCATCCCCGGCGCCGGCTGGGAGAAGCGCCAGCTCCGCGAGCTGTCGTGGCTGCTGGAGGGCACCGGCATCGACATGGTCATCGCCACCGACCTCGACGGGATCGCCCCGCACCGCGTCGACGTGGTGCAGCAGGACGGACGGCTCATGATCAAGGTCGGCTCCGCCAGCCCGCAGGGCACCCACGCCCTGGTCAAGGGCGCCACCGACCGGGTGGGGGCAGCCGTCCTGCTGGTGCTGGCCTCACCGGTCCTGCTCGGCATCGCGCTCGCCATCCGGCTGGAGTCGCGCGGCCCGGCCATCTTCCGGCAGACCCGCGTGCGCGAGGGCGGGGACACCTTCACGATGTACAAGTTCCGCAGCATGGGCGTGGACGCCGAGAGCCGTCTCGGGGCCCTGCTCGACCTCAACGTGCACGACTCGAACCGGCCGCTGTTCAAGATCGTGGACGACCCCCGGATCACCCGGGTCGGCCACCTCCTGCGCAAGACCTCGCTCGACGAGCTGCCCCAGCTCGTGAACGTCCTCAAGGGCGAGATGTCGCTGATCGGCCCCCGGCCGGCCCTGCCGCGCGAGGTGCAGATGTACGACTACGTGGCCCGGCGCCGGCTCGCGGTCAAGCCCGGCATGACCGGGTTGTGGCAGGTCAGCGGTCGGTCGACGCTCAGCTGGGACGAGTCCATCGGCTTCGACCTGGACTACGTCGACAACTGGTCGCCGTTCGCCGACGCAGCCATCGCCCTGCGCACGTTCCGCGCCGTCATCACCAAGGACGGCGCGTTCTGACCCCCCCGTGGTCGAGGTGCGAGCCGCTGGTCGAGGTGCGAGCGCAGCGAGCCTGGAGACCCCCTTCGACACGACCACTCATACCCAACTAACCCAGTTGACTTTGACGACTCTGGCGACGAAGATGACGTTCGGACGAAGTTTTTCCCCGAAGGGGTCAAGGTCCGCCGACGACCGGCCGATACAGATACCAACGAACGGCAACTGGGAGGGCAGTCGGATGAGCATTCTGGAGTCGGCAGAGACCATGGTCCCCACCGAGGTGGAGGCCGCTGCGCCCTACCGCCGGGGTGACCGCATCTGCGCCACCAGCCCCGAGGGCACCCGCTACCTGGTCCGGGTCGACGCGGTCACGCCGACCGGTTCCGGCCAGTTCGCCGTGCTGGGCGTGGTCACCGCCCCCCGCCGCTTCCGCAGCCACGTGCTGAGCACGGTGGTCGGCCCCGACGGCTACGGCCCCGCTGTCCGTCCGGCGGCCTGAGCCACCGGCCCCCGAGCCCCCCGCGTCACCCGTCCCCCCCGGGTCCGGCGCCACCACGACCCCGTCCCCCTCAGGGGGGCGGGGTCGTTGCCGTTCGGGCGGGGGTGGGGCGAGGGTCTCGAGCGGTCTCGGGCGGTCTCGGGCGGTCTCGAGGCTCGCACCTCGACCAGCGGGGCACTCGACCAGCGCGGGGTCAGGGGAGGAGGCCGTCGCGGAGAGCGGCGGCGACAGAGGGGTACAGCGGCAGGCGGGGCACGAGGGTCGCGCCGAGGGCGTGGTAGACGTCCGGCCGGCCCTGCCAGGTGACCGCGCTGGGCTCGTTGGCCGGCGACAGCTCGTGCCGCCACGAGCCGGGGCCGTCGACGAACACGTCGCTGATGTGGCGCCACCACGTCTCGTACCACCGTCCGTACGACGTCTCGCCGGTCGCCGTGTGCAGCGCGGCCGCGGCCGCCGTACCCTCCGCGGCCACCCAGTGCATGCGCTCCCGTACGACGGGGTGGCCCTGCCAGTCCACGGTGTAGACGAAGCCCGTCGGCGCCGTCCACGGCCCAGCCCTCGGCCACCGCGGCGGCGAACAGCGAGCGTGCGTCGGCCAGCATCCACTCCGGCGCCCCCTCCCCCAGCGACGCACGCAGGTGCAGGGTGAGCCTCGACCACTCCAGCCAGTGGCCGATGGTGGCGCCGTAGGGCCGGAACGGGTGCGCGGGCTCGTCGGCGTTGTACTCCAGCTGCGGGGTCCACTCCGCGTCGAAGTGCTCGGGGATGCGCCAGGAGTTCCCGGCCGCGAGCTCGTGCACGACCCGGGTGACGATGCGCTGGGCCCGGTCGCGCAGCGAGGTGTCGCCCAGGACGTCCGCGGCGGCCAGCAGGGCCTCCACCGAGTGCATGTTGGCGTTGACGCCGCGGTAGCCGTCCAGGGTGTCGAACGACTCGTCCCACTGCTCCACGACCATGCCGTGCTCGTCGTCCCAGAAGCGTCCGAGCATGATCTCCAGGGCGTCGGCCAGCAGCTCGTCGCCACCGGGGCGGCCCGCCGCCGCCGCACTGGCCCCGGCCAGCACCACGAAGGCGTGCTCGTAGGCGGTCTTGTCGGTCTTCGTGGGCCCGTCCGCCCCCACCTGGGCGTACCAGCCACCGTGCTGGTGATCGCGCAGACGACCCTGCAGCGCGGCGATCCCGTGGTCGGCCAGCGCGGCGTGCTCGGGTCGGCCCATGAGGTCGCCGAGGGCGAACACGTGGGTCATCCGGCAGGTCACCCACAGCTCCACCGGGCGGTCGAGGTCGGGCTCGCCGTCGTCGCCCAGCCAGGCGAAGCCCCCGTCCGGGTGACGGGAGGCGCGGGCGAAGGTGAGCAGCCGGTCCCCCTCCGCCTCGAGCCAGCGGGCGTGCGCGGGGGTGCTGAGCCAGGTCATCGTGAGGGCCTCTCTCGTTCGACGTCGGGTGCGGTGGTGGCCACCCTGCACCATGCGGGTGCCCGGGGTGTGGTCCTAGGGTCGTGCCCATGACGGACACCCCCACCCCCTCGGCAGACGACCGCGTGCGCTTCGGCCTGGTCGGCACCGGCTTCTGGGCCCGCGAGCTGCACGCGGCAGGACTCCGCGACCACCCGGACGCGGTGCTGGCCGGCGTCTGGGGCCGTGACCTCGCCAAGGCCACCGCCCTGGCCGAGGAGCACGGCACCCGGGCCTTCGAGCACCTCGACGACCTCCTCGAGACCGTGGACGCCGTGGTGTTCGCGGTGCCGCCCGACGTCCAGGCCGAGGCCGCCGTGCGCGCGGCCGAGGCCGGGCGGCACCTGCTGCTCGAGAAGCCGGTGGCGCTCACCGTGGCGCAGGCCGAGGCCGTGGAGGCCGCGGTCCGGGCCGCCGGGGTGGCCTCGGTGGTGTTCTTCACCGAGCGCTTCGTCCCGGAGCGGGAGGCGTGGCTGCAGGAGCGTGCCGCCGGACGGTGCCTGGGCGGGCAGGCCACCTGGATGGCCTCGCTGCGCACGCCCGGCAACCCGTTCGCGAGCTCGCCGTGGCGCCAGGAGCACGGCGCCCTGTGGGACGTCGGCCCGCACGCCCTCTCCGTGCTGCTCCCGGCGCTCGGCCCGGTCGTCGAGGTGGCCGGCGCCCGGGGCCGCGACGACCTCGTGCACCTGGTGCTGGGCCACCGCTCCGGCGCGACCAGCACGGTCTCGCTGAGCCTGACCATGCCGCCCGACGCCACCCGGGCGGGGTTGCGGCTCTACGACGAGCACGGCTGGTTCGAGCGCCCCGAGCCGCGCTCCGGCGAGTCCGTGGACGCACCAGCGCCGCGCCGTCTCGGAGCTGGTCGAGGCCATCCGTGCCGGGCGGACCGAGCACCGGGTCGACGTGGCGTTCGGCGTCGAGGTGGTGCGGGTCCTGGCCCGGGCCGAGCAGGTGCTCGGCGCCGGGCCCGCCGGCCGGGAGGACCCTCACACCGGGGCGTAGGTGTCGCCGACCCGGTAGGTGGCGACCCCCAGCGTGGAGTCGCTCTGGCCGTAGTAGGCGAACCAGGTGCCCTGGAAGTGCACGAGGCCCTCGACGAAGGTCACGTTGGAGACCAGGCCGTTGCGGTCCTCGTAGGTCGACGGCTCCAGCCACGGGTAGCTCATCTGCGCCATGACCTCGGTGGGCCGGTCGGGGTGGAAGAGCAGCTGGCCGCAGGAGTAGCGCACGGTGCCGTCCTCGTACTTCACCGCCGCGTTGTGCAAGAGCAGGATCAGCCCGCTGCTGGTGCGGATCGGCTGAGGGCCGACCTCCACCAGGTACTCCCCGAACGTGCCCGGCGCGGTCGGCACCAGGAGCGGCTCGTCCTGCGGGGCGGGCGTCCAGTGCAGCAGGTCCTCGGACCACGCGTGGTAGATCGACCCCTCGCCGAAGTACATGAGGTAGCGGCCGTCGATGGGGGTGGCCAGGATGCCGCCCGCCTTGCTCCAGGGCGTCGGTACGTCCTGGGCGTGCGGCTCGAAGGTGTTGAAGCCAGGGAACAGCGGGCCGTGCTTCTCCCAGGTGAACAGGTCGGTGGAGGTGGCCAGGCACAGCTGCGCGTGCGTGCGGTCCCAGGCCGAGTAGGTGAGGTAGTAGGTGCCGTCGATCTCGGTGACCCGGGGGTCCTCGACGCCGAACTCCTCGTAGGGCTCGCTGGGCGACAGCACCGGGGTCGGGTGCCGCTCGAAGTGGATGCCGTCGTCGCTCGTGGCCAGGCCGACGTGGGAGACGATGTCGGAGGCGTGGGCGCGGTAGAGCAGCACCACCCGTCCGTCCTTCACCACGGCGGCCGGGTTGTAGACGCTGCCGGACTCCCACCCGTCGCCCTGCGGGCTCAGGATCGGGTTCTGCGGGTGCGGCGTGAACGGGCCGAGGGGGAACTCGGCGTGCGGGGTCGTGGTCATGGTTCCTCGTTCGGTGGGGTGGGGCGCCGGGCCCGCGTGGTCGGGGCCGGCGGCGCAGGGAGGGGCCAGGGCGGCCCGGGGAGGGCCCGGGCGGTCCGGGGAGGGCCGGACCGCCCGAGCAGGGTGGACCGCTCAGCGGCGCACGAGGGTGACCCCGCCGGCGGCGACCACGACGGGGACGTCGGAGGCCGTGCTGGTGCTGTGGCGCAGCAGGGTGCCGTCGCCGTCGTAGGACCAGACGTCGGCGCGGGCCGAGCCCGGCACCGTGACCGTCGTACGACGGCTGGTGGCGGCAGAGCTGCGCAGCAGGGCGGTGCCGTGGCCGTTCCCGCCCAGGACCAGACGGCTGACCAGCGGCTGCACCAGCAGCGCGTCCAGCCGGGCGCTGTCGCTGCCGGTGGCCGACGTCGTCGCCCGCACCCTGCCCTGCGACCGCTCGAGGCGGCCGCCCAGCGTGCGGGGCAGCAGGGCGCCGGGCGCCGGTGAGGTGCCCTGGGCCCCGACGTCGCCGGACCGGACGGTGCCGATCCGGGTGCCGCCGGAGCCGAAGCGGGTGACGGCGCGTGCTCCCGGGCTGCAGGTCGAGCACGGGGAGGAGCAGCGCGGCGGGGTGCTCGCCCAGCTCGAAGGTGGCCGTCCCGCCGTCGGGCAGGTCGGCGTAGCCGGTGCCCGCGAACTGGGACTCGCCGGTCCACAGCGAGTCCGGGGCCACGGCGGTGGCGCCACCGCCCAGGGTGGCGTCCTCGGCCTGCACCGTGCGGGTGCCGACCAGCTCGCGCTCGCGGGCGGTGTGGGCGATGCGGGCGACCCGCGGGTGGGCGTCCAGGGCCAGCATGGTGAGCAGGGCGTGGATCGTGGACTCGGCGCCCGAGTTGCGGTTCACCGTGCCGTCGGCGGCGATGCCGTCCACGGTGGTCCCGGTGGCCGGGTCGTAGGCCGGTGTGCCGGCGGCGTTGTGCGCCGAAGAACCAGGACGCGACGATGCCGGCCATCCGCCCGGCGCCGTCACCGCCGGTGGCGAGCAGGGACTGCACCCGGGAGTCGATGCCGTAGGCGATCTGCGTCTGGTCGACGTCCGCGGGCAGACGACCGTTGTCGGGGCCGCCGGAGGTCAGCATCCACGGGTCGAAGGTGAACGAGTCCACCCGGGCCACCCGGGTCAGCCGACGGTCGTGCAGCACCCGGCCCGGCGCCGGCCAGCGCGGCGGGCATCTGGGAGGACCAGGCGTGCCAGTCCGAGCGGGACAGCGCCCACGGCAGCACGCCGCCGAAGGGCCAGCGCCGCGCGTCGCCGCCGGACAGCGCGGCGATGCCCACGGCTGAGCTGGCGCAGGGTGCGCCGGGCCGCGGTGGTGCCGCCCGCGCGGACGTAGGCCGTCAGCCCCAGCACCGCCTCGGCGGAGGCGTCGGCCCCGTCGGCCACCAGCCAGCGGGGGGTCCGCCGGCCGTCGACGCGCTGGTAGCGTGCCGTACTGGTCGAGGACCTGGCGGTCCAGCGCGCCCACGGCCAGGTCGAGGCGCTGCTTCAGGAAGCGGGCGAAGACCGGGTGGCTGGTGCGGTAGGCGGCGTAGCCCTCCCCCAGTGCCCAGGTGGTGCGGGCCAGCCAGTAGGAGGCGTCGCTGTCGGAGGGGTCGGGCAGCTCGACGGGCTCGGCGCTGCGGTTCAGCGTGCCGTCGGGCTGCATCCACAGCACCACGTTCCCGCGGTTCGGGCCGGTCGCGGTCTGCAGGTAGGTCAGCCCCCGCAGCATCGCGAGTGGCCTTCCGGCGGCTCGAGGCGTGCCCGGTCTGCCTCCAGTCCCGCAGGTAGACGACGGCGGCACGGGCCATGTCGTCGGCGTTGAAGGCGCCCTGGTCGTAGGTGTCGGTGTCCTCGTGGTACGCCCCTCCGCCGACCCGGTGGAAGTAGCCGTCGTCCTGGCGGTCGGCGTAGGTCCACAGCGTGCCGACCGCGGGCAGCGACCCAGCCGGTACGTCGTGTGCCGGGCCTGGCGCGGCGGAGCGACCCGGGTCGCCCAGGAAGTCCAGGTGGTCCAGGTTGGTCAGCCGCCGTCGGCCCGCTGGGCCGTGGCGCGGCGCGGACCCCCTGAGCGGCGGAGTCGCGGGCGGAGCCGGGGCGCGCCGGCCGGGGCCGACGGCAGCACCGCGGTCAGCGCCAGGGTGCCGACCGGAGCGGGGCCGCGAGCCGGCGGGGCCGCCGGCGGATCGCCCGGTCGTGGGCGGGTCTCTGGCCGATGGTCTCGGTGGTCCGGTGCATGGTCATCCCTTCACTCCGCTGCTGATGTCCGAGGCGGTGAACCGCTTCTGGAACACCACGAACAGCGCTACGGCGGGCGCCGCGAGCACGACTGCTCCGGCGAGGATCGCGCCGAACGGGTTGGCGGCCCGACCGGCGATGTTGCTGATGTAGTTGGCCAGCGTGACCGCGAGCGGCTGCAGGCTCTGGTCCTTGGTGACCAGGAACGGCCACAGGAACTCGTTCCACGGACCGATGAAGGTCAGCAGCACGGCGGTGAGGATGGCCGGCCGCACCAGGGGCAGCGCCACCGACCACAGGATCCGCAGCTCGCTCGCGCCGTCGAGGGCCGCGGCCGAGAAGAGGTCGTCGGGCAGCTGCAGGAAGAACTGCCGGAACACGAACACCGCGGTGGAGTTGATCGCGAACGGCACGATCATCCCGGCGTAGGAGTCGGCCAGCCCGTAGGTCCGCACGATCATCACGTAGATCGGGATGATCAGCAGCTGGAACGGCACGATCTGCACCAGCAGCATCACCGCGAACAGCGTGCCGCGGCCTCGGAAGTGCAGCCGGGCCAGCGCGTAGCCGGCCAGCACGCCGAACACCACGGTGCCGAGCAGCACCCCGCCGGTGAAGATGGCCGAGTTGAGCAGCGACCGCAGCAGGTCGACGCGGCTGTTGATGTCGGCGTAGTTGGCCAGCGTCAGGCCGCTGAGCGGGAGCGCGCCCAGCAGGGAGGTGTCCGGCTTCTCCTGCAGCGAGCCGACGACCATGTAGTAGAAGGGGAACAGGAAGACCAGGGCGCCCAGCGAACAGGGCGCAGCGTGCTCCAGATGCGTGCGTGTGCGCATGTCAGTCACGCTCCAGGATCCGGCGGTTGACCAGGGAGATGAGCAGGACCAGGACGACCAGGACGACGCCGATCGCCGAGGCGGTGTCGGGGTTCCCCTGCTCGATGCCCTTCTGGTACATCACGAACACCGGCGAGGCCGAGGCGCCGTCGGGGCCGCCGCCGTTGGTCAGCAGGTAGGGCTCGGTGAACAGGTTGGCACCGGTGATGGTGGCCAGGATGACCACCAGCGTGGTCGCCGACCGGACCCCGGGGACGGTGACGTTCATGAACGACTTGAACCGGCCCGCGCCGTCGACCGACGCCGACTCGTAGAGGTCCTTCGAGACGCCCTGCAGCGCCGCGAGGTAGAGCAGGATGAAGAACCCCAGCTGCTTCCAGGTCACGAACAGGGCGATGACCGGCATCGCCAGGGCGCTGTTGACCAGCCACGACGGCGTGGGCGCCAGCGGCCCCAGCACGCTGGTTGACCATCCCGTCGCGGCCGAACAGGAACAGCCACACCGCCACCAGGGCGACGCTCGCCGTCACGTAGGGCACGTAGTAGGCCACCCGCAGGAACGTCCGCGCACCGGGTCACCGAGTTGAGCGCGGTCGCCAGCACCAGGGCCAGCACCACGGTCAGCGGCACGTTGATGACCAGGAACTCGGCGACGTTGAGGAAGGACCGTCGTACGTCGGGGTCCGACAGCACGTGACGTAGTTGTCGAACCCGACGAACGGCCGGTCCACCTGCGCCCCGGGAGCGGCGAAGAAGTAGTCGTGGAAGCTGATCCAGACCGCGAGCCCCAGGGGGTAGGCGAACACCGCGGCCAGGAACACCGCGTACGGCGCGGCGAACAGGAGGCCCAGCGGTTGCCGGCCCAGCACCCTGGTCGCCGTGTCCGAGCGCCGTGCGGCTCACGACTGGCCGGCGAGGTCGTCGGCCTTGTCGGCCGCCTTCGGCGATCGCGGAGTCCGACGGGCGTCTTGCCGAAGATCACCGAGGAGGAGTAGTTGTCGCGGATCTCCTGCCAGATCTGCACCGAGTTGGGCACGTTCGGCACCTCGACGGTGCGAGAGGCCTGGTCGGCGAAGAGCTTGTAGTCCGGGTGGCTCTTGAAGTACGACGCGTAGGTGCGTCGGGAGGTCCTCGCGGATCGGCATCTGGCCGGTGGCCTCGAGCAGCTTGCCGTCCTGCTCCTTGCTGGTGGCGAACTTCATCACCTTCCACGCCGTGCCCTGGTTCTTGCAGGCGGAGTACAGGCCGATGTTCTTCGCGTCGGTGAAGGTGTGCACCGTGCTCGGGTCGGCACCGTCCTTGGTCGGCACGGGCACGACGCCCCAGTTCACCTTGTCCTTGTAGACCGCGATGGCCCACGGGCCGACGACGGCCATCGCGGCCTTCTTGTCGGCGAAGGAGTCGCCGTTGTACTTCTCCTTGGGGGCGTAGCCCTTCTGCGTACATCTCCGCCCAGAAGTTCCAGACGTCCTTGCCGGCCTGGTCGTCGAAGGTGGCCTTGCCGTCCTCGATGGTCTGCTTGCCCCCCGACTCGGCGGCGTACAGCGGGTAGAAGTCGAACCAGGACTGGAAGAACTCGCTGCTCGGCGCCGGCGCGATGGCCGCGGGAGCGGCGCCGCTGTCCACGATCTTCTTGCTGGCGGCCAGGAAGTCGGCGTAGCTGGCCAGCTGCGGCTTGGCCGGGTCGAGGCCCGCCTTCTTGAAGATGGTCCTTGTTGTAGAAGATCATCACGGGGTTCTGCTTCCACGGGATCTGGTAGAACTTCCCGTCCGGCGACGCGTACTGCTCGGCGGCGTCGCCGGAGCGGGCCTCGACGTACGTCCGCGCCGTCCTTGAAGCTCGTCGAGCGCGACCAGGCCGCCCTGCTTCTGGAACTGCGGCACGGCGGCGGGGCTGGTGTTGAAGACCAGGCACGGCGCGTTGCCGGCGGTGATGGCCGCACCGATGACCTCCTCGGAGGTCTTGCCGGCCGGGATCTCCTGCGCGGTGACCTTCTCGTCGGAGTGGGCGGCGTTCCACTCCTTGACCATCGCCTTGCCCCAGGCGATCTCCTCGGGGTTGTTCGACAGCCAGATCTTGATCGGGCCGGAGGAGGCGCTGGGCCTCCCCGGAGTCCGACCCACCTCCGCACGCGGCGGTCAGGCCGAGGGCCAGGACGGCGGCGGAGAGGGTCAGTGCCTTGCTTCTCATGGGTGCTCCAATTCAGCGGTGGGACGGGACGGTCGGGAGTGTCTGGGGGCGGTGGCCAGGGCCGGCGGGGGCCCGTGCGGGGCGGGGCCGGTCGAGGCCCGCACGACGAGCCGTGCCTCCGGCAGACGCGGCGGGGGTGGGTTCCACGCCGTCGACGACCTCGAGCAGCCGGGTGGCCGCGGCACGGCCCCAGGCCACGACGTCGGTGCTCACGGTGGTCAGCGCGGGCTGCAGGTGCGCCGAGATCTCGATGTCGTCGTAGCCGGTCACCGACAGCTCCCCCGGCACGTCGACCCCGCGGGAGACGGCCAGCGACAGCCCGGCCATGGCCATCAGGTCGTTGGCGTAGACGATGGCGGTCGGCGGGGTCGGGCAGCTCGAGCAGGGCCAGGGTGGCGGCGGCACCGGACTCGGCCGAGAAGTCGGCCTCGACGCAGACGCCCTCCGGCAGCCCGGCCCCGGCCAGGGTCGAGGACCAGGCCTGGCGACGCGAGCGGCCGTGCACCATGCTCAGCGGCCCCGAGACGTGCGCGATGCGGGTGTGCCCGAGCTCCAGCAGGTGCCGCACCGCCGCCGTGATGCCCGGGGCGTCGTCCACGCCCAGGGCCGGCTGGTCGGCCCGGTCGCCGTCGTCGGGGACCGGCCCGATCACCACGGCCGGCAGGTCGAGGGACGCGAGCAGCGCCGGTCGCGGGTCGCCCACCCGGAGGTCGGTGAGGAAGACGCCGTCGACGCGTCCCTCGTGCGCCAGCCGGCGGTAGGTCACCCCGTCGTCCTCCTCGGCGACCTGCAGCAGCAGCGCGTGGCCGCGGGTCGACAGCACCGCCTCGAGCCCGGCGATGAACGCCGGGAAGAACGCGTCGGCCCGCAGGACGTCGGCGGGTCGGGCCACCACCAGGCCCACCGCGAAGGCCCGCGACACCGACAGCGCCGCGGGCCCGGGCGCTGGGCGACCAGCCGAGCTCGGCGGCCACGTCCAGGATGCGCTGCCGGGTCTCCGGGGCGAGCCCGGGGCGGTCGTTCAGCGCGAAGGAGACGGCACCCTTGGAGACCCCCGCGGCGGTCGCGACGTCGTTGATCGTGGGGCGGGGCACGTGGTCACTAAACCGGTTTAGGTGGGACGTGTCAAGGGTCACACGGTCGCGGCCGTGGCGAGGTGGCGGCCCCTGGACGACCCCTGGACGACCCCTGGCGAGCGCCCGCGGGCGACCCGTCGTACGTGGTGCCGCGCCGCCGGAGGGCTGTCGTACGCCGGCCGGTCGGCACCGCGACGTCCACCGCCGCCGCGGGTCCGCCGCGCACTCCCCACGGGAACCTGCTGCTGCCCACGGAGGGTCCACCACGGGCAGCCGCAGATTCTCGACATCCCCTGGGAATCGTGAGGGCGCAGGCGGCCGTACGTCGCCCGATGTTTACCTTCGCGGCTGCTAGCACCTAGCGTGGAGCCCTGTTCGAGCGGAAGGAAGCGCGTCGTGCCACTGCGTCGAGGCATCGTGGAGGTCTTCGAGGCGATCCCGGATCGCATCGAGGTGTCGGGGCACGAGCCGACCTGGCAGGTCACCGGCGGCTCGTTCGAGTCCGTGCTGACCTACGCCAAGGAGGCGTTCGACGACCCGGTGGTCCTCGCCCGCCAGGACCGTGCACGGTGGTGGCCGCGGGTGACGCTCACGGTCACCAAGGACCCGGCACTGGCGGCCGAAGCCCCTGACCTGGAGACGCTGGCGCACCCCGAGCCACCGGCTCCCGTCGAGCCGGAGCCCGAGCCCGTGGCGGTCGAGGAGCCAGCCGCCTCGACGGCGACCGAGCCACACGCAGCCGTCCGCGAGCCGCGTCCGGCACCGGCGGGTGCCCACGCACGACGGGTGGAGCGGGCCGAGCCTGAGCCGGTCGAGAGCAGCGGCCCCGAGCATGAGGTCTCGTACGACGAGCCCGACCACCACGAGCCCACCCACCACGAGCCCGACCACCACGAGCCCACCCACCACGAGCCCACCCACCACGAGCCCGACCTGCACACGTCCGGCGAGCCGGAGGAGCAGCCGCAGGTCACCCGCGCCCGCCTGGAGGACATGTTCGCCTACCAGGAGGAGGTCCGGCTGGCCACGGCGAGCCGGTCGTTCCCCCGGCAGCGCCGCCGCCACTGAACCCGTGCCGGACCTCGCCGTTCCGGCGTGCGATCCGGACTTCTGGGCAAGACTCGGAGGACGACACCCTCACGTCCCGGGAGAGCCATGACCCTGTCGCGCGCCCTGCTGCACCCCACCCGCCTCGCCCTGGCCGGTGCCCTGTCGCTGGCCCTGGTCGGGGCCTGCACCGACGGGCCCGGCCCGGCCCGCGACGTGGTGCAGGACACCGCGGCCACCACGAGGCCGACAGCGCCGACGGCCCCCACGGCCCGAGCGGCCGCGGCCACGTCGGCCGACGACCCGGTCGACTACGTGGTGGCCATCTCGGTGGACGGCCTCAACCCGCACGCCATCCGGCAGCTGGGCCGCTCCGGCGCCCCGAACTTCTACCGGATGATCGACAACGGGGCGACCACCCAGAACGCGCGCACCGCCTACGAGCAGACGATCACCATCCCCAACCACACCGGCATGCTGACCGGCCGCCGCATCACCGGCACCGGCGGCCACCACGTGACCTTCGACGAGGACAACGGCACCACCGTCGCGCGCCAACGCCGGCGGCTACGTGAAGAGCATCTTCGACGTGGTGCACAACCACGGGGGCAGCACCGGCGTTCTACTCCACCAAGTCCAAGCTCGACTTCCTGCACCGGTCGTGGGACGCCGCGCACGGCGGCGCCGACACGGTCGGCGCTGACGACGGTCGCAACAAGATCGACCGCTACGTCGTCGACAACGAGCGGGACAACGTCACGCCGGATGGTCGCGCGCCTGCACGCGAACCCCGACGAGCTCAGCTTCCTGCACCTCGCCGAGCCGGACCGGGCCGGGCACGCGGACGGCTTCATGAGCGCGTCGTACGTGCGGGCCGTCGCCGACGCCGACCGTCAGCTCGGTCGCGTTCTCGCCGCGGTGCGCAACGACACTCGCCTGCTGCGGCACGCGAACGTCGTCCTCACCGCCGACCACGGCGGCAAGGGCGCCAGCCACACGGACGCGACCAGGCCGTACGACTACATCATCCCGTTCATGGTGTGGGGTCGAGGCGTGGCCCGGGGCGCGGACCTCTACGACCTGAACACCTCCGACCGCCGGCGACCGGCCACCCGCCGACCGACGTACGCCGGCCGGCAGCCGATCCGCAACCTCGAGGTGGCCAACGTGGTGGCCGACCTGCTCGACCTGCCCACCGTGCCGGGGAGCATCGCGAACACCGCGCAGGACCTGACCGTCCGCTGACCCCGCTCCGACGACGCCCCTCGGGACGGGGCCAGAGGCGGCGTGTGCAGGAGCACCCGCACCTTTCGGCCCGGTTCGGGTACAGGGCGGACCGGTTCAGCCCCGAGCCGGTTCGTCGCCCTGGAGGACCTCCGTGCCCGCTGCCCCGACCGCCGTCCCTCGACCGGTACCCCTACCTGTCACCCCAGGATCCCGGTACGGCGCCGCCTGGCAACGTCGGCTCGGCACCGCCCCCACCCTGTCCCCCACCGAGATCCTCGGGGTCGCCACCGGCGACGGCGTGCTGGTCGCGGTGGCCCATCCCGACGACGAGACCCTGGCCATGGGCGCCGCGCTCGCCCGGCTCTCCGCCGACGGCGTACGGGTGCAGGTCGTCGTCGCGAGCCGGCGGCGAGTCCGCCCTCGACCACGTCGGCGTCACGTCGCCGGGCTCGCGGACCGTCGGGCCGCCGAGCTGTCGGCCGCCGCCCTGGCGCTGGGCGTGTCCGCGCCCGCGCCCTGGGCCTGCCCGACGGCGACCTGGCCGCCCACCCGGGAGCCCTCGTCTCCGCGCTGAGCGAGCTCGCCCGACCGCCACGACGCGTGCCGGGTCCTGACGCTGTGGCGCGACGACCCGCACCCCGACCACCGGGCGGTCCCTGCCGCCGCGCGGGCCGCCGCGGACGGGCTCGACCTCCCCGTGGCCGAGCTGGGCCTGTGGTCCTCGCACTGGACCGACCCCGCGGCCGTGACCGGCGAGGTGGTGCTCCTCGACAGCGGGGCGCGGGCCCGCGACGGCAAAGCAGCGGCGCTGGCCTGCTACCCGTCGCAGTCCCAGCCGCTGGCCCCCGACCTCGGCCGCGTCCTGCCCCCCGACGGTGCTCGGCTGGCCGCACGAGTACCTGCGCCGTGAGCGCCCCATGACCCCCGACGAGGCTGCCACCGGCCGCGCTCCCCGACTTCGACGCGATGTACCTCGCCGACGAGCGACCCCTGGCAGGTCGAGACCTCCTGGTACGAGCGCCGCAAGCTCTCGGTGCTGCTGGCCTCCCTCCCCCGCGAGCACTACGACCGCGGCTGGGAGCCGGGCTGCGGGCCCGGCCTGGTCTCGGAGTCCCTCGCCCCCGCGCGTCGACCAGCTGGTGGCCAGCGACTCGCTCGCAGCGGGCCATCGCCCTGGCGCGCCGCGCGTCCGAGCGCTGCCCGGCCAACGTCGAGCTACGTGCTGCTCCGAGCTGCCCGGAGGTGCCGCTGCCGAGGGCCCGGTGGACCTCGTCGTGGTCGCCGAGTTCCTCTACTACGCCCCGACCTCCCGGCAGCCCTGGACGCGCTGTGGTCGGTGTGCCGCACCCGGCAGCCAGGTCGTGTTCCTGCACTGGGCGCACCGGCCGCACGACGCCTTCCGCAGCGGGCCGGAGATGCACGCGCGCATCTTCCTCGACAGCCCCGCCGGCACGCCGCGCAAGCTGGTCGGGCACATCGACGAGGACTTCCTCCTCGACGTCTACGAGGTGCAGCCGTGAGCCTGCTGCCGGGGCTGACCGCCGCCGGCGTACGAGGCTCCACCGCGGCGATGCGTGCACGCCGTGCGCACGGTCGCCGCGCGGCGGCTCCGACACCTGGGTCGCCCCCTTCCCCGAGGTGGTTGCCGCCTCCTGCGCGAGGTGGGCCGGGTCGACCTCTGCCTGGCGCGCCTCGTCGAGGGCCACGCCGACGCGGTGCGGATCCTGACCAGGCCGGGCGCTCCGCCGCTCGAGGGCGTGTACGGCGTGTGGGCGTCGCGCTCGGCCGGCACCGGCCTCGCCGCCACCCGCGACGCCGGACGCGTGGCGGCTCGCCGGCGAGTGCCGCTTCGCCTCCGGCATCGACGTCGTCGACCGGGCGCTGGCGCCCGGCTGGGTCGACGAGGGCACCCACCTGCTCTTCGACCTCGCGGTGGACGGCGCGTGGTCGCGGACCGGTCCTCGTGGCACACCGCGGCGATGGACGGCTCCCGGTCGTTCACGGTGCGCGTGGACTGCTCGGCTGCCCGGGACGCGGTGGTCGGCGCCACCGGGCTTCTACCTCGACCGGCGGGGGTTCCCCATCGGCGGGCTCGGTGTGGCCGCGGTGTGGCCGGCGGCGCCCCGTCGGTGCTCGAGCAGGTGGCCACCGGCCTGCGCCGCTTCCGGCCCACCGCCCACCAGCTGCGCCGCCTCGGCGTGATGGAGCAGGCGGTGTGGACGGCCCGCCGGCGTCGGTGGAGCGCACGGCCTCGGCGCTGCCCTCGTCGCCGACGAGGACCTCTTCCGGGAGACCTCCGCGGCCCGGACGGCGGTGTGTCCTCGCGTGCGACCAGGTCGTCGACGAGGCCGGCCGCGTCGTCGGGCCCGGCGGCCTCAGCGGCGACGCCCGACTGGCGCGCACCCTGGCCGACCTCACGATCTACGTCCGGCAGCACCACCTCGACGGCACCCTGGAGTCCCTGGGACGGCACGCGCTGGAGCACCGCACGGTGTCCGGGTGACCCAGGTGCTGGTCGTGGTGCCGGCGCGGGACGAGGCCGCGTCCGTGGGTGACACGCTGGACCGGGTTGTACCTCGCTGGACCGGGCGGTCGCCGCGGGCGTCCTCACCCGGGCCGTGGTCGAGGTCGCCGCCCACCGCTGCGTGGACGACACCGCGCAGGTCGCCCGGGCGGCCCTGGCCGGCCGGCCGGACGCGCGGGTCGGCACCGACCACGACGTCGGTGGGAGTCGGGGCCGCCCGCGCCCGTGCGGTCCGCGCCGGCCTGCTGCGGTGCGGTGGCCCGCCGGCGTCCGGACCTGGATCCTGTCCACCGACGCCGACACCCACGTGGAGCCGGACTGGGTGACCGGATCCTCGCCGAGGCGCCTCGCACGCGGGGTGGTGGCCGTGGTCGGGCTCGCCGCGCTCGAGCGCTGGCACGGCGGGCAGCAGGGCGAGGCGGCCTACGACCGGCTGGTCGCCGCAGGCCTGCGCGACGGCCCGCTGCACCAGCACGACCACGTGTACGGCGCGAACCTCGCGGTCCGGGCCGACGCCTACCTCGACGTCGGTGGCTTCCCGGCACGTGGCGCACGGCGAGGACCAGGCCCTCGTCGACGCGCTCGCGCGCCACGGCCACCCGGCTGCTGCGCACCCGAGCCGTCACCGTCACCACCAGCGGCCGGCTGCAGGGCCGCGCCCGGCGGCGGGCTCGCCGACCGGCTGTCGCCGCTGACGCGGAGGCGGGCCACGGCGCCGGCTAGCCCGGAGCCACGGGCCGACCGGTCAGCCACGGGCGGTCAGCCGCACGAACTGCTCACGCGGTCATGACGCGGATGGGCTGGCCCGTGCGCAGCCGCTCCCGCACGCCGAACATCGTCAGGCCCTCGCCGGCGTCCGCGCGCCCGAGCACCACCACGGTGGTCGCGTCCGACAGCCGCGCCTGCGGGTGCGCCCCCGCCGCGCGGGCGCGCGCCACCGCCTCGGCCCGCGTGAGGCCGCGAGCCGGCCGCTGAACACCACCGACTGCCCGCGCAGGCTGCGCGGCGCCCGGCCCGGGGCGACGTCGACCCGGCGCAGGGACGAGAGGGCGTCCAGGGCGTCGTCGGCGTTCCAGTAGCGCTTCGAGCGCGCGCCCGTGGCGTGCCACACCCAGCTCTTGAACGCGTCGCCGGCCGTCGAGTCCGGCGATCGCCCGGGCCGACACGACGTCGTTCCACCACACCTCCCCGGTCAGCAGCGTCGCGGCGAGCAGCCCCACCTGGAAGATGTCCTCGGCCGGCCCCCACAGCGCGCTGGACGCCAGGTCGCGCGGGTGCGAAGTCCGGCTGGAAGCGGGAGGCGTCCGCTCCCTTGCTGGTCCAGCGCCAGCGTGGTGATGCCGAAGTCACCGAGCACCAGCGCCCCGTCACGCAGGTAGACGTTGTCGGGCTTGATGTCCCGGTGGATCACCCACACGCCGTGCATCCGCTGCAGCACCTTGAGCAGTGCGCGGATCTCCGCGCGCACCTTCCCCTCGCGCCAGCGCAGACCGTCCTGCTCGACGGCGTCCCACACCGTGCCGCCGGCCATGTGCTCGAGCACGAGGATGTGCCGGCGGCGTCGGCCCCGGGTCGCCGGTCACGAACGCGTCGATCAGCTCGACCACGCGCGGGTCGCCTCGCAGCAGCCGGCCGAAGTAGGCCTCCCCGTGCCAGTCGTCGCAGGCTCCGGCAGACCTTCAGACGACCGCCCGGGTGGGGCGACCCTGGGCGGAGAGCCGGTGGCCGACGTACGTCGTGCCGAACCCGCCCCGACCCGATAGACTGTCTACGACGTACCGCGTTCCGGCATCGTTGTGTAGGGTCTCCCCCACCCGCAGCCTCGACATCCGTCCCATCAAAGCCGACCGCTCCGACTTCTCCCGAGATCCGCCCCCGAGGGCCGCGTGGCCTCAAGTACGACGGGGTACCTGACGAAGACTCCTACGACGACGACGGCCACGGCTGCCGCCATCACCACACGTGAACGCGCGACGGGGAGCACCAGTAGCGGCGCAGACACCTGTACGCCCGACCTCGGGCTGACAAGGAGCATCACCACATGACGAAGACACGGCGCGCCCGCGCAAGGTTCGACCCACCGTCCGGTCTCGCACGTCCCGCGCCCTCACCTCGGGCGGTGGCGGCACCCTCGCCGCGGCGTCCGTCCCGGCCCCCGCCGGCGCCGCCATCGCACAGGCGGCCGCCCGGAGCGGCCCAGCGCGCCCGCTCGCACGACATGCGGGTCGGCAGCTTCAACATCCAGAGCGTGGGCCTGGACCGGACCCGCGGTCAGCAGCGTCCCTGGCGCTCAGCGCCGGCCACCGTGATCCGCCAGATCCTCAGCGAGCGGTCGACGTGATCGGCGTCCAGGAGGCCGCCTTCAGCATCTCCTTCCGATCGACGTCTGGTCGGCGGCTCGACGCAGTACCTCGACCTCCGCAACGGCCTGAACAGGGCGGGCGGGCACTACGCGCTGACGAACAGAAGGCGGTCAACTGCCTGCGGCCGTACACGTCCTACCGCTGCCGCCCCCGCGACCGGACGCCTCCTACGGTGAGCGCATCCTGTACAACACCCGGACGCTCCATGGTGCGACGCAACTCCATGCGCTACACCCGCCAGAGCGGCCAGAACCCCAACATGTACCTGACCTGGGCGGTGCTCCGCTCACGCGCACCGGCGACCGCTTCCTGTTCACCACCACCCACCTGGACCCGAAGAGCCGCGGGACCGTGCGCAAGGCGCAGTGGCGCCAGATGATCCGCAAGATCCGCAGGATCCGGGGCAGCCTCCCGGTGGTCAGCGTCGGCGACTTCAACACGCAGAAGTTCGACGGCATGACGGCGACCATGCTGCCGATGATGCGGCAACAACGGCTTGGGCGACGTGCTCAACCAGCAGTACCAGGTCAACCCCAGCCGCAACGTGCGCGCGGAGAAGCGGATCAACGGCTGGATCAACACCTACAACCACCTGACCAGCTCGGTGGCGGTGTTCGGCTACGAGGACGCCCGGGCAAGACCGGCAACGGCATCGACTACATCTTCGCCAGCAACCGGCTCAGGGTGAAGGAGTACAAGGTCGTCTGCGACTACGACCCGCGCACGCTGCGGGTGACCGGCACGTCCTGCCCTCCGACCACAACATGATCCGGGCGACCATCACGATGCCCTGAGCATGGCGGCACCGCCCAGCAGCAGGCAGCCACGTGTCGCGACCAGCAGCACGCCGACCCACAGAGCGGCGGGCAGGTGGGTCAGCCGGGCCAGCTCGCCGCGTCCGAGGTCCGGTCGCGGCGGGAGCCCCGCCGGCGCTGCCGCTGCAGGTCGAGCACGTCGTGAGGCGCCCCGAGCAGCAGGAACCACGTCACCGTGAGGGCGACCAAGTCTGCACCTCGGGCGCCGCCCAGCGGGTCACCACGGCCAGGACCACCAGCCGGTGAGCAGCACCGGCACCAGCCCGAACAGGCTGCGGAGCTGCAGCAGCAGCAGGACAGCAGCACCAGCAGCGCCAGAGCAGGCCGAGCGGGTGACCGGCGGCCAGCAGCGCCGCGCCCAGCGCCGAGCAGCCCGGGGCCGAGGTACCCGGCGGCGAGACGACCATCGTGCCCGGCCCGCGGGCGCGGCCGGCGCGACGGTCAGCCCCGAGCCGTCGGCGTGCAGCCGCATGCCCGCCCAGCCTGCCGACCGGTCGCCACCGCGGCCATCCGTGGGCGCCCTCGTGCGCGACCGTCAGCAGGTGGCGGCGCCGGTGCCACGGCCCGGGGGTCGTCACCCCGACCAGGCCAGGCGGCCGTCACCAGCACCAGCGGCAGACCGGGAGCCGGAGCCACCGCCGTGACCCGGTCCCACAGGTCGGGGACGGGCGCCGAGGTCATCGGGCCAGCGTGGCATGCTCGGGGTCCGGAACGGCCGAACCGACCTGAGGATGGATGAAGATGACCGACCTGCCGACCGTCGCCCTGCTGGGGACCGGGACCATGGGGGCCGGGATGGCCCGCAACGTCGCCGCGGCCGGGATCCCGCTGAGGGTCTGGAACCGGACCCGCGCCAAGGCCGAGCCGCTGGCCGAGGTCGGCGCCACCGTGGCCGACAGCGCGGCCGAGGCCGTGCGCGGCGCGGACGTCGTGCTCACCATGCTCTTCGACGCCGAGTCGGTCGAGGACGCCCTGCGCGAGGCCCGGGACGGCCTGGCCGAGGGCACCGTGCTGCTGCAGCAGTCGACGGTCGGGGTCGCAGGGCGTCGAGCGCATCGACCGGGTGGCGCAGGAGCTCGGGCTGGTGCACGTCGACGCCCCGGTGCTCGGCACCAAGCAGCCGGCCGAGGCCGGCGCCCTCGTGGTGCTGGCCTCGGGACCGGAGTCGGCGCGGGAGACCGTGACCCCGGTCCTGGACGCGGTCGGCTCCCGCACCGTCTGGCTCGGCGAGGCCGGGCAGGGCACCCGCCTCAAGCTCGTCGCCAACTCCTGGGTCCTGACCGTGGTGGAGGGCATCTCGCAGTCGCTGCACCTCGCGCAGGCGCTCGGGGTCGACCCACGGGCGTTCCTGGACGTCGTCAAGGGCGGTGCGATGGACGCGCCGTACGTCCAGCTCAAGGGCGCCTCGATGCTCGACGGCGACTTCGCGCCCAACTTCCGGCTGGACGGGGCGGCCAAGGACGCCGGGCTCATCGCGGCCGCCGCGGACGCGGCCGGGGAGCCCGTGCCCGTGCTGGCGGCGGTGCGGGCCCAGCTCGACCGGGCCCTGGCCGCCGGCCACGGTGACCTCGACCTGTCCGCGACGTACCTCCGCGACTGAGGCCCCCCTGGTGGGGTGACGCTCGGATCGGCCGGTGTTAGGCTGGGCTTGCTTAGGACAGCCTTACCTAACCCGCCGGAGGCGCGCTCATGCTGGGCAACTACCTGATCGGGCTCCGCGAGGGGCTCGAGGCATCGCTCATCGTGGTGATCCTGGTGGCCTACCTGGTGAAGTCCGACCGCCGGGGGCTGCTGCCGTCCATCTGGGGCGGCGTCGCCATCGCGGTCGCGGTCTCGCTCGGCTTCGGGGCGCTGCTCACCTTCGGTCCCCGGGGGATGACCTTCGAGGCCACCGAGGCCCTCGGGGGCACCCTGTCGATCGTCGCGGTCGGCTTCGTCACCTGGATGGTGATGTGGATGGCCCGCTCCGCGCGGAGCCTGTCCGGCGAGCTCAAGGGCGCCGTCGACCGGGCCGCGGAGGCCGGCGGGCTCAGCCTGGTCGTGGTGGCCGTCCTGGCCGTGGGCCGGGAGGGCCTCGAGACGGCGCTGTTCCTGTGGGCCGCCACCCAGGCCGCGTCGTCCGGGTCGACCAGCAGCACCGGTCCGCTGCTCGGCGCTGCGCTCGGGCTGGCCACCGCCGTGGTCATCGGCTTCCTGTTCTACCGCGGGGCCCTCAAGATCAACCTCGGGAAGTTCTTCACCTGGACCGGGGCGTTCCTCATCCTGGTCGCGGCCGGGGTGCTGTCCTACGGCGTGCACGACCTGCAGGAGGCCGGCGTGCTGCCCGGCCTGAACAGCCCTCGCCTTCGACGTCAGCAACGTGGTCGACCCCGGCTCGCTGGTGGGCACCCTGCTCAAGGGCACGCTTAACTTCTCCCCCGTGACCACCTGGCTCGAGGCCGTGGTCTGGGTGCTCTACGTCGTGGTCGCCATGACCCTGTTCTTCCGGGTGCTGCGTCGCAGCCACCAGGCCCCGGCCCCGGCGCCCCGGCAGCCCGTCACCTCGGCGTCCTGACCGCCCGTCGCCCCTCCCGCATCCCGGCGCCGACCGCGCCCCCACCCCAGGAGTCCCCACCCGTGAAGCACCCGCGCCTCGCCGCCGGTCTCGTCGCCGCCCTGGCCCTGCCCGCCCTGGCCGCCTGCACCGACAACTCCGCCGGCACCGGCGGCGGCTCGGGCGACGCGCGGACGATCAGCGTGACCTCCACCGACGACTCGTGCACGCTGTCCAAGGACAGCGCACCCTCGGGGAACCTGGTCTACACGATCACCAACCGCGGCAAGAAGGTCACCGAGTTCTACCTCTACGGCCAGGACGGGCTGCGCATCGTCGGCGAGGTCGAGAACGTCGGCCCCGGGCTCTCCCGTGACCTGGTCATCAACGTCCCGGCCGGCAGCTACGTGCCGACCTGCAAGCCCGGCATGGTCGGGAAGGGCATCCGCAGCGACTTCACCGTGAAGGAGTCCGGTGACCAGGGTGCGGTCTCGGGGGCCACGGCCGCCGCAGGTCGCCACCGCCAACGCGCAGTACAAGTCCTACGTCCGCGACCAGACCGAGCAGCTGCTGTCCGGCACCGAGCGGTTCGTGGCGGCGTACAAGGCCGGGGACGACGACCGGGCCCGCTCGCTCTACGCCGCGACCCGCGTGCACTGGGAGCGCATCGAGCCGGTGGCCGAGTCCTTCGGCGACCTCGACCCGCGCATGGACCTGCGCGAGCGCGACCTCGAGCCCGGCCAGCGCTGGACCGGGTGGCACCGCATCGAGAAGGACCTCTGGCCGCCGAGCGCGTCGTACGTCGCGCTGAGCCCGGCCCAGCGGGCGACGTACGCCGACCTGCTGCTGCGCGACACCCGGACGCTGCAGTCCCGGGTGCAGAAGCTCGAGTTCACCGTCGACCAGATCGCGAACGGCTCCAAGGGTCTGCTCGACGAGGTCGCCACCGGCAAGGTGACCGGCGAGGAGGAGATCTTCTCCCACACCGACCTCTACGACTTCCAGGCCAACGTGGACGGTGCACGGGTGGGCTTCGAGGGCCTCAAGCCCGTGCTGACGAGCAAGGACCCGGCGCTGGAGAAGCAGATCGAGCGCCGGTTCGCCGACCTGCAGCGCCTGCTGGACCGGCACAAGGTCGGCCGCGACGGCTTCGTCAGCTACACCGACCTGTCCCGCGCCGAGGTCAAGGCGCTCTCGGACTCGGTCAACGCCCTGTCCGAGCCGCTGTCCAAGCTCACCGCGGCCGTGGCGCTGTAGCCGTGTCGTCCCCCCACCCCCGTCCCGACGGCCCTCCCGACCCGACCGGCCGGTTCAGCCGTCGCCGGCTGCTGGGGTACGCCGGTGCCGGCGCCGCGGTCGGTGCGGCCGGCTTCGCGGGCGGGATGGGCACGGCCCGCGCCACGGGCGGGGACGGGACGCAGGCCGGTGCGGCCGACCACTACGCGTTCCACGGCACGCACCAGGCCGGCATCGTCACCCCGGCCCAGGACCGGGTCCACTTCGCGGCCTTCGACGTCACCGCCACCTCCCGCGCCGAGCTGGTGATGCTGCTCCAGGCGTGGACCGCGGCCGCGGCGCAGCTGACCCGGGGCGGCGAGGTCGGCGGCGGCGTCCCCCTGCCCTACGACTCCCCGCCCGGCGACACCGGCGAGGCCCTGGGCCTGCCGCCGTCCCGGTTGACCCTCACCTTCGGCTTCGGTCCCTCGCTGTTCCGCGACGCCGACGGCCGGGACCGCTTCGGCCTGGCCGCCCGGCAGCCGAAGGCCCTGCGTCGTCTGCCGCACTTCCCCGCCGACGCGCTGCGCCCCGGTCGCAGTGACGGCGACCTGTGCGTGCAGGCCTGCGCCGACGACCCGCAGGTCGCGGTGCACGCGATCCGCAACCTGTCGCGGATCGCCTTCGGCACCGCGGCCCTGCGCTGGTCCCAGCTCGGCTTCGGTCGCACGTCGTCGACCTCCACCGCGCAGGCCACGCCCCGCAACCTGTTCGGCTTCAAGGACGGCACCGCCAACCTCAAGGCCGAGGAGCCGTCGGCCGTCGACGAGCACGTCTGGGTGGGCCGGGGCGACGACCCCGGGGCGGCCTGGCTGGTCGACGGCTCGTTCCTGGTGGCGCGCCGCATCAACATGCACATCGAGACCTGGGACCGGACCTCGCTCTCGGAGCAGGAGAAGCTGGTCGGCCGCGACCGCAAGCAGGGCGCGCCGCTGTCCGGGGGCACCGAGTTCACCGAGCCCGACCTCGCCGTCAAGGGGTCCGACGGGCAGCCGCTGGTGGCGATGGACTCCCACGTCCGGCTGGCCCACCCCTCGCAGAACAAGGGCGTGCGGATGCTGCGCCGCGGCTACAACTTCACCGACGGCAACGACGACCTGGGGCGCCTGGACGCCGGGCTGTTCTTCGTGGCCTACGTCCGTGACCCGGACACGCAGTACATCCCCATGCAGACCAGGCTCTCGCGCGACGACGGGTTGATGGAGTACCTCGAGCACACCGGCTCGGCGCTCTTCGCGGTGCCCCCGGGGGTCCGCCCCGGCGGCTACCTCGGCGACGCGCTCTTCGCCCGCTGACCCGGTCGTCCGCGTACCCGTGCCGGTCGTGGTGGCGACGGGCGCTCAGCCCAGGTCGAGGCCGTGCACCGTGAAGCTCGGCTGGGTGTAGTAGCTCAGCACGGTCGCGTGTCCGGTGGTGACCAGGCCGTCCAGCTCGGCCGCGACCGGCTCCACGGTGCCGTCCCCGTCGTAGTCCCGGGCGGTGACCGGGCCCAGGTCGTCGACGGTCAGGCGCACCCCACCCACGCTCCAGCCCCCGCTCACGGCCAGCACCGGACCGGTGGCCGTCTGCAGGACGGGCGGCGTCGGGGTGGGCGTCGGGGTCGGGGTCGGCTTCGGGGTGCTCGGTGGGCTGGGGCTTCGGCGTGGACGAGGGGGCCGGCGGCGACGGCTGGGGCTTCGGCCCCTGGACGGGGGACGGCTTGGTGGCCGGCTTGGTGGGGTGCGGCGTGGCCTTGCCGGGCTTAGCCGACGGCGTGCCCTTCCCGTTCCTGCCGGCCTTCGCCTCGGCGTGGGCCCTGGCCTTCGCCTTCGCCTTCGCCTTCGCCTTGGCCTCGGCCCGTGTGGACCGGTCCGCGGACAGGTGCACCACGCCGTCGCCGTCGGCCGCGCTGGCCTCCGGCGAGGGGATCGAGAAGGTGCCGGTGCGGTAGCCGTCCGCGAAGGCGCTGACCAGGTCGACGTAGTACGTCGAGGGGTTGTAGCTGAAGATCGCGGCCCGTCGGGCCGACGGAAGCGACAGGTCCCGGCCACCGCGGCACAGGTACGCCGCGGAGGCCAGCGCCGCGTCGTCGATGTCGTTGGGCGAGCGCACGCCGTCGTGGTCGCCGTCACGGCCGGCCGTACGCCAGGTGGAGGGGATGAACTGCATCGGGCCCACGGCGCGGTCCCACACGGTGTCGCCGTCGAAGCGGCCGTCGTCGGTGTCGTGGATGGCGGCCACCGGCCCGACGCCGTCCAGCGCGATGCCGACGATGGCGGGGCGGGGCACGCCGTCGCTGCCCAGCGTCGACCCGCCGTAGCGGCCGTGGTCGGACTCCACCCGGCCGATGCCGGCCAGCAGCGTCCAGGGCAGGTGGCAGCCGGGCTCGTCGTGGGCGGTCGTGCGGGCCGCCGCGCGGTAGGCGTGCATGGCCGCCGACGGCAGGTCGTGCTCGGCCAGGGAGCTGGCCGTCCACACGTGGCTGCCCTTGCTGCTGCTGACCTCGATGCGACGGTTGCGCTCCGCGGGGGTGGACAGGGCCAGGGTGCCGGCGATCGTCGTGCGGTCGGCCACCGACTGCAGGCCCGCCAGCGACGCGGACCGTCCGACCGGGGCCGGCGAGGGCGCCGTGGACGGTGGGATGACCTGCGCCGCGGCGGTCAGGGCCAGCGGCGTCACCACCAGCACGGCCATCGTCGAACGGCGGACGCGCAGCAGCGACCGGATCCTCATCAGCACAGCTCTCCCCAGGGCATCGACATCCATCTCCGGGATACCTCGGACGGGGCGTGCCTGACCTGAGGAACGTGTCTCAGCCTGCGGACATGCTCAGGACTGGGTGCTGCTGACCACCTGGAAGGACAGCCCGGCCCGCACCAGCCGTTGCAGCAGGTTCTCCCCCATGGCGGTGGCGGTGGTCACCTGCCCGGCCGTGGGCGGGTTGTCGTCGAAGGCCAGGCACAGGGCCGACTCCGCCAGCATCTTGGAGGTCTCGGTGTAGCCGGGGTCCCCGCCGCGGACCTCGGTGAGGACCGTCCGGCCGCCGCCCTCGCCGATGAAGCGGACGGAGAAGTACGACCGCGCGCGACGCTCCTCGCTGGGCCCCTCCCCCTGGGGGACCCGGCTGATGAGGAACCGGCGCAGCGGCGGCACCTGCGCGCTCGCGCCGACCGCGGCCACCACCCCCAGGCCGCCCACCAGCACCGGCAGCCGTCGCACCGCCGCGTAGTGGCTGTAGGTGAAGTCCGGCCCGTAGCGTGCCGAGGCGGCGGCCGAGCGTCGTACGACGAAGGGGTCGATGGTCGGCAGCGGCACGAGCCAGAACCCGGCCTGGCGGTCGAGGTGCGGGCCTCGCGCCGAGGTCCGCACCCGCCGGCCCTCCACGCGCGGCTCGACGGCCCGGCGGGCCGCCATGGCCCGCCGCATCGCACCGGAGCGGGAGAAGGCCGTGATGGCCGAGGCGAACGTGCCGCCGGAGAAGGTGGCGTTGCTGCGGACCATCCCGCGCACCCGCAGGGCGACGTCCTCGGGCAGCTGCTGCACGGTGAACAGCACGCCGAGGTCGTGCGGGATGGAGTCGAACCCGCAGGCGTGCACGATCCGGGCACCGGTGCGCACCGCCTCCGCGTGGTGGGCGACGTACATCAGGTCGACGAACTCCGGCTCGCCGGTCAGGTCCACGTAGTCCGTGCCGGCCCGGGCGCAGGCGGCGACCAGGGGCTCGCCGTGCTCGACGTACGGGCCGACGGTGGTGATGACCACCCGGGTGCGCCCGGCCACGTCGGCCAGCGACGCGGGGTCCGTGACGTCGGCGTGCAGCAGCGGCAGGTCAGCCAGGGCGGCGTCCACCGACGCCAGCCGGTCGCGGACCGCAGCCAGCTTGGCGGGGTTGCGCCCGGCCAGGGCCCACCGGCAGCCCGCCGGGGCGTGGCGGGCCAGGTAGTCCGCGGTCAGGCCGCCGGTGAAGCCGGTGGCCCCGAACAGCACCAGGTCCAGCTCACGGCTCGAGGTGTCCTGGGGCACGGGTTGCTCCTTCTCGCTGCGGGTCGACCGGAGGGCCCACTGTGCCAGGGAACCGGTCGCGGCGGCCCCGCGTCCCACCCAGGTCGCTCCGCCGGGGACCGACGTGGCAACGGGAGTCGTCATGGGACCACGCAGCACCGTCACGCTGACCACCGGGCTGGCGCTGGCCGCCACCGCCGCGGCCGCCGTGCTGTCCGGCGGGCCCGGTGGTCCGGCTCCGGCCGACGCCCTGACCGACGGGACCGCCGGACGGTCACGGCCCCTGGGACCACCGCGACCTCCCCCGTGCAGGTCGCCGCCGACGAGGCGCTGACCTCGTCCACCGACTGCGCGCAGCTGCGCCGCTGGTACGTCCGGGCCACCCTGCCGCTGGTCGGGCCGTGGGGGCTGGGCGGCCCCTCCCTGTGGGCGCGACGGCTCCAGGGGTCGGAGGTGGTCCCGGTCGCCGGGGGCCGGTCGGGCTCCGGGAGGGCGGCGGACCCGGGAGCCGGGTCGGGGACGGGGAGGGGGCCCGGCGTGGGGTCGAGCCCCACCGGCACCACCGTGCAGGAGCCCGGGGTGGACGAGCCGGACGTGGCCAAGACCGACGGCCGCGTCGTCGTACGGCTGGTCGGCGGCGAGCTGGTCGTCACCGACGTGACGGGCGACGCCCCGCGCGAGGTCTCCCGCACGAGGCTGCCCGGCCCGGCCCTGGCGCACCCCGAGCTGCTGCTGGCCGACGGCCGGGCGTACGTGGTGGGCACCGAGCGGGCGCCGCTCGTGCGTCCCGGGGCGGCGCCCCCGGACAGGCGGTCGTGGCGGTACGGGCCCCGACCCTCGGGTCCCCCGTGCTCACCCCCACGATCCTGGCCCGCAGCCGCGTGCTGACCGTCGACCTGCACGGGCCCGGCACTCCTCGGGTGACCGGCGAGCGGACACTCGACGGGGAGGTGCTGGCCGCCCGCGGCTACGAGGACGGCACCGTGCGGGTGGTGGTGGGTGCGGACCGGCCCCGCATCCGGTTCGACGTCCCCGGCCCCGGCCTGTCCCCCGGCCGCGCCCGAGCGCTCAACCAGGACGCGGTGCTCCGCGCCCCGGTCTCGGCCTGGCTGCCCTCGGTGCGGTCCTCGGGTGAGCCGGCCGCGTCCCCGGACTGCTCGCAGGTGCACCACCCGGTCCGGGGAGCCGGGCCGGGCACCGTCACCGTCCTCACCCTCTCCGGCACGGACCGGCTGAGCACCACCGCCGTGGCGGCCCCGGCCGGGCTGGTCGCCTCCTCGGCACACCGGCTGTACCTGGCCAGCAGTTCCGTCGGGAACAGCGTCACCACCGTGCACGCCCTCGCGATCGACGGCGGCCGTACGACGTACGTCGCCTCCGGCTCGGTCCGGGGAACCGCGGCCGACCGGTGGTCCCTGAGCGAGCACGACGGGCTCCTGCGGCTCGTCACCACCCTCGGTGACCCCTGGCGACCACGCGAGCACGCACTGGTGGTGCTCGACGAGCGCGGCGGTCGGCTGGTGCCCACCGGTCGGCTCAACGGCCTCGGGCGGGGCGAGCAGCTGCGGGCGGTGCGCTGGATCGGCCCGCTGGCGGTGCTGGTGACCTTCCGGCAGACCGACCCGCTGCACACCGTCGACCTCACCGACCCCCGGCACCCCCGGCTGCTGGGGGCCCTGCGGGTCCCGGGCTGGTCGGCCTACCTGCACCCCCTGGGCGGGGGGCAGCTGCTCGGCCTGGGGCAGGCCACCGACCGCACCGGGCTCGACCGGGGCGCTCGCGCGGCGACGTTCGACCTGCGCGACCCGCGCGCCGTGCACCGCCTCGCCGTCCTCGACCTGGGACGCGGCCGCACGCTCGGGGTGCAGGAGGACCCCCGCACCTTCACCTACCTGCCGGCCCTCCGCACGTTCCTCACCACGGTGCTCCCCGGGGTGACCCCTCTCGCCGAGACCTCCTGGGCCTCCTCCGCGGACACCGGGCGCGCCCGGCTGCTCGCCGTCCACGTGGGGCGCGACGGGTCGATGACGCGGCAGCGCGCTTGGGTCACCACCGGTCCCGACGTGCGCGTGCTGCCGCTGGGCGGCCGACGGGTGGCGCTGGTGGACGACCGCGTGCGGGTCGTCAGCGCGCCCTGAGCGTCCTATCGTTCTCGCCATGTGCCGCAACATCCGGACCCTGCACAACTTCGAGCCGCCCGCCACCGGGGACGAGGTGCACGCCGCCGCGCTGCAGTACGTCCGCAAGGTCAGCGGGGCCACCCGGCCCTCGCTGGCCAACCAGGCCGCGTTCGACCGGGCCGTCGCCGAGGTCACCGCGACCACCCGGCGCCTGCTCGAGGAGCTCACCACCTCCGCGCCGCCCAAGGACCGGGAGGTCGAGGCCGCCAAGGCCCGCGCCAGGTCCGCGGCGCGCTACGCCTGAGGCCCGCTCAGGAGCCGGCGCCCGGCAGGAACGCCCAGGCACTGGTGTTGAGGGTGTCCTGCTGCCCGGCCAGCCCCTCGGCCGGCAGGTAGGCGTCCACCCCGAAGTCGACGTCGGTGTCGTCCGCCGTACCGCCGACCCCGTCCGGGCCGACCCCGAAGAGCCTCCCGAAGCCCTGACCCCCGGCGTCCATCAGGTTGCTGCGGGCGTCGTCGTTGTCGGTGTGGAAGCTCCCCAGCAGGTGACCGACCTCGTGGGAGACCGCGTTGCCCAGCGCCTGGCCCAGGAAGGCGACCCGGTGGCTGCGGGGCCGCAGGTAGGTGTTGAGGGAGTCCTCGGGGCCGGCCGGGGCGCTGAGCCGGTCCAGGAGCAGCATCGCGGTCTCGGACCCCTCGTCGTTGCCGGGGTCGATGGACTGCGCGATGCCGATCGTGTCCACGCCGGACTGCGCGACGGTGCCGCCGACCACGACGCGCGAGACGTCCGTGCCGCCGAAGGGATCGGCGTCGTGGCCGCTGTCCCGGATGCGCACGGCGACGTCGGGGTTGAGGCCCTGCTCGACCAGGCTGGTGCGCAGGTTCTCCTCGACGCCGGCCACCACGGCGTCCTGCACCGCCGGCAGGTCCTCGGACGTCAGCCCCCAGCGGGGAGGAACCGGGACAGCGGCGAGAGCGTCACCACGCCGGGGCCCCCGAAGGTGAAGGTGTTGAGCCGGGCTCCGTCGAAGTCCAGGTAGACGGTCTGCACGGCTCCCGCGGGTCGGCGGGCGGGGCCGGGCCGGGAGGTCTCCACCAGGAGCTGGTAGCCACCGGTGCCCTGCTGCACCGACACGGCGTACCAGCCCGGCTCGGCCGCGACGTAGGCGAAGCTGGCGGCGCCGCCCGTCAGCTGCGTGGTGACCGGGTAGAAGCTGGAGAAGTCCGAGGTGGAGGTGACCATCCGCCGCCCGTCGGTGCGCGACACCCCGACGGTCGTGGCCGCACCGGTCAGCCTCCCGGCCAGCACGTCCCCGCTGCCCAGGTGCACGCCGTAGAAGTCCTGGTCGACGTGCTGCGCGGAGATGCGCAGGGTGTAGCGGCCCTCCACCCCGGCCCCGCTCCCGCTGCCCGGCCGGAAGGGGCTCTGCGGGACGGACCCGGAGTCGCTGTAGCCGCTGACCATCACGTAGTACGTCGCGGTCCGCGTCACCCGCTTCTCCACCGTGCTGAAGACGTCGGTGTCGTCGAGGGCGTCGTCGTTCGCGGCGACGATGCGGCCCTTGGCGTCGTACACGGTGAGCACGGTGTCCAGGGTGCTGCCCTTGGTGGTCGCCTGCAGCGTCTGACCCTCCAGCACCCGGACCCGGAAGAAGTCGAAGTCGCCGGTGTTCTCGCGGGCACTGCCGTGCCGGCCGTCGCCGATGCGGCTGCGGACCAGCACGGTGGGCCGCGTCGCGCCGATCCTGGTGCGCGTGGCCCGCGGGATCGACCCCTGGTCCTCCCGGGTGCTCAGCGCGTACGCCGGCACCGTCGACCCGGACAGGCGCCCGCTGATCCGGGCGGCCTGGAAGGCGGCCCCCACGCCCACGTCGCTCAGGTGCTCGGAGGTGGCCAGGCTGTCGTTCTCGCCCACCGACCCCCGGGGCTCACGCTCGGTCCAGGACGTGGGGGTGGGGACGCGTCGCGCCGGTCGCCGCCCGGCGTGCGCCCGGGCCCTCGCCAGGGCCGTCCTGGCGCGGTGGGATCGCCAGTAGGCCCAGTCCGGGTGGGTGCCGCTGGGCAGGTCGGCCAGGTACGGGTCCGGGGCGGGGTACGTGCGGCCGCCGACGCGAACGGTCGGGCGGCGGGTGTGCTTGACCCCGACCTGCAGGCCGGCGTGCTCGGCCAGCGCGACCGTCGAAGCGCGGTCGCCCCGGGGCTCGCCGTCCGCGCCGGGGAGGTCGGCGGGGCCGTCCGCTCCACGGCCGCCCCCGGCCGGGTGCCGGCCGGTGCGGTGACCGCCCCCGCACCCCCGGAGCCGGCGACCGTGGCGGCGACCAGGGCCAGCGCCACGGTGGAGGTCGCGAGGACGCGTCGGACTCTGCTCATCTGTTTTCCCCGTGTCGCTCTTGGTATCAAGTTCGTTACTGACACCCGAGGGCAAAGTCTGTCAGACCCCGGGTGCTCCCGCTCGCTCAGCGCGCGAAGTCCACGACCTCGTCGTCGTCGTCCCACTCCTCGACCAGGTGCACCAGGTCGGCCACCGAGTCCACGACCTGCGTCGGCCGGTACGGGTAGCGCTCCACCATCCCCGGACGCGTCGAGCCCGTCATGACGAGGATCGTCCGCATCCCCGCCTCCAGCCCGGAGACCACGTCGGTGTCCATCCGGTCGCCGACCATGACCGTGGTCTCGGAGTGGGCGTCGATCCGGTTGAGCGCCGAGCGCATCATCAGCGGGTTGGGCTTGCCGACGAAGTACGGGTCGACACCGGTGGCCTTGGTGATCAGTGCCGCCACCGAGCCGGTCGCGGGCAGCGGGCCGTTGACGCTCGGGCCCGACACGTCGGGGTTGGTGGCGATGAAGCGCGCACCCTTCTCGATGAGCCGGATCGCGGTGGTGATCGCCTCGAAGGAGTAGGTCCGTGTCTCGCCCAGCACGACGTAGTCCGGCGCCCGCTCGGTCATCACGTAGCCGATCTCGTGCAGCGCGGTGGTCAGGCCCGCCTCGCCGATGACGTACGCCGAGCCCTCGGGCCGCTGGTTGTCGAGGAACTGCGCGGTGGCCAGGGCCGAGGTCCAGATGGCGTCCTCGGGCACGTCGATGCCCGAGGCGTGCAGCCGCGCCTTGAGGTCGCGCGGGGTGAAGATCGAGTTGTTGGTCAGCAGCAGGAACGGCCGTCCGGTCGACCTGAGCGTCGCGATGAAGTCCGCCGCCCCCGGGATGGGCTCCTCCTCGTGGACCAGGACGCCGTCCATGTCGGAGAGCCAGGCACGCACGGCCCGCCGCGGTGCCGGGGATCGAGAGGTCATGGCGCCCATGCTGTCACGCCCCGGCCCCGGCCCCCGTGCCCTGCCTAGACTGGTGTGGATGACCACGCTGCCGCTGCCCGCGCCGGGCGTCGCCGAGGTGCTCGACCTGCTGGCCGGGCGTCCGTTCGTGGCGCTGACCGGGGCCGGGATGAGCACCGACTCCGGCATCCCGGACTACCGCGGGCCGCACGCGCCGGCCCGGATGCCGATGACGTACTCCGAGTTCGTGTCCGGCCCGGTGGCCCAGCAGCGGTACTGGGCGCGCTCGCACCTCGGCTGGTCCCGGATGCGCCAGGCCTCCCCGAACGCCGGGCACCGGGCCCTGGTCGACCTGGAGGAGGCCGGTCGGCTGCGGCTGCTCATCACCCAGAACGTCGACGGGCTGCACGAGGAGGCCGGGTCGCGGTCGCTGTGCGCCCTGCACGGCCGGATCGCCGAGGTCGTCTGCCTGTCCTGCCGGGCCGGCACCAGCCGGGCCGCCCTGCACGCCCGGCTGGCCGAGCTCAACCCCGGCTGGGCCGAGCGGCACGGGGCGGTGCAGGTGCGCCCCGACGGGGACGTCGAGCTGGACGACACCTCCGGCTTCCGGGTCCCCGGGTGCGTGGACTGCGGCGGCGTCCTCAAGCCCGACGTGGTGTTCTTCGGGGAGAACGTGCCCAAGCCCCGGGTGGAGCGCTGCTACGCGGCCGTGGACGCGCTGGACCCCGACCAGGAGGCCCTGCTGGTGCTGGGCTCGTCGCTGACGGTGATGTCGGGCTTCCGGTTCGTCCGGCGCGCGGCCCGGGCGGGCGTCCCCGTCGTGGTGGTCAACCGCGGCACCACCCGCGCCGACGACCTGCCCGTGGTCAAGCTCGAGCACGGCACCTCGGAGTTCCTCGGCGAGCTGGCCGGGCGGTGCGCCGGCTAGCCCCCACCTGCTGGTCGAGGTGCGAGCGGACGCCCGCTGGTCGAGGTGCGAGCGGAGCGAGCCCTGACACCCCGCCCCGGCGTACCCCGCCCGCCTCAGAGCCGGTGCACGAAGAGGTGGGACGCGAGGTCGAGGTCGATCTCGGCCGTCTCGCCACCGCTGCCGATGAGGATGCCCCCGGCCCCCGTCGCGACCGTGACGACCTTGTCCGGCAGCGCGCCGACCCGGTGGAGCGCGGCCATCACCTGCTCGTCCTTCTGCATCTCCTCGCCGATGCGCCGTACCAGCACCCGGGTCTCCTCCGAGCCCTTCACGACCAGGTCGAGCGGCTCCACGCCGGTCATGAACTCGGCGCCGTCCCCGCTCTCGCCCAGCTCGGCCAGCCCCGGGATGGGGGTGCCGTACGGCGACTCGGTGGGGTGGCCCAGCAGCTCGACCAGCCGGCGCTCCACCGTCTCGGACATCACGTGCTCCCAGCGGCAGGCCTCCGCGTGCACGAGCTCCCACTCGAGCCCGATGACGTCGCTGAGCAGACGCTCGGCCAGCCGGTGCTTGCGCATCACGCGGACGGCGAGCTGCTCGCCCTGCCCGGTCAGCTCGAGGTGGCGGTCCCCCTCGACGGTGAGCAGCCCGTCGCGCTCCATCCTCGCGACCGTCTGGCTCACGGTCGGCCCGCTCTGGTGCAGCCGCTCCGCGATCCGCGCGCGCAGGGGCACGATGCCCTCCTCCACCAGCTCGTAGATGGTGCGCAGGTACATCTCGGTGGTGTCGATCAGGTCGCTCACCGGGCCATTCTGTCCTACGCGTCCTCAGCGACCCTCCGACCTGTCGGAGGTGCCTGGCACAGTGGAGGGCGTGCCGACTCCAGCCGTGATGTGGTTCCGCCGGGACCTGCGTCTGTCCGACAACCCCGCCCTCCTCGACGCCTGCGCCTCCGGGCAGGGGGCGGGCGTGCTCCCCCTCTTCGTCCTCGACGACCACCTGTGGGGGCCCGCAGGGGTGTCCCGCCGGTGGTACCTCACCCAGTCGCTGGCCGCGCTCGACGCCTCCCTGCAGGAGCGGGGCGGGGGCCTGTCGGTGCTCCGGGGCGACCCGGTCGAGGAGGTCGTGCGGGCCGCTCGCGAGGTCGGCGCCGACCGGGTGCACGTCGCCGCGGACTACGGCCCCTACGGCCGGCAGCGCGACCTCGACGTGGAGGAGGCCCTGAAGGAGGCCGGCATCGAGATGGTGCGCACCGGGTCGCCGTACGCCGTCGCGCCCGGTCGGGTCCGCAACGGCTCGGGGCAGCCCTACCGGGTCTACACCCCGTTCTCCCGGGCCTGGTCGGAGCACGGCTGGCGCGGGCCGGTCGACGAGCCCAGCGAGGTCGAGTGGCTGACCCTGGGCGGGACCGTCGAGCTGCCCGAGGTCGAGCTGCCCGAGGGCCTCGACCTCCCCGAGGCCGGCGAGCAGGCGGCCCGGGCGCACTGGGCGTCGTACGTCGAGGAGCACCTGGGCGACTACGACGCGGAGCGGGACCGGCCCGACCTGGACACGACCAGCCGGATGTCGCGGCACCTGAAGTGGGGCGAGATCCACCCGCGCACGATGCTGGCCGACCTCTCCGGCCGGTCCAGGAAGGGTGCCGCCGCCTACCGCCGCGAGATCGCCTTCCGGGAGTTCTACGCCGACGTGCTCTTCCCCCACCCGAGTCCGCCCGGGAGTACCTGCACCCGGAGTTCGGGCAGATGGAGTACGACGAGCCGGGCGAGCAGCTCGAGGCCTGGCGCGAGGGCCGCACCGGCTTCCCGATCGTCGACGCCGGGATGCGGCAGCTGCGGGCGACCGGGTGGATGCACAACCGGGTGCGCATGATCGTGGCCAGCTTCCTGGTCAAGGACCTGCACCTGGAGTGGCAGCTCGGCGCGCCGGCACTTCATGCAGTGGCTGGTCGACGGCGACCTCGCCTCCAACATGCACGGCTGGCAGTGGGCGGCCGGCTGCGGCACCGACGCCTCGCCGTACTTCCGGATCTTCAACCCGACCACGCAGGGCGCGAAGTTCGACCCCGACGGCGACTACGTGCGCCGCTGGGTGCCCGAGCTGCGCGACGTGGCGACGAAGTACGTCCACGAGCCGTCCACCCACCCCGACGGACCGCCGGCTGGGTACCCGGCGCCGATGGTCGACCACAAGGCGGAGCGTCGTGGAGTCCCTGGCGAGGTACGAGAAGATCAAGCGCTGACCTCGGCCGAGGCGTCCCGTCCTGCGCGCGGCCTCCCGCCGAGGCGTCCCTCCTTCGCGCGTCCTCCCCGCCGAGGCGTCCCGTCCTTCACGCGGCTCCCCCTCGAGGCGTCCCTTCCTTCACGCGGCCTCCCGCCGAGGCGTCCCTTCCTTCACGCGGCTCCCCCCAAGCCGTGGACGGGTCGCGCGCCGGCACGGGGCGGGTGCGGTAGACATCGTGCATGGACCCCATCCGCGTCTTCCTGCTCGACGACCACGAGGTGGTGCGCCGCGGGTTGCGCGACCTGCTGGAGAGTGAGGGTGACATCGACCATCGTCGGCGAGTCGGGATCGGCGCAGGAGGCCACGTCCCGCCTCCCCGCGCTGAAGCCCGACGTCGCCGTCCTCGACGCGCGACTGCCCGACGGCAGTGGCATCGACGTGTGCCGCGACGTCCGGTCCGTCGACCCGAGCATCAAGGCCCTCATCCTCACCAGCTATGACGACGACGAGGCCCTGTTCGC
Organism: uncultured Actinomycetota bacterium; assembly: GCA_963750345.1. GTDB lineage: Bacteria > Actinomycetota > Actinomycetes > Propionibacteriales > Nocardioidaceae > Nocardioides_B. Next base: position 23,788 of record CAVVQH010000015.1, on the reverse strand, counting down.
CGCGATCCTGGCCGGAGCCGCCGGGTACCTGCTCAAGCAGATCGCCGGCAACGACCTCCTCGACGGCGTACGACGCGTGGCGGCCGGGCAGTCCCTGCATCGACCCTCAGCTCACGGCCAGGGTGCTCGAGCGTCTGCGCAACGGCCCGACCGAGCACGCCGAGCTGGCCTCGCTGACCGAGCAGGAGCACAAGATCCTGGTCCTCATCGCCGAGGGGCTGACCAACCGGCAGATCGGGGACCGCCTCTTCCTGGCCGAGAAGACCGTGAAGAACTACGTCTCGAGCATCCTGTCCAAGCTCGGCCTGGAGCGACGGACCCAGGCGGCCGTGCTCGCCCCAAGCTGCTCGGCTGACAGGACGGGACGCCTCGGCACCCGGCGCGCAGCGGGACGCCTCGGCGGGCCCGGCCCCCCGCGAGGTGCCCGACGGCCCTGCCCGGACGGTCAGCCTGCGACAAGGGTGAGGGTGTCAGCGCAAACGGACCCACCGGGGGTCCCGCGCAGGAGGCAGACGACATGAGCACCATCCGTTCGCACGCCGCACAGCTCATCTCCGAGGCGTCGGCCACCCCGATCGCGCAGGAGGCCGTGGTCACCGACGGCACGGCCCGTCGGGCGCTGGGCGCCCTGCGGATCGTCCTGGGGCTGACCTTCCTGTGGGCGTTCCTCGACAAGCTGCTCGGCCTGGGCTTCTCCACCGGGGCCATCACCGACGCCACGGGCGCCAAGACCGGCATCGACCTCGGCAAGGACGCCTGGATCCATGGCGGCAACCCCACGCTCGGGTTCCTGAAGTTCGGAGCGGACGGCCCGCTGGAGGGCTTCTACCACTCCATCGCCGGCCAGGGCTGGGTCAACGTGCTGTTCATGCTCGGCCTGCTGGCCATCGGCGTGACGCTGACCTCCGGGGTGGCCATCCGCCTCGGCACCGCGGCCGGCACGCTCATGTACCTCCTGATGTGGACCGTCGCGCTGCCGCCCGCCAACAACCCGGTCCTCGACGACCACATCCTGGGCGCCGCCGCCATGGTCGTGGTCGGTCTGACCCTTGCGGGCGACACCTGGGGTCTGGGCAAGATGTGGTCCATGACCTCCGTCGTGCGCCGTCACCCGGTCCTGCGTTGACCACCCTTGCCAGCATGGGCGGGGACACCTCGGCCGACTCCCCGGTCGACCAGGTGTCCTCGTCCGGCGTCTCCCAGGCCCCTGTCCCGTACTCGCTGGAGGGGGCCGACGGTCCCCTCGACCCCGAGGAGCTGGCCCGCACCGACGCCTGGTGGCGGGCCGCGAACTACCTGGCCGTGGGCCAGATCTACCTGCGCGACAACCCGCTGCTGACCGAGCCGCTCACGCCCGAGCACGTCAAGCCGCGGCTGCTGGGCCACTTCGGCACAGTGCCCGGGCTCAACCTGGTGCACGTCCACGCGAACCGCCAGATCAAGGCCCGCGGCCTGTCCGCGGTCTTCCTGGCCGGCCCGGGCCACGGTGGCCCCGGCCCCAACGCGTGCGCCTGGCTCGAGGGCACGTACTCCGAGCTGTACAGCCACATCTCGCAGGACGCCGTGGGGATGCGGTCGTTCTTCGGCCAGTTCTCCTTCCCCGGCGGCGTGCCCAGCCACTGCGCGCCGGACACCCCCGGCTCGCTGCACGAGGGTGGCGAGCTGGGCTACTCGCTCCTGCACGCGTACGGCGCCGTGCTCGACAACCCGGACCTCGTCGCGTTCTGCGTGGTGGGTGACGGCGAGGCCGAGACGGGTCCGCTGTCGACCAGCTGGCACTGCGGCACCTTCGTCGACCCGGTCCGCGACGGGGCGGTGCTGCCGATCCTGCACCTCAACGGCTACAAGATCGCCAACCCCACGCTGCTGGCCCGGATCCCCGAGGAGCAGCTGCTGGAGCTGATGCGCGGCTACGGCTACGAGCCGCACGTCGTGTCCGGCGACGACCCGGGCACGGTGCACCAGCTGATGGCGGCCGCCATGGACACCTGCCTGGACCGCATCGCGGAGCTCCAGGCCGAGGCCCGTGGCGGCGGCTCCCCCGTCGACCGGCGCTGGCCGATGATCGTGCTGCGCACCCCCAAGGGCTGGACGTGCCCGCCGGTGGTCGACGGCCAGCAGGTCGAGGGCACCTTCCGCGCCCACCAGGTGCCGCTGCCCGGCGCCCACGACAACGCCGAGCACCGCACGGTCCTCGAGGAGTGGATGCGGTCCTACCGTCCCCGCGAGCTCTTCGACGAGGAGGGCCGTCCGATGCCCTTCCTCCTCGAGATGTCACCGGTCGGCGATGCCCGGATGAGCGCCAACCCGGTGGCCAACGGGGGGTCGCTGCTGCGCGACCTCCGGCTGCCGGACTGGCGCGACTTCGCCGTCGACGTACCCGCCCCCGGAGCGACGGCCCACGAGGCCACCCGGGTCCTCGGCGGCTGGCTGCGCGAGGTGACCCGGCTCAACCCCGACAACTTCCTGACCTTCGCGCCCGACGAGCTGGCCAGCAACCGCCTCCAGGACATCCTGGAGGTCACCGGGCGGCGATGGCAGGCCGGTGTGGAGGAGTACGACGAGCGGCTGGACCGGGAGGGCCGGGTCGTCGAGCTGCTCTCCGAGCACGTCTGCCAGGGCCTGCTCGAGGGCTACCTGCTCACCGGGCGGCACGGGCTGTTCACCTGCTACGAGGCGTTCATCCACATCATCGACTCGATGTTCAACCAGCACGCCAAGTGGCTGCAGGCCAGCACGGCGGTGCCGTGGCGGCGTCCGCTGGCCAGCCTGAACTACCTGCTGTCCTCCCACGTCTGGCGCCAGGACCACAACGGGTCGACCCACCAGGACCCCGGCTTCCTCGACGTCGTGATGAACAAGGACCCGTCGGTCGTGCGCGTCTACCTGCCGCCGGACGCCAACACGCTGCTCTCGACCTACGACCACTGCCTGCGCTCGCGGCACTACGTCAACGTCGTGGTGGCCGGCAAGCAGCCCCAGGCCGACTGGCTGGACGTCGAGTCGGCCGCGCTGCACTGCGCCCGGGGCGCCGGCATCTTCGAGTGGGCCAGCAACGACGCGCAGGGCGGCGCCCCCGACGTGGTGCTGGGCTGCGCCGGCGAGATCCCCACCCTGGAGACCCTGGCCGCGGTCTCCATCCTGCGCGATCGGCTGCCCGACCTCCGGGTCCGGGTCGTCAACGTGGTGGACCTGATGAGGCTGCTGCCGGAGGAGGACCACCCGCACGGCATGGCGGACCGGGAGTACGACGCCCTGTTCGGCACCGACACCCCGGTGGTGTTCGCGTTCCACGGCTACCCGTGGCTGGTGCACCGGCTGACCTACCGGCGGCACAACCACCAGCACCTGCACGTGCGCGGGTTCAAGGAGCGCGGCACGACCACCACGCCGTTCGACATGGTGATGCTCAACGACCTGGACCGCTACCACCTGGTCATGGACGTGGTGGACCGGGTGCCCTCGCTGGGGGCCAACGCCGGGCACCTGCGCCAGGACATGGTCGACGCCCGGGTGCGGGCGCGGGACTGGACGCGCACCCACGGCGAGGACATCCCCGAGGTGGCGGGCTGGACCTGGTCGCCCTGAGCCCGGTCGAGCGGCCTCAGGCGGGCTGAGCGGCCCCGGCCAGGGGCACGACCCACACCAGGCTGGTGCCGTGCGGCTGCTCGGCCAGCAGCTGCACGGTGCCGCCCAGGTCGGCGGCCCGCCGGCGCACGTTGCGCAGCCCGCTCTCCCGGCGGTCCGCGGGCAGCCCCCAGCCGTTGTCGGTGACGACCAGCGTCAGCCGTTCGCCCTCGACGCCCACCTCGACCGCGGCGGCGTCGGCCTGGGCGTGCCGGGCCACGTTGGACAGCGCCTCCCGCACCACGGCCAGCAGCTGGGCGGCGACCGCCGGCGTGGAGGCGGCGTCGACCGGCCCGTGGGTGCGCACCACGGGCGTGAAGCCGAGCACGGGGACGTACTCCTTCACCACGCCGCGCACGTCGGCGCGCAGGGACCCGTCGTGGCTGCGCTGGAGCTCGAAGATGGTCGAGCGGATGTCGCGGATGGTCACGTCGAGGTCGTCCACGGCGCTGTCCAGCCGTCCGCGGACCTCGTCCCCGGTGGCGAAGCGGCGAGCTCCCTGCAGGTGCAGGCCGGTGGCGAAGAGGCGCTGGATGACCAGGTCGTGCAGGTCGCGGGCGATCCGCTCCCGGTCGGCCACCAGCATGAGCTCGGCGCGGTCGGAGATGGCCTGCGCCCGGTCCAGGGCCAGCGAGGCCTGGTCGGCGAAGGACGCCAGCAGCTCGACCTCCTCGGCCATCAGCCCGGCCATCCCGCCCTCGAGCACCACCATCAGCACCGCCGGTGGCGGCCAGGTGGGCCCGCACCGGCACCAGCACCACCGAGCCGTGCCCGCCCCGGGGTACGACGACCAGCTCGACGTCGCGCTCGGACCGCTCGATCTCGCGCCCCAGCTCGCCGATGAGCCCCTCGACCTCCGAGGTCGCCGACCCGTCGGCCGAGGCCACGGCGTACCCGTCGCCCTCGCGGTGCACCACGGCCACGGCGGAGGCGGGCAGCACGCGGCGGACCCCGACCACGATGAGGGCCAGGGCGTCCTCGACGTCCACGGGCGGCTGCAGGGCCTCGTTGATGCGGGCGGAGGCCTCCAGCCACTGTCGGCGCCGCTCGCTCTGGGCGAAGGAGCGGGCGTTGTCGATGACCAGCCCCACCGCCCGGGCCAGGGCGTCGACCAGCTGCTCGTCCTGCTCGGTGAAGCGGCCCCCACCGGCCTTCTCGGTCAGGTAGAGGTTGCCGAACACGGTGCCCCGGATGCGGACCGGCACCCCGAGGAAGGTGTCCATCGGAGGGTGGTGCGCGGGGAAGCCGTAGGAGGACGGGTGGGCGGAGAGGTGCTCGAGCCGCAGCGGGTGCGGCTGCTCGATGAGCAGCCCGAGGATGCCGTGACCACGGGGCAGGTCGCCGATGGCCGCGTGCTCGTCCGGGGTGAGGCCCGCGGTGACGAAGTCGACGAGCTCGCCCGCGTTGCCCAGCACGCCGAGGGCGCCGTAACGGGCCCCGGTCAGGCGGCAGGCCGAGACCACGATGCGGTCCAGCATGCTGTGCAGGTCGAGCTCGGAGCTGATCGCCACCACGGCGTCGAGCAGCGCGCGTGCGTCCTCGGGGAGGTCCGGTCCGGGTGGGACGGTCTCCGTCATGGGGCTGAGCCTAGGCCCGGTGGGGCGGGGGGCAGACCGTCCGGCGCACGGGCACCATGCTCGCGCGGGTCCAGCCCTCGCCGAGACGGCGGCCCGTCAGCGTCCGCCAGGGCAGGCTGACGTACAGGGTGCGCAGGCCCGAGGCCCACGGCCGCGGGTCCGACTGCCGCCGGATCCGGGCGATCTCCTCGGGGTCCTCCACCACGCGGGAGCGTCCGATGGCCACCACGCTCCACCCCTGGTGGGTGTCGTGGTCGAGGTGGTCGATCTCGAAGGCCAGGTCGACGTTCCAGCCGTAGGTGCTCAGCTCGCTGTACGGCGTCGTGCGGAACACCACCGCGTCGCCGTCCAGCGCGTAGCTCACCGGTGTGATGCGCGGTCCGACCGGCGTCGCCATGGCGATCCGCCCCACCACGCCGGCGGCGAGCAGCGCGCGGCACTCGACCGCGCCCAGCTCCACGCTACGGCTCACGGCTCGAGCCCGACGGGAACGGAGCCGGGGGCCACGGGACTGGTCATGCAGACCACCGTGGGACACGGTCACCCCGCCCGGGCAGGGCCGCAGGGCACGCGCGGGCGGGACCAAGGTCCCGAGGTCCGGTCCTGGGTCCGGTCCTGGGTCCGGTCCGGGGTCCCGTCCCAGGGTCAGCGGGGCCCCGTGGGCCCGCCGGGGGGGTGCACCTCGACCCGGTCGCGGCCGCCCTGCTTGGCGGCGTACAGGGCCTGGTCGGCGCCGGCCACGAGGTCGTCGGTCGACCCCAGCACCGAGCGGGTGCACAGGCCGACCGACACGGTGAGGGTGCCCACCCCGGCGAACGGCTCGTCGGAGACGGCGCCGCGCAGCCGCTCGGCCGCGGCGACCGCGGTGGGGCTGTCGCAGTCCGGGAGGATCCAGGCGAACTCCTCGCCACCCACCCGGGCCACGGTCTCGCCGGCCCGGGAGGCGCGCCGCATCCGACGGCCCAGCTCGGCCAGCACCCGGTCGCCGACCGGGTGCCCGTGCGCGTCGTTGACGCGCTTGAAGTGGTCGAGGTCGAGCATCCCCACGGTCAGGGGGCGCTCGGCCCGCCGGGCCCGCTCGACCTCCTCGTGCAGGCGCTCGTAGAAGGTCCGCCGGTTGGGCAGCCCGGTCAGGTCGTCGACCGCCGCGTCCCACGAGAGCGCGCCCCACGCCTCGGTGTTGTCGATGGCGATCTCGACCAGCTCGGCGAAGGCGACGAGGTGGTCCGCGACGCCGGTGTCGAGCAGGCTCGCGTCCGCAGCCGTCAGCCCGATGGCTCCCCACACCTCGCCCTCGCAGCGGATGGGAGCCGTGCAGCCGACCCTCATACCGCTCGCCGCCAGCCGCTCCCCCTGGGCGGTGCCGTCGGGGAAGCGGTCCAGGGTCGGGCGGCCGGTGGCGCGCACCTTGCTCAGGGCGGTGCCGTCGTCGGCCCGCAGCTCGATGTCGTCCGGCAGGCCCTCGAGCCGGTGCGGGGCGGCGGCCAGCACCTCGGCCCGGGTCGGTCCGGCGAAGCGGATGACCACGGCGTGGTCGACCCCGAAGACGTCGGTCAGCGCGGAGGCGATGAGACCGGCGATCTCACGGGGAGCGGCCTGGCGGGCGACGTGCAGGGCGATGGCGTGCAGGGCCGACCAGGTGCGGGAGTCGCGCCAGGTCTCGGTGATCTCGGTCGCGGTGACGATGGCGGAGCGCACGCTCCCGTCCTCGCCGGTGACCGGACCGGCCGTCAGCGTGAACGACTGGGGGCCGAGGTCGTGCCGCCACCCGGTCGACCCGCCGGCCAGGGCGGTGGCCAGGTGCCGGCGCAGCTCCTGCGCCAGCGCGACCGGCAGCGCCTCGTCGACGGTGCGCCCCTCCAGGTCCTCGGGGCCCAGTCCCAGCGCGGCCAGGCCCAGCCCGCCCGCGACGACCAGGCGCAGGTCCGGCTCCACGACCAGCACGAAGCCGTTGGGGGTGCTGCCGACCAGGGCCCGGTAGCGGTCGGTGACCACCTGCAGCTCGCGCTCGGCCACGGTGCGGGCGGTCACGTCGGTGACCAGCACGAAGATGCCCACCACCTCGCCGTCGCGCACGTCGGGCAGGTAGGAGGCCTGCGTGTGGTGGGTGCGACCGGCCACGTCGACCAGCTCCCGGTCGAAGGTCTGCTCGTGACCCTCGAGGGCGGCCTGCAGGTGCGGCAGGTTGGCGGCGTAGACCTCCTGACCGAGGACCTCGCTGATGTGCCGGCCGCGGATGTCCTCGGTCGTCAGCCCGAACATGGCCAGGTACGCCTTGTTGGCGAAGATGTTGCGCAGGTCGCGGTCCCAGTAGCCGACCATCCCGGGGATCCCGTCGAGCACGGCCCGCAGCTGCTCGAGCAGCACCGCAGGGGTCGTCATGGCCGAAGTATGACCACCTCACCCCCGGCCCGCCACCACCACGACGGCTGCGCCCCGGGACGGGACCTCGGTCGGTCGAGGTGGGGTCCTTGGTCCCTGTCCAGGCGATCGCGCCGGTCCCCAGACTCGGGACGGAACCCCTCGACGACCCGAAGGACGGCCCGTGGACCCGCTGTGGATCTTCGGCTGGGACCGGCTCCCGCGCCGGGTGCACGCCGCCTGCATCTGGGCCGTGCACGTGGGCACGCTGCTCTCGGCGTACTTCATCCTGGCGGCCGACTCCTGGATGCAGCACCCCGTCGGCTACCGCTACAACCCCACCACCGGCCGCGCCGAGCTCACCGACTTCTTGGCGGTGCTGCTCGACAAGGTGCAGCTGGTGACCTTCCCGCACACCGTGCTCGCGGCGTACAAGACCGGTGCCGCCTTCATGCTGGGCGTCGCGCTGTACCTGTACGTGCGCGGCGCCACCTCGCACGACGACCGGATGATGTACCGCCGCGCGATGCGGCTCTCGGCGGCCGTCATGCTCGTCTCCGTCGGCGTGGGCGGCTCGCCAGCAGCGTGACCGCCCTGCGCGTGGCGCTGGAGCGGGCGGCGGCCCGCGGTGGCTCGGTGGAGGTCGTGACCGCGTGGTCGTGCCCGGCCCCGGACGACCCTGGCCACGAGGTGATGCTGTCCCACGCCGGCTACCGGTGGGCGCCACGCGTGCACGCCGACGCGCTGGCCCGTACCCGCCGGCACCTGGAGACCATGCCCCCGCTGACCTGGGTGGTCGTCGAGGGCGACCCCTCGGAGGTGCTGACCCGGGCCAGCTCGGGCGCCCGCTGCCTGGTCGTGGGCGAGCACGTGCCCACCCCGGCCGACGACGGGGGCCCGACGGTGGCGCAACGCTGCCTGGCCCGGGCACACTGCACGGTGCTCGTGGCGGCGTAGTCGCACCCGGCTCCCGGCCACCCGACCCACCCAGGAGGCACCTCGATGCAGCTCGACCAGCCCGCCGCCATCCGCGTGGCCGCCGACGGCTCCCCCGGCAGCCGCCGGGCCCTGGCCTGGGCCCTGCAGGAGGCTTCGCTGCGGGGGTGCCCCGTCGAGGTGGTCACCGCCTACCGGGCGGGGTCGCCCCAGAGTCCCGACGACCCCGAGGACCCCGACGCCACCGAGGACCCGGACGCCACCGAGGCGGCTCGGCGGTCCGCCCTCCGGCTGCAGGAGGCCACCACGGTCGGCCACCCGGTCGCGATCGGCGGCGACGGGGCCGGAGCGCCCTTCTCCGCGCAGCTCCTGGAGGGTGACCCGGTCGAGGTGCTGGTGCGGGTCTCGGCCGACAGCCAGCTCATGGTGATGGGGAGCCACGGGGTCGGCGGGCTCATCCGCAGCACGCTCGGGTCCGTGGCCGACAGCCTGTCCCGGCTGGCCTCCTGCCCCGTGGTCATCGTCCCGCCGGGGGCCGACCCGGACGGCTCGTAGGCCGGCCACCGCCGCGCAGGACGGGACGCCTCGGCGGGTCTGGCGCGCAGGACGGGACGCCTCGGCGGGTCTGGCGCGCAGGACGGGACGCCTCGGCGGGTCATCGCGCGCAGGACGGGACGCCTCGGCGAGGAGGAGAGCGCCGTCACAGCCCCGAGGAGGCCGATCGGTTTGACACCCCCTCCCCGGCGGGCTTGCACTTGGATCGTGCAAATCACTTCCGCGTCGAGCCCGTGGTGGCAGGACGCCGTCTGCTACCAGATCTACGTCCGCAGCTTCGCCGACGGCGACGGCGACGGTGTCGGCGACCTGCCGGGGATCACCTCCCGGCTGCCGTACCTGGCCGACCTGGGCGTGGACGCCGTGTGGATCACGCCGTTCTACCCCTCGCCCCAGCACGACCACGGCTACGACGTCTCGGACTACCGCGACGTGGAGCCGCTGTTCGGCACCCTGGCGGACTTCGACATCCTGCTGGCCGACGCCCACGCGCTGGGCCTGCGGGTGATCGTCGACGTGGTGCCCAACCACACCTCGAGCGAGCACCCGTGGTTCCGCGAGGCGCTGGCTGCGGCGCCCGGTGAGCCGGCCCGCGGCCGCTACGTGTTCCGCGACGGCACCGGTCCGGACGGCTCCGAGCCGCCCAACAACTGGCAGTCGATGTTCGGGGGCCCGGCGTGGACCCGGCTGAGGACGGCCAGTGGTACCTGCACCTGTTCGACAGCACGCAGCCGGACCTGGACTGGTGGAACCCGGAGGTCGGCGACGAGTTCGAGTCCGTCCTGCGGTTCTGGCTGGACCGGGGCGTCGACGGCTTCCGCATCGACGTCGCCCACGGCCTCTACAAGCCCTTCGACCTGACCCCGGCCGAGCCCGGCCAGAAGCCGCCGCACCCGATGTGGGACCAGCCCGAGGTGCACGAGGTGTACCGCCGCTGGCACAAGGTGCTGGCCTCCTACGACGGCGACCGGATGGCGGTGGCCGAGGCCTGGAGCGGGTCGGCGGAGTCGATGGCGCGCTACATCCGGCCCGACGAGCTGCAGCAGACCTTCAACTTCGAGTGGCTGCTCGCGGACTGGTCGGCCACCGCGTTCCGCCGGGTCGTGGTCGACACCCTCGACGCGGTCGGCCTCGTCGACGCGACGCCCACCTGGGTGCTCTCGAACCACGACGTGGTGCGCGAGACCACCCGGTACGGCGGCGGGGCCACCGGCGTGGCCCGCGCCCGGGCGGCCGCCCTCACGATGATGGCGCTGCCCGGCTCGGCGTACGTCTACCAGGGCGAGGAGCTCGGCCTCGAGCAGGTCGACGTACCGGCCGAGCACCGGCAGGACCCGTCGTGGTTCCGCACCGGCGAGGTCGGTCGCGACGGCAGCCGCGTGCCCCTGCCCTGGTCGGGCTCGACGGCGCCCTTCGGCTTCGGACCCGGCGAGGGCCAGCCCTGGCTGCCGATGCCGGCGTCCTGGGACGAGGTGACGGTGGAGCGGCAGCAGGCCGACGAGGGCTCGACGCTGGCCTTCTTCCGGCGGGTCCTCCACCTGCGCCGCGAGCTGCTCGCCGAGCTGCCGGCCCGGCCCGACGCCGGCGACGGTGTCGGCGTCGAGCTGCTGGACTCCGCGCCGGGGACCTTCGCCTTCCGGCGCGGCGACCTCGTCTGCGTGGTCAACTGCGGCTCGGACGCCCAGCCGCTCCCCGACGAGGCCGGCGACCTGGTGCTCTCCAGCGGTGCCGACCCGGTCGGGCGCGACCTGGCCGCGGACACCGCGGGGTGGTTCCGGAGCGCCTGAGGTCCGGGCGGTATCACCGGCGCACGGTGGTGCTCCTGAGCAGGTGACCGGCCGTCCGGCTCGGGGACGGCACCTCGCCACCGCGTCAGGACGCCCCCATGCCCGTGCCGCTGCTCACCGCCGTCCCCTCCACCTCCGCCGTCTCCTCCACCTCGGTCTTCCCCGCGCAGACCGCCGTCCCGGCCACCGTCGACCCGACGGGGCCGTCGACGCCGTACCTCGTCCTGGACGTGGCCGCCGCGGTGACCCGCTACCGGCGCATCGGCGCCGTGCTGCCCGGGACGCGGGTGCACTACGCGGTCAAGGCGAACCCGGCCCCGGCGCTGCTGCGGGCCCTGGCCGCCGCCGGGGCCTGCTTCGACGTGGCCAGCCCGGCCGAGGTCGAGGCCGTGCTGACCGCCGGGGCCGCACCGGCAGACCTGGTCTACTCCCACCCGGTCAAGCGCCGCGCCGACGTCGAGCGGGCCGCGGCCCTGGGCGTGCGGCTCTTCGTGGTCGACTCCCTCGAGGAGGTCCGCAAGGTCGCCGAGGCGGCGCCCGGCGTCTCGGTGCTGTGCCGCACCACCACCTCCGGAGCCGGCTCGGACTGGCCGCTGTCCCGCAAGTACGGCTGCACCGCCGCCGAGGCCGTCCCCCTCCTGATGCTGGCGGACGCGCTCGGCCTGGACGCCGCCGGGGTGGCCTTCCACGTCGGCTCCCAGCAGCGCGACCCGCAGGCCTGGGACGCCCCGGTCGCGGAGGCGGCGGCGGTCTTCGCCACGCTGCGCGCACACGGCCTGACGCCCTGGCTGCTCGACCTCGGCGGCGGGCTGCCGGCGCACCACGAGGGCCCCTGCCCGCCGCTGCCGTCGTACGCCGCGGCGATCGAGCTGGCGCTGCGACGGCACTTCGGGGCCCACCGGCCGCGCACGCTGCTGGAGCCGGGCCGCGCGGTCGTCGGGGACGCGGGCACCCTGGTGGCCGGGGTGGTCGGCGTCGTGCACCGCGGGGACGCCCGGTGGGTGTTCCTGGACGCCGGGGTGTTCACCGGGCTGGTGGAGACCCTCGACGAGGCGATCCGCTACCGGCTGCGCACCAGCGCCGACGGCGGCCCCGTCGGGTCGTGCGTGCTGGCCGGGCCGACCTGCGACAGCGCCGACGTCCTGTACGAGCACACCCCCGTCCAGCTGCCCCTGGCGCTGGCCGAGGGGGACACGGTCGAGCTGCTCTCCGCGGGTGCCTACACCGCCTGCTACTCCACCGTGGGGTTCAACGGCTTCGCCCCGCTGGCCACGCACCTGTCGCGATGACGCCGCACCGCGGTGCCCTGCCCGCCCCGGTGGGCCGGCTGCTGGTGAGCCACGCGCTGGCCTCGCTCGGCATGTCGCTGCCGTGGCCACTGCTGCTGGTCCTGGTCTGGGAGCGCGGCGGCGACGGACCGGGGACCGACCTGCTCGTCGGGCTCACCGGCGCGGCGCGGATGCTGCCCTACGTGGTGCTGTCGTGGGCCACGGGCCGGCTGGCCGACCGCTACCGCCGCGACCGGCTGGTGCGGTGCACGGTGCTGCTGCGGGTGGGCCTGCTGGCCCTCAGCGGCGTGGCCGTGGCCACCGACGCGCTGCTCGTCGCGGTGCTGACGGCCTCGCTGGCGGTGGCCTGCGGCACCCCGGCCTACCCGGCGCTGGCCGCCGCGATGCCGTCGGTGGCCGGCCCGGCGCGGCGCCGGGCCACCGACCTGCTGGTGACCATCGAGGTGGCCTCGTTCGTCGTGGGGCCGGCGGTGGGCGGCCTGCTGCTCGGCGCCCCGCGGGCCCTCGTGCCGGTCGTGGCCGTCGGCCTCTCGGCGCTGGCGCTGGTCCCGCTGGCCGGCGTCCGCCTGCCCCACCCGGGACCCACCGCCCCGGGGACGACTCCTGTCGCGGGCAGCGCCTGGTCGTCGATGCGTGCCTCCGGCACCGCGACCCGGGCCGTCGTCCTGGCCGGTCTGCTCAACGCGGTGGACGCAGCCCTGGTCCTCGCGCTCCTGCCCCTGTCCACGGAAGCCTGGCGGGGCGGGGCGCGGGGCTACGGCCTCGCCGCCGCGATGGTGGGGTTCGGGGCGTTGGCGGCCCCGGCGCTGTGGCGGCTGGGTCGCACGACCGGTGGGCGGGCCCGGTTCGGCCTGGTGCTGGTCGGCGTCGCCCTGGCCGTCGTACCCCTGGCGCCCACGGTCGGCTGGGCGCTGGCCCCGCTCGTCGTGGTCGGCGCGGCCACGGTGCACGTGGAGGGCGCGCTGACCGAGGCCATCCAGGACGCGGTTCCCGACCACCACCGCGCGGGCATGCTGGGCCTGACCGACAGCGTCATGGTGGGTGCCGCCCTGCTGGCCTCGCTGGCGGCGCCGTGGCTGTCGTCGACGCTCGGTGCCGCACTCACCGTCGTCCTCCTGGCGGCGTGCTGCACAGCAGCGGCGGGACTCCCGCTGGAGTCCCGCCGCGCCGTACCCACCGGCCTCAGCCGACCGGCTGCTCCTGGCCCGTCCGTGCCGTCGCAGCGTCGGCCGGCTCGTCCGCCCGCTCGATCGTCGTCCGGAGCGGCACCTCCCGGATGAAGAGGACCGCAGCCAGGGCGACCAGGGCGCAGGGCGCCGCGATCATGAAGATGGTGCCGATGCCCTGGCCGTACGCCGCCTGGAACACCGCCCGCACCGGGGCGGGCAGCGTGGCCAGGTCGGGGATGCCGCTGGAACCGGACGCGGACCCGGCGTCGACCCCGAGCCGGGACAGGCCGGAGGTGACGTCGGCGGTGACGTGGTGGCTGAGCACCGCACCCAGGACCGAGACCCCGATGGAGCCGCCCATCGAGCGGAAGAAGGCCACGACCGAGCTGGCGGCGCCCATGTCCTTCTGGGCGGTGTTGTTCTGCACGGCCAGCACCAGGTTCTGCATGGTGGCCCCGAGCCCGACGCCCAGCACCGCCATGAAGGCGCCGACGCGCACCAGGCTGCTGGTGTCGTCGATGGTGCCCAGCAGGAAGAGGCCGACGACGGTCAGCACCATGCCGCCCACCAGGTAGCGCTTCCACAGACCGGTGCGGCTGATGATGCGTCCGGTGCCGAGGCTGGACAGGGTCAGGCCACCGACCATGGCCAGGGTCATGAGACCGGCGTGGGTGGGCGTCATGCCCTTGGAGATCTGGAAGTACTGCGAGAGGTAGACCGTGGAGCCGAACATCGCGATCCCGATCATCACCGAGGCGAACGTCGCCAGGCTGGTGGTGCGGTCGCGGAACAGGTGCAGCGGGATGATGGGCTCGACCGCACGCACCTCGACGGTGACCGCGGCGGCCAGGAGCAGCAGCCCGATGACGACCAGCGTCGCGCTGGTGAAGGACTCCCACGCGAAGTTGGCACCGGCGAGAGACACCCAGATCAGGAGGGTGGACACGCCGCCGGCGATGAGCCCGGCGCCGAGGTAGTCGATGTGCACCTCGCGCTTGACCGTCTCGAGGTGCAGCGTCTTCTGCAGCACCACGAAGGCCAGGATGGCGATCGGCAGGCCCACGAAGAAGCAGCCGCGCCAGCCCAGGGAGGAGTCCACGATCACGCCGCCGATGAGGGGTCCGCTGACCGTGGCGAGCGCGAAGACCGCGCCGATGTAGCCGGAGTAGCGACCGCGCTCGCGCGGGGAGACGATCGAGGCGATGACCACCTGGACGAGCGCGGTCAGGCCGCCGACGCCGAGGCCCTGGAAGGCGCGCGAGGCGATGAGGGTGCCCATGTTGGGCGAGACGGCCGCGGCCAGCGAGCCGATCGAGTAGACGACCAGCGCGGTCTGCACCAGCATCTTCTTGTTGAACAGGTCGGCCAGCTTGCCCCAGATCGGCGTCGAGGCCGTCATCGTGAGCAGGGTCGCGACCACCACCCAGGTGTAGCCGGACTCGCTGCCCTGGAGGTCGGCGACGATCCGCGGCAGCGCGTTGGAGACCACGGTCGAGGACAGCATCGCCACGAAGAGTGCGAGCAGCAGGCCGGAGAGCGCCTCGAGGATCTGCCGGTGCGACATCTGGCCGGGCTCGAGCGACGGCTGCGAGGTGGCGGTGGTGGTCCTCCCGGCCGCCTTCTGCGCCGTCTTCTGCGCCGCTTCTCGCCGCCTTCTGGGCGGACCGCTCGGCGCGACGCTCGGAGCGCCGCGGGGCGGCGTGCCGGCCCGTCGTGCGGGGTCGGGTCGCGGGACGCGGGCTGGCCACGGGGCCGGGGTGGCCCGCCGGGGTGTCGGCGTTCCGTGCGGGGGCGTGTGCGGTGTCGGTCATGACCTTCGATTCCTGTTCGGGTACGACGACCAGACTACCCGAAGGTTGTGTTCTGCAACCATCTATTTCCGGCGTCGCTGGGGTGACGATGCCCACCTGCGCAGCGGGAAGAAAGCGGCTCAGGGCCTGGACTCAGGGCGTGGGCTCGCGGGCGTCGTAGCGCAGGAACCGGCGCGAGGCCGCCGCCGCGGTGAGCACCCCCGCCACGCAGGCCAGCCCACCGGCCACCAGGGCCGGGCGCTCCCCCAGCCCGCTGGCCACCGAGCCGGCCAGGAAGTCCCCGGCGCGCGGACCGCCGGCCACCACCACGATGAACACGCCCTGCAGCCGCCCGCGCATCTGGTCGGGCGCCGCGACGGTGAGGATCGTCGAGCGGTACGCCGAGCTCACCATGTCGGCCATGCCGGACAGCGCGAGGAACACCACGCCCACCCACAGCATCCCGCTCAGCCCCACGCCGCCGACCGCGGCGCCGTACACGACGACCGCGACCACGATGGCCAGACCCTGGCGGCGCACCCGGCCGACCCAGCCGGAGAACAGGAACGCCAGCACCGCCCCGGCCGCGGGCGAGGCCTGCAGCACGCCGACCACGCCGGCGCCCCCGCCGTACACCTTGTAGGCCAGGGCCGGGAACAGCGCGCGCGGCTGGGCCAGCACCATCGCGCAGAGGTCGGCCACGAAGGTCATCCGCAGGTTGGGCGAGCGGCCCAGGAAGCGCAGCCCGTCGACCACCGAGGCCAGCCCCGCCCGGGGGCTGTCGTCCAGCGGTGGCATCGGGGGCAGCCGCAGCAGTGCGTAGTACGCCGCGGAGAACGTCACCACGTCGATCGCGTACGCCGCCCCGAAGCCGTGCCAGGCCACGGCCAGCGCGCCGAGCATCGGGCCCAGGGTGAGGCCCAGGTTGGAGGAGGCCATGTTGAGCGCGGACGCGGCCGGCACGAGCTCGGCCCCGATCAGCCGGGGCACCATCGCGTTGCGGGCCGGGTTGTTGACCGCGTAGAAGCCCGACTGCACGGCGATCAGCCCGTAGAGCAGCCACACCGACGCGTTGCCCGCGAACGCCTGCACGGCCAGGGCGATGGAGACGGCCCACAGCCCGGCGCTCGCCACCAGCGCCAGACGACGACGGTCCACGGCGTCGGCGATCGCCCCGCCGTACAGTCCCAGCACGACCAGCGGCACCAGCGCGAACACGCCCACCAGCCCGACGTAGAAGGAGGAGCGGGTGATGTCGTACACCTGGATCGCCACGGCCACGTTGGTCATCTGCTGGCCGAGCTGGGCCACCGTGTTGCCCACGAACAGCCGCCGGTACGCCGGGGACACCTGCAGGGGCCGCACGTCGGTGACGACCGAGCGCCACCCCGTCCGGCGCTGCTCGGTCGGTCTCTGCACCCGCACACTGTGGCACCCGCACGGAAACCTCTTGTCGACCGGTTCACCCGGACGTACCCTTTTCGCACACGAGAGAGGAGGTGGTCCGAGAGTGCATTCTTCACGGATTCGTGAGGTGGCTGCTCGCTAGCAGCGCACCCGCCAGCACACGCTGATGAGCAGTGCGCGTTGGCAATTCTCAGCAGTCACCCGGCCCGTGGGCGCTCCGGAAGTCATCCGACCGGAGAGCGGTTTCGCACCGCACCGCCCACGGGCCGTTTTCTCTGCCCGGGGGGTTTGGGGTGCGACGGCCCCGTGCCCGAGCGACGGCGCGGCGCCCGCCCCCGTGGCAGCCCGCGCCCGCTCCCCCGTGACGGTTTCCCAGGGGATGCCGGGAAACTGTTGCTGCCGATGGTCGGCCCACCATGGGGAGCGGTAGGTCCCCGTGGGGAGTGGCCCCATTCCTGCACGTTGGCCGGCCGCTACGTCCGTCGTACGACGCCGACGCCTCACCGCCCATCGAAACCTGCCGCTTCCCATGGTGGGCCAACCATGGGAAGCGACAGTTCCTCGACATCCCCTGGGAATCTGTCGCACGGGCCGCCACACGGGCCGCCCCACGGGCCGCGCACGCCGCCCCACGGGCCGCCCCACGGGCCGCCCCACGGGCCGCCGCACGTCCGCCGCACGTCCGCCGTACGCGCCACGTCGCACGCCGCCCACCCCTCAGACGAGCGCCTGCGAGAACTGCGAGCTGTAGAGCGCCGCGTAGGCACCGTCGGCCGCCAACAGCTCCTCGTGGGTGCCCTGCTCCACGATGGAGCCCTGCTCCATCACCAGGATGAGGTCGGCGTCGCGGATGGTGGAGAGCCGGTGCGCGATGACGAACGACGTCCGGTCCGAGCGCAGGGCGGCCATCGCCTTCTGCAGCAGCAGCTCGGTGCGGGTGTCGACCGAGCTGGTCGCCTCGTCGAGGATCAGCAGGGCCGGATCGGCCAGGAAGGCCCGGGCGATGGTGACCAGCTGCCGCTCGCCCGCGCTGATGCTGCCGCCCTCCTCGTCGATGACGGTGTCGTAGCCGTCCGGCAGGTTGTGCACGAAGCGGTCGACGAAGGTGGCCCGGGCCGCGGCGAGGATGTCCTCCTCGCTGGCGCCGGGGCGGCCGTAGGCGATGTTGTCGCGGATCGTGCCCTCGAACAGCCAGGTGTCCTGCAGGACCATGCCGGTGCGCCCGCGCAGGTCGCTGCGTCGCATCGTCGCGATGTCCACGCCGTCCAGGGTGATCCGGCCCGCCGTCCACGTCGTAGAAGCGCATGACGAGGTTGACCAGGGTCGTCTTGCCGGCGCCGGTGGGTCCGACGATGGCGACGGTCTGCCCGGGACGGGCCACCAGGGACAGGTCCTCGATGAGCGGCTGGTCCGGCCTCGTAGCGGAACGACACGTGCTCGAAGACGACCTCGCCGCGACCGCCCTCGGCCAGCGGCGGCGGCCTGCTCGACCGGCTCCTCCTCGGCGTCGAGCAGCTCGAAGACCCGCTCGGCCGAGGCCACGCCGGACTGCAGCAGGTTGGCCATCGAGGCCACCTGGGTCAGCGGCTGGGTGAACTGCCGGGAGTACTGGATGAACGCCTGCACGTCGCCCAGGCTCATCGTGCCGCAGGCCACCCGCAGGCCGCCGAGCACCGCGATCACCACGTAGTTGAGGTTCCCGATGAACATCATCACCGGCATGATCAGGCCGGAGACGAACTGCGCGCCGAAGCTGGCCTTGAACAGCTCGTCGTTCTCCGCGCGCGAAGACCTCCTCGACCTCGCGCCTGGCGGCCGAACACCTTGACCAGCGCGTGCCCGGTGAAGGTCTCCTCGATGTGGCCGTTGAGCCTGCCGGTCTGCCGCCACTGCGAGATGAACAGGCCCTGGCGGCGCTTCATGATCTGGCTGGTCAGCAGCATCGAGATCGGCACCGTGACCAGCGCGACCAGAGCGAGGGTCGGCGAGATCGCCACCATCATGGCCAGCACGCCGACCACGGTGAGCAGGGAGACCAGCAGCTGGCTCATGGTCTGCTGCAGGGTCTGGCTGACGTTGTCGATGTCGTTGGTGACGCGCGAGAGCAGCTCGCCGCGGGGCTGGCGGTCGAAGTAGCTCAGCGGCAGCCGGTTGATCTTGTCCTCGACGTCGCCGCGCATCCGCCGCACGGTGCTCTGCACGACGTCGTTGAGGATGAAGCCCTGCAGCCACGACAGGAGCGAGGCCGCGACGTACACCGCGAGCACCAGCAGCAGGACCTGCCCGACCGCGCCGAAGTCGACGCCCCGGCCGGGCACGACGTCCATCCCCGAGAGCATGTCGGCCATCCGGCCGTCACCCCGCTCGCGCAGGCCGGCGACCGCCTCGGCCTTGGTGCTGCCGGCGGAGCAGCTGGCGGCCGAAGATGCCGGCGAAGATGAGGTCGGTGGCGTGCCCGAGGATGCGCGGGCCCACGACGGTCAGCCCGACGCTGAGCACGGCCAGGGTCAGCACGGCCAGCGCCTTGCCGCGCTCGGGCCGCAGCCGAGCCGACCAGGCGTTTCGCCGAGGGGCCGAAGTCCATGGACTTCTGACCGACCATGCCCCCGCCCATCGGTCCCCCGCGGCCCGGACCGCCCTGGCCCTGGATCCGCTCGGTCTCCTTCATGGCGCCTCGGTCATGCCGCTGCCTCCGCCGTGAGCTGGGACGCCACGATCTCCTGGTAGGTGGTGCACGAGGCGAGCAGCTCGTCGTGGGTCCCCCGACCCACGACCTCGCCGTCCTCGAGCACCAGGATCTGGTCGGCGCCGATGATGGTGGAGACCCGCTGGGCCACCAGCACCACCGTCGCCTCGGTGGTGACCGGCGCGAGCGCGGCCCGCAGCCGGGCGTCGGTGGTCAGGTCGAGCGCCGAGAACGAGTCGTCGAACAGGTAGACGTCAGGCCGGCGGATCAGCGCCCGCGCGATGGCCAGGCGCTGCCGCTGGCCACCCGAGACGTTCGTGCCGCCCTGGGTGATCGGCGCCTCGCAGACCCTCCGGCATCGCCTCCACGAAGTCCCGGGCCTGCGCGATCTCCAGCGCCCGCCACATCTCCTCCTCGGTGGCGTCCGCCTTGCCGTGCCGCAGGTTGCTGGCGACCGTCCCGGTGAACAGGAACGCCTTCTGCGGCACCAGCCCGATCCGGCTCCACAGCAGCTCGGGCTCGCAGCCGCCGTACGTCGACCCCGTCGAGCAGCACCGCCCCCGCGGTGACGTCGAAGAGCCGCGGCACCAGGCTCACCAGCGTGGTCTTGCCGGCCCCGGTGGATCCGATCACGGCGGTGGTCCGCCCGGGGTGGGCGGTGAAGCTGACGTCGCGCAGCACGGGGGCGTCCGCCCCGGGGTAGGTCAGCTGCACGGCCCGGAACTCCAGCTCGCCGTGCCCGGACAGCTCGCGCACCGGGTCGACCGGGGGTACGACGGAGGACTCGGTGTCGAGCACCTCCACGATGCGGTCCGCGCACACGGCCGCGCGCGGCACCATGATGAGCATGAAGGTCGCCATCATCACCGACATGAGGATCTGCACCAGGTAGGCCAGGAACGCCGTCAGCGCACCGATCTGCATGGCCCCGGAGTCGACCCGGTGACCGCCGAACCAGAGCACCGCGACGCTGGAGACGTTGAGGATGAGCATCACGGTGGGGAACATCGTGGCCATCCAGCGCCCGGTGGTCAGGGCCACGTCGGTCAGGTCGGTGTTGGCCGCCCCGAAGCGGCGGGCCTCCACCGGCTCGCGCACGAAGGCCCGCACCACCCGGATGCCGGTGATCTGCTCGCGCAGGATGCGGTTGACCGCGTCGATGCGCTTCTGCATCAGGCGGAAGCCGGGCACCATCCGCGAGATGATGAAGCCGACGGAGAGGAACAGTGCCGGCACGCAGACGGCCAGCAGCCACGACAGGCCGAGGTCCTCCCGCATCGCCATCAAGACGCCGCCGACCATCATGATCGGGGCGGAGACCATCAGCGTCGAGGTCATCAGCACCAGCATCTGCACCTGCTGGACGTCGTTGGTGGTCCGGGTGATCAGCGACGGCGCCCCGAGCAGGTGGACCTCGCGGCTGGAGAACGTGCCGACCCGGTGGAACACCGCGCGCCGCAGGTCCCGCCCGAAGCTCATCGCGACCTTGGCGCCGACGTACACCGCGCGCGGCGCTGCACACGATCTGCACCAGCGAGATCGCCAGCATGGTGGCCCCGGTGCGGGTGATGTAGCCGGTGTCGCCCGTGGCCACGCCGTTGTCGATGATGTCGGCGTTGAGGCTCGGCAGGTAGAGCGCGGCCATGGTGCCCACGAACTGCAGCGCGACGACGACGCCGAGCTGGGGACGGTACGGGCGCAGGCGCTCGCGCAGGAGTCGCAGCAGCATGTCAGTGGTCTCCCTCGTGGGTGCGGATGCCGTCGAGCAGGGCGTCGGCGATGTCGTCGGGGGTCAGGCGGACCTCGTGGTCGGCCCCGGGGTGCCGCGAGCCCAGCACCAGGGTGCGCAGCAGCAGGGCGGCCCGCTCCGGGGTGACGGTGAGCTCGTGACGGTGCGGCTCGAAGACGTCGGTGAGCATCTCGTGCAGGGCGGAGTTGGCGTCCAGCACGAACTGCGGCGGTCCCGGCCGGCGCGGTCGTGGCGGTGGTCCTCGGGCTGCGCCATCCACTGCCGGCGCAGCGCCATCATCACCACCATCACCCGGTCGGAGCGGGCGTTGAGCCGCTCGACCGTGACGAGCACCCGCTCGCGCAGGTCGGTCACCCCGGTCAGGGCGGCCTCGAGCTGGGCACGACCGTCGGCGGGGTTGACCGTCTCCTCGGCGGCCGCCCGCAGCAGCGCCGGCTTGTCCTTGAAGACCCGGAAGATCGTGCCCTCGGCGATACCCGCCGCCGCGGCGATCTGCCGGGTGCTGACGTCCGCGCCGTGCTCGAGGATCAACGGGACCACGGCGTCCACGATGGCCCGGCGGCGCTCGTCGGGGGCCATCGGCGCGGCGCGGCCCGTACGGCGGGTGGACGGTGACGAGGTCATAGCACCAGCATGCATGAGTGAGCACTCACTCACAAGTGGTTTACCGGCGCGCCTCGCCCGGAAGCGCTCGGGCCCGGTGACGGGAAGGGCAGAAGACTGTACGTTCCGTAGGGCTACGACCACTCGCGCGGGAAGGCCGCCCATGCACCTGTCCCCTCCGCGCCTCCTCCGGCCCCGCGTCCTCGTGACCGCCCTGGTCACGCCGCTCGTGCTGGCGTGCCTCGGCGCGACCCCGGCCTCGGCGATCCCGTCCGCCGGTGACACCGCCTGGTTCACCGACCCGCTGACCCCGGCTGCCCGGGCGCGCTGTCCCGGCGCCCGCCTCGCCCCGGTCGCTGGACGGGACGCCGCTGCGGTGGACGCGTGCCCTGCACCGCACGCACGCCGACACCCTGGCGGTTCCGGCGGCTCAGGCCCGTGGGCACCAGCTCGTGGCCGGCCAGGCGGTCACCGTCGGCATGCCGTCGGGCTACCCCGCCGCGCCCCTGCCCGCCGCCACCCGCGACCAGCTCCACCGGCTGGCGGCCTCGACGGCCCGGGTGGGCGCGCTGACCTGCGAGGGGTACGCCGACCACGCCACCCCGGCCCTGCTGGACGGAGCACCGGTCACCCGCACCATGGCGGAGGGGGTCTGCGCCTACCTGCGCGGCGGTCGCGAGACGCTGGCCACCACCGCGGTGGGGTACGGCGCCGGCCGGCCCGTCGTGGTCGGCGGCAGCGCCACCACGACCCCCTCGCAGCGAGCGGCCAACCGTCGCGTCGTGGTCGTGGTGGACCGCGACCTCAGCGGTCCGTCGGCGCCGGAGCTGTCCCCCGTGCTGGGCCACATGGACCTGTGGTTCGCGCACCTGTGGTGGAGCGGCGTGGCCTCCGACGGTGGCTCCCCGGTGACGGGCTACCAGGCCTCGTCCGACGGTGGCCCGTGGGTCGACCTGGTGTCGCTGTCCTCCTCCGGAGGCTACGAGGCGGTGACCGAGGCCGTGCCCCAGGCCGGCTGCGGGGTGGGCGACCAGCACGGCTGCGGGTGCGCGCCGTCAACGCGGTGGCGCCGGGGCCCCCGAGCAACACCCTCACCCTGACCATCACCGACTGCACCGCCATCCCGTCGGTCGCCACCCCCTGAGCAGGCCCGACCCGGTGCCTCAGGGCGCGAGGCGCTCCACGGTCCACGGCGCGTGCGGGTCCGGCTCCGCCCGCCGGTAGCGCAGCCGGTCGTGCAGCCGCCCACCGCGTCCCTGCCAGAACTCCACCGCCTCCGGCGCCACCCGGAAGCCGCCCCAGAACGGGGGACGGGCACCTCCTCCGCGTCGGCGAAGCGGGCCAGCACGCCGCCGTACCGCTCGTCCAGCGCGGCGCGGGAGCCGACGACCTGCGACTGCGGGGAGGCCCACGCCCCGAGCTGGGAGGCCCGCGGCCGGCGGGCGAAGTACGCCGCGGTCTCCTCCGCCGAGACCCGCTGCGCCGTGCCCTCGACCCGCACCTGGCGCTGCACGTCGTGCCAGTCGAAGAGCAGCGAGACCGCCGGGTGCGCGGTGATCTCGCGGCTCTTGCGGGACTCGTAGTTGGTGTAGAAGACGAAGCCCCGCTCGTCGAGGCCCTTGAGCAGCACCACCCGGCTGGAGGGCCGGCCCTGCTCGGAGACGGTGGCCAGCACCATCGCGTTGGGCTCGTGCAGCCCCGCCTCGACCGCGTCGTCCATCCAGTGCTCGAACATCGCGACCGGGTCGTCCTCCAGGTCGCCGACGTCGAGGCCGGCGTCGCCGTACTCGCGGCGCAGGCCGCCCAGGTCCCGGGGCTGCCGCTGCGCCGGCTCGTGGAGGTGCTCGTGGGGCTGGCTCATGCCCCGAACCTAGCCCGGCGCGCGCCCTGGGGTGACGTACGTCGGCGCCAGTGGGCATGATGGGGCCTCCGCCGGGCGGCGCACCACGACAAGGAGTCCTCGATGACGGAGATCCACCACGGCCTCGAGGGTGTGGTCGCGTTCGGGACGGAGATCGCCGAGCCGGACAAGGAGGGGTCGGCGCTGCGCTACCGCGGGGTCGACATCGAGGACATCGTCGGCCGGATCCCCTTCGAGAAGGTGTGGGGGCTCCTCATCGACGGCGCCTTCGAGCCGGGGCTGCCACCGGCCGAGCCGTACAACATCCCCGTGCACACCGGGGACATCCGTGTCGACGTGCAGGCCGCGGTGGCCATGCTCGCGCCCGCCTTCGGGATGGGCCAGACCTAC
>CAVVQH010000014.1:0-182998 GCA_963750345.1 uncultured Actinomycetota bacterium | reverse complement strand
CGTGAAGCAGTAGATCCTTGACGGTTCTGTGTCACCTGATGGTTGACAGTCCGGCTAGGAAATTGAGGTGTTAGCGGTTCGTGGCCGCTGGCCTTTGATGCTACGCACGGGTTGGTCGGTGGTGCGGCGGACGACCTTGGTGTCGGTGTCGGGCAGCTCGATGGCCAGGGTGGTCTCCGAGACGTGGACAGTGACGGTGCATCCGGCCAGTCCACGACCCAGGGCGACCTTTTGCCCGGTGACCATGATGACCCCGGTGTTGGAGGCTCGGCGCTGGACCCGGATGGGTTCGCTCGAGGGTCGTGGGACGGTGCCGACCGGCCGGGTGCGTTGCAGCCGGGAGGCCTGGTCGGGGGTGAGGGGGTTGGGGCGGGTGCGGAGCAGCTCACGGGTCTCGGGGTCGAAGAACAGCAGCGGGCAACCGGCCTCGATATAGATCCCGACCCGGCGCCCGGCGAGGATCTCCGCAGCGAGCAGGACGTGGGAGCCCAGGGAGACCGTTCCGGCACGAGCCACGGTCCGCTCGACCTCGACGACCGTGCGCTCAGCACGCGCACCGGGTCCACCACGAGAGGTCAGCGGCGCGGGCCCGGCCGGGATGGCTCCCTGGGCGACCAGGGTGGCGAGGTCGTTGACGGTGAACCGTGAGCGCAGCGACTTCACCCGCTGCCCGCCGATGCAGAGGTGCACCCACTCATAATCGATCCAGAACCGCACCACCTGCCCGGCGCGGGCGGGACCGAGCCAGAACTGGTTCCCGCACA
Source organism: uncultured Actinomycetota bacterium (assembly GCA_963750345.1). Classification (GTDB taxonomy): domain Bacteria; phylum Actinomycetota; class Actinomycetes; order Propionibacteriales; family Nocardioidaceae; genus Nocardioides_B. The sequence goes on along the minus strand of CAVVQH010000014.1, from coordinate 182,234 downwards.
ACGCCATGTTGCCCGAGGCCGGCACCACCCGGTCCAGCTCGATCGCGTCTCCGGTGTCGCCGGGGTCGCCGGTGTCGTCGGCGTCGTCGGTGTCGCGGCTGGCCGGAGAAGTGGGGGCCGATCCCCCCGACGGGGTCACCGGCCCAGGGGTCGGCTGTGGTGGCGCGGTGGTGGCCTCGACATCGAGGGCGGGTGGCAGCCACAGCGGCAGCACAGCCGGGTCCGCGGGTGCGAACCGGTCCGCTGGCACCACCGGGACCCGGTCGTCGAGCGCCTGGTGCGGACGCTGACGGTTGTAGTCCTCGACCCAGGCATCCACTGCGATCTGGGCGGCGGTTACCGACTCGAACGGGCCGGCCTCGGTGATCTCGGGGCGGAAGGTCCCGTGGAACCTCTCCACCTTCCCGTTCTGGTTCGGCGAGGCCGGCGCAGTCAGCCGGTGCCGGATCGCGTTATGGCGACAGATCTTGTCGAACAGCACCTCACCGCGGGTCGGTCCATAGCGGTTGAACCGGTCGGTGAACTGCTTGCCGTTATCGGTGATCACCTCCTCCGGCACCCCATAGCGGGTCAGCGCCTGAGCGAACGCCAGGCACACCGCCCGAGCCGTGGCCCGCTCCACCACCATCGCCATCACCGCGAACCGGGAGTGGTCATCGACCCCGGTGACGACCTTCGCCTCGCGCAGCACCCCAGAGGCCGTGTCGACGAGCTGCACACCGCCAACAATGTCGATCCCCCACAGCTGCATGGGACCTGGCCGCTCGAAGCGGGTGAAGGAGTCCCGCGGCCGTCTACGTGGACGAGGCTTCACCAATCCCTGCCGCCGCAACACCCGGTTGATCGTCGCCTCAGACGGCACCCGCACCTCGGGCAGGACCGCCCCGCTCAACCACGGCGGCCCGGCCCGCAGCAGCTCCATCCGGATCCGCTTGGCCCCCCACCGCGGATGCTCACGGCGCAGCTCGGCCACCCGGACCTCCACCGCCTCGTCCACCTGATGCGGACAACCCTTCGGACGATGAGACCGATCCGCCAGACCGCCCACACCCTCGCTGAGATACCGCCCCAGCCAGGCATGCACCGACTGCCGCGAGACCCCGACCTCAAGTGCCACCTCCGTGACCGACGCCCCCGCCAACACAGCCCGGACCGCATCCAACCGCTGCTCGACCACCGACAACACAACCAGTGCCAATCTCGGCCTCCCTGACTCCACGGCGCCCACGAACGCCGTCAGTCAGAATGGCCGAACCGGGCCGGTGTCAAGAATCAGCCGACACAGAACTGTCAAGCATCACCCGCAACAGGACAGTGCTCGACGGCGGCACGTTGCTGTGTTGACCTCTAATAGATCAAGGCGCCCGCTCCGCCGGTCGCGCGGCCTGCGGGCGGCGCTTCGCGCCGTCCTCGGCCTCACTAGTCGAAGTCACCGAAAGTGACACTGGAAAAGGACGGCGTCAGACGGCCGGTCGATCACTCTTCGCTACGTTCTGCTGCCAGTTCTCCCGAGCAGCACCTAACCATTGATCCTGAACTCGATGAGGGCCGCCTTAGGTCAGTCGTCGGCCCCGCTCCTCGCAAGGAGGGCAATCACAAGTGCCACGACTGAACTCTGGGTGTATGTGAATCTAACCGATGCCGCACGTCACCCACATGATCGAAGGTCGGCAAGAGCTGGGCAAGCCACGCGCCGTCATGTACCCCGTAGTGGCGCCAGACTGCGAAAGCCACGAAGTCGGCTGCCTGCAGAAGCCGACTCGACCGAGAGTCGGTAAACAGCGGCACGTGCACAATGTTGTGAAGCTTTCCAATGCGGCTACCCACCTGCCGCCAGTCGTTTGACCATGACTGGAGGTCGGCTTCTACCTGATGCTCGTCGTGAATGATCATGCCGCGCTGACGGTCGGAGCGCTCGTGGAGTGGCGCCCGAGCATCTCGTCAAACTTGTTGATGACCTGGTCGTACCCGCGCTTCGACTTATCGCTGATACCGGCGGTCTACATCCGCCCCAAAGGCCGCCAAGGGATAGTTGTCATTACATGGCTGGTACGCGACGATCGTGTCGTAGACGTCCTGCAGTAGTTCGAAGCGCACTGCGGCAGGGACTTGAGTCCACGGGCTGACCTTCGGTGCCCGCTTCCTCTACGACCGCCGCGATTTCCGCGCTGCCGATCGGGACTCTTTATCTCCGTCGCGTGCAGTTCGAACCCCTGATGCTCCAGGCGAAGCGGCGTCAGATGTTTAAGAAGTAGTTCGTCCAGTTTGCGTTGCAAGTAGTAGACGTCTTCTTCGTGCACAGCCAGGCCAGCAGTTATGAAGGCCGGCGACGCATTATGCGTACCAGATTCGTCTAGGAAGAGCAGGTACATGCACGATCCCCCGAGATAACGAAGGAGGGACGCAACCTCATACGAGGTTACGTCCCTCCGACCGTCTAGGCCAGCGAGCGTGTCATTCTCGGTTCCCGCAATGCAGTGCCGAGACGGCAAAGGCCCTAGGGGCGCCGGCTGTCCCCTAGGCTAGGGGAGCAGACCACGGTTGGCAAGTGTTCGGACGATCCACGTCGACTCAGTATTCAGCTCCCCGCTTGACTGGGTAGCTACCTACTCATCGCAACATCGGCCGGAGTGCGCAAGAGAGCCGAACGATCGCTGACACAGACAATGGACCAGACGGACGGGTCACGGTGACGCACACAGCCCGTACGCAGGCTACGGACCATAGGGCCACCGGTCACTGGCGCATGTCTCGCACCGAGCCCGATTGACCGCAACGCTGACCGCAACCGGCGCCGACCACGACGACCGGGCGGACAGGACCGACGCCCGATTCTGGCCCAACCCGCCTCGCCCTGCCCACACCCGTCTCACTCAGCGCCTGAAAAGTGGAAGGTCGGCGGTTCGACCCCGCCCCTGCCCACCGCTGGCGCAGGTCTCTGACCTGCAGGAACGCCCCCACCGGGGAACCGGTGGGGGCGTTCGTCGTTGCCCTGCATCTCAGTCTCCGTCTCAGTCGGACGCGAAAGCCTCCTCACCCGTGCAACGACTGCTACGAGCCCCATGGTCGACGCCATCCCCGGCATCGGCCACGCTGGGATCTCGACCCTGGGCCGACAGGGCAACGCCACGACCCGCGCCCAAACGGACCCACTCGTCCCTCGACCTGGACCGGCTGCGGCCAGGGCCTGGGCATCGTCATGGAACGGTTCGGTGTCGACGACGAGGCCGCCTTGCACTACCTCCTACGGCCCTCTCACCCGCAACCTCAAGCCGCGAGCGGTGGCCGAGGAGCTCGTGGCCGACGCCAACACCCCCCGAACACGGCCGCTCGCAGTCACTGGTCTGCGGCCTGAGAACCGCAAGACGTCTGAGGCTTGACGCTCGTGCATGTCGACACGAGAGTCGACCGACCTCCCTGAATCTAACTGCGGCTGGAGTGCAGCATTGTGCCGACCGGTTGAGGCCCAGCCGTGCCATCTCCGGACCGAGGGCTCGGTGGCTCCGAGTCGCCGGGTTCAGAGGGCCTCAGGTGACACGAGCGGCGGCGTTGGTGGGCGGGCCTGCTCGCTGGGCGCCCCGTCCGGGTTGTCCCGTCTGATTCCCTCCTCCCACGCGATCTGGCGGGACACCTTCTCTGAGGACGAGGCGCGGAGCGGCGCAGCGTCACGTGACCGTGCTCTGGTTATGGGCGCCAGAGAAGACGGCAGATATCACAGCGGTATGCGCCCAGACGGTCTCGTCCGGGCTGCTCGAGCGTGCGCCAGGCGTGGTCGTGGTCGGCGGGCTGGGTCGATGCGTGGCTCTGCTGAACGCTCATGGTGTACGACTGCTCCCCGTAGAAGACCGCCTGGAGACGGCTTGGGCTCCCGACCTCGGCAGCGGCACGAGGCCGAGAGCGCTCTGACGGTAGGCGCATCAGACGGCGACCGCATGACTCATAGTGACCATGGCTCAGTTCGTCGGGCCGGCCGTACAGTCCGCTTCATCTGCGTGGGGATGGGCTCGCGGCGGGCTGACCGTCGCCCAGGCCCAGCAGTCAGACCCGCCTCCGGTGACCCGAGACGCCGGAGGCGGTTCTGCGCGCTGAGCAGATCAGGCGTCGGGACAGCCGGCGCCGTGCACCACCGGGTGTGCACGGGCGAGCCGCTCCACCTCACGGGCCTGCAGTCCACCCTCGAACCAGGCCGCGACGATGAGGCGCAGGAGCACGTCCTCGAGATTCACGCCGGCGACAGCGTCAGCCTGCGCGCCCGCACCTAGGCCCATCACGACCGGGTCGTCGGCGCCGGGTAGAGCTCGTCGGCGTATTCCCTCGGAGGCTAGGCCACGTGGCCGAGGTAAAGATTCCGGAGATTGTCCAATTTGTCTCCGCGTAGAGGGCAGCCTTGGGGCATTCATCAGCTGCACGGGGGAGATACGACATGGGTAGGCAGGGCATAACGTGGAAGGCCTGTGCGACGGCGGCGGCGGCCGCGGCCGCACTCTCACTGAACCCGCTGGGAGCTGTCGGTGCGACGGCGGCGGCGAAGCCCAAGGTCGCGCTCGAGGGGAGCGCCATCGAGTCAACGATCTGGGGTGACGACTCGACCCGGGAGGGCAAGGACGCCAGCAAGCACCGGGTGGGCTGGGACGCCTCGGCGGACCTCGGTTCGATGTACTCGATGGAGAAGGCCCTGGGCATCCACGCGGCCTGGGCGCGCGGCGTCACGGGTCACGGGGTCACCGTCGCCGTCATCGACAGCGGCGTCGCACCGGAGCCAGGCCTGGACCGTGACGGGAAGGTCATGGACGGCCCAGACCTCTCCTACGAGGGCCAGTCACCCACGACCGCCCACCTGGACAGCTACGGCCACGGCACCCACATGGCCGGCATCATCGCCGCGAAGGACGAGGGAGGCGACCCGAAGAAGCCGGTCGCGACCAAGTTCATGGGCGTCGCGCCCGATGCGAAGCTGCTCAACATGAAGGTCGGCGTCGGCGACGGCGGAGTCGACGTCACCCAGGTCATCGCAGCGCTCAATTGGGTGGTCCAGCACAAGGACGACCAGGGGATGCACGTTCGCGTCGTCAACCTCGCCTACGGCACGGAGTCGGCACAGTCCTGGCAGGTGGACCCCCTCGCGAAGGCGGTGGAGGACGCCTGGAACGCCGGCATCGTCGTGGTGGCCGCGGCAGGCAACGACGGCCAAGGCGCCGACCTGCTCATGCCGGCCATCGATCCCCACGTGATCGCCGTCGGCGCCGTCGACCACCAGGGGACGGCGACCCCGAACGACGACGTGGTGGCAGGGTTCACCAGCAGTGGCACGTCCACGCGACGCCCCGACGTCCTCGCGCCCGGCAAGTCCGTGGTCTCACTGCGTGATCCCGGCTCTTACGTCGACCAGCTGCACCCCGAAGGCCTGGTGCCCGGTGACGACCTCGGACGCTTCTTCCGTGGCAGCGGCACGTCGCAGTCGACAGCCGTGGTCACCGGAGAGGTGGCACTCCTCGTGCAGGCCAAGCCGAGCCTCACCCCGGACCAGGTCAAGGGTCTGCTGCGCGCCACGGCCGACCGGCTGCCGAACAGCGGTGACCCGGCGCAGGGCGCCGGGGTCGTGGACGTCACCGCGGCCCTCGACCTGCTCGACGCCAAGTCGTCCGCCGGCTGGGCCACGGCCGGCCAGCAAGCCGCTCCCGCCTCGAGCGGGATCGGGTCCATCGAGGCCTCACGCGGCGGAGAGCACGTCGTCGATCCGACCACGGGTGACGAGCTGACCGGTGAGCGCGACGCCCAGGGCAACCCCTGGGACAGCACCGAGTGGGCCCGAGCCTCCAGCAGCGGGACCGCCTGGTCCAAAGGTGGCGTCTGGAACGGCAGCACGTGGACGAGCGACAGGTGGAAGGACAAGGCAGTCCTCTCCAGCCCATGGACCGGAAACTCCTGGAACGGCGTCTCGTGGGGCCAGCACCAGTGGTCGCAAGCGACGTGGGAGTCCCGCAGCTGGCGCAACGACGACTGGAAGTCCCGCAGCTGGCGCGACGAGTCCTGGAAGTCACGCAGCTGGCGCAGCCTCGACTGACCAGCCCGGTGTCCGGCCTCGGGGCCGGACACCGGACGCACGTCCCCATCCCTACGAAGACTCGGCCTTCTCATGACCTCACCCCCTCGAGCAACCCCAGCCCCTCGGTCGACCGACCGACACGTCTGGCAGCTCGTCGCGCTGATGGCGGGAGCCGCGCTCCTCGGTGGTGGTCACCGGTTCATCGTCGACGGCCAGGCGGCTCCCTCCGCGGTTTGGTGGGTCCTGCTGCCGGGGTTCGCTCTGGCGGAGATCGTCGTCATCCACTTCCCGGCCCGCCGCAGCTCCCACAGCCACACGTTCCGGGAGGTTCCGGCTGTCGTCGGGCTCACCCTCCTGCCGGTCCCCCAGTACCTGACGGCCTACGTCCTGGGCGGCGCAGTGGCTGTGCTGCTGTGGACCAGGCTGCGAGGGCTCAAGCTGGCCTTCAACGTGTCGATGTTCGCGCTCGAGGCAGTGCTGGGGGCAGAGGTCTACCACGTCATCCTGGGCGGTCACGACCCCTTGGCACCTCGCGCCTGGGGGGCGGCGATCGTCGCCGTCGTGGTGACCGATCTGGTGTCGGCCGCCGCCGTGACCGCCGCGATCAGCTACACCGACGGGGCCTTCGACGACCAGATCCTCCGGGAGGCACTTCGCTCGGGGCTGGTGTCAGCCGTGTCCAACGTCTGCGTCGCACTCCTGGTCGTGACCCTGTTGCTGGTGCGCCCATCGGCGCTTCCCCTGCTCGGGGTCGTGATGGTGCTGCTCTTGGCGGGCTACCGCGTCTATGTGACGCTCTCGCGCGACTACACCCAGATGCGACTGCTGTACCGCTTCGTCGGGTCGGCCGGACGCAGCGCGGAGCTGCTCGACGTGGTCCCCGCCGTCCTGTCGGAGGCAGCGGGTCTGTTGAAGGCATCGCAGTCTCGCCTCGTGATGTTCGCGGCCGGCTCGGACGGGCCTGAGGCGTGGAGCTGGACCGAGGCCGGGCTCGTGACCGACGAGCCAGGTCACGACCACCGAGCGGCTTGGTGGCAGGCCGTGACTCAAGGGGAGTCGGTGCTGCTCACGGCTCAAGCCGCGCGCCCCCAGGATGGTTCCGCTGCGCCTCGCGACGGCGTCGCCGTCCCGCTGCAGGACGGGGGAGAGGTCCGCGGGGTGCTCATGGTCGTCGACCGGTCCTTCGAGGCGGAGACGTTCAACGCCACCGACCAGCAGGTGCTCGAGACGATGGCGGCGCACGCCTCGATCGCTCTGGACAAGGCGCGAGCCGTCGAGCGCCTACGCCGAGTGGCCATGGAACGGGAGCACGAGGCGCTGTACGACCCGCTCACCGAACTCCCCAACCGGCGGTCTCTCAACGCCATGATCGACGAACTCATGACAGAGGGCCGCCGGGGCGCTGTCCTGCTGCTCGACCTCAAGGACTTCAGCGACGTCAACGACACCCTGGGACACACGGCCGGGGACCAGATCCTGCGTGTGACGGGCGCGCGGGTCCGGGAGGCGACGGGCCCCGAGGGCACCGTGGCCCGGTTGGGCGCGGACGAGTTCGCAGTTCTCCTTCCCGGGCGCGACGCCGCGGCGGTTCGCGTCCACGCCGAGCGGTTGCAGGCCGTGGTGGCCAGGCCCGTGCCGCTGGGCGACGTCGAGATCCTGACGTCCTGCACCGTTGGCATCGCCGACTTCGCTGGCCGCTCCTGCACCTCCGAGGAGCTGCTGGCGCGCGCGGACGTCGCCCTGTACGCCGCGAAGTCGGGCCGGGAACGCATCAGGCTGTACCGCGCCCAGGACGGAGAGGCGACCGCCCGACGGTTGGCCCTGGCCACGGACCTGCCCGCCGCACTCGCAGACGGCCAGCTCGAGCTGTACTACCAACCCCAGGCCAGGCTGGCGACGGACGTGGTGACCGGTTTCGAGGCACTGCTGCGCTGGCAGCACCCGCGCTTCGGCATGGTCCCGCCCCCCGAGCTGATCGCCGTCGCCGAGCGCACCGGGCTCATGCCGGCCGTGACGGCCTTCGTGCTGCACCAGGCGCTGCACGCGAGGAGACGATGGTGGCTGGCAGGGCACGAGCACGACGTCTCGGTCAACATCACGGCCGGCGACCTCGTGACCGACGACCTCGCCGACAGGGTCGTCGCGGCGCTGACCCGAACGGGGACACCACCGTCCGCTCTCGTGCTCGAACTCACCGAGAGTGACGCCCTCGTCGAACCCGAACGCTCGGTGGCGGTACTGGGACAGCTGGCCTCGCTCGGCCTGCGCCTCTCCGTCGACGACTTCGGCACGGGATACTCGAGTCTCGCCTACCTCGATCGACTGCCGGTCCACGAGGTCAAGATCGACCGGTCGTTCGTCGTGCGGCTCGAGACCTCGGAGCACCCGACCATCGTCAAGGCGACCATCGCGCTCGGGCACGACCTGGGCCTGAGGGTCGTGGCCGAGGGCGTCGAGTCCGACCTCACCCGGACCCGGCTCTCCGAGCTCGGCTGCGACGTGTATCAGGGGTACGGCTTGGCCCGACCGATGCCTGGATCGGAGGTGCTCGGCTGGCTGGACAGGCGGTTGCGGTACGTCGGCGGGCGACCCGACCACGGACACGAGCTGGCTAACCTCGCCCGCCAGAAGCTGGCCTGACCTGACCCGATCTGACCACCGTCACGGAGGGCCCAGGGGCACCACCCGTTCGAGGCCGGGTCGGATGAGTACGAAGGCGTGACCCGGGGCACTGAGTGCCCCGCTAGCCTAGGCGCATGAGCCTGGCCGACCGTTTGAACACCACACTGCTCGGGCCGGCGGAAGCACGACCCCTGATCTTCATGCACGGCTTCGGCTGTGGCCAGCAGATGTGGCGGCACGTCGCTCCGGCGTTCCAGTCCGACTACCGGGTGGTGCTCTTCGACCTGCCGGGCTCCGGTGAGTCCGACCTGTCGACGTACACCGCCGAGCGTCACACCTGCCTTGAGGCATACGGCGACGACGTCCTCGCCCTCCTCGCAGAGCTGGAGGTGTCCGACGCTGTCCTCGTCGGCCACTCCGTCTCGGCCATGATCGCCGTCCTTGTCGCCAACGCCGCCCCGGAGCGGGTCGGCTCGCTCGTCCTGGTGGCACCGTCGGCGCGGTACCTCGACGACGACGGGTACGTCGGCGGGTTCGGTGAGTCCGACATCGAGGAGCTGCTCGACCTCATGCGGCGCAACCACTTCGGGTGGCAGGATCCACTCGCCCAGCTGGTCGCCGGTGACGCCCAGCCGGAGGTCAAGCGGGAGCTGGAGGACAGCTTCTGCCGGTCGCGCCCCGACATTGCCGCCCAGTTCGCCGAGGTCACGTTCCGGGGTGACAACCGGGCTGACCTCGCTGAAGTCCACGTGCCTACCCTGGTCGTGCAGTCGCTGCACGACGCCGTCGCACCGCTGAGCGCCGGTGCGTTCATCCACGAGTGCGTCGATGGCTCCGTCCTCACCGTCCTCGACACGCACGGGCACTGCCCGCACCTCAGTGCACCCGAGCGCACCATCGAGGCGATCCGGTCGTTCGTCGAGACCCGTTGACACCGGTGGACCCGATGACGTCGAGCCACGGCAGCGACCTCTCGCGAGCCCAGGACCTCTTCGAGGCAGCCCCGTGCGGCTACGTCCTGACGGATGACCAGGGCCTGGTCGTGCGCGCCAACCGTGAGTTCCTCCGCACTACTGGCAGAACGGCCGAGGAGGTCGTCGGCCTCCGTACGTTGTCCAGCCTGCTCACGGTGGGCGGGCGCATCCTGATGGAGACCCATGTGTACCCCATGCTCCGCACCACCGACATTGTTCGGGAGATCGATGTCGACCTGGTCCGGTCCGACGGCAGCAGGGTCCCTGTCCTGCTGAGCGCCAGCCTCGGCGGGCCCGGCAACGGGCTGGCCTTGCGTGCCGTCGTCGTGGAGGCGCGCCACCGGCACCGGTACGAGGAAGACCTGCGCGAAGCGACGCGAGCCGCGGAGGGGGCTCTGGCGGAGGTGGCCGCCCTCGCCGAGACGTTGCAGCAGACCCTCATCCCGCCCGCGCCGCCGCGTATCCCGCAGCTCGACATCGCCGCGGCCTACCGACCAGCCGGCGACGGCCGCGAGGTCGGCGGAGACTTCTACGACGTGTTCCAGGTCAGTGCCTCGGCCTGGCTGGTCGTCGTCGGCGACGTCAGCGGCAAGGGCGTCCCTGCCGCCACTCTCACGTCGCTCGTCCGGTACGCCGTCAGGTCGTTCGCCATCGAGCACCCCGATCCTGCCGACCTGCTGCACCAGGTCGACGGCGTGCTGCAGGCCCACGACACCGACCGCTACTGCACGCTCGTCGTCACGCGGCTCGACCAGCACGAGGACGGGTGGGACCTCGCGATCGGACTCGGCGGGCATCCGCCCGCGCTCCTGAGGACACCGGAGGGCGTGGTCACCACCCTGGGCGCGCCCGGGACCCCCGTCGGGCTCGTCGATGACCCCTTCTTCGAGACGGTCCGACACCGGCTCGAGCGGGAGACCGTCATCCTCTACACCGACGGGGTCACCGAGGCGAGAGGGGCCGAGGGGCTCTTCGGCGAGGAGCGTCTGGACGACCTCGTTCGGTCCTTGCCGTCCGAGCCACACGCGGTCGTCCACGGCATCGCCAGGCGAGCGCTGGCGTACCAGGACGGCAGCGCGAGCGACGACATAGCCATCGTCGCCTTCGCGCCCGGACGAGAACGGTCTCCGAGGACACGCGGGTCGTGACGTGACGACCGGATGACCCCCGACGTAGCTGACGGAGACGGTCAGCGATCGGTCACCACCAGGGGCACCCCCGAAGCGCACTGTCGGCGCCACTCACGACAGCGCCCTGACGGCGTCGGACCGGGCCGAGAACACACCGCCCTTGGGTTGCGCGAGTGGCTGCGCCGACAGCCTCCTGTCGACTCCGCCGCCTCACGGCCTGCGGAGCACCAGGTCGGACGGCGCTGGGTGCGGAGGTCGCCGCTGCGGGTTCTCATGGAGCCACCGAGTGATCTCGTGAGCGGGCCGGGGCCGGCTCAGGTGGAAGCCCTGCGCGGTGTCGCACCCGAACTGCCTCAGCAGCTCGAGGCTCGGCTCACTCTCGACGCCCTCCGCGACGATCCGGAGCCCCAGAGCGTGCGCCAGGTCGACGGTCGACCGGACGATCGCGGGGTTGTGACCGCTGGTGAGGTCGGCCAGGAACGAACGGTCCAGCTTGAGCTCGTCGACGGGAAGGTGTTGAAGGTAGGACAGGGAGCAGTAACCAGTGCCGTAGTCGTCGATCGAGAGCAGGACACCGGTCTCGGACAGCTGGCTCAGCGTGGCCCGGCAACGATCAGGGTCGGCCATCAGGGTGCTCTCGGTGAGCTCCAGCGTGAGGGCACATGGAGGAAGACCGTACTTGGCAAGCAGGAGGGACACCTGCCCGGCCAGCCGCTCGTCGAGCAGGCTGCTCGCCGAAACGTTGACCGAGACCCCGACGTCGATGCCGTCCCCCCGCCACCGGACGCATTGCTGAACTGCCCGCTCGAGCACCGCGACCGTCAAGGCAGGCATCAGACCCGTCTGCTCGACGAGCCTCAGGAACTGGTCAGGAAACAGCAACCCACGCACCGGGTGCTGCCACCTCACCAGCGCCTCAACCCCGACGACGACTCCCGTGGCGACCGCACACTGCGGCTGATAGTGCACACACAGCTCGTCGTTGTCGATCGCCGCCCGGAGCTCCTCGATCATGCTCAGGCGTTCGCGGGTGTAGGGGTCGCGCGCCGGCTCGTAGTGCCGTACACCCCCGCCGTCAGCCTTCGCCGCGTACATCGCCACATCTGCACGCCGGATCAATTCATTGACATCAGTCGCGTCCTGAGGGCACGTGGCGATACCGATGCTGGCTCCCACACTCAGCGTCACGTCATCGAGGAGGAACGGCTTAGAGAGCTCGTCCAGCACTTGCTGCGCCGCCCGTTCGGGGGTGCTCGTCGAGTCAGACCGCAGGACGATCGCGAACTCGTCTCCGCCGAGTCGGACCAACAGGTCGGAGGATCCCAGCACCGCGTCCAACCGGGGCCCGATCTGACGCAGCAGCTCGTCGCCCACGTGGTGGCCCAGCGCGTCGTTCACCTCCTTGAAGTGGTCGAGGTCGACGAGGAGCACTGCAAGGGCGTCGGGAGGGTCCGCGCGCATACCCAGACCCAGGCGGTCGTGCAACGCACGACGATTTCCGAGGCCGGTCAGACTGTCTGTACGTGCCTGCCGGCCGAGGTCGTAGAGGCGGACCACCTGCCGGAACGCCATCTGCGTGCGCATGCCCGCAGCGAGCAGGGTCACGGTGGCGAGTCCGGTGGCGACGGTCGGTACGGCACCCCAGCGCCCACAGACCAAGACGACGATCGCCGCGACCGTCGCGAACGCAGGAACAGCCAACGCGGTCCCCTGGCCAGGCCCGTGACCATGCTCCATGCGGTGAGTCTCCACCTCCACCGGGCTGACCGAGCGCCAGCGGGCGCCGGCGGCGAGCATGGTCAACCCAGCCGACCACAGGGCGTCGAGCGGAGTTCCGAGGACGTAGGTGCCGTGGGCCATGCGCAGCGCGTAGATGGTGTCAGCGGCGGTGAACACGAGCAACCCCGCCAGCAACCACCCCCAGGAGCGACCCGGCCGCAGTCCGCAGGAGACCGTGATACCGACGACGACGGCGAGGAGCACCAAGTCACTGAGCGGGTAGGCGGCCGCTACCACCACCGTCAGCGGGGTCCCCGAGGTACTGCTCATCAACGGGCCGAGGAGCACAGCCAGCGCGGTGGTCGCACCCAGCGCAGCCAGCGCGCTGTCGAGCCACACAGCCCCCCGCAGCCCCGACAGCTCACGACGGATCCGGCTCGCGAAAGCCGCGAAGACCAGCACGGGGAAGGCAAGGAAACCCAGGTCTCCCAGAGAAGGGAAGGGCAGTGCCCGGTCCTGGGCCGCGGCGAGGACCACGACGATCCCGCCAAGGCTCCAGAGCAGGGCACCGGCACCCAGCAGCAGCAGCTCCCGTCGCGGCGCTCCGTGGTGGTGGCGCGCGCGGGCCAGGATCACCAGAGCCGGCAACGTGGTCGTCAGGCTGCCCAACCAACCGTCGACCCATGGTTCGAAATGCGCTCCGTGACGGGTGAGTCCGAGCACGAACGCCGCGAGAAGCACGCCCAGCACCAGGTCTGTTCGCGAAGAGCCCGACGCTCGACGCGCAAACAGATTCGACACCTGGGCTCGACCACCCGTCATGCCGGTCAGACCGGCGCCGTCAGTCATGACCCTGCCTGGGTCTGCTCCGGGCCGGCGGACCGGTGACCAGGCCCGGACCGACCTGTGGGGACGTCTGAGCTGCGTCGGCGACGTAGACCCGGTCTCGTCCGGAGTTCTTCGCGGCGTACATCGCACGGTCGGCGCGGGCGACGAGGTCGGAACCGGTCTCGGCGCCGTCCCAGCCGGCGACACCGATGGAGCAGCTCTGTCCGAGCGGGGTGACCAGCCGTAGCCGGTCCAGGAGGTGCTGTGCATCAGGGAGGTCGCAGTCCGGTAGCAGCACCACGAATTCCTCGCCACCGAAACGGACCACGGTGTCCCCGACGCGAAGGGCCTCCGGCCAGCGCTGACCAGCCTCCCTGAGCAGCGTGTCACCGGCGGGGTGGCCGAACGTGTCGTTGTAGACCTTGAACCGGTCGAGGTCGAGGACAGCAACACACAGCGAGGAGTCGGAGGTCATCGCCCTCTTCATCGCCCGGGGGAGCAGGTCGTCGAGGGCTCGGCGGTTCGGCAACCCGGTGAGCGCGTCCGTGTGTGCAGCCACCGAGAGCCGGTTGACGAGATCCGCGCGCTCGAGGGCCACGGCGACCTCTGTGACGAGCAGGGGAAGGAGCGCCTCGACCCGGGCCGGCAGCAGCGTGAGTGGGTCGTCCCACACCACGGTGATGACCCCTACTGTGCTGCCCCCGCTGAGAACGGGCTCGAACAGTACGCTCGTCACATCCCCCTCTCGCGGGCCTGGCTGGACCAGGCCGTCCTCGTGTCGAAGGTCCGGGACGAACCGCCGTTCGCCACTGCGATAGGCGCCCGCGGTTCCTGAAGGACCCGAGACCACCAGGACGGCTTGGCACGGTACCCGCCCGTCGGTCTCGACCAGACGCAGCGAGTGGCTGTCCGGCTCGTACAGGCCGACGCCCGAGGCACCGCAGACGATCCGCACCGCACGGCAGACGGCCCGGCGTGCGGCCCTGGGGTCGGAGGTGAGAGCCAGCTCGCGGTGGGCCGTGGCCAGCGTCTCGATGTCACGGACATGCTCGGTCAGCCGCTGCTCGGTCTCGCGCAGCTCGGTCACGTCGAGCACCGAGCCGTCGAGGAACATCCGGCCGCCGACTTCTCGCATGCGTCCACGATCGCGCACCCACCGCAGCCGTCCGTCGGCACCGACGAGCCGGTACTGGATGTCGAGGACTCCGCTGTCCTTCGCGGCGTCGTGAGCCCTCACGAACATGTCCAGCTCGGCCGGATGCACGTAGTCCACCCACACCGCACCGTCGGCCTCCTGCCCAGCGAGCCCGAGAAAACGCTCTCGGCAGGGTCCGGCGAATCGCAGGACGTAGGAGCCGTCGGGAAGGAACTCTCCGCTGTAGACGTACTCCTCGACCGCTCCCAGGATACGCGTCAAGGTGGCGTTCACCTCCCTGAGGTGGTCCAGGTCGCGCGCGAGGCTCGCGCGCCCCGACGCCGTAGCGGTGCGACTCCACCATCCTGCCGCTCGGAGCAGCTGCCCGGCCGCGCGAGACCGCGAGAGTCGTCGCTGCCAGTCGTGAGCCCCCATGTATCCAGTGTCGCGATCTTACCCGGGAGCCGTAGGCAAACGGGTGAAATGTGACAGTGTGATGCCACGGAGCACGTCTCTTGGGGGGTCAATGCAGCGACCGCATGGCACCACAGTCCTTGTGGCGGGGCTCGGCGACCTAGGGGGTCGCACCCTCGAGCTGCTGTCTGGCAACTCCAGGATCGAGACCCTTCTCGGTGCCGGGGCCGCCACCCAGCGCAGCGCAGGCCTCGTGGCCCAGGCCGGGTTGATCGCGGAGACGTTGAACGGCCCGGCGCAGGTGGCCCACGTCGAGGTCGATCTGGCGGACACGTCGGCCATCGCCTCGGTGTTGCGCGACCGGCAGCCAGACGTCACGGTGCTGGCCGCCTCCCGTCACAGCTGGTGGCGCACGCCGCCCGTCGCTCAGGGACTGCCCTATGGCGTCTGGCTACCACTCCAGCTCTCACTCACGCGCGCCTTCATGCGTGCGCATCGCGAGGTCGGTTCTGACTCGAGGGTCGTGGCTCTGGCCTATCCCGACGGGGCCGGGCCGGTGCTCGCCGCCGAGGGTCTGGCTCCTGACGTCGGGGCGGGCAACGTCGCCGAGGTGGCCGCCAAGATCCAGCTCCTGGCGGCTGCTGAGAAGGGGTGCCGCCGCGACGAGGTCGAGGTGCGGCTGGTGATGCACCACGCCGCAGAGCGCCTGGCTTTTGCCGTCTTCGATCCCGGCACGATCGCTGGGCTACCGCCGCCCTACCTGGCACGGGTCAGCGTCCAAGGCCGGCCGGTGTCTGCGGCTGAGGTCGACCGACTGGTTCGGACGCCCTACCCCCTCCCTACGGGTACCGGCAGCCACCAGCTGACGGCCGCCACGGTCGCCGCACTGGTCGACGCCCTGATCGGACGTACAGAGCGGCGCCTGCATGTGCCCGCTCCCGCCGGGCTACCTGGTGGGTACCCCGCGGTGGTCAACAGCCATGGCATCGAGCTCGACCTGCCCCCGGGTGTCGGTCTGGATGAGGCGGTGGCCATCAACGAGCAGGCGGCTGCCTTCGACGGCATCGCTGGGATCGGTGCCGACGGCACGGTGCGCTACACCCAGTCCGCGAGTACCGCGGCATACAAGATCCTGGGCTTGGAGCTCACCGACGTGCCGCTGCACAAGCTGACAGAGACGGCGGACGAGCTCGCTCTTCGGTTGACGCGGATCAACGCCGCTGACGGGGTTGGGTGACACCAACGCGACAGGTGATCGGGTCAGCCTCTGTCCGATCGACGCGTCCGTCCTGACAGCTGGGTCACTGACGCCAAAATTTGGCCATCGACAGCCGATGCTCCAGTGCCACCGAGATCGGGACCATCCACTCCGACCGGGGGCGTCCGCCCCTGAGCTCCACCCCACGGGCCACAGACGTGGGTCCCTGGGAAGCGAGGGGCACTTCTGCGACGACTCGGAGCTGACACCAACGCAAGCGCCGTCATGGCCCGCTCCCGTGGGCCGTTCGGATGTAGACCAGAGGCACCTGCAGGATGAGCGCGGCATGGGCATCCCCACGAGACTCGACTGCGCCAGCCCGGGCCACGCCAGAGTTTGCACGTGACCTGGGGCGACCTGGGGCGAGGCGGTCGCGCTTACTCGTGAGCCGGGCCGCCGAGACCACCGTCCCGCGCTTGAGTCGTTGCCCTTGCCCTCTTGCGGCCGATCTGGGCGAACCCTAGGGTGAGGCCAACGCGGTATGGGGCCGTGTGTTGAGCCGGGGGGCTCCAGGTGACGATCCGTCGTTCGCTCATTCTTGCCGTCGCATCGATCGTGGTAAGTGGCTCGGTCATGTCAGCGGTGCCCATGGTGGCGCCAGTCGCTGCGGCACCGAACTCCACCGGGACGCCCGCGTCCCTCGGTGGCTTCGCAGCCAGCACGTCGTCGGCCCTCACCGCGCGGCACACCGCCGGCGGACCCGCAGTACGGCGAGCCTACTGTCGAGGACGCCGCGCCACCATCGTCGGGAACGCACACGACAACCGGATCGTCGGGACACGGCACCGTGACGTCATCGCCGCGGGTCGCGGTGCCGACATCATCATCGGCAGAGGCGGCCACGACATCATCTGCGGAGGGCGTGGCGCTGATGTCATCAACGGTGGGCCCGGACGGGACAAGATCTTCGGCGACGCCGGCGGCGATATCGTGGAAGGGGGACGGGGGCGCGACCGCCTCTATGGAGGGACGCGGAAGGACCTGTGCTCGGGCGAAGCACGCGAGCATCGTTATCACTTCGGATGCGAGGTGCACCGTGATCCCTTCGGGAACGTGGTCACCCCGCCACCCACCGATTCACCTCGCGTGGCTGCACGCCGAGTCTCCGATCCGCAGCCGACCGGGGTGTACCGCTCGTCTGCCAGACGAGTCGGCGGTTATCTCGCAGTGCAGTCACCGGCCGATTGCGTGAGGTCGTACAGCAGTAGGTTCATCCGGCTCGGCACCGTCCAGTTCCAGACCTACTACACCGATCCGGGCGAGATCGCTCTTCGACCACTTTATGCCAGCTATCAGAACGGTTGGGCCACGGATCTCACTGCTGCGCGAGACTGGGCCTACTACACGGCCCCCGCAGACGGGCAGATCTATCAGGTGGACATGGGGACCAGCGACCTGCCGAGCACCAACACCGGAACGATCTGGGGCTGGGAAGCATATTGGTGGAACGGCACGGCGTGGGACAACCACACGACCGTGGAGTACGGCTCGTACAACTGGGTCGGCTACCTCGGTGCGGTGTCGGCGCCAAACTCAGTCGTCTGCGCCTGAGCACCGAACGCATGTAAACGCGTGATTGCGCCGCCCACAAGGTGACGTGCGGTGCGGGTGTGCCACAGCGGTGTGGCTGCTGACCGTCGCCTCCCTCTCGGCTCGACCGCCAAGCAGTACACCTTGGTGGTGGACCCGGCGGCGAGGCGAGCTGCGCGCAACAGCGTTCGAAACCAGCTGCATGTCCGCCCCGTACCGTGCAGCACGATTCAGATGTCGCATTCACTTCACGCTCTCTCCCGGCGGCCGATAGATGGTCCAGGAGGCAGAGATGGCTGGAGTGGCATCACCGACGGGCGCGCCCGCCATCGGTCCGGTGACGTGGCTGCGGCGTACCCGCCTGGCTACGAACCGCCACGCGATGCATGGTCGTGCCCAGCACCGGGGGGCGAGGCTCTTCCTCACCTATGCAGCCGCCAGCCTGGTGCCGGTGAGCGTGCTCGGCCTGGCACTCACCCAGAGCTACCACGAGAGCGGTCGCGGTCGAGCCCTCGAGCAGGGACGGGCCCAGGCCGCCGTCATCGAACAGATGGCCGTCGCGCCCGCCCTGGGAGGTGCTGACATCTCCGACGGCCTGGGCAACCGCGAGCAGGCGCGGTTGCAGAAGGCGACCGACCTCGCCGTCTTCCACGGCTCGGTCTCACGCCTGCGGATCCTCACGTTCGCCGGCACCGTCGCGTTCTCCGACGACGGGGTGGTCTTCGGATCGGTGTCGCGAGACGACCCCAGCTTCAGGGCGGCGATCTCTGGCGCTGACGACGCCCGCATCGTGGCGGCCGAGCCCGGGCTGCCGGGGCGCTCGATCCGGGTCCTCCAGCCGGTCATCTCGGAGGCGAGCGGACGGGCGATCGGAGTCCTGGAGGTGTACCTACCCTATGACGACATCGCCGCTCAGGTGGCGGCGGACACCCGCTCGGCCATCCTCCGTCTTGCCCTCGGGCTGGTGTCGCTGTACGCGGTGCTGGCGCTGATCTCCTACGGCACGACGAGGGCTCTGCGCCGCTTCGCCGCCGACAACGAGCAGCAGGCGTTGCACGACCCGTTGACCGGCCTGGCGAACCGGGAGCTCTTCCGCAGGGTGGCCGACCAGGCTGTCAGCCGAACGCTCGGCCACCCGGACCACGCCGTGAGCGGAGCGCTGGTGCTCGTCGACCTCGACCACTTCAAGGAGGTCAACGACACCCTGGGCCACCATGCAGGTGACCAGCTGCTCCAAGTCGTCGCACAGAGGTTGCAGGAGTCGCTCCGCACCGATGACACCGTGGCCCGCCTCGGCGGCGACGAGTTCGGCATCCTCCTCCCCGACATCCAGCGGGACGAGACGGTGGACCTCCTGGCTCGTGTCCGCAGGGAGCTCTCCGCCCCCGTCACCATCGACGGCACCACGCTCAGCGTCGAGGCGAGCTTCGGCGTCTGCTTCTTCCCCGCAGACGCGGTCACGGTCCAGGGCCTGCTCCAGCACGCCGACTCAGCCATGTACCGCGGCAAGCACGGACCCGAGGGCGTGGTCGTCTACGTCGAGGAGCCGTCCGTCGAGGCGAGCCCGGCCGTCGGCGTCGACGCCCTGGTCATGCAGGGAGAGCTCCGGCACGCGATCGGTCACGACGAGCTGGTCCTGCACTACCAGCCCAAGGTCGAGATGGCCAGCGGCCGGGTCACCGGGCTCGAGGCGCTCATCCGGTGGGACCACCCTCAGCGAGGGATGCTCCCCCCGATGTCGTTCCTGCCCGTGGCCGAACGCAGCGAGCTCATCGTCCCGCTCACCGAGTGGGTCCTGCGACGCGCCCTGGACGACCTGGTCGCCTGGACGGACGCCGGCCTCGACTGGAAGGTCTCGGTCAACGTCTCAGCCCGCAACCTCTCCTCGCTGGCGTTCGCCGACACGGTCATCGACCTCCTCGAGCGCCGCGGAGTAGCCCCGCAACGGCTGTGCCTCGAGGTCACCGAGACCGCCATGGCGTTCGACGACCAGGTCGCAGCGCGAGTCGTGACGGCCCTGTCCGACCGAGGGATCCCCATGTCGCTCGACGACTTCGGGGTGGGTTACACCGCCATCTCCCAGCTCCGCGGCCTCCCCATCGCCGAGATCAAGATCGACCGCCTGTTCATCACCGGGCTGAGCGGCAGCGACCAGGACCGAGCCATCGTCGGTTCGGTCATCGACCTCGCCCACAGCCTGGGCAGCACCGTGACCGCTGAAGGTGTCGAGACCGAGGCAGTGGCGAGCTGGCTGCGCAGCGCCGGCTGCGACCACGCCCAGGGATACCTGTGGTCGCGGCCACGGCCGTGGGCCGACCTGGCGGCTGCGGCCTTCGACGGACCGAACAGCAAGAAGGAAGCCACCGTATGAGCCCCCGACGCACCTCCCTCCCTAAGGTGGCTACGGCCGTCCTAGCCCTGTTGACCCTGACGGGGCTGGCCGGGTGCGGCGAGCGCACCGCCCCGACGAGCACCGCGCACATCTCGTCCGCCCCGCTGGACGCGTCGCTGCACGCCATGCTCCCGGCCGACGTGCTGCGACGAGGCGTACTCCGCATCGGTACCGACGCGTCCTACGCACCGATGTCGTCGTTCGCAGCCGACGGTCGCACCATCGTCGGCGCGGAACCTGACCTGGGCACCCAGCTCGGCCACGTGCTCGGGATCGACGTCAGCTTCCGCAACGAGGAGTTCACCCGCATCATCCCCGAGGTCGCCCAAGGCCGTCTCGACCTGGGCATGTCGGCCATCACGGACACGACGGCTCGCGAGAGGCGCGTCGACTTCGTGAACTACTTCAGTGCGGGCACCGCCATCGTCGTCCGCCGGGGCAACCCGTACGGGATCACCGACATCAAGGACCTGTGCGGCAGACGAGTGGCGGTGGAGAACGGCACCACGCAGATCGACCTCCTCGCGCGGGCTCAGTCCAACTGCACCTCACCCATCCAGGTCGAGCGGTTCGCGACCAACTCCGACGCCCTGGTGCAGCTGCGCACGGGGCGGACGGTGGCGGTCCTGAACGATCTCCCGCCGGCCGCGTTCCTCATCGCCGACCGACGGACCTCGGCGCAGTACCAGCTCGCGTCCACGACGCAGTACGAACCCGGTCTCTACGGCGTCGCGGTCGCCAAGGACGACCAGGCGCTGCGCGGAGCCGTCCAAGGTGCGCTCCAGCAGCTGGTCCACGACGGAGCCTACGAGGACGTGCTCAGCAAGTGGGGCGTGCAGACCGGCAGGATCGCTACGGTGACGGTCAACTCCGGCTCCTGATCCGGGGACGGGAGGACCGGACCGAGGCGTCACGTAACGGGCACGGGCGGGATGTCGGTGACGGCCTGGATCTGCGCGACGTGCGGGGTGCAGTACCCCGACACCGAGCGGTCGCCCTCCACCTGCCCCATCTGCTCCGACGAGCGGCAGTACGTCGGCTGGGACGGTCAGCGGTGGACCACGATGCTCGAGCTCGGACGGGACCACGCCAACGAGGTACGCGAGGAGGAGCCCGACCTGGTCGGCGTCGGGGTCACACCGTCGTTCGGGATCGGGCAACGCGCGCTCCTGGTCCGCACCCCCGCCGGCAACGTGCTGTGGGATTGCGTCTCCCTGCTCGACGGGCCCACGCGCGAACGGATCGAGGACCTCGGCGGCATCGCCGCCATCGCGATGTCGCATCCCCACTTCTACGGCGCGAACGTCGAGATCGCCGACGCCTTCGACGCGCGGATCCTGATCCCGGACGCGGACCGTGACTGGGTGCAGAGGACGTCGCCGCGCATCGAGTACTTCGACGATCTCGTCGAGCCCGTCCCCGGCGTCACCGTCGCCCGCATCGGCGGCCACTTCGACGGTGCGGCCGTGCTGCACTGGCCGGCGGGCTCCGAAGGCCGAGGTGCCCTGCTGACCGGCGACACCATCACCGTCGTCCAGGACCGTGACTGGGTCAGCTTCATGTGGAGCTACCCGAACCTGATCCCTCTGGACCCGGCCACCGTCGAGGACATCGCCCACCGGGTGGAGCCCTTCGCCTTCGACCGGGTCTACGGCGGCTGGTGGGGGCGCACGGTGCTCCATGACGGAGCCGCCAGCGTCCGCCGCTCAGCCGACCGCTACCTCGCCCGTCTGCGTGGTGAGCGGCCCGCCTGATCGGCACCGTGAGGTTCTCCAGGTAGGCGACGAAGGTTGCCATGAGCGCCTCGTCGGCTCCTGTGACGAGCTGTCGGAACCGAGGCCGCAGTGCAGCCATGAGCAGGTCCAGGCGCGCGGGGAAGTGGCGGTACAAGGTGCCGATGGCGACGCGCACGTCGCGAAGGCGCTGAACACCATCGTCGGCCACGTCCTCGCCCACGGCACTCCGCTGGACGCCTTCGTCGCGGGGGACAGCGTGGACGTCAGGGCCACCGTCACGGCCTCCCTGGACAGCCTGGGCCTGCGGACCCTCGAAGCAGGCCCCCGCAGGTCGTCGCGATCCCCGAGCACGCGGGCCTGCTGCTGATGGGGCTCGCCCGCCACGGCGCCGGCGTCGACCTCGCCCTGGGCGCCGACGTCCGTCGACCTGATGGCACGAAGTGACCATTACCGAGGGCCACCCTGACCGCTAGCGTCGAGACGAAGGTAAAGCCGACCACCGTAATCGACGGGGTGCGCATGGCGAACATCCTGCAGGCGGTCACGGACCTGCTGAGGACGTGCCTCGCGGGCGACCCGCCACCACCTGCGCTGATCGCCGGCCTCGGTCCGAGCATCGAGCGGCTGACGGAGGTCAGCGTCGACCCCAGCGGCGCCGGCGTCGACCGGTGGGTCAACCAGCTGCACGCCCTGGTCTCCGACGACCGGCTGCGCGACACCCTCCTGGTCCGCGCCGTCCAGATGACGTTCCCGCGGCTCGCGGAGGCGCTCACCCTGCTCGGGGTCGTCGAGATCGAGTGGGACGCCGGCACGCCGGCCACGCCGACCGCGTTCCGCGTCCACACCGACCGGCTCGACGACCTCCTGGCCGACCCCGGCGCCTCGAGCCTGCGCCTGCTGCTGACCAGGGCGCAGGACGTCGACGACGTCAAGGCGCTGCAGGTACTGGTGCTGCTGCTGATCACCTCGCCGAAGTCCCTGCTGGCTCTGGAGTACCGCCAGCAGGGGTTCACCGGGCTGCCGCTCGGCGGCAACCCGGGCATCAGCTCGGACGAGCTGGTCGCGCTGGTGCAGAGCCTGGTGAACTCACCGGTGACCCTGCCCCTGCCCGTGCCCGACCCCTTCGGTCTCACGGAGTTCAAGGCCCTGGCGGGACCGGCCGCTGCGTCCGGCACCGCCGGGTCGATCACGCTGGAGGGTCCGGACGGCGTGGGGGACGTCGGCCTCCGCGACCTCGCGCTCGACCTGCGGCTGACCGACGTGCAGCTGCTCGCGGCGAAGCAGGTCGCCCTCGGCGGCGGGTGGGTGCTGTCGTTCGTGCCCGGTGACACCGGGGTGGGGCACTACCGGGTCCGGTTCGACGACGAGCACCTCGACCTCGCCGTTCCCCGCGGTGATCTCGGCCTCTTCGTGGGCAAGGACCACGGCGACGCCGGCGCGCTGCTGCTCGGGGACCTGGCCGGCACGCACCTCGCCGTGCGGTCCGCCCGCATCGGCCTGCGGCTGCGACCGAGCGGGCCGCTGTTCGACGTGGTGCTCGCTCTCGACGGGATCGAGTTCGTGCTCAAGCCGGACTTCCTGAGCTTCATCAGCTTCGGCCTCGACGTCCCGGCGGCGCTGCGCTTCCGCTCCGACGTCCAGGTGACCTACACCCAGGGACAGGGTCTGACCGGCCAGTCCGACGTGGGGGGTGCGCTCGGGCTGAGCATGGAGTTCACCACCCCGGTGCACCTGCGCGTCGGCGGCGCGGGTGCGGGGGTGGAGCTCGACCAGGTCGTCACGCACCTCGACGTGAGGCTCGAGGGGGGCCGGGTGCTGTTCCGGGTGCTGTTCCGCTACAGCGCGAGCGCACAGTTCGGACCACTGTCCGCCCTCATGGACGGTGCCGGTGCCTGGATCGGCCGCTGGACCGACGGCAGCGGCGGGCTGCTGCCGCCTCAGGGGATCGGGCTGAGCCTCGAGGCCGGGCCCGTCGACGGCGGCGGGTTCCTGAGGATCATCAGCGCCCAGGAGTTCGCCGGCGGGCTGCAGCTGAAGATCCTCGGCGTCGGGGCGTTCGCCTACGGGCTCTACAAGGCCTTGCCCAGCGGCGACCCGTCGGTGGTCGTGCTGATCGGCATCCGGCTCCCCCTGCCCGGGATCCAGCTGGGGTTCGGCTTCGCGGTCTCAGGGTTCGGCGGACTCGTCGGCATCAACCGTCGCGCCGACACCGACGTGCTGCGCGAGAGGCTCGCCAGCGGAGCCGCCGGGGACGTGCTGTTCAACGACGACCCGATGAAGAACGCCCCCAAGCTGCTGGGGGACATGGCACGGTTCTTCCCCGACGAGGCCGGCGTCTTCCTGATCGGACCCACCCTCCAGCTCAACTGGGCCGCCATCCTCAAGCTCGACCTGGGCCTGTTCATCGAGCTGCCCGGGCCGCGCAAGATCTTCCTGGCCGGCTCGGCCCGGCTCGTGCTGGGGTCGGAGGAGTTCGCGCTCGTCTACCTGCGGATGGACTTCGTCGGCGGCATCGACCTCACGAAGTCGCTGGTCTTCTTCGACGCCGCCCTGGTCAACTCCCACGTGCTCGGCATCTTCCGGATCACCGGCGGTGTCGCGCTGCGGATCTCCTACGGTGCCGGAGGCTACTTCCTGTTCACCGTCGGCGGCTTCCACCCGTCGTTCAACCCCGGTGCGATGGAGCTGCCCCGGGTGGCCCGGGTGGGGGTGTCGGTCTCGCTCGGGCCGGTCTGGCTCAAGCAGGAGATGTACCTGGCGATCACCTCGAACACCTTCCAGCTCGGCTCCAGGACCGAGGCGGGCATCGAGATCGGTCCCATCTCGGCGCACGGCTGGTTCGGCTTCGACGCGCTCATCCAGTTCAAGCCGTTCTACTTCGTGGCGCAGGTCGACGCCGGCTTCGACGTCGAGGTCTCCGGGGTCTCGCTCTGCAGCGTGCACGTGAGCGGCGAGCTGAGCGGCCCCGGCCCCCTGGTCCTCCAGGCCCGGGCCAGCGTGCGCCTGCTGTTCGTCAAGGTCTCCGGCCACGTCACCCTCGAGCTCAGCAGCAACCCGCCCGAGAACGTCGTCACGATCCGGGACCTGCCCGCGCACCTGGCCGGTGAGCTCTCCAAGCCCGACAACCTGCGGATGGAGGGTGAGGACCCGGCCGTGGTCTTCGCACCGCACTCAGGCGCCATGCTGGTCTCCCCGGTGGGCCAGCTCGTCTGGGAGCAGAAGCGCGCGCCCCTGGCGCTGGCGATCCAGAAGGTGGAGGGCGTCAACCTGGACGGCTGGCACACCCTGACGGTCAGCAGCGGCCTCGGCTCGCTGGAGAAGCCGGAGCAGGACTGGTTCGGCGTCGGCTCCTACCTCGTGATGGCCGACTCCGAGGCGCTGAACACCAGCCGCTTCGTGCAGCAGCAGTCCGGCCTGCGGGTCGGGGCCCTCGACGTGCGCCGCGGTGCTGAGCGCTCAGCCGTCATCGAGCTGCACCTGGTCATGCTTCCGGTCCGGACGGTGTTCCTCCTCGTCGGCACGGTGTACGTCGGCTCCGCGCTGGTCTCCGTGCTCGGTGAGCGGGTGGACGGCGCCGTCCTCGCCCCCGGACCGGCGCAGGTCGCGGTGGGCCAGGAGACGTTCGACGTGCACGCCCCCGGGTCCGGCGCGCTGAACGCCGTACCCCTCAACGAGGGGCAGGCCTTCGCCCTGGCGAAGCAGACCGGCGGGGTCAGCATCGCCACCGCGCAGCCGGTGCTGGACATCAGTGGGGTGGTGTGAGTCGTGGCCGAGCAGGACGAGCTGCACTTCGCCAGCTGGCAGCGCAACGAGGTCTTCGACCGTGCGTCCCGCCAGGGCCCACGCCTCGCGGGCCGGCTGTCCCTGACCTTGAGGGACACCGCGACGGGCCAGGCTTCGACGGGCGACGCCAACTTCACGCTGATGGCCGCCGCGGACATCGGCGCGCTCAAGCCGGGAGCGGTCAAGCACGTGGCGCCGGCGGCCTTCGCGCGCGACGCCGAGACCACCAAGCTGGTGCACCTGGACCTGTGGGACCCCGACCTGCCGTGGCGCTACACGCCGCGTCCGACCGCCGGCGACCGGCTCGACCCGTGGCTGGCGCTGCTGGTCGGGACCACCGAGGAGCTCGCCGTCGACGGGGGCACCGTCACCCACGTCGAGGACAGCGTGCTCCTGGCCCATGACCTCGAGCAGTCCCACCGGTGGGCGCACACCCAGCGCACCGGGTCGACCACGATCGGCCGGATCCTCTCACCGCGCGGGACCGAGCCGGGTGCGAAGGGTCTCCAGCCGCAACGCGCGTACGTCGCGGTCCTGGTGCCGACGTTCAACGATGCCGGTGAGCGGATGTGGACCTCGGCCGGCGTCCGCCAGTTCGGGACGCGGGGAAGCCTGCCGGCCCTCCACTGCTGGCGGTTCTGGACCGCCGAGACCGGTGACTTCGAGACGCTGGCCGCCGCACTGACGGTGCCGCCGGCGCACGACGTCGGCAAGGCCCGGTTGCGCTACCGGCGCCACGTCCCGGCCGGTGCTCAGGGGGCCGTCGACGTCGACGCCACCCTCGAGGTGCGCGGCGCCATCACCTCGTTGCAGCAGCCCGAGACGGTCCAGCCGGACGTGGTCGCGGCCGTGACCGACGACCTCGACCTGCTCAACGACGAGGTCGAGGGCACCATCGGACTGCCGCAGTACGGCCGTCCCTGGCTGGCCGACCCCGACGCCGTCGACCAGGGCTGGCCGCACGACCTCAACGACGACCCACGCTTCCGTGGAGCCACCGGTCTCGGGGTCTGGATGGGTGTCGAGGCCCAGGAGGCCTTGATGGACGCCGCGGTCACCCAGGCCGGTGCGCTCCGGGAGGCTGGGCAGCGGATCGGACAGCTCGCGCTGGGACTCGTGGCCGGCGGCCGGCTGTGGGACCGGCGGATGCCCACCGACCCCCACCGGCGGCTGGCCCTGCTGGGACCGATGACGGCGCGGCTGCCGGCAGGCGGTGGCGGCACGGTCCTCGACGGGGTCACCTCGGACAGCAGCCCGCTGGTGCCCGGTCAGTTCTCCAGTGCCACGCAGCGCTTGCTGCGTGACCGGACGCCCACCACCCGCCACCTCACCGGGGGCGCGGTCGACCGTGCGGGGGCACTGTCCTGGGCCAACCAGAGGGAGGAACCTCTCGAGCCAGCCCCCGAAGGGGTGCCCCACCTCGACGCAATCGTCGCCCAGCTGGGGCTCCCGACCACGGAGGAGCTCTTCGAGCTCGACGACCGGTGGCTCGAGGAGGCCATGGCCGAGATCGAGGAGATGGTGCAGGAGCTGCGAGCGAGGTATCGCGACGGCGTCCGCAGCGGCGAGGACCCGCTGCACCTCCGTGTCGACCTCGCGGCCCGGCTGTTCATCGAGCTGCAGGACCGGCTGGAGGCGAGGATGCAGGAGCGCGGCCTGCCCTGCGGAGGCAGCCCGATGCTGGAGTGGATCGGCGGCCAGGTCGGTGGTGACCCCACCGCCCTGCTGCGGCGGGTGCTGGACGACGACGGTGCGCACCAGCAGCTCGACGACCTGGTCCGGGCCGCGATCCGGCACTGCATGGCATCCCGTCGCTGCCACGAGCTCATCGACGAGCAGGCCCCCAGCGACTTCCCCTGCGAGGTCGTCGTGGACCACACACCCGGCCCGGAGCCCGTGACGATCCGGCCCGTCGACCTGGTCGGCCTGTCCGGCATCGTGTCGCAGGCCGTAGACCCGCGTGGTCCACGACCACCCGCGAAGGTGCGTCTGTGCAGCCGGTTGACCGGCGTGGACTGCACGACGCTGGTCCCGACGGAGTTCCCGATCGGGCTCGACTTCCCGACCTGGGGCCTGCTGAAGCAGTACGACAAGGAGTGGCTGCTCCCCGGCGCCGACTCGCTGGAGAAGGACTCCGTGACCGCCCTGCAGACCAACCCCTCCTTCGTCGACGCCTTCATGGTCGGGATCAACACCCAGCTCATGAGCGAGATGCGCTGGCGCGACCTCGCCGTCGCCCGCACCTGCACACCGCTGCGGATGTTCTGGGGCCAGGTCGACTACACGACCCATGCGCGCCGGGCCGACATCGAGCCCCTCGCCGAGTGGGCCACGGCGCCCGCGGACCCGGTGGGGGCGTTGAGCCACCAGACCATCAAGCCGCACGACGGCCTCAACACCACCGGCAGCCGGTTGGTGCTCACCTTCCGCACCGACCTGTTCCGGCGCTACCCGTCGACCCTGGTCTACCTGGTCAAGCGGGCGCCGGACGGCAAGGACGAGACCCTGCTGAAGGCTCCACCCGAGCTCGACATGCCCGCAGGGACAGCGGACCCGGAGGCCTGGCGTGCGACCCGTACGCACCTCGGGCCGGTCTTCGCCGGGACGCTGGCGCCGGACCTGACCTTCTTCACCTTCGACGTGACCCCCACCTCCCTCGAGGACCACTGGCTGGTGCTCGACGAGCCGCCGGCCGAGCTCCGCTTCCGCAACGACCAGGCCCTCGACACCAGCAACGCCGCGAGCGTCGCCCGGAGCACGCTCGACCAGCCCACCCGGGTCGCGATCGACGGGCATGCGCTGGAGCAGGCAGGGGGGGCCTGATGCGCACCACGACCTACCGCGACGCGCGGGTGCGGCGCATCGACGAGGCTCTGCAGGGCGTGCCGACCGACGCGTCCCGGGAGCAGCTCGAGCGCGAGCGGGAGCTGCTGGCGGTCGACGACTGGACGACCGACGACCACACGCTGCTGGTCGTGACCACGGACTGGCTGTGGCGCCTGGGCGGGGTGGACGGCGCCGTGCTCAGCGCGATGGAGGGCGACCCCGTGGCCGCCGCGCTGGGCGCTCCGTCGCCGTTCGTCGAGGCCCTGGCCGCCGCTGTCGCGGCTGTGGCCACGGGACCCGGGGAGGCGCCGCCGGACTTCCTCGACCGCGTGCGTGCTGCCCTCGGTGACGACGAGACGGCGCTGACCGAGCTGGTGCACACCGCGACGTCGCTCTGGTTGGCCGAGGGCCGGGCGTACCCGTTCGACGACGTCGGCGTGCTGCTGCCCGTGCGGCTCGAGACGCTCTTCGACGCCCCTGCCTCGCCCCTCAACGACGACCCGACCCGGTGGAGGCTCTCCCTGCGCGTCGTACCGGACGAGGCGTCGGTGCGTCGCGACGACGCCCACGTCAGTCCCGGCGAGCTGTCGGCCGTGCGGACGTTCTGGGCCGCCGCTCGCGCTCCCGGGGCGTTCCAGGCGGCGTGGCTCGACTCGGACGCGGCCGGGGTCGCCTGGGCGCAGCTGTGCCGGCAGGTCGCACCCGAGCGGGCCGCCTGGCTGGTCACCGTCCTGAGGCCGGTCGTCGACGGCGGCACGCTCGTGGTCGAGCCGCCCGCGGACATGCCGACGGAGCCGCAGCCCAACCGGGTCGGCGGCCTGCCCGAGCAGCTGACGGTCTGGGCGGTCACCGGCGACCAGACCCGGCACCCCGTCGGCCGGCTGCCGATGGACGCCGGAGCCACCATCGACGCCGACGCCCTCACCCTTCCGCTGCCCGACCGGGGCGACACCGCCCGCGACGCCTGGTGGTCCTCGTGGCCGACGGCCCTCGCGGTCGGCCTCGCCGGCGAGTGGCTGCTCGACGACGGGCTGACCCCGGCCTCGATCGAGGCCCTGTACGTCGTGGGCATCGGCGACGAGACGCCCGACGCGCACCTGCGTGCCCAGGTGGACGCCGGTGAGCTCGGGGTGCTGCGTCTGGGGGCCCCCACCAACACCGTGCACGGCGCCCCGGCCGCCGACCTGGCCCTGGACGACGACGGCTGGCGCTCGGTGGCGCGGAACCGGCTGGCGGGCACCCGGGAGGACACGGTGGGGCGTGCCGTCGAGCAGCACCTCATCGGCACCGCCGGCTCGCTCCCGTCCTTCCCGGGAGCCGACGCACGGGACGACACCGTGGACAGCAAGCGGATGGCGCAGGCACTGTGGCCGCCCCTGCTCGGGCACTGGCTGGCCGACCTCTGGGAGGTCACCGATGACGCCTTCCGCGTCAACCAGTGGGCGTTCCCGCCCGTCGACGACGCCGTCCCCTCCCCCCTCGAGATCCGCGACATCCTCAGGCGCGACCCGGAGGACCCGACCCTGCTCCTGGGGGAGGCGCGCTTCTGCCCCGAGGGTCCGCTGATGCCGCTGCGGATCGGCGACCAGCCGTACGGGCTGCTGCCGGTGACCGCGTTGTCGCAGTGGCAGCCGGCCGACCCGACCAGCGACGCCGAGAAGGCGCAGGCTGGGATCGAGGAGAAGATGGCGCGGGCGTTGGCCGCTCTGCGCACCGAGTGGGCGGCGGCCGCACGGGGCGCCGGCACCGTGGTCGGCGCCAGCACCGAGCGTTACATGGAGCTGCTCAGCCGCGAGGCGTCCAGCCGCCGCTTCGTGCACCGCTCCTTCCTGCCGGTCTCCGCCTGGGCGACGACCTACCGGCTCGGGCCGGACGAGCTGCAGCAGTTCGAGGACCTGTCGCGTCGTTCCTACGACCGGGTCGTCGACCTCGTGGGCACGTCGCCCGCCACGACGTACCTCGCCAACGGCCACCCGCGCACCAGTCGGCTCCCGCTGGTCCAGCCGACCCGCACCCTGCACCGCGACCAGAACCAGGAGATCGGCGGACGCGTGCCGCTGACCCGCTTCCTGTCGCTGCTGCTCGACCGTGACGAGCCCATGGACCTGACCGAGGTGTTCTCCACCTGGTGGCCCCTCGAGCCCGGCAGCGAGTGGCAGCTGCGCTCGCTGCCCGACAGCCTGCTGATCCGGCTGCTCGCCCATGCGATGCAGCTCGACGCCGACTGGCTGCGCGCACAGACGGGTGGCGACGAGGCGCTGAGGGCTCTCCGTGGGCAGGTCGAGGCCACGCGTGCGCTGACCTCCGAGCTCGACCAGAAGGACTGGAACCCCGAGGACCGCGATCCCGACACCGGCGAGGAGCGCTTCGTCATCACCGTCCCGGACGCGCGCCGGGCGCAGCTGGAGCGCGCGCTGCGGGCCACCATCGACAGCTCCGCCCACCGCATCGACCCGTGGGTCACCGGGTTCGCCTGGCAGCGCCTCCAGGTGCACTGCACCAGCACCCGGCACACCCACCGTCTCGGTGCCTACGGCTGGGTCGACGGCCCCTTCCTCGGTGAGCCGGGACCCACCGACGCGGGACGTCTGCACACGCCCGTCGTACAACCAGACGCTGGCGGCGGTCATCCTGCGTGACACGTTCCTGTCCTCGGGGCGGGAGGCCGCGACCAACGACGCCGGCCGCAACCCGTGGGAGATGAACGTCAGCTCGGCCCGGGCACGGCTCGCGGAGGAGATCGCCGACGAGGTCCGGCTCGGGTTCCACGTCTACGAGATCGTCGGGCGCCACGTCGAGGACGTCGTCGGCGACCACCAGCAGGTCACGGCGCTGCGCACCAGCCCGACGTACGCCATGCGGGCCGACCGGCGCGATCCGCACGAGGTCTGCAACGGGATCGACGCACTCGCGGGGCTGCTGGCCGGCGACCCGCTCTTCCCCCTCGACGCCGACCAGACGGCCGCACTGCAGGATGCTGCACGACGCGCTCGACACCTACGGCGACCTGCTGATGGCCGACGGCGTGATGCAGCTGGTCGGCCGGCAGGTCGACCGCGCCGCCGAGACGATGGACGCCGCGGCCGGCTTCTCCCGACCGCCGACGTTCGAGTTCCTGCGCACGCCGCCGTCCGGCTACCAGCTGCAGAGCCTGGTGCTGGCCACCGTGCCCCACGTCGACCTCGACGACGTCCCGCTCGACGCGGGACCGGTCCGGCTCGCCGACCCGTCGCTGGCCGCCTTCGTGGAGGAGACGGTCGGCAGCGACTGGACCTGGACGGTCGTCAACCGTGACGACGGCACCACGGTCGGGCAGGTCACGCTGGCCGACCTCGGCCTGACGCCGACCGACACCCTGGCGCTGTCCGAGGACTTCCTCGGCGAGCTGGTCCGTCGTCGGCTCGACCTGCCCGAGCTGGTGGTCACCGAGGACCACAACCGGGAGTGGGTGGTGCTCGACGGCCGCCGGCGTCGAGCTCGGGCGGGTGCGCTCGGTCGACCTGCCGGTCATGCCGTCCGTCCTGGCCGGGCTGTCACCGGACGCGGTGCTCGACCTGGTCCGGACGCAGGCCGGTGCACCGCCGGACAGCATCGTGGAGGAGGCGACGCCGGCCGACCTGCGGCTGTGGGTGGTCACCGACGTGCACGGCGACCCCCGGGGCTGGGCCGACGTCAGGACCCTCGGGTTGACCTCGGAGGAGGCGACGGCACTGGACGTGTCCTCGCTGCACACCGCGGTGCGGCAGGCGCTCGGCCTGACGGACCCGCACGTCGAGCCGGTCGCCCAGCACCGGCGTACGCAGCACCTGGCCGCGTCGCTCGGCAACCGTCCCGCCGCCGGGCGCGACGTGGTGCAGGACGCGGACGCCCAGCGGGCGGTCGACGCCGAGGTGTACCAGGAGCTGGCCGCTCGCTACAGCGCACTGCACCTCGCCGGTCGCTCCCTGGTCGCGGATCTGCGGGCGGCCGACGACGCCACCCGGCCGCTCCTGCTGCGACGGGCCCTGGCCTGGGGCCTGACCCCGGTCAGCGAGCGGGCGAGTGCGGACGCGTTCCACGCCGCGCTCCTCGGTCGCACGCCACCACCCTCGGCCACACCGGTGGTGGATCTCGTCGAGGGCATGGCCGCCGCGCTCCAGGAGCGGCTGGACGCCGCCCCCCGGCCCGTCGACCTGGCGACCGTCGTCGACCTCGCGGCCCCCCTGGCCGACCACGAGCAGCGCAAGCGCGACCAGCACCCCGACGGCGTGCCCAGCCTGGCCGAGGCGATCGCCACCCTCGCCCTGCCGCAGGGCCGGCTCTCGGTCACCGCCAGCTGGCGGCGGGACACGCTGCTGGCCGACACCGCGCTCGACCTCGGCGCGGTCGAGCCCACGCTCGACGAGACGTGGTTGACGGTGGTGGCGCCGGTACGGCCGGCGCTGGCCCGGCTGGAGGCGCTGCAGCTCGGGCTCGCCACGCCCCTGCAGGCCTGGTCGAGCTCGCCGGGTGACCCCTTCCTCACCACGACCGTGGAGGACAACCTGCGCACGCGCGCCGACCGGTCGGTGACCGACGTGGTGGTCGACCGGCGGTTCGTCGCGGCGTACGGCACCGCCCGCGCCTGGGAGGGCGAGCGCGTCGCCGTCGGTCTCGTGGACAGCTTCTCCGAGGCCGTCCCCATGCCGCAGCGGAGCACGTCGGCGGCCTTCGGCTTCAACGCGCCGGCGGCCCGGGCCCCGCAGGCGATCCTGCTCGCCGTCCCGCCCCGGCCCCGGCAGCGGATCGACGAGGAGCTGGCGCTGCAGATCCTGGTCGAGACCCGTGAGCTGGCGCACGCCCGCAGCGCGCACCTCGAGGACCTCGGGGAGCTGCAGTCGCTGGCTCCCACCATCTGGCTGCAGTCCTCGGGGCCGTCCCGCGTCCGCCTCGAGCCCTACCCGCTGTTCACCACCTGAGGAGCGCGCCGATGACCGTCACCGCCCACCTGCGCCTAGAACCGCGTCCGCACGAGCGCAACCTGGCCGAGGGCTTCGGCGCGGCGGTGCAGGACCCGGTCTGGTTCCTCGCCCGGCAGTGGCAGATGGGCGAGCACCAGGGTGAGAACGCGTCCTCGCCGGTGTGGGTCGACTACCGGCTCCGGCGACGGGCGATCGCCGCCGCCGACCCGCGCTTCGACCCGACCGTGACCCCGGCCGAGGCCATCGTGGAGTCCGAGGTCGACGACTGGTGGACCATGGGACGCCGGGTCCGGATCGGCCGTGGCTTCGCGGGCCGGGGGCTCGACCCCTCGCTGCTGTTCCACCGGCCGCCGCCGCCGTACGAGGAGTTCGAGGGGATGCCCGACGGCCTGCTGGTCTGGCGGGCGCGGGCCACCCTCGGGCTGGGGCCCGACGCCTTCCCGGAGGCGGTGCCGGCGGACAGCACGCCGGCCTGGGACAGCGAGCAGCTCCTCTACGAGCAGACAGCCACCACGTCGTTCCACGCGGGCGGCCAGCAGCTCACCGTCCGCCGGCATCGCGGTGGCCGGCTGGACTGGTACTCGGTCGATGCCGGTCCGGCCGGCGCTCCCGCGGACGCGGGTGAGGAGCGGGAGGCGATCCCCACCCCGCTGGGCTACCCGGGTGCACCGAACAGCCGGTGGTGGCAGATCGAGGACGCCGACGTCGACCTGGGCGGCTACCCGCCGGACAGTGCCCACGCCGCGACCGCACTGCTGACCGACCTGATCTTCTCGCACAGCGACGACTGGTTCCTGCTGCCCGTGCTGGCTCCGGCCGGTCACGTGGTGGCCGTCGGCTCCTTCGAGGTGCGTGACTCCTTCGGCCGGCTCTACGACGACGCGACCTGGGCCGGGCTGCGGCCGCCGGAGGACTGGACGCTGTTCGCCGTCGACCCGGTGACCCCCGGCGACGCGGGACTGGACGCCTCCGAGCTGGTGCTGTGGCACGTGGCCGAGCTGCCGCTCGAGGGCGCGCCGGTGGAGCGGGTGCAGCTCGGGCTCGACGAGCAGTCCAACCTGCTGTGGGCGGTGGAGCGGGTCGTCGACGGGCGGGACGTCGACCAGCGCGAGACGGTGCTGCTGGACGGACCGTCCTTCAACGAGGGCGTGCCGTCGGGGGACGCCGGTCGGGCCAAGGAGTACGCCTACGTGCCCGCGCAGGGCATCGGGCCCTGGTGGACGCCCTACACGCTGAGCGAGGAGGGCACCCCGCGTCGCCTCGTCCAGCGCCGGCTGGCGGACCTGTCGAGGCAGAGGCCGACGCCGATGCCCGCGCCGGTGGCGCTGGTGCTCCAGCCCGACGAGGGGAGCCCCGTGCACCGGGTGCGGCCGCTCGCCGTGCCCAGCAACGGCGTCGAGCTCACCCGGCGGTGGTCGCTGGCGCGCGACATGCACGGCCGTCCGGTGCTGTGGGTGCAGCGCGAGCGCGGGCCGATGCTGTCGCCACCCGCGCGCACGCTGAGGTTCGACGTGATGCAGGAGGCGAGGCTGCCGCTGGCGTGAGGGTGGCCGGGGGGTGTGGTCTCGAGGCTCGCCCCGCTCGCACCTCGACCAACGGTTCGCTGCGCTCGCACCTCGACCAGCGGGCTGGCTGGCACGTGGACCGGCGGGGTTTCCGCGGAAGGCGGCTGGGTACGCCGGCGCACCCCACGGCGAGGAGAAGACATGCGAGCGATGGTCTACCGGGGCCCGTACCGGATGCGGGTCGAGGAGAAGGACATGCCCCGCATCGAGCACCCCAACGACGCGATCGTGAAGGTGACGCTGGCGGCGATCTGCGGCTCGGACCTGCACCTCTACCACGGCATGATGCCGGACACCCGGGTCGGCTTCACCTTCGGCCACGAGTTCATCGGGGTCGTGCACGAGGTCGGCCCGTCGGTCGAGCACCTCTCGGTCGGCGACCGGGTGATGGTGCCGTTCAACGTGTACTGCGGCAGCTGCTTCTTCTGCGCCCGCGGCCTCTACTCCAACTGCCACAACGTCAATCCCAACGCCACGGCGGTCGGCGGCATCTACGGCTACTCGCACACCTGCGGCGGGTACGACGGAGGACAGGCCGAGTACGTGCGGGTGCCGTTCGCCGACGTGGGCCCGCAGGTCATCCCCGACTGGCTCGCCGACGAGGACGCCGTGCTCTTCACCGACGCCCTGTCCACCGGCTACTTCGGCGCCCAGCTCGGCGACATCGTGGAGGGCGACACGGTGGTGGTGCTCGGTGCCGGACCGGTCGGGCTGTTCGCGGCCCGGTCGGCCTGGCTGATGGGGGCCGGGCGGGTCATCGTGGTGGACCAGCTGGAGTACCGGCTGGAGAAGGCGCGCAGCTTCGCCCTCGCCGAGACGGTGAACTTCGCCGAGCACGACGACGTGGTCGTGCTGCTCAAGCGGATGACCGGGGGTCTCGGTGCGGACGTCGCGATCGACGCCGTCGGGGCGGAGGCGGACGGCAACCTGCTGCAGCACGTCACCGCGGCCAAGCTCAAGCTGCAGGGCGGCTCGCCCGTCGCGCTGAACTGGGCCATCGACGCGGTGCGCAAGGGCGGCACCATCTCGGTCATGGGTGCCTACGGCCCGATCTTCAGCGCCGTCAAGATCGGCGACGCCATGAACAAGGGCCTGACCCTGCGGATGAACCAGTGCCCGGTCAAGCGGCAGTGGCCGCGGCTGCTGGAGCACGTCCGCAACGGCCACCTGAGGCCCAGCGACATCGTCACCCACCGCATCCCGCTCGAGCACATCGCCGAGGGCTACCACCTGTTCTCGGCCAAGCTCGACGGCTGCATCAAGACCCTCGTCGTCCCCGGCGCAGCCTGAGGAAGGAAGCCACCATGGTCTACACACCGGACAAGCCCCCGCTCGCCGAGCCGGTCGAGCGCCTGCGTGAGCGCATCCCCGGCTGGGGCGCCGACCTCGACCCGGCCGACCGGCCCGCCGTACCGAGGGAACGCTTCGCACCCGATCTGACCGGGGCGCACTGGCACCTGCCCGACCGGCAGCCGGAGACCTTCCCGCGCGAGCGGTCGATCGAGCACGAGATGCTCACGCCGGTCTTCGGGACGACGTGCCCGCCCAAGGGTCTGTCGGGTCGCCTGCGCCGCTACTCCTACGCCCGCTTCAGCGAGGCCCGGGCTGCGCACTGGCTGCTGCTGGTGGCCGCGGACCGCGTCGACGTGGTCGAGAGCGCGGTGGGTGCGCTGCTGCGAGGGCACCCCGACAACCTGGTGGCCGAGACCGGCATCCGCAGCGAGCTCACCCACCACGGCTGGCGATCGCGCTTCGGGCAGAACCGGCCCGACGTGCGCCACCAGGTGGTCGACCCGCTCATCGTGGCCGGTCCGTGGGCGGCCGCCCGGGTCGCCACCGTCGTGGCCACCCGCGCCGTGCTGCGACGGGTCCGGCACGTCCGGCGGCCTTCGTCGGTCGCGGCCTGAGAGGGGGTCCGATGGAGGGCGTCACGCTGTTCTTCTGGCTCGTCACGGCGGCCGGCGGCAGCTACATGGCCGCGATCCTGCTGCGCCAGGGACGACGTACGTCGTCCGCGACCGCGAGCCGCATCTCCTCCGACGTCGTCTTCGCCCACGGCACCGTCGCCGTGCTGGGGGCTGCCCTGTGGATCGGCTACATCGGCTGGGACCGCCGGGCCCTGGCCTGGGCGGCGCTGGCCACGCTCGCGGTGGTCGTGGGGCTGGGCGCCCAGATGTACCTGCGCTGGCACCAGGGGCGCACCGGCCCCGACGAGCAGGTGCACGCCAACGAGGTGCGGCTGGCCGAGCAGCAGATCCCGTCGCTGGTCGTGCACGCGCACGGCTTCCTGGCTGCGGTGACGATCCTGCTCGCACTCCTGGTGACCCTGGGCGTCACGGGCTGAGACCCCGGCGTACGGGGTCAGGCCCGGCGGTGGGTGGAGGCCCGCTCGCCACGGCGCAGCAGCGGCTGCCGCTCGACGACTCCGGCGACCCGGGCCAGCGCACGGTCGGCCGTCCGGGCCCACCCCGAGGCGCCGGCCCCCGCGCGGCGCCCGACCACGTCCAGGACGTCGCGGCTGCGGTCCAGCACCGTGAGCGGGAGGGCGGCTAGGGCGTTGCCGGGCGGACGCCGGGCCACCACGGGGTGCGGCCGGGTCGGCGCCGTGCGACGGACCAGCTCCCACAGCACCCCGAGCCGGCGCAGCCCTCGCAGGTCGCTGCGGGCCTGCAGCCTGGGCAACAGCTGGTCCTCCTCGTCCCGCACGTCCTCCTGCAGCACCTGGACCAGCCGGTCGATCGTGGCGCTGCGCTCGCCGGGACTCTGCCCACCCGCCTCCAGCTCGACCCACAGCTCGTTGACCTCCTGGTGCTCCTGCTCCACCTGGAGGGTCAGCTCCTCCCCCTCGGGGAGGCGGCGCCGCAGGTCCGGCCACAGCACCGACTCCTCGGCGAAGGCGTGCGGGAAGACCAGGCGCGCGGTCCGCCGCAGCCACGCGTCCTGCTCGGCACCGGCGGTCGCCCGCACCCGGTCGAGCAGGACGTCGAGCCGCTGGTGGTCGCGCCGCTGCCGCACCAGGATGCTCCAGGCGCCGCCGAGCTCGGCCTCGGTCTGGTCCGCGATCGACATGGGGGGCTCCTGTCCGTGGTGGGTGGGCGGGCGGCGTACCCGGCGGGGCCGGGCGCACACCCCGTCGCTGTGCGGTCGCGGTCGTCGGCGGTGGGACACCGGGGCGGGGAGCCTTGACGCGGCGCCGGTGCGCGGTGAGGCTGACCCCACCGTCGAGGCGTTGGAGGCCCCGTGTCCACGATCGTGCCGAGCGACCTGTCCACCTCGACCTGGACGAACTGGGTGGGCAACCAGTCGTTCACACCGGCCGTGACGGCGACGCCGCGGGACGAGGACGAGGTGGTCGTCCTGGTCCGGCAGGCCGCCGAGCGCGGCCTCGGCGTCCGGGTGGCGGGCGCGGGGCACTCCTTCACCCCGGTCGTGCAGACCGACGGCCTGCTGCTCGACCTCTCGGCCCTGCGCGGGGTCGTGTCGACCGACCCGGCGCGCCGGCGGGCGACCGCGCTGGCGGGGACGCGGATCCACGACTTCTACGAGCCCCTGTGGGACGCCGGGCTGGCCTTGAAGAACCAGGGCGACATCGACACCCAGCACATCGCCGGTGCCGTGGCCACCGCGACCCACGGCTCGGGCACTCGCTACACGAGCCTGTCCGGTGCGGTGCGCGGGATGCGGCTGGTCACGGCCACCGGCGACGTCCTCGACGTCGGCGAGGACGACCCCGACCTGCTGCACGCGGCGCAGGTCTCCGTCGGGATGCTCGGCGTCGTCACCCGGGTCGAGCTCGAGGTCACCGCGGCGTACCGGCTGCGCCAGCACGTCAGCCTGCGGACCTGGGACGACGTCATGGAGCACTGGGACGACCTGGTCGCCGAGCACCGGCACTTCGGCTTCTTCTGGATGCCCAGCGAGGAGTCCGGTCGCCTCTACAACATCGACGGCCACGGCGAGCCGACCGCGGACCAGTGCTACGTCAAGGTGTACGACGAGGTCGACGCGGACGTCCCCGACGACGACACCGAGGGGCGTCGGGTGGACCGCTGCTACCGGATCTTCCCCATGGTCTACGACCGCAACTTCCACGAGCTGGAGTACTTCGTGCCGCTGCGGCACGGACCCCAGGCGCTGCGGGCCATGCGGGAGCTGATGCGCACCGGCCTGCCCGACTCGGTCTACCCGCTGGAGGTCCGCACCGTCGGTGCCGACGAGGCGTTCCTCTCCCCGCAGCACGGCACCCCCACCACCGTCATCTCGGTCTCCGGCACGCCCGGCACCGACTACTGGGCCTACCTGCGCTCGGTGGACGCCCTCCTCGCCGACTTCGACGCCCGGGTGCACTGGGGCAAGCTGCACTTCCTCACCCCCGAGCGGCTGCACCGGCTCTACCCGCGCGCCGACGACTTCATCGCCGTACGTCGCCGGCTGGACCCCGAGGGCGTCTTCCTCAACGACCACCTGCGGCCCCTCTTCGCCTGACAGCCGGCCACCCGACGGCGCGTCGTCGAGGTTTTACCTCGCATCTCGGGTGAACCGCCCACGCGCGGGGCACACTCCTCTCCGACTCACCGGGGCGTGCCGATCGTCGGCACCAGCGCCCGTCGACGCACGACGAGAGGAACTGTCATGGGATACGGCTTCGGAGGCTTCCTGCTCGTGGTGGGCCTCGTGCTCGCCCTCGCCGTGACGGACTCCGTCAACGGCGTCGACCTCACCATGGTCGGCTGGATCCTGGCCGCGGTCGGGGCGGTCGTCCTCGTCCTCACCGCGGTGACCCTCAACCGCAGCGGCCGGGCCCGCTCCACGGCCACCACCGTGCACCCCGACGGCACCCAGACCGTGCAGGACCGCCGTACCGACCTGCGCTGAGCCGGGCTCCCTCAACCGGTCACCGAGCGGTAGTCGAGGGTCTCCCGGACGTACGTCTGCACCGACGCGTGGTTGCGCGGGTCGCGCAGGTCGACCCACCCGATGCGGCCGGCCAGCGCCATCGGCGCCGTCTGCGTGGTCGTCCGGGACTCGACCTCGGGGGTGGAGGTGTCCTCCACCGTCGTGGTGACGGGGCCGGTGCGGTACCAGGTCAGCCGCACCGGCAGCAGGCCCGGCTCGAAGGACGGCGGCGGGACGACCTCGCGGGGCAGCAGGCCTCGGAAGGTCGCGTACAGCGGGCCGCTGAACGTCGGCATCTGCTGCGTCTCCTGGGTGGCGTCGGCGTACGTCGTCCGCAGCAGGCCGCAGGTGGTGTCGTTGTACTCCGGGCCCGAGGGGTTCCACGTGGTCGGCGGCGCCTCACCCGCGGGGCAGCGCCAGTCGTAGAGGAAGACGGTGACCGGGTCGTCCGAGGTGTCGAAGCTGACGTGGCCGCTGTGGGCGTTGCCCGGCTGGCCCGCCACCCGGCCCTGCCGGACCCACGAGCCGTCCCCGAACGCGTAGCTGTAGCTCTGCCACGGCCCGGGCGTGGCGACGCTCGACGCGGAGGCTTCCGTGGACTGCGCGGCGGCGGCCGGGCCCGCGACGAGGACGGCCGACGACGCGAGGACGGCCACGACCCCTCCGACGGTGCGGGCGGTGCGGGGTCGAGGTGCCATGACGGTCTCCGTGGTCGAGGTCGACGACGTGGACCGGCGGGTGCCGGTCGACGCGACCGGGTACGCGTCCCCCGGTAGCGCGATCCTGGCGGAACCGGCCAGTTCCGCAAAAGGCCTGAGCACGAAGATGGCCCCATCGGACTACGCGCAGGACGGGACGCCTTGGCGCGGTTCCGCGCGCAGGAGGGGACGCCTCGACGGGGTTGGGCGCGCAGGAGGGGACGCCTCGGCGTCAGGAGCGGTAGACCGAGACCTCGCTGGCCTTGACGGCGAAGACCGCTGGGGAGCCCGGGGCCAGGTCGAGCTCGGCCACGGCGGCCGCCGTGACGTCCGCGCTCAGCCCGCCGGTGCGCACCCGGACCTGGTCACCGTGGGGCTCCAGCTCCGTGATCGCGACGGCGTACGACGTTGCGGGGGCTGCCCCCGGGCGGCGGCGTGTAGACGCCGACGGCGCTGGGCCGGAAGACCGCCACCGCGTCGTCACCCTGGTGCGACGCGGCTCCTCGGCGAGACCCTCGACGAGCAGGCCGTCGGCCGCCCGCACGCCGTGGCCCTCGACCCGGCCCGCGGACCATGTTGAGGCCCGGCGATGCGGGCGGCGAAGGCGCTGCGGGGGCGGGCCAGCACCTGCGCCGTCGGGCCGTCCTCGACGACCGCCCGGCCGTCCTGCACCACCACGACCCGGTCGGCCAGCAGCAGGGCGTCGAGCACGTCGTGGGTGACGATGACCGCCGGCCGGCCGGCCAGGACCCGGCGCAGCACCTGCCGCAGCGCGGGCGCGACGGCCACGTCGAGGGCCGCCATCGGCTCGTCCAGCAGCAGCAGCCGGGGGTCGGCGGCCAGCGCCCGCGCCACCGCGACGCGCTGCGCCTGACCACCCGACAGCCGCCCCGGCCGGCGGTCGGCGAGCGCGGCGGCGTCCACCTCGCTCCAGCCACCCGGCGGCGGCGGACCGCGCGGCACGACGGCTGCGCCCGGCGCTGCGCGGGCCGAAGGCGACGTTGTCCAGGGCGCTGAGGTGCGGGAACAGCAGCGGCTCCTGGGCCAGCAGGGCGACACCGCGGGCGTGCGGCGGCACCCAGCGTGCGCGTCGCCGGCCAGGCCCGACGTCGAAGAGGACCC
This sequence comes from uncultured Actinomycetota bacterium, assembly GCA_963750345.1. Taxonomy (GTDB): domain Bacteria; phylum Actinomycetota; class Actinomycetes; order Propionibacteriales; family Nocardioidaceae; genus Nocardioides_B. The sequence goes on along the minus strand of CAVVQH010000014.1, from coordinate 140,620 downwards.
GGGCGTCCAGGGTGGCGCGGCCGGCGTCGGGGCGCAGCAGCCCGGCGACCACCGAGAGCAGCGTGGACTTGCCCGCACCGTTGGGTCCCAGGACCGCGACCACCTCGTGGTCGCCGACGCTCGAGCGTCGACGTCGACGCCGCGCTCGGCCACGCGTGCGCCGTCAGCTCCAGGCCCATCAGGCGGCCCGGCGCGCCGCGGGCCAGCCCGATGACGACCACCGCGACCAGCGACCAGCACCAGCGACAGCGCCACCGCTGCGTCCGGGTCGACCTCGCGCTGCAGGTAGATCTCCAGCGGCAGCGTGCGGGTGACGCCCTGCAGGCTGCCGGCGAAGGTGATGGTCGCCCCGAACTCACCCAGCGACGCGGGCGAAGGAGAGCACGGCGCCCGGCGGCCAGCCCGGGCAGCACCAGCGGCAGCGTCACCCGCCGGAACACGGTGGTCGGGCGCGCGCCCGAGCGTCGCGGCGACCGCCTCGTACCGCTGCGCCCGAGGTGCGCAGCGCGCCCTCGAGGCTGACCACCAGGAACGGCAGGGCGACGAAGGTCTGGGCCATCACCACCGCCGTCGTGGAGAACGCGACCTGCAGGCCGAGCACGTCGAGCGTGTGCCCGAGCAGGCCGCGGCGCCCGAACGTGTAGAGCAGGGCGATGCCCCCCACCACCGGAGGCAGCACCAGCGGCAGCAGCACCAGGGACCGCAGCAGCTGCTGGCCGCGGAAGCGCGTCCGGGCCAGCACCAGCGCCATCGGCACCCCGAGCAGCGACGCACAGCAGCGTGCTGGTCGGCCGAGGTCCGCAGGCTCAGGCTGCAGCGCCGCGAGCGACGACTCCGAGGTGATCAGGCCGAGGAAGTCGCCCCACTGCACCCGGCTGAGGATCGCCACCAGCGGCAGCACCACGAACAGCGGCGCCGACGGCAGCGGGGACGAAGACCCAGCGGGGCAGCCCGACCGACCGCGGTCGTGGCGGCACGACTCAGGGCTTGGCGAAGCCGGCGTCGGCAGCACCGACTGACCCTCGGCGCCGGTGACCAGGTCGACGAACTCCTTGGCCGAGCTCGGCGTGCTTGCTGTCGGCTGAGCGCGGCGATCGGGTAGGTGTTGACGGCCGACGACGACTCGGGGAACGTCGACCCCCTGACCTTGTCCCCCGCGGCCCTCACGTCGGTGACGTAGACCAGGCCGGCGTCGGCCTCGCCCGAGGTCACCTTGGTGAGCACGTCGGTGACCGCCTGCTCCTCGCTGACCGGCTTCGAGCGTGACCCCGGCGGCCTCCTCGACCTTCTGGGTCGCCGCGCCGCAGGGCACCTCGGGGGCACAGACCACCACCTTCGTGCCGGCCTTCGCCAGGTCCTGCAGCGACGTCGACCCCGGCCGGGTTGTCCGGGGGCACGGCGATCTCCAGCGTGTTGCGAGGCGAAGTCCTCCGGGTCGCCCGCGACGGCGTCGTCGGCGACGGCCTTGTCCATGTTGGCGGTGTCGGCGGAGGCGAAGACGTCGGCCGGGGCGCCCTGCTGGATCTGCGCGACCAGGTCGGAGGAGCCCGCCGAAGCTGAAGGTGACCTTGACGCCGTCGTGGGACGCCTCGAACCTCTTGCCCAGCTCGGTGAACGTCGCGGTGAGCGACGACGGCGGCGTACACCGTGAGGGTCGGTCGACCCCTGGCGCCCGCGCGATGCCGCCGGAGTCGTCGGAGGACCCGCGCCCGCAGGCGGCGACCGCAGCCAGCACGGCACCGCGGCGGCGGTGCCGCGGTGCGGCTCGCGTCACGACTCTCCCTGTGGGGTCTCGACGATGACGGTCGTGGACTTCACGACCGCCACGGCCACCGACCCCAGCTCGAGGGCGAGGTCGCGGACCGCGTCGCTGCTCATCAGCGACACCACCCGGAACGGGCCGCACTGCAGCTCGACCTGCGCCATCACCGTGTCGGTCCGGATGTCGGTCACCAGGCCGACGAAGCGGTTGCGGGCCGAGCTGCCGACCCCCAGCGGGTTCGGGCGCGGTGGTGGCCTGGTCCGCGGGCGAACTGGGCCAGCTCGTAGCCGTCGACGACCTTGCGACCGGCGTCGTCGCGCGTGGCGGCTCCAGCGACCCGTGCTCGATCCAGCGGCGCACGGTGTCGTCGCTGACCCCCATGTAGCCGGCGGCGTCACGAATCCTCATCTGCGGCACAGGTAGGACCCTAGGGCAGCACACGCGGCTACAGCAAGCACTCCGGGTCGCGGATGCGGTGGACGCGCAAGCCGGCCGAGGACGGAAGGGACTGACGCCCCGGGCCGGTGGGTAGCGTCGGGACGACCCCGTTCCCGATCGCCAGGAGTGCGCCATGGCCCTGAAGCCCGTACCCGAGGACAAGTTCAGCTTCGGCCTGTGGACCGTGGGCTGGCAGGCCCGCGACCTCTTCGGCGAGGCCACCCGGCCGGTGCTGGCCGGGGTCGAGGCGGTGCACAAGCTGGCCGAGCTGGGCGCGCACGGCATCACCTTCCACGACGACGACCTCGTGCCGCCGGGCAGCGACGCCGGCACCCGCGAGCGCATCATCACCGAGTTCAAGGCGGCGCTGGAGGAGACCGGGATGACCGTCCCGATGGTCACCACCAACCTGTTCGGCGACCCGGTCTTCAAGGACGGGGGCTTCACCAGCAACGACCGCGGGGTGCGCCGCTACGCCCTGCGCAAGGTCATGCGCAACATGGACCTCGCCGCCGAGCTCGGTGCCGGCATCTACGTGTTCTGGGGCGGTCGCGAGGGCTCCGAGGTCGACTTCGCCAAGGACGTCCGCTCGGCACTGGACCGCTACCGGGAGGGCATCGACCTGCTGGCGCAGTACTCCATCGACCAGGGGTACGGCCTGCGGTTCGCCATCGAGCCGAAGCCGAACGAGCCCCGCGGCGACATCCTCCTGCCGTCCATCGGGCACGCCCTGGCCTTCATCTCCCAGCTCGAGCACCACGAGATGGTCGGCATCAACCCCGAGACCGGCCACGAGCAGATGGCCAGCCTCAACTACACCCACGGCATCGCCCAGGCGCTGTGGCAGGGCAAGCTCTTCCACATCGACCTCAACGGCCAGAAGGGTCCCCGCTACGACCAGGACATGGTCTTCGGGTACGGCGACCTGCTGCAGGCCTTCTCCACCGTGGACCTGCTCGAGAACGGCGCACCGGGCGGCGGTCCGACGTACGACGGGGACCGGCACTTCGACTACAAGCCCCTGCGCACCGAGGACATGGACGGCGTGTGGGAGTCCGCCCTGGCCAACATGGAGCTCTACCTGGCGCTCAAGGAGCGGTCGAGGGCCTTCCGGGCCGACCCGGAGGTGCAGGAGGCCCTGGCCGCCTCCGAGGTCGCGGAGCTGGCGCAGCCCACCCTGGAGGAGGGCGAGGGCCACGAGCAGCTGCGGGCGGACCGCTCGGCCTACGAGGACTACGACGTGGAGGCCGCCCGGCAGCGGGGCTACGGCTTCGCGCGCATCCAGCGGCTGGCCATCGAGCACCTGCTCGGCGTGCGCTGAGCCGGAGCGGGGTAGGAGACCCGCATGCGCGCAGTGGTGTACACCGAGACCGGTCCCTCCTCCGTCCTGACCCTCGTCGAGCGGGACGTGCCCGCCCCCGGCCCCGGTGAGGTCCGGGTGCGGGTGGTCCGCTCCGGGGTCAACCCGACGGACTGGAAGTCCCGCACCGGCTCGGGGCCCGGGCAGGCGCCGCCGTTCCCCGAGGTGGTGCCCGACCAGGACGGCTCCGGGGTCGTGGACGCGGTCGGGGCCGGCGTGGACCGGCTGGCCGTGGGCGACCGGGTGTGGGTGATGCTCGCCGGGCACCAGCGGCCGACCGGCACCGCCCAGGAGCTGACGGTCCTGCCCGTGGACCGGGTCGTCGCCCTGCCGGAGGGGGCGGGCTTCGACCTCGGCGCCAGCCTCGGCGTGCCGGCCGTCACCGCCCACCGGGCCCTGACCACCTCCGAGGACGGACCCGACCGGCTCTCGCCCGGAGCGCTGGCCGGCACCACCGTGCTCGTGGCCGGGGGCGCCGGTGCGGTCGGCAACGCCGCCATCCAGCTGGCCGTCTGGGCCGGCGCCACCGTGGTGGCCACGGTCAGCAGCGACGCCAAGGCCGCCCTGGCTCGTGCGGCCGGCGCGCACCACGTCGTGGACTACACCCATGGCGACACCGCCGCCGCCATCCGCGCAGTCGCCCCGGGCGGCGTCGACGTCGTCGTCGAGGTCGCCCCGGCGCAGAACCTCGCTCTCGACCTGGCCGTGGTGCGACCGAGGGGCACCATCGCCGTCTACGCCAACAACGGCGGGGACGAGGTCACGCTCAACGTCCGGGAGACCTTCTCGCTCAACGTGCGCCTGCAGTTCGTGCTGCTCTACACCGTCGGGGACACGGCCCTGCAGGCCGCGGCCCACGACGTCTCGGCCGCCGTCTCGGCGGGCGCGCTCGGCGTGGGCGAGGCTCACGGCGTACCGCTGCACCACTTCCCGCTCGACCAGGCGGCCGCCGCCCACCAGGCGGTGGAGGACGGAGCCGTGGGCAAGGTGCTCATCGACGTCGCGGAGGCGTGAGCCCGGCTGAGCTCACCTGAGCGCACCTGGGGCCACCTGAGGCCACCGACGTCTGTGACGCGGCCGACGTCGCCCGCACGCATGTCCGCGTGCAGCCACGGGTAGGAGGAGGGCTCGGTCGACGGCGCCCTTGCGGTGCCTCCCGATCCTGCGTCACCCCTCGACCCCTGGAGACCTCCATGACCACGACCGTCGACGCCCTCCTCACCCCCGGCGCCAGCAAGCCCTTCGAGCGCGGCACCATCGAGCGTCGCGACGTCCGGCCGCACGACGTCGTCATCGACGTCAAGTACGCCGGCATCTGCCACTCCGACATCCACCAGGCCCGTGAGGAGTGGGGCGAGGCCATCTTCCCGATGGTCCCCGGCCACGAGATCGCCGGCATCGTGAGCGAGGTCGGCAGCGAGGTCACGTCAGTACGCCGTCGGCGACCGCGTCGGCGTGGGCTGCATGGTGGACTCCTGCCGGGAGTGCGAGAACTGCCTGGCCGGCGAGGAGCAGTACTGCCTGGCCGGCAACGTGCCCACCTACAACGGCATCGGCCACGACGGCGAGCCGACGTACGGCGGCTACAGCCGCTCCGTGGTCGTGGACGACGCCTTCGTGCTGGGCATCCCGGAGGGCGTGGAGCTCGACGTGGCCGCCCCCCTGCTCTGCGCCGGCATCACCCTGTACTCGCCGCTGCGGCACTGGAACGCGGGCCCCGGCACCAAGGTCGCCATCGTCGGGATGGGCGGCCTCGGCCACATGGGCGTCAAGATCGCCGGCGCCCTGGGCGCCGAGGTCACCGTGCTCAGCCAGACCCTGTCGAAGAAGGAGGACGGCGAGCGGTTCGGCGCCGCCCACTACTACGCGACCAGCGACGAGCAGACCTTCACCGACCTGGCCGGCACCTTCGACCTCATCGTCAACACCGTGTCGGCGAACCTGCCGGTGGACGCCTACCTCTCCCTGCTCCGGCTGAACGGCACCATGGTCAACGTCGGGATCCCCTCGGACTCCAGCGAGTACCACGTGGGCTCGCTCGCCGGCATGCGCCGGAGCCTGGCCGGCTCGGGCATCGGTGGCATCCGCGAGACCCAGGAGATGCTCGACTTCTGCGCCGAGCACGGCCTGGGCGCCGAGATCGAGGTCATCGGGGTCGACGACGTCGACGCCGCCTACGACCGGGTGGTGGCCAGCGACGTCCGCTACCGCTTCGTCATCGACATCGACACCTTCGGCACCGCCACCGACTGAGTCCGACCGTCCCGGGTACCACGCCCGTCCCCCCAGTCGAGGAGAACCACATGTCCGACTCCGCTCGCGCCCAGCGATTCGCCGACGCCCTGAGGTCCCTGGAGGGTGGCGACCCCGAGGACCTGCTCGGCCAGTTCGCCGACGGCGCGCACATCAGCCGCCCGGAGGCCGACCTCGCCGGCACCGAGGACGACGCGAAGACCTTCTGGGACGCCTACCTCGCCCAGTTCGACCACGTCGAGACGTCGTTCTCGTCCGTCGACGAGGCGGGGGACCGCGGGATCCTGGAGTGGACCTCGAAGGGTGCACTCTCGACCGGACGCGACATCACCTACCGCGGGGTCTCCCTGCTGACCTTCGGCGAGGACGACCGCGTCGTGCGCTTCGCGACGTACTACGACACGGCCGCCTTCCTGGAGCCCACCGCCTGAGGGCCCACGGGCGGGCCTCGGCGCCGGTCACCCCCCTCGAAGCTGAGCCGGGCAGGAGTCGCCCCGTCCTACGGCCGGTCGAGCCGCTCGCAGCGCTGCCGCTCCTGGGCGGTCAACGACCGTGAGGCACCCGTGGCCGGGTCGCGCAGCACCGCGACGGTCCGGCTGCGGGTGACCACGCGGCCGTCCGCCGCGAGCATGGTCTCGCGGAGGGTGAGGCTGGTGGTGCCGACCCGCTCCACCTCGACCTCGGCCCGCACGCGGGCGTCCTCGCCCCGCACGGAGCTCAGGTAGTCGATCTCCAGGTGCGCCACCACGTAGGACTCGGGCGGCTGCGAGCCCAGCACGGTGGCGAACCAGTGCGTGCGCGCCTCGTCCAGCAGCGTGAGGTACTCCGCGTGGTAGACGTGTCCGAACGCGTCGAGGTCGCGGAAGCGCAGCGGCAGCCAGTGCGGCTCCTCGGGGCCCGCGCTCATGAAGGGGCCGACAGCACGCACCACACGGCCTTGCCGTGCTCGGTCGCGCGGGTGCCCCACCGGGCCGACAGCGCCGCGACGATCTGCAGCCCGCGCCCGTGCTCGTCCTGCTCGTCGGGCCGCAGCTTGCGCGGCTGGTAGGTCGCCTGGTCGCGGACCTCGACGAGCACGTCACCGCCCTCGATGCGCAGCCGCAGGTCGATGGGCGGCCGTCCGTGCAGCACCGCGTTGGTGACCAGCTCGCTGGTGGCCAGCACCGCGTCCAGCACCAGGCCGGCCGGCAGGCCCCGCTGTTCGAGGTAGGCCCCCACCAGGTGCCGGGCGTCGGCCACCGCCGAGTGCGTCGGCTCGAGCCGCCGCGACAGGCTCTCGTCGGTGGTGGGCGGGTCGACCCGCGCGACGAGGATGGCCACGTCGTCGTCCGGGCCGTCGGGCAGCATGGCCACCGCCAGCTCCTCCGGAACGCCGTCGACCGGCCCGGTCATGCCGGCCATGTGCCGGGCCAGCGTCTCGATCCCGAGCTCGAGGTCCTCACCGCGCCGCTCCACCAGGCCGTCGGTGTAGAGCAGCACCCAGGCGTTGGAGGTCAGGCTGACCTCGTGCTGGGTCATGTTGAAGGGCCCGACCCCGAGCGGCGGGTTCTCGTCGCCGTCGACGGGCCGGCACCCTCCGCCCGGGGTGGACACGATCGGCGGCAGGTGCCCGGCGTTAGCGAAGCGCAGGACCCGGTCGGCCGGGTCGAAGACGGCGTAGATGCAGGTGACGATCTGGTCCTCGCCGAGGTCGCGCACCAGGCCGTCCAGCGACTCCAGGAGGTCGGCCGGGGGCAGGTCCAGGCGGGCGTAGGCCCGCACCGCCGAGCGCAGCTGGCCCATCACGGCCGCGGCCCGCACCCCGCGGCCCATCACGTCGCCGACCACCAGCGCGGTCCGCCCGCCGCCGAGCTCGATGACGTCGTACCAGTCGCCCCCGACCTGGGTGCCCTCCACCCCGGCGCGGTAGTAGGTCGCGACCTCGAGGTGGTCGAGGTCGAAGGAGGTCGCCGGCAGCAGGCTGCGCTGGAGCTGGTCGGCGATCGAGTGCTCCCGGGCGGCGGCCTCCGCGTTCGCGGCCGCCAGGGCCAGGGCCTCCTCCGCGGCCCGTCGCTCGGTGATGTCCTGCACCGAGCCCCGCAGGGCCTCCCGGCGGCCGTCCTCGCCGAGCACCACCTCGCCGTAGACCGAGACCAGCACGGTCTCGCCGGAGGGGCGCACGATGCGGGTCTCGTAGTGGAAGCCGGCGCCGCCCGCGGTGTCCAGGGTCTCCTGCACCATGGCCTGCTCATCGGGGTGGACGAGGTGGGCGACGACGTCGTCGTAGTCCATCTGCTGCACCTCGTCGGCGCTGCGGCCGACGATGCGCAGGAACTCCTCGGAGGCGTCCACCCGCCGGGTCGTCAGGTCGATCTCCCAGCTGCCGACCCGGGCCAGCCGCTGGGCCTGGTCGAGCAGGGCCCGGCCCCGCTCCAGCTGGCGACGGGTACGACGGGCGCGGTCCAGCTCGAGGTTGGCCCGGACCCGGGCGAGCAGCTCCCGGGCGGTGAAGGGCTTGACCAGGTAGTCGTCGGCTCCCGCGTCCAGCCCGAGCAGCGTGCCCTCCTCGCCCGCACGGGCCGAGAGCATGACCACGGGGATGCCGATGGTCAGCGGGTCGGCCTGAAGCGCGGCCAGCAGCTCGAAGCCGTCCATGCGCGGCATCATCACGTCGGTCAGCACCAGGTCGGGAGTCAGCTCGCGGGCCAGCGCCAGTCCCTCCACCCCGTCCACGGCCGTCTGCACGTCGTAGTCCGCGGCCAGCAGGCTCGCCACGTACTCCCGGATGTCGGCGTTGTCGTCGACGACGAGGACCCGGGCCAGCGCGCGCTCGGGGCCGGAGGCGGTCGTGCCCCGACGGCCACCGGCCGTCTCGTCGGTCGTCCAGTGCGTGGCCTCGGCCAGGAAGCCCTCGACGACCGCGACGGTCGAGCCGGTCGGACCGCTCTGGTCGGCGGCCACCTGCTCGGCGGGCAGGTGGGCGGTGCCGTAGGGCAGGTGCACGGTGAACGTGGTGCCCTCCCCCGGCTCGCTCTCCGCCCCCACGGTGCCGCCGTGCAGCGCCACCAGCTCGGCCACGAGGGCCAACCCGATGCCGGACCCCTCGTGGGTGCGCGACCGGGCCCCGCTGACCCGGTGGAAGCGCTCGAAGAGGTGCGGCAGCTCGTGGGCCGCGATGCCGGTCCCGGTGTCGGCGACCACCAGGTCCGCGCCGCCCGCGCCGGGCGCCAGCCGCACGGTGATGCCGCCCTCGAAGCTGAACTTCAGGGCGTTGGACAGCAGGTTCAGCACGACCTTGGCCCACAGGTCGCGGTCGACGTGGACCGGCTGCGGCAGCGGCGGGCAGTCCACCGTCAGCCTCAGGCCGAGCCGCTCGGCCGCGGTGTCGAACATGCTGGCCAGCTCACGGGTGACCTGGGCCAGGTCCACGGGCGCGAAGCGCGCCTCGACGCGGCCCGACTCCAGGCGGGAGAAGTCCAGCAGGGTGTTGACCAGCTTGAGCAGGCGCTGCCCGTTGCGGTGGATGACCTCGACCCGGTCGCGCTGGCCCGGCGGCAGCGGCTCGGTCTCGTCGGACAGCGCGTCCTCCGCGGGGCCGAGCAGCAGGGTCAGCGGGGTGCGGAACTCGTGGCTGACGTTGGTGAAGAAGTCCGTCTTGGCCTGGTCCAGCTCGGCCAGCGTCTCGGCCCGGGCCTTCTCGAACTCGAAGGCGCGCGCGTCGGTGACGGCCGCGGCGACCTGCCCCGCCACGAGCTCGCAGAAGTCCTGGTAGCCGTCGTCGAGCGGCCGGAAGCGGTTGAGGCCGAAGACCTGGAAGCCGTACGGCGCGGCCTGCGGGCCCGAGGCCAGGGGGACCACGAGCGCGTCGCGAGGCGGCTGGTCCCAGGCCCCGGTCGGCAGGTCGGCCAGACGGGGGTCGTGTCCAGCGTCCAGCGCCGACACCCGCACCGTGCGGCCGGCCCACGCCTCGGCGGTCGGCCACACGGGCTGGTCACCGTCCCCACCGCCGTCCCCCGCACCGGCCCCGCCCGTCAGGTCGATGACGTGGGGCGCCGCCGGGTGGTCGTCGGTGAAGCCGGTGCAGCACACCAGCCGGGCACGGCTGCCGTCCGCGTCGTAGAGGTAGATCAGGGAGAAGGGCACGTCGGCGTCGCTGTGCCCGAGCTCGCCGCACAGCTCGGCGACGGTGTCCTGCTCGGAGACGTTCACCGACCGCTTGGCGCCCAGGTCGCGCAGCGTCTGCATCCGGCGCCGGGCCACGACCTCCTCGGTGACCTCGCTGACCACGCACAGCAGCCCGGCGACCGCGCCCTCGTCGTCGTAGAGCGGGCTGTAGGAGAACGTGTGGTAGGTCTCCTCGGTGAAGCCGCTGCGCTCGAGGAACAGCATCAGCGACTCGTCCCACGTCGAGACGCCGTCCTTGGTCACCGCGTCGACGCGGGTGGCCAGGTCGTCCCAGATCTCCGCCCAGACCTCCGAGGACGGCCGGCCCAGCGCCCACGGGTACTTCTCGCCCAGGGTGTCGCGACGGTACGCGTCGTTGCAGAGGAACGTCAGCTCCGGCCCCCAGCACATCCACATCGAGAACCGGGAGGTCAGCATCATCCGGACCGCGGACTCCAGGCTCTGCGGCCACACCTCGGGAGGCCCCAGGGGGGTGGCGTCCCAGTCGACCTTGAGCAGGTCCTGTCCCACCTCGCCGGTGCGCTGGAGCATCTCCCGCACGCGGCCACCTCCATCGTCGTACCGTGCCCGCGCCCGGGGTCGGGGGGCAGCAGAAGTCTAGGTGCCCGGTCCAGTCGTCGCGGGCGTTCCCTCCAGCGCGAGCACGAGGTCGAGCACCACGCGGGGGTCGTCGAGCCGGTCGCCGTACAGCTCGCGGACCTGTCCCATCCGGTAGCGCACCGTCTGCGGGTGCACGTGGAGGTCCTCGGCCACGGCGTCGCGACGACCCTGGTGCAGCAGCCAGGACCGCAGGGTCTCGGCCAGCCGCTGCGCCGTGCCGGGGCGGAGCCCACCCAGGGGGGCCAGGGCGGCCTCGCGCAGGTCGGCCAACGCCTCCGGGTCGGCGCCCACCACCAGCGTGGACAGGTGCTGCTCGCTGTCCACGGCCGCCCGGTCCCCTCCGAGGAGCCCGGCGAGCACCCCGGGCAGTCCCCGGGTGCGCGCCGCCCGCAGGTACGACGAGCGGGCCTGCGTCCAGGGCCGCGCCGGCCCCACCACGGCGGACCGGCCCTCCAGCACGCGCAGCAGCCGCTGCCGGTCGCGTCCCTCGGCGTCGGCCACGAACAGCAGGGAGACCTGGTCCTCGGCCTCGGAGGCGCTCTCGCCGGGGCCGTGCAGCCCGGGCAGGTCCTCGCCCACGGGCAGGGCGCCGTCGCCGAGCACGGCCACCGTGCCGCGGACCTGGTCGGCCGGGAGCAGCACCGCGGTCAGCGTGCGGGGCACCGGCCAGCTGGCCCGCTCGGCCCCGGCCACCAGGACGTCGGCCCCGGCCCCGGCCAGCAGGTCCTGGCCCAGCCGTCCGAGGTAGCGCTCCCGCACCCGCCCGGTGGTGGACAGCTCGTCGGTGTGGCCCGCCACGCTGGCCGCGGACAGCTCGTCGATGTAGGCGAAGACCAGCTCGGCGAACTGCGCCATGGTGTCGGCCCGGATGCCGGCCCCCGCCGCCGCGCGGGCCATCTCCCGCCAGGCCACCCGGGCCCCCACCCGGTACGCCGCCAGCAGGGCGTCCATGGAGCGCCCGCTGCGGGCCTCCCCCCGCCCCAGCGCGTAGGCGCCCTGCAGGGTGGGGCCCAGGGGCGTGCTCGGGTCGGAGCCCGCGCTGCGGGAGGCGAGCTTGAGGAAGCCGCCGAGCGCCATGGTCACCGCAGCCTCGATGTTCTCGGCCATCGACCCCCGCAGCGCACCGGTGTAGCCCGGCACCTCGGCCACCACCGCCGCCACCGTGTGGGCGGCCACCGAGGGCAGCTGCTCGCGCAGGGCCGCCCCCACGGCGTCGTCGATCCGGAGCTCCGCCGCCCCCCGCGTGGTGGGGCTGGTCACGTCATCGGTCACGGTCGGCCCTTCTTGTCCTCCCCGAACAAGAGGACCGGGATACTTCACGTCCTCCGGTCATCAGTTTAGACCTGGACCCAGACATGATGGATGCATGACCACCTCCGCCCCGTCACAGCGAGCGACCCGGCCCGGGCGCAGTGCGCTCCGCGACCGGCTCACGGTGCTGGCCGAGCGGATCACCACCCCCCTGCTGCCCGCTGACTACCTCGACCTGTTCGACCCGCTCCGCCCGGGTGCCGACCTGCGCGGCCGGATCGTCGCCGTCGAGCCGGAGACCGCCGACGCGGCCACGATCGTCATCCGGCCCGGGGCCGACTGGGCCGGTCACGTGCCCGGGCAGTACGTCCGGATCGGCGTCGACGTCGACGGCGTGCGGCAGTGGCGCGCGTACTCGCTCACCCACGGCCCGCGCGCGGACGGCCTCATCTCGATCACGGTCAAGGCCGTCCCCGAGGGCAAGGTCAGCCACCACCTCGTGCACCGCGCCCGGCCCGGCACGCTGGTCCACCTGGAGCAGGCCGCCGGCGACTTCGTGCTGCCCACCGACGGGGGGCGGCTCCTGTTCGTCACGGCCGGGTCCGGCATCACCCCGGTCATCGGGATGCTGCGCAACCTGTTCCCCGTCACCGACTCCGGCGTGGCCCGGCTGACGCGCAGCGAGGGCTACGACATCACCGTGGTCCACGTGGCGCCCACCGAGCCGGACTCGATCTTCCTCTCCGACCTACGCTCCCTGGACGCGGCCGGGATGATCCGGCTGGTCGCCCGCTACGACGACACCCACGGTGTGCTCGACGTCGCGGACCTGGCCGACCTGGTGCCCGACCTGCACGAGCGCACCACCTTCGCCTGCGGCCCGGGAGGGCTGCTCGACGCCCTGGCCGCGCACCACGAGGAGCACGCCCTCCCGCTGCTCACCGAGCAGTTCAAGGTGGCCACGGTCTCGCCGGGCGAGGGCGGCACCGTCACCTTCGCCGACGGCACCACGATCACCGCCGACGGCGCGACGCCGATCCTCACCGCGGCCGAGGACGCCGGCCGGCTGATGCCGTCGGGCTGCCGCATGGGCATCTGCTACGGCTGCGTTCTGCCGATGCGCGAGGGGGCGGTCCGCGACCTGCGGAGCGGCGACGTCACGACCGCCGTACCGGGCGACGGGGTGGCCGTGCAGACCTGCATCTCGGCCGCCGCCGGCCCCTGCACCCTCGACCACTGACCCTGCCTGACCATCCAGACCTGCCTGACCATCCGACCCGGTCCCGACCGGGTCAGCGAGAAGGAGACCACCCATGACCGTCATGCAGAAGAAGTCGATCGACCCGACCGCCCACCTCACCCCCGCCGACGTCGAGCAGATCGGCGTCGAGCTGGACGCCATCCGCGCCTCCGTCGTGGCCGACCGCGGCGAGCGCGACGCGGCGTACATCCACCGCGTCATCGACGCCCAGCGCAAGCTGGAGCTGGGCAGCCGTGCGCTGCTGCTGGTCTCGCTGTTCCCGCCGGCCTGGTTCCTCGGCACCGCCGGCCTCTCGGTGGCCAAGATCATCGAGAATATGGAGATCGGGCACAACGTCATGCACGGCCAGTGGGACTGGATGCGCGACCCGAAGATCCACTCCACGACGTGGGAGTGGGACAACGCCTCCCCCTCCGAGCAGTGGAAGCACTCGCACAACGAGCTGCACCACACGTACACCAACGTCATCGGCAAGGACAACGACCTCGGCTACGGCATCATGCGCGTCGACGAGGACCAGCGCTGGATGCCGCTCTACCTCGCGCAGCCGCTGTGGAACTTCATCAACGCCTGCTTCTTCGAGTACGGCATCGCCGCCTACGACCTGGAGCTGGGCAAGAACCTGGCCACGAAGAAGCGTCGCACCCACCCGGAGTTCAAGGCGCGCGCCCGGCAGACGCTACGCAAGATCCGCGGCCAGATGACCAAGGACTACGTGCTGCACCCGATCCTGTCCGGCCCGTCCGCGCTGAGCACCCTGACCGCCAACATGACCGCCAACCTGGTCCGCAACCTGTGGACGCACTCGGTCATCATGTGCGGCCACTTCCCCGAGGGCGTCGAGACCTTCGAGCGCCGCTCCATCACCGGTGAGACCCGGGGCGAGTGGTACCTGCGCCAGATGCTCGGCTCGGCCAACATCACCGGCAGCAGGGCCATGCACTTCATGACCGGGAACCTCTCCTTCCAGGTGGAGCACCACCTCTTCCCCGACCTGCCGAGCAACCGCTACCAGGAGATCGCCCCGCAGGTGCAGGACATCTTCGAGCGCTACGGCCTGACCTACGTGACCGGCTCGCTGCCGCGCCAGGTCGGCTCCGCGTGGAAGAAGGTCTTCCGGCTCGCCCTGCCCAACGAGCTCGGCTCGAAGGCGCAGGCCACCCTGACGGCGGGCGTCTCCTCCATCACCCGGTCCACCCGGCCCACCCGGACCACGCGCCCGGTGCGTCGTGAGAGCGAGACGCAGGCCGCCTGACCCCGGCTCGCCCCCGGGCTGAGTGCGCGTACTCAGCCCGGGTGAGTGCTCCGGCAGTGGTCGGCGGTGCCCCCCGGCTGGCTTCATGGGGACATGACCCGTTACGCCGACCCGCTCCGCTGCCCGGACTGTCGAACCGGCATCACCCCGGCCGTCCCCGCCTGCCCCCGCTGCGGCCTGCTCCTGCGGGGTGAGACGGCCCAGCGGCTGTTCGGCACCCTGAGCCTGGCCGACGACCTGCTGCGCACGCTGAGGACGGCCTCGGACGCCCTCCCCGTCGCCGCTCCCGGTCCCGTCCCGGCCGGCGCCGGCCCGGCCCGTTCCGGCATGGTCGCCGGCCTGCCGGCGTACCCCTCGGCCGCGGCGGGGCCGCACCCGGGCCTGGGTACGTCGCCCCGCCGCCGGGTCCTGGGCGCCGCGTCCGTCCCGCGGATCCTGCTCACCCTGGGGGCCGGCTGCCTGCTGGTCGCCGCCCTGGTCTTCCTGGCCGTCGCCTGGGCCGGCCTCGGCGTCGCCGGCCGCACGGCGGCGCTGCTGGCGCTCACCGCGGTCGCCGCCGGCACCACGTCGTGGCTCGCCGGCCGCGCGTTGCGGGCGGCCACCGAGGCCGTCGGCGTGGTCGGGCTCGGCCTGCTCGCACTGGACGTGCTCGGGGCGCGGCACGCCGGCTGGCTCGGCCCGGTGGGCACCCCGGCGTTCCTGGTCCTGCTGGGCGGGGCGCTGGTGCTGGCCGGTGCGGGCTCGGCCTGGCTCGTCGAGCACCGCAGCCCGGTGCGCCTGGTCGGCGGCGAGCTGGTCGCCGCCCTGGGGGTGGCCCTGGCCGCGAGCGGCACCGCGGCGCAGTCCTGGCTGCCCGGCTCCCCCGCCCTGGTGCTGGCGACGGTGGCGGCCGCCGCCGCGGCGGCGGTGACGTGGCGCATGGGGCTGCGCGTGGCCGGTGCCGGATCCGCGGTCGTCACCGGGCTGTCCTGGCTGGCGCTGGTCGGCGAGGGCACCGATCGCGTGCTGGCGCACGACGACACCTGGGCGACGCTGTGGCTCACCGGTCAGGTCTGGCCCCTGCTCGTCGCCGCGACCCTGGTCGCCCTGCTGGCCGGCCCCCGCCTGGGCTCGCTGGACCTCCCGGTCGAGCTGCGGGTGGCTCCGGTGGCCGTGGCGCACCTGCTCGTGACGGTGACCCTGCTGGCCCCCGTCCGGCACCTCGGCGAGACCCCGATGGTGCTGGTCGCGGTGGCGGTGCTGGCCGTGACCGGGGCGACCACCCGGCTGCTCCCAGCGGTGTGGCGCTGGTCGGGGGCCCTGACCCAGTCGTTGGCCGGCGTGGCCCTGGTGGTCGTCGCCCTCGACCTCCTGGCCGAGGCCGGCGAACGGCTGGTCCGGGTGGCCGGGCCGGTGTGGTCGGGAGCGGCCCGGGACCGGCTCCCGGCGACGCCCGGCAGCGGGCCGGACCCCTGGGTGCTCCCGCTGGTCGTCCTGGCGCTGCTCGGCACGGTCGCGGTGGTGGCCGAGGCACGCGCACGGGACCGCTCCTCCCTCCCGTCCGACGCCTGCGTGGCGGTCACCCGGGCTGCGGCCCGGGCGCTCACCGTGGCCGCCGCGCTCCTGGCCCTCGCCGGTGTCGGTGCGCTGTCGCTGCACCCCGTCCCGGTGTGGGCGGTGACGGCGGCGCTGCTGCTGGCGGCCGTCGCGGCCCTCCTGGCCTGGGCCGCCCCGGCCACCACCACCGCGACCGCCCTGGTCGTCGCCACCCTGGCGGGGGCCGGCGGTCTGCTCGTGTCCCTGCACAGCGACGGGCTGACCGCCGTGGCCCTGGGCGCGTGGTGCCTGGGCGCCGGCGCCGTGCACCTGCGCTCGAGGCAGGTCCTGCTGGCGGGGGCAGCCGGTGCCGCGCTCGCCGTCGCGGTCGCCGGGTCGGCGTGGACCTGGGGCGAGCTGGCCGGCGCGACGTCCGGGTGGAGGGCGCTGGGCGGCCTGGCCCTCCTCGCGCTGCTGGTGCTGGCGGCCCCGCCCACGCCGGCGCGGTGGTGGGCCGTCAGGGCCGGCACCGGCGTGGTGCACGCCGGGGCCGAGGTGGGCGCCGCGGTGGCCGCCGTCGTCGTCGCCACGGCCGGCGTCGCCCTCGTCCCGCTGGCCCAGCAGGCCTCCTGGGGGGCGGGCTACCTCACCCTTGCCGGGGCCGTGGTCACCACGATGGCGCTGCTGCGGACCGACCGCCGCGAGCTGGGGTGGGCGGGTGGCCTCCTGCTGGCCGCGGCCAGCTGGGTGCGGCTGGCGGACCTGGGGGTGCACGCCCCGGAGGCCTACACGCTGCCCTCGGCCACCGCCCTGCTCCTGGTCGGACTGGTCCACCTGCGTCGCCACCCCGCGGCCGGCACCTGGAGCGCCGTCACCCCCGGCCTGTCCCTGGCCGTGGTGCCGAGCCTGCTGTGGGTGCTGCTCGACCCGACCGGTCCGCGGGTGCTGCTGCTGGGCCTGGGGTGCCTGGTCCTGGTCGTGGCCGGAGCCCGGCTGGGGTGGACCTCGCCGCTGGTCGTGGGCGCGACGGCCGGCGCCCTGCTGGTGCTGCGGCTCGGGGCGCCGTACGTCGGGGACGCCGTGCCGCGCTGGGTGCTGCTGGGGGCCGCCGGTGCGCTGCTGGTGGCGCTGGGGGCCACCTGGGAGCGACGGCTCACCGACGCACGCCTGCTGGCCGACTACGTCCGGCGCCTGCGCTGAGCTCCACCCCACGACGACCGTGGCCCCGGACCCTCGTGAGAGGGTCCGGGGCCACGGTCGTACGAGCGGGTCCGCAGGAGGACGACTGACCTGGGAGGGTGTCAGTCGTCCTCGCCGCGGCGCTGCTCCGGGAGCAGCCCGGTCAGCAGGTCCCGCACCTCGGACTCGCGGTAGCGGCGGTGCCCGCCGAGAGTCCTGATCGAGCTCAGCTTGCCCGCCTTGGCCCACCGGGTGACCGTCTTCGGGTCGACCCGGAACATGGCCGCCACCTCGGCGGGCGTGAGCAGCGGTTCGGACTCAGGTGGCCGTGTGTTCATGCTGGGCCCCCCTCACTTGGTTGCCTCGCGTGGTGCCCGGGATCGGGGAACCTGCCTCCAGTGTGGCACTGAATGCCCCGAAAGGGGATGTCCGAATCCGGACAATGACCCGAATGGGTCATCAAGTCCCCTGCACTAGTCATTCCGGGCTACGCGCGCCACACCCCTGCTGTGCACGAGGATGCGGCACGCCACAGGGGCAGGTCGCAGCGTCAGTCGCGAGTGCGCGAGTAGTCCGACCACTCGTCGTACTCGTCCGGCGCGGCGTCGTCCTTGCCGTCGCTGGTCTGGTGATCCTTGCCGTGCAGCTCCTGGGCCAGTGCCCCGAAGTCAGTCTCGAACGACTGGTACTTCAGGTCCCGGGCAACCTTGGTCTGCTTGGCTTTCGCACGGCCGCGCCCCATAGGGTCGACCCCCTCGCACTCGTGGTTATCGTGCCCCAACCGTACCTGGCCGGTGGTCGTTCTCGCACGCCAGCCACCCAAATGCCACCGGGCGGCCCCGGCGACGGGTCGCTCACCAGCCCGGGTGGGTCCCGCCGAGGGTCACCGAGCCGCCCGCCGGCGCGCCGAGCGCCCCGCTCGCGGCGCGGACCTCGCCGCACACCCAGGCGGGCAGGCCGTGACCCTGCAGCAGCGTCACCGCCCGCTCCGCGTCCTGCGCCGCCACGACCGCGACCATGCCCACGCCGCAGTTCAGGGTGCGCTCCAGGTCCGCCCGGCCGACCCGGCCGACCCGGCGGACGAGGTCGAAGACCGGCTGCGGGGTCCAGCTCCCGCGGTCGAGGTCGACCACCACGCTGTCGGGCAGCACCCGCTCCAGGTTGGCGGCCAGGCCGCCGCCGGTGACGTGGGACATCGCGTGCGTCTGCGTGCGGGCGGCCAGGTCCAGGCAGGCCTTGGCGTAGACCGTGGTGGGCTCCAGCAGCTCCTCGCCCAGGGTCCGGCCGAGCTCGTCGACGTGACGGTCCAGGCTCCAGCCGGCCCCGCCGTCCGCCGGGTCGGCCAGCAGGACGTGCCGCACCAGGGAGTAGCCGTTGGCGTGCAGCCCGCTCGACCCCATCGCGACCACGACGTCGCCCACCTCGACCCGCCCGGGCCCCAGCAGGCGGCAGGCCTCCACGACGCCGGTCGTCGAGCCGGCCAGGTCGTACTCGTCGGGGCCGAGCAGGCCCGGGTGCTCGGCGGTCTCGCCGCCCACCAGCGCGCACCCGGCCTGCACGCAGGCCTCGGCGATGCCCTGCACGATGGCGGCGACGCGCTCGGGCACCACCCGGCCGGTGGCGATGTAGTCGGTGAGGAACAGCGGCTCGGCGCCGCACACCACCAGGTCGTCGACGAGCATGCCGACCAGGTCGAAGCCGATGGTGTGGTGCACGTCCATGGCCTGGGCGATGGCCACCTTGGTGCCGACGCCGTCGGCGGAGGTGGCCAGCAGCGGCCGGTCGTAGGACTTCAGGGCGCTGGCGTCGAAGAGCCCCGCGAAGCCGCCGATCCCGCCCAGCATCTCGGGACGACGGGCCTTCTCGACCCACACCTTCATCAGCTCGACGGCCTTGTCGCCGGCGTCGATGGACACCCCGGCCGCCTCGTACGTCGCTCCGGTGGAGCTGGGCTCGGCATGGTCGCTCATGGGACTCCTGGCCCGGTCAGGGGCGGTCGAGGGCGTCGCCCGCACCGCCACCGGCCAGCGTCGAGGTCAGCCCGTCGGGGTCGCGGTGACGAGGCGTCGGGGCCGAGCTCGAGCAGGTGCTTGCCCAGGTGCTCGGGGTCGGGCAGCTCGATGGGGTAGACGCCGTCGAAGCACGCCCGGCACAGGCTCGGCATCGGCACCTCGGTCGCCTCCACCAGCTGCTCCAGCGAGATGTAGGCCAGCGAGTCGGCGTCGATGGAGCGGCAGATCTCGTCGGTGGTCAGGCCGTTGGCGATCAGCTCGGCCCGGGTGGCGAAGTCGATGCCGTAGAAGCACGGCCACTTCACCGGCGGGGAGGAGATCCGCACGTGCACCTCGCGGGCGCCGGCCTCGCGCAGCATCCGGACCAGGGCGCGCTGGGTGTTGCCGCGCACGATCGAGTCGTCGACGACCACCAGCCGCTTGCCCTCGATCACGTCGCGCAGCGGGTTGAGCTTGAGCCGGATGCCGAGCTGGCGGATCGTCTGCGAGGGCTGGATGAAGGTCCGCCCGACGTAGGAGTTCTTGACCAGGCCGGTGCCGTAGGGGATGCCGCTCTCCTCGGCGTACCCGATGGCCGCCGGGGTCCCGGACTCCGGGACGGGCATCACGAGGTCGGCGTCGGCGGGGAACTCCCGGGCCAGCCGGCGGCCGATCTCGACGCGGACGCTGTGCACCCGCTTGTCGTTCATCAGGGTGTCGGGCCGGGCGAGGTAGACGAACTCGAACAGGCAGTGCTTCGGGGCCGCCTCGGCGAAGCGCCGGCTGCGCAGGCCGTCCTCGTCGATGGCCACCAGCTCGCCCGGCTCCAGCTCCCGGATGAACGGAGGCGCCGACGATGTCGAGCGCGGCCGTCTCGGAGGCCACCACCCAGCCGCGCTCGAGCCGGCCCAGCACCAGCGGGCGCACGCCCTGCGGGTCGCGCGCGGCGTACAGCGTGTTCTCGTCCATCCAGACGAACGAGAACGCACCCCGCAGGTCGGGCAGCACCTGGACGGCGTTCTCCTCCAGGCTCATGTCGGGGTGGTGGGCGAGCAGCGCCGTGACCAGGCTGGTGTCGTTGGTGGAACCGGCTCCTGCCGACCCGAGCGTCGCGCGTCCCCGGAGAGGCCGGTCAGGGCGGCGACCCGGGCCGACAGCTCCCGGGTGTTGGTCAGGTTGCCGTTGTGCGCCAGCGCGATCGACCCGTTCTCGGTGGGCCGGAAGGTGGGCTGGGCGTTGTACCAGGTGCTGGCCCCGGTGGTGGAGTAGCGGGCGTGGCCGACCGCGACGTGACCCTGCAGCGAGGCCAGCGTGGCCTCGTCGAACACCTGCGAGACCAGGCCCATGTCCTTGTAGACCAGGATCTGCCGTCCGTTGCTGACCGCGATGCCGGCCGACTCCTGGCCGCGGTGCTGCAGCGCGTAGAGCCCGTAGTAGGTCAGCTTCGCGACCTCCTCGCCGGGCGCCCACACCCCGAAGACGCCGCAGGCGTCCTGCGGACCCTGGTCCTGCGGGTCCAGCGCGTCGCTAGCCGCCCGTCCCCACCGGGGCGCACGCCCCGGTCGCTCGGGCGGCCGGCGGGCCGGCTCACGGGTCGACCGGCGGGCGTCTCCTGTGCAGGCACGGGAGCGAGTCTACGGGCGCCCCGGACGGGCGGCGAATCCGTCCGCGGTGCGCCGCTCAGCCGTCCAGGCGGGCACCCAGGTCGGACAGGTGGTGCAGCAGCAGCGCCTCGGCCACGCAGACCCGCTCGAACTCGGCGAGGTGCAGGCCCTCGTTGGCGCCGTGGGCCCGGGTGTCGGGGTCCTCCACCCCGGTCACCAGGACGGCGGCGTCGGGGAAGGCCCCGGTGAAGGCGGCGATGAACGGGATCGAGCCGCCCACGCCCATGTCCACCGGCTCGACCCCGTCCCAGGCCTCGGGAAGGCGGCCCGCGCGGCGTCGTAGGCCGGGCCGGTGGCGTCGATCGGCGATCGGCTCGCCCTGCTCACCGGGGGTGAAGGTCATCCGGGCACCCCAGGGCACGTGCCTCTCCAGGTGCTCGCGACGCGCTCCATGGCCTGCTCGGAGCTGTCGCCGGGCGCCAGCCGCACCGACAGCTTGGCCGTGACGCTGGGGATCAGGGTGTTGCTGGCGTCGGCGGTGCGGGTCACGTCGAGACCGATGGTCGCGATGGCCGGCCTGGTCCAGAGCCGCTCGACCACCGAGCCGGAGCCGATGAGCTCGACGCCCTCGGACAGCCCCGGACTCGGCACGGACGCGCTCCAGCGGGTAGTCGACGTCGGCCGCCGGGCCGGAGACCAGCCCCTCGACCGCCACGTCGCCCTCGTCGTCGTGCAGGGTGGCCAGCAGCCGGCACCATGCCGTGACGGCGTCCGGCACGACGCCGCCCCACATGCCCGAGTGCACGCCGTGCTCGAGGGTGCGGACCTCCACGAAGCAGTCCACCAGCCCGCGCAGGCTGGTGGTCAGGGCGGGCTCGCCGATGTCCCAGTTGCCGGAGTCGGCGATCACGATGACGTCGGCGGCCAGCAGGTGCCGGTGCTCGTCGAGGAAGGCCCCGAGCGTCGGGGAGCCGACCTCCTCCTCGCCCTCCACCAGCACGGTCACCCCGACGGGCAGGTCGGCGCCGTGGGCGCGCACCGCCGCCAGGTGCGCCGCGATGCCGGCCTTGTCGTCGGCGGCACCCCGTCCGTAGAGCCGGCCGTCGCGCTCGGTGGGCTCGAACGGCTCGCTGTCCCAGTCCGCGGGGTCGCCGACCGGCTGCACGTCGTGGTGGGCGTAGAGCAGCACGGTGGGGGCGCCCTCCGGCGCGGGCCGGCGGGCCACCACGGCGGGGGCCCCCCCGGCGGCGGTGAGGATCTGGACGTCGTCGAAGCCCTCGGCACGGAAGAGCTCGGCGGTGGCCTCGGCGGAGCGTCGTACGTCGTCGGCGCGGGCCGGGTCGGCGCTGACCGAGGGGATCCGCACCAGGGCCTCGAGGTCGGAGCGCACCGAGGGCATCACGTCGCGGACGGCGGCCGGGATCGCGTCAGGGGACGAGGGTCATGCGCCCCACCCTACGATCGGCGCCGCGGGCCTCAGTCGACGGTGACCAGCGGCAGCAGGTGCCCGAGGTCGGACCGCTCGCCGGAGGCCCGCACCCGGCCGTCGCGCTCGGCCTCCGCCCACTCCAGGTCGCCGACCGCGAGGCCGATCCAGGTGGCGGCGTCCATCTCCACCGCGGCCGGCGGGGTGCCCCGGGTGTGCCGGGTGCCCGTCAGGCACTGGGCCGCGGCGTACGGCGGCACCCGCACCTCGACCGCACCACCCGGGGCCCGGGCCACCAGCAGCGCCATCAGGTGCTTGGTCAGCAGCCGCAGGTCGGGTCCTCGGCCGCGCCGGCGCGGAAGCGCTCGAGGGCGGGGCCGACCACGGCCGGGTCGGCGGGCTGCAGGCGGACGGGCACGCCCCCATCATGCCGCGCCCGCCGCAGCGTCCTCAGGGTCGGCCCAGGCCCCGGTAGTGCCAGCCCGCGGCCCGCCACGCCTCCGGGTCGAGCACGTTGCGCCCGTCGATGACGTTGCGGTGGCGCACCCGGTCGCCGGCCACCCCGGGTCCAGCGCGACGAACTCGGCCCACTCGGTGAGCACCAGCACAGGTCGGCGTCCTGCACGGCCTCGGCCAGCGACCCGGCGTACCCCAGCTGCGGCGAGCGGCGCTCGCGCGGTCTCGGTGGCCGCGGGGTCGTAGACCAGCACGTCGGCGCCGCGCAGGTGCAGCTGGTCGGCGACGTCGAGGGCGGGCGAGTCCCGGACGTCGTCGCTGTTGGGCTTGAAGGCCGCCCCCAGCACGGCCATCCGGCGATCCGCGATGCGACCGCCGAGCACCTCGTGGGCGAGCGTCGACGGTGCGGCGCGCGGCGGCGCACGTTGATGTCGTCGACCTCGGCCGAGGAAGGCCAGCGACTTGGTCAGGCCCAGCTCGTTGCCGCGGGCCTGGAAGGCGCGGATGTCCTTGGGCAGGCACCCGCCGCCGAAGCCCGAGCCCGGCACCGAGGAACCGGCGGCCGATCCGGACGTCGTGACCGATCGCGTCGGCGAGCTCGACGACGTCGGCGCCGGTGGCCTCGCACACCTCGGCCATGGCGTTGATGAAGCGAGATCTTGGTGGCCAGGAACGAGTTCGCGGCCGACTTCACCAGCTCGGCCGTCTCCAGCGAGGTGACGATGAACGGGCAGCCGTCGGCGATCGCGTCGGCGTAGACCTCGCGCAGCACCGGCTCGGCCCACGCCGACGCCGTGCCGACGACGAGCCGGTCGGGGCGCAGGGTGTCGGCGACCGCGAAGCCCTCGCGCAGGAACTCCGGGTTCCACACCAGCTCGACGTCGGTCGCCGGCGGGGCCAGCCGGCAGCACCGGGTCGCGCAGCGGCGCGGCGGTGCCCACCGGCACGGTGGACTTGCCGACCACGAGCGCGCCGGGCG
Source organism: uncultured Actinomycetota bacterium (assembly GCA_963750345.1). Classification (GTDB taxonomy): domain Bacteria; phylum Actinomycetota; class Actinomycetes; order Propionibacteriales; family Nocardioidaceae; genus Nocardioides_B. Next base: position 117,126 of record CAVVQH010000014.1, on the reverse strand, counting down.
CAGGTGCGGGGCCAGCCCCGTCGACGACCGCCTCCACGTAGCTCGGTGTCGGCGGCGAGCCGGCCGCGCTGCTGGGGGTGCCGACGCAGACGAAGTGCACGTCGGCGAAGGCGGCCGCCTCGGCCAGGGAGGTGCCGAAGCGCAGCCGCCGGTCTCGACGTGCTTGCGCAGCAGCGGCTGCAGTCGGGCTCGAAGAACGGCACCACGCCCCGGTTGAGCTGCTCGACCTTGGCCGGCGTCGACGTCGACGCCGACGACCTCGAAGCCGAGCTCGGCCATGCAGGCGGCGTGGGTGGCGCCGAGGTAGCCGGTGCCGAGGACGCTGATCTTCAGGATGATGCTCCTCGCGGGGTTCCCGGGACGGGAGGGGGGTCGGGACAGGTGGGCTGTGCAGGGGGTCCGAGCGGTGCAGGGCGGCGGAAGGCGTCGAGGTGCGCTGGGGTGTCGTCGATGCGGTAGTCGCCCGTCGCACCGGTGGTCGCGGGCGAGGTGTTGAACCACACGAACCCGACGGATGTCGGGGTGCTCGTCCGAGGAACGGCACCAGGCTGGCGATCCAGCCGCGACTTGTCCTGCCCGTCGGCACCGGTCTCGCTGAGCAGCGCCGGGCGTTGCGGTCAGTCGTCGCGGATCTCGGCGTACCAGCGGCCGAACGTCTCCTCGGGCGGTGCCGCCGTGCCCGTAGCCGCTGGCCGCCACGTAGTCGACGTAGCGTCACCGGGGTAGACCGAGCGCCAGCGGCAGCGCGTCCGGCCACCAGGCGGCCACCGGCGACCAGACCCAGCGTGAGGCCGGGCGCGACCGCGTCACCACGGCGTGCACGTGCTGCCAGGCCGCGACGTAGTCCGTCGGGGTGTTGCCGTTCACGCACGACGCCCCAGGGGTACCAGTCCGCGTTCATCTCGTGGGCGAACCGGATCAGCACCGGTCCCTGGTGCGTCGCCAGCGTCCGCGCGATGGAGCGCAGCGCCTCGTCGTGGTCCCCGCGGCTGATCGCGCCAGCGAGTACTCCGGCGCCCAGGTCTCGCGCGGGCCGCATCTGCCAGGTCCACGGCTCGAGCGAGACCATCGGGGTGCGTCCCCCGGCCGCCAGCGAGGCGACGGTGGCGGCGGTGAAGCTCGCTGTTCAGCTTGACGAAACGGTTCATCACCGCCGGGCGCGCACCCCAGCTCGCCGCCGAGCCGGTCCACCGCCGCCGGGTCCGCCTGCGGCACGTCGATGCCGAAGAACGGGGTGCGCGTCGTGGCGGCTCCGCCCCTGCCGCCGAGGACCAGGATCCCCAGCGGCAGGGCGAGCAGGCGACGGTGACGCCGACTCACCACCGCGCCACCTCAACTGCCCGAGCCCGGCGTCCTGGCGCACGAACAGCGGCGCCGTCATCGGCGCGAGCCACCGGCTGTACGTCGCCGTCATGTGGCTGGCGTCCCGGTAGACCAGGATGTTGCCGACCACGGCCGGGCAGGCCGGCGAGGTGCAGAACCATCGGGTCGGGTCGACCGTGGTGACGTTGCGCTCGGTCAGCGCCGGTTCATCGACGCCATCCGACCGGCGTACAGCGCGGCCTTCTGCCTCGGCAGGTTGCAGGCGCCCACGTTGTCGAGGTGGGTGGCCACGCAGTCCGGCACGTCCGCGCGCGGCAGCGGGGTGTCGAGCACGTAGGCCACCGGAGGCCCGCTGCCCTGCAGCCTCCCAGCGTCGGGCCGTGGCGTCGGCCCAGTCCCTGTTGCCGACCTGCTGCCCGGGCACCGAGTCGCTCTGCGAGACCAGCAGATGTCGGGGTAGAGCCGCGCGATCCGGTCGAGCGTCGCGCTCCCGCCAGTCGTAGCACTCGGTGAAGTCGCGGCGCAGCTCGCTGTTGACCGGCTTGATGTCCGCGATGGGGCACGCCGCCTTGGTCCAGGCGACCACCCTCCAGCGCTTGGCCTTGCCCTCGGCGTCGAGCGCGGGCAGCCACTGCTGCGCGTGCGAGTCACCGAAGAGCGACCATGGTGCGGCTGCCCTCCGGGTCGCCGTACACGCAGGCCGGCTGGTCGACCTGGAGGTACGACGCGTGGCACCCGTCCTTGGAGGACTGCGGCTGGTCCGAGGAGGCGTCCTCGACGGTGGGCCTCAGGTTGCGCGGGGCCTTGACCACCGACAGTCCCGAGACCAGCGCCTTGTTGACCTGGCTGCTGCTGGCCCGGTCGAGCTTGATCGCCTGTGCCGCGGCACCGGCCCCCACGAAGGCGGGCAGCGAGACCAGGACCACCCCGGCCAGCGCGGCCACGGCTCCCGACAGCAGGGCGCCGCCGCCGATCCAGCTGGCGGTGCGGAGCCTGCTGCGGCGGGCCGGGGACTCCACCAGGTAGTGGGTGAGCACGGAGAACCACAGCGCCAGCAGCCGAGATCTCCACCAGGTACGGCCAGCTCAGCTCGTAGCCGACCGCCATCGGGATGAGCACCACCATCGGCCAGTGCCACAGGTACCAGCCGTAGGAGAACCGGCCCATGCCCTGGAACGGCCGCAGCCGCCAGCACCGTCTCGGCGTCCCACCGGTGCCGGCGTGCACCCGGCGGCGATGACCGCCGCGGCGCCCAGCGTGGGCAGCAGCGCCGCGGACCCCGGGAAGGCGGTGTCGTCGCTGTAGACGAACGCCGAGGCCACCACCGCGGCCACGCCGCCCCACGACAGCAGCACGGCCGCCCACGCGGGGGTGCGGGCCACCCAGCCGGCGGCCATCGCGATGAGCGCGCCCAGCGCCAGCTCCCAGGCGCGGGTGTGGATGCCGAAGTAGGCGTACGGCGGGTTGCTGACCGTCTCGACCACCGAGCTGTAGAGCGAGGCGGCCGAGCCGAGCACCAGCACGGTGGCGATGAGGTGGCGCTTGTAGCGTCCGCCGACCATGGCGCAGGTCGCGATCAGCAGCGGCCAGATGATGTAGAACTGCTCCTCCACCGCCAGCGACCACATGTGCTGCAGCGGCGACTCCGGGCCGTTGGCGTTCTGGTAGTCCACGCCCATCGCGGCCAGCCGGTAGTTCATCCCGTAGCCCAGCGTGAACAGGGCGTCCAGGGCGACGGTGCGGACGTGGAAGATGGAGTCCCAGAGCCGCGCGGCCAGCAGCGTGCCGGCCACGACGATGACGGCCGGCGGCAGCAGCCGCCGGATCCGGCCGCCGTAGAACTTCAGCAGCGAGATCCGACCCGTGCGCTCGACCTCGCGCAGCAGCTGGCCGGTGATGAGGAACCCGGAGATGACGAAGAAGACGTCGACCCCGACGTAGCCGGCGTTCACGAACGGGACGTTCGCGTGGTACAGCACCACCAGGAGGACCGCGATCGCCCGCATGCCCTGGATGTCGGGGCGGAAGCGCCGCGGGCCGGGGGCCGATCCCTTCGGCACCGTCGAGACGCTCGTGGTGCCGGGCGGCGCCACGCTGACGGCCGCGGCCGGGCGGCGCTGGCGCGGGAGCCGGGCCGCGGCAGCTGCGGCGGCCTTGCGCTGCGCCCGGGCGGCCGCCCTGGCTCCGGCCGGCTTCCTGGCGCTGGTGCGCAGGAACAGCAGCGGCAGCTGGATGTAGGAGCCGAGCACGCCGAAGGCGAGCATGGCCCAGTACTGGTCGACGCCGAAGCGCATCGAGCCCCGCACGAGCCCCACCCAGATGAGCACCTGGCTCGCGAGGACGAAGACCTTGACCGTGCGGCCGATGGTCACCGACAGCGGCGTCGTCGAGCCGGAGCTCGCACCGGTCGCCACCCACTCCCGGGTGCGCCCGGACAGGATGTGCGCGATGGCGGTGAGGTGGGCGAAGGAGTACAGGTGCTGCACGCGCAGCACCTCGACCCGCCAGCGGCCCTTCATCAGCAGCGGCAGCACGACGAACCACAGCAGCAGCGCCCCGATGAGCCAGATGGAGTTCATCGGCTCGACCCACTCCGGCAGCAGCCACAGCATGGCGATGGCGGGCAGCGGCGCGACCACGACGTTGACGGCCGTGGAGATGTAGTAGAGGAAGCCCGCCCAGAAGCAGATCTTCTGCTTGGTGGTGATGCCGGGCGACTCGTGGAAGGACTTGTCGACCAGCAGCGACATGCTGCCGGTGCACCAGCGGTACTGCTGGTTGAGGAAGGCGCTGGCCTCGTCGGGGCACAGGCCCTTGGACACCAGGACCGGGACGTACTGCAGCCGGAAGCCGGCCTTCATCAGCTTGACGCCGGTGTGCACGTCCTCGGAGTGGCCGATCTGCGCGAAGCCGCCGGCCCGCTCCAGCGAGGCCCGGCGGTACACCGCGCAGGTGCCCACGCAGATGGCTGCGCCGACCCGGTCGCGGGAGGGCTGGATGAAGCGGTAGAACAGCTCCTGCGTCGAGGCGGCGCAGCGCTGCAGCCAGCCGAGGCCGGGGCCGCGGGTGTCGTAGTACTGAGGCGACTGCACGATGCCGACCTCGGGGTCGTCGAAGTACGGCGCCAGCTCGGTCATCATGTCGTGCCGCGGGACGAAGTCCGCGTCCAGGATGAGGATCAGGTCGCCGGCGCTCTGCTCGAAGCCGTAGCGCAGGTTGCCGGCCTTCTTGAGCTCCCCGCGGTTGGGGCGGGTGCGGTAGACGAAGCCGTGCCGGCGCGCCAGGTCCGCGACCTCGCTGCGGGCGCCGTCGTCGAGCACCCACACGGTGACCTCGCCGGGCCACACGAGCCGCGAGACGTGGTCGTAGGTGTTGGAGAGCACCTCGAGGGGCTCGCCCGCGGTCGGCAGGAAGACGTCGACGCTGGGGTGGGTCGTGGGGTCCCAGGACCGCACGGTCTCGAGGTGGTCCTCGAGCGTGATCCTGCGGCGGTGCGTGCCACTCAGCAGCGAGACCACGAGGGTCACCGAGTAGAGGGTCATCGGGACCAGGAAGACGATCAGCCGGATGTCGGCGGTGGAGAACCGCAGCACGCTGTAGGCGATGAGGCTGAACGACAGGGCCTGGAGGGCCAGGATCCAGCGGTGCTGGCGGCCGAGGTAGCTGTACTTCTCCTGGTCGGTCGGGGCCAGGGGGAGGTGGTTCTCCGTTCGTGGTGGGCCCTGCTCGCTTGATCTGCGGGCGTGCTCGGAATCGTGGACAAGGGTGGTCACAGGGGCCCCGCTCGGCGCTCTCGTGTCTACGTGGGTGGCGCCGGCCGCGTCCTGTGCGGTCCGTCCACGCCCGCCGGTGGGTGATCCGGGGGCGAGGGCCAGCGGCCGAGCCTAGGCACGTACCGGCTGGTAGTCATTTCGATACGGTAAACAAAGCGTTGAATTTGGCGTATGCGACCAAAGTCACCTGGTAATACCTCGCAAGGCCTACAAAACGGACAGGGTGGGCGCGCAGGAAGGGACGCCTCGGCGGGTCTCGAGGCTCGCTGCGCCGGCACCTCGACCAGCGGTGACGGCGTGTCGGCGGGTAACGGTTGTGTGACTCACGTTACGGTTGGCAGTTGCTGTGCCTAGAGTGACCGCTGTTGTCGCCCCCGACCAGCAGGAGCTCCGCATGCGTCCCCGGTTCACCGCCCCCCTGTCCGCCCTGGCCCTGGCCCTGTCCGTGGGGGTGGGCGGGGTGACGGCCCCGGCACAGGCCGACAACGTCGCCACCCCCGGGAGCTTCACCGGCTACGGCTTCGACCAGTGCCTGGCCCCGAGCCAGCGGGCCATGGACGCGTGGCTGCACTCCTCGCCGTACTGGGCCGCGGGGATCTACATCTCCGGGGCCTCTCGCGGCTGCCCGGACCAGCCGAACCTGACGCCGACGTGGGTGCGCACGCAGCTGGCGCACGGCTGGCGGCTGCTGCCCATCACGCTCGGCCCGCAGGCCTGGTGCACCACCCGGGAGCGCTACCTGCACCAGGTCCGCATCAGCCCGACCTCGACGCGGTCCTACGAGCGGGCCCGCACCCAGGGACGGGCCGAGGCCGCGAAGACGCTCCGGGTGGCCAAGCGCCTGGGCCTCGCCCGCCACAGCACCCTCTGGTACGACCTGGAGGCCTTCGACACCTCGGGACGGGACTGCCGGGAGTCCGCGCTGAGCTTCCTGTCCGCGTGGACCCGCAGGCTGCACCACTCCGGCTACGTCTCGGGCGTCTACTCCAGCGCCGCCTCCGGCATCCGGATGCTCGACGACGCCCGCGTCGACCGCCCGGGCACGTACGCGATGCCGGACCGCGTCTGGATCGCGGACTGGAACGGTCGGGCCGACACCCGCTCCTCCTACGTCCGCGACGGCGGCTGGCGTCCGCACGCCCGCGTGCACCAGTACCGCGGCGGTCACGACGAGACCCACGGCGGCGTCACCATCAACATCGACACCAACTGGCTCAACGTGGGCCGCGGGTCGACCGTCGCCGCCGAGCCGTCGCACTGCGGCGGCGCGGCCTCCTACAACGACGACCGCTACCCGGCCCGACGGGTCGGCGACCGCGGTGCGCTGGTCCGCACGGTGCAGTGCCTGCTGCAGAACAAGGGCCGCTGGCCCGGGGCCGTCGACGGCGAGTACGACGCTGCGCTGGGCGCCGCGGTCAGCGGCTACCGGGTCAGCCGGGGCCTGTCCGCCGGGCCGTCGACGACCCGGTCCACGTGGGTGGCCCTGCTGGCCGACGGCGGACCCGAGCTGGTCAAGTACGGCTCCGCCTCCCCCGCCGTACGACGGCTGCAGCGGGCCCTGAACGCGGCCGACCGTGCGGGGCTACGCATCACGGGCTTCGTCAACGCTCCTACGGCCGGCGCCATCAGGACCTACCAGCGGGGCCACGACCTGGCCGTGAACGGCGTGGCCGACCGTCGCGTGTGGCGCCCGCTGCTCCGCGGCCGCACCTGAGGGGGACGGCCGCGGACCGAGGGGTCAGCCCGGGGTCACTTGATGCCGGTGTTGGCCACGCCCTGGGTGATCTGGCGCTGCAGCAGCAGGAACACCGCGAGCAGCGGCAGGATGCCCAGCACGGCGGAGGCCATGGTCTCGGCGTACTGGATGGTGGCGCCGCCGATCAGGCCGCTCAGCCCGACCGGGATGGTCTGCGACTTGGTCTGGGTCAGCACCAGGAGCGGCCACAGGAAGGCGTTCCACGAGGTGATGAAGGTCAGGATGGCCACCGCCGACACGGCCGGACGGCACAGCGGCATGACGATCGTGCGGTAGATCCGCCACCAGCCCGCACCGTCGATGCGCGCGGCCTCGATGAGGGCGACCGGGATCCCCTTGATGAAGGAGTGGAAGACGAACACCGCGACGGGCAGCGCCACCGCCGGCAGGATGATGGCCCAGTACGTACCGAGCAGGTGCAGCGCCCGGAACTCCATGAACTGCGGCAGCACCAGCGCCTCCGTCGGGATCATCAGCCCGGCCAGGATCAGCGCGAAGACGGCGGTGCGACCCTTGAAGCCGAGGTTCACCAGGGCGAAGGCCGCCATGGAGCAGACCACGACCGTGAAGACGACCGCCAGGATGGAGATCAGGAAGCTGTTGACGTACCACCAGCCGATCGGGCTCGCGTCCCACGCGTGGGCGTAGGCGTCGAAGCTCCAGCCCCCGTTGAAGATGCTCGTGGGGCTGGCCGCGATCGCCTCGTTGGCGCGCATCGAGGTGATGAACGCCCACGCGAACGGCACCAGCCAGATCAGCGCGAACAGCACCAGGCAGGTGGCGGCCAGTCGGTTGAAGGCCTTCCCACCGTCCGGGTTGCCGCGGGCGGACCGCTTCTTGAAGCGCTCCGCTCCGGTCGTGGTCGTGGTCGGCGAGGCGAGTGAGGTGGCCATCGAGTCGGTCCCTTCAGACGTGCGCGGGGGCCGCGTCGCGGCGGCTGCGGAGGTTGCGGACGGCGAAGTAGCTGGCGGAGATCACGACCAGGATCAGGAAGTAGACCATCGTGGCGGCGGCGGCGTAGCCCCCGCGGTAGGAGGTGAACCCGGTGTCGTAGATGTACTCGATGACCGGGCGCGTGCTGTAGTTCGGGCCACCCGCCAGCAGGATGTAGATCTGGTCGAACACCTTCAGCGAGGCCAGCACCTGCAGGAGCAGCACCAGGCTCATCGTCGGCTTCAGCAGCGGCACGGTGATCGAGCGGATCTGCTGCCACGGGCCAGCGCCGTCGATCGCGGCCGCCTCGTAGACCTCCTCGGAGATCTCCTGGATCCCGGCGGTGTAGAGGATGAAGTTGAACCCGAAGGTCCACCACAGGGTGAGCAGCACCACGGCGAACCAGGCGCCGCCCGTGCTGCCGATGAAGTTCGGTGCGGTCAGGCCGACCCACCCGAACGCCTTGGTGATCAGTCCGGTCTCCGGGGTGTACATGAACGCGAAGATGAGGCAGACCGCGGAGGACGGCACCACGTACGGCGCGAAGAAGGCGAGCCGGAAGAACCAGCGGTTGTGGGCGATCCTGGAGGCGAGCACGGCGAAGAGCAGCGGCAGCAGGACCAGCAGGGGCGTGGTGAGCAGCGTGAACAGCACCGAGTGCCACATCGCGGACCAGAAGTCCCCGCTGGACAGCACGTCTGCGTAGTTGGAGAAGCCCACGAAGTCGCCCAGGCCCGAGGTCACGGTGGTGGTGTTGAACAGGCTGATGACGAGCCCGATCAGCACCGGGCCGATCAGGAACAGCACGTACAGGGCCAGGAACGGCGTGGCGAACAACCAGCCGGCCTTGTTCTCCCCCTGCGGTGAACCGCTGCTGGTCGTCGTGGTCGTCTCTCGGGTGCCGACACCCGTCGCCGGGGCGGCCAGGGAGCTCGTGGTCATGGTCGTGGCCTCACTTCACCGGAGGGCGGGCGGTCGAGAACGTCTTGAGGCTCGTGGTCATGGCCTCCACGCCACCCTTGGGCGTGGTGCTGCCGGAGAGCACACCGGCGACCGCGGACCCCATGGCCGTCTGGAAGTCCGAGCCGGCGCCGGTGTACCAGCCCACCGGGTCGTAGACGGCGTCGAAGGCGGCCTGGATGTAGTTGCTCTGCGGCTTCTGCTGGCGGAACTCCTTGCTCTTCTGCACCGGCAGCCAGGCGGGGATGTGCCCGCCCTCGGCCCACACGGCGCTGTCGTTGATGAGGCCCTTGATGAACGTCGACGCGTCGGTCGAACGCTGCTGGGAGCGCGCCGTGCTGCGCGGGACGATCAGGGCGTGCGAGTCGGCGTACGCCGTGGCCTTCGGGCCGAGGATGGCCGGGAAGGGGACGACGTTGAAGTCGAGCTTCTTGCCGTTGGACTGCTTGACCCCGCGGTAGGTCGGGATCTGCCACTCCCCGTCGAACAGGAAGCCCACCTTGCCCTGGCTGAACAGGGTGCTGCTCGTGACGTTGGTGGCGTTGGCGGGCATCAGGCCGAGCTCCTTGGTGAGGCTCTGCATGAAGCCGAACGTCTCCTCCATCGCGTCGCGGTCGATGGTGACCCTGGTGCCCTGGTCGCCGGTGATGGACCCCGCCACGCCGCGGTAGAGCATGTAGAAGAACCGCCAGCACGTCGAGGGGTCCGCGGTGATGGTGGCGACGGCGGCGAAGTCGCCTCCGCCCGCCTTCTTCATCGCCTTGAGCGCGTCGACGAAGTCGGCGCGGCCCTTCATCGGCGTGAGGCCGTCGCCACCGGACGCCTCGATCCCGGCCTTCCTCGCCAGCGCCGTGTTGTAGAACATGACGAACGGGTGGGTGTCCAGCGGCACGGCGTAGGTCGTGTCGTCCACCGTGGCCTTCGACCAGGCGGCGGGGGTGAACTTGTCCTCGGTGACGCCCAGGGCCTGGAACTGCTGGGTGTCGATGGGCTCGAGGAGCCCCGCCTGCGCCAGCAGGGGCAGGCGTGAGAGGTGCGCGACGGCGACGTCCGGCGGTCGACCGGAGGAGGCGGCCAGCGCGAGCTTGGTGTAGTAGGGGTTGCCCCATGACAGCAGGGTGGACTCGACCGAGAGCCCCTGCGCCTTCTTGACCGTGTCCACCATCGTGGTCATGTTGGCGCCGTCGCCGCCGCCGAACAGGTGCCAGAAGATGACGTCCGCCGTGGCGGGCTGCGACCCGGTGAGGCTGGACGCGATGGGCGACCCACAGGCGGACAGGGCGCCGGCGAGCCCGGCACCGCCGCCGAGGGCCAGGAATCGCCTGCGTGACAGACCGGTCATGGGCATGGCTCCGTTCCTCGAGATCCGTGAGACCCGTGTGACCCGTGGCACACGGTCCGACTGTCGCATAGCGTGTGCATCGATGCAAGAGCCGCGCCCGAACGATGGTTGCATCGATGCAAGCCATGGTCGATGCTGAGGTGGTCCAGCACGACCGACGACGAGGAGACGCCCCCGTGAGAGCGAGCGAGCACGACGGAGCCCACCCGAGGCCGACCCTGGTGCGGGACGCCTGGACCAGCCTCGACGGCGCGTGGGCGTTCGCCCACGACGACGGCGACGAGGGGCTGGCCGGACGCTGGTTCGAGCCGGGGACCACCGAGCCGTTCGGCGCGACCATCCAGGTGCCCTTCCCGCCGGAGTCCCCCGCCTCCGGCATCGCCGAGCCGGGGTTCCACCCCGTCGTGTGGTACCGCCGGGTGCTGACCCACGAGGAGCTCCTCGACGGGCGGCCGGAGGGCGGCCGGTCGCTGCTCCACTTCGGCGCGGTGGACCACCACGCGACGGTCTGGGTCGACGGCCGGCAGGTGGCGGACCACGTCGGCGGTCAGACCCCCTTCACCGCCGACCTGACCGACGCCTGGGACCCGGCGGCGGGCGAGCACGTGCTGGTGGTGCGCGCCCAGGACGACCCGGCCGCGCTCGACCAGCCCCGCGGCAAGCAGGACTGGCGCGAGCAGCCGCACGGCATCTGGTACGAGCGCACCACCGGCATCTGGCAGACGGTGTGGCTGGAGCCGGTCCCGCGGCTGCACGTCGTCGACCTGGCCTGGACGCCGGACCTGGTGGCCGGCCTGGTGCGGGGAGAGGTGCGGCTGTCCGGCACTCCCGCCTCCCCCGTGCGCGTCGAGGTCGCCTGTCGGGTCGGCGACGAGGTGCTGGCGGAGACCTCCAGCACCCTCGAGGCGGCTGTCGGTGACCTCGTGGTCGTGGTGCCCGCCCTGCACCACGGGCAGGACCGGGCCCGCCTGCTGTGGTCGCCGGAGAGCCCGACGCTGGTCGACGTCGAGGTGGTGGTCCGCGACCGGGCCACCGGCGACCTCCTCGACACCGTCTCCACCTACGTCGGCCTGCGGTCGGCCTCGGTGGGCGGCGGCGTCTTCGAGCTCAACGGCCAGCCGTACTACGTCCGGTCCGTCCTGGACCAGGGCTACCGGCCGGAGACCCACCTGGCGGCGCGCGACACCGACGAGCTGAGGACCGAGGTCGAGCGCATCAAGGCCATGGGCTTCAACGCCGTCCGCGTGCACCAGAAGGCCGAGGACCCCCGCTTCCTGTACTGGGCCGACGTCCTCGGGCTGCTGGTGTGGAGCGAGACCGCCGGCGCGTACGCGTTCTCCCCCACCGCCGTCACCCTGCTGACCCGGGAGTGGCTGGAGCTGGTACGGCGCTACCGCGGCCACCCCAGCGTCGTGACGTGGGTGCCGGTCAACGAGAGCTGGGGGGTGCAGGACATCGCGGTGAGCCCGGCGCAGCAGCAGTTCACCCAGGCCCTGGCCAGCCTGACCCGGGCCCTGGACCCCAGCCGCCCGGTGCTGTCCAACGAGGGCTGGGAGCACGTGGATAGCGACGTCCTCGGGGTGCACGACTACACGACCGACCCCGAGGAGCTGCGCTCCCACTACGCGACCCGGGAGGCGGCGGTGGCCACGGTGTGCAGCGCCCACGGGCCGCAGGGCCGGAGGCCGGTCCTCACCGAGCACCAGACCGAGGCGTTCCTGGCGGGCCGGGCCCCCCTCATGGTCACCGAGTTCGGGGGCATCTCGCTCTCCCACGACGCGGAGTCCTGGGGCTACGCCCAGGCCGGCTCCAGCGCGGACTACGCCACCCTGCTCACCGGCCTGTTCGGGGCGCTGCGGGCCTGCCCCGAGGTGGCGGGGTTCTGCTACACCCAGTTCATGGACACCGGCCAGGAGACCAACGGCCTGCTGTTCGCGGACGGGACGCCGAAGCTCCCGCTCGACGCGATCCGCGAGATCGTGACCGGGCTCCCGGCCGAGGTCCGCGAGGAGGCGTCCTCCACCTTCGGGTGGGCCGACTGACCGGGACATCGCAGGCTCAGCGCAGCCGCCAGACCCGGACGTGGTCGAAGGACGCGGTGTAGCCGCTGCCCCCCATGGCCACCAGGCCGATCCGGACGTTGCGCCCGAGCCCGTCGTGGATCCAGGCGCCGCCGCGGACCCACGTCCGGCCGTCCTGGCTGGTGTACGCCGTGAACAGCGCGTGCCGTCCGGGGCTGCTGCGGACCACGCGCAGCCACGTCTCCTCGCCGGGGGCGCCCACGACGGTGTTGCCGTAGCGCGGGATCAGCGGGGGCGCCGTCCAGACCTCCTTGGCGAACTCCGTCTGCTGGGTCTCGTAGATCGACACGTCGGCCAGCTTCACGAAGGCGTCGTCAGAGCCGTAGACCAGCAGCCCGGCCTGCACGAAGTTGTGCCCCGGCTCGACGGGGACGTCGAGGTGCACCTTGGTCTGCACCACGTAGTCGCCGCGCGGGGCGGGCTCGGTCAGCACGGAGGCGTCGTTGGTGTCGGTGTTGAGGTCGGTGGCCTGGGTGGCGAACCGGAACCTCCCGCCCTGCACGCTCCAGGTGCCGTCCGCGGGTGGTCGTACCCAGCTCCAGCGGTCCGCGAGAGCGGCCCCGGTGAACTCGTCGGACGACCCGCGCAGGAGCGCCCCCCGACGCTGGACCGCGACCGGCCGGGCCCGGTAGGCGGTGCGCTGCCCGGCCTGCGCCGCAGGCGCGGGCACCCGGCTGTCCGAGGCCCACCGGCCCGAGCGGACCGACGGCCAGCCGTCGACCCAGTCCAGCGGGTCCAGCAGGGCGGGCCGCTTCGTGAACCCGGGCTCGCTGCGGAAGTACGGGTCGGAGCGGTCCACGGCGTGGTAGATCGTCCACCACTTGCCGCTGGCGTCGCGGAAGACGGTGTTGTGACCCGTGCCCACCCAGCGGTTGCCGTTCATGCTGATCACCGGCGTACCGCCCACACGGCCGGCGAGCAGCGAGTTCCCCTCCCGGTCGACGAACGGCCCGAAGGGGCTGCGGGAGCGGCCGGCGAAAACGGAGTAGCCGGTGAGCGACCCGTTGCAGCAGTTGCTGGCGGAGGCGAACAGGTAGTACCACCCGCCCCGACGCACCACGTTGGTGCCCTCGTAGCGGTTGGGGATGGCCACCGGCTCCGCGGCCGCGGCGGCCCTGGCCGTGGTGCGGCGGTGCTGCGAGAGCGGGTCGACCCGCGGCCGTGCGTGCTGGCCCCGGGTGACCCGCGTCGGCGTGCCGGTGGGGGTCATGCCGGTGCGGGTGAGCGTGACCCGCTCGGCGAAGACGCCGCCGTAGTAGCTGCCGTAGTAGAGGACGCTGCGGGCCCCCACGCTGGTGCCGAACACGTCGGGGTCGTAGGTCCAGTAGAAGTCGCACCCGGGACCGGCCCGGCGCGGGGCGACCAGCGGCTGGTCGGCGATCCGCCACGGGCCGGTGGGGGTGCGGCTGGTGGCCACGCCGATCGCGCTGTCGGAGGTGCAGCCGGGCTCGCCGCTGACCTCGTCCGCGGTGTCGGTGACCACGAAGGTCAGGTAGTAGCGCTGGTAGGTGCGCGACCACACCACGTCGGGTGCCCACGTCGCAGCGGTCTCCGCGGCCCACGACGGGCGCTGCGGCAGCGCGTCCCCGACGTACCTCCATTGCACGAGGTCGCGGCTGACCATGGTCGGGAGCGGGTGGAAGACCACCGGTCCGTCACCGGCGGTGTCCCGGTCGTCGAGCGGGTCGGTGGTGCAGTAGAGGTACCAGGTGCCCCGGCCGCCGTGGCCGACGCCGTGCCCCCGGGCCACCGTGGGGTCGGCGCAGCTGTCCACGGTGCGTCCGCGGCGGACCACCGGCGCCAGCGGGTTGCGGTACGTCGTACGCACCACGGCTCGGGCTGCGGCCGAACGGGCGGGGGAGGACGGCCGGGCCCGGGTGGCCGGTCGGACCTCGACGCTCGTCGCGGTCGCGGCTCGCCCGACGTCCTGGGAGGGCGCGGCGGCGACCACCGGGGGCGCCAGAGCCCCGAGGAGCAGGAGCACGGACAGCAGCGTGACGTACCTCATGACCCGAGTCATGCGCAGACACTGCACCGCGCGCACGGGGCTTGGCAAGACCCCGCCACGGTCGGCCTCGGCCAGCTCGGCCGCTGCGGTCAGCCCGCGGCCAGCTGCGGTCAGCTGCGACCAGGGCGCGGCACCCCGCCGGTGGACTCCCGCACCACGAGCCGGAAGGGCGCCCACTCCTGCCGCGGGGGCGGCGGCGGGTCGCCCGCGCGGGTCGAGCCCAGCTGCACCTCCAGCATCGCCAGCGCGGTGTCGGCCAGGGCGCCGAGGTCGGGGGCGATCGAGGTCAGCGGCGGGGTGGCGTACGCCGCCTCGTCCACGTCGTCGATGCTGGCCACCGCCACCTCACCGGGCACGGAGACGCCGTGGTGCAGCAGCGCCCGCAGCGCGCCGATGGCCAAGGTGTCGTTGAAGGCGAAGAGGGCGTCGGGCCGCTCACGTCCCGAGGCGACGAGCGCGTCCACGACCTCGGCCCCGACGTGCCGCTCCCAGCTCGGCGTCCTCAGCGGCGGGTGCGGCCGCAGCCCGTGCTCGGCCATCGCGTCCTCGAAGGCCCGCTGCCGGACCACGGCGGCCGGCAGCAGCGGGTCGGCGCCCAGGGCGGCGATCCGGGTGCGTCCCAGCTCGACGAGGTGCTGCACCACCACCCGGGTCGCCGCCACGTTGTCCAGGCCGACGTGGTCGAAGGTGTCGCCGACCCGGCTCTCGCCCAGCAGGACCAGCGGGAAGTCCCGTCGTACCGGCAGGTCGGCGTGCCGGGTCAGGGCCACCGGGCTGAGCAGGGCACCGTCGGTGAGGTGCTTGCGACCGCCGGAGAGCACCCGCAGCTCGCGCTCGGCCATGCCCTCGGTGACCTCGATCAGCACCGTCAGCTCCCGCCGGTCGGCGGCCCGGACCACCGCGTCCGCGAGCTCGGCGAAGTACGGCGAGTGCAGCTCGGGCACCACCAGGGCGATCATGCCCGTGCGGCCGGACTTGAGGCTGCGCGCGGCGGCGTTCATCTCGTAGCCCAGCTCGTCCAGGGCCCGCTGCACGCGGGCGCGCATGGCCGGGCTGACGTGCACGTAGCCGTTGACCACGTTGGAGACGGTGCGCGCCGAGACCCCGGCCAGCTCGGCCACGTCCCGCATGCGCACGGCCACCGCTGCTCCCCCGGTCCCCGGCCCGACCCCGCCCGACCCGCGCCTACGCCAGCGCGGCCGGGAGAGTGGCGGACCAGGCCGCGCGGAGCTCGGCCAGCGGCAGGCTGAACTGGCCCTGCACGTCCAGCACCGCCTCGGGACCGGACCCGTCGGTGACCCCGATCCGCTGGTGGGCGAAGCCGCGCGCGCTGCACATGTCGGTGAAGCGGACCTCCTCCGAGCGCGGCACCGCCACCACCGCCCGGGCGGTCGACTCGCTGAACAGCGAGACGAACGGGTCGGTGCCGTCCGGGAGCCAGATCCGGGCGCCGACGTCGTGGCGCAGGCAGCACTCCACCAGCACCTGGGCCAGGCCGCCGTCGGAGAGGTCGTGCGCGGCGTCGACCAGGCCGTCGCGGGAGGCGTTGACGAGGATGTCGGCCAGCTGCCGCTCCAGGTCGAGGTCGAGCTGCGGCGGCAGGCCGCCGAGGTGGCCGTGCACCACGTGCTCCCACTCCGAGCCGGACAGCTCGTCGCGGGTGGTGCCCAACAGGTAGACCTGTTGCCCCTCGGCCAGGAACCCCGACGGCGTACGACGGGCGACGTCGTCGATGACGCCGAGCACCGCCACCACGGGGGTGGGCAGGATGGGCGTCGTGCCGGTCTGGTTGTAGAGGCTGACGTTGCCGCCGGTGACGGGGACACCCAGCTCACGACAGCCCTCGGCCAGTCCGCGGGTCGCCTCGGCGAGCTGCCACATGACCGCGGGGTCCTCGGGCGAGCCGAAGTTGAGGCAGTCGCTGACCGCGAGCGGCCGGGCGCCGGTGGTCGCGACGTTGCGGTAGGCCTCGGCCAGGGCGAGCCGGGCGCCCGCGTACGGGTCGAGGAGGGCGAAGCGGCCGTTGCAGTCGGTGGCCACCGCGACGCCGAGACCGGACTCGGCGTCCACCCGGACCATCCCGGAGTCCTCGGGCTGCGACAGCACGGTGTTGCCCTGCACGTAGCGGTCGTACTGGTCGGTGATCCACGACTTGTCGCACAGGTTGGGCGAGGCCACCATGCGCAGCAGCGTCTCGCGCAGCTCCTCGCCGGTGCGCGGCCGCTCCAGGTCGGCCCCGGTGTCGGCCTGAAGGGCGTCCTGCCAGTCCGGGCGGGAGAACGGGCGACGGTAGGTGGGTCCGTCGTGCGCCACCGAGCGCGGGGGTACGTCGACCACGGTCTCGCCGTGCCACTCGATGGTGAGCCGGTCGGTGTCGTCGACCTCGCCCACCACCACGGCCTCGACGTCCCAGCGCGCGCAGATCTCCAGGAAGCGCTCCACGTGCCCCGGCTCGACCACGGCCATCATCCGCTCCTGGGACTCCGACATGAGGATCTCCTCCGGGGCCAGCGAGGAGTCCCGCAGCGGCACCCGGTCGAGCCAGACGTGCATGCCGCCGTCACCGGCCGAGGCCAGCTCGGAGGTGGCGCAGGACAGACCCGCGCCGCCGAGGTCCTGGATGCCGACGACGAGGTCCTCCGCGAAGAGCTCCAGCGTGCACTCGATGAGCAGCTTCTCCTGGAACGGGTCGCCGACCTGGACGCTCGGCCGCTTGGCGGGACCGGTGCTCTCGAAGGTCTCCGAGGCCAGCACCGACACGCCGCCGATGCCGTCGCCGCCGGTGCGGGCGCCGTACAGGATGACCTGGTTGCCGGCCCCGGACGCCTTGGCCAGGTGGATCTGCTCGTGCCGCATGACCCCGACGCACAGCGCGTTCACCAGCGGGTTCCCGGCGTACGACGCGTCGAAGACGGCCTCGCCGCCGATGTTGGGCAGGCCGAGGCAGTTGCCGTAGCCGCCGACCCCGGCCACGATCCCGGGCAGCACGCGGTGGGTGTCGGGGGCGTCGAGCGGGCCGAAGCGCAGCGGGTCCATCACCGCGACCGGTCGCGCACCCATGGCCAGGATGTCGCGCACGATGCCGCCGACGCCGGTGGCCGCACCCTGGTAGGGCTCCACGTAGGAGGGGTGGTTGTGGGACTCGATCTTGAAGGTGACCGCGTAGCCGTCGCCGATGTCCACCACGCCCGCGTTCTCCCCGATGCCGACCATCAGGTGCTCGCGCATGGCCTCGGTGACGTTGTCGCCGAACTGCTTGAGGTGCACCTTGGAGGACTTGTAGGAGCAGTGCTCGCTCCACATCACCGAGTACATCGCCAGCTCGCTGCTGGTCGGCCGGCGACCGAGGATCTCGCGCACCTGCGCGTACTCGTCGGGCTTGAGGCCGAGGTCGGCCCACGGCTGCTCCCGGTCCGGCGTGCCACCGGCGACGTCGACGGTGTCGAGGTGCGGGCGCTCGGTCGTCGTCACAGTCACTCCGTGGGGTGGGGTCGTGCGGGGGGTCGCCGCCCCGGCCGGGGGCGGCGTGTCGCGGGCCAATCTACCGGTCGCCGCAGCCGCTACAGTTGGCAGCCGATCCGCACCTACGAACGGGGATGAGATGCGTCGTCGTCACAGCGTGCCGGCCGTGCTGGCGCTGACCCTCGTGGGACTGGCCGGGTGCAGCGACGACACCTCCTCGGGCGCGGACGACCCCGGTGGCACCGTCTCGGCCACCGGCTCGGCGAGCGACTCGCCGAGCCCCACGGCCTCGCCCTCCGACGGCCCGTCGGCCTCGGCGGGCGAGCCCACCGGCGAGTCGACCGACATGGCCAGCGGCTCCCCCGGCGTGGACAGGACCTACACCCCGCGCTCGACGCCGGACCGCCTGCCCCGGTCCCGGACCGAGGCCGCGAACCTGCACTACGCGTACCTCGGTCGCAACGCCGCCTCGACGCCGCAGGAGAAGGCGGTCGTCGTGGCGTGGATGACCTACTGGCAGGGCGCGGCCGACACCTACTACCTCTACCGGCCGACCGCCCTGTTCGAGTCCGTGGCGCGAGGGTCGGCGCGCAGCGACGTGATCGGCTACCTGGCCGAGCTGAAGGCCGGGAAGAAGCGCGTCGTGGGCTGGGCCGAGGACAACGTGACCTCGGTGAAGGTGGACGGCGACTCGGCCACCGTGCGCGACTGCACCCGCAACTACACCTTCACCGTGGACCGTGAGAGCGAGCCGCTCTCCCGGGTGGTGCCGTTCTACGACGCCACGGGCACCCTCAAGCGCACCGGCGGGACGTGGACGGTCGTCGACCAGAGCTCGAAGGACCTCACCAAGAGCTGCCTGGGCTGAGCCGTCGTCGCCAGGGTCAGACGCCGGGCAGCCAGCCGTGCGCGTACCGCGCCAGCCACTGGCCCGCCTCGCGCGCCCGGTCCTCGGCACCGAGCCGTCGGCCAGGGCGCGTCGCGCGAGAGCGCGGGCGCGCGCGTCCTTGATGCGCACCGGGGCCAGGCTGAACACGATCGTGCGCACCGACCGCCAGTGCCGGTGCCGCAGCAGAAGCTCGCCGTGGATGCGCAGGACCATCGCCCGGTCGTTACCACGGCGGGCCATGCCACCGAGGTACTGCAACCAGCCCTCGTTGACGAGGTCGATCCCCCGGGCCCGTCGCTCACGCTCGTACTTGACGTCGAGGTACCGGTACTCACGGTGAGCCTGCAGCACGTTGTGAGCCATGCCCTGGGGGTGCAGCAGGTACCCCAGGTGCGGAGCTGCCACCGAGGCCAGCGGCGACGCCAGGCCCAGCCGGATGTAGAAGTCCCAGTCGGCGAGGTTCGAGATGGACTCGTCGAAGCCGCCCACCTCCAGCACCAGCTCGCGGGACGCGAGCACCCCCGACCGCCCTCCGGGCACGACGTTGCCGTGCAGCAGGGCATCACCCACGTCCGAGACGGTCGGCGGCTCCGCTGCCATCGAGATCGTGCACGCCAGGTCCACGTTCACCGATCCGGTGCAGGACCAGCCGGCGCCCGGGGTGGCCACCAGGGCGTCGAGCTGGGACCGGATCTTGGTCGGCGACCACAGGTCGTCGTCGTCGGTGAAGGCCAGCCACGGCGCTGACCGCCCGCGCGATGCCCGTGTTGCGGGCCGCGGAGACCCCCCGAGGGACGTCGTGCCGGACCAGCTCGACCCGCGGGTCCCCGAGGGCGGCGAGTGCCTGCGCCGTGTCGTCCGCGCCACCGTCGTCCACGACGACGACCCGGAGGTCGACGTCGCTCTGGCGCAGAACGGAGTCCAGGGTGCGCAGGAGCATCGCGCGCCGATTGTGGGTGGGAATGACCACCGTGACCTCGTCGCTCACCGCGCGACCCCCCGTCGCCTCGTCCCCACCGTCGACGGCACCCAGTCCGCCTGCTGCCGCAGGTGCTCCACGGTGGTCCGCAGGCCGTCCTCCAGCGAGGTCGTCGGGGTCCAGCCGAGCACCCGGTGCGCCTCGGCGATCACCGGCTTCCGTCGCCGCGGGTCGTCCTGCGGCAACGGCCCGTAGCGGACGGGGCTGCTCGACCCGACGACACGGTTGACCAGCCGTGCCAGCTGGAGGATGGTGACCTCGCTCGGGTTGCCCAGGTTCAAGGGTCCCGTCACCGTGTGCGGGGTCGCCTGCAGCCGGACCAGCCCGTCCACGAGGTCGTCGACGAAGCAGAACGAACGGGTCTGGGAACCGTCGCCGGCCACGCTGAGGGCTTCGCCGTTGAGGGCCTCGAAGATGAAGGTGGACACCACGCGCCCGTCGTCCGGGCGCATCCTGGGGCCGTAGGTGTTGAAGATCCGGGCGACCTTGATCGCGACGTCGTGCTGCAGCCGGTAGCTGGCGAAGAGCGCCTCCGCGCAGCGCTTGCCCTCGTCGTAGCAGGACCGGGCGCCCATCGGGTCGACGTTCCCCGGTACCCCTCGTGCTGGGGATGCACCAGTGGGTCACCGTAGACCTCCGAGGTGGACGCCAGGAGCACCCGCGCGCCGTTCCGGCGCGCCAGCTCCAGGGCGTTGAACGAGCCGACCACACAGGTCCGGATGGTCCGGACCGGGTCGCGCTGATAGTGCACGGGTGAAGCCGGGCAGGCCAGGTGGTAGATCTGCTCCACGTCGAGGTCGAACGGCTCTGCCACGTCCTGGTCCATCACGCTCAGCGCCGGGTGTCCCAGGACCCCGGAGAGGTTCGCAGGGTCGCTGGTCGAGAAGTCGTCGAGGACGACGACCTCATGACCCGACGCGAGCAGACGTCTGGTCAGGTGCGAACCGATCAGGCCCGCGCCCCCCGTGACCAGCACACGACCTTCCTGCACACCGTCCCCCGTTCTCCGTTCCTCCCCACCACGTGACCCGCTCGCTGACGAGCGTACGTCGGACCTCCTCACCTGTCCGAGGTCGGCGATGGTCACGCACGTGACGGTCTGGGAGGCTGGGGCCATGCCACCGCCGGAGGACACGCTCGTCTCCGTCGTGATGATCTTCCGGGACCCGGTGGAGTTCTTCGCGGAGGCCGTCGCCAGCGTCCTGGGCCAGACCGGCGTGCGGCTCGAGCTGCTGCTCTGCGACGACGGCTCCCGGGCTGACTCCAGCGAGCCCGCCCGGGCCCTCGCCGCGGAGCACCCCGAGGTGGTGCGCTACCTCGACCACCACCAGCACGAGCACCGGGGCATGAGTGCCACGCGCAACCTCGGCATCCGGGCAGCCCGCGGGGACCTGGTGGCGTTCCTGGACGCAGACGACCGATGGGACGCCGACCATCTCGCGCACGAGGTCGCCCTGCTGCGTTCCCGACCCGAGGCCCGGATGGTTTGCGGCCGGGCCCGGGACTGGACGAGCTGGAGCCCGGAGGGGGGTGTCGACACGCCCTCGCCGCTGCCGTGGCCGGTCGGCTCGCTCGTCCCGGCGCCGCTGATGCTGGAGGCCGTGCTGCGCCGCGGTGACGTGAGGACGCCCACCTGCAGCCTCCTGGTGCAGCGCGAGGCGCTCACCGAGGTCGGGGGCGCCGAGGAGGACTTCCGCGGGATGTACGAGGACCAGGTGCTGCTGGCCAAGCTGTACCTCCGCTTCCCGTGCGTCCTCAGCGGGGGGACGAGCGCGTGGTACCGCCGCCACGACGGCTCGGCCACGGCCGCCGCCACCCGGGCCGGCACTACCACCCCACGTACCGCAACGCCGACCGACTCGGCTACCTGTCCTGGCTGACCGAACAGCTCGCCGACGACGCGGACCTGACCGAGCTCCGGCGGCTGGTGGAGACCGAGATCGGCACCTACGAGCAGGCTCCCACCGGACGCGGGCCGCTCCCGCCGGCGTGGAGCGCGCAGGCCCGGCGCGTCGTACGGCGCGTGGCCCGGGGGGTGGCCCGACGCGGCGTGGCCAACCTTCCCGCGCCCTGGCGTGCCGCGCACCTGGTCGCCGCCACCCGAACCGTTCCGATGAGCCGCCAGTTCGGAGCCGACCGGGGGCTGCCCATCGACCGCCACTTCATCGAGGGGTTCCTCGCCGGCAACGCGCACCTCGTCGCCGGGCGGGTCCTCGAAGTGGGTGACGACGCCTACACCCGCCGGTTCGGTGGTGCGCGGGTGACGAGCTCCGACGTGCTGCACGTCGAGGAGGGTGACTCCGGGACCACGCTGGTCGCCGATCTCGTGGACGCTCCGCAGATCCCCTCCGAGTGCTTCGACGCCATGATCGTCACCCAGACCCTCCACCTGCTCTACGACGTGACGGCCGGCGTCCGGACGCTGCACCGGGTGCTGCGACCGGGGGGCACCCTGCTCGCCACGTTTCCCGGCATCTCCCCGCTCGCGACCGATCGGTGGGCGGACACCTGGTACTGGTCGCTCACCCCCCTCGCCGCGACGCGCCTGTTCTCCGAGGTCTTCGGCGCGGGGAACGTCGAGGTCGTCGCCCACGGCAACGTGCAGACCTCGGTCGGCTTCCTCCAGGGGTTGGCCACCGACGAGGTGCCCGAGGCTGCGCTGAGGTGGCACGATCCCCAGTTCCCGCTGCTGGTGACGGTCCGGGCGTCCCGACCGGTTCGAGCGGGGTGGTGAGCGGCCTACGGACCCTGGGCGGGGGCGCCGCCCGACGCCTGGCCCACGTGTCCTCGTCGTCCGCGCCGCGCCTGGCTCGGATGCGACGGAGCGTCGCGCCCGACGCCGTCGCGCTGACCTTCGACGACGGTCCGATGCCGGGCTCGACCGACCGGGTGCTGGACGTGCTGGGTGAGCTCGACGTGCACGCCACCTTCTTCTGCGTGGGCCGCAACGCCCGGGAGCACCCGGACCTTCTCGCCCGCATCCGGGCCGAGGGGCACTCGATCGGCTCGCACAGCCTCACGCACCCGCACCCCGCCCACCTGACGACGGCCGAGGTCCGGCGTGGGAGTAGCACCGAGGGCCGGCGTGCGGTGTCCGATGCCCTCGGCGCGGACACGGTCCTCTTCCGCCCTCCGCACGGGCACCTCAGCCTTCCCTCCGCCCTGGTGCTGCGACGGCTCAGGCTCCGGCCGTGGCTGTGGACGGTGGACCCCGAGGACTGGAGACCGGGTGCGACCCCCGGACGCGTGTCGGAGGTCGCCTCGACCGCGGCCGCCGGCGACGTCGTCCTCCTGCACGACTGGGTCGAGCAACCCTGGGCCCCCGAGGCGCTCGACCGCTCGGCGACCATCGCTGCCCTGCCGGGGGTGGTGCGCAGCATCCGGAAGCGCGGGTTCCGGTTCGCGACGCTGCCCACGGGCTAGCGGCGGTGGACCTCGAAGGGCAGGTCCAGCACCACCAACCGCTGCGGCCGCCCCAGGTCGGCACCCAGGACCGCGAACGACGTGACCGCGGGGGCGTCGAGGATCTCCTCGTGGTGGGTGCCGAGCCAGACCCCGACGGTGTAGTCGCCGACGTTGAGCACCGGCGGCACCAGCATCTCCACGCGGTGGGACCCGCGCGGAAGCAGGCCCGGCGACCGGTCGCTCAGCACTTCGTCGAGCACCCTGGCACCGGCGGCGGAGGTGACGAAGACCGCCAGGTCGAGGCCGGGCACGTCCTGCTCGACCTCGAGCTCGACCTGGACCCGAATGCTCTCGCCGCGCAGCAGCGCGGTCCGGCCCGGCTCGTCCGGCACCACGCGCACGGCCTCGACCGTGACCGGTCCCGCTCGCAGCGAGGTGCCCCCACCGCCCTCGCCCGAGAGGCCGGCCTCCAGGTAGTCCCGGACGATGCCCAGGCTCGGACCGTCGTCGCGGACCCGCCCGGCCTCCAACCACACCGACCGGTCGCACAGTGAGGAGAGAGTCTCAAGGTCGTGGCTGACGAACACCAGCGTGCGGCCCTCGCGTCCGGCCTCCTGCATGCGACCCAGGCACTTGCGCTGGAACTCGGCGTCGCCCACCGCGAGGATCTCGTCCACCACCAGCACGTCGGGATCGAGATGGGCCGCCACGGCGAAGGCGAGCCGCAGGTGCATCCCGCTGGAGTACCTCTTGACGGGCGTGTCGAGGAACCGCTCGACCCCCGAGAAGGCCACGATCTCGTCGAAACGACGGGTGATGTCGCGTCGCGACATCCCCAGGATCGCGCCGTTGAGGTAGACGTTCTCCCGGCCGGTGAGCTCGGGGTGGAAGCCGGTGCCGACCTCGAGCAGGGCGGCCACCCGTCCCCGGGTGCGCGACGAGCCCGACGTCGGGGTGGTGATGCCGGCCAGCACCTTGAGGATGGTGCTCTTGCCCGCCCCGTTGCGACCGACGATCCCCAGCGTCTCGCCCGTGCCGAGAGTGAAGCTGACCTCACGCAGCGACCAGATCTCGGACGACGGACGGCGCGGCCCACCGACCAGCCGCGCGGCCGCCGCGTACAGCGACTCTCGTGCGTTGAGCCGGTCACCCAGGACGTACCGCTTGCTCACTCGGTCGAACTGGAGAGCGTCCGCCATGGCTAGATCACGTCCGCGAACGTGGTCTCGGCACGTCGGAAGTAGGCCAGCCCGGAGGCGAGCACCAACACGGTCGAGGCCACCGACACCGCCAGCGGCCAGCCGGGCCATGGAGCTCCGAGCACCGACCACCGAGCCAGCGAGATCACCCCCGCCATCGGGTTGAGGGCGTACAGGCCCTGCTGCCAGCCGGTCAGCAGATCGGCGGGATAGGCCACCGGGCTGGCGAACAGCCACACCTGCAGCGCAGGTCCCAGGGCCTGCTGCACGTCGCGGTAGCGCACGTTCAGCGCCGAGAGCCACAGGACCACCGCGAGGGCGGCGAGGACCCCCAGCCCCAGCCACCCGGGCACCGCGAGAAGCCGCCACCCCGAGAAGCGGCCGTAGTGGACGAGCAGGACCGCCACCAGGCCCATGGACACGAGCAGGTCGACCAGGGGCGGCAGCACCGCCGCGACCGGTGCCACGACGCGGGGGAAGTAGACCTTGGTCACCAGGGCGGGGTTCGACACCAGGACGTCGCTGCCGCGTTGGACCGCGGTCGCGAAGTAGATCCACACCACCATGCCGAGCAGCGCGAAGAGGGGGTAGGGCACTCCCTGGCTGCTGATCCGCGCCAGTCGGCGGAACACCAGCGTGAAAATCACCACGGTGGCGACCGGCTGGAGCAGGACCCACACCACTCCGAGCAGGGCCTGCCGGTACCGCACCCGCAGGTCCCGCAGCGCCAGGATCGCGACCAGGTCCGAGATCGCCACAGCACCACCGGCACCCGGTCACGTCCTGCGGCGCCTGAGGTGTTGTGACGCCAGCGCCGGACGTCGTCGAGCGGAGGCACCGGCTGATCGTAGCCGGGACCCGGTCGCGGGCGGCTCAGCCGACGAGGGCCTCCACGAGGCGGAAGAATCCCAGCCCGTCGACGCCGGGGCCGAAGCCGTCCTCGACGGCGTGCTCCGGGTGCGGCATCAGGCCGACGACGTTGCCGCGGGCGTTGCTGATCCCGGCGATGTCGCGCAGCGAGCCGTTGGGGTTGCCGCCCAGGTAGCGCGCCACCACCCGACCCTCGCCCTCGAGCTCGTCGAGGGTCGCGGCGTCGGCCACGAAGCAGCCCTCGCCGTTCTTCAACGGGACGACGATCTCCTGGCCGGGGGTGTAGGCGGCCGTCCAGGCGGTGCCGGTGGCCTCGATGCGCAGGCGCTGGTCGCGGCACACGAACCGCTGGGCCTCGTTGCGCACCAGGGCTCCGGGCAGCAGGTGGGCCTCGCACAGCACCTGGAAGCCGTTGCAGATGCCCAGCACGGGCAGGCCGTCCTGAGCCCCGGCGACCACGTCGTCCATCAGCGGCGAGAAGCGCGAGATCGCCCCGCAGCGCAGGTAGTCGCCGTAGGAGAAGCCACCGGGCAGCACGACCGCGTCCACGCCCTGCAGGTCGTGGTCGCCGTGCCAGAGCGCGACAGCCTCGTGGCCGGCGAAGCGGACCGCCCGCCGGGCGTCCACGTCGTCCAGCGAGCCCGGGAAGGTGACCACGCCGATGCGCAGACCGGTCACGAGACGTGCACCTCGAAGTCCTCGATCACCGGGTTGGACAGCAGGCGCTCGGCGATGTCGTGCAGCTGCGCCAACCGCTCCTCGGTGATCTCGCCGTCGACCTCGAGCTCGAAGCGCTTGCCCTGGCGCACGTCGCTGACCCCCTCGACGCCCAGCCGGGGCAGGGCTCCGTGCACGGCCTTGCCCTGCGGGTCGAGGATCTCGGGCTTGAGCATGACGTCGACGACGACACGGGCCACGGGGGCTCCTAGCTGGGACGGCGGTGCGGGCGGGGCCAGTCTAGGAGGTCCGTGCACCCGGGCGCGCGAAGGCCTAGCCTCGCCAGGGTGAGCCCCGACGCGACCACGCCGCCACCACCGGAGACGCAGCGCCGCCCCGTGCCCCGCGAGGACACCGGCGAGCTGGCCACCAGCCTGGCCTTCCTCACCTTCGTGCGGGAGTCGGTGCTGCGCAAGACCGAGGGGCTGACCGAGGAGCAGCTGCGCAGGGTCCTGGTGCCGACCGGCACGACGCTGCTCGGCCTGGTGCGTCACCTCACCGACGGCGAGCGCTTCTGGTTCGGCGTGCACCTGGCCGGCGTGGGCGAGGAGCCGGACTGGGACGCCGGCATGCAGGTCGCTGCGGACGTGCCGGCCGAGCAGGTGCTGGCCGGCTACCGGGCGGCGGTATCGGACTCCGACGCGGCCATCGCCGCCGCGGCCGGGTCCGCCGCCGGGACGGCCGGTCCCGAGGCGCTCTCGGTCGGCACCGTGGACGGCCAACGGACCACCCTGCGCTGGGTCGTGGCCCACATGACCGGCGAGACGGCCCGGCACGCGGGCCACGCCGACATCCTGCGCGAGCTCGTGGACGGTACGACGGGCCGCTGACCGCCCTCGTCCCCGGCCCTCGGGCGAGGCGTCAGAACGTGGAGCCGGTCAGCCGCTCGTAGGCCTCGACGTAGCGCGAGCGGGTGCGCTCCACGACCTCGTCGGGCAGCGGGGGCGGCGGCTCGCCCGTCGTACGGTCCCACCCGCTGGCCGGGGAGGTCAGCCAGTTCCGCACGATCTGCTTGTCGTAGGAGTCCTGAGCCCGGCCCGGCTGCCAGTCGTCGGCCGGCCAGAAGCGGGAGGAGTCCGGGGTCAGCACCTCGTCGGCCAGGAGCACCGTGCCGTCGGGGCGGGCGCCGAACTCCAGCTTGGTGTCGGCCAGCAGGATGCCCCGCTCACGGGCGAGCTCCTCGGCCCGCTCGTAGACCTGCAGGGTCAGCGACCGCAGCCGCGCCGCGGACCCGGACCCGATCGCGGCCTCCACCGTCTCGTAGGACACGTTCTCGTCGTGGTCGCCGAGGGCCGCCTTGGTGGCGGGGGTGAACAGCGGCTCGGGCAGCCGGCTGCTCTCCACCAGCCCGGGCGGCAGCGCGATGCCGCAGACGGCACCGTCGGACTGGTAGTCCAGCAGGCCCGACCCGGTGAGGTAGCCACGGGCGACGCACTCCACGGGGAACATCGCCAGCTCCTCGCAGACCACGGCCCGGCCGGCCACCTCGGCCGGCACGTCGAGGGACAGCACGTGGTGGGGCACCAGGTCGGCCAGCTGCTCGAACCACCACAGCGACATCCGCGTGAGCACGGCGCCCTTGTCAGGGATGGTGGTCTCGAGCACGAAGTCGAAGGCGGAGAGCCGGTCGCTGGCGACCATGAGCAGCCGCCCGTCGTCGAGGCGGTAGAGGTCGCGGACCTTGCCCGAGTGCAGGTGCTCCGCGCCCTTGATCGGGGGGGCGGGCGGGATCCCGTACGTCTCGTCGCTCATGCGCCGAAGGGTAGTGCCACCCGACGGCCGAGGGTCGCGGCGAGGCGGTCCAGAGCGGACGCGTTCAGCGGGGTGGGCCGGTCATGACGCCTCCGACGTGGTGGCACCGAGGCCTCGCAGCCACCCGGCGAGCTCGGTGGCGCCGCTGCGCACGGCGGCGTCCAGGGGGCGACCGCCTCCCAGCCCGGTCGTCGGTCGAGGTCGGCACCGGCGGCCAGCAGCAGCTCCGCCACCTGACGCCGGCCGCCGTGGCAGGCGGCCCAGAACAGGTCGTCCACCTCGTCGCCGCCCACGCCGGCGCGGTCCTGGAGCAGGTCGCGCACCGGCCCCAGCAGCCCGAGGGCGGCCGCGTCGAACGCACCGACCCGGGCGCCCCGCTCGACGAGACGGTGGGCGGCCGCCCACTGGCCGAAGGCGGTCGCGTCCGCCAGCGGCGTGCCACCGCCGACGACGCCTCCCCCGGCGTCGATGGCCGCGCCCGCGTCCAGCAGGGCGTCCAGGACCGCTACGTCGTCACTGCTGGCCGCCCAGTGCAGAGCCGTCTCCTCGTGGGGGCCGACGAACGGCGCGTCCACCTCGGCCCCCGCCTCCACCAGGGCCGACACGACCTCTGGGCCGCGTGGTACGTGGCCGGGCCAGTCCGTCAGCACGTGCAGCAGCGTGCGCTGCTCCACGCCCGCGCGGATGCGGACGGCGGCCAGGTCGGGGTCCGCGAGCAGCAGGAGCCGCAGGGTGGCCACCTCACCGGCGCGGACGGCGGCCACGACCGCGACGGCGGACGGGTCGGCCGCCTCCAGCACGGTGGTCATCGACCGAGGCTAGCGCCGTAGGGTGGCGGAGGTCTTCCCCCCGTGGCGGTCGTGACGGCGTGAGGTCAGCGTCAGCGGGAGGTGGCCTCGCGGACCATGGAGGCGAAGAGGTCGGCCAACGGGATGCCGGCCGCCTCGGCCATCATCGTGACCACGCTGGTGCGGGCGAACGAGCAGTAGAGGCCGGCCTCCAGGAACCACGGCCGACCCTCGGGGTCGACCCGGAAGTCGAACAGGCTGTAGTCCCGGCAGCCCAGGGCCACGTGGCAGCGCTTGGCCGCCTCGGCCACGCGCTGTGTCAGCGGGTCGTCGGCGGCGACCATCCACGCCCGCGTGGCGTCCTTGGCCACCAGGCCGAGGTCGCCGTCGTCGCGACGCGCCGACCTTGTCGTCGTAGCCCCGGATCGGCTTGGTCACCGGGTCCACGGCGTACTCCTCCAGCGGCAGGCGCGACCAGCTCGCCGCCGCGCTCGCAGCACCCCGCAGCGGACCTCGCGTCCCAGCTCGACGTAGGACTCGACCAGCGCCGAGCCCGACTGCGGACCAGGCCGAGCTCCAGCGCCGCGTCGTACTCCTCGGGCGAGCGCACCAGGCTCACGCCCGAGGGAGTTGTCGGCGTCGACCGGCTTGACCACGACCGGCGGGGCGAGGGTCGGGCGCTCGCCGGGACGCAGCACCTCCCCCGGGGGTACGTCGACCCCGGCCGCGGCCACCACGGCACGGGCGCGGGGCCTTGTCGGCCCCCAGCGCCATGACGTCGGCCGGGTTGCCGACGAACGGGATCCCGAGCACGTCGAACAGCGCGCGGTAGGCGGTCATCCCGGGCAGGCAGAACATCTGCGGCACCACGACGTCGATGCCCAGCGCGGCGTCAGGTGGGCCACCGCCGTCCGCCAGCGTCCAGGGACGGGGCAGCCTCGATGGCCGCGGCACCCAGGTCGGCCGGGAAGCGCCAGCGCCGGTCCGGGGTCACGTAGGCGACGTGGAACTCGTAGAGCCCGGGGTCGGCGGTGGCCTCCAGGCAGTCGGCGGCGTAGAGCCGGGAGAGGTCGGCGCAGGAAGTCGCTGACCGCGGAGCCGGCCAGGTGCAGGACGCGCAGGGTCACGGCTCAGTCCCCGCCGGCCTCGACGAGCTTGCCGATGTTGAAGTCGATGCGGATCCAGTCCTTGCCCGCGACCAGGGCCCGCAGCAGGAGCACGGGGATCTGCACGTGGTGCAGCACCAGGAACGGCAGCGGGTCCGACCAGTCGAAGACGGCGTCGCGGCCCCGCCGCACGACCCGCAGCCGCTGCCCGTCGTCGCCGGCTCGGCCAGCAGCCGCCACAGCTCGTGGTAGAGCCAGTACGTCGGCCGGCTGGTCCGGGCAGCGGGGTGACCGCCGGCGCGTCCGGCGTCGAGGTAGGCGTCGGCCAGGCCCGGGTGGTCGTCGAACATGCGTGATCGCCGAGTGGGTGCGCGGGTTGCACTCGATCGGCGTGCACCCGGCCGTCGTCGGCCTCGATGAAGTCGAAGCTGACCTGGCCGGTGAGCCCCAGGGCGCTCGACGAAGCCCCGGACCCAGGCCTCGATCTCCGGCTTGTCGACCATGCGCGTAGTTGACCTGGAACGCCGAGGACTCGCAGCAGCAGTACACCTGGACCCGTCCGTCGCGCACGGTGCTGTGCGTGCAGTACTCCTGGCCGGCGACGAAGGCCTGCAGGATCCACGGCCGTCTCCGGCGAGATCGGCTTGGCCGCGCGCGAAGGCGGCGGTCTCCTCCGGGGTCGGGCGCGGCAGCGGGGTCAGGTCGAGCCGGTGGACCGGGTCGTAGGGGATGCTCTTGAGGACGTACGGCGGCCGCGCCGGCGGCGAAGTCGAACTCGCGCCACCTGCTCCGGGTCGGTCGATGCGGTGCGAGTCGGGCACCGGCAGGCCCAGCGAGGCCGCCAGGGCGCGCGAACGCCTCCTTGTCGTCGAGCGTGCGCGACCAGGTCCGGCGTCGCAGTGCAGCACCTCGCAGTACGGCGCCAGCAGCGGCTCGGCCAGCGCGTCGTAGTAGCTCGCGGCCGGGCTGCACACGGGCACGTAGACGTCGACGCCCTCGGCCCGCACGACGTCGCAGCAGCGCCTCGGCGTACCCGGGGTCGTCGGGGCGCGGGCACGGTGTGGAAGCGGTCGACGGCGCGGGAGAAGCGGTGACCGGTCAGCCGGTACTTCGCCGGACTCCACCAGCACCACGCGGTGCCCGGCCGCGTGGAAGGACCGGGCCAGCTGCAGCGCCTTGGTCATCTTGCCCGCCGCTGACCAGCACCGTGCGGGGTCGCGACGCCGCCCGACGCGGTGGCGGCGGCACGAGGCGGGAGCGCACCAGGGCCACCGCGGTCAGCGCCAGGTTGGCCGGCAGCGCGACCTGCAGCAGGGCCAGCGCACCCACCGTGCGGGCGCGGCGGTGCGCAGCAGGCCATGCCGCAGGTCAGGTCACGGGCCGTGACCATGCCGCGGTGCATCACCCGGTCCCCCACGACGTCGGCGTGGTCGGCCCGGTGCAGCACGCACCGGTTGTCCCACATCACCACGTCGCCGGGGGCCCAGGCGTGCCGCAGCACGTTGTCCTCGCGGGTGGAGTGCTCGTAGAGCGCGGAGACGAGCTCGCGGCCCTCGGCCTCGTCCAGGCCGCTGACCGACACGCACCGCTCGGGCGTCGACATGAACAGCGCGGTGCGGCCGGAGACCGGGTGCGCGGCGAAGACCGGGTGCTCGGCCTCGGTCTCGTCGTCGTCCCCGAGGTCGAGCCCGGTGACCACGTGCCGCAGCGTGCGACCCGGAGAGCCGCTCGCGCAGGTCCTCGGGCAGCGTGTCGTAGGCGCGGTACTGGTTGGTGAACAGCGTCTCGCCGCCCTGCTCGGGGATCTGCACCGCCCGCAGCGCCGTGTACGCCGGCGGGCAGCGCGACGTAGCTGGTGTCGACGTGGAAGACGCTGCGCGGCGGCGTGGTGCGGCCCGACGTTGCTGATCACGTTGAGGTCGGGGAACCCGTCCAGCGGCTTCTCCCCCGCCGAGAACGTGAGGTCGCCGAAGCGCTCGCAGGAAGCGACAGGAACGTGGCGTCGTCGGCGCCCTGCCCGGGCAGCACGGCGACGCCGTGCTCGGCCAGCAGGCGCGCGCAGGACCTGCACGTCGTCGGCGTCGACCTGCTCCAGCGGCAGGTCGCTGACCTCGCACGCCCACGGGGTCCAGGACGTCATGCTGCACGGTGTCCTCCGTCCACCTGGCGGATCAGGGTGAGGCCGTCCCGCAGCGGGACGACGACCTGCTCGACGCGGGGGTCGTCGGCGACCGCACCGGTTGAACGCGGCGATGGCGGCACCGTTCGCCGTCGGCTCGCCGTCGGACCAGGGCTGGCCCTGCATCAGGGTGTTGTCGACGCAGACGCAGCCCGTGCGGGGCGAGCAGCCCGGCCTCCAGCACGGTCTCGAGGTAGCTCGGTGTAGCCCGCCTTGTCGGCGTCGACGAACACCAGGTCGAAGACGCTGACCCGCCGCCGCGAGCTGCCGCAGGGTGTCGCGCGGCCGGCCCCACCCGGACGTCGATGCGGTCCGCCGCTCGCGGAACTCGCGAAGCAGCGCCTGAGCGAACGCCGCCACGTCGGCGTCGATCTCGCAGGCGACCACCCGGCCCGTCGGCGCGGCAGCGCCTCGGCCATGGCCAGCGCGGAGTAGCCGGTGAACATGCCGATCTCCAGGACCCGGCGGCCCGGGTGGCGTGCACCAGCATCTGCAGGAGCTGGCCCTCGACGTGCCCGGAGAGCATCTCCTGCTCCAGCGCCGGTGGCCGGCGGCGTCCCGGAGCCGCCTCCGAGTCGTAGCGGCGGCCCGTCCCGCTCGCGGTCCGCCAGCCAGCCGGGCCAGCGCCGGCGGACTCCGGCGTGGTGCACGCGGTCCAGGTACGGGTCCAGCCCGGCGGCCAGGTCGCGCGCCTCGCGCAGCTCCGCCGCAGCCAGCGCCTCCGGGTCGGCGCCACCCGTCCCGTCGAGCAGGCGTCCACGAGGCGCGCCGAGCCGCTCGGCCAGGATGCGCGGCGGGCGTGACCGGCCGGGCCGCGACGCCGGGCGCGGTCACCGACGCCGCGGTCATGCCGGCGTCCGGCGAACATGTCCTCGCCCGTCGCCGCCCCGCGGGGTAGTCCCGGCACACCTCGTGGTGGATCCGCCAGCGTCGCGTCGAGCTCCTCGGCGGTCAGGTCGTTGACGAAGTCGCAGGTGCCGATCGGGCGCGGGACCGCCGCGCGCAGCAGCCCGTCCCGGGTCTGCACGATCGACGTCGGTGGCCCGTGCGAGCAGCTCCGGGGTGAGGTGCGGGCTGTCCAGCGTCAGCCCGAGCCGGCTCATCAGCCAGAAGATCCGGTCGCGCTCGCTCGCCGAGAGGTAGCCGCGCTGCTCGGCGAGGGTGGTCGAGAAGGCCATGTCGATGTTGATGGCGTGGCCGTGGAAGTACGGCACCTCCGGGGCGAGCTCCAGCGTCGGGCTCCAGGTGTGGCCGAACGCGATCACCCGGTCGAGGTCGAGCTCGTGCAGGTTGGGCACCTCGAGCTCGAGCATGGTCCCGATCGCGTCGTAGGTCACCCGGTGCGGCGATCTCGCGCAGCTCCGGGCGTCCCGTCGAGGTGGCCGAACCGGGTGGGCAGCAGGTCCTCGCCGTACTTCTCCAGCAGCTCGAAGATCTCGCTGTTGCCGACCGTCGAGATCTTGATGAGCTCGGCCATCCCGTTGCGGACCTGGTCGACCGGCAGCGTCCGCAGGAACGAGAAGTCCAGGATCACCTTCTGCGAGGCGTGGTAGGCGCCGAGCCGGTTCTTGTACTTGCCGTGGTTGACCGCGACCTTGATCGCCACGCTGGCGTCGATGAGCCCGATCAGCGTGGTCGGGCACCCGGATGTAGTTGGTGGAGCGGCGGAACGTCGCGCAGGCGAAGCCGGCGACGTCGGTGGTCAGGCCGCCGCCGACGACCAGCACGGGCTCCTTGCGGACCAGGCCGAAGTCGCCGAACGCGTCGACGATCCGCTCGACGGTGCGCAGCGTCTTGCCCGGTCTCCCCGATGGCGACCGGGAAGACGGTCAGCGCGATGCCGTGGTGGGCGAAGTAGGCGCTGCATCTGCTCGCCGTAGAGCGTCGTGCACGGTCTCGTCGACGACCATCAGGCACCGGCCCCACGGCCGGTAGCTGTCGGCGAGCTCGGTGTTCTCGACGGCGAACGACGCCGTCGACGTACACCAGCGAGTAGTCGATCTTCTCGTAGGCCTCGACGTGGAAGGACGTGCTCGGTCGGCGGTGTAGGCGGCTCGTCGGTGCCGGTCATGCGCGTCCCGGTCGTCGTGCCGGCTGCTCGGCGTGCGTCGAGCTGCTGGCAGGACGTCGCACGTCCAGCGTGGTCGACGCCGCGCGTGGCCGTCGCGCGAAGTCGTGGCCGGCGGTGTTCTCGTTGGGGAACGCGACGCACGCGCACGCCGGCCGCGCGGCGGCCGCGCACGCCCGCCGACGTTGTCCTCGATCGGCGACGCACTCGCTCGGCGGCTCGCCCAGCGTCTCGCACGGCGAACGGCGTACGCCGCCGCGTCGGGCTTGGGCGTCTCGACGTCGGTGGCGTCGACGATCACGTCGAAGTCGTCGGCGCTCGACGCTCGGGGCCGAGCGCGTCGAGCAGGGCGGTGATGTTGTCCGCGCGAGGTCGTGGTCACCAGGCCGACCTTCCAGCCCCGGCTCCTTGGCGGCCGCGGATGGTCTCGACGACGCCCGGGCGCGGGCGCGACGCCGGCCGTCGGCCAGGCTCTGCTGGAAGAGCTCCGACTTGGTCTCGTGCACGGCGTGCGGCGTCGACGGTCTGGCCGCGCGACCGCGGCGTACTCGGCGATCGCGGTCCTGGCCGCCGCTGCGTCGCCAGCATGTCGCGGTACTCGTCGCGGTCCCAGCGCCAGTCGAGGCCGTGGGTCTCGAAGGCCTGGTTGAACGCCTCGCGCTGCAGCTCGGAGGTGTCGGCGACGGTGCTGATGGAGCCGAACAGGATGGCTGACATGTGCGGGCTACCCACTCTCTGTTCACGACCTCGGGTCAGGGGGAGTGCCCGGGGCGGTGATAACTAAACAAGAAGTTCAACAGATTGTCTAGGTCTGGCCTGGGCCTAAGGTCGGGGCGTGAGCGGTCTCCCGGTCCTCGACCCCGACGAGCAGAGGGTCCTCGGCGCCCTGCTGGAGAAGCAGACGACGGTGCCGGCCTCCTACCCCCTGACGTCCAACGCGCTGCGGTCGGCGTGCAACCAGACGAGCAGCCGGGACCCGGTGGTGGACCTCGACCAGCCGACCGTGGACACGACCGCCCGCCGCCTCAAGGACCGCGGGCTGGTGCGGATCGTCTGGTCCGACACCGGCCGCCGGACGCTGAAGTACCACCAGGTCGTGGACGAGGTGCTGGACCTCTCCCCCGACGAGCGGGCCCTGGTCACGGTGCTGCTGCTGCGCGGTGCGCAGACCCCGGGGAGCCGAGGCCGCGCACCGAGCGGCTGCACCCCTTCGCCGACAGGGCCGCGGTGGAGGCGACCCTGCGGGCGATGGCGGCCCGTGCCGAGCCCCTGGTGCGCGAGCTGCCCCGGCGGCCGGGGCAGCAGGACCATCGCTGGGTGCACCTGCTGGGGCCGCTGCCGGCCGAGGTCGCCCCGGCGGTGGCCGTGGACCGGGACGCCGTGCTGGCGCAGGGACCCGAGCAGCGGGACGCCCGGGTGCGGTCCTCCTACGACGCGGTCGCCACGGCCTACGCCGACCACCTCCTCGACGAGCTGGACGCCCTGCCCTTCGAGCGCTGGCTGCTGGACCGGGTGGCCGCCGACGCGGCCTCGGGCCCCGTCGTGGAGGTCGGCTCCGGACCCGGTCACGTGACCGCCCACCTCGCCGGCGGGTGCTCGCGCGACGGGCATCGACCTGTCCGGGGCATGGTCGCCGAGGCCCGGCGACGGTTCCCCGAGGTCGACCTCGAGGTCGGCGACCTGCGCCGCCTCGGCCGGCCCCCGACGAGCTCCGGTGGGCGGCGGTCCTGGCCTGGTACTCCCTGATCCACCTCGGTGCCTCCGAGCTGCCTGGCGCCGTGCCGCGCTCGTGCGCCCGCTCGACCCGGGCGGCACCCTCGTGCTCGCCCTGCACGCGGGCGAGGAGGTCCGGCACCTCGAGGAGTGGTTCGGCTCGCCGGTCGAGCTCGACGTCGTGCTGCACGACCCGGCGGCCGTGGTCGAGGTGGTGCGGGGCGCCGGCCTGGTCGACGTCGAGTGGTACCTGCGCGGACCGCTCAGCTCCCGGGGTGAGACCACCCGCCGTCTGTACGTGCGGGCGACCCGGCCGGCCTGACGCCGTACCCGGGCCACGCCGGGCCGCCTCGGTGTGCACGTGTGGCTCCGGCGGGCGGCGCGAGCCGAGGGAGCCGTCGTCGGCGTGCGTGCGGGTGAGGTAGGCGACCAGCCCGGCGAACAGCACCAGCCCGAGGGCGGTCACGAGGCCGTCGCCCCAGCCCAGCCCGCCGGCCGACGGCGGCTTGCCCAGCCAGTCGGCCACCGAGGCGCCGAGCGGGCGGGTCAGCACGTACGACGCCCAGAACGCCGCCGTGGCGCCCAGCCCAGGCGCCACGCGGCGAGCGGCACCAGGATCAGCCCGCCGAAGAGCACGACCGACCAGCCGAAGCCGAGGCCGAGGTCGATCGCGGTGGTGTCGCCCAGCGCCGTGCCGAGGCCGAAGGTCAGCAGCACGGTGCCCCAGTAGAAGCGCTCCCGCCGGGCCGTGGTGATCGAGTGCACCGACAGGGTGCCCTCGCTGCGGCGCCACCAGGTCGAGCAGGCCGCCCAGCAGGACGAAGTAGACGATCGAGTCCACGTAGTACGGCGTGCCGAGCGCGACGTGCGGACCGTCGGCGACCATCGTGCCGAACAGCGCCACCGACAGCACCGTGCACCCAGTAGCGGACCGGGTGGTAGCGGGTGGCCCGCAGCTGCAGCCGCAGCGCCAGCGACGAAGCCGCCGACCCCGACCACGGCCGCCAGCGGGATGCTCACCGTGCCCAGGAAGTCCGACGCCGGCCTCGCCGATGCCGGTGGTCAGCAGCTTGACCACCCAGAAGAGGAGGAGGACCTCGGGGACCTTGGGCGCGCGGAAGGATCGGTTCGTCATGGTGTGTCGAGCATGCGGGCTCCCGCCTGACCGCGACCTGACTGCGGGGCGGCCCGTACGTGCACGGGGGTGTCACAGATCTGGGCGCTGCGGTGTCTTCACGGGGACCACCCATCCGGGGCCGGACGGCCCCCGCGAGAAGGAGAACCCCCGTGCCCAGCACGTTCCGCATCCCCAGCGCCCCCCTCACCGGGATCCAGGGCCGCCTCCTGACCTGGTACGCCCGGCGCACGTTCGGTCAGGTGCCGGACAGCGCCCACGTCCTCATCCACCACCCGCGCCTGCTCCGCACGGTGCTGCGCTTCGAGGGGAGGGTCAGCCGGTGGGACCGCCTCGACGACACCCTCAAGGCCTACGCGCAGCTGGCCAGCGCAGGCGTCGTCGGGTGCAGCTGGTGCCTCGACTTCGGCTACTTCATGGCCCACCACGACGGCCTCGACCTGTCCCGGCTGCGGGAGGTGCCGCGCTGGCGGGAGTCCGAGGTGTTCACCCCGCTCGAGCGCGACGTGCTCGAGTACGCCGAGGCCATGTCGAGCACGCCGCTGACGGTGACCGACGGCATGGTCGGCCGGCTGGTCGAGCAGCTCGGCGCACCCGCGGTCGTGGAGCTCACCCAGATGGTCGCGCTGGAGAACATGCGGTCGCGCTTCAACGCCGCCGCGGGCCTGGAGAGCCAGGGCTTCTCCGACGTCTGCGAGCTGCCCCTGGCTCGTCCCTCCGGCGCCGTAGACTCCGCGGTGTGAGCGCGACCGACGCTTTCGTGGCGCACCGCCCGCTGCTGTTCACGGTCGCCTACGAGATGCTCGGCTCCACCGCCGACGCCGAGGACGTGCTGCAGGAGACCTGGCTGCGCTGGGCCGACGCGACCCGGGGACGGTGCGGGACGAGCGGGCGTACCTGGTGCGGGTGACCACCCGCGTCGCGCTGAACCGCATGCGCACCCAGGCGCGACGGCGGGAGGCGTACGTCGGCCCGTGGCTGCCCGAGCCACTGCTGACCTCCCCCGACGTCGCCGACGACGTGGCCCTGGCCGACAGCGTCTCGACCGCGATGCTGCTCGTGCTCGAGACCCTGTCCTCGACGGAGCGGGCGGTGTTCGTGCTGCGCGAGGTCTTCGACGTGCCGTACGACGAGATCGCCGAGGCCGTGGAGAAGTCGCCGGCCGCCGTACGCCAGGTCGCGCACCGCGCACGTGCCCACGTGGCGTCGCGGCGGCCGCGGCGCCCGGTGCAGCCGCAGGAGCTCGGCGCGGTGGTGGACCGGTTCCTGGCCGCGGCCACCACGGGCCGGATCCAGGACCTCATGGACGTGCTCGCACCCGACGTGGTGCTGCTGACCGACGGGGGCGGGATCAAGCGGGCCGCCCTGCGGCCGATCGAGGGCCGCGACAAGGTGCTCCGCTTCCTGGTCGCCGTGGCCGGCGAGGGCGCGGACCACGTGGACGTGGTGCACCTCAACGGCGCCCCCGCCCTGCGGCTGTGGTTGGACGGCGCGGTCGAGGCCGTGGCGTCGTTCGTCGTCGTGGACGGGGCAGTCAGCGCCGTGCACCTGGTGCGCAACCCCGAGAAGCTACGGGCCCTGGAGCACGAGACGGTCCTGCAGCGCTGAGCTCCGGACAGGTATCTCGCGGGCGGGGGTGGTGCTCATCTCCAGCACCACCTGACGAAACCCACTCCCTCCCGGAGGTCCCACCATGTCCGTGCTCACCGCTCCGCCCCCGTCCACCGCCACCGGGTCGCCCTGGTCGCGCAGGTCACTGCGTGCGCTCCGGTCGCTCCGGTCGCTCACGGGGGTCGCCGCCGACGTCGCGACCCGAACCCTGGCGGCGCACAGCATCACCGTGCTGCGGGTCAGCCTGGGGCTGGTGTTCCTCGTGTTCGCCGCGTTCAAGTACGTCCCGGGAGCCAGCCCGGCCGAGGACCTCGCCGTCGCCACGGTCGGTGCCCTGACCCTGCACGTCGTCACCGGAGGTGCGGCGCTGCTGCTGACCGCGGTCACCGAGACGGTCATCGGCCTCACCCTGGTCACCGGCTGCTTCGTCCGCGTCGGCCTGGTCGTGCTCGGCGGGGCGATGGCCGGGATCCTCTCCCCACTGGTGCTGTTCCCCGGCCAGATGTGGGGCGCCCACGGCCCGACGCTGACCGGCCAGTACGTGTTCAAGGACATCGTCCTGGTCGCGGCGGGGCTCGTCGTCGCCGCGCACACGCTGGGGGCCCGGCTGCGCGTCGAGCAGCCCTGACCCCGCTGCCGTCCGGGCCACTACGCCGATCGCGTGCTCCGGCCGCTGCTGCCCACGGAGACCTGCTGCTGCCCATGGTGGGTTCACCGTGGGCAGCAGCAGTTTCCCGGCATCCCCTGGGAATCTCGCGAAGGGGTCACCGTGGGCGCCGGTCAGCGGAAGTACGACCCGCCCGCCAGGTCCTCCAGCAGCGTCGGGCCGGTCGGCGTCCACCCCAGCAGCTCGCTGGGTGATGGCGCTCGAGGCGGCCATGTCCATCCCGAAGAACGCCCCGATCCAGCCGAAGTGCGCCACGGCATCCTCCGCGGGCACGGACACCGCCGGCACGCCCGAGGCCGCGCCCGATGGCCTCGGCGATCTCCCGGGTGGGCACGCCGCTCCTCGGCCACGGCGTGCAGGGCGCTCCCGGCGGGCGCCTCCAGCGCCAGGCGCACCAGGCGGGCCGCGTCGGAGCGGTGCACGGCGGACCACCGGTTGTCACCCTCCCCGACGTAGCCGGCGGACCCGGTACGGCGGGCCACGTCGACCAGGCGCGCCACGAAGCCGTGGTCGCCCGCGCCGTGCACGGTGGGGGCGAAGCGCAGGCTGACCGACGCGGACCCCCCGGTCGGCGTACTCCAGGGCCAGGTTCTCGCTACCGCCACGCGGGGAGTCCGGGCCGTGGAACGGAGAGCGGTCCTGCTCGGTGGCCAGCCGTCCCGGGCTCAGGCCGGCGGCCCCGGAGGCCAGCAGGAACGGCGCGGTCGGAGCCGGCCAGCACGTCGCCGATGGCCTCGACGGCGGAGCGCTCGGCCCGGTTGGACACCTCGGGGTGGTCGAAGTCGTGCTTGTTGGCCAGGTGCACGACCGCGTCGGCGTCCTCCGCGCCGGCCCGCAGGCCGTCGAGGTCGTCGAGGTCGCCGCGTCGTACCTCTGCGCCCGCGGCCCGCACCGCCGCGGCGGACGCCTCCGAGCGGACCAGCCCCACGACGTCGTGACCGCCCGCCCGGAGCTCCTCGACGGTGGCCGCCCCGATCCAGCCGGATGCTCCGGTGACGAAGACACGCATGACCTCTCCTCTCGACCCGCCGTCCCGACGGGTGGTGATCCGTTGATGTCAGTGACTGCTGTGAGCGTACACCTCTACGACAGTGGCTGTCATCGCTACGCTGACCCCATGGTCCGATGGCAGCCCGGCGCACGCGAGAGGCTGCAGGCCGCCGCGCTGGACCTGTACGTCGTGCGGGGCTTCGAGCAGACGACGGCCGCGGAGATCGCCCGGTGCGCGGGCCTGACCGAGCGCACCTTCTTCCGCTACTTCACCGACAAGCGCGAGGTCCTCTTCGACGGCCAGGGCGACCTCGCCGAGCGGTTCACCGACGGTGTCGCGTCCGCACCGGAGGGGTCCACCCCCCTCGAGCTGGTCACGGCGGCACTGGACACCTCGGCCGTCTTCTTCCCCGACGACCGCCGCGCCTACTCCCGGCTGCGACAGGAGGTCATCGACGCGCACGACGCCCTGCGCGAGCGCGAGCTGCTCAAGCTCGCGGCGCTGGCCACCGTTCTCGGGGGCGCGCTGCGGGATCGGGGGGTCGCGGAGCCCGCCGCCACGCTGGCGGCCGAGACCGCGGTGACGGTGTTCAAGGTCGCGTTCGGGCAGTGGATCGCCGACGACGAGGAGCGGTCCCTGGCCGAGCTCGAGCACCGGGTGCTGCGCGAGCTCACCGCCGTGGCGGTGGCACCGGCCGACGTACGGCCGACGGGGGGTCGGGGGTGACGGCCCCGGCCACCCGGATCGTGGACGCCGACTACCTGGTCGTCGGCGCCGGCGCGGCCGGCATGGCCTTCACCGACGCGCTCATCGACCACGCCGACGTCCGGGTCGCACTCGTCGACCGGCGTCCGGGCGTGGGCGGGCACTGGCGTGAGGCGTACCCGTTCGTCCGTCTGCACCAGGCCTCCACCTTCTACGGCGTCGCGTCGCGGGTGCTCGGGGGCGGCCGCATCCAGACCGAGGGACCCGAGGCCGGGCTGCACGAGCGCGCCGACCAGCCCACCATCCGCGCCTACTACGAGGACCTGCTCGAGACCCGGATGGTGGGCTCCGGACAGGTCGAGCTCTTCGCCGGGTGCGACTACACCGGCGAGCGGGCGTTCGTCTCGCGGGCCACCGGCCAGCGGCACGAGGTGCCGCCGCACTGCCGCGTCGTCGACGCCCGCTACCTCGCGCCGTCCATCCCGGCCGAGACACCGCCGCCCTTCGCGGTGGCCGACGGGGCTCGCGTGGTCGCGGTCAACGACCTGGTGCGGCAGGAGTCCGAGGCCTCCCAGTACGTCGTGGTGGGCTCGGGCAAGACGGCCACCGACGCGTGCATCTGGCTGCTGGGCCGGGGCGTCGACCCGGACGCGATCTGCTGGGTGCGCCCGCGCGACCCGTGGATGCTCAACCGCGCGCTCGTACGCCCGGATCCGGTGGTGTACCTCGACATGGTGGCCCGCATGTTCGGCGAGGCCGCCGTGGCGACCAGCCTCCCGGGCCTGTTCCTGCAGCTGGAGGAGGCCGGGATCGTGCTGCGCATCGACCCCTCGGTCACTCCGACGATGGCCAAGGCGCCCACCCTGGGCGTCTGGGAGCTGGAGCGGCTGCGCACCATCGAGCACGTGGTCCGGCTCGGTCACGTGCGGGCGGTGCACCGCGGCAGGCTCGAGCTCACCGGGGGATCGGTCGGCGTGGCCGAGGACGCCCTGGTCGTGCACTGCGCCGCCGACGGTCTGCGGCTGCGCCCGCGGGTGCCGATCTGGGGGACGGAGGCGGTCACCGTGCAGCCCGTCCGAGCCGGCTTCCCGTGCTTCGGTGCGGCGCTGGTCGGGTACGTCGAGGCCACCCGCGACGACGACGGCGAGAAGAACCGGCTGTGCCCGCCGTCCTCGTTCGGGAACAGCCTGCAGGACTGGGCCCGGATGAACGTGATGGGCATGCGCAGCTCGCAGTCCTTCGGCGCCGAGCCCGACATCCGGGCGTGGGCCGACCGGGTGGCCCTCAACCCGGCCCGGGTGCCGCCGGAGAGGGCGGGCTCGCCCGAGCTGGTGGAGGTGCTCGGTCGCCTGCAGGCCGCCGTCACACCCGGGGTGGAGCAGCTCGCGCGCCTGGCGGAGCCGGCCCCCGCCTGACCCATCCACGCACGCCCCGTCCGGGGGGTTGTGCGCCACGGCGCGGTGCAGTTCGGTGGTCCCATGGCCGACCGCAGCAGCGCCCGCAGCACCAGCCACCGGCTCGACGCCTCCTCGCCCGACGAGGTCCGCAACGTCGTCCTGGTCGGGCCGAGCCAGGCCGGCAAGACCACGCTGGTCGAGGCCCTGCTGCTGGCCTCCGGGGCCCTGTCGCGGGCCGGGTCGGTGGTCGAGCAGAGCACCGTCTGCGACACCGAGGACCTGGAGCGCCTGCACGGTCGCTCGACCACGCTCGCCGTCGCGCCGACCCGGCACGCCGGGGTGAAGGTGAACCTCATCGACACCCCCGGCCACCCGGACTTCGTGGGCGAGGTCCGGGCCGGCCTGCGCGCGGCCGACTGCGCGCTGTTCGTCGTGGACGCCCACCAGCCCGTCGACGCGGCCACCGTGGAGCTGTGGCGCGAGTGCGAGCGCGCCGGGGCGCCCCGGGCGGTGGCGGTGACCCGGCTCGACCACCCCCGCGCGGACTTCGACGGCACCGTGGCCGCCGTACGGGAGGCGTTCGGTGCGCGGGTGCTGCCCGTCGTCGTACCCCAGGGCGCGAGCGTGCGCAGGCTGCTGTCCGAGGCCAAGGACGACGACCGGCGGGGTGCGCTCATCGAGGCCGTCATCGAGGAGTCCGAGGACGAGACCCTCATGGAGCGGTACCTGGCCGGCGAGGCCGTCGACGACGACCTTCTGGTGGACGACCTGGAGAAGGCGGTGGCCGCGGCCCGGCTGCACCCGCTGGTGGCCGTGTGCGCCGGCGACGGACGGGGGTGCGAGGAGCTGCTCGACCTGTGCGTGCGGGGCTTCCCGCCACCCTCGGAGCACGTGGTCCAGGACTCCTACAGGCTCAACGGCGCCACCGCGGGCCCGGTCGTCTGCGACCCCGACGCCACCCTGGTGGCCGAGGTCGTGCGCACCACCAGCGACCCCTACCTCGGGCGCGTCAGCGTCGTGCGGGTGTTCTCCGGCACGCTGTTCCCCGACGCCTCGGTGCACGTGTCGGGCCACCTGTCGGCGTTCGCCGAGGGCGACACCGGCCGGGCCGACCACGACGAGGACGAGCGGATCGGCGCGC
Source organism: uncultured Actinomycetota bacterium (assembly GCA_963750345.1). Taxonomy (GTDB): domain Bacteria; phylum Actinomycetota; class Actinomycetes; order Propionibacteriales; family Nocardioidaceae; genus Nocardioides_B. The sequence goes on along the minus strand of CAVVQH010000014.1, from coordinate 74,176 downwards.
TGGCGCACCCGTTCGGGGCGCAGGCGGTGCCGGCCGGCCGGGTGGTCGCCGGCGACATCGCCGTCGTCGGCCGGCTGCACCGGGCCGAGACCGGGGACACGCTGTCCAGCCCGGACCAGCCGCGGGTGCTGCGGCCGTGGACGATGCCGGTCGGCCTGCTGCCGGTGGCGGTGGCGGCGTCCTCCCCTGCCGACGAGGGTCGGCTGGCCCCCGCCCTGGCACGGCTGCGGGCCGAGGACCCCAGCCTGCGCACCGAGATGGACCCGCTCACGGGGCAGGTGGTGCTGTGGGTGATCGGGGAGGCGCACGCCGAGCGGGCGCTGGACCGGCTGCGCCACCGGTACGGCGTCGCGGTCGAGCAGCAGGAGGTCGTGGTCCCGCTGCGGGAGACCTTCGCAGGCCCGGCCAAGGGGCACGGCCGGCACGTGAAGCAGTCCGGTGGTCACGGCCAGTACGCGGTGTGCGACCTGGAGGTGGAGCCGCTGCCTCCGGGATCCGGGTTCGAGTTCGTGGACCCGCGTGGTGGGGGGTGCGGTGCCGCGGCAGTACGTAGCCGTCGGTGGAGAAGGGCGTGCGGGCCCAGATGGAGCGCGGGGTCAGCCGTGGCTACCCCGTGGTGGACATCCGGGTGACGCTGACCGACGGCAGGGCGCACAGCGTGGACTCCTCCGACGCGGCCTTCGCCAGCGCCGGTGCGCTGGCCCTGCGCGAGGCGGCCGCGGGTGGGACGGTGGCGCTGCTCGAGCCGTACGACGAGGTGGCGGTCGTGGTCCCGGGTGAGCACGTGGGGGCGGTGATGGGTGACCTGTCGACGCGTCGCGGCCGGGTGCTGGGGACCGAGGAGGCCCCCGACGGCCGGACGTGCGTGCGGGCCGTCGTTCCCCGGCGCGAGCTGCTGCACTACCCGGTCGACCTGCGGGCGCTGACCCACGGGGCCGGAACCTTCACCCGGACCCGGCCGGCCACGAGGTCATGCCGCCCGAGCTGGCGAAGCAGGAGGCGGGCCGGGCGTAGGCTGCGGGCCGGTCCGCCGGTCGGCGCGGGGCCTGGAGGAGGGTGCGGCATGACGGCGAGCCGGGCGGCGCGCGAGCGCAGGGCGGCGGCCGAGGCCGGTCCCCTGGCCGCGGTGGCGATCGCCCACGGGTCGGGTCAGCAGCTGGTCTACAAGGTCAGCTGCACGGTCTGCGTCGTGCGTGAGCGGTTGCGGTGGTCGGCGTACCGGCCCGGCGAGGACAACGGCTACCTGGCCGTGATGGACCGCTGGGTGCTGCACCTCGTCGAGCGTCACCCCGGGGCCGACGCGCCGTGCCTGGCGTACCGGGCCGAGGCCGAGCAGCGGCTGCAGGAGCGGCGGACGGCCCGCGAGGGCTCCTAGCCGAGGCGTCCCGTCCTGCGTGCTGGGCCCCGCCGAGGCGTCCCGTCCCGCGCGCCATACCCCGCCGAGGCGTCCCGTCCTGCGCGCCGTACCCCGCCGAGGCGTCCCGTCCTGCGCGCCTACCCCGCCGAGGCGTCCCGTCCTGCGCGCCATACCCCGCCGAGGCGTCCCGTCCTGCGCGCGGGTCACGACGCGACCGCGTGGCTAGCCCTGCTGGTGCGCCGTACCCGCCAGAGCCCAGACCCCCGGGCGGCCCTTGATCATGACGCCCTGCTCCACCATCGCGAGCCGTGCCCGACGGGCCGCGTAGTGCCACCGCAGCTCACCGGAGGGCGTCCGCTCGTGGTCACCGGGCAGCAGCAGGTCGTCGGCCGCGATCTCCAGCTCGAGGAAGAAGTCGTCGGTGTCGAGCTCGCCGCCCGCCTGCCGCAGGACGTCGAGGATGAGCGGCTCCAGTGCCTCCGGCGCGGTCCAGCGTCGGTTCAGCTGCTTCTCGGGCGGGGCGGCGGCACGCTGACGGGGAGTCGTCGAGCGTGCCTTCGGCGCCGTCCGTACGACGGACGTGGCGGCCGGCGGCGGCGGAGGCGGAGGCGGCTGTCCGTGGACACAGGTGGCCAGGGGCAGGTCGCAGAAGTCGCAGTACGCGTCCGACAGAGTCATCCATCCCACCTTATCGAGGGCCCGACCGAACCACCGCAGAACGGGACGCCTCGACGGGGAGCAGCCGCGCAGGACGGGACGCCTCGAGGGGCCACGGCTCACAGGAAGGGACGCCTCGACGGGCCACGGGGCGCAGGACGGGACGCCTCGACCGACCGCGTGAGGCGCCACGTCCCCGGGGGGTTTAGCGGAGCACACCCACGCCCTGCAGCGCCCGCGGCGCGGGGCGCGCGGCCTTCGCCGCGGCCCGGGCGGCCGCCCGGGCCTGCGGCACCGGGTTGTTCGCGCCGGGCAGCCCGATCCGGTAGCCGTAGACCGCCACGGCGTGAGCCACCCCGTCCGACATCTGGTTGATGGCGGCGCGGTTGACGTTGGCGAGGTCGTCGCAGGCCTGGTGGTAGCACGCGTCGTACGGCTCACCCGCCGTACCGCCGAACAGCTCGGCCTCGGCCGGCGTCTTGATGCCCTCGGCGCCGCTGAACAGGCCGCCGGAGGCGATGTTCTGGGCGATGAACGGGCCGTAGTCGCTGCGGCCGTCGAAGGCCGTCGGCACGGTCGCGAGACGCTGGCTGGTGAAGTAGCGCACCAGGTCGCGCTCGATGCCGGCGGAGCCGTTCGGCGCGATGGCGGCGCCCTCCTCCTCGCCGAAGGCGGAGTTGTCGCCGTCGTAGACGAAGCGGGCGAAGTTCGGCGACCCGACCATGTCGAAGTTCAGGTAGAGCGCGATGTTGTCGAGCGCGACCGGGTTGCGCTCCTGCAGGTTGGCCACGTAGTGGGTGGCCCCGAGCAGGCCCTCCTCCTCGGCACCCCACCAGGCGAAGCGGATCTTGTTGCGCGGCTTGAAGCCCTTGGCCGCGAGCTGCTTGGCGACCTCCAGGATGGTCGCCGAGCCGCTGCCGTTGTCGTTGATCCCCGGGCCCTCGGTGACGCTGTCGAGGTGGGCCCCGACCATCACGACCTTCTTCACGTTGCCCCCCGAGGTCTCGGCGGTGACGTTGAAGGTGCGCCGGTTCTCCGAGACGGTGTCGGTGGTCAGGTGCACGGTGGCACCGGCGGCCTGGCCCAGGTCACGACCCAGTCCGAAGGTGGTGCCGAGCACCGGGATGGTGGTCGGGGCTCCGACCGTGGCGTTGGTGATCGAGTCTGTGAACCCGTCGGTGCCCCGGTTGAAGATGAGGACGGCGGACGCCCCGGCGTCGACGGCGTGCCCGACCTTCTGACCGAAGGGGCAGGTCCCGCGCTGCACGAGGGCCACCGCGCCGGCCGGGAAGCCGTCGAAGTCCTCGGCCTCGCACCCGCTGGTGGAGTCGTCAGTCGGCGTCAGGTCGGTGTCGACCGGCACCACCTCGGCCGTCACGTCACCGGAGCCGGAGAAGCTCAGGATCGTGAAGTCGTCCGGGTTCGTGTACGTCGCGGCGTCCGGCCCCACCTGGGCCAACGTGGCGGGCGACAGCTCGTCGAAGAACGGGAAGCTGAACCCCTGGACCTGCGGCTTGTACCCGGCCGCCCGCAGCTGGGCGACCACGTAGCGCACCGAGGCGGTGTAGCCGGGCGTGCCACTGGCCCGGGTGCCGTCGTGCGCCGTGGCGATCGCGTCGAGGGCCCGGAGGTGGGTGAGCACGCCGGCCGGGGTGACCGCGTCGCGGAGGATCTTGGAGGCCGTCCGGACGTTGACGGGCGAGGGCGGCGCGGCGGCCGAGGCGGACGTCGCCGGCAGGGTCGAGGCGGCCAGCGCACCGACCGTGCTCAGGGCAGCGACCGCCAGCACGCGGCGCCGAGGGGCGGAGAATGGTCGTGGCACGTCGACTCCCGACATCGGCACAGCTGGGTCACGGACAGTGATGGAACAGGAAGTGATACCCAACCACGCGGGGTCGGAGGTGGCAATGGTCCTGCCGTCGCGGCACCGGGTACGTCGCTCGGGCTCGTCCCACCGCCGCGTCCGATGACCGATCACCACGGTTCCGGGGCATGCGTCGACGGACCCGGCTAGGCTCCGGGACCGTGCCTGACCGGACCCGGATCCTTACCGATCGACTGGTGCTGCGCCGCTGGCAGACCTCCGACCGGGTGCCGTTCGCGGCGCTCAACGCCGACCCGGAGGTGATGCGGCACTTCCCCGCGCCGCTCGACCGGGTGGACAGCGACCTGCTGGTGGACCGCATCGACGCGCACTTCGACGCCCACGGGTTCGGCCTGTGGGCGGTGGAGGTGAGTGCCACGGGCGACTTCATCGGCTTCACGGGCCTGGCGCCGATGCCGCTCGGCACGCCTGGGACGGGCGACTACGAGATCGGCTGGCGGTTGGCGAGGTCAGCCTGGCACCAGGGGTACGCGACCGAGGCGGCGCGCGCCGCGCTCGACGTGGCGACGGGGCGGTTGCGGATGGCCCGCGTGTGGTCGATCACCGCCGTCTCGAACACGCCCTCGCAAGCCGTCATGCAGCGGATCGGGCTGGTGAGGCACGGGTTGTTCGAGCACCCCGCGCTGCCCCAGGGCCACCCGCTGCGCCCGCACGTCGCCTACCGCACGCCTGAGGGACGCGCAGGACGGGACGCCTCGGCGGGGTGAGACGCGCACGACGGGACGCCTCGGCGGGGGGCCGCGCGCAGGACGGGACGCCTCGGCCTCAGAGGATGAGCGGCTCGAGCTGCTCCAGCGCCTGCCGGGCGTAGCCCCGCCACAGCCGGGCGAACGCCGGCATCAGCAACCGGGCGGCCGAGCCCCGCGGCGGCACCGACCACGACCAGGTCACGCGCACCCCGGTGCCGGCCGGCTCGAAGCCCCAGCGGCCGTCCAGCGAGGTCACCAGCGCCGTCATGGGCCCGGTGACCTCGGTGATCCGGTAGCGGAACTCCTCCTCCGGCACGACGGTGAGGAGCTCCTCGCGCATGCTGCCGCCGTCGGCGAGCTCGATGACCCGGGTCTGCCCCGGTGTCCCCCACGGCCCGACCTGGTCGCGCACCCGCCGGACCGGGGGCAGGACGCCGTACCGCCGTGACATGACCAGCTCCAGTGGGGCGGCGAGCGTCCGGGTGAAGGCGTCCTCCACCGGCACCGGGTACGTCCGGGACTGCTGCAGCTCGAGCGTGGCCATGGCGCCGACCCTAGCCCGCGGTACGCCTTGCGCGGGCGGCGAGCGGGCCGGCCAGCCAGCGCCGGGCGGCGCCGTGGCTCCGCAGTCGCACCACCACCAGGTCGGGGCGGGCGGCCGCCGCGGCCCGCACCTTCTCCGCCGTGCCGCCGTGGGTCGACCAGGCCCAGCGCACGATGTGGTCGGGGTCGGTCAGCACCGTCCACAGGGGTGGCTCGAGGTTGCCGTTCCAGAGCACCTGGCGCCGCAGCCGGCGGCGGACCGTCCGGGCCACGACCTGACGCAGCACGGTGCGCCGGGGCAGGTCCAGCCAGACCAGCAGGTCCGCCCGCTGGGCCAGCAGAGGTCGCGCGGAGGCGTACTGCCACTCCGTCACCCACTCCGCCCGAGCGGCCAGCTCCTCGACCTCGGAGGTGAAGGCCGGCCGGGGCACCCACCCCGGGCCGTGGAAGAGCGCGTCGATCTCGGTGTGCTCGATCCCGAGCACGGCGCCGACCCGCCGGGCCAGGGTGGTCTTCCCGGCACCGGAGGTGCCGGCCAGCAGCACCCGCCGGGGTCGCGCCGGCAGCGGGTCGTCGGACCGCAGCACGGCCTAGAGGATGGCGCCGGGGACGTACGTCGCCGCGGCCGGGTGGGCCTCGGCGACCTCGGCCACCCGGCGTACGACGGACTGCACCTGGTCGCGCGCGGCGCCGGTGAACGTGATCGGGTCGGCGACCAGGGACGCCAGCTGGCCCTCGGTCAGGCCGAGGCGCGCGTCGGCGGCGAGCCGGTCGAAGACGTCGTTGTCGGCCTGGCCCTGCCGCATCGCCAGCGCGACGCCGACGGCCGCCTCCTTGATCGCCTCGTGGGCGGTCTCGCGGCCGACCCCGTTGCGCACCGCGGCCATCAGCACCTTGGTGGTGGCCAGGAACGGCAGGTAGCGGTCCAGCTCGCGCTGCACCACGGCCGGGAACACCCCGAACTCGTCGAGCACGGTCAGGAACGTCTGGAACAGCCCGTCGCAGGCGAAGAACGCGTCCGGCAGCGCCACCCGTCGTACGACGGAGTCCGAGACGTCGCCCTCGTTCCACTGGTCGCCGGCCAGCTCGCCCAGCATGGCGAGGTTCCCGCGGAGCACCACGGCGAGGCCGTTCACCCGCTCGCAGGAGCGGGTGTTCATCTTGTGCGGCATGGCCGAGGAGCCGACCTGGCCCTCCGCGAAGCCCTCGGTGACCAGCTCGAGGCCGGCCATCAGCCGGATGGTGGTGGCCAGGTTCGAGGGCCCCGCGCACCACCTGCACGAGCGCGGAGACGACGTCGAAGTCCAGCGAGCGGGGGTAGACCTGGCCGACGCTGGTCAGCACCCGCTCGAAGCCCAGGTGGCGCGGCCACCCGCTGCTCCAGCTCGGCCAGCTTGTCGGCGCGAGCCGTCGAGCAGGTCGAGCATGTCCTGGCGGGTGCCCATCGGGCCCTTGATGCCGCGCAGCGGGTAGCGGGCCAGCAGCTCCTCGACCCGCTCCAGGCCGACCAGCAGCTCGTCGGCCACGGTCGCGAAGCGCTTGCCCAGCGTGGTGGCCTGGGCCGCCACGTTGTGCGAGCGGCCCGCCATCACCAGCGACTCGTGCTCGGCGGCCAGCCGCGCCAGCCGGGCCAGCGTGGCCACGACCCGGTCGCGGACCAGCATCGAGCGAGGCCCGGACCTGGAGCTGCTCGACGTTCTCGGTCAGGTCGCGCGAGGTCATGCCCTTGTGGATGTGCTCGTGGCCGGCCAGCGCGTCTGAACTCCTCGATGCGCGCCTTCACGTCGTGCCGGGTCACCCGCTCGCGGGCGGCGATGCAGTCCAGGTCGACCTGCTCGACGACCGCCTCGTAGGCCTCGACCACCCCCTCGGGCACGTCGACGCCGAGGTCGCGCTGCGCCCGCGAGCACGGCGATCCACAGCTGCCGCTCCAGCACGATCTTGTGCTCGGGCGACCAGATCCGCGACCAGGTCGTCGGCGGCGTAGCGCGTGGCCAGGACGTTGGGGACGGTCAGACGGTCATGGGCTCAGGTCGGCTGGCCGCTCGGACTGCCGCGCGGCGATGTCGGTGCGGTGGCTGGCGCCCGTCGAAGCGGATCGCGTCCGACGCCCGGCGTAGGCCGTTGCACGGGCGTCGGCGACGTCGAGCCCCGACGCGGTGACGGCGAGCACCCGGCCGCCGGCGGTGACCAGCGGCCCGTCGTCGTCAGGGCGGTGCCCGGCCTGGATCACGTCGACGCGCCTCGAGGCCGCGGCCGCGTCGAGGCCCTCGACCGGGTCGCCGGTGCGCGGGGTGCCGGGGTAGCCGGCGGCGGCCACGACCACGGCGACCGCCGCCCCGTCGTGCCAGCGCAGCGGGCCGAGCTCGTCGAGCCGACCCGTCGGCGGCCGCGTGCAGCAGCGTCCCGAGCGGCGAGGCCAGCAGCGCCAGCAGCGGCTGGGTCTCGGGGTCGCCGAAGCGGGCGTTGAACTCCACCACGCGGACCCCGCGGCCGGTCAGCGCCAGACCGGCGTAGAGCAGGCCGCAGAACGGCGTGCCGCGGCGGGCCATCTCGTCGACGGTCGGCTGCAGCACCCGGTCGGTGACCTCGTCGACCAGGCCGGCGCGGCGCCCAGGGCAGCGGCGTGTAGGCGCCCATGCCGCCGGTGTTGGGCCCGGCGTCGCCGTCCAGAGCCCGCTTGAAGTCCTGCGCCGGCAGCATCGGCACGCACGGTGGTGCCGTCGGTGACCGCGAACAGCGACACCTCGGGGCCGTCGAGGTACTCCTCGATGACGACCCGCCCGCAGGCCGCGGCGTGCGCCAGCGGCCTCGTCGCGGTCGTCGGTGACCACGACCCCCTTGCCGGCGGCGAGCCCGTCGTCCTTGACCACGTACGGCGGCCCGAGCTCGTCGAGCGCCGCGGCGGCCTGCTCCGCGGTGCGTGCAGACCCGGGCGCCAGCGCCGTGGGCACGCCGGCGGCGGCCATGACGTCCTTGGCGAACGCCTTGGAGCCCTCGAGGCCGGGCGGCCTCGGCCGACGGGCCGAAGCAGGAGATGCCTGCGGCGCGCACGGCGTCGGCGACCCCGGCCACCAGCGGCGCCTCGGGCCCGACGACGACCAGGTCGACGCCGAGCTCGGTCGGCCAGCGCGGCGACCGCGGCCCCGTCGAGCCGGGTCGACGGCGTGCAGCTCGGCCACCGCGGCGATGCCGGGGTTGCCCGGCGCGGCGTACAGCTCGCTGACCCCCGGGTCGCGGGCCAGCGCCAGGGCCAGGGCGTGCTCGCGGCCGCCGCCGCCGATGACCAGGACCTTCACAGCAGCGGTCGTCCGTCCGGTGCGGGCACCGCTCAGATCAGGTCGTGCACGGACGACGGTCTAGTCGCGTCCGGGGCCGACGCCGACGGCGGAGATCGCGCGCGCCGGACATCTCCTCGACGCGTGCGACGTAGGCCCGGGCGTTCTTGGGCAGGTCCTCGACAGCGTGCGCGCGCCGGCTGATGTCCTCCCACCAGCCGGGCGAAGCTCCTCGTAGATCGGCTTGGCGTGGTGGAAGTCGCTCTGGTTCACCGGCATCTCGTCGTGCCGCACGCCGTCGACGTCGTAGGCCACGCACACCGGCACCTGCTCCAGCCCGGTCGAGCACGTCGAGCTTGGTCAGCACGAAGTCGGTCGACGCCGTTGACGCGGGCGGCGTAGCGGGCGATCACGGCGTCGAACCAGCCGCACCGGCGCGGGCGACCGGTGGTGGTGCCGTACTCCGCGCCGATCTTGCGCAGGTGCTCGCCGGCGTCGTCGTGCAGCTCGGTCGGGAACGGCCCCTCGCCCACCCGCGTGGTGTAGGCCTTGACGATCGCCGATCACCCGGTCGATGCGGGTCGGGCGGGATGCCCGAGCCGGTGCAGGCCCCGCCGGCGGTGGCCGAGGACGAGGTGACGAACGGGTAGGTCCCGTGGTCGACGTCGAGCAGCGTCGCCTGGCCCGCCTCCAGCAGCACCGTCTCGCCGCGGTCGAGCGCCTGGTTGACCAGCAGCCCGGTGTCGGCGACCAACGGCGCCAGCCGGTCGGCGTAGGTCAGCAGCTCCTCGACCGTCTCCTCGACGCTCGACCGCGCGACGGTTGTAGATCTTGGCCAGGATCTGGTTCTTCAGCTCCAGGACGCCCTCGACCTTCTGGGTCAGGATCTTCTCGTCGAAGAGGTCCTGCGACCCGGATGCCGACCCGGTTCATCTTGTCGGCGTAGGTCGGGCCGATGCCCCGGCCGGTGGTGCCGAGCCGGCGCGCTGCCCAGGAAGCGCTCGGTGACCTTGTCCAGGGTGCGGTTGTAGTCGGGATGACGTGCGCGTTGGCGCTGACCACGCAGCCGGCTGGTCGTCGACGCCGCGGGCGTCGAGGCCGTCGATCTCCTCGAACAGCACCCCGAGGTCGACGACCACGCCGTTGCCGATCACCGGGGTGCAGCCGGGGGTGAGGATGCCGCTGGGCAGCAGGTGCAGGGCGTAGTTCTGGTCGCCGATGACCACGGTGTGGCCGGCGTTGTTGCCGCCGTTGAACTTCACCACGTAGTCGACGCGAGGAGCCGAGCAGGTCGGTGGCCTTGCCCTTGCCCTCGTCGCCCCACTGGGCGCCGACGATGACGATGGCGGGCACCTGGCACCCCCTGACCGGTCGACCAGCGGTCACGGACGGCGAACGCGCGACGCGAGCGACAAAGAGCGAAAGCCCCGGTCGCGGCGTCCCGGAGCACGTACGCAGCGCGACAGCCACCCGCGCGCCCGCGCGGTACCCTCCGCCCACGTGGAACCCCTCCTGCTGGTCACCAACGCGGCGGCCGGGTAGGCCGACGACGACCGAACCTCGACGCGCGCGCTGGCGGTGCTGCGCGAGGGAGACCGACGTCGAGGTCGCGGCCACCTCCAACCCGGGCGAGCTCGACAGCGTGCTGCACCGGCGCGGCGGCCGCCAGGTCGTGGTCGCCGGAGGCGACGGCAGCCTGCACGCGGTGGTCGCCGCGCTGCACCGGCGCCACGAGCTGGCCGCCACGTGGTCGGGCTCCTCCCGCTCGGCACCGGCAACGACTTCGCCCGCGGCACGCGGCATCCCGCTCGACCCCGAGGCGGCCGCGCGGGTGGTCGTGGCCGGGACGTCCGCCCCGTCGACCTGATCGTGGACTACCTCGGCGAGGTCGTGGTCAACAACGTGCACCTCGGCGTGGGGCGCCGCGGCGTCAACGCCCGCCCCTGAAGAAGGTGCTCGGCCGCGCTCGGCTACGTCGCTGGGGGCGGCGCGGGCGGCCGTCAACCCGCCGTACCTCCGCGTCCGCGTCGAGGTCGACGGCCACGTGGTGGCCGACTTCGCGCACCCCATCCTCATGGCGGCGATCGGCAACGGCGCCCGGGTCGGCGGTGGCGCGAGGATCACCCCGGAGGCGGACCCGACCGACGGCCAGATGGACGTGATGGTCTCGTTCTCCACCTCGCTGTGGGCCAAGGTCGGGTACGCCGCGCGGTTCTGGCTGGGCACCCACCACGGAGCGCGACGACGTGCTGCACGTGCGCGGCGAGTCCGTCACCGTCTCGGGCCAGCACTTCCACTGCAGCGCGGACGGCGAGCTGTTCGGGCCCGAGCGGCAGCCGGGCCTGGCACCTCGAGCCGGGCGCGTTCTCCATGCCCCTGCCGTGATCCTGCGCTGACCCTCCCTGATCAGGGTGCCGGTGGTCGGCTCAGAGCCAGCCGCGACGGGAGGCCTCGGCACCGGCCTGGAAGCGGGAGACCGCCCCGAGCTCGTCGAGCAGGTCCGCCACCCGGCGCCGCACGGTGCGCACGCTGAGCCCCAGCGCCCGGGCGATCTGCTCGTCCTTGGCGCCGGCGGCGAGCTGGCCGAGAGCAGCCGCTCGGTCGTCGGTCTCCTCGTGGTGGCCGCGGCCGTCCAGCCCGGGGATGGGCAGCGCCCGGTCCCACAGGCCCTCGAACATCCAGGTCACCGCGGCGACCAGCGCTGGCTGGCGCAGCACGAGCCGGCGGTCGTCGGGGACCCCGAGGCGCTCCGGGATGAGCGCCGCCGACGCGCCCAGGATGGCCAGCCGGGTCGGCACCTGTCCGAGGATCCTGACGTCCTCGCCGGCTGCGGCCCGGGCACGCACCACCCCGGGGGCCTCCCGCAGCACCTCGGCGCCGTAGATCGCGCGGGAGCGCCGGCCGCCGCGCATCAGGTCGATCACCCAGTCGTCGACCTCGCGGCCGGCGGCGATGCGCCAGGGATCGGGGCGAAGCCACAGCAGGTCACCCGAGGACGCGGCCGAGAGGCTGCGCACCATCTGGGCGATGTCGCCGCCCTCGACGACCTCGATGGTCACCGGTTCGCCGTGGGGGGTCGAGGACGCGAGGTGGTCCGCGCTCAACGACGGCAGCAGGCCCCGCACGGCCTCCAGCTGCTCGGTGCGGCTCTGCACGCGACGGGCCTCCGCGTTCACCAGCTGTGCCAGGGCGTCCTGCGGGGGACGAGCGACGACGCGGTCCGCCTCCAGGTCCACGAGCCCGGAGGCGGCGAGCCGGCTCAGGTGCTCCCGCAGCTCGCTCATCGGCAGGCCCGCGAGACCGGCCAGCGTCGCGGGCTCGCACCCGGAGTTGCGGAGCACGAGGCGGTAGATGCCCTCCTCCCGCGCGCTGAAGCCGAGCACGCTGAGCGGGGAGAGGTCCGGGGTGGGGAGGTCACCACCGGGGCGTGCGACAGGAGGCGTGGCGGACATCGTTGGCAGCGTACGGCCAGTGGCCGGAACATGTCACCCTCATCCGGGCGAACAGTGGGAAACTGCCGTGGGACGGAGGCGCCGGAATCGCTGCAGGGGACGATTCCGACGCCCCCGCCTTTCCGTGGGGCCGGTGGTCTCGAGGCTCGCTCCGCTCGCACCTCGACCCAGCGGGGTCGGTTCGCACCTCGCCCAGCGGTCAGCCGAGCAGGGCCTCGTAACCCGTGGGGCTGCTGTCGCGCAGGAAGTCCGCGCACCGCTGCGCCTCGGGGGTCTCCCCGATCCGGTCCGCCGCCTGCGACAGCGCGGCGAGGGCCCGCAGGAACCCGCGGTTGGGCTCGTGCTCCCACGGGACCGGGCCGTTGCCCTTCCAGCCGTTGCGACGCAGCAGGTCCAGGCTGCGGTGGTAGCCGACGCGGGCGTAGGCGTACGCGGTGACGTCACCAGCCGGACCGCCGTCGCCGGCCAGCGCCTCCTGGGCCAGGGTGGCCCAGGCCGCCGGGGACTCCGGGTGGGCGCGCACCACGTCGACGGTCGGCGTGCCGGAGGCGAGCTCCGCCGAGGCCGGGTCGACCGGCAGGTGCGTGGGGGGCGGCCCGGCCATCAGGTCCTGGAACGTCATCAGGCGGTCACGCTGGTGCCGGTGCTGCTGAGGTTCTCGCAGGCCTCCACGACCCGCGCAGCCATCCCGGCCTCGCCCGCCTTGCCCCAGGCGCGGGGGTCGTAGGCCTTCTTGTTGCCGACCTCGCCGTCGATCTTCAGCACGCCGTCGTAGTTGGCCATCATGTGGCCGGCGATGGGCCGGGTGAAGGCGTACTGGGTGTCGGTGTCGACGTTCATCTTCACCACGCCGTAGCGCACGGCCTCGGCGATCTCGTCGGCCGTGGACCCGGAGCCGCCGTGGAAGACCAGGTCGAAGGGCTTGCTGCCGGCCTCGAGGCCGAGCTTCTCCACGACGGCCTCCTGGGCCTTGGCCAGGATGTCGGGGCGGAGCTTGACGTTGCCGGGCTTGTAGACGCCGTGCACGTTGCCGAAGGTGAGCGCGGTCAGGTAGCGCCCCTTCTCGCCCAGCCCGAGGGCCTCGACGGTGTCGATCGCGTCGCCGGGGGTGCTGTAGAGCTTGTCGCCGCCACCACCCTCGACGCCGTCCTCCTCGCCGCCGACCACGCCGACCTCGATCTCCAGGACGATCCTGGCCGCCGCGGCCTTCTCCAGCAGCTCCTGGGCGATCTGCAGGTTCTCGTGCAGCTCGACCGCCGAGCCGTCCCACATGTGCGACTGGAACAGCGGGTCCTGGCCGTTCTTGACCCGCTCGACCGAGATGTCCAGCAGCGGCCGGACGAAGCCGTCGAGCTTGTCCTTGGGGCAGTGGTCGGTGTGCAGGGCGATGTTCACCGGGTAGTTCCTGGCCACCTCCAGGGCGTAGGTCGCGAAGGCCACCGACCCGGCCACCATGTTCTTGATGGTGGGACCCGAGAGGTAGTCGGCACCGCCGGTGGAGACCTGGATGATGCCGTCGCTGCCGGCCTCCGCGAAGCCCGCGAGCGCCGCGTTCAGGGTCTGGGACGAGCTGACGTTGATCGCCGGGTACGCGAACTGCTCACGCTTGGCCTTGTCGAGCATCTCGGCGTAGACCTCGGGGGTGGCGATGGGCATCGGCGTTCTCCTCGTGCTGGGCAACAGGTCTGGCAACGGGTCTGGCAACAGTCGGTCCTGGCCGGCGGTGTGGCTGGGACCGGCCGGGCACCACTCTAGCCACGCCAGGAGGTCGGACAGATCCGCGTGCTGGCGCACCCAGGTGTGCATCGCGACGGCCGCCGCGGCGGAGGCGTTGATCGACCGCGTCGAGCCGAACTGGGCGATGGAGAAGGTGCCGTCGCAGGCCTCCCGGGCGGCCGCCGAGAGCCCCGGCCCCTCCTGCCCGAAGAGCAGGCACACCCGCCGCGGCAGGACCAGCTCCTCCAGCGGCGCCGACCCGGGGAGGTTGTCGACGCCCAGCAGCGTGACGCCCTCGTCGTGCAGGTACGCCGCCAGGGCGGCCACCTCGGGTGGTGCCGCACGTGCTGGTAGCGGTCGGTGACCATCGCCCCGCGGCGGTTCCACCGGCGGCGGCCCACGACGTGCACCTCGCGGGCCAGGAAGGCGTTGGCGGTGCGCACGATCGTGCCGATGTTGAAGTCGTGCTGCCAGTTCTCGATGGCGACGTGGAAGTCGTGCCGGCGGGTGTCGAGGTCGGCCACGATGGCCTCGACCGTCCAGTAGCGGTAGCGGTCCACGACGTTGCGGCGGTCACCTTCGGCCAGCAGCCGGACGTCGTACCGCTCGCCGACGGGCCACTCCTGCGGTCCGCCCGGCCACGGCCCGACGCCGACCTCCGGCGGCCCGTGGGGCATCGGGTCGTACGGCGCGTTGGCGTCCGCGGGGTCGGGCACCGGTCCAGGCTAGGCGAGCGGACAGGTGACGGTCAGGTCGGAGCCGTACCCTCGTCCCTGTGACCGCCCTCCTGACGACCACCTCCGACCTGGTGCCGATGCTGCTGGGCGTCAAGTGGCTGGACCCGCAGTACCTGCTCGACCAGTTCGGCGACTACGCGCTGTGGGGGGCGGCGGCGGTCATCTTCGCGGAGTGCGGGCTGCTCGTCGGCTTCTTCCTGCCCGGCGACTCCCTGCTGTTCACGGTCGGCCTGCTGGTCTCCCAGGGCAAGATCTCCTACCCGCTGTGGCTGTGCTGCGTGGTGCTGTTCCTCGCCGCCATCGCGGGCAACGCCGTCGGCTACGCGATCGGGGCCAAGGCCGGGCCGAGGATCTTCGAGCGGGACTCCCGCATCTTCAAGAAGAAGTACGTCGACAGGACCTCCGACTTCTTCGACGCCTACGGCAACCGGGCCATCGTGCTGGCCCGCTTCGTGCCCATCGTGCGCACGTTCATCACGGTCATGGCCGGGGTCGGCGGCATGGGCTTCCGGCGATTCCTCGTCTACAGCGCGCTGGGCGGCGCGGTGTGGGCCAGCGGGGTCACGGTGCTGGGCTACTTCCTGGGCCAGATCTCCTTCGTGCGCAACAACATCGAGGCCATGCTGCTGGTGATCGTGCTCATCTCGGTGGTGCCGATCGCCTTCGAGTACCTGCGGGCCCGGGCCTCCGACCGCGTCCACCACGCCCGGGACTGACCCACCGGGCTCAGGCCAGCGGGTACCGGTCCAGCGGCGTCCACGGCCCACCGTCGTAGCGCCACAGCTCGAGCCCGACCGCCCGTGCGCTGGTCGGTACGAAGCGGGCCCGCAGCCGTTCGAGGGTCTCTCGCGCCACCTCGGGGGCGACCTTGTTCTGCACGGTGACGTGCGCCCGGAAGGGCTGGGCGTCCTGCCGGGTGAGGTGGTCGCGGAACCGCTGCTGCAGCCGGCGGTGCACGACCCTGGCCGGCTCGGCCTCGAGCCGGTAGGCGACGCCCCGGCCCAGCGGCACCACCCCGCTGACGGCCACCTCGAACGCGGGGGTGGCGGCCAGCCGCCGCAGCTCGGCCCCGACCTCCTCGCGGAGGTGGCCGGGCAGGGCGTGGAACATCGTCACGTGCGCTCCCACCGCCGTACGACCGGGCGGGAAGAGCGCCGCCCGCTCAGCCTGGAAGCGCGCGTGGGTCTCCTCGTCCAGCGCCAGGGTGACCACCAGGGGACGTCCATCGCGGTCAGGAGGCTCGGGGACGTCAGGCACGTCGGGGGCAGGCACGCCCTGATGCTGCCCGCCGTCCTGGCCCCGCATGCGTGGCACGCCACCACCCCCGGAAAGGACCTGCCATGGCCGGCATCACGGGCGCCTCCGACGGGGGCCGGCTGCGGGAGCTCGAGGCGCCCCGCGTACGCCAGCGGGGCGGTCCACCTCTGCCTGACCCCGCGCACCGCGCCGTCCACCGCCCCGTCCGCCTGAGCCGGCCGGCCCGGACCGCCTGGGACCGGCGCAGGCATCAGCGCTTGCATCAGCGCAGGGACGCGATGACGGCGCCGCCCAGCCCGGCCACGAGGATCCCGGCCAGCACGGTCCGGGCCTGACGGGTGCCGGGCGCGGGGACGTGGAAGAGCCAGATGCCGATGCCCGCGTTCACCGCCAGGCTGAGCTGGGCGATGGTGAAGCCGGCCCCCGTGCCCAGCTGCGCGACCACCCCCAGCAGCGCGAGGTTGCCCACGCCGAACAGGACGCCGGCACCCAGCTGGGCGGCGGTGGCGCCGGCGCTGAGCCGCAGCCGGTGGCGCGACGGCAGGGCCAGGGCGAGCGCCCCGCCGAGGATGCCCAGGGCGAGCGCGGCGTTGCCGACGGTGGCCGGCACCTGCGCCCACTGGGCCGGCACGAAGTAGCTGCCCCACAGCACCCCGGCGGCGGCGGCCCACACCAGCCCGACCCCCGCCCCCGCGACCGGAGCGACCCGCTCGGCGGGACGCTCCCGCGCGCCGGCGATGAGCAGCACCCCGGCCACCACGGCCAGGAACGCCACCCCCAGCAGCGCGAGACGTACGGCGGAGAAGCCGTCCAGCTCGCCGAACAGCACCGCACCCCAGCCGAAGGCGACCACGATGTTGAGCGGGGTCCACGTGCCGGCGGCCCGCGCCAGGCCGACCAGCGTCGAGGCCCGGAACACGCAGTAGTTGCCGATGGCCCACACCACCCCGCCGAGCAGCGGCAACCAGAAGCTCCGCCAACCCCCACGAGAGGGCGCCCCCGCTGACGAGCATGGCCCCGAGGGCGAAGATGACGTTGCCCACCGCGACGTACAGCAGGCGGGTGCGCTCGGGCGTGCCGGGCAGGTACTGAGCCAGCGGGATCCAGGTGCCGAGGGCGGTCACCATGACCACGGCGAGCAGGATGGTGGACCATTCCCGTCCAGGTTATACTCGTTAGACGAGTAAATGAAGGGAGCCCCGTGTCGCGGTCGACCGAGCTGCTGCGAGCCGCCCACGAGCACCCCGGGATCACCCGCGCCGCCGCCGCCCGTCTCATCGGGGTCGGCACGGGCGCGACCACCGAGCTGGTGGCTCGGCTCGGCGCGGCCGGTCTGCTCGACGAGACCCCGGCCCTGCACAGCGGTGCACGCGGACGGCCGACCACGACGCTGGTGGCCCATCCCGACGGTCCGCTGGTGCTGGCCGCCGCCATCACCCACGACACCTGGCGCCTCGAGGTGCTCGAGCTGGGGGGCACCGTGCTGGCCCGCGAGGGCGGCGAGCACGACAGCGTCGACTGGGCGAGGGTCCGCACCGTCCTCGGCGCCGCCCTCGAGGACGTCCACTCCCGCTACCCCGGGCGGCCCCGCGCGCTCGGGCTTCCGTCCCCGGGACGGTCTCACCCGCGCTGCGCCTGGACGCGTCCACCCTGCGCTGGCGTGACGTCGACCTGCGGCCGTTGTGGCCGCAGGCGCCGGTCTTCGTCGCGGTCAACGACGCCACGCTGGCCGCCGCGGCCGAGTCGCACCGGGGGGCTGCGGTCGGCGCCACCGTCGCGCTGCACCTGCGCATCGAGGCCGGCCTCGGCGGAGCGGTGGTGGACCACGGCACCCCGCTGGTCGGGGCGACCGGGGCGGGCGGCGAGTTCGGCCACATGCCGTTCGGCGACCCGTCCGTGCGGTGCCCGTGCGGCGCACGCGGCTGCTGGGGCACGGCGGTGGACGGCACGGCGCTGGCCCGCGCCCTCGGTCGTCGCACCTCCCGCGACCAGGTCGCGTTCGCCCGCCGGGTCATCACGACCGCCGCCCCCGGGTCGGCCGAGCGGGCCGCCGTGTCCACCGTCGCCACCGCCCTGGGGCGCGGCATCGCCGGTCTGGTCAACGGCATCGACGCCGACGTGGTGACCCTCGGTGGCCTGGGCGCGGACCTGCTCGAGGTCGCGGGGGCAGAGGTCCGCGCGGCCTACCGGGCGGGCCTGATGGCCTACCGCCGTGGCCATCCGCCGCCGATCCGGCCCGCCGCCCTGGGCGAGGACGGCCCGCTGGTCGGCGCGGCCGCGCAGGCGTGGTCCGCCCTGCTCCCCACCCTCGCCGCCGGTTGAGCCCCTGCGCTGGGTGGGCCCGTCGAGACCCCCGTCGGTCGAGCCTGTCGAAACCCCGCGTCAGCCCTTGACGTGCACCCGCACCCGCGGCTGCGCGTTGTTGACGTACCCCTTCGGGTTCCACAGCGCCGCCGGGTCCGCGGGCTGGGTGGCGGCCGAGGAGTCCCACGCCCGCACCACGATCTCGTGGTCCCCCGGGTCCAGGTCCACCGTGGCGCGCCACTGCCGCCAGGCCCACTTGCCCTGGTCCTCGAGCAGCTCGGCCTGCGTCCAGCCGGCGCCGTCGACCGAGACGTCGACGCGGGCGACGTACCGCTCCCCGCCGGCGAACGCGTACCCGCGGACCTGGAGGGGGCCGGCGGGCACCGTGTCGCCGTCCGCCGGTGACAGCACGTCGGAGTTCAGCGCCACCAGGCCCAGGGGCAGGCCGACCCCGGCGGCCGGGGCGCCGTCCTCGGGCAGCAGGCGATAGACGACGTCCTGGAAGTGCCCCGGCCACGGGGTGGAACGGACCTCGACCCTCTCCAGCCACTTGATGCTGCGGGCCCCGATGTAGCCGGGCACGACCACGCGCACGGGCGCGCCGTGCACGGGCGGCAGCGGCTCGCCGTTCATGCCCCAGGCCAGCAGCACCTCCGGCCGGGAGGCCTTGTCCAGGGGGATGGAGCCCGCCGAAGAGCTGGGTGGGGTCGACCTCGGTGGAGACGTCCGCACCGACCAGGCCCACGTGGGCGTCCTCGTGCAGCGGGCCGGCCAGGGCGAGCACGTCGGCCAGCGCCACGCCCGCTCCACGTCGCCGTTCCGGTGGCGCCCGGACCCCACGGCGCCTCCCCCGGGATGTCCCGGACGGCGACCAGGCCCTCGCGCCGGTTGCCCGCGCACTGCAACGTCGCGGTGACCTCGCGGGGCACGAACGCCTCGCGCAGGGTCTCCAGGGACAGGTGCAGCTCGCGCTCGACGTCGCCGTGCACCCGCAGCCGCCAGGCCTCCGGGTCGATCGCCGGGACCTCGCCGTGGGAGCGGACGTAGAACGCGTCGGCCGCCGTCACTCGGCTCCACCAGCGCCGCGCGGGCGGTCTCGGCGTTGAACGGCTGGAGCTCGTGGACGACCATGTCCGAGCGCTTCCCGTGACGGACCATCCCCGGAGCGTACGACGTCCGCGGCCCCGGACTAGCGGGTGGCCGTGATGCCGCCGTCGACGGCGATGAGCGGCGCCGTGCACGTAGCGACGCCTCGTCGGAGACCAGCCAGGCGACGGCGGCGGCGACCTCCTCGGGCGTGCCGGGTCGCCCGGCCGGGGTGCCGGCGGTCATCTGCGTGACCACGTCGTCGGCGTCGGCGTTGATCGGCGTGCGGGTGGCGCCGGGAGCGACGGTGTTGACCCGCACGCCGCGCGGCCCGAACTCGGCGGCCCAGCTGCGGGCCAGCTGGGCCTCGGCGGCCTTGGTGGCGGAGTAGAAGCCGACGAACGCGTGGCCCGACCGTCGGCCATCCACGACCCGATCACGACGATCGCGCCGCTGCCGCGCTCGGCCATCGCCGGGGCGAGCGCCGCGGTCAGCACGTGCGGGCGCGCGGACGTTGACCGCCAGGGTGGTCTCGAGGTCGGCGTCGGTGAGGGTGACGGTGTCGACCGCCGGGCAGACGGCGGCGTTGTGGACCAGGACGTCGACGCGCCCGTCGAGCGCCTCGGTCCAGGCCGCGGCGCAGGTCGCGCAGCGTCGTCGGGCGGAGCGGTGAGGTCGCCGGGCACGAAGACGGCGGCGCCGCCCGCGGCCTCGATGTCGGCGACGACGCGCCGCACCGCGCCGGCGTCGCGGCCGGTGACGACGACGCGGGCGCCGCGCGCGGCGAGGAGCGCGGGCGGTGGCGGCGCCGATGCCGCTGGTGGAGCCGGTGACGACGGCGGTGCGGCCGGACAGGGAGAGGTGGGTGCTCATGGTCGGTCAGCCCACCCCGGCCGCGCGGCACGGCACCAGGGCGAGCCCTGCCTGGTCACGGCGTGACCAGGCAGGCGGGCCCGGCGACGGTCCGTAGGCTGGCCGGGTGCCTGCCGACCGTTCCGCCCTCGGCGCCTTCCTGCGCTCCCGCCGCGACCGGCTCACGCCCGGCCCAGGCGGGCATCACGCCGTTCCCCGGGCCGCGCCGGGTGCCGGGGCTGCGCAAGGAGGAGCTGGCGGTGCTGGCCGGGCTGAGCCCCGACCACTACAGCCGCCTCGAGCAGGGCCGCCAGCACACCGTCACCGACGAGGTGCTCGCCGCGCTGGCCCGGGCCCTGCGGCTCGACGAGGTCGAGCGGGCCCACCTGCGCGACCTCGCCGCACCGCCTGCGCCGCGGCGCGCGGACCTGGGAGGCGCCGCAGCGCCCCGACCCGGGGCTGCTGCGCCTGATGACCGCGCTCGACCACGTGCCCGACGCTGCTGCTGGGCCGCCGGTGCGAGGTCCTGGCCTGCAACGCGCTGCTCCGCGCGGTCCTGGGCGCCGAGGTCGAGCCGGGGTGCGTCGCTCGCGCGCTGGCTGTTCCTCGACCCCGCGCGCCCGGCTGCGCATCGTCAACTGGTCCGACTACGCCGCGGCCGCGGTGGGCGGGCTGCGCTACGAGGTCGGCCGTCACCCCGCCGACCGGCGGCTGCTGGACCTGGTCGCCGAGCTGCGGGCCGGCGACCCCGACGTCGCCGCGCTGGTGGGACGACCACGGCGTCACCGACCGGACCTCGGTGGACAAGCAGATCGCCCACCCGGTGGTCGGGTCCGCTGACCTTCGGCATCGAGGCCGTCGCCGCCCCGCTACGACCCCGAGCAGCGGCTCGTGGTCTACACCGTCGAGCCCGGCTCCGCGACGGCCCGGACCCTGCCGCTGCTGGCCTCGTGGGGCGTCGAGGACCTCACCCCCACCACCCGCTGAGGCGTCCCTTCCTGTGCGCCGAACCCCGCCGAGGCGTCCCTTGCTGTGCGCCGAACCCCGCCGAGGCGTCCCGTCCTGCGCATCATGCCCACCTCATCCTCCCGGCGCAGGCGTCCTGCGCACGGGGAGGACCAGGTGGGTGACCCGGTCACCCTGGACGTGCTCGACCGGGTCACCCAGCAGCACCTCGGAGGAGACGCCACCGAAGAACGGTCGACCCTGGCCGATGACCACGGGCACCAGGTCGATCGCCACCGCGTCGAGCAGCCCGAGCTCGAGGCACTGACCCGCGATGGTGCCGGCGGCCACCGCCACCGTGCGGTCCCCCGCGAGCTCCTGGGCCCTGGCCACCGCCGCAGCCACGCCCTCGGTGACGAAGTGGAAGGGTGCGTCCGGGTGCGCCGCGACCCAGTCCTCGGGGACCCGGTGGGTCACCACGACCACGGGGACCCCCATCGTGTGCGTCCCACCCCAGCCTCCGGTGAAGTCGAACAGCGTGCGTCCGCAGACCAGCGCGCCCAGACCACCCGTCCACCGGCGCCAGTGCTCGGCACTGGCCGGGCTCAGGTGGAAGGTGATGCGGTCGTCGACGGTCGGGACCTCGACCTCGCCGTTCTGCAGCCAGTCGAAGAGGTGCCCGATCGTGTTGTCCGGCTTGGCGATCAGTCCGTCCAAGGACATCGACGCCGAGGCGACCACCTCTCCCATGTCGTGCTCCTTCCTGCCGAGAGGATCCAGCCCTACCGACCGGCCGGACCCGCCGGACTCACCGACGGGTGGTCAGGCCGACGACGCCGACGGTGCGCGAAGGCGGAGCTCGTTGCCGTCCGGGTCCGCGAGCGCCAGCCCGTCGACCACCGGGCCCGACCGGGTCGCGCCCAACGAGACGAGCCGCTCGGCCTCCCGCGCGACGTCGTCGGTGACCAGGTCGAAGCGCTCACGGTTGCGCCCGTGACGGGGCGGCACCGGTGGACCGCCCCACGAGAGCTTGGTGCCACCGAGGGGCGACTGGATGGCCGTCTCCCCGTCCTGGTCCCACACCAGCGGCCAGCCCAGGACGCGGCCCCAGAACACGCCCACGTCCCTGGTCCCCTCACAGGTCACCTCGCCGAGCGGGCCGGCACCGGCCAGGAACGCGTTGCCCGGCTCGATCACGCAGAGCTCGTCGCCGCCGGGGTCGGCCAGCACCACGAAGCCGCCCTCGTCGACCCTGACGTGACGACCGCCGAGCCGCACCGCCGAACGGATCGTCCGACGCTGGTGCTCCGCGTCGGCGCTCGTCAGATGCAGGTGCATCCGCCGTGGGCCGACCCGGCTCGTGGCGGAGCCCACGAAGCGCAGGCCGACCTGCGTGGGAGCGCCCGGGAGCAGCGAGCCGTCCGCCCGGGTGACGGGTTCGCGGCCGAGCAGAGCCCCCCAGAAGGCCGCCACCGCGGGCACGTCCGCGACCTCGAAGCTCACTGCCTCGAGGTGCACCGCCACGGCAGCACCCTAGGTCCGCGCAGGGCGCGTCGCCACCGACGTACGACGGGCGACGTACGACGGCCGCCCGATGATCAGCGGCGACGCAGCCGTACGACGAGGTCGTGCGTGTGGTGCGCGCCCGCCCCGCCGTGTACGTCCCCCCGCTCGCGGCGCTCGTCGACGAGGAGCTCGAACCCGTCCCGCCGGGCCGCGAGGTCACGCACGTCACCGGGGCTGACGTAGTCGTCCGGGTCGCACCCGTGCGAGCGCGCCACCTCGGCGTCGATGTCCGCGTGGTGCACGACCAGCAGCGTGCCACCCGGGGCGAGCAGGTCCAGCAGCCGCTGCTCGGCCAGGTGGGTAGGGGTCCGCAGCAGCGCGGGGTACATGGCGCTCACGAGGTCGTAGGACGCCTCCGCCAGCGGGGCGTCGAGCAGCCCCACGGCGACACCGTCGACCTCCACGCCCGCTGCCACGGCGGCCGCCCGCGTCCGCTCGACCGCGTTGGCCGAGACGTCGAGCGCCGTCACGTGCCAACCCTGCCGGGCCAGCCACACGGAGTCGGCGCCCTCGCCGCACCCCACGTCCAGGACGCGGCCGGCGGCCAGCCCCTCGACCTCGGCCACCAGGGCGGCGTTCGGGTGGCCGCTCCACACCTGGTCCCCGGCGTACCGCTCGTCCCACTCCTGCGCGGATCCCGGGGCTCGCTGCTCGTCCATGGCCGCAGTCTGCCCCAGGGCGCCGACGGTGCGCAGCAGGCCCTCGACAGCCGCCACCAGCTCGTCCGGCGACCGTCTCCCGTCCAGCTCGAGGGTGGCGCCGGCGCGCAGCAGCGGCTCGACGGTGACGAGGTAGCGCGCCACCTCCGCGCGCTGCGCCGGCGTCCGTCCGTAGGGGTTCGTGGTACGCCGCGCGAGGCGCTGCAGCAGCACGTCGAGCGGCGCACTGAGCAGGACCACGTGCTCGAACCGGTCGTAGAAGCGGCCCTGGTTCTCGACGGTGCCGGAGACGACGAGGTCCCGCTCCCGGTCGAGCAGCGCGGCCATCCGCGCCTCGTCCCACCGGCCGTCCGGGAGCACCCAGCCGTCGTGGTCGGTGTCCACCGTGCTCCAGCCCCGAGCGCTCAGCGCGTCGAGGAGCGTCGTCTTGCCGGCGCCGGACATCCCGGTGACGAGGACGCGAGCCATCCGGCGAGCCTAGGCCGGTCCCGCCCCGCGGTCGTCGTGACGCTGCAGCTCCTCGGCGAGCATGACGATGATGCCGCTGGGACCCCGGAGGTAGGTCAGCCGGTAGACGTCCCCGTACGTCGCCACCCCCCTCAGCGGGTGGCAGCCGTGCCGGGCCGCGATCTCGAGGGCCGCGTCGAGGTCGTCGACCGAGAAGGCCACGCGGTGCATGCCGATCTCGTTCGGGAGGGTGGGCTCGGTCTCGATCGCGTCCGGGTGCAGGTACTGGAAGAGCTCGAGGCGGCCGTGCCCGTCCGGGGTGCCGAGCATGGCCATCTCGACGTGGTTGCCGTCCAGACCGACGGCAGTATCGGCCCACTCGCCGCTGACCGTGTCGCGGCCGAGCACGGTGAGGCCCAGGTCGGTGAAGAAGGCGATGGTCGCGTCGAGGTCGCGCACGGCGATCCCGACGTTCTCGAGTCGGACGGGCATGGCCCTCACGCTACCGAGACGGGTCGGCGACGCGGTGCCGCGCCGCCGGCAGCCGGGCGAGGGTCGGACAGCCGACGCGCGGCGAGCGTGGCGAGGACGGTCACCACGATCCCGACCAGTCCGACCGGCCCGATCGCGTCGCCGGCCACCCCGACCCCGATCAAGGCAGCCCAGACCGGCTCGGTGCCGAGCAGCAGCGACACCCGCGAGGGCGAGGTGCGGGCCACGGCCCAGGTCTGGGCGAAGAACGGGAGGACCGTGCAGACCAGCGCGAGGTAGAGCAGCAGCGTCAGTCCACCGGCGTCGAGCCCCCCGACGTACGTCGCGACCGGCGCGTCCACCAGCAGGCAGAGGACGAGGAAGCCGGCCGCGACCACGCCCATCTGCACCGTCGTCAGCACGCCCGGGTCGAGGACCCGACGCCGTTGCAGCACACCCAGGGCGGTGACGTGGACCGCGCGCAGCCCCGCCGCTCCGAGGATCAACCAGTCCCCCGGACGTGGGTGGACGACGTGCCCGCCGGTCGCGAGCAGCACGTCGCCGAGGACGGCGACCAGCACCAGGACGACGAAGGCGCGGCTGGGGCGCCGCCGCGAGACCGCGCAGTCCAGCAGGGGCGTCAGCACCATGGTGAGGCTGATCAGCACGCCGGCGTTGGTGGCGGTGGTCATCGTGACGCCGTAGGTCTCGCAGGCGAAGACGGCCGTCAGGACGAGCCCGGTGAGCAGGCCCGCCAGCAGCTCGGGGCGGGTCGGCACCCGGCGCTTCCAGCCCGTCACGAGCAGCATGGCCGCGACGGCCAGCGACATCCGCACCGTCAGGAGAGCGGGGGCGTCCGCCGCGTGCGGGAGCAGGTCCTGGGTGACGAGGTACGTCGAGCCCCAGGCGACGGCCACGGCGAACAGGACGGGGTCGACGAGCGGGCGCTTCAGCACATGCCCCAGCCTGGGACGCCACACTCGTAAGGACAAGGCACGTCTTCGTACAGCGACCCATTAGGATGCCCTTGTGGAACCGAGCCAGCTGCGGGCCCTGCGCGAGCTGCGCGACCGCGGGTCCATCGCCGCCGTCGCGGCCGCGACGTACGTGACCCCCTCCTCGGTGTCCCAGCAGATCAGTGCGCTGCAACGCTCCGCCGGCGTCGCCCTGACCCGGCGGGAGGGACGTCGAACCGTGCTCACCGACGCCGGCCGGGCCCTCGCCGCAGCCGCGGTCGAGGTGGAGACCGCCCTGGCCCGGGCCGAGTCGGCGGTGGCGTCCTTCGCCGGGACCCCGTCGACCGTCACGGTGAGCGCCTTCCACAGCGCGGCGACGGCGCTGTTCCCACCCCTGCTGGCCTTGCTCCTGCCGGACGGACCCACGGTGGCGCTCACCGACGCCGACGTGTCGACCGAGTCCTTCCCGGCGCTCACGATGTCCCGCGACCTCGTCGTCGCCCACCGGATGGCCGGGAGCGTGCCGTGGCCCGCGACGGTCACCGCGACCCACCTCCTGACCGAGCCGCTCGACCTGGCGTTCCGGGAGGGGCACCGCCTCGGCGACCTGCGTCGCGTCCGTCCCGTCGACCTCGTGGAGGAGTCCTGGATCGCCGTCCACGAGGGCTTCCCCCTCGACGAGGCCGTGCGCCGGGTGGCCGGCGCCGCTGGGCGAGACCCGCACATCGGCCACCGCGTCAACGACTTCGGGGTCGTGGCCGCCCTGCTGCGGAGCTCCGACCACGTCGCCCTGCTCCCCCGCTGGACGGGCCCCGCCCTGACCCGCGACGCCCTCCGGCTCGTGCCGATCGACGGCGACTTCGGGCTCACCCGCCGCATCGACGTGCTCGCCCGGCCCGAGGCGCTCGTGCGGTTCGGCGTGGGGGAGGTCCTCGGCCTGTTGCGGACCGCCGCACGCTCGCTGGCGTCCTGACACCGCCGGCGCGAGGCACCGGTCGGTCCCCGCCGATCAGGAACGGTCGTGCAGGGTGACGTGGTAGCCATCGGGGTCGGCGAAGGTGAAGGTGCGCCCGAAGGGACCGTCCACCGGCGCCGAGACGACGGTGCGACCGTCGGCGACGAGGGCGTCGTGAATGTCCTGGACGCCGGTCGCGTGCAGCCAGATCGCGGCGCCGATCCCCGGTTGGGCCACGGACGCCAGATCCGTGCCGGGCACGATCTCGCGCAGGGCGAAGGCGATCGGCGTGGTTTCGAAGACGACCGCGTGCGGAGGGCCGGCCTGGGAGCGGACCAGGCCGAGGTAGTGCTCGTAGAACGCCTGCGAGGCGTGGAGGTCGCTGGCTTGAAGCGAGACGAAGTCGGGACCGGTGACAGGGATGACGGGCTCCTTCGATGTGTGTCAGTTGTCTGACACACCTGACCGTATGTCAGACTCCTGACATGAGTCAAGACCGCGCCGGCATCGACCTCGAGACCTCCCTGGGCTACCTGCTCAAGGAGGCCTCCAGTGCCCTGCGCACGGCCATGGAGGACGTGCTGCGACCTCTCGGCATGAGCATCACGCACTACTCCTGCCTCGAGCTGCTGGCCCAGCGGCCCGGCCTGTCCGGAGCTCGAGCTCGCCCGGGGGGCGTTCGTGACGCGGCAGTCGATGAACGTGCTGCTGCAGGCCCTGGAGCGCGACGGCCACGTGACCAGGCCGGCGCAGGCACCGGTGGGCAAGGTGCTCCCCACCCGCCTCACTCCCCGCGGTCGCCGGGTGCTGGCGAAGGCGACGGTGGCCGTCCGCTCCGTCGAGGCCCGCATGCTGGGCGGCCTGACCGAGACCGAGCAGGCCGCCGCGTTCCGGACGTTGCGGTCGATGGTGCACGCCTTGCGAGACGACGATGGTCGGCCCTGAGCGGGCCCCGCTCGGCACGGGTCCAGGAGGAGCCGACCAGGACCGACGCAGATGGGTACGGCGGTGCCGTGCGCGTCACAGCACGCACCCCACCGAGGTCACGGAGGACGACATGAGCGAGACGCACAGCGAGAACGACCCGGCCGACACGTCCGGCGACGGGTCCGAGGCTGCCCAGGGGGCGACCGGCGACGCCGAGCGCCAGGCCATCGCCGAGGGGCAGGAGCAGCTCGACGCCCGCTCCGAGGGCGAGGGCCTGGCTGCCGAGGCCGGCCGGGCGGAGGAGACCGGGATCGCCCAGGGCTGAGCGGAGCCACCCGTCCGGGGCTGAGCAGGGCGGCGGAACAGGACGGGCCCCCCGATGGTTGAAGGTCACATGAAGAAGATCGGGTTCCTGAACTTCGGCCACTGGACGCCCTCGCCGCACTCCCAGGTCCGGACGGCCGCCGACTCCCTGTTGCAGTCGATCGACCTCGCGGTCGCGGCCGAGGAGCTCGGTGCCGACGGCGCCTACTTCCGGGTCCACCACTTCGCGAACCAGCTGGCCTCGCCGTTCCCGTTGCTGGCCGCGGTCGGGGCGAAGACCTCCCGGATCGAGATCGGCACCGGCGTCATCGACCTGCGGTACGAGAACCCGCTCTACATGGCCGAGGACGCCGGAGCCGCCGACCTCATCGCCGGGGGCCGACTGCAGCTCGGCCTCAGCCGGGGATCACCGGAGCAGGTCATCGACGGCTGGCGCTACTTCGGCTACGAGCCGCAGGAGGGGCAGGACCACGCCGACATGGCCCGGCGGAACGCCGACGTGCTGCTGGAGGTGCTGCAGGGGCAGGGCTTCGCCCGGCCGAACCCGCGGCCGATGTTCCCCAACCCGCCGGGCCTGCTCCGCATCGAGCCCCACTCCGAGGGCCTGCGCGAGCGGATCTGGTGGGGCGCCGGCTCCGACGCGCACCGCCCGCTGGGCGGCGCGAGAAGGGCATGCACCTGATGAGCTCGACGCTGAAGGCCGACGAGAGCGGCGAGCCGTTCCACGTCCAGCAGCGCAAGCAGATCGAGGTCTTCCAGGCCGCCTGGAAGGAGGCGGGGCACCTGCACGAGCCGCGCGTCTCGGTGAGCCGCTCGATCATGCCCTCGTCACCGACCGCGACCGCGCCTACTTCGGCCACCAGGGCGACAGCACGGACCAGATCGGCCACATCGAGGCCGACCTGCGGGCGATGTTCGGCCGCAGCTACGCCGCCGAGCCCGACGCGCTCGTCGAGCAGCTGGCCGAGGACGAGGCCATCGGCCGCGGACACCCTGCTGCTGACGGTGCCCAACCAGCTGGGCGTCGAGTACAACGCCCACCTGCTGGAGTCGCTGCTGAAGGATGTCGCCCCCGAGCTGGGCTGGCGCTGACCTTGTCCCCGCAACGGCACTGACCAGCACGACCAGCACTGACGGCCCTGACGCCCTCCGACCGAGGGTCGTCAGGGCCGTCCGGCGTGCGGTGCCGGCGCCTGGTGCACGAGCACCTGCCCGGTGCGCTCGCCACCCCCGTGCTGCCAGTCCAGCCGGAGCCAGTCGGTCGCGACGACGTGCAGCGTCTTCCGTCGGGTCCGCCCAGCATGCAGGCGAAGCACCCCGGTCCACCTCGACCGTGGCGAGCACCGCCCCGCCCTCGGCGACCCGACGGCAGTGCTGGTGGGGTACGTCGGCGTACCAGACGGCGCCGTCTGCGTCGAGGCAGATGCCGTCGGGCGCAGCCCCCTCCCCCAGCTCGGCCCAGGTACGGCGGTCGCGCAGCGAGCCGTCCTCGGCGATGGTGAACGCGGTCAACCGGGCCGCGTGCGACTCCGCCACGACCAACGTCGAGCCCTCCGGGGTGACGGCCATGCCGTTGGGGAACCAGAGGTCGTCGGCGACCTGTCGGGTCTCGCCATCGGGCAGCACCACGGCCACGATGCCGGGGCGCGGCTCCTCGCCGGGCATCGAGCCGGGCATGTCGACGTACACGCGGCCGGCCGGGTCGACGACGATCTCGTTCCACGGTCGGCCGGTCCCGCCGTACGGCGCGAGGTCCGGCCCCACCACGACCCCGTGCGCCGTCGCGTACACCTCCCGACCGTCGGGCAGCCAGTCCACCGAGAACGGCAGCCCCTCGATGCGCCGGACCACCTCGGTGCGGCCGTCGGCGTCGACGGTGAGCACCTCGCCGGCCAGCCAGTCACACAGCCACAGCCGGTCTTCGTGCCACCGGGGTGACTCCCCCATCGCGAACCCACTCGCCAGCACGCGTGCCGTCATGCCCTACCGACCGCCCTGCCGACACGGACTCATCGCCGGGTGCCGGCGCGGGCGAAGACGAGGGCGCCCGGGACGGCGCTCGTCCGGCGCCATGACCAGCTCCGCCTCGATCGTGAACCCGGCGTCGCGGAGCCAGCCCGCGATCTTGCCCGGCCGGCGATGATGGCTGTCGACGTTGATCGGGCGACCGGTGTAGCCCGTGGACGTGTGCCGGGTCCCGTCGCCGACGTGGAAGCCGACCAGCACCGGAGCCCCCGGTGCGCACCACCCGCCGGAACTCGCTCGAACACGCCGGGGACGGCTTGGTCGGGCACGTGGATGACCGACCAGAACGCGACGACGCCGGCGACCGAGTCGTCCGCCAGGTCGAGGTCGGTCATCGTCCCGACCTCGAACCGCAGCTCCGGGTGGTCGCGCCGCGCGATGGCGACCATCTCGGGCGAGAGGTCGATGCCGAACGCGTCCACGCCGGCCTCGTGCAGGTGCGCCGTGACGTACCCCGGACCGCAGCCCACGTCGGCGACCGGCCCGCCCCCGACCTCCTGCACCAGCTCGGCGAACAGCGCCAGGCTCGCGCGGAGGTACGGCTCGCCCTCCAGCAGCCCGCGCACCTGCTCGGTGTAGCCGGGCGCGTCGGTGTCGTACGACGAACGGGTGCTGGTCAGCCAGGCGTCTGACATGCACAGCAACCTAGCCCCGTTGGTCGAGGTGCGCGCGGAGCGAGCCTCGAGACCACCCCCGCCACCACCCCCGCCGGCCGAGGTGCAGCTACGGACCGGTCAGCCGGTCGACCTCGGCCAACAGGTGCGACACCTGCCCCGTCACGCTGAAGCGGTTGCGCGCGTACTGCGCGGCCACCGGTCCGCGTGTGCTCTTCCAGTCGGCGGTCACGGCCTGGTCGACGGCCTGGGCCAGGGACGCGGCCAGGGCGGCGTGGTCGTCGGTCTCGGGCACGAGGGTGCCGACCTCGGAGGTGACGAAGTCCCGCGGGCCGCCCGAGTCGGCGCCGATGACCGGGGTGCCGCAGGCCATGCACTCCACGAAGACGAGCCCGAACGGCTCCCGGTAGGACGGGAAGCAACCCACGTCCGCGCAGGCGAAGAGCAGCGCGAGCTCGTCCTGCGGGCGGGGGCCCAGGAAGTAGGTGCGACGCAGCCCGAGCTCGGTGGCCAGCGCGTGCAGCCCCTGCTGGGCCTCGGCCGGTCCGGAGCCGATCACCAGGGTGAGGATGCGGCGCTCGTCCTGCTCGTAGACGGCGGCCGCGCGCAGCAGCGCGTCCAGCCGCTTCCAGTCGGCGAACTTCCCGCAGAACGCGACCACCGCGTCGAAGCCCTCCGGCGGCGCCACCGGCTCGGGCTCGAGGTCGCTGCCCGCCAGCGGCTGGGTGAAGAAGCGGCCCAGCACGGCGGCCCGGTCGGTGCCGTCGGGCGCCGGGACGAACACGTCCTGGTTGTAGCCGTTGGGCGAGAGCACCACGCGGTCGCGCGGGAACTCGGGGAACACGTCGAGCAGCGCGTCCACCTGCTCGAGCGAGATCGCCGCGACCACGTCGACCCCGTGGTCGGGGTCGGCGAAGTCGAAGATCTTCTCCTCGCTGCATGAACGGCAGGAAGCGCGAGCGGGAACTCCTCCGGGTCGTCGCCGCGCCGCTCGTGGTTGAACATCTTCAGCTCCGTGCCGTGCGCGAAGCAGAGCACCGTCATCCGGGGCTTGCCGGCTGCCACCCGGCGCCGGTTCACGTCGCGCAGCACGACGGTGTTCATGAAGGCGTGGTGGGCGATCGCGAGGCTGAAGACGTCGCCGGTGCGCGCCTCGATCTCGTCGATCCAGTCCGCGACGGCGTCCGTCAGCCGCAGCCGGTAGGCGTCCACCTCGGCCTCGCTCATCGCGTGCCAGCGGTAGCTGCTGGTCGGCGACACCGACTCGCAGATCGGGATGTCGTGCTCGAGGGGGAAGACGTGCACGTCCTCCTCCTCGAAGCGCTGGCGGCGCGAGGGGTACATCGAGTACGCGCGCACCCCCGGCAACGCGTTGTAGGCGTGGTGGTGCGACTCGTGCAGGATGCCGGAGCCGGGCGCGAACTCGCCTCCGCGCTGCCAGTTGTTGGTGCCCAGCTGGAAGATCAGTCGGTCGGCCACCTCCCCAGGCTAGGGGTGATCCGTGTCCGACGGTCAGTGACCCGGCGCGTCGGGGCCCCGGCGACCGCCGTACGAGGCGACCAGGGCGTCCACCACCGCGGCGGCGTCGGCCTCGGCCGGGGCGGCGGGGTACTCCGGCAGCAGGTCGTCCCACACCACCAGCCACGACCCGAACAGCTGGGCCTGGCCCTCGGGGCGGGCGAAGAGCCAGACGTGCAGGTGGGCGCCGCCGTCGCCGATGCCGGTAGACGTGGCAGCGGCTGATGTGTGGCAGGGCCTCGACGTGCCGGGCCAGGTGGGTGCTCAGCACGCCGAGCTCCGCCGCGAGGTCGTCGGGCAGGTCGGCGAGGTCGTGGTGGTCGCGCGGGTGCAGCATCAGCACGAGCGGCACCCCGACCCCGCCGATGCGGGTCAGCCGCCAGTGGTCGTCGAGCCAGATGCCCTCGTCGCGGCGGCGGCACGAGCCGCAGTCGGCGGGTCCTCGCCGTGCCGGGGCGGCTCCGGGAGCACGGGTGGTCGCAGCGGCGAGACGCGCAGGCCCTCCGGCTCGAACGGGCTGATGTCCCAGCCGGTCATGCGGGACAGCGGCAGCCGCTGCTCGTCGTCGGCGGCGGCGAGGGCGTGGGCGTAGAACTCCTCGGGCGAGAGCGGCATGCCCGCACGCTAACCCTCCACGCGTGCAGCCACCGGTCCGAGGACGTGCCAGGATCGGGAGGTGCCGTCGGACCCCTCGACCTACCGCGAGCTGGCCGAGCGCGCCTGGGCGTGGTCGCTGACCCAGGTGCGGCAGGACGACGACGCACTGTGGCTGCCCGAGCACGCGGGCCAGACCGAGGCCGGGCTCGGGCACGGCATGCACTCCGGGATCGGTGGTCTGGCGCACGCGATGGCCGAGATCGCCCTGACCCGGTCACTGACGGCCGCCGAGCGTGCCCTGGGCGAGGGCATCGGCGCGATGCTGGTGCGGCGCATCGAGGCGGAGACGGAGGGCGACTACTTCGACGGCCTGACGAGCACCATCGGGGTGCTCATCGCCCTGCACGCTCCGGGAGCCGGAGCAGCGGTCGCGCGGCTGCACGAGCTGGCCACCCCGGACGGCTGGCCGAGCTCGTGGATCGGGCCGCCCCGCGCGACGCCGGGAGGACGCTGCAACGACGCGACGCTGGGGACTGCCGGCGTCCTGATGGGAGCGGTCTGGGCCCTGCGACACGACGTCCCGGGGGCAGCCGAGCTCGCCCGCCGCGCCGTCGACGTGCTGCTGGCCGAGCAGGAGGTCCGGGAGGGCCTTCCGTACTGGCCCTTCGTCCCGCGCCGGTTCCTACTGATCGAGGACGTCGTCATGCCCAACTGGTCGCACGGCCAGGCGGGCATCGCCGCTGCCCTGGCCGCCGCCGGCATGGCGCTCGACCGTCCCGAGCTCGTCGACCTGGCCACAGCGGGCACGCAGCACCTGCTGACGCTGGCCGACACCGGTGACGGCGGGCTCCGCCTCCCCCGCCGCATCCCGGGCCAGAGCGACCTGGACACCTTCACCTCCTCCTGGTGCCACGGACCCACCGGGACCTCGCTGCTGTTCACGGCCCTGGACCGTGCCGGCGTCACGACGGTCGGCGGCTCCACCCCGGCCGAGCTGGAGCTGGCCTGCCTGCACTCGTTGCGGGTCTCGGGCATCCCGGCCCGGCTGCGTCCGGGCTTCTGGGACAACGACGGGCGCTGCTGCGGCACGGCGGGCGTCGGCGAGGTGGTCCTCGGCTCGTGGCAGCGCCACGGTCGCGACGACGACCTCACCTTCGCGGTCGTGCTGGGGGATGCGCTCGTCGACCGCGCGATCGAGGACGGCGAGCACGCGTACTGGCGTTTCGTCGAGCACCGCAACGCCGACCCGCTGCTGCCCCCCGGGCCGGGGTGGATGCAGGGCGCCGCCGGCATCGCGGCGTACCTCTTCCGCCTGGCACGGGTGCTGGAGCAGGGCCGTGGCGCCGACGCCGTCGCACGGATGGACACCTGGTGGGCGGTGCCCGCGGGTGATTTCGGGACCTTTCCCACTTCGCCTGAGGGAAAGCCCGACCGTCCCTAGGCTTGGCTCACCCGCGGCCGTACCCCTCAGGGTGTCTTCCACGAAAGCGGCACCGCGCACCCGGATGGCCCGCGCGTGCCAGCACCTCCACCCGTTCCGAGAGGCAGCTCCATGAACCGCACACTCGTCACGACCATGGCCGTGGTGGCTGTCGCCAGCCCGGTCCCGCTGACGAGTGCTGTGGCCGCGACCGCCCCGTCCAACCTGGTGGTGAACCCCCACTACGACTCGGGCCTCATCGGTTGGGGCAGGGACACCGGCACCTCGGCCCTGGCGGTGTCCTCGACGGCCGGCAGCAGCGGCACCGGCGCGGCGGTCACCGCGACGGGCGCGGGGTCCATCGGCGTCCACCAGACTCTGACCCAGACGTCGGTCGCCGGCACGACGTACGTCGTCACCGCGAGCGTGAAGGCGGGGTCTCAGGCCAGCACCGTCAACGGCGGTCTGGTCGTGCGGGAGACCCGCTCCAACGGGACCAGGCTCGCCCCGGGGGTGAGCTTCTCGATCAAGCTGGTCAGCAGCGCCTTCACCACGATCACCTACCGCTACACCGCCCAGTACGACGGCTCCGCACTGACCGTGGCCGCTCGGTCGACCGGTGCCAGCAAGGGCGAGATGCTGGACGTCGACGAGTGGGACGTCACGGCCGGTTGATGGGTCCATCGCCGACCTGAGCCGTTCCTCCTTCCGTTCAGCCTTATCCTTTCCTTTACGAAAGCCTCAACGGCCCATATAGAGAGCCTTTCGTAAAGAATAGTGTTTGGTGTTTGGCGTTCCTGGCCGGACAGAGTCGGCTTTCGATAAAGTAAGCGGATCTACATTTTCCGTAACGGCCGAATCATGCAAGTGTCCGGCCGTGCGGAATCCACAGATCTCACGCCGGTCGTTGCTCGCAGGCACGGGGCTGTTCGGGGCCGCCGCGGTGGGCCGCCTCGGCGGAGTCACCGGGTTCGTCCCACGGGCCAGCGCGGCTGTGGGCGGGGTGCCGACCGCGGCCGAGTTCGCGGAGCTGGATGCCGCCATCACGGGGACGGTGGTGCTGCCGTCGGCGTCGAGCTACCTGACCACCAGCCAGCTGTTCGACCCGATCTACGACACCCAGCGTCCGCTCGCCGTGGTGCAACCGGCGAGCACGGCGGACGTGGCGGCGGCGGTCACGTTCGCAGCCGCGCACACGGCCACGATCGCGCCCCGGGCCGGCGGTCACTCCTACGTGGGCGCCTCGGGCGGCGACCAGGGCATCCAGCTGGACGTGCGCAGGCTCAACACGGTGGCGTACAACAGCGCGAACCAGACCGTGGTCGTGGGTGCCGGCGCACGGCTGTACAACGTGCACGCAGCCTTGGAGCCGTTCGGGCGCACGGTGGCGACCGGGACGTGCCCGACGGTGGGGGTCTCAGGACTGACGCTGGGTGGTGGCATCGGGTTCGAGGACCGCGTGTACGGCCTGACCGCCGACGCGCTGCAGAGCATCCAGGTCGTGCTGGCCGACGGCAGTACGGTCACCGCCTCCGCGACCCAGAACCCCGACCTGTTCTGGGCCTGTCGCGGTGGGGGCGGTGGCAACTTCGGCATCGCCACGTCCTTCACCTTCGCGACCAGCCCAGCGCTGCCCATCAGCTTCGCGACCCTGAGCTGGCCCGACGCCAACGTGGAGGCGGTGATCGCCGGGTGGCAGGCACGCCTCGCGTCGGCACCGGTGAGCAGCTGGCCGGTGCTGCAGCTGTTGTGCCGCTCGGGATCGGTGCAGGCGAACATCAAGGTGTTCTCGCTCGGAACGTCGGCGACGGCCGAGGCCAACGCGCTCGTCGCCGCGATCGGCAAGAACCCCACCACGCAGACCGTCACCCAGTACACCCACCTGCAGGCCTACCAGCAGAGCGGGGGGTGCACCGCCTACACCGACGCCCAGTGCCAGCCGGTCGCCGATGGCGGGAAGATCACCCGCAAGGTCTACCTCGCCGGAAGTGACGTCCTCGGCCGCTCCTTGACCAGCACCGAGATCTCCGCGATCAGCTCCTACCTGCGAGCGCGAGCCAAGACCAGCTCGACCACGACCCTGTACTTCGAGCCCTTCGGCGGCGCCGTGGCCAGCAAGACCGTGTCCAGCACGGCGTTCCCGTGGCGTACCGCCAAGGCGTCGGTGCAGTGGAAGGTCGACTTCACCTCCGCGCCGAGTGCGGCCGTGAAGACCTCGACGTACAGCTGGATCTCGACGGGGCACACGAAGTTCGGCACCGCCTCGGTCGGCGGCTACATCAACTACCTGGAGCCGTCCCGGGCCCTGTCGTCGTACTACGGGAGCAACTACACCCGGCTGCGGCAGCTGCGCACGACGTTCGACCCCAAGGGCCTGTTCCGAGGTCCGTACGTCATCCCGGCCGGCTGACCCTCGAGGTTCCTGAGCGCATCCGAGCCGGTGGGGCGCTGGGTCTGCAGACCTGGTCCATCGGTCGTGCGACCGATGCCGCGAGGCCGCTCCACTGGTCCCGGGTCTGGTGCGGATCAGACCCCCAGGCCGATGTGCGGCAGGGGGCCGCGACGCCACGGTGGAGACCTACCAGGTCGACCAGCCAGGTCGCCGCGAACTCCAGGAGCCCATGGCCATGTCACACCTTCTGTACCGCATCGGGAACTTCGCGGGTCGGCACCCATGGCGGGTGATCTGCGCCTGGGCCCTCATCGCCGCGACCGTCCTGATGCTCAACATGTCCCTGGGTGGCCCCCCCGACGAGCGGTTCAGCCTGCCGGGCGCCGAGTCGCAGCGCGCAGCCGACCTCATCCAGGACCGGTTCCCCGAGCAGACCCTGTACTCCTCCAATGTCGTCTTCCACTCCGCCGACGGGCTGACGGATCCCCAGACACGAGCCGCCGTGGAGAAGGCCGTGGTCCGGCTGGGGGAGGGTCACCACGTCAAGGCCGTGAGCAGCCCCTACGACCCGCGTGGGTCCGACCCTCAGCGCGGACGGTCGGACGGCGTTCGCGACGGTCGGCTACGACCGCGAGAAGATCGGCACCGCCGAGCTCGGCGCAGCGCAGACGGCGGTCCAGGAGCTGCGCGACGACGGTGTCGAGGTCGAGTACGACGGCGGCCTCGGGTACGCCGACGTCGAGTCGTCCGGCAACAGTGACCTCATCGGCATCGTGATGGCCATCATCATCCTGGCTGTCGCGTTCGGCTCCCTGGTCGCGATGAGCCTCCCGATCCTGGCGGCGCTCATGGCCATCGTCATCGGCAGCAGCACGATCGGGATCATGTCCGGGTTCCTGTCGGTACCGAACATCACGAGTGTCGTGGCCCTGATGCTCGGGCTGGGTGTCGGCATCGACTACGCCCTGTTCATCCTGGCGCGGCACCGCCAGAACCTGGCCTCGGGTCAGAGCGTCCCCGTGGCGATCGGCCGGGCCAACGCGACCGCCGGCCTGTCGGTGCTCTTCGCCGGCGTCACGGTCATCATCGCGATCCTCGGTCTGAAGGTCTCCGGGATCCCGATGATGGCGATGATGGGCTACGGCTCGGCGCTGATGGTGGCGGTCACGATGCTGGCCTCGATCACCCTGCTGCCCGCGATGCTCGGCGTGGTCAAGCACCGCGTGAACAGCGCGAGGATCCCGTTCGTGAAGCCGCGAGCCGGCTAGGACCCGAACTCGACGCTCGGCCAGGTGGGCCAGGAGGGTCGTGGCCAGGCCCGTCCTCTTCGGCGGGGCGGCGGCGGTGGTGCTCGGCCTGCTCGCGGTCCCGGTGCTCCTCGATGCACCTGGGATTCTCGGACGCCGGCAACGACGCCAGGACGTCACCACGCGCAAGGCCTACGACCTGATGGCCGACGGGTACGGCCCCGGGACCAACGGCCCCCTGCACGGTCGTCGTGGACACGGCCGGGGACCACGCCGCGCGGTGGCGACGGGCACCGCGCTCGCGGCCGAACCCGGCGGGTCGCCAGCGTCGCGCCCGGCCACGCACCGGTGGTCGACGCGACGCGCGACCTCACGCTCTTCATGGTCACGCCGACCACGTCGCCGCAGGACGTCCGCCACCGGGCCGCTGCTCACCCACCTCCGGGAGGACACCCTTGCTCCCCCGGGCTGTCGGCGGCTCACTCGGCCGCGACGTCGGTGACCGGCGCGACCGCCCTCACCGACGACGTCTCGTCCCGGCTCCAGGCCCGGATGCCCCTGTTCCTCGGCGCGGTGATCGGCCTCTCGTTCCTGGTGCTGATGATCGTCTTCCGGTCGGTGCTGGTGCCTCTGAAGGCGGCGGTGCTCAACGTGCTGGGAGTGGGAGCGGCCTACGGCGTCATCGTGGCGGTGTTCCAGTGGGGATGGGGTGCCGAGCTGATCGGCGTGCACGAGTCGGTCCCGATCATGCCCCTCGCGCCGATGCTCATGTTCGCCATCTTGTTCGGCCTCTCGATGGACTACGAGGTGTTCCTGATGAGCCGGGTGCGTGAGCAGTACCTGCGGCACCGTCAGCCCAGCCGCGCCATGGTCGAGGGCGTCGGCTCGACCGCCCGGGTCATCACCAGCGCGGGGCTGATCATGGTCTGCGTCTTCGCCTCCTTCATCCTCGACGTGGAGGTGACGACCAAGATGTTCGGCGTCGGCCTCGCCGTGGCGGTGTTCCTCGACGTCACGCTGGTGCGGATGGTGCTCGTCCCGGCCGTGATGAGCCTGCTCGGGCACCATGCGTGGTGGCTCCCGCAGTGGCTGGACCGTCGCCTGCCGGTCATCGACATCGAGGGCGGGTCACTGGACGGGGAGGACCCGGTCGCCCAGCCGGAGCACGCCGGGCCCACGGAGCCCGACCGGGCACCGGTCCTCGTCTGAGGCCCACCGCTGACGACCCCGGTGCGTCCGGTCCTCCGGACCGGCGCACCGGGGTCGCTGCTGTGCGGCTCACGCCGGCTCGTCGGCGCCGCGCGGTCGGCGAGCGGCGTACGACGGGTGCGCCTCGGACGAGAGTCCCTGCTGGGCAGCGACCTTGCCCAGCAGCTCGACCAGCGTCCGCTTCTCGGCGGCGGTCAGACCGGCGGTGAGGGCCACGTCGTGCTCACCCACGGCGGCGAGGACCGCATCGATCCGTTCGCCGGCGCTCGCCGCCACGTACAGCTCGTGGTTGCGGCGGTCCTTCTGGCTCCGTCGTCGCTCGACGAGGCCGCGTTGCTCCAGCTCGTCGACGAGGCGGACGATCCTTGACGGCAGAGCACCCAGCCGCTCCGAGAGGGCCTGCTGGCTGAGCCCCGGATGCTGTCCGACGACCCGCAGCACCCCTACGTGCGCCGGCGTGAGGTCGAGCGCGGCCATCCGTTCCGCGAAGCGGTCGGAGGCGTGCGCACCGAGCTGGGCGAGCAGGAAGGCGATTCCCGTGGGGCGAGGCACCGGTCGAGTCTGACAGACGACCCCGAACCATTGCGTCTCATAATCGTTCGTGCTACGAATGATTGGTGAGCAGAGAAACCGCCGTCGCGGACCCTCGGGGATGGGCCCGACCGGCCGCACCCGACCCTCGCACCTTGGCACTGCTCGCCCTCAGCGCCGCGCTCGTGCTCGCCGGCCTGTTCCACCTCCTCGTGTTCGCCGTGGACGACCGTCCATGGGCCGGGCCCGTGTCGTGGCGCAAGCCGTTCACCTTCGGCGTCTCCTTCGGGCTGACCCTCGCGTCGGTGGTCTGGGTGACGTCGTACCTGCGGATGCCGGGGCGCACCCGCGGCATCCTGCTGGGGGTCTTCGCGGCTGACTGCGTCGTGGAGGTCTTCGGCATCACCCTGCAGGCGTGGCGCGGGGTGCCGTCGCACCTGAACCGCTCCACCCCGACCGACACGGTCGTCGCGGTGGGGCTGGCCATCGGTGGCGCGGTGCTCATCGGCGTGCTCGGCTGGTTCGCCGTGCTCGCCGTCGCCGGTCGGACCGACGCACCACCGAGCATGCGGCTCGCCCTACGGGCGGGCTTCCTGCTGCTGGTCTCTGGTCTGGCCGCCGGCGCCGCCATGATCGCCGTGGGCACGGTGGCGATGAACACGGGCCCAGCGGACCACGCCTACGCCGTCACCGGCTTCCTCAGGGAGTTCCACGCCGTGACCCTGCACGGCGTCCTCGTGCTTCCGGCGCTCGCGTGGCTGCTCGCCCGCGCGCCGTGCAGCGA
Organism: uncultured Actinomycetota bacterium; assembly: GCA_963750345.1. Lineage (GTDB taxonomy): Bacteria > Actinomycetota > Actinomycetes > Propionibacteriales > Nocardioidaceae > Nocardioides_B. The sequence continues at coordinate 34,776 of CAVVQH010000014.1, read as the reverse complement.
GCACCGGCGGGTCCAGGTCGTGGGCTTCGCGACCACGGCATACGTCGGCGCCGCGCTCGCAGTCCTCGTCCTCGACCTGACGTCGGTGTGAGCAGGTTCGCGGGCCATGGTGGGGAGTGATGGGTGAGCGGCTGAGGCAGGATGCAGGGATGACCGACGATGCCTGGCCACCCGGCTTCTTCGATCGGCAGGACCCGACCGACGATGCGGACTTCTACGCACCACCGCGCCTGGTCACCCACATCGACGACGGTGCCATCGCGGCGGTGACCCGGCTGTACGACGACCTGGGCGTGCCCGAGGGCAGGGTCCTGGACCTGATGTCGTCGTGGGTGTCGCACCTGTCCCGCCGGCCCAGCGGTGGTTTGGTCGTGCTGGGCATGAACGAGGTCGAGCTGCAGGCGAACCCGCTGGCCGACGAGGTCGTCGTCCAGGACCTCAACGTCGAGCCGCACCTGTGCTTCGAGGACGCCACCTTCGACGCGGTGGTCTGCTGCGTGTCCATCGACTATCTCGTCCAGCCGATCGAGGTCCTGCGCGAGACCAGGCGGGTGCTGCGTCCTGGTGGGGTGGTGGCGCTGACCTTCAGCAACCGGTGCTTCCCGACCAAGGCGATCCGCGGGTGGCTGGCCACCGACGAGGACGGACGCGTCGCCATCGTCCGGGCCTACCTGGAGCGTGCCGGCTTCACGGACGTGACGACCGCGTTGCGCACCGCCACGCGGTGGGGTCGCGACCCGCTCTACGCCGCCTGGGCCCGCTCGACCTGACGCGGTCAGCCGTACGTGGGGAACTGTGGCCAGCCCTCGGGGCTGTCCTCCCAGTCCTGCTGCCGGCCGTAGACGCTGCGGTCCATGATGTGGGCGACCGGCAGGATCGCCTCGGTGCCGCGGGCCGTGGTCGCGTACGTCAGGTGGGGCCTGCCGTCCTTGAGCAGGTAGTAGGAGTAGCCGGGCAGCTGTCCCTCCTGGCCGTTCGCGTCGGTCTGGGTCCATCCCCAGTCGTCGTGGTAGGAGGTGCCGTGGGACGACACCCAGCGGTGGTCCCATCCCCGCTTGGCCCGCCAGTCCTCGAGCTTCTCGATCGGGGCCTGGGAGACCATCGCGAAGGCGATGGCCTCCTCTGTCAGTCGCTGCATGTTCGCGGGGAGGTTGTCCACCGCCCAGGTGCAGCTCGGGCAGCCCTCGTCCCAGTCGGGACCGAACATCACGTTCTGCACGAGCAACAGGTACGTGTCCCCGAACAGCTCGGTCAGCCGCACCGGCCCGTCGGGACCGGTGAACGTGTAGTCCTCCACCTCGACCATGGGGAGGCGACGACGGCTGGCGGAGACCCGGTCGTTGTGCCGGGTGACGTCCTTCTCCGCCGCGACCTGCTCGGCCAGGGCCTCCTCGAACCGGGCTCGATCCACGATCGTCGGGGCGGCCGTGGGCTGGTCGTGCTTCGTCATGCTGGATCTCCCGTCGTCAGGATGGGCACGCGGACTCTCGGTGGAGCCCTCGTCCTACCGACCAGCGTCCACCCCGGAAGTCATCGAGGGGGCTGCCCCACCTGGAGGCCGGTCCGGTGGAAGTGCCCCCCGTCCCCAGCGCGCCACCCTGCAGGGTGTGCCCGCTCGGGTGCTCGGGGTGCTGGGGGGCCATCTCGAGCGATGTCCATGTCGGGTCGGGTCCGGGTGGACGTCCCCCGACGTGATGACGGTGACGGGGCGCCAGAAGAGGTAGGTGTGCCTGACCCTGGGACAACCGCCCCTGGTGCCGACGCAGCCGTACGTCGATGGGCAGGGCGCCCGTGCTCTCATGGGCGCATGCACGAGGTCGTGGTCGGCGCGCTCGTCCGAGACGACCGGGTGCTGCTCGTGCACCGAAGACCGGACCGCGCGCCCACCCGGACGTGTGGGAGCTCCCTGGTGGCGTGATGGAGGTCGGCGAGTCGGAGCTGGACGCTCTGGCGCGGGAGCTCCACGAGGAGCTCGGCGTACGGGTGGAGAGAGGATCGGCCTCCCACCTGTGCCGGCTGACGGCAGGGCCGCGGACGAGCCGGCCCTCCTGAGCGCCTGGCTGATGCGAACGGCCCTCCTGGCTGCGCTGCGGCAGCGTCCCGGTGGTGGTCGAGGTCCTAGTCTCGGTCCATGACGACTGCCGACCTCCGCTTCTACTTCGACCCGGTGTGCCCCTTCTGCTGGCTGACCAGCAGGTGGATCCGGATGGTGCAGGCCGAGCGCGGCCTGACGGTGGACTGGCGGTTCATCTCGCTGCGACTGATCAACGAGCACATCGACTACGCAGCGCACTTCCCACCCGAGTACGAAGCAGGTCACACCGCCGGGCTCCGTCTGCTGCGTGCGGTCGCCCGAGCCCGTGAGGAGCACGGCGCCGACGCCGTCGACTCGCTGCAGGCCGCCCTCGGGGCCCAGATCTTCGACACGCCGCCCGCCGACACCGACGACGCGACGGCCGACCGCGCACGGCACGGCACGCGAGGGTTCCTCGAGCCCGTCCTGCGCGAGGTGGGCCTGCCCGCCGACCTCGCCGACGCGCTGGACGACCCCTCCTGGGACGACGCGATCCGCGCCGACGGCGAGGAGGCCCTCGCTCTCACCGGCAAGGACGTCGGCACGCCCATCATCCACTTCGAGCCCCCGCACGGGGTGGCCTTCTTCGGCCCCGTGATCAGCCGGCTCCCCGAACCGGGGCAGGCCGGGGAGCTGTGGGACCACGTGGTCGGCCTGGCCCGCTTCCCCGGCTTCGCCGAGCTCAAGCGCAGCCTGCGTGAGAAGCCGCAGCTGATCGGGTTCGGCGTGGAGCCGGGAAGCGTCGGGACGCAGGAGGACTGGCACGGCGGCAGCCGTCGACAGAGGAGTGAGCGCGGATGACGCAGCCGGTGTCACGCACCCATCAGGACGTGGTGGTCGTCGCGGCCACCCCTGACGCGGTCTACGACCTCGTCAGCGACGTCACCCGCACCGGCGAGTGGAGCCCCGTGTGCACCTCCTGCTGGTGGGACGAGCAGGACGAGGCGGGTCGGGTCGGTGCCTGGTTCACCGGGCACAACGAGCTCCCGGACCGCACCTGGGAGACCCGGTCCCGCGTGGTCGCGGCCGACCGCGGCCGCGAGTTCGCTTGGGTGGTGGGCGGGACGTACGTGCGGTGGGGCTTCACCTTGCAGCCGGAGGACGAGGGCACGCGCTTGACCGAGACCTGGGAGTTCCTTCCGGAGGGACTGTCGATGTTCGCTCAGAAGTACGGCGACCGGGCCGCCGATGAGATCGAGGACCGCACCCGGCAGGCGCACGCCGGGATCCCTGCCACCCTCGCCGCGATCAAGCGGATCGCCGAGACCGCCTGAAGGACGCTCGGCCGGATCGGAAGGAACCTGGTCGGGCCAGAGGTGTCCATCCCTCATGGGTAGACGGCCACGGCCGCGGTCCGTCGACCACCGTGTCGCAGATGCGTCCACAGCGACGACCTGGGGAACATCGCGGGTCCGGGGTCCTTCCCGGATCCGCCACCATGGGTTGAAACTGGTCGGACATCTCGGACGCTAGGAGAACGTCATGAACGACCAGACCCCCTCACCGCAGTCACCCGCCACCAGCCGACGCCGCTTCCTGGGAGGCACCGGGGCCGTCGCCCTCGGAGCCGCCGGGGCGAGCCTCGTCCCCGGCACGGCCGGGGCCACCGGGCACCACGGCGCTGCCAACCCCCTGCTCAGCGGCCTCGACTGGCCGGCGGGGCCCGGCCTCCCGGTGCGGCCGCAGCCCGCCGACCCCGAGCTGCGCCAGGTCCTTCGTGAGATCGACCCGGCGCGCATCGAGGCGAACATCCGCAAGCTGGTCTCGTTCGGCACGCGCAGCACCATCTCGGCGCAGGACGATCCTCACCAGGGCATCGGGGCGGCACGGGACTGGCTCGCCCGGCGGATGCGCAGGTACGCCGCCGCCTCGGGTGGCCGGATGGTCGTCACCGTGCCGTCGTACGTCCAGGAGCCGGCCGAACGGATCCCCACGGCGACCCGCATCAGCAACGTGGTGGCGACGTTGCGAGGGGACGTCGAGCCCGACCGGACCTACGTCATCAGCGGGCACTACGACTCCCGCGTCACCGACGTCCTCAACGCCACCGGCTTCGCCCCGGGTGCCGACGACGACGCGTCCGGCGTCGCGGTCTCCCTCGAGCTGGCCCGGGTCATGGCCACGCGCCGGCCGCGCTGCACCCTGGTCTTCGCCGCCGTGGCCGGGGAGGAGCAGGGCCTCTACGGCTCGACGTTCCTGGCCCAGCAGCTCAAGGACGGCGGTGCTCAGGTCGAGGGCATGTTCACCAACGACATCGTGGGCAGCAGCCGCGACGAGAACGGCCGGCGCGACGCCTACAGCCTCCGGCTCTTCTCCGAGGGCGTCCCGGCCAACGAGGACCCCGACCGCCAGCAGCTGCGGATCTCCATCGGCGGGGAGAACGACTCACCGTCCCGGGAGCTCGCCCGCTTCGTCAACGAGGTGGCCGGCCAGCGGACGACCGGGATGAACATCCGGATGATCTACCGCGAGGACCGGTTCCTGCGCGGTGGCGACAACCTGCCCTTCCTCGAGCAGGGCTGGCCCGCCGGCCGCTTCACCGAGCCGCACGAGAACTTCGCCCACCAGCACCAGGACGTCCGCGTCGAGGACGGCGTGCAGTACGGCGACCTGCCCCGCTTCGTCGACGTCGACTACGTGGCACGGGTGGCACAGGTCAACGCCGCGTGGATGTGGTCGGCCTCCCAGGCGCCGCGGCTGCCCCGCGACGTCGTCGTCGACGTCACCGACCTGACCAACCAGACCACCCTGAGGTGGACCCACGACACCGACCCGCACCGGCGAGGCTTCGAGATCGTCTGGCGCCCGACGATCAACCCGGTGTGGACCCATCGCATCGAGGTCGGGGACGTCGGTGAGGCCACGGTCGACGTGTCCAAGGACAACGCGGTCCTCGGGGTCCGCGCGGTCGGGAAGGACGGCCACCGCAGCCCTGCGGTCTTCCCCTTCCCCAGCCCGTCCGCCTAGGTCAGCGTGCCGGCCGCGTGCGGAGCACGTTCCACCGGTTGGGTGAAGGGCTGAGCCGGGACGAGACGAAGCCGGCCTCGAGGAGCAGGGCGTCGTACTCGGCCTGGGTGCGTTCCCGGGCGCCGAACATCACCAGCATGTGCAGGTCGACGAGGTGGAGGTCGCGCTGCTGCGGTGGGGTGCGCCCTGGGGCGTCCAGGACGTTCTCGACGACCAGCAGGTGGGCGTCCGGTCCCATGGCCGTGCGAACGGTGCGCAGGATCGACGTCGCCTGCTGGTCGTCCCAGTCGTGCAGGACGTTGGACAGGACGTAGACGTCGCCGCCCGTCGGTACGGCGGTGAAGAAGTCGGATGGCTCCCCGCGGCCCCGGCCCTCCAACCCGGAGGTGGCCAGGGCTCGGGTGGCGGCGTCTGCGACCGCCGGACGGTCGGCCACGATGCCCTCGAGGTGGCCCTCCTCGTGGAGGAGTCCTGCCAGCATCGCTCCCTCGCCACCGCCGACGTCGACGACCAGCCGCGTCCGGGCGAAGTCCCAGGCCGCCCGGATGGCCGCGACCTGGCCAGCGCTCCTCCGGGCCATCGCCGCGTTGAAGACGACCTCCTCCTCGGGGTGGGAGGCCAGCCACTCCCACGACGTGAACCCGTGCAGCTCCTCGAACACCGGGCCTCCGTCTCGTACGGCGTCCGAGAGGTGCTGCCAGGCGTTGAGCTTCGGCAGGACGGTCTGCATCAGCGCCTGGTCGCGGACACCGCTGGGATGGCCCACCCGCAGCACCTCACCGCGCGACGTCGCGGTGTAGCGGTCGTCCTCGGTGACGGCCACCAGGTCGAGGTCGGCCAGGACGCGGAGCAGCCTGGCCAGCGCCGACGGGTCGCAGCAGGTCCGGTCGGCCAGGTCCACGAGGGTGCGTGGCCCATCCAGCGCGTCGAGCACGCCCAGCTCGCACGCCGCCCGCACACACAGCGACACCCAGGCGCCACGCACCATCCCCATGACGTCGTCTGCCTCGTCCACGGCGCCTCCTGCGGTCAGCGTGGCACGCGCCCCCGCCGTCCGTACAGGCCGATCACTCGACGATCGGTGACACCGGCTCCAGCGCGGGGCGCTTGGGCAGGCGGTGGTCGCCGGTGGAGCGACCTCGGACGTGACGCACGAGCCACGGCACCCAGTAGCGGGCCACCCACTCGCCGTCCTCGACGCGGCTCCGCCACCAGGCGCGCGGCGACAGCGGAGGCAACGACTCCTGCCAGGAGGTGTCGGGGCGTACGCCGAGCACGTCGGCGAAGGCCACGGCCAGGCGCGTGTGACCGGCCGTGTTGAGATGGAGCCGGTCGTGGGTCCACCAGCGAGGGTCGTTGATCACCGGGTAGGCCTCGAAGTCGACGAGGACCACCCCGTACCGGGCGGCTGCGTCGCGGATGGCCGCGTTGAGGTCGCGCACCCGCGGCGTCAGGCGTCGGGCCAGGCTGAAGCTCGCACCCGGGTCCGGGAAGGTGCACCCCATGACGGTGGCACCGATGCCGCGCAGAGCGACGTACATGGCCTCCAGGTCGGTCATCGTCTCGTCGAGGTCGAACGAACCCAGCACGTCGTTCGCGCCGGCCATCACGCTGACCAGGTCGGGCTCGAGCTCCAGGGCCCGATCGAGCTGGTCGGCACGGATCCGCCTCGTCCGGCGGCCCCTGATGGCGAGGTTCGCGTAGAGAAGACCCGGGTTGCCCTCGGCCAGGTAGCCGGCGAACCTGTCCGCCCACCCACGGATGCCCCCATGGGGGTCGAGGTCGTTCATCCCCTCGGTCTGGGAGTCCCCGAGGGCGACGTACCGATGGAACAGCACCTCTCTATTATCCGGAGGTGGTCCCGGTCGGATCAAGCCATGTCGACCCAGTCCGACGCCCGGACCCGCCCACCCCGACCGAGGAGAGCCTTGATCTACATCACCGTGAAGAAGAAGCTCAAGCCCGGCACCGCGGACGCCTACCTCGCGGCGAGCCAGGCCTACACCGACGCGACCCGTGCCGAGCCCGGCAACAAGTGGTACGAGCACTACCGCAGCGTCGACGACCCCGACACGATCCTGACGATCGAGGCCTTCGACGATGCCGCCGCCGGCGAGGCGCACGTCCGCTCCGAGCACTTCCAGCGAGGCGACGACGAGGCCAAGCAGTACATCGCCGAGCGCCCCGACATCCTCTACATCGACGCCGCTGACCGCGACGGCTGGGACAAGATGTCGGAGTTCTGAGCCGGTCGACGGGCGGGGGTGCGCGCAGGGTCAGCCGGCGACGAGGTCGTCGATCTGGTTGATCGACGAGGACGCGCCCTCGACGATCCCCATGTCGAGGACCGCCTGCAGGGCCTCGGGGGTGGCGTAGATGCTCTCGAAGGTGGCGCGGGTGCCACCGTCGTGCTCGGCGAAGGAGAACGCGTTCCTGCCCACGGGCAGGTCGGGGTTCTTGGTGAACGCCTCGTCGAGCGCGAAGCCGTCGTCGAAGGTGAAGCCGGTGGGCTCGTCGACGGTCTGCACCTCCCAGTAGCCGTAGTACCTCTCGCCCTCGGGGCTGGTCATGTAGTAGTTCATCCGACCGCCCGGAACCAGCTCGTGGTCGACGAACGTGGCCGGGTGGGTCGGCGGTCCCCAGATCCGCTCGAGCTGACGCGCGTCGGCGTACACCTCCCAGATCCGCTTCGGCGGGCTGGCGAAGTGCGCGACGATCGTGAGGGTGCGGGCATCGAGGTCGTGCGAGACGTCGGTGACGGGCATGGCCATCAACCTTCCTGTGGGTGGGGTGGTGGTGCGTCCTGGGTGGGCGGGGCCGGTACGTCGATGAGCTCGTCGATCCGGGCGATGCGGCCCCGCCAGAGGGACTCCAGCTCGGTGAGCATGGCGCCCACCGACCGCACCGCCGTCAGGTCGCCACTGGCGAGGGCCTCGCGGCCCTGCCGACGCTTGGTCAGCAGGCCCGCCCTCTCCAGCACGGCGACGTGCTTCTGCACCGCGGCGAAGCTCATCTCGTAGGACGCCGCGAGCGTCGAGACGGAGTGCTCCCCGGCCAGCACCCGGCGCAGGATGTCGCGCCGCGTGCGGTCGGAGAGCGCGTGGAACCAGGCATCCGCCCGGTCCTCGTCCGCGTCGTCCATGAGAACAACCTACAACCGATTGGTTGTAGGTTGTCAAGGGTGCAGGGCCCCACCGCCTCGGTGAGGCGTCGTCCCGGGTGCCAGATCGTCGTCGACGAGGGCGGCCACGGCTCGCCGGACGGCAGTGACGTTGGGGCCGCCGGCGGGCGTACGCCGACGGCCACTAGCCGAACGAGACCGGCGGGCGGGGCTTCCCTAGGGCACGGCTCCGTGCGGACCCGAGGGGTCAGGACCAGGAGGTCTCACCGTGCCGGTCCACGAAGCGCCCCGAGGCGTGGCCCGGACCCTCGGTCGCGAGGGACACGACGGCGTCCGTCCCCTCGGTGACGGTCTGCGGACCGCTGTGAGCGTTGAGGTCGGTGGCGGTGTAGCCGGGGTCGGCGGCGTTGATGCGTACGTCGGGGAACGCCTTGGCGTACTGCGTGGTCAGCATGGTGAGCGCGGCCTTGGAGGCGGTGTAGACCGGCGCGACGACGTGTGACTCGGGGCGGGCCGGGTCGTGGGTGTGCTCGAGGGACCCCATGCCGCTGCTGACGTTGACGATGACGGCGTCGACGGACCGTCGCAGGAGAGGCAGGAAGGCGGTGGTCGTGCGCACGACGCCCGCGACGTTGACGTCGAAGACGTCCAGGACGTCGGTCCCGCTCAGGTCAGCGACCTCGACGCCGTAGGTTCCGGCGACGCCGGCGTTGTTGACGAGCACGTCGACGCGGCCCTCGTGGGCCTCGACGTCGGCGGCGGCGGCCCGCACGGACTCGTCGTCGGTGACATCGATCTGGACGAAGCGGACGCCGAGGCGTTCAGCGGCGGCGGTGCCGAGCTCACGGTCGCGGGCGCCCAGGAGGACGGTGTGTCCGAGCTCGGAGAGGCGGCGGGCGGTCTCGAGGCCGAGGCCCTTGTTGGCCCCGGTGATGAAGGTGATGGTCATGGGTCGATCCTGCGGACTCGGGGAGCGGCCCACCAGGGACGAGGCGACGGTAGGACTCGCCGTACCACCCGGACCAGCACCACGGCGTGACGTCGCGGGGGATGATCGACCGGTGACCACTGCGAGTGCCCTGGGCCCCACCATCCGTGCGTGGCGGGATCGGCTCGCGCCGTCCGCGGCGGGGCTGCCTGCCCGGCACGGCCGACGGACCACCGGGTTGCGTCGCGAGGAGCTGGCCGAGCTGGCCGGGGTCTCGGTCGACTACGTCGTCCGGCTCGAGCAGGGCCGCGCCACGACCCCCTCCGCCCAGGTCGTCACCGCGCTGGCGCGGGCCCTGCAGCTGAGCACCACCGAGCGCGACCACCTGTTCCGGCTGGCCTCGCTCGCGCCTCCCAGCAGCGGTCGGGTCTCCGACCACCTGTCCCCCAGCGTCCACCGGCTGTTGTCCCGCCTGGGCGACACGGCGGTCGCCGTCTTCGCGGCCGACTGGCAGCTGATCTGGTGGAACCGCAACTGGGCCGCCCTGCTGGGTGACCCCTCCGTCGTCCCGCTCCCGGTGCGGAACTTCGCGCGCTGCATCTTCCCCGTCGCAGGCGACGGTCCGGCCTTCGCGCAGTGGCCGGTCGTCGTCCATGACCAGGCCCACACCGAGGCCGCCGTGGCCTCCGACCTGCGCCGGGCCACCGGACGCTTCCCCGACGACCCTCGTCTGGCCCACGTGGTCCGCAGCCTGCTGGCCGGCAACGCCCGCTTCGCCGAGCTGTGGGCCGAGGGCACGGTCAACACGCACCGCGAGGACCGCAAGGTCGTCCACCACCCGGCCGTCGGACCCATCGCCATCGACTGCGACACCCTCACCGACGGTGAGGCCGACCTCAAGATCGTCGTGATGACCGCCGCCCCGGGCACGGAGGACGAGAGCCGGTTCCGCCTCGCGCTGCTCGCCGGCGTCCAGGACGTCCCAGCGACCACGCGGCGCTGACCCACCCAAGGCTGGGGACCAGCGAGTCTCCTACGCCCACGGGCGGCGGTCCGACTCGAGCGCGGTGTGTCACCGGATGATGGTCACCGAGGCGACGAAGGCCAGAGTCGCGAGCAGCAGCGCCAAGCCGAGCGCCACCCCGGCCACCGTCCACCAGAAGTCCCGCCCGAGCCGTGGCCTGTCCGGGACGGGCTGCCAGCCCAGCTGGGGGTCGAGATAGAACCTGCCGTCCGGGCTGATCTTGCGCGGCCTTGGCGGGCGGTCATCCATGACGGGCATGTTGCCCCCCGGGACGGTGGCCGCGGTGCCTCTCGTCGCTGTCGGCGTGAGGGGGCGTGAGGTGTCGCCGCACCGTCGTGTCGACGGTGACCGACCCGGAGCCTGATCGTGTCAGTCTGGCCAGTACCAAGCCTTCCGGGGCTGCCGTCCCCTCGGCCACCAGTCCCGGCTCCGGCTGCTCGACCCAGCGAGCGAACACAACGGTGCCGTCGGGTCGTGCCACCGGAGACTCAGGAACCTCCTGCCACACGAGGACGACGTCTCGTACCCACGGCTCATCGGTCCCCGAGGACGGCTCCAGAGGCATGGTCAGCGTCGTCGTGACGACGAGCTCGCGCCCCAGGACGTCGATGCCCAGACCGGGACTCACGTGAACACGATCCTCGCTGACAGCCACCTCCAGCCCGGAGACCGTGCCGAAGCCGTGGAGGCGGTTGTGAAGGTAGCGCATCTGCCGGTGGTAGGCCTGCTCCTCCGCCAGGTCAGCTGCACTCAGAAGCAGCCCTTCGAAGAAGTTCACCCGACGAGGTGGTTCATCCATGGTTCAGTATCCACCCCGGTGTGCCGTGCCCCCGGCCGCAGGCTCAACGAGGGTCGAGGGCGGACCGGTCGGCCCGGGCCAGATGGTCGAGCAGCAACGCGTTGACCTCCTCGGGCTTCTCCTGGTGGACCCAGTGCCCGGCGCCGTCGACGACGTGCAGCTCGAGGGCCCGGAAGGACGCGGCTCCGGGTTCGGCGGGCATGAACCGCCGCACCAGGTCCTCCGAGCCGGTCACGAACAGGGACGTCGCCTCGATCGGGGTGGTGGTCGTCCGCTCCGTCGAGAGGTGCCAGTTGGCGTCGAGGTTGCGGTAGTAGCGCAGGGCGGGGGCGAAGCCCGTGCGCGTGAAGGCAGCGACGTACCGCGCGAAGACGTCCTCGGGCAGCCATGATGGGCGGTCGGCAGCCGCATCGGATCCCAGCGCATCCATCCGGCCGTCCAGGACCAGGGCGAGGGTGTGGGCGACGTCGCGCTCGAGCGCCGGGACCACCTCGTCCCGGTGGAAGCGGAGCATGTAGAAGTCCTCGCCCAGCCGACGACGGAAGATCTCGGTCGGCGGCGCCGGCGCCGGTGGCGCGTAAGGGACGCTGAGGCCGGTCAGTGACAGCACCCGGTCGGGGTGGGTCAGGCCCAGCGGCCAGACACTGGCGGCTCCCCAGTCGTGCCCGACGAAATGGGCGCGCTCCACCCCTTCGTGATCCAGCAGTCCGACCAGGTCTTCGCCCACCACGTCGCTGCGGTAGGCCCCCACCGGGTCGGGTCGCGAGCTGGCGCCGTACCCACGCATGTCGGGTGCCACCACGCGGTAGCCCGCCGCCACCAGAGCGGGGACCTGCAGCCGCCACGTCAGCGCGAGATCGGGAAACCCGTGGGCGAGGACGACGAGCGGACCAGACCCCTCGGCGTGCACTGCCAGCTCGATCCCGTTGACGGACCAGGTCTGCATCGCTTCTCCTCCATGGTGTCGCTCCATCAGGAAACCCGGGTTCCCACTCACCGTAGATGGACCCGGCCTGACGACGGCCCGCGAGGCGTGGGTCGGCACGGGACACTAGGCCCATGCGACGTCGTCCAGCGGCCCACCTGGTGCTTCTGGCGGTGCTGAGCGCCGTCGCCCTGGCCGGATGCGCCGGCGGATCGGGCAGCGCCCGCGAGAGCGTGCTCTCGACGTGGTACGAGCAGACCGACCAGGCTGTCGCCACCCAAGGACCCCCACCGGACCCGGTGGCGGCACGCACGTGGGCGTTGGCGTGGTGGGCCGCCGACCGCGCCATCGTCGGCCGGAAGGACGGCCCGTACGTCGATGCCGCCGTGGCGTCGGCGGTCCACGACGTCCTGCTGGCTCTCGTGCCGCAGCGCCAGAAGGAGCTGGACGACGCCCTGGACCCCGGCGCGGACGAGGCGGGTTCGGCCTCCGGGAGGGAGCAGGCGGCCGAGGTGCTGGCAGAGCGCTCGAACGACGGACTGGACAGCCAGTCGGTCGAGCAGCCCTTCACGGTGCCGGTGCTGGGCCCGGGCGTCTGGCGTCCCACGCCTCCGCAGTTCCGAGACGCCCGGCAAGCCGGACTGCCCGGCGCGACCCCGTTCCTCCTGCGCTCCGCCGACCAGCTCCGTCCCGGGCCGCCGCCGCGACCCGGTACTCAGGTCTACCGGCGCGACCTCGCCGAGGTCCGCGCGCTCGGCCGCGACGTCGGGTCTGCGCGTACGCCCGAACAGACCACGGTCGCGCTGTTCTGGGCCGGTTCCGAGCTGGACGTGCAGGTGCGCCTGGTCCGCGAGGCCATGCAGGCAGCACGGCTGTCCACCGCCGACGGTGCCAGACTGCTGTCGGCGTTCCATCGCATCACCGCCGACGCCGAGATCGCGGTCTTCGACGCGAAGTACACCTATCTCAGCTGGCGCCCCGTCACGGCGCTGCAGGTCGACGGTGACGGCGACCCGAGCACGCCGCGGGTGCGCGACTGGAACCCGCTGATCCCGACACCCGGGCATCCGGAGTACCCCAGCGCCCACACCGTGTACGCGGCTGCATCGGCGGCGGTCCTCGCGCACTTCCTCGGACCTGCACCCGCACGCCCGCTGGTCATTGCCGACGCCACGTCGAACACCAGACGGTCGTACGCGACGTGGCAGCAGGCCGTCGAGGAGAACGAGGATGCGCGGGTCTGGGCCGGCATCCACGTGCGCACCAGCGACGAGGTCGGCTCGCAGCTCGGGCGCCGCGTCGCGGCCTTCGACCTGTCCCACCTGTGAGTCGCCGATCGGTCACGCCCACGAGTTCGCCCGGTGCGCTGAGGGCACCGGACCTGGAGTTCCTAGACTGCAGCGGTGGTGGAGGGCGACGTGGGAGGGCGTGAAGCGTTTCGTCGCGGCATGAAGCTGGGTGTCCCGTTCGCGGTCGTGGGCTTCCTGCTCAGCCTCTCCTTCAGTGTCCTGGCCCGACAGGCGGGATTCAGCGTCCTGCAGGCCATCGTCACGTCGGTGGTCGTCTTCGCCGGTTCGGCGCAGTTCGCCATGCTGTCCGTGATCTCGGTCGGAGGCGGCATCCCCGCCGCACTGACCGCGGCGAGCTTGATGAACTCCCGGTTCCTGGCGATGGGCGTCGCCCTCGCACCATCCCTACCCGGTGGCCCGTTGAAGCGGGCTGTGCAGGGTCAGACCGTCGTCGACTCCTCGTGGGCGCTCGCCAACCGCGGCGACGGCACCTTCGACCGCTGGCTCCTGTTCGGCACGACCGTCCCGCAGTACCTCACCTGGGCGCTGGGCTCGGTCGTGGGTGCGGTCTTCGGTGATGCCCTCGGCGACACGCACCGGCTCGGCCTCGACGCGATCTACCCGGTGTTCTTCCTCTCCCTCCTGATCACGGAGCTCCGGGATCGCGACGTCGCGCTGGGCGGCGGTCGGCGGGGGCCTCCTCGCCCTGGCCCTGGTGCCGATCAGTCCGCCGGGCATCCCCATCCTGGCCGCGAGCACCGTCGCGCTCATCGGTCTGGTGCGGAGGTCGTCGTGACCCTGACCTCCACCCAGGTCTGGGTCCTCATCCTCGGCTGTGCCGCGCTGACCATGCTGATCAAGGCCTTCGGTCCGGTGCTGCTCGGCGGCCGGGAGCTGCCGGCATGGTTCTCCAGCGTGATCGTGCTGATGGCGCCCACGCTTCTGTGCGCCCTGGTCGTGACCTCGGTCTTCGCCAGCGGGCGCTCGTGGTCGGTGGGTGCCCACACCGTCGGCGTGGCCGTGGCCGGGGTGATGCTCTGGCGACGCCACTCCCTGGTGCTGTGCGTCGTGGTGGCGGTCCTCGTCACCGCAGGGTTGCGGGCGATCTGAGGCTCAGAGGGCGCTGCCCCAGCCGCCGTCGGAACCCGGGTTGGACAGCCCTCGGCGGTACTCCGGGTCCGTGTCCTCCCACACCTGCTGAGGCGTCCGGGCCGGCGGGTGGGTTCGCGACCGCTTCCGAGATCAGCTGATCCACGGACGGGTGAACGACAGCACCCGATCCCCATCGAGATCGGCCAGCGACACCCCGGCGAACCCGACCGCGGCCTCGGAGGTCTGCCAGCGGAACCGGTACTCCTCAGCGGTCACTGCGTCAGCGATAGCCCGTCCCGCATCGGCGGCGCTCTGCGCGTTCGCGAACGCACCCGCCGTCCGATCGACGTAGGCCTGCATCAGCTCTGCGTAAGGGCCCTCGATCGCGGGACGCTCGGCATTGGTGACGAACTCGCTGGCGACAGCGGCAGGCTCGATCACGCTGACCCAGACACCGAACCGCTCGGCGACCACAGCCAGTGACTGCATGAAGCCCTCGACGGCGAACTTGGCACCGCAGTACGCATCGGCGAAGGGTTGGCCGACGACTCCTCCGACGCTGGTGACCGTGAGGATCCGCCCACGCCCGGCCTCGCGCATCGCGGGCAGGACCAGCTTGGTCAGAGCAACGGGGCCCAGATAGTTGACATCGAGCTGCTCCTGGATCTGATCCAGCGACAGCTGCTCGGCGGTCCCGACCATGCCTCTGACCAGCGTTGTTGACCAGGGCCGAGATCGGGCCGTGGTCGGCGACGATGCCAGCGATCGACGCGGCGATCGCAGGGTCGGTGACGTCGAGCGCTCGTACGTCGACGCTGACACCTGCATCAGAGGCCGCCGCTCGTAGGCGATCCGCGCGCTGCGGATCCCTCATGGTGGCCACCACGTCGAAGCCTCGGCTCGCCAGCTGTACCGCGGCGTGCATCCCCATGCCTGATGACGTTCCGGTGACCAGCGCAACATCCATGGAGGCACTGTAGGACGTGCCGTCCTCACGCGGCCGTGTTGTGCATCGACTTCGTTCCCCGGGGCACTGGAGCCGTATGCCTTTCTGTGAAGCCGCCCCGGGGCGAGCAACGACCCGACGATCCAGCAGATGAGTCAGCCCTCCGGTGGGTCCGGTGACGTCAAGGCGCCGAAGGGTTCCCGCGAGGAGCCCGAGCTGGAGGAGACGTTCGACCGGTTGGTCGAGGAAGGGCACACGCGCCTGGACCGGCCGTTGCTGCCGCTGATCGTGACGGGCCTCGTCGGTGGGGTGGACGTCGGCGTCGGTGTGCTGATGTACCTCGTCGTCGACGCCAAGACGGACAATCCGCTCCTGGCCTCCTTGGCGTTCACGATCGGCTTCGTCGCCCTGTTGCTGGCCAACAGTGAGCTGTTCACCGAGAACTTCCTCGTGCCAGTGATCTCGGTCGTGTCCAAGGTGGGCACGATCTCGCAGCTGGTCCGTCTGTGGGGAGTCACGCTTCTCGCCAACCTCGTGGCCGGGTTCGCCATGGCCGGGATGATCGTGGTCGCGCTCCCCGAAGTGCACGACGCCGCGGTGAAGGCCGGTTCGCACTACGCCCATCTCGGCGTCTCGTGGCGCTCGTTCTTCCTGGCGGTGCTGGCGGGGGCGGTGATCACCCTGCTGACGCGCATGCAGCACGCGACCGAGAGTCTCGGGCCGCAGCTCGTGGCCGCTGTGATGATGTCGTTCGTGCTGGTCGGTGCACAGCTCTTCCACTCCGTGCTCGACTCGATCCTGATGTTCTGCGGACTGCTGACAGGAAAGGCCGACTACGGCTACCTCGACTGGCTGGGAGCCCTCGGATGGTCGGCCTTCGGCAACCTCGCCGGGGGGCTCGTCCTGGTGACCTCGGCGCGCCTGCTCCGCGTGTCCCATCGGGTGGAGGAGAGCCGTGCCGAGGGTCAGACCGGTTGATGTCGATCTAGAGTCACACCATGGCTGTCTCGGTCGGACGTACCCTCCCTCAATGGGGCTGATCAAGGACACGAAGGTTGGCATCGTCGTCGAAGACGCCAAGAAGGCACGAGCAAACGGGCAGACCGTATTCGTCTGTCTCTTCAAGTCGGGCGGCCTCAGCGGCGGAGGCGTCTCTGGCGAGCTGGCTCACATCAGTGCCATGGTCCAAGCCGTCGAGGAGGTGGGCTGGCGCCTCGAACAAGCCTCCTACTCCGATGCCGGCGGCAAGGTCGACCGCATGATGGGCGTCTTTCGTCCCGTCTGACGCCGCATCGTTGCGCATCCGATGGCGCGCCACGGGGACGGGAGGTCAGCAACGACGGGCCTACGCGGCGACAAGGGCCACGCGGGGGGCGGTGCCCGTCCGGCGCGGAACATGCGATCGCCGCCTGAGTACGTCGAGACATACGCTCTGCGTCGTGCCACCCATCGACGACGCCACCCGTCCCCGCGTCGCGGGGTCGGTCGACCTCACGCCTCGGCAGCGGCTGGCCGGTGAGCATCTGCGGATGATCCACGACCACTTCCGCCAGCAGCTGGTCCAGCTCACCGCGGCCGTCGCGGACCTGCGCGACGGGATGGGCGACGTCGGTGACGTTCGGAGGAGCCTGCACCGGCTGATGCCCGCACTGACGGCGCAGCAGGTCTCCGGGCTGTGCCAGCAGGTCTGCCGGTTCCTCACGATGCACCACACCATCGAGGACCAGAGCATGTTTCCAGCCGTGGCCACCCTCGACGCCTACGCCCCGGTAGCCGCACGGCTGGCCGAGGAACACCTCGACATCCACGCCCACCTCGAGCGGGTCGATGACCTCGCCCTCGCGGTGCGCATCGACCGGACGCGTCTCGATGAACTGGCCAGCGCCGTCGTGGACCTGCGACGCGACCTCGAGTCGCACTTCACATACGAGGAGGTCGAGATGACCGAGCCACTGGGGCTACTCGGCCTCGGCGTCTGAGTCCGTCCTGTCCATCGCCGGGCAAGGTGACGACTGGTACGCCTGTGTCGTCAGCAACTACTTCACGATGCAGTGGGTCAGCTCAGGCTGACATCAGTTCGAGCAACAGACCCACCGGATGAACGCTGATGAGGGAGCCCCCGGGAGACCCGTTCCGGTCGGGTAGAGCGTTAGCCCACAGGCGGCGGATCGGACGCAGGTCAGACGCCGGCGACGTAGGCGGTGAGGAAGTGGACGCCGTGGCGGTCGAGGTTGCCTCGGGCTCGGTCGTAGTGCTGGGTGGTGCGGGGGTCGGCGTGGCGGGCGAGGATCTGTGCGTCGCGGAGGGGGACGCCGGCGTCGAGGGCGTTGGTGATGGCAGCGTGGCGCAGGGAGTGGGGGCTGATGTGCCTCGGGATGCCGGCGACCTTGGCGATCCGGAGCACCATCCGGTAGACGTCGCGGCGGTCGACTGGCTTGCCGGAGTTTGGCCGCAGGATCAGTGGCCCGTCGGTGCGTTCGTCCGCGGCAGGCCTCGAGGACCCGGAGGACCGGGACGGTCATGGGCATGGTGGCGGGCTTGCTGCCTTTGCCGACCAGGTGCAGGACGCGGTGGCCGCGCAGGGTCTCGGCGTAGTCCTCGATCCGGACGGCGGCGGCCTCGGAGGCGCGGAGCGCGTTGATGCCGAGCAGGAAGGCCAGGGCTCCGTGGTGGACGGTCAGGGTCTGGGCGACCTGGAGGAACCGGATGAGCTCGAGCCGGTCGAGTCCTTGGGTGCGGGTCTCGTCCGCGTGGACCTTCGGCAGCCGGGCGTAGACGGCAGGGTCGGCGGCGATCAGGCCGTCGATGTGCGCGAACCGGAAGAACCCGCGGACGCCGTGCAGCATGGTGTTGATCGAGGAGTCCCGCAGCCCGGTGTCGTGCGAGGTGGCGGATGTAGAGCTCGAGGTGGGCACGTTGCAGCCCGACCAGCGGGTCCAGGCCGTTGGCCTCGCACCAGGAGAACCAGCGGCGCAGCTGGTAGGCGTACAGCCGGTGGGTCGTGCCCGGTGTACCGGGCCAGGTAGGAGACGGCCGCGAGCTGGGCGGGCGTCATCGCGTCGGGCTGGAACGGCAGAAGCGTCGTGCTGGTCATGGTGGCCTCCGGCGATCTGGCGACCATGACCCGGTCACGGACCGCCGCACACGGCGAAGTCACTGGACTTTGAGGCTACCCCTGACGGACGGCTGCGCTCACAAGTCGGCTGCGACTGCCGGAATGACGCGGCTGACGCGGCGGTATGACGCCACTGACCGGGACGCCACAGGCCGCGCGACAAAGAGGGACGGCGCGATGCAGGCCTGGCGTTGTCATACGACGAGGTCAGGCAGGCGGTCGACGTCGACGCCTTTGGTGGGCGTGCATGGCTGTCCGCGCGCGGGCACTTGTGTCAAGGAGTTGCTCTCCCACGCGACGGCTCGCGACTCCGATCGTTGCGGACACGCCGGCTGTACGCAGGGCGACTCGGAGCTTGGCTTGCATGGCCTGCAGGCAGCGGGCATCGCACTCGATCGCGAGCACCGCGAACTCGTTGCGCTCGAGACGCGCATGCACGTCGCCGGGTCGACCTGTGGTGGCGAGCAGTTCCGCGCATCGGGCCACGAGCTCCACTGGCACGGGGTGGCCGTTGATGCCCTCACCCCTTCTTACGTGCTCGATCGTGCAGGTCAAGATGCCCGCACTCGATCCGTATCGATCTACGCGGTGATCCTCTTGCACCAGAGCGGCTTCCCAGCCCCGGCGGTTGAGCAGACCTGTGTGGTGGTCCCGGTCGGCGAGTGCGTAGGCGGTGGCGGCCTCGTGGGAACGAGCCAGGGCCACCTGTTCGTGCGCCAGGATGGTGCTGAGCATCTGACCGACCAGACCCACGGTGCTCGAGAGGTGCTCGGGAGCTTCGTGTTGCGGCGTGCCCGCGAAGGCGCACAAGGTGCCGAACAGCTGGCCGCCGTGACCTTCGAGGGGTACTCCTAGGTAGGCCCGCACCTGAGCGAGAACGCCTGTGGCCACGGCTGCATAGTCCGGGATCGTCAGGACGTCGAGCGCCATCGTGGGGCCGCGTTGTTCGACCATGGACTTGCAGAACGACGCTCGCCACGAGAAAACGGTGCCCGGGGTTGCCAAC
This sequence comes from uncultured Actinomycetota bacterium, assembly GCA_963750345.1. Classification (GTDB taxonomy): domain Bacteria; phylum Actinomycetota; class Actinomycetes; order Propionibacteriales; family Nocardioidaceae; genus Nocardioides_B. The sequence goes on along the minus strand of CAVVQH010000014.1, from coordinate 15,490 downwards.
GCCTCCCAGTGCCCGGCGGATGCCACGACGGTCTGATGGTCGCCCACGACGTGGGTGACCAACCACAGGTCGAGCCCGAAGCGTTCGTTGAGGTGCTGTACCGCGGCGTCGGCCGCCAGCGCGAAGCCTGGCCATGGTGGCCGCCGCGGGCTGGGATAGGGTCCGGCATGAGCATCCGGGGGCACCATGAGATCACCCGCCACGATTGATGGTCTTCGACCATACTCCATGGTTTCCGCCCGGGGGGCGACCAACGTCAGTGCGATGCACCGTCAGCGCAGGTGCTCGTCACATCCAAGGCATGGTCTTGCATGTAGGGCCCACACCCCCAGGCTGTGGTCGCCTGGACTCAGCACAACTGAATGGCACCGCCGGTGTCCATAACTGGGTGGCTCCGGCATGCCAACACCCGTGCGAGGTCAGAGCGATAACAGCATGGACGATTGGTCGGCTCGCGCACCAAGACATCCGGGTCCGCAATCGCGGCGGAATGACGCGCTTGTGGCAACGAGCTCATCGTCGTGGGCGCGCTGGGGGAACCGCGCAGGGATCAGCGCCCGGGGTGGTTGGCGATCAGTTCCTCGCGGTCCGATCTGCCCGAGACGTCGATGGCGAGGACTGCTTGGCCGCTGCCGTACGCGTAGAACTTCAGTTCGGACACGTCGGGTTCGATGGGCGAGAAGTCTTCGGCCATCAGCACATGTGTGAAGTGACCAGCGCCGACCCGAACTTGCTCGTCGAGGGCCAGGACGCGCGACTGGTCCTCGGCCACGCCCTTGGCGTACTCCTCGCGGTAGGCCAGACCGACGCTCGGCTTGGCCGGGAGGGCGATGCCCGGCATAGCGCCGTGTCTGCCTGCCTGCCAGGTGCCGTTGTCGTGGGGCTTGCCGTGGCGGTAGGCGATGGTGTGTTCGCCGAAGTACCAGACGTTTCCGCAGAAGTCGTGGGCGTACCAGTCCCTGGTGACCTCGACCGGTGTGCCGTGATGGGTGACGACATCCCTGACGACGCGGGCGGTGATCCCGTCGGCCATCAGTTTGGTGTGGTGAGTCGCCGTGATCACGTCGTGGTCCACGTGGCCGGTTTCCATGTCGGTGACGCGGTAGACCCAGCGGCTGCCGGCGGTCATGGGCTTGCGCCGGTTGTCGATCCTGACACTGAAGTCGGCTGGATGGAGGGTCACCGGCTGGCCGAACTTGGGTAGCTGCGGACACGGCCGTGTGGCGGATGCTGAAGTCCCGGACGATGGAACAGTCTGTAGGACGAGCGTGACCAAAGCCCCGATCACGACCGCGATCAGCAGGTCGATCGATCTCGGGTGCTTCACCGTGATCTCTTTCCGGGAGAGTGGAGGATCAGTGCCGCGGCAGGTGCGTGAGGCCCACGAGCCGCAGGCTCTCTGAGCCGCCCACCACAGTCAGTTCACGGACCGAACCGATGTCACGCACGTAGTACTTGTGGTCTACGACCCCGGGCTCGAGCGCGGTCGTCTCCTTGGTGAGCAGCGCGTGGTGGGTGTCCATGAGCGGGATGACCACGTGGGCCCCGCGCCGCAGGACGGTGAACTTGTCCAGGGCGTGGCCCGGGTAGTACTCCTGGTAGTAGGACGGGCCGACCCGGGGGTGCGCGCTCATGAAGATGCCCGCCTGGGCCCCGTCGACCCCCGACGTGAATCGAGCCTTCGCGACTCGTGACGTGTCCGTGTCGGTTGAGCGTGGCTGTTCGCTCGCCGAAGTACCACACCGTGCCGGCCTTGGTCTGGGCGTAGAAGTCGAGGGTGCGCTCGCTCAGCAGTCCGTTGGTCCACACCCGATCCAGGACGACGCGGCACACGACACTGTCGACCACGCGTGTGCGGTAGGTGGCGATCATGACGTCTCGCGTATGCGCCTTGCCGTCGGTCCCGCGGTAGACGTACCGATCGCCGGGGTGGAGCGGGAACCACGGGTTCGTCACTCGCCCCTGCGTGAAGGTTGACGGCGCCGGATGACGTGGGGGCGCCGCCGCCGCGGGTTGCAGGGCGGCAACTGCCGACGTCGACGGTGACGCGGCGCCGTCATCACCAGGCCGGCCGCGAGCAGAGCCGCTAGGGCGAGGCCTCGCGCGGCGGCGTGTGGTTGACAGCGGTACATGTCTTCTCCTCGAGGGACTCCGATCGTGTCGGACCGGGTCACCTCCCGCCCGTGTCGGCGTCGCCCTCGATGACGACCACCGCGTAGTTGTCGTCGAGCCGGACGTCGACGGTCTTCCCGTCCGTCTTGGTCACCTCGACCTCGTAGGTGGCGCCGTTCTCGGTGTCGGTCTCCACGCTGTTGGCCGTGCCCCCGCCGGTCGCCTTCAGGGCCGCCTGGGTCGCCTCGTCGGCCTGCTTCTGGGTGTACTGGTGGCTCGTCGCCCCGTCGTCCCCGCTGCTCGCGGCGGCGACCCCACCGGCCGTCGCCGCCAGGACGACGCCGGTCCCGGCGGCCGCGATCAAGGTCGCTTGCGCATGGAAGTCTCCTTCTGCTCGTTGCGTGTCGAGTGGTCCTGTCTCGCCCAGCATGCGGGGCCGGTGCTGAAGGCACGCCTGAACCCGGGGCGCGACGCGAACACCTTCGAGGGGGACTCAGTCGGCCTTCAGCCGGCCTTCAGCCGCGACCTGCGATCGTGGCACCGTGCGCGATGCTGGTGGTGGAGGACGACAAGCAGCTCGCGAGCGCGTTGCGCCGCGGGCTCGAGGCCGAGGGGTACGCCGTCGACGTCGCCCTGACCGGCACGGATGGCGACTGGTTCGCCGAACGAGAACAGCTACGACGCGATGGTCGTGGACGTGATGCTGCCCGGGCTCGCCGGCGACGCGCTCTGCGCGCGGGCGTCGCGACCGCGGCGACTGGACGCCCATCTTGATGCTGACGGCCCGGAGCGGGCCGGAGCAGGAGGCCCGCGCGCTGGACGCGGGTGCGGACGACTTCTTGTCCAAGCCCTTCTCGTTCATGGTGCTGACCGCTCGGCTGCGGGCTCTGCTGCGCCGGGGCGGGCGGCGAGCGTCCCGCCGTGCTCCAGGTCGGCGACCTGCGGCTGGACCCGGCCGTGCACCGGGTGTGGCGGGGCGAGACCCCCGATCGATCTCACCCCGCGCCAGTTCTCCCTGCTCGAGTTCTTGATGCGACACCCCGACGAGGTGCAGTCGAAGTCGGCCATCCTCGCGCACGTGTGGGACTTCGCCTACGACGGTCACCCGAACATCGTGGAGGTCTACGTGCGCCAGCTCCGGCAGCGCATCGACGAGCCGTTCGGGCGGGCGTCCCTCCAGACCGTGCGGCTGGTCGGCTACCGCGTGCTCGACGACCGGCAGCAGGAGTCGTGAGGCCCCGGCTGAGCCTGCGAGCGAGGGCGACCATCCTCGGCACCCTGGTCCTGTCGCCGTGCTCCTCACCGTCGGCTCGGTGCTCCTGGTCTCGACGTTGGAGAGCAAGCTGACCGAGGCGTCGGACCAGGTGTCTCGGTCACGGGTCGAGGAGCTGCTGGCGGCCGCCGGCCGCGGACGACCTGCCCGCGGACCCTGCGGAACGTCGACGACAACGGCGTCGCCCAGGTCGTCGCGGCCGACGGCACGGTGCTGGCCGCGTCGCCGAACATCGCCGGCGACCCGCCGGTCGCGGACCTGCACCCCGGCCGTCGTGCCGGAGACGAGCACGTTCCAGGCGCCCGACGACAGCCAGACCGAGACCTACCGGTTCTGGTACGCCTCCGGCTCGAGCCCCGACGGGACGGTGACGGCCTACGTCGGCAACAGCCTCGAGGCGGTCTCGGAGGCGTCGGCGGCCCTGCGAAGGGCGCTGCTGGTGGGGGTGCCCGCCGCCCTCGCCCTGCTCGCGGCCGGCATGTGGCTGTTGCTGGGTCGGGTGATCGGCCGCCTGGACCGGATCCGCGCCGAGGTCGACCGGATCTCGGAGCAGAACCTGGACTCGCGGGTTGCCGGCGACGGCGTCGACGACGAGGTCGGCCGACTCGCCGCGACGATGAACGCCATGCTCGAGCGGCTCGACGTCGCCGCACAACGACAACGGGACTTCGTCGCTGACGTCTCCCACGACCTGCAGAGTCCCCTGGCGGCGCAACGGGTCGCGCTCGAGGTGGCGTTGGCCAGACCGGGGCCATCGACACCGTCGGACTGCGCAGGGAGTGCTCGGGGCCACGAACGACATGGAGCGCCTGGTCGACGAGCTGCTCGTCGTCGCCTCGATCGACGCCGAGAGGTCCTCGGTGCCTGCGCTGATCGACCTCGACAGCGTGGTCCTCGAGGAGGCGTCCCGTGCGCGGGCGGTCGGAGAGGTCGCCATCGACACCTCGGCGGTCTCCGCCGCGCCGGCCTTCGCGAACTCCGATGACGTGCGCCGAGTGGTGCGCAACCTCCTCGACAACGCGGTCACCCACGCGCGGACCCGGGTGCGGCTCTCGGTCGCCATCGTCGAGCGGACGGACGCAGACGCGGCCGGAGCGGTCCGTCCCTGGGCCCAGCTCCTGGTCGTCGACGACGGAGCGGGCGTGCCGACCGAGCACCGGGACCAGATCTTCGACCGCTTCTACCGCGCGGAGTCGGCCCGGTCACCCGGCAGTGGCAGCGGGCTCGGTCTGTCGATCGCCCGCGCCCTGGCCGAGCGCAACGGCGGCCGTGTCGACCTCGTCGGGAACCGGTCCCGGTGCCACGATGCGCCTGCTGCTACCTCAGGCGCCGTCCGCGTAGACGGCCCGCGCCGACGCGCGGCGGAATGACCAGGTCGTCGATGTGCTGATGTCACCTTGCCTCTATCGCCATTATTAGGACCTTGACGTCCTCGGCCGCCGGCACAAGCGGTCGGTCTTTCGCTATGAGCCAGCGTCGGTTCCCGCAAGCCGTGGCTTGATCGCTGCAAGACCGGCGGTTCGGCTCATCGCCACAACGATGCCTCCTGAGCGAATCGTTGAAGTTTGGGGCGGCCCCAGGTAGGCGTCGGATAAGCATCGCGGATGGCATGCTCGCCTCCGCCAGCGCAGACGCAACCATCCAACTATGCGACTACACCACCGGCACCAAGAAGGCTCAGGGGAGTAGCTCAGTCCGGTTGCCCCATCCTCGTTTCCGTTCCCGGCACCGGGGACGTCGGCGTGGCCAGCCAGACGGTGTTCGTCCCCGCGATGACCTGGCCGTTGGAGTAGTCCCCCCATCGAGCCACGCCTCCGTACTCCACCGTCCCGCCGAATCCGTGGTACGCACGGGCGCCTTGGGCTGCGAACCGGATGCCGCCGAAGCCCTGGCCGGGCGCGGCTACGGCGTACGCCGCGGAGGGGAACTTGTGTGCACCGGTGAGTCGAAGACCAGCGCCATCGCGCCATTGGCGGTGCGATTTATGTGGGGGGTACATGAGGTACTGGCCGCTCCTTGCGAGATAACCCTGACGGGTGATCGCCGTGGACGGGGCAACCTCGGAGCCCGAGACGACGGGGTGGATCACGAACCACGCGATACCGGACCTCGTCGAGCTTGTCACCTGGGGGCCTGATGCCGGTGTTGAGCGCGGTGACCAGGTTCCCGCCGATGAGCTGACACCTCCTGCACCTCCTCGAAGTCGGTCGCGAGCACTCCTGTCGTGGGTGCCCCATTCCCGTTGTTGCAGTAGCTGCCGCTGCAGAAGCCGACCGGGGTCTGCGCGTCGGGGAACGTGTAGTGCTCGGAATCGACGAGGCGTACACCGAGAGCCGGCATGCCGTTTCCGGTGGTGACCGACCTCGTGTTCGTCATCGCCACACAGCGAGGCTGTGGCCGGACTCGCCGTCGGCGTCGAGGGAGCTTACGAAGTACTCCGCCGGAGTGCGGCCCGCGGTGGTCCTGGCAGGCTGCACGTGACCTGCCAGCAACCCGCCGGCGGACAGGTTCTGGAACCCACACGTAGTTGGGCCTGCTCGCGCCTGTTGACCAGCTGCCTCTTAGAGACCGCGTAGATCTGGGCTCCGTTGTAGTCGTTCCAGGTCAGAGGTGAACTCCGAGGTGGTGACGTAGACGTTGTTGCTCGTCGAAGCCGAGCATCGGGTAGTCGGCGAGGCAGGGGCAGTTCGCGTGGTTCGGGTTGCTGGTCGGGATCCGGAAGACCCGCCAGCTGCCGCGGGGGTCATCCGTTCGCGCTCGTCGCGAGGTCCCCACGTGGGACTCGGTCACACGGGGTGCCGTCCGCGTTGAACTGGTACTCCACCATGGTGGCGAACCAGCGGCCGCTCGAGGAGTCGTAGTAGACCCGCGGGTCCGAGGTGGCGGTGGCCGGGTCCTCCTTGAAGAACGTGTTCAGGTAGAAGGGCGCGCCGAGGCGCTGTCCGTTGGGTCGGTAGATCGCTCCGGTCACGTTGACGAAGTTCACGACGAACCCGTTGCCGGCACCGAGGCCCTCGTCCGGCGGTTCGGTGTCGAAGCCCGCGGCCCGCATATTCTGCGCGGCGTTCACACCGTCGAACGACTGCACCGGCGCGGCACCGGCGCTCGGGGCCGCCGCGGTTGCCGGGGCGGCTGCGGCGGGAGCTGGTGCGGCCTGTCGGACCCCGGTCCCACTCGACCGTGGTTGCAGCACGGGGAGCCGTTGGTGGGCGCCGATCGTAGGCGAAGAAGTCGTAGGCACGGCAGCTCCAGGGGCGGCCTCGCCAACCAGGATGGCGTTGCCGCGAGTCCTTGCTCCGGCACCGTCGTGAGCAGCAGAACCCGTCTTTCCGGCCGCGAGACTGTTGCCACCGGCGCCGGCCGCGGTGAGCGCGAGCGCCGCGCTGGCCACCGTGAGGAGGCGGCGGACTTGGTGGGTGCGGGTGGCAGTGCTGGTCATGAGATCTCCCCCTTGGGCGCTGCTGACAGCTTTCGTCCTACGCCCAATTCGATGGGAGGTCAACGCCCAATGCAGGCGGGCAGTTTGAGATTGACTTCGGGGGTCGGCGGGGGTAGCGGGCCGCTGTGATCGCGATGGGCATCGCGGAGCATCCCTGGCATCGCCGAGCACACCTGACGCGCACGTTCCGCCTCTGCGACCGCGTTCAGGCGGTCATCTACATCTACGAGTACGGCGCGCTCTTCTCATGACGCGGACAACGCCGCCGCCCCCGGCGGCAGAACCCTTCAGGTCACCCCGCTCAGGCGGGTCCAGCATCGCTAACGAACGCAAAGATGCGTCGATCTGGGCGGAAAGCAGCACCCTTAGTGAGCCACGAGCGACCTAGGCGGCCTTCCCGCGCGGTGTCGGCGGCCTACCGCCGCGCTAACGCGTCCTTCACCAACCCCGGCCGCGGGTTCGTGTGAGCGACTCCGTCGATGACGACCGTCGGCACGATCTCGTCCCCACCCGGGTTTGTGCTGCGGACGAAGGCTGCTGCGTCGGGATCGGACCAGATGTCGACCCACGTGGCTCGGTCGGCGTGCGCGCGTACGGCGACCCTTAGCCGCAGGCAGAACGGGCACCCGTCCCGCCAGTAGATGGTGACGCCCTGGTCCAGCCCGGCGGAGGCGTCGGCCTGCCGGCTGGCGCGTGGTCGCCCGAGGACGCGATCGATGAGGGGCACATCGGCATTGTCACTCCGGCGGAGGCCTGGCGCCACCTCAGCGATGGCCGTGCGGAGGTGCTCTCGCTGAACGGTCCGCCGCAACTATGGTCGTTGCCCGCGGGTGTAGACGACGAGGTCGAGCCAGACCAGCGCCAGGACGGCGGAGGTATGAGACCTCTTCCGGTCGGTCAAGGACTCGACCCTGCGGACGCGCCGCGGCGGATGATGCCGTTCCACTCGCGGTCCCGTCGTCGAAGGAGCCGTGGTCGAGGGGCCCGTCCAGGCGAGCAGGTCGAGCCCCTGGCCGGGTCATCGGTTGATGGTCACCGAGGCCACAAAGGCCCGTACCGCGAGCAGCAGCGCCAGCGCGAGCCCGACCCCAGCCACCACCGTCCGCCAGAAGTGCCGCCCGAGCCGCGGTCGATGCGGGATCGACTGCCACCCCAGCATGGGGTCCAGGTAGAACCCGCCGTCCGGGCTGATCGTGCGTGCCCTTGGCGGGCGGCCATCCATGGCGGGGACGCTGCTAGCCGTTGAGAGGACGGCGAACGGCCGAAGGCCGTGGATGAAGCGTCGACCCGGCAGATCGGCCCAGGTCAGACGCCGGAGACGTACGCAGTCAGGACGGGCACGCCGCGGCGATCGAAGATCTGGGGGTCGATGACCTGCCGTGAGATCACTCCACCCGCGGAGTTCGTGGGTGCAGCAGTGCGGGGCCTGTGACGGGTTTGTGTGTGGCCGTTCAGCGGGACAGGGCGTCCAGCAGCAGCCTCGTGCCTTCCTCGGGGCGTTCAAGGATGGGGAGGTGACCGGCCCACTCGATCTCGATCAGCTCGGCCCGTCCCAGCTGGGCAACGAAAGCTCGCCCGGTGTCACCGAAGAACGGGAAGTCGTGAGCGCCCACCATCACAGTGACGGGCATCGTGAGGACCGCCGGAATCACCGGCAGCTCGCGCTCGTGGACGTCGCCGGCGGCGAGCTGGACCTCGAAGGCCGTGCGCTGCATCGTCCGGACCAGGGTCCGGGCCTCGTCGTCGGCATCGGGGCCGAGCCACGTGGCGACGTTGAGATCGGTGGCACCCTCGAGGTCGTCCGCCTCGAGCAGTCGGCCCTCCTCCTGCCAGAAGGCGCGCAGCCTGGGGTCGGGCTCGCACAGGTCGCCGGCCGCGCAGATCAGCACCAGACGCTCGACCCGCTCGGGGAGGGCGCTCGCCACCTGCTGAGCTACCAGACCGCCGTACGACGAACCCACGAGCGCGATCGAGGTGAGGCCGAGGTCCTGCACGAGCGCCATGACGTCCTCGGCGTCACTGTAGGACGCACCCGGCTCCAGCGGGGTGGAGCCGTATCCACGGAGATCGCAGCGGACCACCCGACGGCCGCTGGTGACCATGGCCGCGGTCGCGTGATCCCACATGCGGAGGTCCGCGACACCCGCGTGGATCAGGAGAACGGTCGGGCCATCGCCGTCGACGAGGTGGTGAAGAGTCATGATGCGAAGGTGGCACGGTCGTCAGCTGTTGGCACCCGGTTTTCAGCCGGCCACCGTCGCTCCTCGGGACAGACCCCGGGGCTCAGTCGGAGTATGGCGAGGACGCTCACTGTCCCTCCAGAGGGCCGGTCAGGGGTGTGACCAGACCGTGCTGGAGCGCGTAGAGCGAGGCTCCGACCCGGTTGGTCGCTCCGATCTTGGCGTAGGTCCGTTCGACGTGGTTGCGGACGGTCTTCTCGCTCAGGACCAGGTGCGAGGCGATCTCCCGGTTCGTGAGCCCGTGAGAGACCAGTCCGAGGACCTCATGCTCACGCGGGGTGAGCAGGTCGTCACGCCGGGTTCGGGTCGTCGGGTGGCCCGCGACGCCCAGGACCGCCTCGACGCTCTCGGGGTCGAGCACGCCGGACCTGCTCCTGCTCCGCAACCGCTCCAGGGCCTGGGCAGGCGACATGGCCGCACGGTAGGGCCGTGGCTCGAGTGCCGATTGGTAGGCGACGGCGGCGGCGAGGATTCGCTCGCTCCGGCCCAGCATCGATCCACTGGCGCCGAGCGGGTATCCGGTGCCATCGAGGTGTTCGTGGTGCGCGCGTGCGACCGTGCGGATGGCGCCCAGCCCCGGGATCCGGTCCAGGACGCGTTCGGTCAGGTAGGGGTGCATGCGCACGCGCTCCCACTCCGGTGGGCTCAGGTCCCCTGGCTTGGACCACAGCTGGTTCGAGACACCGAGCCGGCCGAGGTCGTGCAGGTGACCTGCTCGCCGGAGGGTGCGGACGGCGCCTGGGCTCAGCCCGAGATGCTCCCCGGCAGCCGCCGAGAGCGTGGCCACGGCTCGTGAGTGACCCAGGGTGAAGGGGCACTTGAGGTCGACGAAGTCGCCGATCGCGCACACCAGTCGGTCGAAGCCCTCGTCGGTGAGCCGCACCTCTCGGTCGGGCGCTTCTTCCAGGGCGCCCTTCCACACGTCGCCGTTCGGGGCGGGGGCGAACAGCTCTCCGGGTGAGGTCAGGGCGGCGTCGACCACGACCGGGTCGAACTGGCCGCCTCGCCGGTGGGCGGCCATCGCGATCGCCGCGTCGAGCCCGAACATGCGGTGGTGCACCTCGGCGATGTCCGCGAACTGAGCGACCCTCATCTCGATCGGTATCTCGTTCCCGGGGCAGCCGGCCGGCAGTCCCCCACCGTCGTAGCGTTCGAAGGTGAAGGCCAGCATGGTCGCGACCTGCGACGGGAGGCCGATGTGCCGCGCCAGGGCGGCCGCCGACGCGCAGTGGGAATGGATCAGGGTGGCGAACTGGCCGCGGGCATCGCGAAACAGCGCGGCCAGCACCTTCAGCCGTTGTGGGATCGGCTGGCCCTTGGCCACGTTGCCGAGCAGGAACCGAAGGTAGGGCAGGCCGGACCAGTCCACCAGATAGGCATCGTGACGCACGGCGATGTCGTCGCCGAATGTGCCTGACACGCGATCGGATGGTGATCATCTCACGGCCCCCGGCCGGCGGCCAGTGGCGACCTCGCCCTCGTGCTCACCGGCGGCGGCGCCCGCGGCGCCTATCAGGCGGGCGTGCTGCGCGGCCTCTCGCGGCTCCTGCCCGACCTGCGCTTCCCCATCATCGCCGGCGTCTCCGCCGGCGCCATCAACGCATCCTTCCTCGCCTCCCACCCCGGCTCGCTCGTCGAGGCCACCGAGGAGCTGTGCCAGATCTGGTACCGCCTCCAGGTGGAAGACATCTTCCGCATCGACCCGCCGTCGCTGGCCCGCCACTTCACCAAATGGGCTGCCCGGCTGGCTTCCGGCGGCATCAGCCTGATCTCCGAAGTGCGCGGCCTCGTCGACACCGCCCCCTCTACGCCACCATCCAGCGCGGCTCCCCCACGGTGGACGGCGAGCTCATCGGCATCCAGCGCAATCTGGAGCGGGGAGGCTCAAGGCCTTCGCCCTGACGGCCCTCAACTACTCCACCGAGCAGACCGTCACCTGGGTGCAGGCTCAAGGGTTCCGCGCCTGGGGCCAGCCGCGTCACCGCAGCCTCCCCGCCCGCATCCGGGTCGAGCACGTGATGGCCTCGGCGGCCCTGCCGCTGTTCTTCCCCGCCATCCGCATCGGGGCATGACTGGTACGGCGACGGCGGCATCCGCCTCTCCACCCCGCTCGCCGCCTCCCCTCGCGCCTGGGCGCCACGCGCATCCTGGCCATCTCGCCCCACCACGAGCCGCACCTTCAGGAGGAGGGCGACCGGCCGAAGCACGAGGGCTACCCGCCGCCGGCCCAGGTGCTGAGCCATCTTATGGACGCCATCTTCCTCGACGTCCTGGACGACGACGTGCGCCGCCTGGAGAGCATCAACCGCCTGCTCGCCAAGCTGCCTGCGGAACATCACGGCGACCTGCGCCCGGTGGACATCCGGTCGATCCGCCCTTCGCAGGACCTGGGCCGGCTCGCCCGCGCTTACGAGCCCCGTCTCCCCGCGAGCTTCCGCTATCTCACCCGCAGCCTGGGCACCAGGAGACCGACACCTGGACTTCCTGAGCTTCCTGATGTTCCAGCCGGACTACCTGCAAAGGATCCTGGAGATGGGCGAAGCCGACGCCGAAGCGCGGCTGGAGGACGTGCGGGCGCTGATCGAAGAGGCGTAGCGTCGACCTCGGTCATCGTGACCGTCTCAGGCCACCGTCACCTCGTCGCAGAGGTAGACGTCCTGGATGGCGCGGAGCAGCTCGACGCCCTCCGTCATCGGGCGCTGGAAGGCCTTGCGGCCCGAGATCAGGCCCATGCCGCCGGCCGCGCTTGTTGATCACCGCCGTGCGCACCGCTTCGGCGATGTCGTTCGTCGCCCTTGGACTCGCCGCCGGAGTTGATCAGGCCGGCGCGGCCCATGTAGCAGTTGGCCACCTGGTAGCGGCACAGGTCGATCGGATGGTCGGTGGTCAGTTCGCTGTAGACCTTCGTGCTGGTCTTGCCGTAGAGCTTCGATGTTCAGCGTTGTAGCCGCCGTTGTTCTCCGGCAGCTTCTGCTTGATGATGTCGGCCTGGATGGTGACGCCCAGGTGGTTGGCCTGCCCGGTCAGGTCGGCGGCGGTGTGGTAGTCCACGCCGTCCTTCTTGAAGCCGTTGTTGCGCAGGTAGCACCACAGCACCGTGGCCATGCCCGAGCTCGTGGGCCTGGCCGAAGGCCTCGGCGACCTCGACGATCTGCGCGGTCGGCGTCTGTTCGCCGAGCCGAAGTAGATGGTCGCGCCCACCGCCACCGCGCCCATGTTCGCAGGCCTGCTCGACGGTGCCGAACATGATCTGCTCGAACTTGTTGGGGTAGGTCAGCAGCTCGTTGTGGTTGATCTTGACGATGAACGGGATCTTGTGCGCATACTTGCGCGCCACCGACGCCCAGCACGCCATAGGTCGAGGCCACGGCGTTGCAGCCGCCCTCGATCGCCAGCTTCACGATGTTCTCCGGATCGAAGTACACCGGGTTCGGGGCGAACGAGGCCGCGCGCCGAGTGCTCGATCCCTGTCGACCGGCAGGATCGACAGATAGCCCGTGTTCGCCAGCCGCCCCGAGCCATACAGCGGCTGCAGATTGACCAGCACCGGCGGCTTGCGGTCCGACAGCCCCCACGCCGCCGCCACGTGGTCGGGGCCGGGCACCATGACCTGATCCTTGGGAATCCCCTGCAGGTGAAGGACAACAGACCCTCAGCGTCGTTGCCGAGGTACTCGACGATGCGGTCGATGGTGCTGCTTGCCGGTGTGCTCCACGATGGCCATAGGGGTCACCCTCCCTGGATGTTCCGCTCAGCGCGCGCGAAGGGCGCGCGCGCAGTATGTTATCAGCCCGGCTCCTGACGCACACCGAAAGCCGCCGACAACGATGATGCTAAAATTCCCCCCGCTTCTTTCCCATCGAGGAGACCCATGACCGACAAGCTGAGAAAGATGGCTCTCGGCGCCCTCGCGACCCTGCTCGGCCTCGCTCCCCTGGGCTGCGCCAGCGCCGCGCTGCCGGCTGGCACGCCGGCGGGCCGAGTGGCCCCGGAGCTCCACCCCTGCCAAAGCCGCCGAGGTCCCCTATCCCTCCACCTATCAGCCCCTCCCCTCCCAGCCCGTGCTCATCACCAACGCCACCGTCCTCACCGCCGCCGGCCAGCGATCGAGAACGGCACGATGGTCATGGACGACGGCAAGATCGTCGCCGTCGGCGCCAATCTGCCCGCCCGGCCGGCGCCGACGTGGTCGACGGCAAGGGCAAGTGGGTCACGCCGGGCATGATCGACGCCCACTGCCACCTGGGCGTCTACGCCTCGCCCGGCGGTGGCCGCCCATTCGGACGGCAACGAGGCCACCAACCCGAACACCGCCCAGGTCTGGGCCGAGCATTCGGTCTGGCCGCAGGACCCGCAGTTCAACCCGCGCCGCGCCGGCGGCGTGACCACGCTGCTGATCCTTCCCGGGCTCGGCCAACCTCTTCGGCGGCCGCGGCGTGACGGTGAAGAACGTGCCGCCCGCACCGTGCAGGGCATGAAGTTCCCCGGCGCGCCCTACGGGCTCAAGATGGCCTGCGGCGAGAACCCCAAGCGGGTCTACGGCGGCAAGCGGCCGTCGCCCTCCACCCGCATGGGCAACGTCGCCGGCTATCGCGCGGCCTGGATCAACGCCGCCGACTACAGCGACGGTGGGACGACTACGAGGCCAAGGTCGCAAGGCGACAAGAAGGCCGACGCGCCCGAAGCGCGACCTGCAGCTCGAGACGCTGGCCGGCGTGCTGCGCGGCGAGATCCTGGTGGAGAACCACTGCTACCGGGCCGACGAGATGGCGCAGATGATCGATATCTGCCAAGGAGTTCGGCTACCACATCCCCGCCTTCCACCACGCGGTGGAGGCCTACAAGATCGCCGACCTGCTGGCCAAGAACGACATCTGCGCCGCCACCTGGGCCGACTGGTGGGGCTTCAAGATGGAGGCCCTCGACGCCATCGAGGAGAACGTCGCCGCTGGTCCACGCGGCGGGCGGCTGCGCCATGATCCACTCCGACGACGCCGACCGGATCCAGCGGCTGAACCAGGAGGCCGCAAAGGCCCTGGCGCGCCGGCCGCCGCGCCGGGCTGACCATCACCGAGGCCGACGCGATCCGTGGATCACCGCCAATCCGGCCAAGGCGCTGGGCATCGACGCAGAGACCGGCTCGCTGGAGCCCGGCAAGATGGCCGACGTGGTGGTCTGGAGCGCGCGACCCGTTCAGCGTCTACGCCGCGGGCCGAGCAGGTCTACATCGACGGCGCGCTGGCCTACGACCGCAACGACCCAGCCCGCCAGCCGGAGTCCGACTTCGAGCTCGGCATCCGCGACGCCGGCGATCGCGGGGAGATCGAATGATGCGCCGCCTGATCGCTCTGCTCCTCCCTCGCTCTGTCCTTCCCTCGCCCTGCCGACGCTGGCCGGGGCGGCCGCCGCCGAGACCGTCGTCATCACCGGCGCACACGATCTCACACGCTCGGCCCCCAGGGCACGATCCGCAACGGCACCCTGGTGATCGAAAGAACGGCCGGCATCGGCGCCGTCGGCTCCGACCTCCCCGTGCCCGCCGGAGCGCGGGTCGTCGACGCCCGCGGCAAGGTCGTCACCCCAGGCCTCTTCGACTCCCTCTCCCCGGCCTCGGCGTCGTCGAGGTCGGGGCCGTGGAAGGCACCCGCGACGCCGCCGTCCAGGACGACCGCATCACCGCGGCCTTCACCGTCGTCGACGCCTTCAACCCGCGCTCGGTGCTCATCCCGGTCAACCGCATCGAAGGCTTGACCCGCGCCGTGGTGGCCCCCACTCCCGGCAAGAGCCTGATCGCCGGCCAGGGCGCCATCGTCACCCTCGGCGGACCCGGCGACTATCTGGTGCGCTCGCCGGTCGCGATGTTCGCCGTCCTCGGCGAGACCGGATCGCGCCTCGCCGGCGGCTCCCGCAGCGCCGCGCTGCTGCGTCTCAAGGAGGCCTTCCAGGACGCCCTCGACTACGCCGCCAACCGCCCGGCCTTCGACGCGGAACTTATCCCCGTCCCTACGTCCTCTCCCTGTTCGACCTGGAGGCCCGCTGCCGGTGGTGCAGGCCAGTTCCCCCTGGTCGTCTTCGTGGACCGGGCGAGCGACATCGAATCCGCCCTGCGGCTGGCCAGGGACTGGCAGCTCAAGCTCATCCTCGCCAGCGCCAACGAGGGGTGGAAGGTGGCCGCTCAGATCGCCGCGGCCCGGGTGCCGGTGCTGCTCAACCCCATGGACGACCTGCCCGCCAGCTTCGAGACCCTGGGGGCGACCCTCGAAAACGCCGCGCGCCTGCACCTGAGCCGGCGTCACCTTCGCCTTCATGACCGGCGACGCCCACAACGCCCGCAACCTCAAGCAGGAAGCGGGGAACGCCGTCGCCTACGGCCTCCCCTGGGACGCCGCCCTCGCCGCCATCACCGCCGTCCCCGCCCGCATCTGG
>CAVVQH010000013.1:0-761461 GCA_963750345.1 uncultured Actinomycetota bacterium | reverse complement strand
CCGAACCACCGGGCGTACTCCTGGGAGTCGGCATGACACCCGATCCACATGACCAGGGTGGCGTAGTACACGGTGCCGCGCTGCTCAGGATCCAGGCCGAGTCGGTCGGCCAGCCGGCAGGCGATGGTCGCCGAACGAAGCATGTGCTCCGCGGGCTGCCCCAGCCCGAGATCGATCGCCACGGAGAGCCCGGCCAGCACCTCGGCCCGTCGGGGAAGGGCCTCGGTGCCCTGGTTGCCGATGCCGTCCATGGGTGCAGTCTGCCCCCCAGGCGACGCGCAGGTCACCCTGCGAACATCCGCGAGGCCCCTGCCTGGCACCCGGTGGGCAGCACCCCCGGCGGGAGCGTGAAGAGTGGTGTGCATGGCGTCGTCGGGTCAGCGTCTGATCTCGAGGACCCGGTTGAAGGGGGTCTGGGCCACCGAGGCGAAGCGACGGAAGCCCGCTGTGGTGACCACGTCACGGATGCGGGCGGGGCCGGCTTGCGTGCCGAGCGCGAGGCCAACGTCCTGCGCGAGTGAGGACGGGGTGCACAGCAGCGTGGAGAAACCGTAGTACGCGCGCCCGACCGGGTTCAGGTTCTCACTGACCGTGTCGCCCGCCATCGGTTCGACGACCATCCACGTGCCGTCGGTGGCCAGGGCGTCACGGACGTGACGCGCAGCACCGACTGGATCACCCATGTCGTGCAGGGCGTCGAAGGTGGTGACGAGGTCGAAGCCGGCCCCGGGGAAATCGGTCGCGCTCGCTGTCTGGAAACGCACCCGGTCACCCACGCCCGCCTCGGCGGCGCGCGCACGCGCGGTCGCGATGGAGGCTTCGTGGTAGTCGAAGCCGGTGAAGGTGGAGTTCGGGAAGGCCTGGGCCATGATCACCGTGGAGGCTCCGTGTCCACATCCGACGTCGGCGACGTCGGCGCCGCGTTCGAGCTTCGCGACGACATCGGTGAGCGCCGGCAGCCACTCATCGACGAGGTGGGCGTTGTACATGGTGCGAAAGAACCGCTCGCAACCGTCGTGCACGTCGCCGTGGTGCTCGTGCCAACCCAGGCCCGTCTGGCGCCGGGCCGCTGCGAGCACGCCGTCGACGTCGTGGACGGTACCCAGAGCGATCTGGAAGAAGCCAGGCAGGAAGGCCGGGCTGTTCCGGTCGGTCAACGCGGCGGCCTGCTCGGGCGGCAACGTGTAGCGGCCCCCGACGCTGTCGTACTCGACGTAGCCACCGGCGGCCTGGGCGTTGAGCCACTCCCGGGCGTAGGGCTCACCGGTCCCGCTGGCCTGGGCCAGCTCCGCCGCGGTCACCGGGCCGGCGGCCATGACCGTGTAGTAGCCCAGCTTGTCGCCCAGAACGACCAGGGCGGTGTTCAGGGTGGCGCCGACCTCGTCGACCGCCTTGAACACGAATGCCATCAGCTTGTCGACGTCAAGGGCGCGTGCCTGCTGTTGATCGGTCATGATGATGCCTCTTCCTTGCCGCTGTCCTGGGTAGTGTCCTGACCGTGGGTGATGGTTCTCATCAGAGGTCCTCCATCTCGTCTCTCGGCGCGTTCGCTCGAGCCGTCGTCGTGAACCGCGCCTGCCCAGCGACCAAGAGTCCGCATGGAGGGAGCCCCACGTCGCCGGGACGGGCCTGCTGCTGCAGGGGGCCTGTCGGGCCGAGCGCCGCATCGCTGTGCCAGATCCACGGCGGCGTGACTCCGCCGATGGACGTCGTCGCGCTCGTGGTGGGTGGCGAACCGAGCCTCAACCGCCTCGAGAGACGAGCGCCCATGGTGAGGTCGACGGTCCGGTCGTCCTTCGCCAAGCCATCTCGATGGCGGGGGACGTGCTGCGCGGCAGCCGCTGAGCCGACGTAGCGCGGGCAGCTGACGGCTGGGGAGACGGTCCAGCGGCCCCGGCGGGTCGCGATGCCAGATCGCCCGGTACGCCATGCCCAGTGAGCTGGCCACCAGGTCGCGAAGGGTGAGGTGGTTGCCTCCGGAGAACGGCACACCCATCGCGCCGTACCCCGTGAAGGGTTGGTCGGACCCGCGGGCGAGGCGTGGGTTCCCCCGACCGTGGCCGCCGTTCGCCGCTCATTCGTGATCATGAACCCAGCCTCGACGAAGCAGCCGCACCGAGGCATGGGGCATCGGCCTCAAGTTTGTCAGGCCCGTGGAGGAATCCATCGAGGCCGCCCTCGCGGTGACGGCGTGGTGCCGAGGCCGGTCACCAGCACACCGCCCCGGACACCCGCAGCGAGACGAGGGCGGCCTCTCCGCAGGCTGGAGGTGGTGACGGTCAGCGCCACCAGCCGCAGGACGAGGACCAGGACGGTCGGTACGACGGAGAGCGCCTGCCAGCTGCCGCGGCACGGGCTAGATCCGGACTGACCTCAGCGGTTCCAGTCCTCGGCGCGCCCGTCCCGCGGCGCGAAGGTCAGCACCGCCTCCACGTCCGAGGCCTGCGCCAGCACGTACTCCCCCACCCACTCCTCGACCCCCGGGAAGTCGCTCGCCGCCGATGACCGAGGCGGCCACCTCCGCCAGGTTGACGGGCGTCGACCGCAGCTGCACCCCGCGCGCGTCGAGCAGCACCCACGGCACGCCCGTGGACCCGTACGGCATCCCGGTGCTGCCGCTGTTGACCACCCAGCGTCGGTCCACCAGCCGGGCGAACGGCATGTGGGTGTGGCCGCAGCACACGATCCGCACGGCGTCGGG
This sequence comes from uncultured Actinomycetota bacterium, assembly GCA_963750345.1. Lineage (GTDB taxonomy): Bacteria > Actinomycetota > Actinomycetes > Propionibacteriales > Nocardioidaceae > Nocardioides_B. The sequence continues at coordinate 758,760 of CAVVQH010000013.1, read as the reverse complement.
TACGTCGGACATCACCTCGGCCCACCGGGACAGGCGGGTGTCGACCAGCACCACCTCGTCGTCGTCGCGGGGCGAGCCGTGGCAGAACAGCACGGCGCCGACCCCGTCCAGGGCCGCCGTGACCGGGTGGGCCAGCCCGGCCAGGAGCTCGACGTGGGCCTCGGACAGCCGGGTGGCCGCCCACAGGTCGACCGCCGGCGTGTCCGCGGGCAGCGCCCCACCGCGGGCGGCGGTCACCAGGTCGCGGTCGGCGTTCCCGCGCACCAGCAGGACCCGGTCGCCGAGCGCGACCAGCCGGTCCAGCACCTCGACGGGCTGCGGGCCGGTGGCGAGGTCGCCGGTCACCACCACCAGGTCGGCGGCGGCCACGTCCGGCTCGGCCAGCACGGCCTCCAGGGTGGGCAGGACGCCGTGGGTGTCGCTGAGGACGGCGATGCTCGCGACCATAGCGGCCCTAGAGCGCCGAGATGGTGGCGGGCGCGCGCTCGCTGCGAGCCAGCGCGCGGACCATCGCGGTCTGGCCGTGCCGACGCAGGGAGATCCCCACCAGCAGGGCCAGCACCGGCCCCAGCACCGGCTCGGGGAACTGCGGCGGCACGGTGCCGACGCTGACCGCGAGGTCGTCGGAGTGCACCACGAGCTCCATGACCCGGGTGGTCAGGAAGTCCTCGAAGGACAGCGACCAGCCCCACCACGGCATCCGGATCGCGGGCGGCAGCCCCACCGGCAGGTCGCTGGTGAAGGCCAGCTGCAGGTCCTCGACAGCGGACTGCAGGCCGAGCAGCAGCTCGTCGTGACCCATCGCGGCCGACTGCTGGGCGGCCTCGCGGATCGTCACGTTGGCCTCGTGGTCGACGCCCGCACCCAGCCAGGCCACCCGCTCGTAGTGCTCCAGCAGCGGCACCGGCGGCTCGTCGGTGACCGCCTCGCCGGCGGTGACGGCCGCGTGCGTGCTGAGGATCTGAGAGCCCAGGTGGGCCGCCAGCGCGCCCACCGACATCTCCGGCAGGGCGCTCGGTCCGTCCCACGCCTGCACCACGCCGACCTCACCGACGAGCCGCAGCGCGAGGCGGGCCGCGGTCAGGAAGTCGGCGCCGCCGACGTCGCCGGGCTGCATCAGCCCGGCAGCCCGAGGTCGTCCAGGCCGAAGGCGGAGCGGTACTCGCAGCCCTCGGCCTCCACCCGCTCCTTGGCCCCGGTGGAGCGGTCGACGATGACCGCGACCCCCACCACCACGGCTCCGGCCTCGCGCAGGGCCTCGACGGCGGTGAGCACGGAGCCGCCGGTGGTGGAGGTGTCCTCCACGGCCAGCACCCGGCGACCGGTGACGTCCGGGCCCTCGATGCGGCGCTGCAGGCCGTGCGGCTTGGACTCCTTGCGCACCACGAAGGCGTCCAGCACCCGGCCCTGGGCCGCCGCGGCGTGCAGCATCGCGGCCGCGACCGGGTCGGCGCCGAGCGTCAGGCCGCCGACCGCGTCGTACTCCCAGTCGGAGGTGAGCTCCAGCATCACCCGGCCCACGAGCGGGGCGGCCCGGGCGTCGAGGGTGATGCGGCGCAGGTCGACGTAGTAGTCGGCCTCCTTGCCGGAGGAGAGGGTGACGGTGCCGTGCACGACGGCCTTGCTCGTCACCTGCTCCAGCAGGGCGGCCCGGTCGGACGCGCCCGGGACGGGTCGGAGGCTGGCACGGAGGCGGTCGAGTCACCGGTCATGGCGCTGAGCCTATGCGTAGGGTCGGGACGTGTCCGTGACCCGTCACCCGCCCCGCAACCGGATGGCCCGGCGGCTGCGCTCCGTCCCGCCGACCATCTTCTCCCGGATGTCCGCGCTGGCCGCTGCGCACCGGCAGCATCAACCTCGGCCAGGGCTTCCCGGACCGCGACGGCCCGCCGTCGGTGGTGGAGGCCGCCGTCGAGGCGCTGCGCTCGGGCCGCAACCAGTACGCCCCCGGGCCGGGGGTGCCCGAGCTGCGGACGGCGATCGCGGAGCACCAGGCCCGGCACTACGGCATCGAGCTCGACCCGCTCACCCAGGTCGTGGTCACCGCCGGCGCCACCGAGGCCATCGCCGCCGCGATCCTCGCCTTCGTCGACCCCGGCGACGAGATGGTGGTGCTGGAGCCGTTCTACGACTCCTACGTCGCGTGCATCGAGATGGCCGGCGGCGTACGGCGGCCGGTGACCCTGCGCGCTCCCGACTTCCGGCTCGACGTGGACGCCCTGCGCGCCGCCGTCACGCCGCGCACCCGCACCATCCTGCTGAACACGCCGCACAACCCGACCGGGACGATGCTGACCCGCGAGGAGCTGCAGGCCGTCGCCGACGTGGCCATCGAGCACGACCTGGTGGTCATCACCGACGAGGTCTACGAGCACCTGGTCTTCGACGGCCGCCGGCACGTGCCGCTGTGCACCCTGCCGGGGATGTGGGAGCGCACGCTGACGATCTCCAGCGCGGGCAAGACCTTCGCCTTCACGGGCTGGAAGGTCGGCTGGGTCACCGGTCCGGCCGAGCTGGTCGACATCGTGATGGCGGCCAAGCAGTGGCTGACCTTCACCAACGCCGCTCCCCTGCAGCCGGCCGTGGCCCATGCCCTGACGCAGGAGGCCGGCTTCTACGACGGGCTGGCCGCCGAGCTGCAGGCCAAGCGGGACCTGCTGGTGGCCGGGCTGCGGCAGCTCGACCTGGACGTCTACGAGCCGGAGGCGACGTACTTCGTGACCACCGACGTCCGCCGCTACGGCTGGCGCGACGGCATGGAGTTCGCCCTCGCGCTGCCCGAGCGGGCCGGCGTGGTGGCCATCCCCTCGCAGGTGTTCTTCGACGACCAGGAGGCCGGGCGGCACCAGGTGCGCTGGGCGTTCTGCAAGGAGACCTCGGTGGTCGAGGCGGCCCTCGAACGGCTCACCGCGGCCGACCTGCACGCCTGAGCCTCACCAGAGCGGCGGCTTGCCCGGCTTCTGCTCCGGCGGCACGTACGTCGGCGGCTGGTACGGCGGACCGGACGGCGGGCCGTAGGACCCCGAGCCGGGGCCGAAGGGGTGGGGCGTGTCCTGGCCGTCGTACCACCGGTTCGAGGCGCCCACGAAGAGCAGCACCACCGTGACCACGGCGGCCAGCGCGTGCACGACCCCGACCACGAACAGCACCCCGAGCACCAGGGCGAACACGCACGACACCGCCAGGCCGATCCGGCCCAGGCGCACCCGGCGGTAGGCCAGCACGGCCAGTGCGGAGGCGGCCAGGCACCAGGCGATGCCGACCGCGCCCACCACCCACAGGGCGCCGAGGAGCCGCTGGCTGTCCCACCCGGCGGCGGCGATGCGCGGGTTGCGCTGCAGCTCGGCCAGGAGCTGGTCGCGGTCGGCCAGCAGCGTGCCGATGAGCAGGCCGAAGAACAGCAGCGTGAGCAGGCTGAACACCCAGGTCAGCCAGGCGGCGATCGTCACCTGCACCGGCCGGGACCCCGGCGGGCGGCCCGGCGGGGGGCCGTAGCCGTAGGGCGGTGGGTACCCCTGGAAGCCCTGCTGACCCTGTGCTGACCCTGCTGGCCCTGCTGGCCCTGGGGCGAGGCGTAGCCCTGGTAGGGACCGGGGCCGGCGAACGGCTGCGGGGCCTGCTGGGGCGGCGAGGACGGGTCGTCCACCCGCGGCGGGTGCCGGGACGTCGGTGCGCGGCGGCGCCCACGCCTCCAGGCCCGGCGAGGGCCGGTCGGCCGACCGGTCCGCGGTTCCGCCGCCGGAGCGCGAGCCGGGGCCGGGCAGGCCCGCGCGGGCCGAGGCGTCGTGGGGGTTGGGTCGGGCGGCACGACCGGCGAACCAGTCCCGGGCGTCCCGGCTCCACAGCATGGTGGCGCCGATGGCCACCACCACGGGCAGCAGGCCGGAGACGAAGGTGGCCGTGAACAGCATCAGCACCGCGGTCACGCTCAGCCCGATGCGGGCCCCGCGGTGCCGGACGAGGGTGTAGCCGGCCAGGACCGCACCGGCCGCGGCCAGGCCGCCGGTCAGCAGGACGGTGCCGCGCAGCAGGCCCAGCACGGTCTCGATGCTGATGCCCAGCCCGTCGCCGGGCGGGGTGGTCAGCACCCGCTCCACGCTCTCGCGCATCTCCACCGAGCGGACCCGGGCCATCGAGTCCAGCATGCTGAAGACCAGCAGCACGCAGCCGGTCAGCGCCAGCAGCCCACCCAGCGTGACCTGTCGGGGGCGCGGGCCTCCGGCCGTCCCCTTCGCACCGCTCACTGCGCACCATCCATGCGGCAATTGCATCATGGGAGCCAAGGAGGGTCCGCCGAACCGCTCGGACGCCCGGTCCGGCCGCCCGGACGTCTGGCGTCACCTGTCTAGGATCGGCTCACCTCCACCGCCAGGAACGGGACGCCCACGTGCAGCCAGACGAGAGCACCATCCCACCCGCCCGGGACGACCCCGCGGACGGGACCTGGGACCTCGTCATCGTCGGGGCCGGGCCCGCCGGGTCGAGCGCCGCGCTGGGCGCGCTGACCGCCGACCCGAGCCTGCGGGTGCTGCTGCTCGACCGCGCCGACTTCCCCCGCGACAAGTCCTGCGGGGACGGCATCGCCCCGCACGTCGTCGACGCGCTGGCCTCGGTGGGCGCCGCCGACGTGGTGGACGGCTGGACCCCCCTGGAGCGCCTGGAGCTCTGGCGCGGCACCAGCACCGTCGACCGGCCCCTGGCCCGCCCGGTCTGGGTCATCCCCCGCGAGGTGCTCGACGCCCGGCTGGTGCAGCACGCCGTGCGGGCCGGGGCCGTGCTGCGCCGCCACCGGGTCCGCGACGTCGCGGTGGACGCCACCGGCGTACGGGTCGACGAGACGTACCGGGCGCGCGTCCTGCTCGGGGCCGACGGCGCGCACTCCCTGGTACGCCCGGCCGCGGGACTGTCGCCCGGCCCGGCGACGGGCGCTGGCCATCCGGGGCTACGCGCCCACCCCGCCCGGCCGCGAGGGCAGCCAGCTCATCGTCTACGGCGACCGGCGCCAGCCCTCCTACGCGTGGGCCTTCGACCGCGGGGACGGCCTGTCCAACGTCGGGTACGGCGAGCTGGTCGACGTCCCCGACGAGCCGTCGACGCGGTCCGTGCTGATGGAGCAGCTCGAGCGGCTGATCCCGGGGGCCGCGGAGCAGGGTGGGTCCTGGAAGGGCCACCACCTGCCGCTGTCCGACTGGTCGTGGTCGCAGCCCGACGGCCGGCTGCTGCTGGCCGGGGACGCCGCCGGGCTCATCAACCCGATGACCGGCGAGGGCATCTACTACGCCGTGGCCTCCGGCATCCTGGCCGGCCGGTCCGCGGCCGAGGCCGTGCGCTCCGGTCAGCCCGAGGGCGCCGGGCGGCGGCACCGGCGGGCCGTGCGCGGGCTGCTGGCCCAGCACCTGCGGCACACGTTCGCGACCTCCCGCCTCTCCACCCGGCCGGCCGTGGTGGACGCCGCCATCCGGGCCGCCGACCGCGACCAGCGGGTCTTCGACGACCTGGTCGAGATCGGTCTGGGCCAGGGCCTGCTGACCCCTCGGCTGGCCGGCGCGCTGGGCCGCTCGCTGGTGGGTACCGCGACCCGTCGGACGCCCGCCCGGTCCGTCCCCGACCGCGCGAGCGGGCCCACCCGATGAGAGAGAGCACGCCCATGGAGATCCTGTCCGTCCGCGGAGCCCTCCCCGAGCACCGCTACCCCCAGGAGGAGATCACCGACACCCTGGCCACGGTGATCACCGGCGGGGGCTTCGACGAGAAGATGCTGCGGCGCTTCCACGGCAACGCCGGCGTCCGGTCCCGGCACCTGGCCATGCCGCTGTCCCGCTACGGCGGGCTGCGCGACTTCGGCGAGGCCAACGACATGTTCATCGAGGTCGGTGTCGAGCTCGGCGCCCAGGCGCTCTCCGACGCGCTCAAGGCGGCCGGGCTGACCCCCGGCGACGTCGACCTCATCATCTCCACGACGGTCACCGGCCTCGCCGTACCGTCGCTGGACGCACGCATCGCCGCCGTCCTGGGCCTGCGGCCGGACGTGAAGCGGGTGCCGCTGGTCGGCCTGGGCTGCGTGGCCGGCGCGGCCGGGGTGGCCCGGCTCAACGACTACCTCCGTCGGCCACCCCGACGACGTCGCGGTGCTGGTCTCGGTGGAGCTGTGCTCGCTGACCGTGCAGCGCGACGACGTCTCGGTGCCCAACCTGGTGGCCAGCGGGCTCTTCGGCGACGGGGCCGCGGCCGTGGTCGCGGTCGGCCGGGACCGGGTCACCCCCCGCAGCGACGAGCCGGGCCGGGTGCAGGTGCTGGGCTCGCGCAGCCACCTCTACCCGGACTCCGAGCGCACCATGGGCTGGGACGTGACCGCGACCGGCCTGCGGATCGTGCTGGACGCCAACGTGCCCGACATGGTGCGGCGCTACCTGCCCGACGACGTGGACGGCTTCCTCTCCGACGCCGGCCTCGGCCGGGCCGACATCGGCTGGTGGGTCTGCCACCCCGGCGGCCCCAAGGTGCTCGAGGCCATCGAGGACGCGCTGGGCGTGGACCGGGAGGCGGTGGGCCTGACCTGGGACTCCCTGTCCCGGATCGGCAACCTGTCCTCGGCCTCGGTGCTGCACGTCTTCGAGGACACCCTGCGCGACCGGACGCCCGCCCCCGGCTCCTACGGCATGCTCATCGCCATGGGTCCCGGCTTCTGCTCCGAGCTGGTGCTGCTGCGGATGGCCGACGCGTGACGAGTCTGGCCTTCTTCACGGTGCTCGTCCTCCTGGTCGGGGTCGAGCGGCTGGTCGAGCTGGTGGTCTCCAACCGCAACGCCGCCTGGAGCCTGGCCCAGGGCGGCCGGGAGACCGGCCGGGCGCACTACACGGTGATGGTGGTGCTGCACACCGGACTGCTCGTGGGCATGCTGGTGGAGGCCTGGGTGCGGCGGCCCGACGTGCCGGTGCTGCTGGCCGGGGTCATGCTGCTGCTCGCGATCGGCTCCCAGGCGCTGCGCTGGTGGTGCATCACCACCCTGGGCCGGCGCTGGAACACCCGGGTGATCGTCGTGCCCGACCTGCCGCTGGTCGCCTCCGGGCCGTACCGGCTGATGCGGCACCCGAACTACGTGGCCGTCGTGGTGGAGGGCTTCGCCCTGCCGCTGGTGCACGGCGCCTGGATCACCGCCCTCGTCTTCACCCTGGCCAACGCCGCCCTGCTGCGGGTGCGGCTCCGCGTGGAGAACGCCGCCCTGGCGACCGTGGGCAGCGCCGCCTGATGCGCGACCTGGTGGTGGCCGGCGGCGGACCGATCGGCCTGGCCACGGCCCTGTACGCCGCCCGGGCCGGCCTCGACGTGGTGGTCCGCGAGCCCCGTCGCGGGGTCATCGACAAGGCCTGCGGCGAGGGCCTCATGCCGGCCGCCGTCCGGGCCCTGCTCGACCTGGGCGTCGAGCTCGGCGGACACCCGCTCTCCGGCATCCGGTACGTCGACGCGGACCACGACGTGCAGGCGCTGTTCCGGCACGGCGAGGGTCGCGGCGTCCGTCGTACCGCCCTGCACCGCTCGCTCAGCTCGGCCCTGATGATGGCCGGCGTGACCGTCGAGCACCGCCCCGTACGCAGCGTGCAGGACGCCGGGGACCACGTGCTCGTCGACGGCGAGCCGGCCCGCTACCTCGTCGGCGCCGACGGCCTGCACTCGCCCGTGCGCCGGATGCTCGGCCTGGACGTGCCCGCCGGCGCCTCCCGCCGCTACGGGCAGCGCGCGCACGTCGCCGTCGAGCCCTGGTCGGACCTGGTCGAGGTGCACTGGTCCACCCTGGGCGAGCTGTACGTGACGCCCGTGGCCCGCGGGCTCGTGGGCGTCGCCGTGCTGACCGACCAGCGCAACACCTTCCCCGAACTGCTGGCCACCTTCCCGACGCTGGCACCGCGGCTGGCCGGCCACCCGCTGACCCGGGTCCGCGGGGCCGGGCCGCTGCGGCAGCGCTCGAAGGCACGGGTGCAGGGCCGGGTGCTGCTGGTCGGGGACGCCGCCGGCTACGTGGACGCCCTCACCGGCGAGGGCATCGCGGTCGGCCTGGCGCAGGCCAAGGTGGCGGTCGCGGCCATCCGCGACGACGACCCCGCCCGCTACGAGCGGGACTTCCGCCGGGTCACCCGCCGCCACGACCTGCTCACCCACGGCCTGCTCACCGTCACCCGGCACGCCGCGCTCCGCCGCCGGATCGTTCCCGCCGCAGCGGCGCTGCCCCGGGTGTTCGGCCTCGCCGTGAACCAGCTGGCGAGGCCGGCATGACCGAGCTCGTGGTGCTGCTCGACGAGGCCGGGCACGCGGTCGGCACGGCCGACAAGGCAGGCGTGCACCACGCCGCCACGCCCCTGCACCTGGCGTTCTCCTGCTACGTGTTCGACACCGACGGCCGGGTGCTGGTCACCCGCCGGGCCCTGCACAAGCCGACCTGGCCGGGTGTGTGGACCAACAGCGTGTGCGGCCACCCCGGCCCCGGGGAGGACCTGGCCGACGCGGTACGGCGCCGGGCCCGCGACGAGCTCGGGCTGGCCCTGCTCGACGTACGCCTCGCGCTGCCGGCGTTCCGCTACCGGGCGGTGATGCCCGACGGCGTGGTGGAGAACGAGATGTGCCCGGTCTTCACCGCCCGCAGCGACGGGTCCCTGGACCCCGACCCCGCCGAGGTGGACTCCGTGGAGTGGGTGCCGTGGACCGACTTCCGGGCCGCGGTGCTCGAGGGTCGCCGCGAGGTCAGCCCCTGGTGCGTCTCCCAGGTCCGGGACCTGCCCGCCGAGCCGGTGAGTGCCCCCGAGGCGTCGGTCGCCGGGTTGCCGCCCGCGGCTCGCAGCCTGGCCTGAGCGGCGGTCGGCGAAGGGAGGCCGCCCGTCGGACGGGCCACCCGTCGGACAGGCACTCCAAGCGCATGCGTGGCGGACTCAGGCGGGCGACGGGTGACCGGGGCCCGCGAGTGCCCGTCCGACGGGTCGGGCCACCCGCGCGGGTGGCCCCGGGGGGCGGGACGGCCAGGTGCGGTTCAGCCCGCCGGCGTGGGCGACACCACGTCCGGCTCCAGGTCGACGTACGGCCTCAGGGCCTCGCCCCGGGTCAGCAGCCGGGTCGGCAGCTCCTCGCCCCACCAGGGCCGCAGGGCCACGTCCGCCAGCTGCGCCAGGTCCAGGGCCGGCTCGGGACGGGTCACGTCCCAGTCGCCCCGCGGCAGCTGGTAGCCGTTGGTCGCGGCCACCACGACGCGCACGCCGTCGGCCCGGACCAGCTCGGCCACCCGCCGGATGCCGACGCCCTCCGCGACCCGGGTGTGCTCCTCGAAGGTGGTCAGCGTGCCGCCGTCGGGCGAGGTGCGGCTGCTGCACCGCAGGATGGCCGCGCTGCACCGCGTGACGTAGTCCAGGCCGGGCTGCACGTTGACGCCGATGACGGAGACGCCCCGGCCGTCGGCGGCGGACCAGTCCAGCTGGCCGTAGGCCTCGGAGCTGGGCTCCGTGCCGCCGCCCTGCCCCTGGAAGGCGTCGGCCCGGCCGTCGGACTCCGCCTGCACGGCCTCCAGCAGGCCGGCGGTCACGCCCCGACCGGTGAACGGGCCGACTGCGGGACCGGCGTCAGGGGTGCCCGTGGCACCACCCTCCGGGGTCGGGGAGGGCGTCTCGCCCTGCGGGGTGGGGACGGAGCCGCTGGGCAGCGGACCGTCCGTGGCCTCCGGGGTGGCCGTCCCGCCCTCCGGGGTGGGGGTCGGGGTCAGCGTCGGGGTGCCGGTGCCCGCGCTGGGCGTCGGCCCGTCGGTGCCCACCACCGGGACGCTGCCCGGCCGGTCGGGCCCGGGCGAGAGGTACGCCGTGGTCCCCACGGTGACCACCCCGACCAGGGCGGCCGCGGTCAGCACCGCCGCTCCCCGGCGACGGCGGTGCGATCGGGCCCCGGCCGCCCGGGCGACGTGGGCGAGGTGGTCGAGGTCCAGACCCTGCGGGTCGGCGTCGTCGGCGGCCCGACGGAGGTGCTCGGAGATGTTCATGGCTGCTCCTGGGTGGGGCCGGTCGGGCCGATCGAGGAGCCCAGCTCGCTGGTGGGCCCGTCGGTGCGCTCGTCGGGGTGGGGGTCGAGGTCGGGGACGTGGGTGCGCAGCCGGGCCAGGGCGCGCCGGGACCGCTGCCGGACGGCGGCCTGCCCGACGCCGAGGACGTCCGCGGTGGCGGCCACGTCGAGGTCGAGCCAGTAGCGCAGGACGAGCACGGCCCGGTCCTGCGCGGACAGCCGGCGCAGGGCGGCCAGCAGGTCCAGCCGGGTGGCCGATCCGGCCGGCCCGCCAGTACCCGGGCCCGGGGGCGCGTCGGGCAGCACGTCGGTCGGACGCTCGCTGCTGCGCCGGAGCCGGCGGTGGGACAGGTACGTCCGGGTCAGCACGGCCCGGGAGTAGGCCACCGGGTCCTCGGCGTGGCCGACGCGGCCCCAGGCCAGGAAGATCTTGGTGTACGTCGCCTGGGTGAGGTCCTCGGCCAGGTGGTGGTCGCCGCCGCAGAGCAGCAGCGCGGCCCGGTGCAGGCGGTGCCCGGTCGCGTGCACGAAGGCGTCGAACCCCTCAGCGTCCGCACGACGGCCCACACCGGTCTCCGTCCGGGTCTCGGCGCGCGACGCCTCGGCGCGGCTGGGGGTGGTGGTCCACGACATGCTCACACCTACCAGACGCCTCGGCACCCCGTCCGCGTGACACCCCTGGCCCACGGGACCGGTCCGCCCGGGGAGGGCAGCCCGTCGGACGGGCACTCGGCGCGCACCTGAGCCGGGTTCAGGCGTGGGGCAGGGCGACGAGGCCCGGGAGTGCCCGTCCGACGGGTCGGGCCCAGCCGAGGTCGGGCCGAGGCCGGGCCCAGGTCAGGCCGCGGCGGCGGTCAGCACGAGGCCCTCACCGGACGGGTCGGCGTCCACGAGCACCCCCGAGCCGTCGAGGACCTCGCCGCCCAGCAGCATCCGGGCCAGCGGGTCGCCGATGGCGCTCTGCACCAGGCGCCGCAGCGGCCGGGCGCCGTAGGCCGGGTCGTAGCCGGTGCGCGAGAGCCACTCGTGCGCGGCCGGGGTGACCTCGACGCTGATCCGGCGGACGGCCAGCCGACGGCCGAGCTCGGCGATCTGCAGGTCGACGATGTGCGACAGCTCGCGCTGGGACAGCGCGTCGAACAGCACGATCTCGTCGAGCCGGTTGAGGAACTCGGGCTTGAAGGCGCTGCGCACCACGGCCATCACGGACTCCCGCTTCTTCTCCTCGTCCAGCGTGGGGTCGACCAGGTAGGTCGAGCCCAGGTTGGAGGTGAGGATCAGCACCACGTTGCGGAAGTCCACGGTGCGGCCCTGGCCGTCGGTGAGCCGGCCGTCGTCGAGGACCTGCAGCAGGATGTCGAAGACCTCCGGGTGCGCCTTCTCGACCTCGTCGAGCAGCACCACCGAGTAGGGCCGGCGGCGCACCGCCTCGGTGAGCTGGCCGCCCTCCTCGTAGCCGACGTAGCCGGGGGGCGCACCGACGAGCCGCGAGACCGAGTGCTTCTCGCTGTACTCGCTCATGTCGATGCGGACGATGGCCCGCTCGTCGTCGAAGAGGAAGTCCGCCAGCGACTTGGCCAGCTCGGTCTTGCCCACCCCGGTCGGCCCGAGGAACAGGAACGAGCCGGTGGGCCGGTCGGGGTCGGCGATGCCGGCCCGGGAGCGACGTACGGCGTCGGACACGGCCGTGACCGCGGTGCGCTGGCCGATCAGCCGCTGGCCGATGACGTCCTCCATGCGCAGCAGCTTGGCGGTCTCGCCCTCGAGCAGCCGCCCGGTCGGGATGCCGGTCCAGGCCTCCACCACGTCGGCGATCTCCTCCGGCCCGACCTGCTCGCGCACCATCGGGTCGGTCAGCGACTCCTCCGCGCGGGCGGCGTCCTCCAGCTGCTTCTCCAGCTCGGGGATGCGACCGTAGTTGATCTCGCTGGCGCCCTGCAGGTTGCCCTCGCGCAGCAGCCGCTCGGCCTGCATCCGCAGCTCGTCGATCTCCTTGCGGAGCACGCCGACGCCCTCCAGGGCCGCCTTCTCGCCGGCCCACCGGGTCTCCAGCCCGCGCAGCTCCTCCTCGCGGTCGGCGAGGTCGGCGCGCAGCCGCTCCAGGCGGTCCTTGGAGGCGGCGTCGTCCTCACGGGCGAGCGCCAGCTCCTCCATCTTCATCCGGTCCACGGAGCGCCGGAGCTGGTCGATCTCCACCGGCGAGGACTCGATCTCCATGCGCAGCCGGGACGCGGCCTCGTCGACGAGGTCGATGGCCTTGTCGGGCAGCTGCCGGCCGGTGATGTAGCGGTCGGAGAGCATCGCGGCCGCCACCAGGGCGGAGTCCTCGATGGTCACCCCGTGGTGCGCCTCGTACTTCTCCTTCAGCCCGCGCAGGATCGCCACGGTGTCCTCCACCGACGGCTCGCCCACGAAGACCTGCTGGAAGCGGCGCTCCAGGGCGGGGTCCTTCTCGATGCGCTCGCGGTACTCGTCCAGGGTGGTGGCGCCGATCATCCGCAGCTCGCCGCGGGCCAGCATGGGCTTGAGCATGTTGCCCGCGTCCATGGCGCCGTCGCCGCCCGCACCGGCGCCGACCACGGTGTGCAGCTCGTCGATGAAGGTGATGACCTGGCCCTCGGAGGACTTGATCTCGGCGAGGACGGCCTTCAGCCGCTCCTCGAACTCGCCGCGGTACTTCGCCCCGGCCACCATGGCGGCCAGGTCGAGCGAGAGCACCTTGCGGCCCTTGAGGGAGTCCGGCACGTCGCCGTTGACCACGCGCTGGGCCAGGCCCTCGACCACGGCGGTCTTGCCGACGCCGGGCTCGCCGATGAGCACGGGGTTGTTCTTGGTCCGCCGGGAGAGCACCTGGATGACCCGGCGGATCTCGCTGTCCCGGCCGATGACCGGGTCGAGCCCGCCCTCGGCCGCCACGGCGGTCAGGTCGACGGCGTACTTCTCCAGCGACTGGTAGGTCGCCTCCGGGTCCTGGGTGGTCACGCGGGTGCTGCCGCGCACGGTGCCCAGGGCCTCGCGCAGGGCGTCACCGCTGGCGCCGGCCTCGACCAGGAGGGTCCGGGCGGGCGACTCCACCAGCGCGGTGCCGAGCAGCAGGTGCTCGGTGGAGGTGAAGTCGTCCTTCATCTCGGCGGCCACGACGTTGGCGCGGGCCAGCGCCTGCAGCGCGGCCCGGGAGTACGACGGGGCGCCGACCGACGGGCCCGACGCGCTGGCCAGCCGGCCCAGCTCACGCCGGGTGGCGGCCTGCAGGGCGGCCGGCTGGGCGCCGACGGCCTGGAGCAGGGGGTGGATGATGCCCTCCTCCTGCTGCAGGAGGGCGTCGAGCAGGTGCAGGGCCTCGACCTGGGCGTGGCCGTGGGTGGCGGCCGACTCGATCGCGGCGTTGATGACCTGCTGGCTGCGGGTGGTGAACTTGGATGCGTCCATGGGATCGCCCCGTCCTCGTGCTGGTTGACCTGTGCTGGGTGGGTGCCGGGTGGGTGGTGCCGGGTGGGTGGTGCCGGGTGTGGTGGTCGCGCCGTGGCTCAGCCGCGACCGCGCCGCCACACGGTGACGGACTGGCCGGCGGTGGTGCTCGAGCGCACCGCGGGCAGGTTGGCCCGGGGCGGGCTCGGCGGGGTGAGCGAGTGCTGGAGGGCGTAGTCGGCGGCGGCCAGGTCGCGCTCGAGCTCGGTGACCCGGTGCCGCAGGGCGTCCACCTGCAGCTCGAGGTCGAGGATCCGGCGCACCCCCTCCAGGCCGATGCCGACCGAGGTCAGCTCGACGACCTCGCGCAGGAGCTCGATGTCGCGCCAGGAGTAGCGGCGGCCGCCACCCCCGGTGCGACCCGGGCTGACCAGGCCGAGCCGGTCGTAGGAGCGCAGGGTCTGCGGGTGCAGCCCGGTGAGCTCGGCGGCCACGCTGATCACGTAGACCGGGACCTCGGGCCCGGGGGTGCCACCGCCGGCCGGGCGCGGTCGCCTCGGGCCGCTCACGACGGGCTCCCGGGGCGGCTGCGGGCGGCCCCGAAGAGGTTGGCCCGCAGGTCGGTGCTGGCGGTCGCCTCCCGGTAGGCCTGCACGGCCTCACGGGCCTTCTCGTCCAGCACGGCGGGCACCTGGACCTCGACGGTGACCAGGAGGTCGCCCGTCGTACCGGCCGAGGCTCCGCTGGTGCGGGCGACACCACGCCCACGGACCCGGAACGAGCGCCCGTTCGGCGTGCCGGCCGGGATCTTGAGCGTGACCGGGGCACCGCCGAGGGTGGGCACCTTGATCTCCGCGCCCAGGGCGGCCTCGTCGAAGCTGACCGGCACGGTCAGGGTGAGGTTGTCGCCGCGGCGCCCGAACAGCGGGTGGGCGGAGACGTGGACGTCGACCAGGAGGTCACCGGCCGGTCCGCCGCGCTCGCCGGCCGCGCCCTTGCCGCGCAGCCGGATGCGCTGCCCGTCCTTGACGCCGGCCGGGATGCGGGCGGAGATGGTGCGGTTGGACAGGCCCCGGCCGGAGCCGTGGCACGTGGGGCACGGGTCGTCGACCACGAGCCCGCGTCCGCGGCAGGTCGGGCAGGTCTCGTTCATGGTGAACGCGCCGCCGACCGAGGCCGCGCGCATGCCCACGCCCTCGCAGTCCGGGCAGACCCGCGGCAGCGTGCCGGCGCGCGCACCGGTCCCGGAGCAGTCCGGGCACGGCGCGTCCGAGGTCAGCCGCAGGGAGACGGTGACACCCTCGATGGACTCCGCGAAGCCGATGGTCGCGTCGGTCTCGATGTCGGCCCCCCGCCGCGGCTGCGCGGTGGACCGGGTGCGGGCACCGCCGCCACCTCCGCCGAACATGCCCCCGAAGAGGTCGGAGAACCCGCCACCGCCCGCGGTCGTACGGGTGCCGCCGGGCTGCCCGAACACGTCACCGAAGTCGTACGTCGACCCGCCACCCGCACGACCCGCGCCGCCGCCGGTGAACGGCCCGAAACCGCCGAGCCCCGACCGCAGCTCGTCGTACTGCTTGCGCTTGGCCGTGTCGCCGACCACGTCGTAGGCCTCGGCGACCGCCTTGAAGCGGTCCTCGGCCTCCTGGTTGCCGGGGTGCGAGTCCGGGTGGTTGTCCCGGGCCAGCCTGCGGTAGGCCTTCTTGATGTCCGCCGCGGATGCGTCCTTCGAGACACCCAGGATCGTGTAGAAGTCCTTGGTGGCCCAGTCGGCGTTGGTCATCGCCGCACCCCCTCTCTGTGGTCGTCCGTGTGCTAGGTCGTGCTGATGGTGCTGGGTCGTGCTGGGTCGTGCTGGTGCTGCGCCGGGGTGGGCCCGGCCGGGGGTCAGGCTCCCGGCTCGGGGTCCACCACGGTCACCTGGGCGGGCCGTACGACGCGCTCGCCCATCCGGTAGCCCGCCCGGACGACGTCCTGGCAGGTGGTGGTGGTGACGTCCGGCGAGTGCGCGTGCATGAGGGCCTCGTGCAGCCGGGGGTCGAACTCGTCCCCGCGCTGACCGAACTTCTCCAGGCCGTGCGCAGCCACGATCCGCTCCAGCGAGTCGGCGACGGCCTTGAAGCCGCCCTCGAGCTCACCGTGCTCGCGCGCCCGGTCCAGGTCGTCGAGCACCGGCATCAGCGAGGAGAGCACCGAGTAGGTCGCGTTCTGCTTGACCAGCTCGCGGTCCCGCTCGACGCGCCGCTTGTAGTTGACGTACTCGGCCTGCAGCCGCTTGACGTCGTCGGTCAGCGCCGCGACGCCGGCCTGCGCGACGGCGAGGTCGCCGGCCAGGTCGGGCTCGTCCGGCTGCGGCACGAAGTCGGGCACCGGCTGGTCGGCCGGGTCCTGGCTCGCGCCCCGTGCGTCCTGGGTCGGGGAGTCAGCGGCCGGCGGGGTGCTCGGCGGGGCGTCCGCCCTGGGGGCCCCCGGGGCCGCAGTCTCCTGCGACCCCGGGGCCTGGCCCGTGGCGTCCTCGGGACGTCCCGCGGGGCCTGCGGTCACTTGGTCTCACCCTCGGTGGACCCGGAGCCGTCGGCGGTGCCGTCGGCCGGGCCGTCGGTGCCGGACTCGTCGTCCACGATCTCGGCGTCCACGACGTCCTCGTCGGCGTCGCCGGTGCCGGTGGTGCCACCCGCGGCGGAGGCGTCGGCCTCGCCCGCGGCGTACATCGCGGCACCCATCTTCTGGCTCGACTCGTTCAGCTTGGCCAGGGCGGCGGCGATCGCGTCGGCGGACCCGTCCTCGGTGTTCTCCAGGGCGGACTTCAGGGCGGCCAGGTCGGCCTCCACCTCGGTCTTCACCTCCTCGGGGATCTTGTCACCGTTGTCGGCGAGGAACTTCTCGCTGCTGTAGGCGACGCCCTCGGCCTGGTTGCGGGTCTCGACCGCCTCCTTGCGCTGGCGGTCCTCCTCGGCGTACTGCTCGGCGTCGCGGACCATCTTGTCGATGTCGTCCTTGGACAGGGCGGACCCGCCCGTGATGGTCATCGACTGCACCCGGCCCGTGCCGCGGTCCTTGGCGGAGACGTGCACGATGCCGTTGGCGTCGATGTCGAAGGTGACCTCGATCTGCGGCACGCCGCGCGGGGCCGGCGGGAGGCCGGTCAGCTCGAAGTTGCCGAGCGGCTGGTTCTGGGCGGCCATCTGGCGCTCGCCCTGGAACACCTGGATCTGCACCGAGGGCTGGTTGTCGTCGGCGGTGGTGAAGACCTCCGAGCGCTTGGTCGGGATGGTGGTGTTGCGCTCGATGAGCCGCGTCATCACCCCGCCCTTGGTCTCGATGCCCAGGCTCAGCGGGGTGACGTCCAGGAGCAGCACGTCCTTGACCTCGCCCTTGAGCACGCCGGCCTGCAGCGCGGCGCCGACCGCGACGACCTCGTCGGGGTTGACGCCCTTGTTGGGCTCACGACCGCCGGTCAGCTCGGTGACGACCTGGGTGACGGCGGGCATCCGGGTGGAGCCACCGACCAGGATCACGTGGTCGATCTTGGAGACGTCGACGCCGGCGTCCTTGATGACCTGCTTGAACGGCGACTTGGTGCGGTCGAGCAGGTCGGCGGTCATCCGCTGGAACTCGGCGCGGCTGATCTTCTCCTCGAAGTGCAGCGGGCCGGACTCCGAGTGCGTGATGTACGGCAGGTGGATGGTGGTCTCGGAGGAGGAGGACAGCTCGATCTTGGCCTTCTCCGCGGCCTCCTGCAGGCGCTGACGGGCGATCTTGTCGGTGCCCAGGTCGACGCCGTTGCCGTCCTTGAACTTCTTGACCATCCACTCGACGAGGCGCAGGTCCCAGTCGTCACCACCGAGGTGGTTGTCGCCGGAGGTGGCCTTCACCTCGACCACGCCGTCGCCGATCTCGAGCAGGGACACGTCGAACGTGCCGCCACCGAGGTCGAAGACCAGGATGGTCTGGTCGGACTCCTTGTCCAGGCCGTAGGCCAGGGCGGCCGCGGTGGGCTCGTTGACGATCCGGCTCACGGTCAGGCCGGCGATCTCGCCGGCCTCCTTGGTGGCCTGGCGCTGGGCGTCGGAGAAGTACGCCGGCACGGTGATGACCGCGTCGGTGACGGTCTCGCCGAGGTAGGCCTCGGCGTCGCGCTTGAGCTTCTGCAGCACGAACGCGGAGATCTGCTGGGAGTTGAACGACTTGTCGTCGATCTGGGTCTTCCAGTCGGTGCCGATGTGGCGCTTGACCGACCGGATGGTGCGGTCGACGTTGGTGACGGCCTGCCGCTTGGCGACCTCACCCACGAGGACCTCGCCGTTCTTGGCGAAGGCGACGACCGACGGCGTCGTACGGGCGCCCTCGGCGTTGGCGATGACGGTGGGCTCGCCACCCTCCAGGACGGCGACGACGGAGTTGGTCGTGCCGAGGTCGATTCCGACCGCTCGAGCCATGGTGTGTACCCCTCTGTTCCCCGACCCGGTGGGGCCGGACGTGTGCGGTGCCTGCGCTGATCCGCGCCGGCGGTCTGGCTGTCGTTGGGGTCCCGGCCTCGCCGGGACGTCCTCAGTCTGTCAGACAACTTGAGTCGCTTCAACTCAACTCTCGTCACAGGGCACAACGCAGGTCCCCGGGGGTGTGTTCCCGCACCCGGGCACGTCTTTCCCGGGGGACTCCCACCGTCGGCCGAGGGACCAGGAGGGTCACCCGACGGTGACGCGGACCTCGTTCGACGCCTTGCCGGACGCCTTGTCGAGCACCCGGAAGCGGGCGTCGCCGGTGCGGCTGGTCTGGATGTAGGTGGCGAACTGGGTGCCGTTGACCGACACGGTGACCGGGAAGTCGGTCCAGCCCCCGTCGAAGCGCTGCACCTGCAGCGTGGCCCCGGTGCCCTGGGCGTAGCTGCCGGTCAGGTCGATGCGGCCACCCGCGGTGACCTGCTGCGGGCTGGCCTGCAGGGAGATCGGCGTCGGCTTGCGGGTCGGCCGTGCCGTCGGGCTGGCCGGGGCCGAGGAGGACGGCGTGGCGTCCGGGGTGGGGGTGTCGCTGGGGATGACCAGGCTGGGCTCGGCCGTGGGCCCCGAGCTGTTGGAGTCGATGCCGCTGACCCGGGCGGCGCCGAGCGCGAACGCGCTGACTACGCCGCCGATGACCAGGGCCACCGCGAAGAGCGCGACGACACCGACCAGCAGCTGCCGGTACCAGGGCTTCTCGTCGGGCTCCATGCCCCCAGGATGCCAAGCCGGGGAGCGGAAGGCGAAACCGCGACCGTCGCTCCCCCGCCGAGGCGTCCCTTCGTGCGCGCCGTACCCCGCCGAGGCGTCCCTTCCTGCGCGCTATCCCCCGCCGAGGCGTCCCGTCCCGCGCGCCCCACCATGCCGAGGCGTCCCTTCGTGCGCGCCCCACGCGGGGCGGGCGTCACCGACCGGCCGGGCAGCAGGCCGTCCCGGTGGGCGATCGCCGCTGCCTCGGTGCGGCCGCTGGCGCCGAGCTTGGCCAGGATGTTCGAGACGTGCACGCTCACGGTCTTCACGCTGATGAACAGCTGCCGAGCGATCTCGCCGTTGCTGCGCCCCAGGGCCACCAGGGCGAGGATCTCGGTCTCCCGCGGGGTCAGGGCCACCGTCCCGCTCGCGGCCGCTGCGGCCGATGGCACGGCGGGTTCCGGCGGGGCGGCGGCACCCCCGGCCAGCTCGGCGACCAGCGGACGCGCACCCAGCTCCTGGGCGACGCGGGAGGCCTCGGCCGCCACCACGCGGGCCTCCTCCCCGCGGCCGACCGCCCGCAGCACCTGGGCGAGGCGCCACCGGGAGCGGGCCGCCTCGAAGCGGTGCCCCATCGCGTCGAAGTCGGCCACGCTGCGCTCCCAGGCCGCCACCAGCCGGTCCGGCGGCGGCGGGTCGACGTCAGCCAGCCACCGCAGCCGGGCGTGCTCGGCGGCCAGCCGGGACAGCCAGGCCACGCCCTCCGGGCCGAACGGACGGCGTCGGGCCCGGATCCGTGCCATCACGGGCTCGACCCCGTCGTCGAGGCCGGCGCCCAGGCTGGCGAGCCGCGTCCGGTCACCGCTGGACCCGCCGGCCGCCGCGTCCGCCACCACCCCGAGCACCAGCGCGGTCAGCCGGACCGTGCCCGGGAAGTGCTGGGAGAGCAGCGAGCCGACGACCTCGAGGGTGCGCTCGAACGACGCCAGCGCGGCCACGACGTCGCGACGAGCACCGTGCAGGTCGATCTCGGCCGCCCCCGCCGAGATGCCGACCAGGCCGTCGAGCCGCCACCGCGGACGCAGCGCCTCCAGCAACGCGGGGGCGCCGGGGTCGCCCCGGCCCACCAGCACCAGGGACCGCATCCCGAGCAGCGCGGCCTCGGCGATCGGCGGCGCCGCGTCGTCCGCGGCGGAGGTCAGCTCGAGACAGGCGTCCCAGTCGCCCCGCTCGTAGTGCACCAGGGCCTCCATCAACCGGGCCTCCGCGCCGTACGGCGCCCACCGTCGACCCACCCGCTCGGCGAGCTCGTGTCCGGTCCGGAAGCCGGCGTGCGCCCGCTCCAGGTCGCCGCGCTCGTGGTGCAGGCTCGCCAGGAGGTAGCGGCCGCGCATCTCGGCCTGCACGTCCCCGTCGCGGTGGGCCGCCTCGATGACCGCAGTCAGGGTCCGCTCGGCCTCGGCGGGGTTGCCCGAGCGCTCGTCGACCCCGGCCAGGGTGGTGGTCGCGTCGGCGACCAGACCGGCCAGGCCCAGCCCGCGGGCCAGCGCGAGGGCCTCGGCGGCGTACTGCGCCGCGGCGTCGTCACGCCCCTGCTGGGTGTTGGCGCGGGCGTGCAGGCCGAGCAGCCGGGCCCGCACCTCGGTGGGCTCGTCCGGCACCAGCGCCATGGCCTCGGTGGTGACCTCCAGCGGGTGCAGGGTGCTGTCGAGCAGCAGGGCGGCCGCGGCCAGGGCCATGAGCAGCCGGGCCCGGTCGAGGCCGTCGACCACCTCGGGCCGGGCGAGCTGGTCGCCCACCAGCTGGGCGGCACGCTCGGGCTGACCGGAGGCGATGAGGGCGTCGGCCGCTGCGGTGGTCAGCCGGACGAGGTCGGCCACCGGCACCTCGGGGCGCCGGACCACCAGCGACAGCGCGGTCTCGAAGTGCTGCGCCGCCTCCTGCGGGCCACCGACCGACATGGCCTCCTCCCCCGCGCGGACGCTGGCGCCCAGAGCGGTGGCGGGGTCCTGCGCCGCCAGGGCGTGGCGGGCGAGCTCCGCGGCGGTGCCTTCGGCCCGCCCGTCGAGCAGGGCGCGGGTGGCCGCGGCGTGCAGCCGCACGCGTTCGCCGGGCAGGAGGTCGTCGTAGACGGCCTCGCCCAGCAGCGCGTGCCGGAAGGCGTAGCCGTCGTCCACGTGCACCAGGATGCTCTGCTCGACGGCGTCGCGCAGCGCCTGCTCGAGCGCGTCCTCGTCCAGGGCGACCACCCCGGCGAGCAGCGCGTGGGAGACCCGCCGTCCGGTGGTGGAGGCGGCCCGGACGACCTGCCGTGCGGCCTCGTCGAGTCGGTCGAGCCGCACGAGGAGCAGGTCGGCCAGGTCCTCGGGCAGCCCGTCCCCGCCGCCGGCCGCGGCCGAGGCCAGCTCCTCGGCGAAGAAGGCGTTGCCTCCGGCGCGCTGCACGACGGCGGCGAGGTCGGCCTCGGTCAGCCCATCGGGCCCGGCCGCCGACAGGGCCGATGTCGACGACGATGAAGCCGGCGCCCCCAGCAGGGCCTGCACGAGGCGTCGTACGGCGTCGTCGGCCAGTGGTTCCAGCTGAGCCCGGTGTACGCCCGGCAGGCGGGCCCACTGCGCCACCGCGGCTCGCAGCGGGTGGCGCCGGTGCAGGTCGTCGGAGCGGTAGGAGACCACCACCGAGACCGGGTGCAGGAAGGACCGCGAGAACAGGAACGAGAGCAGGTCGCGGGTGGACCGGTCGGCCCAGTGCGCGTCCTCCACCACGACCAGCAGCGGTCGCTCGGCCGCCAGCGAGCCCAGCGCACCGTGCACGGCCTCGAACAGCTCGGCGCGGTCCAGGGTGGGGCCGGCCGCACCGTCGGAGAGCAGCCGCCGGCCGGGCTGCAGGTGCGAGAGAGCGGGACGCGCCGAGCCGAGGCCGGCGAGGGTCTCGGGCTCGTCGGCGGCCAGCCGTCCGAAGATCTCCGAGAACGGCAGGTAGGGCAGGGCGCTGTCACCGAAGTCGAGGCAGTGCCCGGTCAACGCGCGCCAGCCGGCGGCCCGTGCCGCGGACTGCAGGTCACCGAGGAGGCGGGTCTTGCCCACCCCGGCGTCGCCGGCCAGCAGCACGAACCGCCCGGCCGCCCGCGCGTCACCCAGCCCCACCAGGTCGGAGAGGAGGCCGAGCTCCCGCTCCCGTCCCTGCATGGGCTGCTGCGCTTCGGTCCCGGGCGGCACGTCGGACATGATGCCGGACCCCACCGACAACCGCTCAGGCAAGCACGACCGGCCGCCGGGGCGGGTGCGGCAGGTGCAGCGTGCGACGCCGGGGCACCCGCAGGCGCTCCGGGCGGGGCCGTCCGAAGAGGGCGGTCGCCCGCTCGAGGCGGTAGTCGACCTCGGCGCTGAGGTAGATCTCCTGTGCCATCAACATGTCTCCTCCTGGAGCTCGTGGTCGTCGATGACACGATCCTGCGGCGCTGAGGTAGGCCCGCACATCGGAGGAACTCCCTAGGTCGCGACCCGTCGTGGCCGGGCTACCTCAGACGACCCGGCGCCCCGCCACCCAGGTCTCCCGGACCAGCGGGACGCCCGGGCGGTAGGCCAGGTGCACGGCAGAGGGCGCGTCCAGCACGGCCAGGTCGGCGGACGCCCCCACGCGCAGGTGGCCCACGTCGGTGCGACCCAGGGCGCGCGCACCCCCGGCGGTGGCCGCGTGCACGGCCTCGACCGGCGACATCCCCATCTCCCGGACGGCCAGAGCGATGCACAGCGGCATCGAGGAGGTGAAGCAGGAGCCCGGGTTGCAGTCGCTGGCCAGGGCCACCGACACCCCGGCGTCGAGCAGCCCGCGGGCGTCCGGGTACGGCGACCGGGTGGAGAACTCCACGCCCGGCAGCAGCGTCGCGGTGGTCCCCGAGGTCACCAGCGCCTCGACGTCGTCGGGCTCGAGGTAGGTGCAGTGGTCCACCGCGGCCAGGCCGAGCTCGCAGGCCAGCCGCACCCCCGGCCCGGGGCCGAGCTGGTTGGCGTGCAGGCGTCCCCGCAGCCCGCGCTCCGCCCCCGCGGCCAGGATGGTCCGGGCCTGGTCCTCGTCGAAGGCCCCCCGCTCGCAGAACACGTCGATCCACCGGGCGTACGGCGCGCACGCCTCGAGCATCGGGCCGGTGACCAGCTCGACGTACGCAGCCGGGTCGTCGCGGTGCTCGGGCGGGACCACGTGGGCGCCGAGGAAGGTGGTCTCGCGGGTGACCTGCGCGGCCAGTGCCAGGCAGCGGGCCTCGTCGGCGACGGTCAGGCCGTAGCCGCTCTTGACCTCCACCGTGGTCGTGCCCTGGCGGCGCATCTCCTCGGTGAGCCGGAGCAGGTTCGCGCCCAGCTGCTCGTCGGTGGCGGCCCGGGTCGCCGCGACGGTGCCCGCGATGCCGCCGGCCGAGTACGGCGTACCGGTCATCCGGGCAGCGAACTCGGCGGACCGGTCGCCGGCGAAGACCAGGTGGGAGTGCGAGTCCACGAAGCCGGGGACGACCGCGCGCCCGCCCACGTCGTACGAGGCGTCGGCCGCGGGTGCCTGCCGGGCGGGGCCGACCCAGGCCACCGCGCCGGACTCGACCACCAGCGCCGATCCGGGCAGGGGGCCGCCGAGCTGCGGGTCGTGGGTGGTCAGCTCGGCGATGCCGTGCAGCAGCAGGGAGGTCATGCGTCCGCCCAGATCCGGGCCAGGACCCGGTCCAGCTCGGCGCCGGCGGCGCGACGGTGCTCGGGGGTGCTCACCACGACACCCTCTCGCAGCACCTGCACGACGTCGGCGCCCGAGGCCGCGAAGACGGCGGTGGCGACGTCGGCGCCGGCGCCGGCGGTGCGGACGCTGGTGGTGTCCAGGGTGACCAGGTCGGCCCTCGCCCCGACCTCGATGCGGCCGGCGTCGACGAAGCCCAGCGACCGGTGTCCGTCGACCGTGCCCGCCACCAGCAGCTCCTCGGCGCTCCAGTGCCCGCGCGAGCGGTCGGCCAGACGCTCGTCGAGCTCGACGGCGCGCAGCTCCTCGAAGGGGTCGACCACGGCGTGGCTGTCGGTGCCGACCGTGAGCGGGGCACCGGCCGCGTGCAGGGCCCGGGACGGCCCGATGCCGTCGCCCAGGTCGCGCTCGGTGGTGGGGCAGAAGCACGCGTGGGTGCCGGACCCGCCGAGCAGGCCGACGTCGCGCTGCGTCAGGTGCGTGGCGTGCACGGCGCTGCTGCGCGGGCCGAGCGCGCCGGCCTCGGCCAGCACCTCCGTCGGCGTCGCGCCGTACGCCGCCAAGCAGGCGTCGTTCTCCGCGACCTGCTCCGAGACGTGGGCGTGCAGCGGGGCCTCGTGCCGGTCGGCCCAGGCCACCACGTGCTGCATCTGCTCGCGCGGGACGGCCCGCACGGAGTGGATCGCCGCCCCGACCCGGACGTCCGCGACGTCGCTCGGCCTCAGCGCCTCGACCCGCTGGGCCCAGGCCTCCGCGTCGCCGTCGCTGAACCGGTGCTGCACGGCCTCGGGCGGTGAGCCGATCGCCGAGGTCAGGTAGCACGTGTCGAGCAGGGCGATGCGGATCCCGGCCTCCGCGGCGGCGGCCAGCAGGGCGTACGACATGGCGTTGGGGTCGTCGTACGGCGTCCCGCCCGGGCCGTGGTGCAGGTAGTGGAACTCTCCGACGGAGGTGAAGCCGACCGCGACCATCTCGCGGTACGTCGCCCGGGCGAGCTCGAAGCAGGTGTCGGGGGTGAGCCGCTCGGCCACGGCGTACATCTGCTCGCGCCAGGTCCAGAAGGTGCCGCGACCCCGTTGCGTGCGGCCGCGCAGAGCCCGGTGGAACGCGTGGCTGTGGCCATTGGCCAGGCCCGGGATCGTCAAGCCCGCAAGGCGGATCGCGTCCCCGGGTGGGGCCTCGACCACCCCGGCGAAGCGGCCGTCGACGACCTCCACCCGCAGGCCGTCGACCACAGGACCGCGGCCGGTCCAGGCCCGCTCCAGCCAGTAGGCGCTCACCCTTCGCCGCCCGCGGATCCGGCTGACGAGGCCGAGCCGGCGGAAGAGGCCAGGTCCTGCAGGGCGTCGGCCAGCACGGCCACCCCGGCCAGGCAGTCGGCGGTGCCGGCCTGCTCCTGCGGCGAGTGCGAGACGCCGGTGGGGTTGCGCACGAAGAGCATGCCGCTTCGCACACCGCTCGCGGCCAGCACGCCGGCATCGTGGCCGGCCATCGTGGGCAGCACCGGCAGAACCGGATTCCCGAGCCTGGACAGGCGATCCGCGGTCACCGCGTCGAAGACGACCTCGGGTGAGACCGACTCGCGAGTGACGTGGACCTGCGTGCCGTCGCGTCCGGCCCGCTCGGTGGCCAGGCGCTCCACGTCGGCCACCAGCGCCTCGAGCTCCGCGGTCGACGAGGCCCGCGCGTCCAGCCAGGCCACGACCCGCGAGGGCACCGCGTTGGTGCCGTTGGGGCGCACCTCCACCCGTCCGAAGGTGGCGCGCTGCCCGGTCAGTCGCGCCTGCTTGTTGGCCGCCAGCGCCGTCATGGCGAAGGTGAGCATCGGGTCGTGCCGGTCCTCCATCCGCGTGGTGCCGGCGTGGTTGGCCTGCCCGTCGACGTCGAACCGGTAGCGCCCGTGCGGCCAGATGCTGCTGGCCACGCCGACGGGGGCGTCGCGGTGCACGAGGTCGCGGCCCTGCTCGACGTGCAGCTCGAGGAAGCACGCGACGCCGTCGAGCAGGCGGGAGGGGCCGAGGTCGGGCTCGAGACCGGCGGCGGCCATGGCGTCCGGCAGGGCGACGCCGTCGCGGTCGCGGAGCTCGCGAGCCTGCTCCGCCGTGGTCGTCCCGGTGAGCAGACGCGAGCCCAGGCAGGCGATCCCGAAGCGGGACCCCTCCTCCTCCACGAAGGCCGAGACCCCGATCGCGGTGCCCGGCTGGACGCCACGGTCGCGCAGCAGGTCGATCGCGGCGAAGGCGGAGACCACGCCGAGCGGACCGTCGTACGCCCCGCCGTCGAGCACGGAGTCCAGGTGGGAGCCGGTCACCACGGCGCCGTTCCTGCCGGCCGTCCCGCTCGTCCCAGCGGGGTCCCACCAGGCCACGAGGTTGCCGTTGCCGTCGGCCTCCACGTCGAGAGCGCGGGCGGCCGCCTGCTCGTGGAACCACGCGGCGCACTCCCGCTCGGCCGAGGCGAACGGCTGCCGGAAGTAGCCGCCGCTCGACGCCGACCGCCCGATCGGGGCCAGGTCGCGCCACATCTGCTCGAAGTCAGCCGTCATGCTCGTCTCCATGGAGTTCCAGGATGTCGTACGTCGTCGCCGCATGGTCCGCCGCTACGCCGACCGGCCCGTCGACCCGGCGGTCGTGACGCGCCTGCTGGACAACGCGGTCCGGGCGCCGAACGCCGGCTTCACCCAGGGCTGGTCGTTCCTCGTGCTGGACACCGCGGCCGACGTGGCGCGCTTCTGGGCGAGCACGACCCCGGACCCCAGCGCGCCGCCGAGCCGTTGGCTGACCGGGATGCGCAGCGCGCCCGTGGTCGTCGTGCCCCTCAGCAGCAAGGCGGCCTACCTCGACCGGTACGCCGAGGCGGACAAGGGCTGGACCGACCGGGAGGAGCACCGCTGGGCCATCCCCTACTGGCACGTCGACACCGGGATGGCCGCGCTGCTCATCCTGCAGACGGTCGTCGACGAGGGTCTGGGCGCGTGCTTCTTCGGCATCGGCCGGGAGCAGGTCGGCGACTTCCGGGCGGAGTTCGGCGTGCCCGAGCGGTGGACGCCGGTGGGGGCGATCACGGTGGGCCACCCCCATCCCGACGTCGCGCCGAGCGGCTCCCCCACCCGACGGCCCCGGCGGCCGACCGAGGAGGTCGTGCACCGCGGCGGCTGGTGAGGGCATGGGCCCAGTCCACCCAGCGGGAGGCGGCGGGTCAATCGGGGCGGACTCGCGCACGTCTCGGATCCGAGACCCCCTTCCCGCCGAGGCGTCCCCTCGTGCACGTCGCACCCCGCCGAGGCGTCCCTTCGTGCACGTCGGTCAGGCCAGCAGCAGCTCGGCCAGGGCGGCGTGCCACCACGACTCCACCTCGTCAGGTGACCAGCCGCGCTCGGCGGTGGCCACGTCGTAGGCGTCCAACGAGACCACCATGGCGTACACCGCGAGCGCCCGGTCGACGTCGACACCGCTGCGCCACACGCCCTCGGGCCAGGAGGAGAAGACTGCTCGGCGCTGCGCGTCGCCCCGACCCTGACCCTCGTCCCAGGCCGCGGCCAGGGCGGGCTGCTGGCGACGAGCCTCCCCGATCACCCGGATGACGTCACCCCCGTGCTCGTAGAGCCGGCGGTCGAAGGCCACGAACACCCGCAGCTCCCGCACGGGGTCACCGGCGTGCTCGTGCAGCTCGGCCACCGCCCGGGCGACGTCGGCACTCTGCTCGGCGGCGTCGATGAGGGAGCTCGCGAGCCCGGCCTTGCTGCCGTAGACGTGGTAGACGGTCGCCTGCGAGACGCCGGCCCGCTCGGCCACCGATCGCACGGTGGTGCCCGACCACCCCTGCTCGAGGAAGCGCTCGCGCGCGGCGGCCGCGACCAGATGCTTGGTCCGCCGGGCCTGCTCCGCACGGAGCTCGGAGCGGTAGCTGCGGGACGTGCTCATGGAAGGGCACTGTACAGGTTCGCTGAGCATCGCTATATTCACTGATCGTTGCTTGAATCAACCGCGGCTTACTCAACGAAAGGCTGACCATGTCTCCCACCCTCACCTCCTTCCCGGTGTCCATCCCCGCCGCCGAGCCGGCGACGACCGACCACGAGCAGGCCCGCACCATCGCGAGCCAGGTCCTGCAGGGCCTCGAGCACGCCTGGAACGAGGGCGACGGCGCGGCGTTCGGGGCTCTCTACACCGACGACGCGACCTTCGTGACCATTCGCGGCGAGCACCTCACCGGCCGCGCGACCATCGCCGCCGGGCACGCCGGCATCTTCGCCACGATCTACGCCGGCAGCGTCAACCGGATGCAGCTGGTCCGCGCGGACCGGCTCTGCGACGACGTCGTGCTGTCCCTGGCGCTCAGCACTCTGGACTGCCCCGGCGGGCCGCTGGCCGGGGTGCACCAGGCCCGCTCGACCAGCGTCCTCACCCGTGCGGCGGACGGCTCGTGGCTGGTCGCGGCCACCCACAACAGCCTGGTCGTGGGTGCCTGATGACCACCCTGACCACCTCCCGGACGCGCCGGACCATCCTCCCGGCCGATGGGGCTGCGGTTCCCCACCGTCGTACGACGGGC
The DNA here is from genome assembly GCA_963750345.1 of uncultured Actinomycetota bacterium. Classification (GTDB taxonomy): domain Bacteria; phylum Actinomycetota; class Actinomycetes; order Propionibacteriales; family Nocardioidaceae; genus Nocardioides_B. The sequence continues at coordinate 730,858 of CAVVQH010000013.1, read as the reverse complement.
GTCCTGCTGCTGGCCGGCGGACTGCTGATGGCGGTCGGCGGAGGCCTGCACCCGCAGGGATCCGGCACCACGGTCCGGGCCCACCTGCTGTCGATGTTCGCCGATCCGGGGTGGTCGTCCTCGCACGTCACCTCCCTGCTGGGCGCGGGCACCTGCACCCTGGCCCTCCTCCTCGCGTGGCGCACCGGGGCGCTCGGTCCCGGCGTACGGCGGTGGCTGCCGCTGGTGGCGGGGGCCTGGGCCTTCGGCGCGGTCGAGCAGGTGCCGCACCTGCTCGCCGCCCACGAGGCCCACGCCCTGGCCCACCACGAGGCGACGCCGGTCCTCGACGTCCACGTCCTGCTGCAGGTGCTCGCCACACCGGCGGTCGGTCTGACGGGAGCGTTGCTGGCCGTCGTGGTCGCCCGTCAGGCAGGCACCCGACCGGCGTGGTTGCTGACGGTCCCCGCGGTGGTCGGCGGAGTGCTCTACGCGCTGGCCGCCCCGCTGGTGGCGCTCACCTCCGACCCGACGTACACGGTGCTGTTCCCGGCCCAGGCCGGCCTTGCGGTGTGGCTGCTCGGCACCGGGGTGCGAGTGCTCGCCGGTCGCTGCGCCGGAGCCGGAGTGAGGCCCGGTCCGGACCGGCATGGGCGAGCCTGGACGCCGTCTCGTCGGTAGGGCCAAGATGAGGCAGGAGGGCGATGAGCATGAGACGTCTCGTCGTGTGTGCCGTCGTGGCGGCCTGTTGGACGGCCTTCGTGCTGCCCCCGTCCGCGGCCGCCGAAGGTCCGAGCTGCGGGGGTCGTCGGGCGACGATCGTCGGCACCTCGGGCAACGACCTCCTCACCGGCACCGCGGGCGCTGACGTCGTCGTGGCCGGGGCAGGGGACGACACCGTGCGCGGGCTGGGGGGCGCCGACCGGATCTGCGGCGGTCGCGGCGCGGACCACCTGCTGGGTGGCACGGGCGCGGACCGGCTGTACGGCGGGTGGGGCCGGCTCGCGGTCACCGACGAGGGCAGCACCGAGCGCACGGGCGACCGTCTCGAGGGCGGACCGGGCGACGACCTGCTCGTGCCCGGGGTCGACCTGCGGGCCGCGGACGACGTCATCCCCGACGACCTCGACTACTCCCGGGCCTCCTCCGGCGTGGTGGTCGACCTGCAGGCCCGGCGTGCTCGCGGCGCCGGGACCGGCGAGGACACCATCGTCCTGCGGCAGGCCCTGGCCGTCACCGGCTCGGCCCACGCGGACCGGCTGTCCGGCTCGGCCCGCCGCGACCTGCTCATCGGGGGGGCCGGGTCGGACCTGCTGCGCGGACGGGACGGGCACGACCGGCTGTACCTCGACCCCTCCGGCGCCCGGCGGCCCGGCCGACGACGTCGCCCAGGCCGGACCGGGCGATGACGAGGTCACCGGGGAGGCCGGGCGGGACCGCATCAGCGGAGGCCCGGGCGACGACGTGCTCGCGGACCTCGGCCTGACCGCGGACGCGTTCTGGGGCGGTACCGGCGACGACCACGTCATCGACCAGCTGGCGCAGACGCCCTTCCCGGACGTGCAGGTGGACGGCGGCCGGGGCCGCGACCGGCTCTCGGTCTTCACGAACCGGTTGAACCCGTCCGTGTCACCGAGCCGGGGCACGCTCGACCTGGTCACCGAGCGGCTGACCTGGGACCTGCTCGACGACTCCCCCGGCTGGGTGCAGGGCCGGGTGGCCTCCGTCGAGGTCTTCGACCCCACGACGTACGGGTCGAGCTGGGTCGTCTCGGGATCGCCCGGGTCCGAGCAGGTGATCGCCGGCGCCACCACCGGGACGGCGTTCTGGGGGCGGGCCGGTGACGACGTGTTCAGCGGATCACCGGGCGACGACCTCTTCGCCGGCGGCGGGGGCACCGACCGGGTGGAGTACGCGGGCCTCGGCGAGGACACCTGTCGCAGCGTGGAGGTCTTCGACCTGGCGCTGGGCGACCAGGACTGCGAGACCGTCGTCCCCTGAGCACGCCCGGACGTGAGGTCCGCTCAGCGGCGACGCGCGCGCGGGACGAGACGCCTCAGCAGGGAACGACGCTCGGAACGGGACGCCTCGGCCGCTCGCTCGGCCTCGAGGAGCTCCCGGTTGCGCCGCCGTCGCTCCTCGCGCCGCCGTGACCAGGCCGCCACCTCCGCGTCGGCGTCGCGCACGGGCGTGATGACCGGCGGACCCCCGGTCAGCTGGCGTCGGGCCTCGACGACCCGGCGGTTGAAGTCGGCCACCACGCGGCGTACCCCCTCCTCGGTGGCCTCGCGGTCCAGGGTGGCGTCGAGCTCGGCGTCCTCACGCCGCAGCCCGATCGCCGGCGGTGCGACGCCCCGCAGCTCCTCCCGCTCGATGAGCCGCTTCACCCACCAGTCCGGGTCGTGCTGCGCGGGCAGCCGGAGCGGCTTGCCCGCCCCGGGGAGGTCGTCGAAGTCGCCCCGCTCCATGGCCTTGCGCACCTGGAAGTCGACCCAGAGCGTCTTCTGCTCCATGCGGAGCGACGCCGCGTTGTCGTCCTCCTCGGCCGCCTCGGCAGCCTCACCCTGGGGCCCGGTCGGCGTGGCGTCCTCGTCGCTGTCCGGCACCTGACCGAACCGCGCCACTGCGGCCCGCCGCAGCCGGCGCTCCTCGTCCAGGTCGCGTCGATCCCTGCTCACCCCGACCATTCTAGGAAGGGGTCGCAAGAAGGGACGCCTCGACGGGGAACGGCGCGCACGAAGGGACGCCTCGACGGGGAACGGCGCGCACGAAGGGACGCCTCGGCGGTCAGGCCTCCTGCATCGGGACCCGGACGCCTCGCTCGGCGGCCGTCTCGACGGCGATGTCGTATCCCGCGTCCACGTGCCGGATGACGCCCATCCCCGGGTCGTTGGTCAGCACCCGCTCGAGCTTCTGCGCGGCCAGCTCCGTGCCGTCGGCGACCGTGACCTGCCCGGCGTGGATGGAGCGCCCCATGCCCACGCCGCCGCCGTGGTGGATGGAGACCCAGGTCGCGCCCGAGGCGGTGTTGACCAGCGCGTTGAGCAGCGGCCAGTCCGCGATGGCGTCCGAGCCGTCGAGCATCGACTCCGTCTCCCGGTACGGCGAGGCCACGCTGCCGCTGTCGAGGTGGTCACGCCCGATGGCGACCGGGCCCTTGAGCTCGCCCGAGGCCACCATCTCGTTGAACTTCAGCCCGGCCAGGTGCCGCTCGCCGTACCCGAGCCAGCAGATCCGCGCCGGCAGCCCCTGGAAGGACACCTTCTCCTGGGCCATGGTGATCCAGGTCCGCAACCGCTCGTTGTCCGGGAACAGCTCGAGGATCGCCCGGTCGGTCGCCGCGATGTCGGCCGGGTCACCGGACAGCGCCGCCCAGCGGAAGGGGCCCTTGCCCTCGCAGAACAGGGGCCGGATGTACGCCGGCACGAAGCCCGGGAAGGCGAACGCCCGGTCGTAGCCGCCCTGACGGGCCTCGTCACGGATGGAGTTGCCGTAGTCGAACACCTCGGCGCCACGGTCCTGGAACTCGACCATCGCCCGCACGTGCGCGGCCATCGATGCCTGCGCCGCCTTGGTGAAGCCCACCGGGTCGGCCTCGCGCTGGGTCGCCCACTCCTCGAACGGCACACCGGCCGGCAGGTAGTACAGCGGGTCGTGGGCCGAGGTCTGGTCGGTCACGATGTCGATGGGCGCCCCCTGCTCCAGCAGCTGCGGCAGCACCTCGGAGGCGTTGCCCAGCACGCCGATCGACAGCGGCCGGCGCTCGTCGCGGGCCTGCACCGCGAGCTCCAGCGCGTGCTCGAGGGAGTCGGCGCGCACGTCGAGGTAGCGGTGCTCGATCCGCCGGGCGATCCGGGCGTCGTCGCACTCGATGCAGATCGCCACGCCCTGGTTCATGGTCACGGCCAGGGGCTGCGCGCCGCCCATGCCACCGAGGCCCGCGGTCAGGGTGATGGTCCCGGCCAGGGTGCCGCCGAAGCGCTTGTCGGCCACCGCGGCGAACGTCTCGAAGGTGCCCTGCAGGATGCCCTGGGTGCCGATGTAGATCCACGACCCGGCGGTCATCTGGCCGTACATGGTCAGCCCGAGGTGCTCCAGCCGGCGGAACTCCTCCCAGTTGGCCCAGTCGCCGACCAGGTTGGAGTTGGCGATGAGCACTCGCGGCGCCCACTCGTGGGTCCGCATGACGCCGACCGGCTTGCCGCTCTGCACGAGCAGCGTCTCGTCGGACTCCAGCGTGGTCAGCGCGCGCACGATCGCGTCGTACGCCTCCCACGAGCGCGCCGCCTTGCCGGTGCCGCCGTAGACGACGAGCTCGTCGGGGTTCTCGGCGTTCTCCGGGTCCAGGTTGTTCATCAGCATCCGCAGCGGCGCCTCGGTCTGCCAGCTCTTGGCCGTCAGCTCGGGCCCCCGGGCTGCGCGCACGGTCCGCGGACCGGCTGGCGCGTCGGTCGACCCCGTCGGGCCGTCGGTCGACCCCGTCGGGTCGTTGGTCGGGCCTGTCGAAACCGTCATGCCAGCTCTCCTAGGGTGTCCTCGACGGTGCGTACCAGCGTGCCACTGCGTACGTCGGCCAGTGCGTGCTCGATCTCGGGGGCGAGGTGCCGGTCGGGGCCGGGACCCTCGACGTTGCGCCGCAGCAGCGCGACGGCGGCGCCGGTGCCGGGCGAGGGCGCCAGCGGGGCCCGCAGGTCCAGGGCCCGGGCCGCGGTGAGGTACTCGATGGCCACCACCCGGGCCAGCCCGTCGACCGAGCGACGCAGCTTGCGCGCGGCCGACCAGCCCATCGAGACGTGGTCCTCCTGCATCGCGCTGCTGGGGATGGAGTCCACGCTGGCCGGGGCGGCGAGCCGCTTCAGCTCCGAGACGACGGCGGCCTGGGTGTACTGCGCGATCATCAGGCCCGAGTCGACCCCGGGGTCGTGGGCCAGGAACGGCGGCAGGCCGTGGCTGCGGCTGCGGTCGAGGAAGCGGTCGGTGCGACGCTCGGCGATCGAGGCCACGTCGGCGGCGACGATGGCCAGGAAGTCCAGGACGTAGGCCACCGGGGCGCCGTGGAAGTTGCCGTTGGACTCCACCCGGCCGTCGGGGGTGACCACCGGGTTGTCGATGGCCGAGGCCAGCTCGCGGGAGGCCACCAGGGCGGCGTGGTCGACGGTGTCGCGGGCGGCACCGTGCACCTGCGGCGAGCAGCGCAGGGAGTAGGCGTCCTGCACCCGGTTGCAGTCCGGCCCGCGGTGGCTGGCCACGATGGCCGAGCCCTCCAGCAGGCGCACGAGGTTGGCGGCCGAGGCGGCCTGGCCGGGATGGGGCCGCAGCGCCTGCAGGTCGGCGGCGAACACCCGGTCGGTGCCGAGCTGGCCCTCCACGCTCATGGCCGCGGTGATGTCGGCGGCCTTGAGCAGCATCCGCAGGTCGTGCAGGGCGAGCACCAGCATGCCCAGCATGCCGTCGGTGCCGTTGACCAGGGCCAGTCCCTCCTTGGCCTGCAGCTCGACGGGCTCGAGGCCGGCCTCGCTCAGCGCCACGGCGGCGGGACGTCGTACGCCGGCCGCGTCGGTGACCTCACCCTCGCCCATCAGCGCCAGCGCGCAGTGCGAGAGCGGAGCCAGGTCGCCCGAGCAGCCGAGCGAGCCGTACTCGTGCACGACCGGGGTGATGCCGTGGGTCAGCATCCCCGCCATGGTCGCCGCCGTCTCCAGCCGGATGCCGGTCCGCCCGGTGCACAGCGTGGACAGGCGCAGCAGCATCAATGCGCGGGTGACCTCGGTCTCGACCTCGGGACCGCTGCCGGCCGCGTGCGAGCGGATCAGCGAGCGCTGCAGCTGGGTACGTCGCTCGGCGGGGATGTGCCGGGTGGCCAGCGCACCGAACCCGGTCGAGATCCCGTACGACGGGGTGGCGGCCGCGGCGAGGGCCTCCACGACCTGACGGGTCTCGCCGATGGCCTGCACGGCGTCGGCACCCAGCTCGACCGGCGCGCCGTACCGGGCCACGGCCACCACGTCCTCGACGGACAGCGGCCCGACGCCGATCACCACGGGACGGGGCAGCTCGCCAAGATCTGTCATGACCCCATCGAACCTCCGGTGGAGGTCCACGCACCACCGCCCAAGCGTCGCCGCCGTCTCGGATCCGAGACGGACCGCTAGGGTGCCGGCATGGGTCAGGTGCCGGCCGCCACGCGGACGCTGAGGGTCCTGCGCTACCTCGCGGGGCAGCCCGACCCGGTGACGCTGGACCGGCTGGCCACCGCGGTGGGCATGCCGCGCTCGACGGCGTACCACCTGCTGGCCGCCATGGTCGAGGAGGGCTTCGTGGTGCACCTGGCCGACGAGCACCGCTACGGCCTGGGCGTCGCGGCCTTCGAGGTGGGCAGCGGCTACGCCCGCCAGGAGCCCCTGCGCCGGCTGTCGCGCCGCCCGCTGGCCGCGCTCGTCGACGGCGTGGGGCAGAGCGCCCACCTGGCCGTGCTGCACGGACGCGACGTGCTCTACGTGCTGGAGGAGCGGGCACCCGGTCGGCCGCCGCTGGTGACCGACGTGGGCGTCCGGCTGCCGGCTCACCTGACCGCGAGCGGCCGCGCCGTGCTCGCCGCCCTCCCCGCCGCGCAGGTCCGCGCGCTCTACCCGGACCGCGAGGCCTTCGTGGACCGGCACGGCACCGGTCCGGGCTCGCTGAGCGCGCTGCGCCGGCTGCTCTCCGAGACCCGGCAGCGGGGCTGGGCGGTGGAGGAGGGTGAGGTCACCCCGGGCTTCGCCTCGGTCGCGGCGGCGGTGCTCGACCACAACCGGCACCCCGTGGCCGGGGTGGCGGTCACCTTCCCGGTGGGCGCCGGCGTGGACGTGCAGGCCGTCAGCGGTGCCGCCCGCCGTACCGCCCAGGCCCTCACCCGCCGCCTCGGCGGCCCCGCGGCCGGGGCTCCACCCGGTTACCCGTAGGTAGGATCCTTCTCACAGGGTGGGGCACCCCTCGCCGCGCCGCGGACGGCCCTACGCTCGACCGACGCCCGTCCCCGCAACAGCAGGAGCCGTCAGCATGCAGATCTTCGCCATCGTGGTGTCGCTGGCCATCGCGGCCGTCGGCATCGCGCTGTTCGTCCAGGCGATCCGCGCGATCATCGCGACGGTCAGCCTCGGGCAGCCGGCTCCCGGACGCACCGACCAGCCCGCGGCCCGGTCGGCCACGATGGTCAAGGAGACCCTCGGCCACACGCGCATGCTGCAGTGGACCAAGGTCGGCATCGGCCACTGGTTCATCATGGTCGGCTTCGGCCTGCTGTTCCTCACGCTGGTCACGGCCTTCGGGCAGCTGTTCGACGCGCACTTCGCGCTCCCGCTGATCGGCCACTTCTTCCTCTTCGAGTGGGTCTCCGAGCTGTTCACCACGGTGATGCTGATCGCGATCGTCGCGTTCATCGTCTACCGCGCGACCCGCCCGAAGGAGCGCACCCGTGGCGTGAAGGGCCGGCTGTTCCGCTCCACCATGTGGCAGGGCTACTTCGTCGAGGCCGTGATCCTCGGCGTCGGGCTGTGCATCGCGCTGCTGCGCGGGGCGGAGTACGCCATCTCGCAGTACGGCGACGACCCGGGCGGGCGCGCGAACGCCTTCCACTTCCCCTTCTCCTTCTGGATCGGCGAGGCGCTCTCGGGGCTGTCGGAGTCGACGCTGGCCAACCTCATCTACCTCGTCGCGATGGTCAAGATCCTCGTCTCCTTCACGTGGATGATCGTCATCTCGCGCAACCTCACCATGGGCGTGGCCTGGCACCGCTTCACCGCGTTCTTCAACATCTGGTTCCGCCGCCACCCCGACGGCCGGATCTCGCTGGGCGGTCTCCAGCCGATGATGGTCGACGGCAAGCCCATCGACTTCGAGAACATCGAGGACCTGGACGAGGACGCCCCGCTCGGGGTCGGCAAGGCCGAGGACTTCGCCTGGAAGGGCATCCTCGACTTCACGACCTGCACCGAGTGCGGTCGCTGCCAGTCCCAGTGCCCGGCCTGGAACACCGAGAAGCCGCTGTCCCCCAAGCTGCTCATCACCGCCCTGCGCGACCACACCTACGCCAAGGCGCCGTACCTGCAGGCCGCCGAGGGCGACCGGGCCGCGCTGCTCGAGGGCAGTGCCACCCTGACCAAGGAGGTGGAACGGCCCCTGGTCGGCGACACCGGCGACGAGTGGTTCTACATGCCCGAGTCCGGCGCCGCGGTCATCGACCCCGACGTGCTGTGGAACTGCACCTCCTGCGGCGCCTGCGTCCAGCAGTGCCCGGTCGACATCGAGCACGTCGACCACATCATGGACATGCGCCGCTACCAGGTGCTGGTGGAGTCCAACTTCCCGGCCGAGCTGAACCAGCTCTTCAAGGGCCTGGAGAACAAGGGCAACCCGTGGAACATGTCCCCCAACGCCCGGATGGACTGGGCCAAGGGGCTGGAGTTCGACGTCAAGGTCGTCGGTGAGGACGTGGAGAGCCTCGACGAGGTCGAGTGGCTGTTCTGGGTCGGCTGCGCCGGCGCCTACGAGGACCGCGCCAAGAAGACCACCCGCGCGGTGGCCGAGCTGCTCGACCTGGCCGGCGTCGACTTCGCCGTGCTGGGCAACGGCGAGACCTGCACCGGTGACCCGGCCCGCCGCTCCGGCAACGAGTTCGTCTTCCAGGGCCTGGCCATGCAGAACGCCGAGACGTTCAAGGAGACCAAGGTCAAGAAGGTCGTCTCCACCTGTGCGCACTGCTTCAACACCCTGAAGAACGAGTACAGCCAGTTCGGCGTCGAGCTCGAGGTCGTGCACCACACCCAGCTGCTCAACCGGCTGGTGCGCGAGGGTCGCCTGACCCCCGTCGCCTCCTCCGGCAGAGCACGCCCAAGCGCTCGATCACCTACCACGACCCCTGCTACCTGGGTCGTCACAACCAGGTCTACTCGCCTCCCCGCGAGCTGCTCGCCGTCATCCCCGACACCGAGCTCAAGGAGATGCCGCGCAACAGCGAGCGCTCCTTCTGCTGCGGGGCCGGCGGCGCCCGGATGTGGATGGAGGAGAAGATCGGCGAGCGCATCAACATGAACCGCTCGACCGAGGCCGTCGGCACCGGCGCCGACCAGATCGCGGTCGGCTGCCCGTTCTGCCGGGTGATGCTCTCGGACGGCCTCACCTCGCTGCAGGCCGGTGGCCAGGCCCGCGAGGAGGTCGAGGTCCTCGACGTGGCCCAGCTGCTGCTGGCCTCCGTACGTCGGCCCACCCCCGACCCGGTCGCCACCCAGGCCGAGCCGCAGGCCGGTGACGTCACCGCCTCCGGGGACACGCTGGTCGACCAGCGTGACGTGGGGCCCGAGGCCGTGCAGACCGCCGAGCCCCTCGAGCAGCCCGGCCAGCCCACCCAGCCGCCTGCGCAGCAGCCCGAGGAGACCCCGTGAGCGAGTCCAGCACCCACAGCGACGAAGGACCCTCCACGCCCGTCGCCGGCGGCGAGTCCGACCCGCAGGAGGAGGCCTCCGCCGAGGACCAGGCGGGGCAGGCCTCCACGTCCGACGTGAACGACCCGGAGAAGGGGCCGAACGAGGCCTGAGCTCGCCCCTCGCCCCGGGAGGCCCTTCGTTTACCAGGTGATGTCGACGTTCTGCTGCTGACCATGGTGGGTTCACCGTGGTCAGGGGCAGATCTTCGACATCACCTGGGAATCCACGGGGGTACGGCGCGCCGCGTGGTGTCGACATGACGTCACGCCGACATCACGGTGACACGCAGTGACATCACAAAGGGCTTGACGTGGTGTCAGCGTGGTGTCAGAGTGGTGTGCATGGACCTCACCCCGTACGTCGAGAACCTGCGGCACGACCTCGCCGCAGCCGCCGAGGCCGGTGGCCCGGAGGCGCGGGCCGCGGCGGAGCGCCTGGCGCTGGCCCTCGATCCCGCGGTGCGGCTGGCCCTCATGGAGGCCCTGTCGCAGGCCGCGGCGGAGATCACCAGCGAGCTCCCGGCCGGCTCGGTCGACGTACGGCTGCGGGGGCGGGAGCCGCAGATCGTCGTGGACGTGCCCTCGGGTCCGCCCCTCGAGGCACCCACCGGCCCCACCCACCGGGGGGCGCCGGCCGAGGAGCCGAGCGAGGCCGACGACTCCGGTGACGTCGCCCGGATCACCCTGCGGTTGCCGGAGTCGGTGAAGTTCCGGGCCGAGGAGCTGGCCACCCGCGGCGGCCACTCCCTCAACAGCTGGATCGTCAACGCCGTCCGGGCCGCCACCCGTGACCGTGGCGTCGAGGTCGACCTCTCCAGCCTCCGGACCGAGGCCCCACCGGGCCACGGTCGCGGACCCCGCCGCATGACCGGCTGGGTCTGACCCCGGGCGCCCCACGGCGGCGCCAGAGCCCGACCCACCTGCAGCCCCTCAGCCACACCACCGGACCGGCGACGCCGTCCCGGTGGGCCAGCACACCCTCGTCCCGGACCGTCCGGCGCGGGAGACCAGATCGGAGCCCTCCCATGCACTACACCTTCACCACCCCCCAGCCCGTCCACCTGTCGGTCGAGCTGCGCTCCGGCGACCTCGTCGTGCACGCCACCGACACCGTCGAGACCACCGTCGACGTCACCGGCCCGGACGCCGACGACGTCACGGTCGAGCAGCGCGGCGAGGAGATCCTGGTCTCGGCCCGGCGGGTCCGCCGCGGGTTCCTCGGCGGCGACTCCCCGGACCTGCGCGTGCACGTCTCCGTGCCGCTCGACAGCGCCGTGTCGACCAAGCTGGGCTCGGCCGACGTCCGCGTCGAGGGCCGCGTCGGCGAGGTCGGGATCGCCACCGGCTCGGGCACGTCCGGGTCGCCGAGCTGGGCGCGCCGTCGTCCATCATGACCGGCTCGGGCGACGTCACCGTCGGCGACGCCGCCGCCGAGCTGCAGGTCAAGAGCGGGCTCCGGCGACGTCACCCTCGAGCGCACCGGCCGCCTCGGCCGCGGTCACCACCGGCTCGGGCGACGTCCTGGTCGGCACCGCCCACCACCCGGTCAGCGTGAAGTCCGGCTCCGGCGGCCTGCGGGTGCGCGAGGCCCTGGCCGACGTCTCGCTCAAGCCGGCCTCCGGCGACCTCGTCGTCGACCTCATGCACCGGGGCCAGCTGGTGGCGCGCAACGCCTCGGGCGACATCACCGTCGGCGTGCCCGCCGGCGTCCCGGTGTGGACCGACGTCAGCAGCGTCAGCGGACGCATCCGCTCCACCCTCACCAGCCACGGTGAGCCCGCCGAGGGCCAGGACTTCCTCGAGCTGCGCGCCGTCACCGTCAGCGGTGACGTCCACCTCGCCCAGGTCTGAACAACCACCCCGCACGCCGTACCTCTCGGAAGGACAGCACCATGACCGACCTCAGCCTGCTCACCGACCAGCTCGCCCGCGAGCAGATCTCCGAGCGCCTCGCACGCGCCGAGCGCGCCCGCGTCCCGGGCAGCCACCGACCGCGGGGTCGTCACGCCCTGGCCCAGCGGCTCCACCGGGTCGCCGACCGTATCGACGGCTGAGCGCCGCACACCGCCGTACGACGGCGGGTGCCGCCTCAGATGGGGGTGCGGTGGAAGTTCAGGTGCGACCGGGACGGGGTGGGACCACGCTGACCCTGGTAGCGCGAGCCGTACTTCTCCGAGCCGTACGGGTGCTCGGAGGGCGAGGACAGCCGGAAGAAGCACAGCTGGCCGATCTTCATCCCCGGCCACAGCTTGATGGGCAGCGTGGCCACGTTCGAGAGCTCCAGCGTGACGTGGCCGGAGAACCCGGGGTCGATGAAGCCCGCGGTCGAGTGCGTCAGCAGCCCCAGACGGCCCAGCGAGGACTTGCCCTCCAGGCGGGCGGCGACGTCGTCGGGCAGCGTGACGACCTCGTACGTCGAGCCCAGCACGAACTCGCCGGGGTGCAGGATGAACGGCTCGTCGTCGGCCGGCTCCACCTCGCGGGTCAGGTCCGGCTGGTCCGCGGCCGGGTCGATGTGCGGGTAGCGGTGGTTCTCGAAGACCCGGAAGAAGCGGTCCAGCCGGACGTCCACGCTGGAGGGCTGGACCATCTCGGGGTCGAAGGGGGCCAGGGCGACGCGACCGGCGTCGAGCTCGGCGAGGATGTCGCGGTCGGAGAGCAGCACGCGGCCAACCTACCGACCCGGACCGGTCACCGAGGACCGCGCTCGGCACAATGGCACCGTGGACAGCACTCCCCGCCGGTACGTCGCCCTGGGCGACTCCTTCACCGAGGGCGTGGGCGACCACGACCCGCACCCGGCCCAACGGCGTGCGGGGCTGGGCCGACCGGGTGGCGGAGGTCCTGGCCACCCGCGACCCCGGCTTCGCCTACGCCAACCTGGCCATCCGCGGCCGCAAGCTCGACGCGATCCTCGCCGAGCAGATCGACCCGGCCGTCGCGATGCAGCCCGACCTCGTCTCGATCTACGCCGGCGGCAACGACATCCTGCGCCCGCGCGTCTCCGTCGACGCCCTGGTGGCCCGCTACGGCGAGGGCATCGGACGGCTGTCCGCCACCGGGGCCCGGGTGCTGGTCTTCACCGGCTTCGACCTCGGCTTCGCGCCCCTGTTCCGCCACCTGCGTGGTCGGGTGGCCACCTACAACGAGCTGGTGCGCGAGGTCGCCGACGTGCACGGGGCCACGATCGTGGACTACTGGCGGCTCCGGGAGTACCGCGACACCCGCCTGTGGGACGTGGACCGGCTGCACATGTCCAGCGCCGGTCACCAGCGGATGGCCATCGCCGTCCTGGAGACCCTCGGCGTCGAGCACGACCTCACCCCGCTCGAGCTCGCGCCACTGCCGGAGATGGACCGGCGCCAGCGCCGGGACGCAGACCTCGCCTGGGCGCGCGCCCACGCCGCCCCGTGGGTGCAGCGCCGGCTGCGGGGCACGTCCTCGGGCGACCACCTCTCCCCCCGGCGACCGCACCTCGCGCCGGTGGAGACGGCCGTGCGGGCCTGAGCGCGCTCACGGCCGTTCTCCCGTCGCCCCACCGCCGGCCCGGTCGACCCCGTCGACGTACACCCACCGGCCGCGCCGGCGCTCGAAGCGGCTGAGCTCGTGCAGGACGCCCGACCCGGTAGGCCCCGTCCACGAGGCTGCGAACTCGACCGTGCCCTCCTCGTCGTCGGCGCTCCCAGCCTCGGTGGACAGCACCCGCAGCCCCGTCCACGTCATCGCGGGGTCCGCCGACACGTCGTCCGGCCGCGTGCGCGGGTGCCACGTCGCGTACAGGTAGCCCACCCGGCCCGTGGCGAAGGCGGAGTAGCGCGACCGCATCAACGCCTCCGCCGTCGCGGCCGGGGCGCCGTCGTGCAGGGGCCCGCAGCAGGCGCCGTACGGCGATCCGCTGCCGCACGGGCAGGCGGTCGCGGACAGCGGCGAGGTCATGCCCGGATCCTGGCAGGCCGCACCCCCAGGATCGGCGCCCCCGGGCGCTGGCACGGGCGGGCGAGCGGTTCGGTACTATCTGCGACGTCCCCTCGCGGGGCCGGCGGATGTAGCTCAGCTGGTAGAGCGCGACCTTCCCAAGGTCGATGTCGCGAGTTCGAATCTCGTCATCCGCTCCACGCGTCAGTATTGCGTCTGCAGAGCTCGAGGGTTCCACTTCTTCGACCGCAGAAGACGAACCCTCGTCGACAGCCCCCACCCGAGCATCACCCGATCTCGACGCGCGGTTCGACCCGAGATCGGGCGGCGGACCAGCGACGTCACTGTGGTGAGCACCCGCGACAGCGGCTCCATGGGCGAAGCCTTCAACGCGGCTGCGTCAGGGCGTTCCCCCGGCACCCGGTGGGCTTCAGTTGTACCGGAGCAGGAAGTCTCGATCAGTGTCGCGGCCAGCTTCCGGGTCAGGAGCGTCACCAGCCTCGTGAGAGGCGATGGTGTCCTCGAGTCTGACCGGCTTCGGCAGGACCCCGTAGCGCTTCGTCGGAACAGGGTCGCTGACCACATCCGCACTCTAGCCCCGAGAGTGAGGTCGGCGACGTCCGATGGTCGGCGGTCACGTCCATCCGTCCGCGGCACACCCGGCCTCCGACATCGAGCCAGTGTCCCACCGTCGAACTGGAGCCACGGATCACTCCGGTGCACCCCGCTCGGGACTCAACGCCCTCGACGCGGCATCGGCACGGCAACAAGACCGGATGGGGTGTGCCGGGCGGGTGCCCTCAGTGGTGCGAACCCAGCTGCGGGTGGTCGAGAAGGCTAATCGATGTCTTCGAGGTCGACGACCAGGACGTCTTCGTCGCCGTCGATGGTCTCGCCGGTCGGCGAGAAGCCGAGCGCCTCGTAGAAGGCGCGGGGGGACCCGGTGCCCCGTCGCGCACCAACCTTGAGACGCACGGCACCCGGGCGACCGCGCACGTACTCCGCGACGGAGCGGACGGCGGCACGCCCGTAGCCGCGCCCCTGGAAGCGCCGGTCGACCAGCAGCCGCCACAGCATGTAACCGGGCTCATCGGTCGTGTCGTGCAGCATCACGAAACCCACGAGTCCGACGCCCGGCACCTCGATGGCGCGGCACCACGCCTGCGGGTACACCCCGGCTTCTGCCAGGGAGACTGCAGTCGAGGCGACGAAGCGCTCCTGCTCCGCGCTCACCGACAGGTCGCACACGGCCCGCACGTTCTCCGCCGTGATGGAAACGAGTCGCAGGGAGGGCGGCGTCGTCGGCACCTGGCTCAGGCTACGCGAACAGTTGGCCGGTGTTGATGGCGGGCGCAGCCGCCGTCGACGCGGCATCCGGACGGGTGGGGGCGGCGCGAACCTTCCGCTTCGACGGCCATCGAGGCCGTGTCATCTACGTCGTGCGATGAGGTGGACGATGACCTCGTCGCAGTCACCCTTCCCGATCGCGCGACGGACCGCGGCCTTGATGGGGAGCTTGTGCGTCCCGTCTCCGAGAGCCATGAAGGAGCCTTCGAAGGGCTCACCGTCGACGGTGCCCGTCACCTTGACGAGCCCACGCGTGCCGAAGATCGCGGCGGAGTCCGGCAGTTGCACGCACGTCCACGTGTCGCCGTCGCGAACCCGGCCGAGGGTTGCGGTGAAGGTGATGTCGAGCGGTTCGACGGGCTCTCTCATCGTGCTCTCCTCAGGGAATTGCCGGCATGCGGTACCAGTCTGACCGGCCGCTGATGCCCCTTTCACCGGTAGCAGAACCTGAGCCGCGGCAGTTTCGCTTGGTCCCTAGCCTCCCCTCCGCTCGGCGTGAGGGTGACTGACCCGCTCCGCGCGTCACAGCAGCGCCGCCCCGGCTCGATGCGAGCCGGGGCGGCGCTGTGGTCGGTCCGAGCGTCAGACCTCAGCTCCCGGAGATGATCCCCGGCAGGGCCGCGTCGAAGAGCCGGACGAACGTCGCCGGCGGCAGGACGTAGCTGCGCGGCCTGGCCGCGGCCGCCAGGTCGGCGCCCCAGTCGGCGGCCCGCTCGCGCTGCAGAGGGGTCCCGTGGTGGCCGGGACTGTCGAACTGGCAGTCCCCCACGGTGTAGAAGCTCAGCAGCGCGTCGGCGACGCGCTTCTTGTTGAGCGCCAGCCCCTTCTTGTGGGCGCCGTAGTAGGCGGCCATGGCGTCGGCCATCAGCTCGGTGCGACGGGTGGCCTCGGCGGGGTCCGACGGCCCGGTGTCGAAGACGCCGAGCTCGTACTGGACGTGGTGCCCGAACTCGTGGGCCATGATGACGCGGACCCCCACGTCACCGAGGCCGATGGCGTCGTAGGCCTCGATGATGCCGTCCCCCACGATGAGCTTGTCCGGGAGGGCGGCGAACACCGGGTCGGGGTCGCCCTCGCCGCTGAAGGCGAACGCGTTGAGCGTCCAGAGCGGGTTGTCCACGAAGTCGCCCTGCGTGCGCATGAAGTCGGCCACGGTGGTGGCTTCGGCGCGGATCTGGGCCGGGGTCATCGCGGCGATCTGGCCGGTCGCCACCATGGCGGTGAGGGTCCTGGCGATGCGACCCGCGTCGAGCAGCACGTCACCGTGCATGGCCATCAGCTGGATGTCGGCGGACTGGACGTCCCAGAACCGGCGCAGGTCGCGGAAGGTGCTCCTGATCTGGGCGGCGTGGGACTCCAGGGCGTGGTCGGCATCGGTGGGGGTGCCGAAGAACAGCGCGTCGTAGGTGGGCACGTTGAGCAGGGTGTCCTGGTGGGCGACCAGGAAGGCGAACTGCGCGTCGGTCATGTTCGCGAACAGTCCGTCGACGTAGGTGTCGAGCAGGGTGCCCTGGCACTCGCTGGGCGCGACGGCCCGCTCCAGGGCGGCCTGGGCCGGGCTCTCGACGAGGGGGTGGTGGGTGGAGGCAGGTGCCGGACTAGCCGTGGCGGTCGCCGTCGCGGCGGTGCTCAACCCTCCGAGGGTGAGCAGTGCCGCGGCGCCGAGAGCCACGAACCGACGGATGGATCTGGTCACGCGCATCTCCTTCGTGGGAAGCCAGGCGGCTCCCCGGGGTCAGGTGGACGGCCACCCTAAGCGGCCCCCATCGCCTTGGAGCTACGACCTGGGTGAGTCGCGCACCGGGAGTGCGGCGCGGCACCGTTCAGGCGCAGTGGTACTCACGCTGCGTATACGCTTAGTGTATAGTCACCGTCATGTCCGCCGCGCACACGCTCCTCGCCCTTCTCGAGAGGGAACCGGCTCACGGCTACACGCTCAAGCGCCGCTACGACGAGCGGTTCGCTCGTACCCGTCCCCTCGCCTTCGGTCAGGTCTACGCGTCGCTGGCCCGCTTCGAGAAGCAGGGCTGGGCGGAGGTCGCCGACGTGGAGGCGGGAGACGGGCCCGAACGCAAGCGCTACCGGATCACGAGCGAGGGAGTCACCGTGGTGGAACGTTGGGTCTTCGAGCCACAGCAGCCGACCGAGTTCGCCAGCAGCACCCTGTTCGCCCGGGTGTCCGTGGCGCTGATGTCCGACCGCTCCGCCACGACGGTGCTCGACACCCAGCGGACGACACACCTCGACCGGATGCGAGAGCTCACGGCCGCTCGGCGTACGGCGGACGAGGCGGAGGTCCTGGCCATCACCTACGAGCTGGCCCACCTCGACGCCGACCTGCGGTGGATCGAGGCGGCGGGTGCCCGTCTCGCGGATGCCCGGCAGGCCCTGCGCGTCCCGCACGAGCGGGGGGAATGACATGGTCAGCGAGTCCGCACCGCTTCTCAGCGGACGCCGCCTGCGCCTGTCCTACGGCGAGACCCCCGCTCTCGACGGCGTCGACCTCGACCTGCACTCCGGCGAGCGCGTGGCCGTGATGGGGCCCTCCGGGTCGGGCAAGTCCTCGCTGCTGCACTGCCTGGCCGGAGTGGTGCGACCGCAGGCCGGCGAGGTGCTGTTCCGCGGTGAGCGGGTCGACACCCGCTCGGAGGCCGCTCGCAGCGCGCTACGGCTCAGGCACCTGGGGATGGTCTTCCAGTTCGGTGACCTGGTCCCCGAGCTGACCCTGGCCGAGAACGTCATGCTCCCCCTCCAGCTGCTCGGTCGCCGGCGTGAGGCGCACTCCGCCGCACTGGCGTTGATGGAGCGGCTCGACATCGCCCAGGTGGCCGACGAGCGGGCGGGCACGGTGTCCGGGGGGCAGGCGCAGCGGGCGGCGGTCGCCCGCGCGCTCGTGCACGGCCCCGCCGTCGTCCTGGCCGACGAGCCCACCGGCTCCCTGGACAGCGTGGCGGCGGAGAAGGTGCTCGACGCGATGGTCGAGCTGACCGCGTCCACGGGTGCCGCCCTGCTCGTGGTCACCCACGACCACCTGGTCGCCTCCCACCTGACCCGGCTCGTCGTGATCCGCGACGGGCGGGTCGACGAGCGAGGGCGAGCCTCGCTAGATGACGGCCGCGATCCGGCTGGGCCTGCGCCTCACGGGGGCAGGCGCAGGCCCTCCCGGCTCCGCAGCCTGTCGGTCGCCCTGGCCACCACCATCGGGACCGTCGTGCTGCTCGCCCTGGCCGCCGTGACACGCGCCGAGCTGCGAGTCCGGCAGCCGCCTACGAGTCCGGGCTCGGCTGGCTCCTGCTCGCCGTCGTCCTCAGCGTGACGCTCCCGGTGCTGGTGCTCGCCGCGACCGCCGGGCGGCTGTCCGCGGAGCTGCGCGACCGCCGGCTCGCGAACCTGCGTTTGCTCGGGCTCTCCCCGGGCCAGACCCGCGTCGTCGCCCTCACCGGAGACAGGCGCCGCCGCCGCTTCGGGCACGCTCGCCGGGCTCGGACTCTTCCTGCTGGTCCGGCCGGCGCTCGCGGGGCTCAGGCTGTCCGGCAGCCGCTCCGCGCCGGCCGTCGGCCGGCCCGTGCCTCGTCGACTACGTCGTCGTCGTGCTTACCGTGACCGTGGTCGTCGTCGCGCTCGCCGCCCTGCCCCAGCGCCTGGACATGACCTCGGTGCTGGCCAGGGCCCATCGGGCCGAGTCACGGCGGCCGTCCTCCTGGCGTTTCGCGCCCATCCTCGCTCGGAGTCGCGCTGTGCTGCTACGTCGTCCTGCACCCGGACGGCTCGCAGGAGCAGCTCGTCGTCGCGGCGTTCCTGGGCGGGGTGACCCTCACGGGCATCGGCGTCCTCCTGGTGACCCCCGTGCTGGTCCACCTCGTCGCCGGTCGTCTCCTCCGGCGTCGCCACGCGGTGCTGACCATCGCGGGACGCCGTCTCCAGGCGCAGCCTGCGGGGGTGACCCGCGTGGTCGCCGCCCTGCTCATCGGCCTGTTCCTGGTGACCGGCGCACGGAGCATCGTGGTCGCCTTCGAGTCCACCCCGCAGTACGTCGCAGGCGGACCGGGACGTGCACGACGGCCAGCGGGTCGCTCTGGACGGCACCCGTGCCGGACGCCACCGTCCCTGGCCGCCCGGGCCAGGCAGGTGGAGGGCGTCCGCCGCACCGTGTGCGTGCCACGCCTCGTCGGTGGGCACGGGTGCGACGGTGGTGCCGACGAGGTGTGCATCGACGCGATCGTCGCGACCTGCGCGCAGCTGCACCTGGTCGGCCCCTGCCCTGACCGGCTGTGTCGAGGGACGGCCGATGTGGCTCGACAACGACCGCTACGCACAAGCCGCACGTGCCCGCCGGCGACATCGACTGGTCCGCCCCGCCTCGAGAACGGCGGGAGCCGACCCGCGTCCTCGCGCGCTTCCCCGCCCCGACCGACCGCGATCGTCGGCGACGCGTGGAACGACCTCGCTCCCATCCAGGCCCTCGCCGTCGTGCCGCCGTCCTCCGTGCCGCACCTGCCGCCGCAACTCGCGACCGACGTCCTAGTCATCGGCGACCCGGGGCGCGGGTTCGCGGACCGGCTGGGCTTCGCGGGCGGCTACTCGGCCGCCGACGCCACAGACTTCGACTATCGTCGCCGGCCTCCGTGCGCTCGTGTGGGCGTCGCGGCGGTGATCCTCGCCGTGGGCCTGCTGTCGTTCGGCATCGCGGCCGTCGACCGTGCCGTGACCCGCCGGCGCGAGGTCGTCGCCCTGCAGCTGGTGGGCGTCCCCCCGTCGCTGCTGCGACTCAGCCAGTGGGTGGAGGTCGCCCTACCCCTCATGGTCGGCACGCTCCTCGCCGTCGGGCTGGGGCTCGGGTGCGGGGCCACGTACCTCTCGCTCACGGAGGACGGGCTGCTGTCGGTCCCCTGGGCGCAGTCACTGACCCTGGCCGCGGTCTCCATCACGGCGGCAGCCGTGATCGCCGGGCTGACGTTGCTCGCCACTGGTGCGCCGTTGCGCCCGGAGGCGGTCCGGGCGGAGTAGCAGAGAGCCACCGTCAGTGCAGCAGGAACCCGACGGCCGTCCCGACCGCCAGCAGGAGGGCTGCCACCACGACCACGAACGCCACCGGCCACCCGGCCCGTGGACCCACCGGCTGCTCGGAGCGGTCGCGCAGGGCCGCCGTCAGCGCCTCACCGAACGCCTCCGCGTCGGATGGCCGACGGTCGGGGTCGCGGTCCAGCGCCGAAGCCAGCACGGCGTCCACCGCGGGAGCGACGCCGAGCTCGACGGCCAGGGGCGCCGGCCGCGGTCCGGCGGTCCCGGTGGACGGACCGTCGGGACGGGCGAAGGGCCGTCGCCCCGACAGGAGCTCGTAGCTGATCACCCCCAGCGCGTAGACGTCGGCGCGACCGTCGAAGCCGGTCACCTGGCCCGCCTGCTCCGGGGCCATGTAGGCGGGCGTCCCCACCGTGACCGTGAAGCCGCTGGCGTCCGCGAGCAGCTTGGCGCTCCCCAGGTCGGCGACCACCACGCGGTGCGGCGTCACGCCGGTGTCGACGAGCAGGTTGCTGGGCTTCAGGTCGCGGTGCACCACGCCGGAGTCGTGCAGCACCTGCACGGCGCACGCGGCCTCGCGGGCCAGCCGCACGGCTCCCTCGGGCGGCAGGCGGCCCACCCAGTCGGCCAGGGTGCCGCCCTCGACGTGGTCCATGACGAAGTAGGGCCGGTCGGGATCGTCGCGCTCGGCCGCGACGTGGATGCCGATGTCGTGCACCCGCACCACCCGGGGGCTCTCGATGCGCCGCAGGAGGCGGGCCTCGCTGGTGAACCGCTCGCGCATGTCGGCGTCGACGGACCAGTTGTCGGCCAGCACCTTGATCGCGACGGCCACGTCGAGGTCCGGGTCGTGGCCCCTCCACACGGTGGCGAAGGCTCCGGAGCCGATGACACGGTCCACGCGGTACCGCCCGATCTGCCGCATCGCCTGACATCATGCCACCGGTGACCGGACGGGGGACGATGCAGGGCGACGCGGAGCTCGAGGACCTGGTGCGTCGCGCCCGCGCCGGGGACCCGACCGCGCTCGACGAGCTGCTGTCACGGATCCGCCCGCTGGTGCTGCGTCGGTGCGCACGGTTCCTGCCGCACCCGCAGGACGCCGAGGAGGCTGCCCAGGACGCGCTGCTGGCCGTCAGCAGCCACCTCGCGACGTACGTCGGTCGTGGGACCTTCCTCGGCTGGGTCACGGTCATCGCCTCCAACAGCGCCCGGTCGACGTACCGCTCGATGAGGCGCAGGGCCGACCTGGCCAGCGCCGCCGACCTCCCGGAGGCCCCCGACCCGCGCACCACCAGCGTCATCGCCGGCACGAGGCTGGACGTCCTGGAGTCCCTGCGCGAGCTCGAGCTGCGCCACCCCGCCCTCGTCGAGTCGTTCGTCCTGCGCGACCTCGGGTCCCTCCCGTACGAGGAGATCGCCGACCAGCTCTCGTCCCCCTGGGCACGGTCAAGGACCGGATCCACCAGGCGCGCCGATTCATGCGGGAGCGCCTGCGGGAGCGGCTGGACCAGACGTGAGCCGGGCACGTACGCGACCCGAGCGGGCCCGCATCGGCCGGGGCGCCGCCGCCGCGGTGTGCGGGTCCGCCCTCGTGGTCGGCCTGGTCACCGGACGCTTCCTGCTGCCGGACCGGCCCGGTTCCGAGGGGGCCTCCCCCTCCGCGGCGCCGCCGACGACATCGGCGGCCGCCCGCGCCACCTTCGCCACCACGCCACCCACCGAGGCGAACCTCGTCCCGGTCGCCGCGTTCGACCGGGCGGGGCTCTCGGTCGAGGTCTACCCGGAGAACGGCAACACCTCACCCGGCTCGTCGTTGTCGGCGTGCACCGACGAGCGGACCGTCGGCGCACGGACCCTGGGCGACGTCACCGGCCACGACCCGCTGCTGCTGGGCGCGTGGGAGGAGCCGTCCACCACCGACACCGCGACGGAGGTCGTCGGCATGGCCGGCGCGGCCCAGGCGGGGGAGGTGGCGGCGGCCCGGTTGCTGGCCGCCCACACCACCTGCCAGACCCAGCCCGTGGGCCGGTGGGTCTACGGCCGGACGCACCGTCAGACCCTCGCGCCCGGGGTGTGGGCGGCCTGGCTGGGTCTCCACCCCGGCAGCCAGAACACGACGGGACAGGCGCCGGACGCGACCCCGTCCTGCGGGGGCGTGGCCGTGCTCCGGAACGGACGGCGGTTCGCGCTGCTCGAGGTCTACCTGTGCACCGACACCGACCAGCTCCGCACCCTCGCCCTCGCGGGTGCCGCCCGGCTGGGCTGACCCGGGACGGAGCCGGCCCAGGACCGTGGGAAGAACCGCGCCGGGAGGTCGTCTGAAGAAAACCGTCCGACCGACCCAACAAGTCCCCGCCGAGCCGCGTCTCCCTGACCGAGAGCGGTGCCGCACCGGCACCGTCGTACCGGAAGGGACCACCATGACCGAGCGCGCCACCACCCTGAAGAGGACCACCCTCGCTGCCGCCGCGACCACGGCCGTCATCGGAGGTCTGCTTGCCGCGGGGGCCGCCAGCGCAGCCACCGCCGACACCGGTACCGCCGTCCACACCGGCGCGGTCGCTGCGCCGGTGACCCAGGCGTCGCTGCTGCGCCTGGACCAGATCGACCGGGCGGGCCTGGCCGTCGACAGCGCGGTGCTCGGCACCCGCGGCGACCAGCTCCTCGGGGACGCCGGTCGCTTCGACGAGGGCTGCCTCGGCGAGAAGACGATGCGCAACATCACCGGGTCGAAGTCCTACCCCGCACCCGCGGAGGCGGCGGCCTACGTCGACGCCACCTGGACCAGCACCCTCGACAAGGACGTGTGGGTGAGCGAGTCGGTCGCGACCGGCCGTACGTCGACCGCCACGAGCAGGTACGTCAGGATCCTGCTCGACGAGATCCGCGACGTCAGGTCGTGCGAGCAGGACCCCGCCCAGGGCGACTACTACGGTCCCGCCCACCGGGTGCGGGTCGGCAGCGCCACCGGCGTCTACTTCCTCGACCACGAGAGCGACGGCTCGTCCGCAGGGGGTGGCGTGGCCGTGGTCCGCGACGGCAACGCGATCGGCTTCGTCGACCTCATGTTCGGCCACGGACGAACCGGGAGCACCCTGAGGCAGCTCACGGTGGCCGCCGCGGGCAACCTCCGCTGACGGCCGCCGACGGCGCGGGGCGTGCTGGTCCGGGCGTGCTGCTGCGACCGGGCTACGCGACCGCCACGCGGAAGTGCGCGAGGCTCTCGTCCGCGGCACCCTCGACCATGTGACGCCGACCCCCGCCTGCTCCTGCAGGTGGTCGACGACCTCGGTCCGCGGTGCTCCCCCGGGGCGACGAGGGGTGTCCCGGGTGGGTAGGGCAGATCATCTCGCCGAGACCCGGCCGGCCGCCTCGCTCCACGCCACCATCACGCTGTGGCCGAGGTGGCCTGCCGGGGCCGCATCACCGTCTCCCCGCGGAAGTCCGCCGGCGAGGTCGGACCCCGCCGGACGATCGGCTCCCGGTCGGCGTGGGCGTGAGCGAGCGCGGTCAGTGCCTCCACGAGCCGCGGGTTCTCCTTCGACTCCTCACCGGGTGACGCCCTGACGTCCTAGGCTCGGCCCATGAGCGACCGGAGCAGGGTGACGAGGAGATCCGTGCACACCGAGGCCGCACCGGCCGCCCTGGGCCCCTACAGCCAGGCGGTGGTCGCGGGCGGGTTCGTCTTCTGCTCCGGCACCGCCGGCATCGACCCCCGGACCGGCCAGGTCCTCGACGGCATCGAGGCGCAGACCGAGCAGGCCCTGCTCAACCTGTCCGCCATCCTGGAGGAGGCCGGCGCGTCGCTGGACGACCTGGTCAAGACGACGATCTTCTACGCCGACGTCGACGACTTCGCGCGGCTCAACGAGGTGTACGCCCGCTTCATGCCGGACCCGCCCCCGGCCCGGTCGGCACCGGCCAACGTCCGGCTCCCCCGCGGCCTGCTGGTCTCCATCGAGGCGGTCGCCGTCCTGCCGCTTTGAGGCCCCACGTCCACGGGAGGGCGGCCGACCTCTCGTAGCATCGGCCCATGACCGGACCGACGCCGTACCTCCAGCTGCCGGGCAACACGCGTGAGGCTCTGACCTTCTACGGGGACGTCTTCGGGTGCGCCGTGCAGCTGCACACGTTCGAGGAGTTCAACCGCAGCGACGGGCCCGCCGACGCGATCGCGCACGGGTACCTCACCGACGGGCCGGTGGCTCTCTTCGCCGCCGACGCGTCCGGGGACGAGCTGCCCTTCAGCGCCCAGGGGATGCTGCTCTCCCTGCTCGGCACCGCCGGCCCGGCGACCCTGCGCACGTGGTTCACCCGGCTGGCCGAGGGCGGCCGCGTGGTGGACGACCTGCAGCGACGACCCTGGGGCGCCTCCGACGGGCAGGTCGTCGACCGCTACGGGCTGCACTGGCTGATCGGCTTCGAGGGCGACGAGGGCGACGGGCCGGCCTGAGGCCCGCTCGGCAGGAGCACGCGGACGTGGAGCCCACCGCGCGCGCGAGCCCGGAGGGTGAGGGTGCCGCCGTGCGCCCGGACGACGCGATCGACGATGGCCAGGCCGAGCCCGACGCCGGAGTCGTCGGAGCGGGTGCGCTCGTCGCCGCGTCGGAACGGCTCGGTCAACGTGGCGACGAGGTCGGGGTCGAGCACCTCACCCGTGCTCTCCACGGTCAGGACCGCGCCCGGCCGGGAGGCCGGTGGTCACCTGGACCCGCCCGCCGTCCGCACGTTGTGCACGATCGCGTTGTGCAGAGGTTCGTGACCATCAGCAGCAGCAGCGAGGGTGAGCCCGTGGTGTGAGCCGGTTCGCCGCACGTCGAGGGCGACGGATCGGACGGCGAGGGACAGCAGGGTCTCGCCGGCCTCCTCGGCCACCAGGGACAGGTCGACGAGCTCGGTGGGGAATCCGCCCTGGGCGGCACGGCTGAGCTTCAGCAGCGCCTCGGTGAGGTCGATGGCCCGGGTGTTGACCACCTGCAGCCGGTGCAGGAGCTCGGCGGTGTCGCGCTCGGGGTCGCTGGTCGCCACCTCGAGCAGCGTCTGGGTGATCGCCAGGGGCGTGCGCAGCTCGTGGGAGGCGTTGGCCGCGAACCGCCGCTGCTCGGCGACGTGGGCCTCGATCCGGGCGAGCATGGCGTCGAACGCGTCGGCGAGCTCGCGGAACTCGTCGCCGGGCCCTCGAGCGCGATGCGGTGGGAGAGCGAACCGGTCGCCGCCCGGCGGGTCGCCTCGGTGATCCGCGGCAGCGGGGCGAGGACACGACCGGCGAGGAACCAGCCACCGACCAGCCCGAACAGCAGCAGGAAGACCATGACGACGGCGGCCGTCGGGGCGAAGGCGCTCACCAGCTGGGCGTGGCTGCTCGACCAGGAAGGTCACCCCGGGGTGCACGCCGCGCGAGAGCGAGAAGTACCCGGCGGTGAGGAGCACGGCACCCGCCACGAGGAGGAAGCCGGCGTAGCTGAGGGTGAGCCTGGCCCGGACGCTCAGGCCGGGCGGCCTAGTCATGCGCCGCCCCGGCTACCTGCTCGCCGGCCGGCTCGATGCGGTAGCCGACCCCGGGCACCGTCGCGATGACCCACGGCTCGCCCAGCCGTTTGCGCAGCGCCGAGACGGTGATGCGCACGGCGTTGGTGAACGGGTCGGCGTTCGCGTCCCACGCGCGCTCCAGGAGCTCCTCGGCGCTGACGACCCCGCCCTCGGCGGCCACGAGCACGTCCAGGACGGCGAACTGCTTGCGGGTCAGCGCCACGTAGCGGCCCTCGCGGTAGACCTCACGACGGAACGGGTCCACCCGCAGGCCGGCCAGCTCGCGGACAGGTGGTCGGCGCAGGCCCCGACGGCGGTCGAGCGCGCGCAGGCGCAGGACCAGCTCCCGGAACTCGAACGGCTTCGTGAGGTAGTCGTCGGCGCCCAGCCCGAAGCCGGAGGCCTTGTCGTCGAGCCGGTCCGCCGCGGTCAGCATCAGGATGGGCATCTCGATGCCCGGAGCCACGATGTGCGCCGCCAGCTCGTCGCCCGAGGGACCGGGGATGTCGCGGTCCAGGACGGCGATGTCGTAGGTGGTGACCTCCAGCAGGTCCAGCGCGGTGTGACCGTCCAGGGCGATGTCGCCCGCGATCGCCTCCAGGCGCAGCCCGTCCCGGATGGCCTGCGCCAGGAAGGGCTCGTCCTCGACGATCAGCACCCGCATGGCTCGATGGTAGGGACGGCGACGTACCGCCGGCGTATGCGAATCTCCGTACGGCACGACAACACCCACCCCGCTGGGCTGGCGGCATGCCACTCCCCTCGCCCTCGCACCGCCCTGCCGCCCGCACCTCGCCCACCCCCCGGATCGTCTCCGCCGTGACCGCCGTCGTCACCGCCGCCGTGTGCGCCGTGACCCTCGCCGCCTGCGGCGCGCAGCCGACGCACGGTGCCCTGCTCCCGGGCGGCCGGGACCGTCGCAGCCCGGCGGGTGAGGCCGACGGGGTCGTCCCCGACGGAGCCGGCGTCCTCGACCACCGGTACGCAGCCGTGCGCAGGCTGGCCCCGCCGCTGCACGACGCCCTGGACGCCGCCGCGACGGCTGCGCGCCGTGACGGCGTCCGGGTGGTCCTCACCAGCGGCTGGCGCTCCCGTCGCTACCAGGAGCAGCTGTTCGCCGAGGCGGTCGCGCGCTACGGCTCGGCGCGGGAGGCCGCCCGGTGGGTCGCCCGTCCGGGCACCTCGGCCCACGAGGCCGGGCGGGCCGTCGACCTGGGCCCGTCCTCGGCCCTGTCGTGGCTGTCGCGGCACGGTGCCACCTACGGTCTGTGCCCGGTCTACGGCAACGAGCCGTGGCACTACGAGCACCGCCCGGCGGCCGTCTCGCGCGGCTGTCCCCCGACGTACGCCGACCCCACGGCCGACCCGCGGATGCGGCAGTGAGACCGGGGCCGGCTCCGCGTCGTGAACTAATACGGACAAATCGCCTTCGGCCCCTCAAGTGGCCGGTTCCCGCCTCCGACACTCCGGGTGTTGGACGTGGGGACTGGGAGGCCTCCACGGCTGTGCCGGGAGGGGCATCGACATGCGTACGTCACTGGGAATCACTGCTGCCATCACGTTGGCCACCGCCGCGGCGACCGTCGGGACGATGGTGCCCGCCGAGGCCGCGTACCGCGCGCCCACGCCGCACGGGCTGCACGCCGTCCGCACGACGGCCACCACCATGCGCCTGGACTGGAAGCCCGTCGCCCGGGCCGCCGCCTACCGCGTGCAGGTCTCGCAGCACCGCGACATGAGCGACCCCCGCTACGTCCGGTTCACCGCCAGCCAGGGCACGGTGACCGCCCTGCGGCCGCACCACCGCTACTACTTCCGGGTCTCGGTGCTCAGCTCCTCGCGCCACCGCGTGAGCCGCTACACCCCGCGCAGCTACCCGTCCGCGTCCACCAAGATCGCCGTACGGCCCGCCGCGCTGGCCGTGACCGCGACGACCCCCGCCTCGGTGTCGCTGACCTGGGGCCCCGCGGCGGACGCCACGGCGTACCGCGTGGTCGTCTCCAAGACCCCCGACTTCGCCCAGCCGATCCGGATCCGCAGCACCACGACCTCGGCCACCGTCACCGGTCTGGCCGCCGCGTCGGCGTACTACTTCCGCGTGTGCGGCCTGCGCCCCGACGGGACCGCGCTCACCCTCTTCAGCCTGCCCATCACCGGCGTGACGGCTCCGGCGCCCGTCGACAACGGCTACCCGACCACCCCCGTCACGCCCGGGCCCGCCGACGTGCGCGTGGGCAGCTACAACGTGCAGAGCGTCAGCCTGGACGTCAACGACGGTGAGCAGAAGCCGTGGGCCCAGCGGCGCGCGGGCGTGCTGGCCAACATCCTGGGCGAGAACCTCGACGTGATCGGGCTGCAGGAGGCCAACAACGGGATCTCCTTCACCAGCCGCCTCGTCGACGGCAGCACGCAGTACGAGGACATCCTGCGCGGGCTCGACGCCGGCGGACAGGACTTCGAGGTCACCAACCCCTACGCGGCCAACTGCGTCAACGCGCTCACCACCTACAACTGCCAGCCGCTGGACCGTGGCGTCGCCGGCAGCGACCGGATCATGTACAACCGCGACCGGATCTCGCTGGTCTCCCAGGGCGGGTACTTCTACCGCACCCAGGACTCCGCCGGCACGCCGCGCAACCTGGCCTGGGCGGTGCTGCGGGTCAACCGCACCGGTGACCAGTTCCTCTTCACCTCCACCCACCTGGAGGCGCACAGCAAGACGGTCCGCAAGGCCCAGTGGTACGAGATGATCAACCAGGTCAAGCAGCTGCGCGGCTCGCTGCCCGTCATCAGCGTGGGCGACTACAACATGCAGAAGTTCGACCCGATGGCCGCCGAGATGCTGCCGGCGATGACCAGCGCCAACCTGGGCGACGTGCTCGGCCAGGAGTACGCCGTCAACCCGTCCCCGCACGTGCGGGCCCAGCACCTCGTCAACGGGTGGATCAACAGCTTCAACCACCTGGACCGCGACATCGCGGCCCACTCCTACGAGGACCGTCGCGACAAGACCGGCAACAACATCGACTGGATCTTCGCGACGAACTCCCTGGTGGTGAAGGAGTGGAAGGTCGTCCTGGACTACGACCCGTCGACGCTCCGCTTCCGCGGGGTCATCCCGTCGGACCACAACATGGTGCGGGCGACGATCACCCTGCCCTGAGCCCGCGCCTAGGCTCGAGGGGTGCCCGTCCCCGACTTCGTCCTGGCCCTGCGTCGTCACGTCGGCCACGCCGAGCTGTGGCTGCCCGGCATCACCGCCGTCGTACGACGGGGCGAGGAGATCCTCCTCGTGCAGCGCTCCGACACCGGCGAGTGGACCCCGGTCACCGGCATCGTCGACCCGGGCGAGGACCCGGCGGTGGCGGCCCGGCGCGAGGTGCGGGAGGAGACCGGCGTCAGCGTCAGGGTGGACCGGCTGGCCTGGGTGCAGGCCCTGCCCCCCACCACGCACGTGAACGGGGACCGGGCCGTCTACCTCGACCACACGTTCTCCTGCACCTACCTGGACGGCGAGGCGCACGTGGCCGACGAGGAGTCGCGGGCGGTGCGGTGGTGCCGCGCCGACGACCTCCCCGGCCTGGCGCCCTCCTACGCGGCCCGGGTGGCCTGCGTGCTGGCCGACGACCCGGTCACCCGCTTCGCACGGTGACCGACCTAGGCTCGGGGTCATGACCGGGTCACCTGCGTTCGAGGGCTTCCCGGTGGCGGCCCTGGACTTCTACGACGACCTGGAGCTGGACAACACCAAGTCGTTCTGGGCCGCCCACAAGGAGGTCTACGACACCGCGGTCAAGGTGCCGATGGCCGCGCTGGTCGCCGCGCTGGAGCCCGAGTTCGGCGCGGCCAAGGTGTTCCGGCCCTACCGCGACGTCCGCTTCGCCAAGGACAAGACGCCGTACAAGACCCACCAGGGCGCCTTCGTCCCGTCGGGTCCGGCCACCGGCTGGTACGTGCAGGTCGGCGCACCCGGCGTACGCGTCGGCGCCGGGTTCTACGAGGCCAGCGGTCCGCAGCTGGCCGGCATCCGCCGGGCGGTGGACGACGAGCGCCGCGGCAAGCAGCTCCAGCGCATCCTCGCCACGCTCCGACGGGCCGGCTGGGAGCTGGGCGGGGACACCCTCAAGACCTCCCCGCGCGGGTACGCCGCGGACCACCCGCGCATCGACCTGCTGCGGCACCGCTCCATGACGGTCGGCCGCTCCTACGGCTTCGAGCCCTTCATCCACACCCCGGAGCTGCTGGACCGGGTCCGCGCCGACTGGCGGGCGGCCACCCCCTTCGTGGAGTGGGTCGCCGAGCACCTCGGCTGAGTCCCCGCCCCGGCACGCGTCAGTGCGGCTGCCAGGCGTCCTCGGACTGGGTCCGGGAGGTGACCGCCTTGGGCAGCCGGCCGTCGGCCAGCGAGCGGATGCTGACCTGCTCGAACACGTCGCGCAGGCTGCTGCGGGCCGCGATCCACACGTGCTGCAGGACCTCGGCGGACTCGTTGTAGGAGACGGCCTCGGGCCGCAGCCCGTAGACGCTGACCAGCGGTCCGTCGACGGCGCGGATGACGTCGGCGACGCTGACCGAGGCGGCGTCGCGGGCCAGCCGCCACCCGCCCGACTGACCGCGCTGGCTCATCACCACCCCGGAGCGGCGCAGGTCGGCCAGGATCGCCTGGAGGAAGCCGTGCGGGATCTCCTGCAGCCGGCCCAGCTCCTCGGCGCTGACCGGGTCGCCGTCCTCGCGGGTCGCCAGCTCGATCAGCGCACGCAGGGCGTAGTCGGACTTGGCGGAGACGCGCATGCGCTAAGTCTGTCAGAGAACTACACAACGCGTCGGCGACCGCGCGGGCCCGGGGCCACGGGGTCTCACTACAGTGGACGGCGACCCCTCAGGAGGCCCAGCGTGAGCGAGCAGACCGCTTCCCAGCGCGGTCCCGACCGTGACCACCCGCACGAGGCGCACGCCGCCGGCCTGGCCTCCCGCCTGAACTGGCTGCGCGCCGGTGTGCTCGGCGCCAACGACGGCATCGTGTCGACCGCCGGTCTCGTGGTCGGCGTCGCCGGCGCCACGAGCAGCCGCTCCACCCTCCTCGTCGCGGGCCTGGCCGGGCTCGTCGCCGGAGCCCTCTCGATGGCGGGCGGGGAGTACGTCTCGGTCAGCACGCAGTCCGACACCGAGGCCGCCGCGGTGGACCTCGAGCGCTGGGAGCTGGAGAACCTGCCCGAGGTCGAGCTCGAGGAGCTCACCGCGATCTACGTCGACAAGGGCCTGACCCCCGACCTGGCCGCCGACGTGGCCCGGCAGCTCACCGCCCACGACGCCCTGCGCGCGCACGCCGAGGCCGAGCTCGGCATCGACCCCGAGGAGCGCACGAACCCCTTCCACGCCGCGTGGTCCTCGATGGCGGCCTTCTCCGCGGGCGCGCTGCTCCCCCTGCTCGCGATCCTGCTGCCGCCACCGGGCTGGCGGGTCGCGGTCACCGTCGTCGCGGTCACCCTGGCCCTGGTCGTCACCGGGCTGGTCGCGGCCCGCCTGGGCGGCGCACCCCGCCGGCCCGCCGTGGTCCGCAACGTCGTGGTCGGCCTCCTGGCCATGCTCGTCACCTTCGCGGTCGGACGGCTGTTCAGCGGCGTGTAGCCGCGCTGTCGGAGCAGTCCCCCGTCCGCTCGTACCCCTTGTGCCGCCCGTACGCCTGACCCCGGAGGAGAGCCCGTGGACGCCGACGTCATCGTGGTGGGGGCGGGCCTGGCCGGGCTCGCCGCCACCGCCGAGCTGGCCGAGGCCGGCCGCCGGGTCCTGCTGCTCGACCAGGAGCCGGCCACCTCGTTGGGCGGCCAGGCCTTCTGGTCCTTCGGCGGGCTCTTCCTGGTCGACTCCCCCGAGCAGCGCCGGATGGGCATCCGGGACTCCCACGCGCTGGCCTGGCAGGACTGGCTGGGCACGGCCGGGTTCGACCGCCCGGACGACGTCTGGCCGCGACGCTGGGCCGAGGCGTACGTCGACTTCGCGGCCGGGGAGAAGCGGTCCTGGCTGCACGCGATGGGGGTCCGCTTCTTCCCGGTCGTGGGCTGGGCCGAGCGGGGCGGGTACGGCGCCACCGGGCCGGGCAACTCGGTCCCCCGCTTCCACGTCACCTGGGGCACCGGCCCCGGGGTCCTCGACCCGTTCCGGCACCGGGTGCTGGCCGCCGTGAACCAGGGCCTGGTGCGGTTCGCGCCGCGGCACCGCGTCGACGAGCTGGTGCTCTCCGACGGGGCCGTGACCGGCGTACGCGGCACGGTCCTGGAGGCCAGCAGCGCGGCGCGGGGGGTGGCGTCCTCGCGCACCGCGGTGGGCGACTTCGAGCTGACCGCGCCGGCCGTCCTGGTCGCCTCCGGCGGCATCGGCGGCGACCACGACCTGGTCCGGGCGGCCTGGCCCGCCCGGCTGGGCACCCCGCCGCAGCACATGATCACCGGCGTCCCCGCGCACGTCGACGGTCGCATGATGGGCATCAGCGCCCGCGCCGGAGGGGAGATCGTGCACCCCGACCGCATGTGGCACTACGTCGAGGGCGTCACGAACTGGGACCCGGTCTGGGCCGGGCACGGCATCCGCATCCTGCCGGGGCCCTCGTCCCTGTGGTTCGACGCAGACGGTCGGCGGCTCCCCGGCCCGCTCTGGCCCGGCTTCGACACCCTCGGCACGCTGGCCCACCTGCGCAGCACCGGGCACGACCACAGCTGGTTCGTGCTCACCCAGAGGATCATCGAGAAGGAGTTCGCCCTCTCCGGCTCCGAGCAGAACCCCGACCTCACCGGCCGCAGCGTGCTGCAGACCCTGGGGCGCGTGCGCCCCGGCGCGCCCGGTCCCGTGGAGGCGTTCATGACGCGCGGCGAGGACTTCGTGGTCGCCGACGACCTCGACGCGCTGGTGCGCGGGATGAACGCGCTGACCGACGAGCCGCTGCTCGACGTCGCGGGCCTCCGGCGCGAGATCGAGGCCCGTGACCGCGAGCTGGACAACCCGTTCAGCGGGGACGGCCAGGTCGCGGCCCTGCACAACGCGCGCCGCTACCGCGGCGACCGGCTGGTGCGCACCGCCCGGCCGCACCGGATCCTCGACCCCGCGGCGGGCCCGCTGATCGCCGTGCGCCTGCACGTCATCACCCGCAAGACGCTCGGCGGGCTGCACACCGACCTGGACGGGCGGGTGCTGCGGGCCGACGGCACCCCGCTCCCCGGTCTGTACGCGGCCGGGGAGGCCAGCGGCTTCGGCGGCGGCGGCATGCACGGCTACCGCTCGCTCGAGGGCACCTTCCTCGGCGGCTGCCTGTTCTCCGGCCGTCAGGCGGGTCGGGCCCTGGCCGCGGTCACGAGCGGGTGAGGGGGCGACCTCGGGGACACCGGTGGCCGCCCCCACGGCCCGGTGCCGGATGATGGGCCGGGCACAACCCGACACGGGCCCGACAGGGGCCGGACCACGGCCCGGCCGACGGCTCGGCTGGTGACGGGGTCGACCGGGCACGAGGCGACGACGAGCGGGAGCGGTGACATGGTCAGCTGGCAGGACGACGTCCTGGGCGAGGGCTACGAGCAGCACACCTTCGAGCTGGGTGCCGACCCCGACGGCGAGGGAGAGATCGCCGCGGTGCTGGTGCGCCGCCGCCCCTCGGCGACCCCGGTGCGCGCGGCCGTGCTCTACGTGCACGGCTTCTCCGACTACTTCTTCCAGACCGAGCTGGCCGACTTCTGCGCCGAGGCGGGGCTGGCCTTCCACGCCCTGGACCTGCGCAAGTGCGGCCGGGCCCGCCGCGAGGGCCAGACCGCGCACTACGTCTCCGACCTGGCGTTGTGCGACACCGAGCTGGACGCCGCGCTGGCCGTCATCGCCGACGAGCACCCGGGCCTGCCCGTGGTGGCCATGGCGCACTCCACCGGCGGCCTGATCCTGCCGCTGTGGCTGGACCGGCGGCGACGGCGCACCGGCTCCCCGGCGCCGGTGGCGGGCCTGGTGCTCAACAGCCCGTGGTTCGACCTGCAGGGCCGTGCGGTGATGCGGGGTCCGGTCACCCAGGCCCTGCGGGTGCTGTCGCGGGTGCAGCCGTTCCGTGCGCTGCAGCTGCCCCCCTCGCCGTACGGCTCGACGCTGCACACCAGCGGCACCGGCGAGTGGGAGTTCGACGTCGCCCTCAAGCCCGTCGACGGCTTCCCGGTCACGCTGGGCTGGCTCAACGCCGTACGCCGTGGCCAGGCCGTGCTGCACCGCGGGCTCGACGTGGGCGTGCCCTCCCTCGTGCTGCGCTCGGACCGCACGCACTACGCGCGGACCTACTCCGAGGACAGCGACCGCGCCGACACCGTCCTGGACGTCGCCCAGATCGCGCGCTGGGCCGGGTGCCTGGGCGGGCAGACGTCCGTGGTCCCGGTGGCGGGAGCACGGCACGACGTCTTCCTGTCGCTGCCCGAGGTCCGCAGGCAGGCCTACGCCGTCCTCGACCGGTGGCTGGCCGAGCACGACCTGCACGGCTGAGCCCCGCGCTGGGCAGGGCCGGAGCAGGAAGGTCCTCCGGCCCTGCGCAGGGTCGACCCGGGGCGGCGGTCCGCTCACCGCCCTCGTCCCGGCCACCCCCGTGGCGCCAGGACGAGCTCCCGGCTCGGTACAAAGATGTTTACCCCGAGCGGGCCCGTGGTCAATGGCTACAAGAGGGGTCTTGTCCGACCTACCGGCTGGTAGCATAATCGATGTTACCGACGGGTAGTACGTCGATCCCGTCGTCGGTCCGGGACCTCTCCGTCCCCAGGCAGCCGTAGAAGGCGGAGGCATGAGCCACTACAAGAGCAACATCCGCGACATCGAGTTCAACCTGTTCGAGGTCCTCGGTGGCGAGAAGGTCCTCGGCCACGGCCCGTTCGCCGACCTCGACGTGGACACGGCCCGCTCGATCCTGGGCGAGGTCGACCGGCTGGCCCGTGGCGAGCTGGCCGCCTCCTACGCCGACAGCGACCGGAACCCGCCCGTCTTCGACCCCGCGACGGGCACCGCCGACGTGCCGGAGTCGTTCGCCCGCAGCTACCACGCCTGGATGGACGCGGAGTACTGGCGCCTCGCGATCCCCGCCGCGCTGGGCGGGCAGCCCGCACCCTCGACCCTGAACTGGGCCATCGGCGAGCTGGTGCTCGGCGCCAACGCCCCGGTGTGGATGTACGCCTGCGGCCCCGCCTTCGCCTCGATCGTGCACCGCAACGGCAACGAGCGCGACCGGCGCATCGCCGAGATCATGATCGAGCGCCGGTGGGGCGCGACCATGGTGCTGACCGAGCCCGACGCCGGCTCCGACGTGGGCGCCGGCCGCACCCGCGCCACCCGGCAGGACGACGGGTCGTGGCACATCGAGGGCGTCAAGCGCTTCATCACCTCCGCCGAGCACCAGATGAGCGAGAACATCGTCCACCTCGTGCTGGCCCGGCCGGTCGGCGTCGAGGGCCACGGCGGTCCCGGCACCAAGGGCCTCTCCCTCTTCGTGGTCCCCCAGCACCACTTCGACCACGAGACCGGCGAGCTCACCGGCGAGCGCAACGGCGTCCACGTCACCGGCGTCGAGCACAAGATGGGCCTGAAGGTCTCCAACACCTGCGAGGTCACCTTCGGGGCCACCGCCCCGGCCCGGGGCTGGCTGCTCGGCGAGGTGCACGAGGGCATCGCGCAGATGTTCCAGGTCATCGAGAACGCCCGCATGATGGTCGGCACCAAGGCCATCGCCACCCTGTCCTCGGGCTACCTCAACGCCCTGGAGTACGCCCGCACCCGGGTGCAGGGACCCGACCTGACCCGGGCCTCGGACAAGACGGCGCCCCGCGTCACCATCACCCACCACCCCGACGTACGACGCTCGCTGATGACGCAGAAGTCGTTCGCGGAGGCGATGCGGGCCCTGGTCCTCTACACGGCCTCGTGGCAGGACAAGGTCATGCTGGCCGAGCACGAGGGCCGGCGCGACGAGCTGGCCGAGCGGGTCAACGACCTGCTGCTGCCCGTCGTCAAGGGCTACGGCTCGGAGCGCTCCTGGGTGCTGCTCGGCACCGAGTCGCTGCAGACCTTCGGCGGGTCCGGCTTCCTCGCGGACTACCCCCTGGAGCAGTACGTCCGCGACGCCAAGATCGACACGCTCTACGAGGGCACGACGGCCATCCAGGGCCAGGACCTGTTCTTCCGCAAGATCGTGAAGGACCAGGCCCACGCGCTGGGCTTCCTGGCCGGGGAGATCGAGACCTTCGTGGCCAGCGGCGCCGGCAACGGCCGCCTGAAGAACGAGCGCGAGCTCCTGGCCACCGGCCTGGCCGACGTACAGGCCATGGTGGGCCACCTGGTCGGCCGACCTGATGTCGGCCGACCCCCGGGTCGAGGGCGGCAACGTGGCCAACGTCTACAAGGTCGGGCTCAACACCTCCCGCCTCCTGATGGCGCTCGGCGACGTGGTCTGCGCCTGGCTGCTGCTGCGGCAGGCCGAGGTGGCGCTGGCACGGCTGGCCGGGGAGACCGGCCACGACCAGCCGTTCTACGAGGGCAAGGTGGCCGCCGCACAGTTCTTCGCCCGCACCGTCCTGCCGCGGCTGACCGCCGAGCGGGCCATCGCCGAGGCCACCGACCTGTCGGTGATGGAGCTCGACGAGCGCGCCTTCTAGCCGTGCTCAGCCGACACCCTCCGGTCACTAAAACCGGTGGGAGGGTGTCGGTGCGGTGACGTAGCGTCGCTGCACGTGACCACCGCCCTGGACCCCGACCGCGTGGCGCCCTCCCGGCCCGTCGAGGCGTCGCCCGGGCCGGGTCGCCGCATCGACTGGCGGCGGCTGCGCGGGCCCGTCGCCGGCGGCGCCCTGGCGGCCGCGATGGTCGCAGCCGTCGGCCAGGCCCTGGGCACGGTGGTGGCGGGGCGGCTGGCCGAGACGCCGACCACCCGCTCCGTGGTCCTCCTCGCTCTGTGCGTGGTCGGGGCCGCGGTCCTGCAGAGCGGCGGCCGCGTGGCCTGGGCGGGCGTGGTGGACCGGGCCGAGGGCCGGCTGCGAGCCGACCTGCTGGAGGCCGCCCTGCACCAGCCGCTCGACGTGCTCTCCGAGCAGGCCGTGGGCGAGGTGCTCGACCGCGTCGACGACGACACCCACGAGGTCGGCACCCTGGTGCGCCGACAGGTCTGGGACGCCCTGGGCACCCTGTTCGCCGTGGTGCCGCTGTGGGTGGTCGCCGGCTTCACCTGGTGGCCGTCCTGGGTGCTCTTCCCGCTCTTCGGGGTGGCGGCCGTCATGGTCGTGCGCCCCCTGCTGGACGATCTCGCCGAGCGCAAGGTCCTGGAGGAGATGGCCTGGACCGACCACGCCGCCGCCATGGAGGAGGGCGTCGCCGGCCGCGACGACCTGCGCACCAGCCTGGGCCAGGGGTACGTCGTCCGCCGCTGCAGCGAGCTCAGCGCCGAGGTGCACCGGCTGTTCGCCGCGGTGGTCGGGGTCGAGGCCCGCATCGGCCGCCGCGCGGGCGTGCTGCTGCACGGGCTGCTGGCCGCCACCGGCGTCGTCGGAGTGGTGCTGGTCGTGGACGACGACCTGTCGGTGGCCGGGCTGGTCACCCTGTTCCTGGTCACGACCACGTTCGTGGGGCAGATCGACCAGGTGGCCCGGCACCTGCCGGACCTGCAGGCCGGGGTCGGCGCGCTCGTCCGGCTGCGCCAGCTGCTCGGCGCCCCGGCCGAGCCGCAGGGGGGCGGGGCGCTGGACGGCGCCGCGCTGGCCCTCGAGCTGCGCGACCTGCACTTCAGCTACGACACCGGCACCTTCGCCCTCGCGGGCATCGACCTGCACGTCGCCGCCGGCACCACCTGCGCGCTGGTCGGGCGCACGGGGTCGGGCAAGTCGACGCTGGCCTCCCTGGTCTCGCGGGCGGTCGACCCCGAGCCGGGCAGCGTGCTCCTCGGCGGCGTCGACGTGCTCGCGCTCGACCTGCAGGCTCTCCGACGGGCCGTCGGCGTGGTGACCCAGCGCACCGAGATCCTGGCCGGCACCCTGGCCGAGAACATCACCCTGTTCACCGACCTGCCCCGCGACCGCGTGCGGGCGGCCCTGGCCGAGCTGGGCCTGGAGGACTGGGTGGCCGGGCTGCCCGACGGGCTCGACAGCCTGCTGGGACCCGGTGGCACGACCCTGTCGGCCGGTGAGGAGCAGCTGGTCGCCTTCGCCCGCCTGTTCGTGCGAGACGTGCGGGTGGTGGTGCTCGACGAGGCCACCGCGCGCATGGACCCGCTGACCGAGGCCCGGGTCGTGCGGGCCGCGGACCGGCTGCTGACCGGACGTACCGGCCTGCTCATCACCCACCGGCTCTCGACCACGGCCCGGGCCGACCAGGTCGCGGTGCTGGAGCGGGGCCGGGTCCTCGACCAGGGGCCGCGCGAGCTGCTCGCCCGACGGCCGGGCCCCTTCCGCCGGCTGCTCGACGCCGCCGACGACCCCGCGGACCGCGACGGCGCAGGCGGCGTGCACGACCGGGGCGGACCGGTCACGGCACCGGGGGCCGAGTCCCCGGTCGGCGGGGTGCGTCGTACCGGGCCTGCCCCCGAGCCGCCCCGCACCGGTCCCGGTCCGGGCGTGGTCCGGGCCACCGCGCGGGCCTTGGTCATCCACCCGCGGTGGGGCGTCGGCGGTGCGCTGCTGTTCCTGGGCGCCGCCCTGACCGGTGCCTTCGGGGCGGCCACGGGCTTCGTGTGGGGCCGGGTCGTGCAGGGCCTGCGCGACGGGTCCACCCCCGTCGGCCTCACCGCCGGGCTGGTGGCCTGCCTGCTGGTCGCCCCGCTGCTGATGGCCGAGGCCTTCCGGCTCTACCCCCGGTGGTGGGTGGCGGTCATGCTGCGGGTGCGGATGGCGGTCCTGGTGGGCCAGACGCGTCAGCGCCGTCTGGACCGCACCCCCGCCGGCGAGGTGGTGGCCCGGGCCATGGACGCCGACCGCCTGGCGCGCTACGCCGACCGGTGGGTCGACCTGACCATCGGGCTCGTCGTCGTGGCGGTGACCGCGGTGGCCGCCCGCAGCCTGCTCGCCGGCTCGGTGCTGGTGGCCGTGATGCTCGCCTCGGCCGCCGCGTCGGCGGTGGGCGCCCCCGTGGCAGGCCGGTCGGCGGCCGCCTCCTCGGCCGCGCGCGCGGCCTTCGGACGGTCGCTGGTCTCCGCCCTGGAGTCGGTGCGCACCGTCAAGCTGGCCGCCGCCACCCCCGCGGTGCACGCCCACCTGCGGCGCGTGGACGGGGGCAGGGTCGACGCGGCCGTGCGCGAGCACCGTGTCCAGGCCATGCTCGACGGCGTCCCCGTGGTGATGGTGCAGTGCGGGGTGGTCAGCGCCTGGGGCGTGCTGGTGCTCGGCGGCTGGGACCTGGCCACGGCCCTGCTGGTCGCCTCCGCGGTCAACGGCTTCGACTGGTTCGGCCGGGTGGCCGGGTCGGTGATCACCGAGGCCCCGGGCACCCGCGCCTGGGCCCGCGCGACCTCACGCCTGGCCGGCGGGGACGACCTCATGACCCTGCCCGACGGCGTCGACCTGGTCTCCGGCACCGCTCCCGCACCGGCACCCGTCCCGCGGGTCCCGCTGCGGACCCTCGGGCTGAGCGGGTACGCCGCCGTGCACGACGACGGCACCATCGGGGTGCGGCACGTGGACCTCACCGTGCACCGGGGCGAGCTGGTGCTCCTGCTGGGCCAGATCGGCTCCGGCAAGTCCAGCCTGCTCTCGAGCCTCGCCGGGCTGGTCTCCCACACCGGCTCGCTGACCTGGAACGGCAGCCCCGTCCCCGTCCAGGAGTCCGAGACCTTCCTGCGCCCGGGTCAGGTCGCCCACGTGGCCCAGGTGCCGCGGGTGCTCTCGGGCACGTTCGCCGACAACGTGCGGCTCGACCACGACCGGGGTCTGACCGAGGCCGTGCACGACGCGCGGCTGGGCGAGGACCTCGACCGGGCCGGAGGGCCGGGCGCCCTGGTGGGCCACCGGGGCGTGCGGCTCTCCGGTGGGCAGGTGCAGCGTCTCGCACTGGCCCGGGCCCTGGCCACCGACGCCGAGCTCGTGCTGGCCGACGACGTGTCCAGCGCCCTGGACGCCACCACCGAGGTCGAGCTGTGGGCCGCCCTGCGGGCCCGCGGGCGCACGGTGCTGGGCGCATCGTCCCGGCGGTCGGCACTGACCCAGGCCGACCGGGTCGTGGTGCTGGTCGACGGCGAGGTCGCCGCCACCGGGCCGTGGTCGGACCTGGAGGCCCGGTGGGGTGACCTGGCCGGCTGAGCCCGCCCCGGCCCGGCCCGGCCCGACCGGGCCAGGTCAGCTCAGCTGGGTGGAGCGGTCAGGTCAGCGGGAGTAGCTGGACCGGCCCGAGGATCGGTGGTCGTCGCGCCCGTACGACGGACGCTCGTCGCGCCCGCCACGGGAGCCACCGGTGCGGGGGCTGCTGCTCCGGGGTCCGCCGGAGCGGCCCTGGTAGCCGCCGCCCGAGGACGAGCGGCCCTGGTAGCCGCCGCCCGAGCCGCCACGTCGGCCCTGGTAGCCGCCGCTCGAGCCGCCGCGGCTCGCCGAGGCCTTGGGGGCGGCCGAGCCCGACGCGCCCAGGGACTCGCGGGTCATGGGGCGCAGGGTGGTGCGGCTGTCGTGGTGACGCGCCTCCACGCCGGCCCGGGACTGCATGCGGACGATCTCGTCCACGCCCCGCGGGGTCGTGATGGTCACCACCGCGCCCGCCTCGCCGGCCCGCGCCGTACGGCCGGAACGGTGCAGGTAGGCCTTGGCGTCGGCGGGCGGGTCGAAGTGCACGACCAGGCCCACGTTGTCCACGTGGATGCCGCGGGCGGCGACGTCGGTGGCGACGACCACCTGGGCCTTGCCGGAGGAGAACGCGTGCAGGTTGCGCTCGCGGACCCGCTGGGAGAGGTTGCCGTGCAGGTCGACCGAGGAGATGCCGGCCGCGAGGAACGCGTCCGACAGCTCGGTGGCGCCCTCACGGGTGCGGGTGAAGACGATCGAGCGGGGGTTCGCCTCGATCAGCGCGGTCGCGGCCTCGATCTTGTCGCGGAAGCCGCCGACGACCAGGACGTGGTGGTCCATCTTGACGACGGAGCCCTTGTTGGGGTCGAGCTCGTGCAGGACCGGGGTGCGCAGGTGGGCCCGCACCAGCCGGTCGACGTCACCGTCGAGGGTGGCCGAGAGCAGCATCCGCTGGCCGCTGGCCGGGGTCTGGGCCAGCAGGGCGTCCACGGCCGGGTAGAAGCCCAGGTCGCACAGGTGGTCGGCCTCGTCGAGCACGGTGACGGCGATGTCGTCGGTGCGGCAGTGACCCTTGTCGATCAGGTCCTGCAGCCGTCCGGGGGTGGCCACGACGATGTCGGCCCCGGCCCGCAGCTGCTTGGTCTGGCGGTCGTACGGCGTCCCGCCGTACACGGTGACCAGCTTGAGGTGGACCGCGAAGGCGAGCGGCTCGATGGCGCGACGCACCTGCGTGGCCAGCTCGCGGGTCGGGACGATGATCAGCGCGCGGGGGTGCTTGGGCCGGCTGCGGTCCCCGGCCAGGCGGGCCAGGATCGGCAGGCCGAAGGCCAGGGTCTTCCCCGAGCCGGTCTGCGCGCGGCCGAGCACGTCGCGACCCGACATGGCGTCGGGGATGACCGCGGCCTGGACGGGGGTGGGGGTGGTGATGTCGACACGGCCGAGCGCGTCGATGACCTTCTCGGAGAGACCGAGGTCGGCGAAGGAGGGCAGGGAGACAGCAGGGCTGGGCAAGAGGATCCTCAGGACTGGACAGAGACGTCTCCACCCGGTTCCCACGGCGTGGTCCGGCGAGCCTGCGAGACGCAGTTCGTGCCCGAATCACTGGTCTTGCGCGAGAGTCGCGCACCCACTCCGGGCAAAAAAGTAAGGCCGCAGCAGCGACCTTGGCTATCCCCATCCTAGCAGCGGGGCCCACGGGACCCCACCACCGTGGAGGAGACGTGCCCCACCCCGGTGACCCCGCCGAGGCGTCCCGTCCTGCGTGTCCACCGGGGCGCACGGCGGCCTACGCGGGTGCGGACGACGGTCGGTGCCCGGTGGTAGACCACTGGCATGAGGGTCACCTCCGCCGACGTCCTGCGCCGCCGCGTCCATGTGCAGCAGCTCGACCGCGCCGGGCCCGCGACCGACGCCGACGTGCTCGACCTCGGCGTCCAGGACACCGGAGCCGACGGTGCGGCCTGGGCCCTGGCCCAGCGCGGGGTGGCCGCCGGGGCTGTGGAGACGGTGCTGGCCTGGACGCTGCGCGGCGCCCCCCACGCCTACCGCCGGAACGACGCGGCGGCCGTGGCCATGGCGACGGCGCCCCGGTCGGAGGCTGACGCGGCCAAGCGCGTCCTGGACGCCTCGGTGCCGCTGAAGTCCGCCGGCATCCCGGTGCTGGAGGCACTGGACAGCATCGCCGAGCAGATGAGGGACGTGGTCCGCGAGCCGACGGTCAAGGGCGCGATGTCCGGTGCGCTGGCCGAGCGGATGGGTGACCCGTACCTGCGCTGGTGCCGGCCGTGCGGCGTCATCCACCTCTACGAGATGCCGTTCCGGATCGCGGCCCTGCGCGCCGGGCTCGAGCTGCGCCCCGGCACCTCCCCGCCCGTCCTGGAGCGCATCCCCGGGTGGCGCGGCCCGGCAACGGAGTGGCCCCCGCGGCTCGATCCCGTCCGGGCCGTCCTGCACCACCTCGGCCCGCTCACCCCCCGCCAGGTCGCCGGGTACCTCGACGCACCCCTGAAGGAGGTCAAGGCGGTCTGGCCCGACGACACCGTGCCCGTGACCGTGGACGGTGAGGAGCGCTTCTTGCTGGCCGAGGACCTTCCGGGCCTCGAGGGGCCGCCGGAGCCCACGGACGGGGCGGGTGGCGAGCCGCTGGTGCGCCTGCTGGGACCGTTCGACCCGTTC
This sequence comes from uncultured Actinomycetota bacterium, assembly GCA_963750345.1. GTDB lineage: Bacteria > Actinomycetota > Actinomycetes > Propionibacteriales > Nocardioidaceae > Nocardioides_B. The sequence goes on along the minus strand of CAVVQH010000013.1, from coordinate 688,675 downwards.
CTGCAGGCGCGGGACCGTGAGCTGGTGGTGCCCGACCCGGCCCGCCGCAAGGACCTCTGGCGGACCCTGGGCCGACCCGGAGCCGTCCTGGTCGGGTCCCAGGTGCGGGGCACCTGGCGGCCCCGCGCGGCCGGGTCGCGCCTGCGCCTGCTCGTCGACGCCTGGGAGCCGCTGCCCGACCTGGGCGAGCAGGCCGAACGGCTCGCGGACTTCCGGGGGGCGCGGCTGACCGGCATCGACCGGGCCGCCTGAGCCCGCCTTGATCGTCCTGGCTGACGATCCGGGCGGATGGTCCCGGTTGATGGTCCCGGCTGTCGTCCGGCTCTCGGCCGGCCAGCGGCAGCTCCAGGCTGGTCGGGCCGCCGTCCACCACGCGCAGCGGCACCCCCCAGTCCTGCTGGTGCAGGTAGCAGGCCGCACCCACGCCACCGCCCTCGTCGCACGACGCGGCCCGCGCCGCCACGTGCAGCACCCCGTCGCCCACGGCCGGGTCGACCTCGAGCACCCGGGACAGGTCGGTCCCCCGGCCGGCACCGGCGCGCAGCAGTGCCGGCGGGGTGGCCGAGACCACCAGCTGGGCCGCCGGACCGAAGCGGTCGTCCACCTTCTGCCCCGGGGGCGGGTCGAAGGCGACGACGAGCTCCACCCGGCCTGCGGAGACCTCCGTCACCGGGCGGTGGGTGGCGTGCGCGAAGCCGTCCGCAGGCTCCCGGGCCGACAGCGCCACCCGGGTCAGCCGGTGCGCGGCCGACTCGACCACCACCAGGTCGTCCCCGACCACGACGGCGGCACTGGGCTCGGCCAGCCCGGTGGCCAGGGTGTCGAGCCGGCCGTCGGCCCACCGGCGCACGGCGCCGTTGTAGGTGTCGAGGACCGCGACCGATCCGTCGGGCAGCACGGTCACGCCGAGCGGGTGCTGCAGCAGCGCCTCGTCGGGCGCGCCGTCACGGAAGCCGAAGTCGAACAGCCCCGACCCGACGTCGGTGACCACCCGGCCGTCCTGCACGTGCCGCAGGCTCGAGGTCTCGCTGTCGGCCAGCCACAGCCGGTCCCCGTCGGCGGCCAGCCCGGAGGTCTGGGCGAACCACGCCTCGGCCAGCGGAGCGTCCAGCAGTCCTTCATGACCGGTGCCCGCAGCCACCCCGGCCGTGCCGGTGCGCGGGTCGAGGGTCCACAGCCGGTGGGTGCCCGCCATCGCGACCCAGACCCGATCGCGCCACCAGACCACGTCCCAGGGGCTCGACAGCCCGTCCGACGTGGCGCCGGAGGCCAGGGTGAGGACGCCGCCGTCGGCGAGCCGGACCCCCCGCAGCGCGTGGTTGACCGTGTCGGCCACCACCACGTCGTACCCGGCCTCGCGGGCCACCTCGGGAGGCAGCAGGCACAGCCCGTTGGGCTCGTGGAAGCGGGCCTCCTCCGGCCCGCCGTCACGGTGCCCCCGCTCGCCCGCACCGATCCGACGTACGACGGTCCGGGCGTCGGCGGCCAGCTCGACCAGGTCGTGGTGACCGGCGTCGGCCACCAGGAAGCCGTCGCCGAGGGAGACCACCGACGCGGGGAACCGCAGGCCCTCGCGGTGGTCGGGAGCACCGCGTCGCTCAGTGGCCGGCGACGCGCTCGGGCCCCCCGCCCGCAGCGTCCCGCGCTCCCGGTAGGTCGGGGCCAGCTCCGCGACCAGGGCCGCGATGGCGTGCACGTGACCCTCGCCGGCGTACTGCGCCACGACGTACCCCTCCGGGTCGACCAGCACCAGGGTGGGCCAGGCCCGGGCCGTGTAGGCCTGCCAGGTCACCAGGTCGGGGTCGTCGAGCACGGGGTGGGTCACCTCGTAGCGCTCCACCGCGGCGGCCAGGGCGTCGGCGTCGGCCTCGTGGACGAACTTCGGCGAGTGCACGCCGACCACCACGAGCTCCTCGGCGTGCTGCTCCTCCAGCGGGCGGAGCTCCTCCAGGACGTGCAGGCAGTTGACGCAGCAGAAGGTCCAGAAGTCCAGGAGCAGGAAGCGGCCGCGAAGTCGGCCAGCGAGCGGCTCTCCCCGCCGGTGCCCAGCCACCCCCGCCCGCGCAGCTCGGGGGCCCGGACCCGGGGCCGCCGTCCGGTCACCACCGGCGCCCCCCGGTCGGCGACGGGGAGCAGAGGCGCGGCATGCGGCCGAGGATACCGAGGCGGGCGCAGCCGCCGGAGCAGACGACCGGACCAGACAGCGGACACCCACCCGCCCCGTGTGCTCAGGTGCACCCACCGTGGGCCGATGGAGTGACCATGACCCCTGCCGATGCACGCCCAGCCCCCCGCGCGCACCTCGTCCCCCGCGGCATCCGGCTCGACGATGCGTCCTTCGCGGCGCGGCACCGCGCCCTGCAGTTCATCCTGCTGCTCCACGTCCCGGTGCTGGCGCTCATCGCCGTGCTGGGCGGCCACGGCGGGTGGGTGCTCTGGACCTCGCTCGGCGCGCTGGTCGTGCTCGCCCTCGGCGCCACCTCCGCCCTGTCGCAGAGGACCCGCGCCAGCATGGTCAGCAGTGGCCTGATCGGCGCCGCCATGGTGCTCATCCACGTCTCCGGCGGCCTGACCGACGTGCACTTCCACTTCTTCGTGGTCCTCGCCCTGGTCGCGCTCTACCAGGACCTCGTCCCGTTCCTGCTGGCCATCGTGCTGGTGGCCACCCACCACCTGGGCATGGGCCTGCTGGACCCGATGATGGTGTTCTCCGACCCCCGGGCGCAGGCGAACCCGCTGCCCTGGGTGCTGATGCACGCCGGCTTCGTGCTGGCCATGTGCGCCGCCCAGGTCGTCGGCTGGCGCTTCGCCGAGCAGGCCGACCTCACCGCCCGGGCCGCCAGGCGTCAGGCCGAGGAGGACGCCGCGGCCGAGCAGGCCGCCCGCGCCGAGATCGCCTCCGTGCGGGCGCAGGAGGCCGAGCGGCGGGCGGCCGAGGCCGCCCAGCGGGCAGCCGCCGCGGACCGTGCCACCGCACGCCTCGGCATCATGGACGTCACCGCCCGCAGGATCGTCTCCGAGCTGGGCAGCACCACCGAGACCGTCGAGCTCCTGCTCACCAGTGCTCGCAGCGTCGGCGACGAGGCCGGACGGGCGCTGACCACGGCCCGCTCGGCCGACGAGCAGACCCGCGCCAGCGCCGAGACCCTGGAGCGGCTCACCCTCGCGGTGGCCGAGATCGGCCAGATCGCCCGCAGCATCGGTGCCATCACCGAGCAGACGAACCTCCTGGCCCTCAACGCGACCATCGAGGCCGCCCGGGCCGGCGAGGCGGGCAAGGGCTTCGCCGTGGTCGCGGGCGAGGTCAAGGAGCTGGCCAACGAGGCCGGCCGCGCCACCGAGCGCATCGAGGAGGTCGTCGCCCGGGTCCGCGACACGGCCCGGGCCGCCGGCACCGCCATCGAGGGCATCGGCGGCGTCCTGACCCAGGTCACCGCCTCGCAGGAGACCATCTCGGCCGCGGCCGCCCAGCAGGTCTCCTCCTCGGAGTCCACCCAGGTGGCGGTGAGCCACCTCGTGGGCGAGGTCACCGGCATCACCACCGAGCTGGCGGCCATCGTCGCCGAGGCGGCCGTGGAGTCGGCTCGCTCCTAGCACCCGGTCCCCGCGGCCGGGCCTACCCGCCCGTCCGAGTGGAGGGCGCGCCCGGAGAAGAGGTGCGCTGGGATGGGACGGTCCCGTGCCGTCGCCCGGCGGCCGCCCACCCCCCGGAGGGCCCGTGCACTTCCCGCTCACCGTCGCCGACTTCCTGGACCGTGCCGAGACCGTCTACCCCGACCGGGTGGGGTACGTCGACGAGCCCGACCAGCCCGCTCAGCCGACTCGCAGCCTGGGGTCGCTGACCTACCGCCAGGTGGCCGCGAACGCCCGTGCCCAGGCGGCCAGGCTCGACGCCCTCGGCGTGCCGGTGGGCGGTCGCGTCGCGGTGGTCTCCCAGAACTCCGCCCGGCTGGGCACCTCGTTCTTCGGCGTCAGCGGCTGGGGCCGGATCCTGGTGCCGGTCAACTTCCGGCTGAGCCCCGCCGAGATCTCCTACATCGTGGGGCACTCCGGCGCCGACGTCGTCTACGTCGACCCCTCGCTGCGCGACGTGCTCGGCTCCCTCGACGTACGCCACCGGTTCGTGCTCGGGGACGACGACGACCTCTACCTGCCCGGCGTCGAGCCGCGTGCCTGGGAGCAGCCGGACGAGGGCGCCACCGCGACCATCAACTACACGTCCGGGACGACGGCCCGCCCCAAGGGGGTCCAGCTCACGCACCGCAGCCTGTGGCTCAACGCCACGGTGTTCGCGCTGCACGCGGGGCTGAGCGACCGGGACGTGTACCTGCACACCCTGCCGATGTTCCACGCCAACGGCTGGGGGATGCCGTTCGGCGTGACCGGGGTCGGCGCCCGGCACGTGGTGCTCCGGCAGGTCGACGGCACCGAGATCCTGCGCCGGGTGCAGCAGCACGGCGTGAGCGTGATGTGCGCCGCACCGGCCGTGGTGAGCGCCGCGCTCGAGGGAGCCGCCTCCTGGGAGGGGGAGGTGCCGGGCCGGGACCGGGTGCGGATCATCGTGGCGGGCGCGCCACCGCCGACGCGCACCGTGGAGCGGGTCCTGGAGGAGCTGGGCTGGGAGTTCGTGCAGATCTACGGCCTGACCGAGACCTCGCCGCTCGTCACGGTCAACCGCACCCGCGCCGAGTGGGACGGCCTGTCGACCCACGAGCTGGCCCGCCGGCTGGGGCGCCAGGGCGTGCCCGCGCTGGGCGTCCGGGTCGGCGTCGACGAGCAGGGCGAGGTGCTGACCTCCTCCAACCACAACCTGGAGGGCTACTGGGAGCAGCTGGAGGAGACCGCGCGGGTGACCGCGGGCGGCACCTTCCACACCGGGGACGGCGGGTACCTCGACGACGAGGGCTACCTGGTGATCTCCGACCGCAAGAAGGACGTGATCATCTCCGGCGGCGAGAACGTGTCCTCCATCGAGGTCGAGGACGCGCTGATGTCGCACCGGGCGGTCAAGGAGGTCGCGGTCATCGGCATCCCGGACGAGAAGTGGGGCGAGATGATCACCGCCCTGGTGGTGGCCGGCGACCCGGTCACCGCGGAGGAGCTGGTGGCGCACTGCCGCACCCACCTGGCCGGCTACAAGTGCCCCAAGCGGGTCGACTTCGTCGACGAGCTCCCCGCACGGCCACCGGCAAGCTGCAGAAGTTCAAGCTCCGTCAGCCGTTCTGGGAGGGTCGCGAGCGCCAGGTGAACTGACCCGGTGAGGACGCCGGTGAGACCGTCTGCGTCGTCCCGCGCCGACCCTGGGACGATGGGGGCGTGAGAGCCCTGCTGCTGGAGAACCTGCACCCCCTGGCCACCTCGATCCTGACCGCGGCCGGCATCGAGGTGAGTGCCCGACCCGGCGCGCTGAGCGAGGACGAGCTGATCGCAGCCCTGGAGGGTGTGGACCTGCTCGGCATCCGGTCCAAGACCGAGGTCACCGAGCGGGTCCTGCACGCCCGCCCGGAGCTGGTCGCGGTCGGCGCCTTCTGCATCGGCACCAACCAGATCGACCTGTCGGCGGCCGCCTCGCGCGGGATCGCCGCGTTCAACGCGCCGTACTCCAACACCCGCTCGGTCGTCGAGCTGGCGATCGCGAACATCATCGCGATGGCCCGGCGCCTGACCGAGCGCGACAAGGCCCTGCACGCCGGCATCTGGGACAAGTCCGCCGAGCGGCAGCCACGAGGTGCGCGGTCGCAGCCTGGGCATCATCGGCTACGGCAACATCGGCTCCCAGCTGTCGGTGGTCGCCGAGATGCTGGGCATGACCGTCTACTTCTACGACACGGAGGAGAAGCTGGCACTGGGCAACGCGCGGCGCTGCGCCTCGGTCGAGGAGCTGCTGGACAAGGCGGAGGCCGTGACGCTGCACGTGGACGGCCGGATGGGTAACGCCGGCTTCTTCGGCGCCCCGCAGTTCGCCCGGATGCGGCCGCGCTCGCTGTTCCTCAACCTGTCCCGGGGCTTCGTGGTCGACTACGACGCGCTCCGGGACGCGGTGGTCTCCGGCCACGTCGCCGGCGCGGCCGTGGACGTGTTCCCCGTGGAGCCGGTCAAGCGCGGCGACCACTTCGACTCGCCGCTGCGCGGGCTGCCCAACGTGATCCTCACCCCGCACGTCGGCGGCTCGACCGAGGAGGCGCAGGAGGACATCGGCCGCTTCGTGGGCACCAAGCTGCGCGACTACGTGCGGACCGGGAGCACCGCCCTCTCCGTCAACCTCCCCACCCTCACCCCGGGTCAGTCCCAGCACGCCCAGCGGATCGCGCACGTCCACCTCAACACCCCCGGGGTGCTGGCCAAGGTCAACCAGGTCTTCGCCGAGCACCACGTCAACATCGGCGGCCAGGTCCTCGCCACCCGGGGCGAGACCGGGTACGTCGTGACCGACACCGGCTCGGGGCTGTCCGCGGGTGTGCTGGCCGGGCTGCGGGCGGTGCCCGAGACCATCCGCGTCCGCGTCATCGACTGAGCGGCGCGCCCGAGGGCGAGCAACGGGCGGGTGACCGGCGTCTCGCATCGCGCGACCCGGGCGTGGGTACGGTCGGGTCATGACCACCTACGCAACCGTCAACCCCGCCACCGGCGAGCAGGTCGCCGCGTTCCCCACCCTCGACGAGGCCGGGGTCGAGCAGGCCCTGTCCCGGGCCGCCTCCGGCTACGCCACCTGGCGGGCCACCCCCGTCGAGGAGCGCGCCGCCGTCCTGGCCAAGGTGGCCGCGCTGTACGACGAGCGGGCCGACGAGCTGGCCCGGCTGGTCTCCCTCGAGGTCGGCAAGCCGGTCCGCGAGGCCGGCGGCGAGGTCAAGCTGTCCTCGATGATCTACCAGTACTACGCCGACCACGGCCCCGCCCTGCTGGCCGACGAGGTGCTCGACGTGCCCGGCGCCGAGCAGTCGGTGGTCCGCCGCGAGCCGGTCGGCCCCCTGCTCGGCGTCATGCCGTGGAACTTCCCGTACTACCAGGTGGCCCGCTTCGCGGCGCCGAACCTGATGAACGGCAACACCGTCCTCCTCAAGCACGCCCCCAGCTGCCCGCAGTCGGCCCTGCTCATGGAGGAGATCTTCGTGGCCGCGGGCCTGCCGGCCGACGCCTACGTCAACGTGTTCGCCACCAACGAGCAGATCGCCGACATGATCGCCGACCCCCGGGTGCAGGGCGTGTCGCTGACCGGCAGCGAGCGGGCCGGCGCAGCCGTGGCCGAGGTGGCCGGCCGCAACCTGAAGAAGGTCGTGCTCGAGCTCGGCGGCTCCGACGCCTTCATCGTCCTGGACTCCGCCGACATGGACGCCACCGTCAAGTCCGCCACCCGGGGACGGATGTCCAACACCGGCCAGGCCTGCAACGCGGCCAAGCGCTTCGTGGTGCTGGAGCCCTACTACGACGAGTTCGTGGCCAAGCTGACCGCGTCCTTCGAGCGCATGGTGCCCGGCGACCCCAGCGACCCGAAGACCGTCATCGGGCCGCTGTCCTCCCAGTCGGCGGCCGACACGCTGACCGGCCAGATCGAGACCGCGGTGGCCGAGGGCGCGACCGTCCTCACCGGCGGCACCGCGATCGACGGGCCGGGGGCCTACGTGGCGCCGACCCTGCTGGCCGACGTCCGACCGGGCACGAAGGCGTACTCCGAGGAGCTGTTCGGGCCCGTCGGGGTCGTCTACAAGGTGGCCTCGGCCGACGAGGCCGTCGAGCTGACCAACTCCTCCGCCTTCGGGCTCAGTGGCTCGGTCTGGAGCGCGGACGTCGAGGCGGCCCGCGAGGTCGCCGACCGGCTCGAGGTCGGGATGGCCTTCGTCAACGAGCACGGCACGACGCTGCCGGGCCTGCCCTTCGGTGGGGTCAAGCGCTCCGGCTTCGGCCGCGAGCTGGGCCCGTGGGGCATGGACGAGTTCGTGAACAAGAAGCTGGTGCGGGTCTCCAAGGTCTGATCCCGGCCGGGTCGCACGGCCGGCCCGGCTCAGCCGGGACCGGCTCCGGGCTGCCAGCCCAGGGCCGGTCCCAGCCGGGTGGCGATGTCGGTGAGGATCTGCACGTAGTCGTCGTGCTCCAGGCTGAAGGGCAGCGCGAAGGCCACCTCCTCGACCTCGCGGAAGGCGGCGTGCGCGTGCAGGCGCTCGGCGACCTGCTCCGAGCTCCCCACCAGGTCGGGCGCGAACATCATCCGGCCGGGTCCCTGCGGCGTCCGGGTGCGCTCGAGCCGGGACCGGGCGTACGCCGCGTACCGCTCCCGCTGGTCGCTCGAGGCGGTGTCGGTGGGGATGACCACCAGGCCCTGCGAGACCCGGGCGCGCTCCCCGTCCGGGTGGGCCCCGCGGAACGCCCGGACCTGGGCGAGCTGCACGTCCTCGAAGGCGGGCGACTCCTCCGGCCCCTCGGCCTTGACCACGCTGCTGGTGAGCAGGTTGAGCCCCTGCTCGCCCGCCCACCGGGCCGAGTGCAGGCTGGCGGCGCCGTACCACATCCGCCGGGCCAGGCCCGGGGAGTGCGGCTGCACCCGGTCGGAGAAGACCTCGATGCCCACGGTGCCGGCCGCGTCGGTGACCGGCTCGCCGCGCACCATGGACAGCAGCCGCTCCACGCGGCCGTAGCCCAGGTCCTCGGCCTCGGCGGTGTCGGGGTAGAGCGCGGCCCGCACGGTCTCCCAGCGCATCGGCGGGCCGGTGCTGATGCCGGGGTTGAGCCGACCGCCGCTCAGCAGGTCGAGGGTGGCCAGGTCCTCGGCCAGCCGCAGCGGGTTCTCCCAGCCGACGGGCGTCACCGCGGTGCCGAGCTCGATGCGCCGGGTCCGCTGCGAGGCCGCGGCGAGCAGCGCCACCGGGGAGGAGATGCCGTGCTGCAGGTGCCGGTGCCGCACCCAGGCGCTGTCGAGCCCGAGCCGCTCCCCCAGCTCGATCACCGCGAGGGTGGACTCGTGCCCCGGTCCCGGGTCGTCGGGGTCGAAGGAGCCGATGGTGAGGAACCCGAGCCGGCGCAGCGGGGACGAGGGGTCCGGCACGGCGGTCTCCTTCGGTCGGTGGGGGACGCCATCCTCCCCCACGGTGGTCGCGGCCGGGGTGGGGTGCGGCCGTCGATCAGCGGGTGAGCCGCTCGGTCGCCGCGGCGACGAGCCCCAGGAACAACCCGGCGTCGGCGCGGGTCTCGGGGTGCCACTGCACCGCCACCGCGAACCGCTCCCCGGGCACCTCCATCGCCTCCAGCGTGCCGTCCTCGGCGTACGCCGACGCGGTGTAGCCGGGATGCTCGGCCACCGCCTGGTGGTGGTGGCAGCCCACCCAGGCCCGGTCCCCGACGAGCTGGCGCAGCCGGGAGCCGGCCAGGGTGGCCACCGAGACGTCGCCGAACTCGGGGCCGGTCGGCGAGTGCACCGGGTGCCCGACGGTGTCGGGCAGGTGCTGGTCCAGGGAGCCGCCCCCGTGCACGGCCATCAGCTGCATCCCCCGGCAGATGCCCAGCACCGGCAGGCCCCGGTCGGCCGCCGCCTCCAGCAGGGCCAGCTCCCAGGCGTCCCGGTCGCTGCGCCAGGCGACCGTGCGGGGGTGGACCGGGGCGCCGTAGCGCGCGGGCTCGACGTCGGCGCCGCCGGTGACCACCAGACCGTCGAGCCGGTCCACCACCGCGGCGGCGTCCGAGGCCGGCGCCGGTGGCAGCAGGACCGGCACGCCGCCGGCCCGGGCCACGGAGTCGGCGTAGGAGGAGGGCAGCAGGTCCGCGGGCTGGTCCCACACCCCCCACCGGGCCTGCTCGCGGTAGGTGCTCAGCCCGATCAGCGGGTGGAGGGCACCCGCCCCGCCCGGGTCCTGGGACAGGCCCATGCCACGGTCCTCGCCCACCGCTGCGTCCTCGCTCACCTCGGGTCCTCGCTCACAGGGGGGTGACGTAGGCGCTGGAGATGCCGCCGTCGACCAGGAACGTGCTGGCGGTCATGAAGCTGGACTCGTCGGAGGCCAGGAACAGCACGGCGTTGGCGATCTCCACCGGCTCGGCGAAGCGGCCCATCGGCACGTGCACGAGCCGGCGCTGGGCGCGGTCCTCGTCCTTGGCGAACAGCTCCTGCAGCAGCGGGGTGTTGACCGGCCCCGGGCACAACGCGTTGACCCGTACGCCGTCGCGGGCGAACTGCACCCCCAGCTCGCGCGACATCGACAGCACGCCCCCCTTGGAGGCGGAGTAGGAGATCTGCGAGGTCGCCGCGCCCATCAGCGCCACGAACGAGGCCGTGTTGATGATCGAGCCCTTCTTCTGCTCGAGCATGTAGGGCAGCGCCGCCTTGCAGCACAGGTAGACGCTGGTCAGGTTGACCTCCTGCACCCGCAGCCAGGCGGCCAGGTCGGTGTCCAGGATGGAGTCGTCCTCCGGCGGGGAGATGCCGGCGTTGTTGAAGGCCACGTCGACCGAGCCGTAGGTGTCGTGCGCCGTCCTGAACAGCGCGTCGACCTGGTCCTTGTCGGTCACGTCGCAGTGCACGAACAGGCCGGCGATCCCGTCGACGACCTCCTTGCCGCGGGCGTCGTCGAGGTCGCCGACGACGACCTGCGCGCCCTCCTCGGCGAACCGCTGCACGGTCGCGAGGCCGATGCCCGAGCAGCCGCCCGTGACGACGGCGACCTTCCCGTCGAGACGTCCTGCCATGTGTGTCGTTCCTCCTCGGTGGGTGGTGCGGTGGGTGCTGGGTGGGTGGTGCGGTGTGTGCTGGGGTCAGTGGGCGATGAAGACGTTCTTCTCCTCGGTGAACGCGTTCGGCGCGTCCGGCCCGAGCTCGTCGACCGAGGCCGGACTGCTTGTAGCCGCCGAACGGCGTCCAGTAGCGCACCGCGGAGTGCGAGTTGACCGAGAGGTTGCCGGCCTGCACCCCGCGGGCCACGCGCAGGGCGCGACCGAGGTCGGAGGTGAAGATGGAGCCCGACAGCCCGTACTCCGTGTCGTTGGCCCTGGCCACGGCGTCGGCCTCGTCGTCGAAGGGCATGACGGCCACGACGGGGCCGAAGACCTCCTCGCGCCACACCGGCTCCTGGCCGGAGGTGGCCAGCACGACCGTCGGCGGCACCCAGAAGCCCGGGCCGTCGGGGGCCGAGCCGGTGAAGGCCACGTCGGCGCCGTCGACGTAGGACTGCACGACCTCGCGCTGGTGCGCCGAGATCAGCGGCCCCATCTCGCTGGCCCGGTCCGACGGGTCGAGCACCGCGACGCCCCGCACGGCCGGCTCCAGCAGGCCGAGGAACTCCTCGTAGGCGGACCGCTCGACCAGGATCCGGGAGCGGGCGCAGCAGTCCTGACCGGCGTTGTCGAAGACCGCGTACGGCGCCGAGGCGGCCGCCGCCGCGAGGTCGGCGTCGGCGAAGACCACGTTGGCGCTCTTGCCCCCGAGCTCGAGCGTGCACCGCTTCACCTGCTCCGCGCAGCCGGCCATGATCTGCTTCCCGACCGCGGTGGACCCGGTGAACGCGACCTTGCGGACCAGCGGGTGCGTCACGAAGCGCTGCCCCACCACCGAGCCCCGCCCCGGGATGACCGTCAGCACGCCCTCGGGCAGCCCGGCCTCCAGGGCCAGCTCGCCGATGCGCATGGCCGTCAGGGGGGTGAGCTCGGCGGGCTTGAGGAGCACGGTGTTGCCGGCGGCCAGGGCCGGTGCCATCCCCCAGGCCATGATCGGCATGGGGAAGTTCCACGGGACGATGATGCCGACCACGCCGAGCGGCTCGTGGAAGGTCACGTCGAGGCCGCCGGGCACGGGGATCTGCCGGCCGAACATCCGCTCCGGCGCGGCGGAGTAGTAGTTCAGGCAGTCCCGGACGTTGCCGGCCTCCCAGGTGGCGTTGCCCCAGGTGTGGCCGGCGTTGCGGACCTCCAGCTCGGCGAGCTCCTCCACGTGGTCGTCGACCACGGCGGCGAAGCGGCGCAGCAGCCGCGCCCGCTCGCCGGGCGCCAGGTCGCGCCAGGCGGGGAAGGCCTCCTGGGCGCGCTCGATGAGCACGTCGGTCTCCGCCTCGGTGGCCAGCGGCACGTCGCGGACGGGCTGGGCCGTGGCCGGGTTGAGCACGGTGTGGACGCTCTGCCCGGGCTGGCCGGGCTGGCCGGGCTGGCCGGAGTCGCTCCGGATGGCGGGCGCTCATCTCACATCCTCTCGAAGCCGCGGCGCAGCTCCCAGTCCGTGACGGCGGCGTCGAAGGCGAGCAGCTCGACGTCGGCCATGTTCGTGTAGTGGTCGACGACCTCGTCACCGAAGACCGACCGGGCGACCTCGGAGGTGGTGAAGGCGTCGCGGGCGGCCCGCAGGGTCTGCGGCACCTTGGGCGCGTCGGAGGTGTAGGCGTTGCCGACCAGGGCGGGCTCCAGCTCGAGCTCCTGCTCGATGCCGTGCAGCCCGCCGGCGAGCATCGCGGCCAGGGCCAGGTAGGGGTTCACGTCGCCCCCGGGCAGCCTGTTCTCCATCCGGGCCGAGGGACCGTGACCGACCAGCCGGACCGCGCAGGTCCGGTTGTCCTCGCCCCAGGCCACCGCCGTCGGGGCGAACGACCCACCCGCGAACCGCTTGTAGGAGTTGACGTTGGGGGCGTAGAGCAGCGTGAAGTCGGTCATCGTGGCCAGCACCCCGGCGACGAAGTGGTCGTAGAGCGGCGTGCGCTCGCCCTTCTCGTCGTCCCAGAACACCGTCGAGCCGTCGGTCCCGCGCAGGGACAGGTGCACGTGGCAGGAGTTGCCCTCGCGCTCGTTGAACTTGGCCATGAACGTGAGCGCCTTGCCGTGCGCGGCGGCGATCTCCTTCGCGGCGGTCTTGTAGACGGCGTGGTTGTCGGCGGTGGCCATGACCTCGTCGTAGAGGAAGCCGATCTCGTGCTGGCCGAAGTTGCACTCGCCCTTGGCGCCCTCGACGTTCATCCCGGCCGCGTGCATGCTGTTGCGGATGTCGCGCAGCAGCGGCTCCACCCGCGTCGTACCGACGATGGAGTAGTCCACGTTGTACTGGTTGCTGGGCGTCAGGTCGCGGTACCCGCCGCTCCAGGCGCTCTCGTAGGTGTCCTCGAAGAGGATGAACTCCAGCTCCGTGCCGGCCAGCGCCGCGTAGCCCTGGTCGGCGGCGCGGTCCAGCTGCTTCTTCAAGATGGTGCGGGGCGAGGGCTCCACGGGCTGGTGGTCGGTCAGCACCAGGTCGCACTGGATCATCACGGTGGCCGGCAGGTGCGGCAGCAGCCGGATGGTGTCGAGGTCGAGGGCGAACTCCATGTCCCCGTAGCCCTTCTCCCACGAGGTCATCGCGTAGCCGTCGACGGTGTTCATCTCGACGTCCACCCCCAGCAGGTAGTTGCAGCCCTCCACCCCGGAGTCGAGCACCACGTCGACGAAGTACGACGCGTGCAGCCGCTTGCCCTGGAGCCGGCCCTGCATGTCGGTGAAGGCGATGACGACCGTGTCGATCGTCCCGCTGCCGATGAGGTCCTTCAGCCGCTCGAGGGTGAGCAGGCGCTTGTTGCGGGGGGGCAGGGACATCATGGGCTCCAGATCTTCGGGGGTGGGGTCGGTAGGTCGAGGGGCGCGCGGGACGTCAGGCCAGCAGCCCCCGCAGCAGGGCCGCGGTGTCGTCGCAGTGGCTCTCCATCACCCGACGGGCCGCGGTGGCGTCCCCCCGGAGCACGGCGTTGAGGATGAGCCGGTGCTGACGGGCGGAGTGCTCGATGTTGACCTCGAGCACCGGGATGGAGACGAGCATGTCGTGCAGGTCGGCCTGCACGGCGGTCACCGCTCGCAGGGTCTGCGGCGAGCCGGTGACGGCGGCCAGGGCCAGGTGGAAACGGGAGTCGGCCTGGCGGTGCTCCCCCGGGCCCGCCGCCGTGAGCACCTCCTCGTGCGTGCCGACCAGGAAGTCCCGCTCGGCCGCACCGAGGCCACGGCCCGCCGCGACGTGGCAGGCACCGGGCTCGACCACCCGCCGGAAGACCAGGGTGTCGCGCAGCTGCTCGCTGCGCGGCCCGAGCGCCCGCGCACCGCGGGCGGACGGCTTCCGGGGGCGGTGGCTGACGACGGTCCCGCCACCCCGGCCCCGCGTGGTGGTCACGAACTCCGCCGCACGCAGCGCGGCGATCGCCTCGCGCAGCGTCGCCCGGGACACGCCCATCCGCTCGGCGAGCTCGCGCTCGGGCGGCAACGTGCTGCCGTGCGGGTAGACCCCCAGCCGGATCGCGGTGCCGAGCTGCTCGACGCACCCCTCGAAGGCGTGATGACCCCGCACGGCGCGCAGCACCGAGTCGCTCAGCTCCAGGCTCGCAGAGGCACTCACCGCCACAGTCTCCTGACCCGCCGCCGGGTCGTCAATGACATCAATGGTTGGACTTCAAACCTTTTAGCGCGGCCCGTCCTCCCTTGACGGGCGGAGCGGCACCCCTCCAGACTCGTCAGCACCTCACCGCGGAAGGGCGGCCCATGACAGAGCCTCGGGGCGACGAACAGGGTGGCACGACAAGCAGGCAGGGCGACGGTCAGGACGACGCCGACTACCACTCGCAGCGATCCCTGAAGAAGGGCGCCGCGGGCTGGGTGCTGCTGGCCGGTCTCGGGGTCAGCTACGTGATCTCCGGCGACTTCGCCGGCTGGAACTTCGGGCTCGACGAGGGCGGCTGGGGCGGGCTGCTGATCGCCGCGGCGCTGATGGGCCTCATGTACACCTGCATGGTGTTCGGCCTGGCCGAGATGTCCTCGGCCCTCCCGGTCGCCGGTGCCGGGTACGGCTTCGCACGCCGGGCGCTGGGACCCCTGGGCGGCTTCGCCACCGGGATCGCCGTGCTCATCGAGTACGCCGTGGCGCCGGCCGCCATCGCCACCTTCATCGGGGGCTACGTCGAGGCGCTCGGGCTGTTCGGCCTGACCAACGGCTGGCCGGTCTACCTCATCGCCTACGTGCTCTTCGTCGGCGTCCACCTGTACGGCGTCGGTGAGGCGCTCAAGCTCATGTTCGGCATCACGGCCGTCGCCATGGTGGCCCTGGTGGCCGCGGTGGTCGGCCTGGCCCCCCAGTTCTCGGCCGACAACCTGTTCGACATCTCGCCGGACGGGTCGCTGCTGTCCAGCGGCTTCCTGCCCTTCGGCGTCTCCGGTGCGGTCGCCGCGCTCGTCTACGGCATCTGGTTCTTCCTGGCCGTCGAGGGGGTCCCGCTGGCCGCCGAGGAGACCGGCGACCCGGCCCGGGACATGCCGCGCGGGATCATCGTCGCCGTCTCGGTGCTGCTGGTGACCGCGGCCCTGATGCTGGTCCTGGTGCCGGGCTCGGCCGGGGCGGAGGCGGTCCGGAGCTCCGACAACCCCTTGCCGGCCGCGATCCGTGCGGTCTACGGCCGTGACTCGCTCCTGGCCGACTTCGTGAACTACGCCGGCCTGGCCGGGCTGGTGGCCAGCTTCTTCTCCATCATCTACGCCTACTCCCGTCAGCTCTTCGCCCTGTCCCGCGCCGGCTACCTGCCCCGGGTGCTGTCCCTGACCAGCTCTCGGAGCACCCCGTGGGTCGCCCTGATCGTGCCGGGCACGATCGGCTTCCTGCTCGCCGCCCTGACCAAGGACGGGGCGCTGCTCATCAACATCGCGGTGTTCGGCGCGACGGTGTCCTACGTGCTGCTCAACCTCAGCCACATCATGCTGCGGCGGCGCGAGCCGGACCTGGAGCGGTCGTACCGCACCCCCGGTGGGGTCGCGACCACGGGTGTCGCCCTGGTCCTCAGCGTCGTCGCCGTGGTGGCGACCTTCCTCGTCGACGTCCGAGCGGCCGGCATCACCGCAGCCGTGTTCGCGGCGGCCCTGGCGTACTTCTGGTTCTACAGCCGGCACCATCTGGTCACCTCCGCCCCGGAGGAGGAGTTCGACCACCTCAGCGACGCGGAGTCGGACCTGCAGTGACGCCGGTCCGCCGGCGGTAACACTCCTGATACCCCTGCCAATGGTTCGACTTCAAACCTTTATGCGCGGCGTATAGACGGCTGCTCCCCCCGGCGCTACTTTGAGCCGTCCTGACCCTCGTCATGGGAGCCACAATGGCCGAACCGACCACACCGCCGGAGCTGTCGGACGACGACAAGCTGCTCGCCAAGCTCGGGTACTCCCAGGAGCTCAGCCGCTCCTGGTCCAGCTTCTCCAACTTCGCCATCTCGTTCTCGATCATCTCGATCCTGGCGGGCTGCTTCACGACCTTCGGACAGGCCTGGAACAACGGCGGTCCGGTGGCCATCTCCTGGGGCTGGCCCATCATCTCGGCGTTCATCCTCATCATCGGCTTCACGCTCAGCGAGCTCGTGTCGGCGTACCCGACCTCGGGTGGCATCTACTGGTGGGCCGCCAAGATGGGCGGACCGGCGGCCGGCTTCTTCACCGGCTGGCTCAACCTCATCGGCCTGCTGGCCGTGACCGCGTCGGTGGCCTACGGCGCCGCGACGTTCATGGACCTCACCATCAGCACGATCAGCAGCGGGTACGCCGACTCCTACTCTCTGACGCGGGTGTTCATCTGGTTCGTCGCGATCATGGTGCTGGCCGCCCTCGCCAACATCTTCAGCGGCCACCTGCTCGCGGTCATCAACAACATCTCGGTCTGGTGGCACGTCGCCGGCGCCGCGATCGTGATCCTCGTGCTCATCATCGTCCCGGACACCCACCAGAGCGTCGGGTTCGTGTTCACCGAGCGCATCAACAACTCCGGCTTCACCAGCGGCTTCTACTGGTTCCTGGTGCTGCCGCTCGGCTTCCTGCTGACCCAGTACACGATCACCGGGTTCGACGCCTCGGCCCACCTGTCGGAGGAGACCCAGGGTGCCGCGGAAGGCGCGGCCAAGGGCATCTGGCGGTCGATCTTCTACTCCGCCATCGGCGGCTACGCCCTGCTGCTGGCCTTCCTGTTCGCGGTCCAGGACGTGCAGGGCGTCAACGACGGCTTCGGTGCGGTCGACGTCATCTTCGGCCAGGCGCTCCCCGAGGGCTGGCACTTCCTCATCCTGCTCATCTCGACGGCCGGGCAGCTGTTCTGCGCCACCGCGTGCCTCACCAGCGCGTCGCGGATGACCTTCGCCTTCAGCCGGGACGGCGCCATCCCCGGCTCGCGCTGGCTCTCGACGGTCAACCCGACCACGAGGATCCCTGCCAACGCGGTCGTCTTCGTGTCCGTGATCGGCATCATCATCACGCTGCCGGCCCTCAAGAGCGTCGGGGGCGTCCCGATCGCCTTCTACGCCGTGGTCTCGGTGGCGGTGATCGGCCTGTACCTGGCCTTCCTCATCCCGATCTTCCTCCGCTGGCGCCTCGGCGACGGCTTCGAGGCGGGCTCGTGGAACAACGGCTCGAAGTACCGGTGGATGAACCTGCTGGCGGTCATCGAGATCGCCGTCATCAGCGTGTACTTCATCCTGCCCTTCACCCCGGCGGGGGTCCCGTTCAGCGACGACTTCGCCTGGAGCGCGGTGAACTACGCGCCGATCCTCACGATCGGCACGCTGCTGATCCTCACGATCTGGTGGTTCGCGTCGGCCCGCACGTGGTTCACCGGGCCGAAGCACACCATCGACACCGACGTCGTCAGCGCCTTCGACGACTGAGCCCGGCCCCCGTCGGCCGCAGCGGCGACCGCTCGGACGGGCACTCGGGACAGCACCACGGCCGGTCGACGCTCACCGTCGACCGGCCGTGTCGTCGTGTGCCCGTCCGAGCGGTCAGTCGTCGCCGCCACCCTCGCCGCCGCCCTGGCCGCCCTGGCCGCCCTGGCCGCCCTGGTCGTCCGCGTCGTCGTCGTCCTCGCCGTGGCCGGCGGTCGTGCACGTGTCGTCGTCGGAGTCGTCCTCGTCCTCGGCCTGCTGACCGGTGCGGTCGTCCACCTCGTTGCCGTCGGTGATGCCGTCGCCGTCGCTGTCGGCGACCCGGACGCGGGTGCCGTCCTCGTTCTCGTCCTCGTCGGCCACCCCGTCGTGGTCGCGGTCGTCGTCGTCGGCCTTGCAGGACTCGGTCGCGTCGTCCTCGTCCTCGTTGGCGACCCCGTCGTGGTCCGCGTCCTCGTCACCGTCGGCGGTCCCGTCGCCGTCGGTGTCCGCCACCCGGACGTCCGTCGAGACCCGTCCGTCGTGCACCTCGTCGCCGTCGTCGTCCCCGTCGCCGTCGGTGTCCTCGTCACGAGGGTCGGTGCGGTGGCGCAGCTCGGCCAGGTTGCGCAGCCCGTCGTGGTCGGCGTCGGCCCGGGCGTTCGCGACCCGGGGGTCGAGGTGGTGCGCGACCTCCCACCGGTTCGGCATGCCGTCGTGGTCGGAGTCGCGCGGGCCCGCCAGCACCGGCGAGGAGAGCAGCCCGGCTGCCGCGAGGGCGGCGACGAGGGTGAGCACCCGGCGGGCCGAGGCCGGGGGTCGGGGGTGGGAAGGCACGGTGGATGCTCCGGTCTGTGGTGGGCCTGTTGCTCCACCATCGGCACCGGAGGGCCACCGGTTGAGGCGATGCGGGTGAAATGTCCGCCCGCCGATGGACGACGACGGAAGGGCGGTCAGGTCAGTCCGGCCCTCAGCTCCTCCAGCGCCTGGTCCAGGTCGACCGCGGGTGTCCAGCCCCAGCCGCGGGCCCGGTCGGCCAGCAGGGCACCGGCCCACGCCGGGCCCTCGTCCCAGACCGGCTCGACGCCGAGCGCGCCGGTGACCGCGGCGTGGTAGTCCCGGACGGTGGCGGGTCGGGCGGCGACGTTCACGGGGGTGAGGCCACCGGCGAGCGGACCCGTGCCGGGGTCGTCGGAGGTCTCCACCCGGCCGGAGGCGACGTCGGCTGCGAGCGCGGCGAGGTCGCGGACGTGCACCCAGGGGAAGGACTGGGAGGGGTTGGCGTGCCGGTCGGACTCCCTGGCGCGGACCGCCGCCGGGCGCAGCGTGTTCCACACCGAGCTGTCGCCCGCGCCGAGGATGGCCGGCGGCCGCAGCACCACCCGGGTGATGCCGTCGACCTCGGCCAGCGCGGCCTCGGTGTCCCGCTTGGTCACCGCGTAGTCGTCGGCGTCGTCCCCCACCACCGTGCCGGACTCGTCGACGTCGCCCACCCCGGGCGAGCGGTCGTAGACGGCGGCCGTGGAGACGTGGACCAGCCGGTCGACCCCGGCGTCGCGGGCGGCCAGGGCGACCACGCGCGTGCCCTCGACGCCGATGCGCTGCTGGTCCTCGCGAGGCGACCCCATGGGGTGCACGGTGGTGACCAGCGCGTGGGCACCGCGGACGACCTCCGCGGCCACGTCGGGGTCGGTGAAGTCGCCGACGTGCTCCTCGACACCGGGCATGGCGGGAGCCGTCCCCGGCCGGCGCACGAGGGCTCGCACGGTCACGCCCCGCTCCACGAGAGCGGCGACGGTGGTGGCACCGACCAGGCCGTTGGCCCCGGTGACGACGACGGTGGTGTTCTCGCTCATGGGTTCCAGCCTGGCACGCACGCCGTGACGCCCCACCGCGCCCCGGCCTAGGGTCCCGGCATGGAGCTGCGCTACCGCCTGGCCGTCGTCATCGACGCGGGCGGCGGTCTCGGCCGGGAGGTCGCCGTCGCCCTGGGCCGCTCCGGGGCCGCCGTGCTCTGCGTCGACCCCGACCCGGCCGCGGCGGAGACCACCGCCGCGCTGGTGCGCACGTCCCGGGTCGGGGCCTGGTCGCTGCAGGTGGACCTCGCCGAGGAGGTCGAGGTGTCGATGCTCGCGGCCCGGGCCCGTGACCTGGGCGGGATGGACCTCCTGGTGGTCACCGCGGGCGCGCCGGTGCAACTGACCCGGCTCTTCCTCGACGGGCTCGCCGAGCGGCGCGGTCGGCCCGACGGCACGCCCGCGGCGGTGCTCGTCGCGAGGGGCGCCGAGGCCGTCCCGCCGCTGGTCGAGCCCGCCGCGGCCTCGGGGGCGCGGGTGATGGCCGTGAGGAGCTCCGGGCAGGTGCCGCCCGCCGAGGTCGCCCGGGCGGTGGTCGACCTGCTGCGCCACGGCACGTGCGGCCAGGTGGTCGAGCTGGCCGGCGAGCCCGGCGGCTAGGCCTCAGCCCGGCGACGGGTTCGTGCCACGGCTCGAGGGGTACGACGCCGGCATGCGCGCCCGTCGTACCGCCGCCCTCGCCGCCCTGACCCTGCTGCCGCTCGCGGGGGTCGCTCCGACCGCCGGGGCCGAACCGGCCGGCGCTGGGGACGGACCCGTACGGGCGACGTGCCCGCCCTCGGCCCGGGCGGTCGGCTTCTCGGACGCGCTGGACAAGGCCACCCGGGACGGCGTGACGCTGGGTGGGCTCTCGGACATCGCCCGGGACCGCCGCGCCCGCTCGTACGTCTCGAGCGTCGACAACCACGACACCGACCCCGCCCGGCTGTGGTTCTTCCGCCACCCGCTGCACCCCGTCCTCACCCGCGACCCGCTCGTGCTGCGCCGCCCGGACGGCACGGCGTACACCGGCCTCGACGCTGACGACGAGGGACTGGCGGTGCTGCCCGGCGGTCGGTACCTGGTCAGCTCCGAGACCGAGCCGGCCATCCGGGTGTTCGGGCGCGACGGCGTGCAGCGCACCTCCCTGGCGGTGCCCCGTCGCTTCCGGGTCGCACCGCTGGGCGAGGCGACGGCCAACGCCACCCTGGAGGGCCTCGCGCTCACCCCTCGCGGGGACCGCGTCGTCGCCGCGATGGAGGGCGTGCTCAGCGGCGACCGCGACCCCGACCTGCGGCGGATGGCCGTCTACGACCGGCACCGCGGCCGCTTCACGCTCAGTCGCCAGGTGGGGTACCGCGTGGACCCCGGCCTTCGCATCGCCGAGGTGCAGGCCTACGGCCGGGGCCGGCTGCTGGTCCTGGAGGCCGCCTTCGACCCCGCCACGGGCAACACGGTGAAGCTGTACGCCGTGCGCGGCCTCGGTCGCGCCCGGGACGTGAGCCGGGTCGCCGACCTGGCGGCGGCACCCGCGCGCGCCGTCGTCCGCAAGACCCTGGTGGCCGACGTGACGGCCTGCCCCTCCCTGGGAGCCACGAGCGAGGAGCCGCAGGTCAACCCGCTGCTCGACAACTTCGAGGGCATGACCGTCGGTCCGCTGCGGCACCACCGGGCCCGGGTGACGCTCGTCAGCGACGACAACTTCAGCGACACCCAGAAGACCCGCCTGCTCACGCTGGTCGCGCGCCTGCCGTAGGGGGCGTGGGGGGTCTCGGGGGTCGCTGCGCTCCCGCCTCGACCAGCGGGTCCGCTCGCACCTCGACCGGCGGTGCGTGCGCAGCGGGCCGGTGGGTACGGTGCCGGGCATGAGACTCATGCGTGGAGCCGCCGCCGTCGGGATCGCCCGGAAGATCTACACCGAGGCGCGGAAGCCGGAGAACCAGCGTCGCATCAAGGCGGCCGTGGAGCAGCTCAAGCAGCGTCGGGCGGCCGGCAAGGGCACCGCCACCGGTACGACCCGGAAGGTCCGCAGCCAGCGGGTCCGCTGACCTCGCTCCCGGCCGGGCTCGACGGACGGTGGACCGATGAGTCGGGGGGCCGCCCCGGGTCGGACGAGGTGACCCAGCCCCTCGCGAAGGAGTCATCATGTCCGCCACGCTGAACCCCTACCTCGGCTTCAAGGACGACGCCCGCGCCGCCATGGAGTTCTACCACTCCGTGTTCGGCGGCGAGCTGACCGTCAGCACGTTCGCGGACCTGCACGGCAGCGAGGAGCCGTCCGACCAGGAGCTGGTGATGCACTCCCAGCTGACCACGCCCTCGGGCTTCACGCTGATGGGGGCCGACACGCCCTCCCACCTGGAGTTCTCGCCCGGCGGTCCGCACTCGGTGTCGCTGAGCGGTGACGACGAGCCCCAGCTGCGCGGCTACTACGAGCGGCTGACGGAGGGTGGCACCGAGGTGCTCCCGCTGAACAAGGCCCCGTGGGGCGACAGCTTCGGCATGTGCCGCGACCGGTACGGCGTCAGCTGGCTGGTCAACATCTCCGGCTCCTGACCGGCCCGCCCGGTCCCGTCGGGCGCGGTCCGTCGGGGACCCGGGCCCCGGCGGTCCCGGCGGTGCTGCCCGCGGCCTTCGCCCGGCTGACCCAGCGGGAGGTCGACGTGCTGAGGTCGATCGCGAGGGGCTGTCCAACGCCGGGATCGCCGCCGAGATCGTGGTCGCGGAGACGACGGTGAAGACGTACGTCGCCCGCATCCTGGCCGAGCTCGACCTGCGCGACCGGGTGCAGGCCGTGGTGCCGGCCTACGAGTCGGGCTTCGTCACGCGGTCGGTCCGAGGGCCGTCGAGCCGGGCGTCGAGCCAGGCCGCCGACTCCTCGACGGTCGACCGGGGCAGGTCGAGGTGGCCGCCCGGGTTCTCCACCAGCGTCTTGTCGGCCGTGCCCAGGGCGGTGAACAGCGCCCGGCAGGAGTCAGGTGGCACCAGCTCGTCGTCGGCCTGCACGTAGAACAGCACCGGCGCGGTGACCAGCGGCGCGGAGCCGATCGGCCCGTCCGCCAGCCCGAGCACCGCCGCCTCGATGCGCGGCTCCGCGGCGAGCAGGGGCAGGCCCGTGCGGCAGCCCTGCGAGAGCCCCCACAGCCCGACCGGGCCGGGGTGCTCCGCGAGCAGAGCGGGCACCCCGACCAGGGACCGGACCACCGCCACGGCGTAGCCGTCCGCGTTCAGCCGGGCGGCTCGGGCGACGACCCCGGGCGAGGTCTCGTCCTGGCCTCCACCGGGGGCGAGCAGGACCAGGCCTCGTTCGGCCGCCGGGGCCGCGAAGACGTGCACCGGCTCACGGTAGCCGCTCACCCACCGGCCGAGGACGTGCTCAGCTCGTCCTCGCGTACGACGGACGGGGCGGTCGGGTCCCGGTCGAGCCGCGAGGGCCACCAGATGGCACTGCCGATGTCGAGGTTGAGCGCGGTGACCAGCACCGATCGCACCACCAGCGTGTCCAGCAGGACCCCCAGCGCCACCGCCACGCCGATCTCGGCGAAGGCCACCAGGGGCATGGTGGCCAGCACCAGGAAGGTCGCGGCCAGGACCAGCCCGGCCGAGGTGATCACACCCCCGGTGGCGCCCAGGGCGATGCGGGAGGCCGTCCGGGTGCCGTGCGCGGGGGTCTCCTCCCGCACCCGGGTCATCAGGAAGATGTTGTAGTCGATGCCCAGCGCCACCAGGAACACGAAGACGAACAGCGGCAGCGAGGCGTCCGCCCCGGCGAACCCGAGCACGTGACGGAAGAGCAGCGCGCTCAGGCCGAGCGAGGCGCCGAAGGACAGCACCACCGTGCCGATGAGCAGCACCGGCGCGAACAGCGCACGCAGCAGCACCATCAGCACGAGCAGCACGACGACCAGCACCAGAGGGATGATCACCCGGTTGTCGCGGGACGACGCCTTCTCGATGTCCGAGGTGATGGCCGAGCTGCCGCCGACCAGCGCGTCGGCCCGGGGGACGGCGTGCACCGCGGCGCGCACCCGGTCGACGGTGGCGAAGGCCGCCTTGGAGGTGGCGTCGTCGGTGAGCGGCGCGGAGACCAGCGCGACGCCGTCCTTGACCACCGGCGGGCCGACCTGCCCGAGACCCTCGAGACCGGTCATGGCCCGGCGCACGCCGGGGGCGGCGGCCGCGTCGGCCACCACCATGACGGGGCTCGAGCTGTCGCTGAGCCCGTGGGCCGCCTGCACCTTCTGGCCCTTGATCGAGTCGAACTCCTTCGTGTAGGAGTCGGCCGTCGACAGGCCGTGCGCGTTGAGGGATACCACCCCGAGGCTGGCCACCGCGAGCACCACGGCGGTGCCGACCCAGACCGCCCGGGGCCGGACCGCGATCCGCCGGCCGAGGCGGGCCCAGAAGCCGCCCACCGTGGGCTCGTCGCTGCCGTGACGGGGCCGGACCGGCCAGAACACCCAGCGGCCGGTGATCACCAGCAGGGCGGGCAGCAGCGTCAGCATGACCAGCAGGCCCACCGCGATGCCGATCGCGGCGACGGGTCCCAGCCCTGCCGTCGAGTTCATGTCGGCCACCAGGAGGCAGCCCATGGCCAGGACGACGGTCGCGGCGCTCGCCACGACGGCGGGGGCGGCCCGGTGCAGCGCGGAGGCCATCGCCGCGTGCCGGTCCTCGTGGCGCCGCAGCTCCTCGCGGTAGCGGGCGACCAGCAGCAGGGCGTAGTCCGTGCCCGCCCCGAAGACGAGCACGGTCAGGATGCCCTGGCTCTGCCCGTTGACGGTGAGGTCGGCGTGCTTGGCCAGCAGGTAGATCACGCCCTGGGCCGCGGTCAGCGCCACGCCGGCCGAGATGACCGGGAGCAGCCACAGCGTCGGGCTGCGGTAGGTCACCAGCAGGATGAGGACCACGACCAGCACGGTCGAGACGAGCAGCCGGCCGTCGAGCCCGGCGAACGCCTCGGCCGAGTCGGCTGCCTGCCCGCCGGGGCCGGCCACGTGCATCGTCGTGCCGGGCACGGCCCCGACGTCGCGGATCTCGTCGGCGACGTCGGGCAGCCTGTTCCAGCCGTCCTTGCCGAAGTTGAAGGTGACCACCGCCTGCGCGACCTGGCCGTCCTCGGAGGTCTGGACCAGCGCCCTCGCCGGCAGCGGGTCGCCCTGCGGGCTGCGGGCGGGCACCACGCCGTCCAGCTGCTGCAGGGCGGCCACCCGTGCGGTGACCGCCGCCAGGTCGGCGCGGCCCA
The DNA here is from genome assembly GCA_963750345.1 of uncultured Actinomycetota bacterium. GTDB lineage: Bacteria > Actinomycetota > Actinomycetes > Propionibacteriales > Nocardioidaceae > Nocardioides_B. The sequence goes on along the minus strand of CAVVQH010000013.1, from coordinate 664,013 downwards.
GCCCTTCGGCCCGCTCGTAGACGACCACGGTCGGGATGTCGTTCTCGTCCTGGAAGGCACCCAGCCGGGAGAGCGCCTCGGTGGACTCCGCCGAGGCCGGCAGCCAGGACGAGGCCTGGTTGTCCTGCACGTCGGTCAGCTTGCCCGCGAACGGCGCCGCCACGAAGAGCGCCACGACCCAGAAGACCAGCACGGCCCACTTGGTGACCCGCCCGGTCAGTCTCCCTGCGATGCGATGGTCCATGTCGACACCCCACTCCTGCCGCTCCAGCGCGGTCAATCGGTTATCCCCCTGACGTCGACCCCGAGGGGGCCGCGGACTCATCGGTGGGGACGCGCGGGGTGGCGCGGGGGGGCGTGGCCGGGGGAGCGGGTGGCGCTAGGGCCGAGCGGTGCCGGGGTCCTCCAGGACGTCGCGCCAGGAGTGCTCCGGGGTGAAGCCGAGAAGCTCCCGGGCCTTGTCGATGGCGTAGAACGTCTCGTCCCGGCCCATCTCCCGACGGACCTCGACCCCGTCGTAGAAGCGCTCGCGGACCTCCTGCGACGTCGCGGCCACGGACAGGTCGGCGTTCGCGACGTTGAACACCTGGTAGCCCAGACCGTCGGTCTCCAGGCAGCGCTGCACCGCCTGGCCGAGGTCGCGGGCGTCGATGTAGGCGAAGACGTTGCGGCGCCGCAGCGACGGGTCGGCCAGGAACGGCGGGAACAGCTCGGCGTACTCGTGCGGCTCGATGACGTTGTTGATCCGCAGGCCGTACACGTCGGCGCCGGTGCGGGCCTGGAAGGACCGGGCCGTGGCCTCGCCCGCCACCTTGGACATGGCGTAGGCGTCCTCGGGGACCGTGGGGTGCTCCTCGTCGACCGGCACGTACGCCGGGCGCCGCTCGCCGCGCGCGAAGCAGATGCCGTAGGTGGTCTCGGAGGACGCGAACACGATCTTGCGCACCCCCAGGGACGTCGCGGCCTCCAGCACGTTGTAGGTGCTCAGCACGTTCGTCGCGTACGTCGCCGCGTCCGGTCGCAGCCCGATCCGCGGGACGGCCGCGAAGTGCACCACCGCGTCGTACGTCGGCCGCTCGGGCAGGTCCAGGTCGTCGGGGTCGCTGGACCCGGCCAGGGCGGACCAGGTCTCGCCGGCGTCGGTGAGGTCGACGGTCAGGTCGACCACCCCCGGGTGGCCCAGGGGCGTGAGGTCGGCGTTGGTGACGCGGTGTCCGCGGTCGGCGAGGTACGGCGCGACGTGCCGGCCGGCCTTCCCGCTGCCGCCGGTGAAGAAGATGCGCATGCCTCTCCCTACCCGCCGCTCGCGCCCGTCACCCCCTGCTCGTCGGGTGATCCCGGCGACCCCCGGCGCCGTCCGGCCGTCCGACGGGCCGATCATTCCGGGGGGCGACGCCGGTCTGCCCCGTGCCGCACCCCACCCGACAGGAGCCCGTCATGGCCCGCAGGACCACCGCCCACCTCTTCTCCTCCCTCAACGGCGTCGTCGAGTCGCCGAACCTGTTCCAGTTCGACGCCTTCGGCCCGGAGGAGGGCGAGATGATGGGCCGCGCCATCGGCGGGGTCACGGACCTGGTGATCGGCCGGACGCTGTGGCAGGAGTGGTCGCAGTACTGGCCCGGCAACGAGGACCCCTTCGCCCAGTTCATCAACCCGGTGCGCAAGCACGTCGTCTCCAGCACCCTGTCCGGCGAGCTGGGCTGGAACAGCACGCTGGTGGACGGCGACCCCGTCGCGTACGTCCGGGCCCTGCAGCAGGAGGGTGAGGGCGACATCGCCGTGACCGGCGGCGTGGAGACGGTGCGGTCGCTGTTCCTCGCCGGGGTGGTCGACGCGCTGACGCTGACGGTGCACCCGGCCGTGACCGACCAGGGCCGTCGGCTCTTCGACGAGTCCGTCCCGCTGACCCGGCTGACGCTCCTCGAGGGCACCACGACCAGCACCGGGAACGCCGTGCTGACCTACGCCCTGCGCTCCTGATCCGATCCGCTCGGTGTCCTGAGCCGAAAAGCCCTCGAAGGGAGCCGCGCGTCGGCACACTGGAGGAGAGGGGTCGCGACCGTCGAGGTCGACGACGTGGACCGACGAGAGGCAGCCCCAGTGCGCACGAGGACCGAGACCATCCAGACGGCTGTCCTGCTCGCGTCGGGCGCCGCGCTCGCCGTGGTCACCCTGTGGGGCAGCCGGCTGCCCGACCGCGTGACGATCACCGTGCCGCTGCGCCGGCGACCGTCCGCCCCCGTCGCGCCCCGGCCGACCGGGCGCGAGATCCTCGGCGCCGACGAGGCCCTGCGCCGCTGGGAGCCGGACGCCCGCTGACGGACGGGCCGACGGGGTCTCGAGGCTCGCTCGGCTCGCACCTCGACCAGCGGTCGGCGCGGAGGTGGCTCAGCGCACCGAGGTCACCGTCAGCGTCCCACCGTCGTCGTCGACGTCGTACAGGTCGCCCCGCATCGCCTGCAGGTGCTCGCGGATCTGCTCGACGGAGTACGGGCCGGCCTTCGCGACCTGCTCGTCGGTGACGCTGGTGTCGCCGGCCTCACGGGCCTCGTCGAAGGTCAGCCTGACCAGGTCGTGCAGGCGGTTGCGGTCCGGGCCGGTCTCGTCGATGTCCATGCCCGCACCGTACCCAGGCGCAGGCGCGGCCACCCGCGGGGTGGGCCGAGGTGCGCGCCCGGCCCGGACGCGGACCGGTGCTCAGTCCTGGTGGACGAGCAGACCGTCCGCGACGACCTCGAGCAGCGGGAGGACCGCCGCCTCGTCGAGACCGCTCTGGTCGGCCACGGCGGCGACGCCCCCGACCAGCCGGCACAGCTGGACGCTCTCGACCGTGGGACGCAGCGCGCCCTCGTCCCGCAGGCGCTGCACCACCCGGTCGGTGGCCCGGCTCAGCACCTGGCACTTGGTGCTGATGGGGGAGGACGGGTCCCCCATCGCAGCCGTGATCTTGGCCGGGCCGCCCTTGTGCAGGCTGATGAGGGCGACGTACGCCGAGAACCAGGCGAGCAGCAGCTCGCGCGCCGGGCCCTCGTGGGCCAGCGTCTTCTCGGTGGCGTCGTCCACGCGGTCCACCCAGCTCTGCATGACCGCGTCCAAGAGGTCCTCCCGCGACGGGAAGTGCCGGTAGAGGGTGCCCGGCCCTACGCCCGCCCGCTTGGCGACCTCGTCCAGCGAGGCGTCGTAGCCCTGCTCGCGGAACACGTGGCGGGCCACCTCGACGATGCGGTCGCGGTTGCGCTGCGCGTCGGCACGCATGGGCACCTCTCTGGGACGGGGTCGAACAGGGACGTCGGGCTCGACGCTTGCTAAGTGGAGACACTCTCCGTATGGTGGTCACCGAACCGGAGTTGCTCTCCACATTAGTCTACGTCGGCCCGACCGGCCAGAACAGGACTTCCTCTCCTCATGTCCTCCTCCCTCACCTCGCGTGCCTCCTCCCGGCCCTACGCACGCCCCCCAGCAGCCCCACCGAGCTGCCGCCGAACGCCGCGCGCGCCGCGGCCGGCATCGCGGTCGTCCTGGTGGCCCAGCTCATGCTCATCCTCGACGCCACGGTCGTGAACGTGGCCCTCCCGCACATCGACCGCGCCCTCGACTTCGGCCCCGCCGGCCTGTCCTGGGTGCTCAACGCCTACACGCTGGCCTTCGGCGGGCTGCTGCTGCTCGGCGGCCGGCTCGGCGACGTGTTCGGCCGCCGCCGTACCTTCGAGATCGGCCTGGCCGTCTTCACCGTGGCCTCGCTGGCCGGCGGCCTGGCCCAGTCGCCGGAGTGGCTGGTGGCCGCCCGCGGCCTGCAGGGTCTCGGCGCCGCCCTGGCCGCCCCCGGCGTGCTCGCCCTGCTGACGACCAGCGCCCCCGACGACGCCGCCCGCAACCGGGCCCTGGCCCTCTTCGGCGCGGTGACCTCCGGCGGCATGTCGATCGGCCTGCTGCTCGGGGGCGCGGTCACCGACCTCGGCTCCTGGCGCTGGACGCTGTTCATCAACATCCCGATCGGCCTGGCGGTCCTGTCCCTGACGCGCCGGCTGCTCGACGAGACCCCGCTGCGTCCCGGCCGCTTCGACATCGTGGGCGCGCTCTCCGCGACGCTCGGCTCGGTGTCGGTGGTCTGGGCGCTCATCGGCGCCCCCGCGGAGGGCTGGGGCTCGGCCCGGACGGTCGGCGGCCTCGCACTGGGTGCCGCGCTCCTGCTGGTCCTGGCCGTCACCGAGACCCGGGTGGCGCACCCGATGATCCAGCCGGCCCTGCTCCGCAGCCGTCGTCGGCTCAGCGGCCTGGCCATCATCGCCCTGGTCGTCGGCGCCCAGATGTCGATGTTCTTCCTCGTCGTGCAGTACCTCGAGGGCCAGCTGGGCTTCGGTCCCATGACCACGGGCCTGGCCTTCCTGCCCCTGACGCTCGGCATCTTCACGATGTCGCGGGTCACCCCGCGCCTGCTGGCCCGCCTGGGCCGCACCCCGATGTTCGTGGTCGGCACCATCGGCCTCGCCAGCAGCTTCGCCTGGCTCAGCCAGGTCTCGGCCGCCGACTCCTACTGGTCGGGCGCCTTCGGCCCGATGCTGCTCAACGGGCTGTCCGCCGGCTTCATCTTCATGCCCGCCACCTCGGCCGTGCTGACCGGCGTCGCCCCCGAGCACGCCGGCTCCGCCTCCGGTCTGCTGCAGACCTTCCAGCAGCTCGGCGGGGCCATCGGCCTGGCCGTCATCGTGTCGGTCTACGCCGCCGGAGCGGAGCCCGGTCGGTTCCTGCCCGGGGCCGACCACGCCTTCCAGACCTCGGCGCTGTTCAGCGTGATGGCGCTCGCCGTCGCGGTGCTGGGCGTGGTCCGTCGTCGACGGGCGCCGGTCACCGCGCTGCCCGTCCGCGACGAGGTGGCGGAGGCCGCCTGAGCCGTCCGGCCGTGAGCCGGGGGGATCAGGAGACGCAGAGGCAGAACGGGTGCCCCGCCGGGTCGAGGAAGACCCGGAAGGTCTCCCCCGGCTGGTGCTCGGCCTTGGTCGCGCCGAGCTCCAGCACCTCCTTCTCGCCCTCGTCCAGGTCCGGGACCATGACGTCGAGGTGCACCTGCTGGGGCGCGTCCTGGCCCGGCCACCGCGGCGGGCGGTAGTCCTCCACCCCCTGGAACGAGATGCACTGCAGCCGGTCCTCGGAGCGGAGGTCGACCCATCCCTCGCCGGGGTCGGGCGTCCAGCCGAGGATCTCGCCGTAGAAGGCCGCCAGGGCGTCCGGGTCCGGGCAGTCGAGGACGAAGGTGGGGTAGCGCGCGATCACCATGCGCCGACCGTAGGCCCCGGGGAGCGGTCGGCGTCAACCCCCCCACCGGCCCTCGCGAGGGGGGTCCAGCGCCCGGCCGGGCCGGCGCCGGCCGTGCGTCTAGGGTGGGGCTCGTGCCCCACCTGCGCCCCCTGCGCGACACCGACGTCGCCGACGTGCTCACGCTCAACCAGGCCAACGTCAGCGCTCTGTCGCCCCTGGACGAGACCAAGCTCCACGCGCTCCGCGCCGACGGGGACCGCTTCGACGTCCTCGACGTCGACGGGGCCTTCGCCGGCTTCGTGGTCACCTTCGCCCCCGGGGCGGCCTACGACTCGCCGTACTACCGCTGGTTCTCCCAGCGCCACCAGCGCTTCTACTACCTCGACCGGATCGTGCTGCACGAGGGCTTCCGCCGGCGCGGCCTCGGCGGGGTCGTCTACGACGAGATCGAGCGGGTCGCGGCGCCGTACGGCCGGCTCTGCCTGGAGGTCAACCTCGTGCCGCGCAACGACGCCTCGCTGGCCTTCCACGGCGGGCGGGGGTACGGCGAGGTGGGTCGCCTGGGCGACGAGGAGCACCTGGTCTCCCTGATGGAGAAGAAGGTGTGACCCCGCAGGAGACGGCCACGCGGGCGGCGCAGGCCCTCTGGGTCGGTGACGCCACCAGCCGCTCCCTGGGCATGGCCCTGGCCGAGGTCGGCCCCGGCCGCGCCACGCTGACCATGACCGTGCGCGAGGACATGGTCAACGGCCACGGCATCGGCCACGGCGGGCTGACCTTCACGCTGGCCGACTCCGCCTTCGCCTTCGCCTGCAACTCCTACAACCGCAGCACGGTCGCCGCCGCAGCGGAGGTCCGCTTCCTGGCACCGACCCGGCTGGGCGACGTCCTCACCGCCTCCGCGGTGGAGCGCAGCCGCACCGGCCGCGACGGCGTCTACGACGTGACCGTGCGCTGCGAGGACACCGTGGTCGCGGAGTTCGTGGGCCGCAGCCGCGAGGTCCGGGGATCGCTGTTCCCGGAGGAGGGGTAGTGGAGCCGGGCGAGGTGCCCCACCTCGACCCCCAGCAGCTGCGCGCGCTGCAGCTGGAACGGCTCTCCGACACCCTGACCCGGGTGCACCGCGACGTGCCGCACTACCGGCGCGCGTTCGACGAGGCCGGCGTCCACCCCTCCGACCTGCGCTCGCTGGAGGACCTGGCCCGCTTCCCGCTGACCACCAAGGAGGACCTGCGGCGGCAGTACCCGTTCGGCATGTTCGCGGTGCCGCGCGAGCAGGTCGCCCGGATCCACGCGTCCTCGGGCACGACCGGCCGCCCGACCGTGGTGGGCTACACCGCGCAGGACCTGGACACCTGGGCCGAGGTGATGGCCCGCTCGATCCGGGCCGCCGGCGGCCGCCCGGGGGACCTGCTTCACGTGGCCTACGGCTACGGGCTGTTCACCGGAGGGCTCGGCGCGCACTACGGCGCCGAGCGGCTCGGCTGCACGGTGGTGCCGGTCTCCGGGGGCATGACGGCTCGCCAGGTGCAGCTCATCGTCGACTTCGGCCCGCGCATCATCATGGTCACCCCGTCGTACTTCCTGGCCGTGCTGGACGAGATGGAGGCCCAGGGCGTCGACCCCCGCTCGACGAGCCTGGAGATCGGCATCTTCGGCGCCGAGCCGTGGACCGACGAGCTGCGCGAGGAGGTCGAGCGGCGCAGCGGCATCCACGCCGTCGACATCTACGGCCTCTCGGAGGTGATGGGCCCCGGCGTCTCGCAGGAGGCGGTGACGACGAAGGACGGCCTGCACGTGTGGGAGGACCACTTCTACCCCGAGGTGCTCGACCCGGTCACCGGTGAGGTGCTGCCCGACGGCGAGGAGGGCGAGCTGGTGTTCACCTCGCTCACCAAGCAGGCCATGCCGGTGATCCGCTACCGCACCCGCGACCTGACCCGGCTGCTGCCCGGCACGGCGTACCCGTCGTTCCGGCGCATGCAGAAGGTGACCGGCCGCACCGACGACATGATGATCGTGCGAGGCGTCAACGTGTTCCCCACCCAGGTCGAGGAGCAGATCCTGGCCGTGGAGGGACTGACCCCGCACTACCTCTGCGTGCTCACCCGGCCCGGCCCGCTCGACGAGCTCACCGTGCGGGTCGAGGCCCACGAGTCGGTGCCCGAGGGCGCTCGTGCCGGGCTCGGGGAGCGGCTGGCGGGTCTCGTCAAGGCGACGGTGGGGACGACCGTGCGGGTCGAGGTGCTCGCGCCGCACGCGCTGGAGCGGTCGCTGGGCAAGGCCAAGCGGATCTCCGACCAGCGCTGAGGCCCACCGCTTCCCTCCCCGATCACCAGGGGATGCCGGGTTTCTGCGGCTGCCCCTGGTGGGCCCACCGTGGGGAGCTCCAGGTCTCCGTGGGCAGTACGCGTAGGCCGGGCCGCGAGGGTGGGGCAGTGGGCCGTACGCCGGGCCGTGAGGGCGTACGGCGGACGGCTCGGCGCGCGCGCTCAGAGCCAGCCGTTGTCGCGGGCCACCCGCACGGCCTCCATGCGGTTGCGGGTGCCGGTCTTGCCGATGGCCTCCGAGAGGTAGTTGCGCACCGTCCGCCCCGACAGGAACGTGCGGGTGCCGATGTCCTCGACGGTGGCGCCGTCCGCGGCGGCGATGAGCACGTCGCGCTCGCGGCGGGTCAGCGGGTTCGGGCCCATGACGACCGCGGCGGTGGCCAGCGCCGGGTCGATGACCAGCTCACCGTCCCGCACCCGGCGGATGCTGTGCGCGAGCTCCTCGACGGGCCCGTCCTTGACGATGAACCCGCGCGCGCCGGCGGCCAGGGCCCGCTGCAGGTACCCCGGGCGGCCGAAGGTGGTGAGGATGACGGTGACGCACGCCGGCAGCGCCGTCCGCAGGAGCTCGGCCGCCTCGAGGCCGGTCAGCCCGGGCATCTCGACGTCCAGCAGGGCGACGTCGGGGAGGGTCTCCAGCGCGGCCGGTACGACGAGGTCCCCGGAGGCGACCTGGGCCACCACCTCCAGGTCGTCCTCCAGGTCGAGCAGGGTGGCCAGGGCACCGCGCATCATGCCCTGGTCCTCGGCCACCAGCACCCGGGTCATCCGGGCTCCGGCACGAGGGAGGCGCCGACCGACGGGGGCACCGGAGCCGGCGAGAGCGGAGCGGTGGCGACCAGCCGGAAGCCCTCGCCGGTCGCGGACACCTCCAGGGTGCCGCCGACCGTGGCCAGCCGCTGCTCCAGCCCGGTCAGGCCGGCTCCGGGGACCAGGCCGTGCGCCGCCCGCGAGCCGTCGTCGATCAGCTCGAGCCGGGCCCGCCCGTCGAGGGTCCCGACCACCAGCCGGCAGCGGGACGCACCGGAGTGCCGCACGACGTTGGTGACGCCCTCGCGCAGCACCCAGGCCAGGGCCTCGTCCACCGCGGGGTCCAGCGCGCCCACCGGTGCCGACAGCGTGGCCTCGACCCCGGCGGCGTCCAGCGCGACCCGGGCCCGGGCCAGCTCGCCGGCCAGGGTGGTGCGCCGGTAGCCGTCCACGGCCTCGCGGACCTCGACCAGCGCCTGCCGTCCGAGCACCTCGATGTCCAGGGCGTGCTGCACCGCGGCCTCGGGGTCGCGCAGGGTCAGCCGCCGCACCGCCTCCGCCTTCACCACCATCACCGACAGCGTGTGGCCGAGCAGGTCGTGCAGGTCGCGGGAGAACCGCTCCCGCTCCTCCCCGACGGCGCGCACCGCCAGCTCGCGCTGGGCGGCCCGCAGGTCGCCGATGGTGTGCAGCAGCCGCACCAGCACGAGGTTCGCGGCGCCGGCCAGGAAGACGGTCAGCCCCAGCACCGGCAGTCCGGCGCCGTCGGCCCCGGTCGCGCCGGCGCACAGCACGGCCGCGACCGGCGTGACCACGACGACCACGGGTCCGTACCGCCTCGGCAGCGCCCCGACCGCCGTGGCGGCCAGGATGATCCAGGCGCTCCACCACTGCGTGCCCAGGGCCAGCGTGGTGGTGACCGCCAGCCCGGCGAGCGCCGCCACCGCCGCCGGGCCCGCCCACCGGGGCAGCCGCTGCGGCAGGGTCGCCGCCAGCAGGGCGAGGACCGAGGCGCCCACGATGCCGACCAGGGCCAGCACCGGCAGTACCCGGCCGCCGGTGTCCAGGGCCGGTGCCACCAGCAGGGCCACCAGCCAGCAGGCACCCCCGACCAGCCACGGTGCGGGACGGGCGATCCGCTCCGGTCCGGAGCACTCCGAGGCGTCCACGGCGCTCACGCTACGCCGTCGCGCTCGAGGGGGCGCCCCGCTGCGGTCCACCGCTGGGTGCCGACGAGCAGGCCCCCGACCACCAGGTGCAGCAGGGTCAGCACCGCCCACGCGGAGGCGTCCGCCGCGGAGGCGGGGCCGGCCAGGGAGACCACCAGCACCGCGGCGGCCAGGACGTTCCAGGTGAGCGCGCCACGACGCCGGCGCACCAGCAGCCGGCGGCTGCCGACCGCGGCCAGCGCGACCAGGAGGCTGACCACGACGACGGAGGCCAGCCCCACCGTCCGGGCCTGGGCCCCCTCGCCCACCACGAGGTCCACCCCCGCGACCGGCACCGCGACCGCCCACACCGCGGCGGCCGCCGCCGCGACGCCGAGCACGGTCGCCCCCGTCCGCCGACGGGCCCCCCACGCCGCCGCTGCCGCCGGCTCCGCCGCTGCCCCGTGACCTGCCCGGCCCACGTCGCTCGCCTGGGGCCGCCGTACCCGTGAGACCTGCTGCTGGCTCATGACCTTCTCCTCCGCCTGGTGCGCCGACCCCGTGTCGACGTACGGACGACGCTAGGAGTCGGGCCGGGTCGGGCGGCAGGGCCGCGCGTCACCGGCTCGTCAGGACGGATGTCACACCCGGACGCAGGATCAGTACGACGGGCGGGACGCCCAGGTGCGGCCGGTGGGTCAGCCCCGACGGCCGCGCCGGTCACGACCGGCGCCGACCCGGGGAACCGGGTACTCGGCCAGGCCGCTCATGTCGCGGAAGGTGTCGGGCTGCGTGGTCCACAGGTGGGCCCGCGCCCGGGAGCGGTAGCGCCAGACCTGCGTCCCGCCGATGACCCAGAAGACGTACTGCACGCACATCGCCACCCGGTAGGCGCCCTCCCCGTAGTCGGTGGAGCCGCCCGGGGTCACCACGTCGAGCACGACGCCGATGAGCAGGACGGCCAGCAGCGAGGCCAGGAACCCGCCCACGTTGACGATCCCGCTGGCCGACCCCAGCCGCGACACCGGTGAGAACGTACGGGCCAGGTCGAAGCCGATCATCGACCCCGGACCGCCCAGACCGGTGGTCACCACCAGCAGGCAGAGCAGCCACAGGGGTGCGTCGCCGGGCAGGAGCAGGACGACGGTCCAGTTCAGCGCCATCGCGCCGACCAGGCCCAGCACCACCGTGGAGCGCTGCCAGGGGTGCCGCCCGATGTAGCCGCCGATCAGCGGCCCGCCCACGATGAACACCACCACCAGCAGGGTCAGCAGGCCCGCGGCCTCGTCGCCCGTGCGGTGCTCGGCGTGCACGAAGAACGGGTAGCCCCACAGCAGGCCCATCACGTTGGAGGCGAACTGGGTGGTGAAGTGCGACCACAGCCCCAGCCGCGTCCCCGGGTCCCGCCAGGCCAGGGCCAGGTCGCGGCCCACCGTCCGGGCGTCCTTGACCGAGCGGGACGGCGGCGCCCCCCGCGGCACGTCCCGCACGACCAGCAGCACCAGCAGCCCCAGGACCACCCCGACCGAGGCGCTGACCGCGAACGTCGGCGTCCAGCCGTACGACGCCAGCGCCCGCGACAGCGGGATGGCCGCGATGAGCGCGCCGGTCTGGCCGACCCCGGCGGTGAGCGTGGTCATCAGGGCGCTGCGCATCGGCGGGAACCAGGAGGCGATCAGCCGCAGCACGCTGATGAACACCATGGCGTCGCCCATGCCCACGAACACCCGGGCGACCAGCGCACCGCCGTAGGTGCCGGTGAGGGCGAAGCCCAGCTGGGCGGCGGTCATCAGCACGGTGCCGGTCAGCAGCAGCCGCTGCGGGCCGAAACGGTCCAGCAGCACGCCCACCGGGACCTGCATGCCGGCGTACACCAGCAGCTGCAGGACGGTGAAGGTGGACAGCTGGGAGGCACTGACGTGGAAGCGCTCGGAGGCCACCAGCCCGGCGACGCCCAGCGACGACCGGTGGAAGATGGCCAGGAAGTAGACCGCCACGGCGGTGCCCCAGACGGCGACGGCCCGGGACGACGTACTCACTGGCCCCATCCTACGGCGGGCCGGGCGTGGCAGAGTGCGCACGGTCGGAGGCTGGACCGCGCTCCTCCGCACGGTCCGCCCGCCGGGCCGACCACCCCTCGCGTCGCAGGAGGCCCCGCGTTGACGACCCCGCTGACCGTGCTGTTCCTCCCCGAGTCCGCCTACGGACCGACCAACCAGTGCATCGGCCTGGGGGACCTGCTGCTGCGGCGGGGTCACCGGGTGGTCTTCGCCTCGGAGTCCTCGTGGGCCGGACGCCTGTCCCCGCTGGGGTTCGAGGAGCGGCTGGTGGACCTGGCCGAGCCCGTGCCCGAGGACGGGACCGGCGAGGAAGCCGGGGACGCCGGCCAGTTCTGGACGGACTTCATCGCCGAGACCGCACCCGAGTTCCGCCGGACCACCACCGAGCAGCTCGCGACGTTCGTGCGGCCGACGTACCAGGCGCTGGTGGACGGGGCCCGCTACGCCGAGCCGGCCCTGCGGGCGATCGTGGCCGAGGTCCGGCCCGACGTGCTGGTCGAGGACAACGTGGTGCTGTTCCCGGCCCTGACCACCAGCGGGGCGCCGTTCGTGCGGATCGTGTCCTGCAACCCGCTCGAGGTGCCCGGCCCCGGGGTGCCGCCGGGGCTCTCGGGCCTGCCCCAGGACGACCCTGGGACGTGGACGCCGTTCCGGCGCGAGCTGGAGCGCACCCACCGCGAGCTGTGGACCTCGTTCAACGACTGGGTGGTCCAGCAGGGCGCGGCGCCACTGCCCGACCTGGAGTTCATGCCGCGCGACAACGCGGCCTCGCTCTACGTCTACCCGGCCGAGGCGGACTACGTGGCCGAGCGCCCACTGGACGACAGCTGGCACCGCATCGACTCCAGCGTGCGCCGCACCGAGGAGGAGTACGTGCTGCCCGAGGAGGTGCGGGACCGCCCCGACGGCAGCGCGCTGGTGTACCTGTCGCTCGGATCGCTGGGCGGTGCCGACGTCGCGCTCATGCAGCGACTGGTGGACGCGCTGGCGACGAGCCCGCACCGCTTCGTGGTCAGCATGGGTCCGCAGGCCGACCGCCTCCGGCTCGCCCCCGGCATGGTCGGCGCGGCCACGCTTCCCCAGACCACCGTGATCCCGCAGGTCGACCTGGTCATCACCCACGGCGGCAACAACACGACCACCGAGGCGCTGCACTTCGGCAAGCCGATGGTGCTGCTGCCGTTGTTCTGGGACCAGTACGACAACGCGCAGCGCATGCAGGAGCTGGGCTTCGGCATCCGGCTGGCCACCTACGACTGCTCGGCCGAGGAGCTGCGGGAGGCCGTGGACCGGCTGCTGGCGGACACCGCCCTGCGCTCCCGGCTCGACCGCGATCGGCGCCGACATCCGCGCCCGCGACGGCCTGACCCGTGGCGCCGACGTCATCGAGCAGGTGGGGCTCGCGCACGCCTCGGCCCGCGACGACGCCCGGTGAGCCAGGCGGGGACCGGCGCGGCCGAGGGGGGCCCGCTGCCGGGCGTCGGCGACCTGACGTGGCCGGACCTGCTCCCCCCGCCCCGCGCCCCGGGCGTCGTCCTCCCACCGGGCCGCCCGGCGTACGTCGACCACCTGGTGCTGTCGGCGGAGCACGCCCTGCTGGTCGTGGACGACGAGCGGGGCCTCACCTACGCCGCCCCGGTGGTGCGCGCGGGACCGGGCGGGACGCCACGGCGGGCGCGGCCCGGCGACGGCGCCACGGACGCGCTGCTGGCGCTGCTGGCCCGCGGCGGGGGACGGTGGGCCGCTTCACGCTCACCTCCTGGGAGCCGAGCCCGGAGCGCGGGACGCACCCCGTCGCGGGCGTCGAGCGCGGGCTCGACGTCGACCAGACCCACCAGTCCGTGGTGGCCGGGGAGGCCGTGGTCGTCAAGTGGGTGGTGCGGGTCGACCCGGGGCCCCACCCGGCCCCGGCCCTCCTGGCCGAGCTGACCCGGCGGGGCTTCACGGGGATGCCCAGGCCGTGCGGCGCGGTGCAGTGGCGTCCGACCCCCGACGAGCCGCCGCGCCTGCTGGTCAGCGCCGACGCGCTGGTGCCCGACGCGGTCGACGGCTGGACCTGGGCGGTGGCCGACCTGCGGGCTGCCGTGGTGGACACCGGCGGCGCCCCGGACGGCCTGGACTCGCTGCGGGCCACCGGCGAGCGGGTCGGCCACCTGGTCGCCGACCTGCACGCGGCCCTGGCCGGCACCGCCCGCCCGGCCACCGACGCCGACCTCGCCGGGTGGCGGGCGCAGGCCGAGGCCGACCTGGACCGGGCCCTCTCGGCCACGACGGGGGCCGCCCACGACCTGCTGCGGCGGCACGCGGGCGCCGTACGGCGGGCCTGGCGCGACGTACCGGCGCGGGAGCGGGTGGTGCTGCGGGTGCACGGCGACCTGCACGTGGGCCAGCTGCTGCGGTCCGGCGGCTCGGGCGGCGAGCTGGTGGTCACCGACTTCGACGGCAACCCGGTGGTCGCCCCGGCCCATCGCGCCCGCCGCCAGCCGGCGGGCGTCGACGTCGCCGGGATGGCGCAGTCGCTCACCCACGTCGGCCTGGTGCTGCGGCGCCACCACCCCGACCTCGACGCGACGCGGGTCGGGGTGGCGGTGGGCGGCCTGCTGGGCGGCTTCACCGACGGCTACCGGACGGGGCTGTCGCGGCACGGCTGCGGGCACCTGCACGACACCTCCCTGCTGCGCCCGCTCCGCCTGCGTCAGGTCTGCCGCGAGCTCAGCTACGCCGCCGAGCACCTGCCCCGGTGGTCCTACGTGCCCGAGGCCGCGCTGCCGGCCCTGCTCGACGAGCGGGCCTGAGCCGGCGCCCGTGCCAGGGCCGGTCCCCGTGCCCGTGCCTAGGGCCGGCACCGGGATCAGTGCGCCTGGGCGGGCAGCCGCCGGGCGAGGGCGGCCGGCAGCCACCAGTTCCGGTGCCCCAGCAGGGTCATCACCGACGGCAGCAGCACCGCGCGCACCACGGTCGCGTCGATCAGCACCGCTGCGGCGAGGCCGACCCCGAGCTGCTTGAACTCGAGCAGCGACAGGGTCCCGAAGATGCTGAACACGCCCACCATCACCGCTGCGGCGCTGGTGACCACGCCCGCGGAGGTGGTCACGCCCCGGGCGACCGCCAGCTTGGTGGGCAGCCCGGCGTCGTGCGCCTCGCGGATCCGGCTCACCACGAACACGTGGTAGTCCATCGACAGCCCGAACAGCACCACGAAGAGGAACAGCGGCAGCCAGTCGATCACCACCCCGGTCGGGTGGAAGCCGAGCAGCCCGGCGCCGACGCCGTGCTGGAAGACCAGCACCAGGACCCCGTAGGCCGCCCCCACCGACAGCAGGTTGAGCACCACCGCGGTCGCGGCGACCACGACCGACCGGAAGGCCAGCACGAGCACCAGGAAGGTCAGCCCGAGCACGAAGCCCATCACCCACGGCAGGTGGGCTCGCATCGACGACCCGAAGTCGCCGGCCTGGGCGGTGGGACCGGTGACCAGGACCGTCGTCCCCGGCACCGCCGTGGCCAGCGCCGGCGCCAGCCGCTCCCGCAGCACCGACAGGGACCGCTCGGCGGCCGGGCTGTTGAAGTCACCGGTCATCGGCACCTCCAACGTCGCGGTCCGGCCGTCGGGTGCGAGCTCCGGCCGGACCTGCTCCAGGCCGGGGAACCGGCCGGTGGCCTCGGCACCGGAGACCAGGGCGGCCACACCGCCCTCCAGCGCCGCCCGGTCGATCCGGCCCGTGCCGGCGTGCACGACGACGGTGTGCGCGAACCCGGTCTGCGGGAAGGCGGCGGTCATGGCGTCGTAGGTGCCCATGATCGGGATCGACCGGGGCAGCGAGTCGGCCCCGGCCTCGCCGGTCCGCATCCCCAGCGCCGGCAGGGCCAGCGCGACCATCGCGAGGGTGGCCAGCACCAGCGAGACCACGGGGCGGTGCAGGATGACCCGCATCGCGGCGGGCCAGAAGCGGCCCTCGCCGTCCCCGCGCCGCAGCCGGTGCACGAAGGGCACCCGGGGCCGGTCCACCGCGTCGCCCAGGCCGGCCAGCATGGCCGGCAGCGCGGTGAGCGAGCCGAGGACGGCCACCGCGACCACGAGCATGGTGCCCACGGCCATCGACACGAACGTCGCGTCACCGGACAGCAGCAGCCCCGACATCGCGATGAACACCGCGAGACCGGACACCACGACCGCACGCCCGCTGGTCCGGGCGGCGATCTCGACGGACTCCGTACGGCTGGCACCGCGGGCACGCTCCTCCCGGGCCCGGCGGACGTAGAACAGCGAGTAGTCGACGCCGACCGCCATGCCGATGAGCAGGATGACGCTGTTCAGCGAGTCCATCACCGGCACGACGTGCGAGACCAGCGCGCTCAGCCCGACCCCGGCCGTCACCGCGGAGAGGGCCAGCACCACCGGCACGCCGGCGGCGATCAGCGCACCGAAGGTGAGCAGCAGGATCAGCAGGGTCACCGGCAGGCTGAGCCGCTCGGCACGGGCGAAGTCCTTCGAGACCTGGCCGCCGACGGCCCGGTCCAGGGAGGCGTCGCCGACCTGGCTCACCCGGAGGTCGGGGTGCGCCCGGGCCACCTGCGCGGTCGTGGCGAGCACCGCGGGGACCTGGTCGTCGGCCACGTCGACCGCCGCGTTCCCGGTCCTCCCGTGCACGTCGAGCACCAGGGGCAGCATCGCCGAGCGTCCGTCGGCCGAGCGCACCAGCGGCCCCACCGACGCCACCTGCGGCAGCGCCCCCAGCCGGCTGCGCAGCTCGGCCGCGACGGTGCGCGCGGTGCCGGCCCCGAGCGTGCCGCTGCGGGCCTGGACGAGCACCCGCTCGGTGGGCGTGGCCGGGTAGCCGGCCCGCTCCACGATGCCGTCCGCCCGGCCGGACTCGCCGGTGCCGGCCTCGGACCCCTCGAGCAGCCGGGTGCCGGCCAGGCTGCCGCCGACGAAGACGACGGCGACGAACAGGAACCATCCGACCAGGGCGACCCTCCGGTGCCGGGTGCTCCACCGGGCGAGCCGGAGCACGGGCCCACCGCCCGGCGGTGCGGAGGTCGGCGGGTGCGGCGCCCGGCGGGTGGGGGGAGCGGTGAGCGTCATGGTCGTTCCTCGGTGGCTCGGTGACAGGGGGAGACGGACACCTCCACCCTCACCGCCCGGTGGGCCCGGCGTCTGTCCGGCGAGCCTCCGGACCGGGGTGGGGGTAACCCCCCTCCCCACCCGGCCGCCAGCCTGATGGCCACCCCGGTCCCGGCTCCCTACGGTGGAGGGATGCGCAGCAGCTGGTGGTCCCGGACGTGGTTGTCGCTGGCCTACGTCGTGCTCGGCCTGCCGGTCGGCATCGTCACCTTCGTGCTCGTCGTCGTGGGCCTGGCCCTGGGCGTCGGGTTGCTGCCGCTGTTCCTGCTCGGTGTCGTGGTGCTGGTCGCCACCGTGCACCTGACCCGGGCGATGTCCGCGTTCGAGCGACGTCGGGCCGAGCTGTTCCTCGGCGTGCCCCTGGCCGACCGGCCACCGGTCGGTCCCGAGGGCGCCGGCGCGCTCCGCCGCTCGTGGGCCGTGCTCACCTCCTGGGGCACCTGGAAGGAGATCGGCTACGCCCTGCTGATGCTCCCGGTCGGCACCGTCGCCTTCTCCCTGGCCGTCACCGTGTGGTCCGTGGGCCTGGCGGGCGTGCTGCTGCCCGGCTACGCGTTCGCGCTGCCCGGCGACGGGGTCATCACCTGGGCGCACTGGCCGCCGACGGTCGAGGTGGCCCTCGGCTTCGCCGTCGGCGTCCTCGCGCTGCTCCTCGCCCCGGTCCTCACCCGCGCGCTCGCCGCCGCCGAGCTGGCCATGGCCCGGGCCCTGCTGACCCCCGGTGGCAGCGAGGTGCTGACCGCGCGGGTCTCCACGCTCACCGAGTCGCGGGCCCGCGTCGTCGACGCCGCGGACGCCGAGCGCCGCCGGATCGAGCGCGACCTGCACGACGGCGCGCAGCAGCGCCTGGTGTCGCTGGCGATGAACCTCGGGATGGCCAAGGACAAGCTCGACACCGACCCGTCCGCGGTCCGGGAGCTGGTCAACCGGGCGCACGAGGAGGCGAAGGACTCGATCGTCGAGCTGCGCAACGTGATCCGCGGCGTGCACCCGGCGGTGCTGACCGACCGGGGCTCGACGCCGCGCTGTCCGCGCTGGCGGTCCGCTCCCCGGTCCCCGTGCGGCTGGAGGTGCACCTCGACCGGCGTCCCGGCGCCACCACCGAGGCGGTCGCCTACTTCGTGGTCTCCGAGGCCCTCACCAACGTCGCCCGGCACTCCGGCGCCCGGCACGCGACCGTCCACGTCGAGCTGCGCGGCGACCGCCTGCAGGTCGCCGTCGTGGACGACGGACGCGGCGGCGCCACCGAGGGTGCCGGCAGCGGCCTGACCGGGCTGCGCGACCGGGTCCGCGCCGTCGACGGCACCTTCACCCTGACCAGCCCGCCCGGTGCGGGCACGACGATCGCCGTGGAGGTGCCGTGCGAGTCGTGATCGCCGAGGACTCGGTCCTGCTGCGCGAGGGGATCGTCCGGCTGCTGACCGACGCCGGGCTGGACGTCGTCGCCGCCGTCGGCGACCCGGAGTCCCTGCTGCGCAGCGTCGACGAGCACCTGCCCGACCTCTGCGTGGTCGACATCCGGATGCCGCCGACGCACACCGACGAGGGCATCCGGGCGGCCCTGGTCATCCGTGCCCAGCATCCCGGCGTGGCGGTGCTGGTGCTCAGCCAGTACGTCGAGGAGCGCTACGCCACCGACCTGATCGCCGCCGACACGCGCGGGGTCGGCTACCTGCTCAAGGACCGCGTCGCCGACGTGCGGGAGTTCCTCGACGCGGTGCGACGGGTCGGCGCCGGCGGCACCGCCCTCGACCCCGAGGTGGTCTCCCAGCTGCTGGTCCGCAGCCGCCGGGTGGACCCGCTGGGGGTGCTCACCCCGCGCGAGACCGACGTGATGAGGCTGATGGCCGAGGGCCGCTCGAACCTCGGCATCGCCGCCGAGCTGGTGGTCGGCGAGGGTGCCGTGGAGAAGCACGTCAGCTCCATCTTCCTCAAGCTCGCGCTGCCCCCGGCCGAGCAGGACCACCGGCGGGTGCTCGCCGTGCTGCGCTACCTGGAGGGCTCGTGACGACGGCGCCGGAGCAGACCCCGGGGACCGCTCCCCCGACCCCGACCCTGTCCCCACCCGGATCGGCCCCCCTGCTGCGCGGCCTGGGGGTGGCGCTCGCGCTGGTCACCGTGCTGGCCGGTGCGCTGGCCGTGGCCGGCTCGCTGGCCCGCGACTCCACCTCGCAGCAGCACCGCTACCAGGGTGTGCGGGTCGTCGAGGTCGACGTCGACGCCGAGTCCGTGGAGGTCGTCACGGGTCCCGGCGACGTGACCCGGCTCGAGCGCAGCATCGCCTGGTCGGCGGGCCGGCCCACCCTGCGCCAGGAGCAGGTGGGCGAGCGCCTGGTCGTCGGCTCGGCATGCCCCTTCTCGTTCGGACGCGGCTGCTCGGGCCGGGTGCGCCTGGTGGTGCCGGCCGGCACCCGGGTGACGGCCCACAGCTCCGGCGGCTCGGTCGAGGTCACCGGTCTCGACGGCGTGCTGGACCTGTCCTCCAGCGCCGGCGACGTGGGCGGTACGGCGCTGCGCGCGGCCACCGTCGTCGCGGACTCCTCGGCCGGCGACGTCGACCTCCGGTTCTCCGCCGCGCCCACCCGGGTGCGGGCCACCTCCAGCGCCGGCGACGTGGCCGTGGCGCTGCCCGAGGGTCCCGAGGCCTACCGGGTGGACGCCGGCTCCAGTGCCGGGTCCCGCGACGTCCGCGTGCGGACCGACCCGTCGTCGCGGCGGACCGTCTTCGCGCACTCCAGCGCCGGCGACGTCGCGGTGCTCCCCGACCGCCTGCGCTGAGGGTCAGAGAAGCAGGGCGCTCGCCGGGTCCTCCAGCACGCTCGCCACGTCGGCCAGGAAGCGCGAGCCCTGCTGGCCGTCGATGAGCCGGTGGTCGAAGGACAGCGCCAGCGTGGTGACCTGGCGCACCCGGATCCGGCCCTTGTGCACCCAGGGCTGCGGCTTGACGGCGCCCAGGCACAGGATGGCCGACTCGCCCGGGTTGATGATCGGGGTGCCGGCGTCGACGCCGAAGACGCCGACGTTGGTGATGGTGAACGACCCGCCGCTCATCTCCGCCGGTGAGGTCCGGCCCTCCCGCGCCGTACGGGTGAGCTCGCCCAGCGCGGCGGCCAGCTCGGGCAGCGACATCGCGTCCGCGCCCTTCACGTTGGGCACCACGAGACCGCGGGGGGTCGCGGCGGCGATGCCGAGGTTGACCGAGGACCTGAGCACCACCTCGCGCCCCCGCCCGCGCCGCCGGTGACCCAGGTGGCGTTGACCTCGGGCGTACGACGGACCGCGAGGCAGACCGCCTTGGCCGCCACCAGCAGGGGCGAGACCTTCAGGTCGCGGAAGTCACGGTGGTCCTTGAGCCGGGCCAGCAGCCGCACGGTGCGCGTGACGTCGACGGTGACCCACTCCGTCACGTGCGGAGCCGTGAACGCGGAGGCGACCATGGCCTGCGCCATCACCGCACGGACGCCCTTGACGGGCAGGCGGGTCTCGCCCCCGGTCGGGGCGGGAGCGGTGGTCGGGGCGGCGGCCGGGGCGGGCGGTCGGGGCGGGGAGGGACGCTCGTCGAGGCGGCCTCGACGTCGCGGCGGGTGACCACGCCGTCGCGACCGGTCGGGGTCACCGACCGCAGGTCGATCCCCAGGTCGCGGGCCAGCTTGCGCACCGGCGGCGCGGCCAGCGCCCGCAGCTCCCCGGGGGCGGGCTCGCTCGCCGCGACGGCGGGCACGGAGGGCTCGTCGGCGGGCTCCACCTCGGCGCTCTCCGCGCCGCCCGGCTCGAAGGCGCCCTGCAGCTGCACCTGGGCGGCCGCGCCGGCCTCGGTGGCCGGGGTGGCGCCACCGCGGCGGGGGCGGCGCGCGACCGCCGCCGCGCGCGGGCCGTAGCCGACGAGCGTCTGGTTCTCCCCGCCCCCGGTGGCGGCCGGGTTGGACAGGTCGATCTCCGCGGGGGCCGGCTCGGGTGCGGCCATCACGGCTCCCTCGACGGCCGCGTCGCCCACCGCGATGATCGGCGTGCCCACCGCGACGGTCTCGCCCTCGGGCACCATCAGGGCCTGCACGGTGCCGGCGTACGGCGTCGGCAGCTCCACCAGCGACTTGGCGGTCTCGATCTCCACGACGATGTCGTTGACCTTGACCACGTCGCCGACCTGCACCTTCCAGGTGACGATCTCGGCCTCGGTCAGACCCTCGCCGACGTCGGGCAGCTTGAACTCAGGCACGTCAGGGGCTCCAGCTTCAGAAGGCGAGCGAACGGTCCACGGCGTCGAGGACCCGGTCGAGGTCGGGCAGCCACTGCTCCTCGATGCGGCTGGGCGGGTACGGCGTGTCGAACCCGCCCACCCGGAGCACCGGCGCCTCGAGGGAGAAGAAGCACCGCTCGGTGATGCGGGCGGCGATCTCGGCGCCCATCCCGAGGTTGACGTGGGCCTCGTGGGCGACCACGACGTGCCCGGTGCGGCGCACCGACTCGTAGACCGGGCCGAGGTCCAGCGGCGAGAGCGTGCGCAGGTCGACGACCTCCACGCTGCGGCCCTCCCCGGCGGCCGCCTCGGCCGCGGCCAGGCAGGTCTTCACCATCGGGCCGTAGGCCAGCAGCGTCAGGTCGGAGCCCGGACGCACCACCCGCGAGGTGAACAGCGGCTGCGGCGTGGCGGACTCGTCGAGCTCGGCCTTGTCGGCGTGGTACTGCCGCTTGGGCTCCAGGAAGACCACCGGGTCGTCGCAGGCGATGGCCTGCTGGATCATCCAGTAGCCGTCGACCGGGTTGGAGCAGGCCACCACCTTGAGGCCGGGGGTGTGCGCGAACTGGGCCTCGGGGCTCTCGCTGTGGTGCTCGACGGCGCCGATGCCGCCGCCGAACGGGATCCGGATGACGATCGGCATCCGGACCTTGCCCTGGCTGCGGAAGTGCAGCTTGGCCACCTGGCTGACGATCTGGTCGTAGGCCGGGTAGACGAACCCGTCGAACTGGATCTCGCACACCGGCCGGTAGCCGCGCATGGCCAGGCCGACCGCGGTGCCGATGATGCCGGACTCCGCCAACGGGGAGTCGATCACCCGGTCCTCGCCGAAGTCCTTCTGCAGGCCGTCGGTGATGCGGAAGACCCCGCCCAGCTTGCCGACGTCCTCGCCCATCAGCAGGACCTTGGGGTCGTCCTCCATGGCCCGGCGCAGCCCGGCGTTCAGGGCCTTGGCCAGGGTGGTCCGGCTGCTCATCGGTGACCTCCCTGCTCGGCGACCTCGAAGGAGTCGAGGTAGGCGGTGTAGCCCGCCTGCTGCTCGGCGAGCTCCTCGGTCTGCTCGGCGTACACGTGGTCGAAGACGTGGCGCGGGTCGGGCTCCGGCAGGGCCCGGCAGCCCTCGCGGAGGTGCTCCCCGAGCCGTTCGGCCTCGACCTCGAGCTCCTCGAAGAAGTCGGCGTCGACGATGCCGTTGCGGGTGAGGTAGGCCTTGACCCGCTGGATGGGGTCCTTCAGCTTCCAGGTCTCGAGGTCCTCCGAGAGCCGGTAGCGGGTGGGGTCGTCGGTGGTGGTGTGCGCGCCCATCCGGTAGGTGTAGGCCTCCACCAGCGTGGGCCCCTGGCCGTCGCGGGCCCGCTGCAGGGCGGCCTGGCTCACGGCGTACGTCGCCAGCACGTCGTTGCCGTCCACGCGGACCCCGGGGAAGCCGAAGCCCAGCGCCCGCTGGAACAGCGGGATGCGGGACTGCCGCTCGATGGGCTCGGAGATGGCCCACTGGTTGTTCTGGCAGAAGAAGACCACGGGGGCGTTGTAGGACGCCGCGAAGATGAACGCCTCGTTGACGTCGCCCTGGCTGCTGGCGCCGTCGCCGAAGTAGGCCACCACCGCCGCGTCGCGCTCCGGGTCGCCGGTGCCCACCACGCCGTCGCGCTGCAGACCCATCGCGTAGCCGGTGGCGTGCAGGGTCTGGGCGCCGATGACGATCGTGTAGAGGCCGAAGTTGCCGTCGTTCGGGTCCCAGCCGCCCTGGTCGACCCCACGGAAGAGCCCCAGCAGCCGCAGCGGGTCGATGTCGCGGCACCACGCCACGCCGTGCTCGCGGTAGGTGGGGAAGACGAAGTCCTGCGGTCGCAGGGCGCGGCCCGAGCCGATCTGCGCGGCCTCCTGGCCCAGCAGCTGCGCCCAGATGCCGAGCTCGCCGTGCCGCTGCAGGGCGGTGGCCTCGGTGTCGATGCGACGGGTCAGGACCATGTCGCGGAAGAACCCCTTGATGACGTCGTCGCCGAGGTCGAAGGAGAAGTCCGGGTGCTCGACGCGCTCCCCCTCGGGGGTCAGCAGCTGGACCAGGTCGGGGCCGCCGTCGGCCTGCCGTGGCCCGAAGACCTCACCGAGGTCGGGACCGAAGTCCGAGGTCCGTACGTGTGCGGAGCTGTCGCTCACCTGCACTCCTTCGTCTCGACGGCGCCCGGGATCACCGCGGCCGGCAGGTTCTGGTGGAGTCACGACCCGGGTCCGGGACCGGGCGGGGTGGTGCCCACGGACCGGACCAGGCGTGTTCTGTGACCGGTACCACACCGGCTGCAGGGGCCCAACGTACCCAACCGCGCCGACCGGCGCCTAATCAGCACCCCCCGGGGTACCTGCTGCCCATGAGCAACCGCCGCGTCTCCTCGACCACCACGATCGCGGCGCCCCCCGAGGTCGTCTTCGCGATCGTCGCGGATCCCCGCCAGCACCCTCGCATCGACGGCTCCGGCTCGGTGCGCGGGGTGATCACCGGCCCGGACCGGCTCGCGAGGGGCGAGACGTTCGGGGTCTCGATGCGGCTGTTCGGGCTGCCCTACGCCATCCGCAACACCGTGGTGGAGTACGAGCCGGACCGGCTCATCGCCTGGCGGCACTTCGGGGCGCACCGCTGGCGCTACGAGCTGGAGCCCGTCGGCGAGGGCCGCACCCGGGTCACCGAGACCTTCGACTACTCCCGCTACCACCCGGCGCTGGCGGCGGCGCTGCGGCTGGCCGGCTTCCCCGACCGCAACCGCTCCGGCATCCGCGGGACGCTGGTCCGGCTGGCCGCAGCGGCGGAGGCCGACGCGGCCTGAGCCGGCGCCGGCCGTTCGACGGACCCCGACGGCGCTGACGGACCGCCGACAGCCCCTCAGGTCGAGCTGTCGCTGTCCTGCGGGACGGGCGTGGCGTCCTCGGCCGGTGGCCGAGGTGCGGGGCCGACGAGCATGCCGAAGAACGCGAAGGCGGCCCAGCACAGACCCACGCAGACGAGGTAGCGGACGAAGGCCGCCGGCGGGTCCATGGTCTGGTCGACCAGGGCCGCCCACAGGGCCGGGGAGCTGACCAGGGCGGCGCCGGCGAGCACCGGGCCGGAGAGCGGGCTCACCGGTGCACCAGCGCGGGTGCCTGGGCGGTGACCACGCCCACCGAGCGGATCTGGATCGGTCCGGACAGCTCGTTGTAGGACAGCACCGGCACGCGGGGCAGCGTCGTCGAGGTGAGCCGGCGGACCGCGGGCCGGATCTGCGGCGCGCACACCAGGACGGGCGCGAGGTTCTGCTGCTCGGCCTGCTCGGTGAGCACGGTGAGGTCGTTGAGGATGTTCTGCGACAGGTCGAGGTCCAGGGCCAGGAAGCCGCCGCCCTCGCCGACCCGCAGGCCCTCCAGCAGCCGCTGCTCGAGCGAGGGCTCGAAGCTGAGCACCGGCACGCTGCCCTCGGCCAGGTACGGCGCCACGATGGCTGGGCCGAGGGTGTCGCGGGCCGCGGTGACCAGGCCGTCGAGGTCCTTGGCGCTGCGGGCCCGCATCGAGAGGGCCTCGAAGATCCGGGGCAGGTCGCGGATGGAGACGGTCTCGTCGAGCAGCACCTGCAGGACGGCCTGCACCTCGCCGAGGCTGAGCTGGGCGGGCGTGAGCTCCTCGATGACGGCCGGGTGGGTCCGTCGTACCGAGTCCACCAGCATCTTGACCTCCTCGCGCCCGAGCAGCCGGGAGGCGTAGCTGCGCACGACCTCGGCCAGGTGCGTGGTGAGCACCGAGGACCGGTCCACGACGGTGGCGCCGCACAGCTCGGCCTGGCTGCGCAGGGCTGCGGGGACCCAGACGGCGGCGAGGCCGAACACCGGCTCCTGGGTACGGCGGCCGGGCAGGCCGTCGAGCCGGTCGCCGATGGCGAGCACCGTGCCGGGGGGCGCCTCGCCGCGGGCCACCTCGACGCCGAAGAGCCGGATGGCGTAGGTGTGCAGGGGCAGGTCGAGGTTGTCGCGGGTGCGGACCGGCGGGACGACCACGCCGAGGTCGGTGGCCACCTTGCGGCGCAGCGAGCGGACCCGGTCGAGCAGGTCGCCCCCGGCCGCGGCGTCGACCAGGTCGATGAGGTCGGCGGCCAGCTCGATCTCCAGCGGGTCGACGCGGATCTCCTCCACGATCGACTCCACCGAGTCCGGGTTGTAGGCCGCGACGGCGTCGGGCACGGCCAGGGCCGCGGTCTCGGCCCGGTCGGCGTCCGACGGCACTCGCGCCGAGAGCAGCAGCATGGCGCCGCCGGCGAAGAGGAAGGGGATCTTGGGGATGCCGGGGATCAGGCACAGCCCGAGCGCGCCGGAGCCTGCGATGCGCATGGGCAGCCGCTGACGGGTGAGCTGCTCGACGAGGTCGGTGCCCATGTCGGCGTTGCCGGTGGCGCGGGTGACGATGAGGCCGGTCGCGATGGACAGCAGCAGCGCGGGGACCTGGGAGACCAGGCCGTCGCCGATGGTCAGCAGGCTGTAGGTGTGCACGGCCTCCGAGAGCGACATGCCCTTCTGGGCCACGCCGACGGTGAAGCCGCCCACCAGGTTGACGATGGTGATGATGATGGCGGCCACGGCGTCGCCCTTGACGAACTTCGAGGCTCCGTCCATCGCGCCGTAGAAGTCGGCCTCGCCGGAGACCTCGGCGCGGCGCCGGCGGGCCTCGTCGTCGTCGATGAGCCCGGAGTTGAGGTCGGCGTCGATCGCCATCTGCTTGCCGGGCATGGCGTCCAGGGTGAAGCGGGCGCCGACCTCGGCCACGCGCCCGGCGCCGTTGGTGACGACCACGAACTGGATGACCACGAGGATGGCGAAGACGATGATGCCGACCACCAGCGAGCCGCCGATGACGAAGTGCCCGAAGGTGTCGATGACGTGGCCGGCGTACCCGTCGAGCAGCACCAGCCGGCTGGCGCTGACGTTGAGCGCGAGCCGGAAGAGGGTGGCGACCAGGATCAGCGCGGGGAACGAGGAGAAGTCCAGCGGGCGGTGCACGAACATCGAGGTCAGCAGGACCAGCAGCGCGAAGGTGATGTTCAGCGCGATCAGCAGGTCGAGCAGGATGGCCGGCAGCGGGACGACGAGCATGAGCACGATGCCGACGACGGCGATGGGCACGCCGATCTTCGCTCCGCGCGACCCTCCCGCCGCGGGGCGGGCTGCGGACGGGGGCTGGTTCTGCGCCACGGATGAGCCTTTCACGAACACGTCGAAGCGACCTGTCGCACCGTCCGTGGTGCTCGCCCTGCTGTGCTGCGGGTGCCGTCCTGGCTCAGGAGGGTTATCGGCGGGTGCCGACCGGATCTGAAGGCTCCGGGGGTGCGGGCCGCATCGGGCGCCGGCCGGCGCGCGGCACCTCGGGCAGCGGCTCCCCCGAGCGCGGGGTGCGGTGGCGACCGGCGGGGACCCCGGCCGCCCGCATGCTCAGCACGAAGGCCAGCACCTGCGCGACGGCCTGGTACAGCTGCGGAGGGATCTCCTGGCCGACCACGCAGCCGCCGTGCAGGGCCCGGGCCAGCGGGACGTCCTCGACGATCGTCACCCGGCTCTGCTCGGCCAGCTCGCGGATCCGGGTGGCGATGAGCCCGGCGCCCTTGGCCACCACGCGCGGGGTGCCCTTGGCCGGGTCGTAGCGCAGCGCGACGGCGATGTGGGTGGGGTTGACCAGCACCACGTCGGCCTCCGGCACGTCGGCCATCATCCGGTTGCGCGCCGCGGCGAGCTGCCGCGAGCGGATGGCGCCCTTCATGTGCGGGTCGCCCTCGCTCTGCTTGTGCTCGTCGCGGACCTCCTTCTTGCTCATCCGCGTCTGCTTGCCCGTCCGTCGCCGCATCACCGCGTAGTCGGCGACCGCGGCCACCAGCCCGGCCAGGGCCACGTCGCGCATCAGCCCGGTGGCGGCCGACGCGGCGATCCGCAGGCCGACGTCCAGGGGCACGAGCCCCCCGACCATGGGCAGCAGGCCGACGATGGCGCGCCACACGAAGAAGCCGACCAGCGCGCTCTTGAGCACCATCTTGGCGCCCTCCCAGAGGGCGTGCGGCCCGAAGATGCGCTTGGCGCCCTTGAGCGGGTTGAGCCGCTCCCACTTGGGCTTGAGCGCCTTGGTGGCGAAGAACAGCCCGCCCTGCGCCACCGCGGCGACCACGCCGATGACCATCACCCCGATGCCCATGGACAGCGAGAGCAGGAAGGCCAGCCGCGCGCCGCTGACGAGGACCTGCATCATGTCGTGGGTGTCGGGGTGGGCCAGCTCGCGCAGGGTGGTGACCAGCAGGGTGGAGATCTTCCCCAGCCCCTTGGCGGTCAGCCACTGCAGGCTCATGGCCACGGCGAGCACCGCGCTCCACGCCCCCAGCTCCTGGGTGCGGGCGACCTGTCCCTGCTTGCGGCTCTCCTTCAGCTTCTGCGGGGTGGCCTTCTCGGACTTCTCCTCGCTGCCCGCCATCAGCCGGCCGACTCGATCGCGGCCACTGCCTGCGAGACGGTCTCGAGCAGCCGCAGCATGGCGTCGGGGAGCACGGCGAAGGACATGCCGACCACGAGCAGGGTGAGGCCGATCTTGGCCGGGAACATGATGCCGATGGCGTTGAGCTGCGGGGCGACCCGGGTGAGGAGCGCCAGGCCGAGGTCGGCCAGGAACAGCACCCCGATCAGGGGCAGCGCGATCTGCACCGCGGCGGAGAAGAACATCCCGAACGACGTGCTGACGACCTCCGCGATGCCGGCCGGCTTCCAGGCGGTGCCCACCGGCATCCGGTCGAAGGAGCGCAGCAGCCCGCCGAGGATGAGCAGGTGCGCGTTGGTGGCGAACATCAGCATCACCGCGAGCATCGCGAAGAGCTTGCCGTGCACCGAGTTCATGTTCTGCGACAGCGGGTCGTAGGCCTGCGCCAGGCTGAAGCCGCCGAAGACGTCGACGAGGTCCCCGGCGGACTGGATGGCCGCGAACACCAGGTAGGTCACGAAGCCCATGGAGGCGCCGATGAGGGCCTCCTGCAGCGCGGAGCCGGCCAGCGCGTAGAGGTCCGGCGGCACGCCCGGCCGGGCCATCGTGGGCACGACTGCCAGCGACATCGAGAAGGCCAGCAGCGTCTTGACCAGGATCGGCACGGCCTTGGTGGCGAACGGCGGGGCCACCACCAGCCAGGCGACCAGGCGCACGGAGGCCAACAGATAGGCCACCAACGGCGCCCCGGAGAGCGTGAGGGTCACGCTCAGCCCAGCAGCCCGGGGATGCGGGCGAACAGGTCGTTGGTGTAGTCGATGAGGGTGTGCAGCATCCAGTTCCCGGACAGCAGCAGCGCGAGGCCGATGCCGATCAGCTTGGGCACGAAGGCCAGCGTGAACTCCTGGATCTGCGTCATCGACTGGAACAGCGAGACCGCGAAGCCGATCACGAGCGCGGGCACCAGCAGGGGCGCGCACAGCTTGAGGGCCACGATCATGGTCTGCAGCGCGATGGCGATGACGTCGCTGTCGGTCACCGGCTACCCACCGCCGTAGCTCTGCACCAGGGCCTTGATGATCAGGCCCCAGCCGTCGACGAGCACGAACAGCAGGATCTTGAACGGCAGCGAGACCATCACCGGCGGCATCATCATCATGCCCAGCGACATCAGCCCGGCACTGACCACGATGTCGATGACCAGGAACGGGATGAAGATCATGAAGCCGATGATGAAGGCCTGCTTCAGCTCGCTCAGGATGAACGACGGGATGAGCGTGGTCAGCGCGACGTCCGACGGCTTGTCCGGCCGGGGCCGGTGGGCGACGTTGGTCAGCAGGGCGATCTCCTTCTCGCCGGTCTGCTTGAGCATGAACGTGCGCAGCGGCTGCACGCCGTCGTCGAAGGCCTGGGTCTGGGTCTTGGTGCCGTGCAGGTAGGGCTGGACGCCGGTGTCGTTCATCTGATTGAGCACCGGGCTCATGATGAACAGGCTCAGGAACAGCGCCAGTCCGGCCAGCACCTGGTTGGGCGGGATCTGCTGGAGGCCCAGGGCGTTGCGGGTCAGGCTGAGCACGACCAGGATCTTGGTGAAGCTCGTGCAGGTCAGCAGGATCGCCGGCACCAGCGACAGCAGGGTCAGCCCGAGCAGCACCACGATCGGCGTGGACGGCTTCTTGGTGACGTCGTCGAACTTCAGGGTGACGTCACCGTTGCCCTTCTTCGGCCCGCCGGGACCCTGCGGGTCCACGGGCGCCTGCGGTGCGGCCGGTACGACGGACAGCGGACCCGAGGCGGCGGTGACGTCGGCCGCCGACGTGGCAGCCACCGGCGCGGAGGCCGCGACGGGGACGGCGGGCGTCGCGGCCTGAGCCGAGAGCGGGAAGGCCACGGCGAGCACGCCGAGAGCGACCGCGAGCCCCCACCCCACGATCCGGGGGCGGGTCACGCGGCGTCACCGTCGCGGCGGGCGCGGCCGGTGGCGGAGCTCCAGGCGGCCCGCCACACCCCGGTGTCGAGCAGGGAGCCGTCCACCCCGCGACCCTGGCCGCGCTGGGTGGCGAGGCGGACCTCGCCCGGCTCGACGGCCGGGATCGACGTCGGGGGGGACGTCGGGGGCGTAGGCGGCCGCGTAGTCCGGACCGTAGGCGTCGTCCGGCACGAAGCGTGCGGAGAAGTGGTCGGCGTAGTCCGGGTAGCCGGGGGTGACCGGATCCGTGAGGCCGTGGGGCGGGGACGAGGGCACGAGCCCGGTGCCGGGGGCCGGCGACAGGTCCGACGCGGTGGGGACGGCGGGGGCCGGGGCGACGGGGAGAGGGGCGACGGGGAGAGGCGCGGCGGACCCGGACAGCTCGTGAGGCGCGAGCTCGGTGAGCAGGCGGACCCCGCTGTCGCTGACGCCGACCACGAGGACGCGGCTGCCGACCTCGACGACGGCCAGGCTGGACCCGCGGCTCAAGGACTGCCGGCTGCGGACCTTGACCAGCGCACGGTCGCGGCCGCCCATCTTGCGCGACCCGGTGCGGGCCACCATCCAGAAGAGCCCGAGCACGACGGCCAGGCTGAGGACGACACGTACGGCGAGGACGAGCACCGGTCAGCTCGCGGGGGTCTGCGCGACGATCTCGGTCACCCGCAGGGCGAAGTCCTCGTCGACGACGACCACCTCGCCGCGGGCGATGAGCCGGCCGTTGACCAACAGGTCGGCAGGACTGCCGGCGGCCCGGTCCAGCTCGATGACGTCACCGGGGCACAGCGCCAGCAGCTCGCGGACCGACAGCCGGGTGCGGCCCAGCTCGACGGTGACCTCCATGGCCACGCCGTGCAGCAGCTCCACGCCACGCAGGCCCTGGGCGGCCAGCGCACCCACCGAGCCCTTGGAGGGCAGGCCGGTCACCGACGGCGACCCGGTCGAGCTCAGCAGCAGCACCGCGGCGGTGTCCCCGTCGGCCAGCAGCGGCACCGCCCAGGCGGCCCCGCGCAGGACGGTGGAAAGGTCGCCACCGGACAGCGTGCGACCGGCACCGGCCGCGCCGCCGAGGGCGACCGCGGCGGCGTCGAGGGCGGGCTGGACGGCGGCGGCGAGGTCGAGGCCTCCCGAGGGGGCGGAGGCCAGGGCGTCGGCCAGGTCGGCGCGCATGAGAACGCCGATGGAGGCGCCGGCCCCGGTGGAGAGGGTGGCCACGGCCCCCGAGGCCCAGTCGGCGGCGTCGATCTCGCCGGCGGGGCGTGGGCGACCCGCGGAGAGCGGCTGGTCCGAGGGCAGCAGCCGGGCCATCGCCTCGGCGGCGGCCGCCGCCCCGGCGGCCCCGGAATCGGCCGATCCGTCCGCCCGCGCGCCGGCGGTGGGTGCCTGGACGTCGGCGACCGGGGTGGTGGTCATGAGTTCTCCTGGTTCGAGGGCGTGACGACCAGGGCGGCCAGACGGCGGCCCTGGCTTCCGGGGGTGGCGTGCGCGAAGACGACGTCCGCTGCGGTGATGTCGAGCGGGGCCTGGGCCGGGTGCTTGAGGCGGACCACGTCCCCGACCCGCAGGCCGGCGAGCTCGAGGGGGTCCGCACCGGTGCGGCGGAAGCGGACGGACACGTCGACGGGGATCTCCTGCAGGCCGGCGCTGAGCCGCTCGGCCGACTCGGCCCGCACCAGCCGGTCGCGGTCGTTGACGTGGTCGGCGGCGTCGGCCGCGTTGAGGTACGGCAGCAGGCCGGTGAACGACATGCACACGCTCAGCGGGTAGTCGGTCTCCCCCATGCGCAGCTGGTGGCGGGCCACGATCATGGTGTCGGAGGCTCCGGCCACCTGGGCCAGCTGCGGGCTGTACTCCACGGTGGTGATCTGGGGATCGAGCATGACGAGCGAGGCGAAGCTGTAGCGGACCTCGGCGATCAGGCGCTCGTAGAGCCGGCCGACCACGGAGGTCTCCAGGTCGGTGAGCGCGCGCTGCGGCTGGTCGCCGAGCCCCGAGCCGCCGAGCAGGTGGTCGATGCACGACATGGTCACTGCGAGCGGGGTGTCCAGCACGGCCGGCTGCGCGACGGGCTCCATGGAGAACACCGTCATGTAGGTCAGGGCGTCCAGCGTCTCGACGTACTCGGAGTAGGCGACCTGGTCGACCGAGAGCAGCTCGACGTGGCAGACCGAGCGCAGCGCCGAGGTCATCACGGTGGAGGCCTGCCGGGCGAAGGTCTCGAACGCGATGGTCAGCAGCCGCGCCTTCTCGCGCGACAGCGTGATGGGCCGGCGGAAGTCGTAGGAGGTCACGACGCCCGTGGAGCGCGCGCTACGACGCTTGCGGTCGCTCGACGACACCGTCGAGGTCCGTGCAGCGGGGTCGGTCACGAAGGACGTATCGGTCCCCGGGGCGGGGACCTGAAGACAATCCCGGACGGAAGTTAAAGGTTTCCTCCGGCCGGGCGTGTCGCTACTGGGTGACGAAGTCGGTGAAGTAGACCCCCATCACCTCGTCCTCGTAGGACTTCTCCAGGTGGTGCTCGAGCTCCTTCTTCAGCTTCTCGCGGTGGGCCGGCTTGGCCAGCTCCTCGACGCTCTCGCCGCTGAACAGGGCGATGGTCTGGTCCAGAGCCTTGCTCCCGTCGACCTCCTCGCCGGCCGCGGCGGTGGCCTGCAGGGCGATGCCGATCTTGAGGTAGTGGTTGCCCTCCAGGTTGATCTGGATGGCGTCCAGCTTCACCACCGCGCCGGCCACCGGGGGCGGCGGCGGGCCGGAGGGCTTGAGGAAGAACCAGTAGCCACCACCCGCGATCGCCAGCACGGCGACGACGATGATGATGAGCTTCATCTTGCCCCCTTCCGGACTCCTCGTCGGCACCGGTCGCGTCTGCGTCGGCGACCTTGCCCTTCTTCTTGGCCATGGCGTGCTCCTCTCTGCGTGGGGTGTGGCTGCGTGGGTGTGGCTGCGTTGGGGTGTGGCTGGTGGGTGGGCCGACCGGTGGGTCAGGTGGTCCCGCGGCGGTCCTGGAGGACCTTGGCGAAGAGCTTGCGGGTGGACTCCGGGGCGGCCGAGACGACCACGAGGTCGACCCGCTTGTTCAGCGCCGCCGCGTCCGGCGAGGACGGGTCCCGCAGGGGCTTCTCGTGACCGAAGGCCACCGCGGCCATCCGCTCGGGCGGCACGTTCCCGCGCTCGTCGAGGTACCGCAGCACCGTGACGGCCCGGGCCGCGGACAGCTCCCAGTCGGTCGGGTAGTACTTCGGCTTCACCCGGATCTGGTTGGTGTGGCCGTCCACGTCGATCTGGTTGGGCAGGGTGCGGATGACGGGGGCGAGCAGGTCGAGGACCTCCTGGCCGCGTCGGGACAGCGTCGCCTCGTTGGCGCGGAAGACGATGTGCCGCGAGACCAGGCTGATCGTCAGCCCTCGCTCGTCGATCTTCATCTCCACGTCACCGAGGTGGTGCCGGGCCTTGAGGGCCTTGGCGACCTGCTTGCGCAGCGCCTCCAGCGAGTTGACCTCCCGGTTGGCGCGCGCGTACTCCTGCGCGCGGTGCCCGTGCCCTGGGCGGCCTCGGCGGCGTCGCCGTTGGCCGAGGACACCGGTGACTGCGGGCCGAGCGGCTTGATGGGGGTGGGCCCCTCGCCGTCCATGGTGCTCTCGCTGCCCGTGAACGGCGACGCGGTGGCCCCGAAGCCGGCGGCCATGCCGTCCTTGAGCTGGTCGAACCGCTTCTGGTCCACCTGGCTGATGGCGAACATGACGATGAACAGCACCATCAGCAGCGTCATCATGTCGGCGTAGCTGACCAGCCACCGCTCGTGGTTGACGTGCTCCTCGTGCTCCTCGTGCTTCTTGCGCTTGGACATCTCACGCGGCCTTCTGCTCGTCCTCGCGCTCCGAGGCGGGCAGCAGCGAGTTGAGCCGCTGCGCGACCACCCGCGGGTTGGCCCCGGCCTGGACGGCGAGCACGCCCTCGATGACCATCTCCATGCGCGCCGACTCCAGCTGGCTGATGCGGGCCAGGCGGTTGCCGACGGGCAGGAAGATCAGGTTGGCGCTGAGCACGCCCCACAGGGTGGCGATGAACGCGCCGGCGATGAGGTGACCCAGCTTGTCGGGCTGCGACAGGTTCTCCAGCACGTGCACGAGGCCCATGACGGTCCCGATGATGCCGACGGTGGGGGCGTAGCCGCCCATGCCCTCGTAGAACTTCGCGGCCAGCTTGTCCGCGGCCTTCTTGGAGATGACCTCGGCCTCGAGGATCTCCCTCAGCTCCTCGGGGTCGGTGCCGTCCACAGCCAGGCTGACGCCCTTCTTCAGGAAGTCGTCGTCCACGCTGGCGACCTGGTCCTCCAGGGTCAGCAGACCCTCGCGGCGGGCCTTGTCGGCGAGCGAGACGACGATCGGCACGAGCTCGCCCGCGGGCGTGGGCGACCAGGTGAACGCCTTGATGAGCGCCTTGCCGGCACCGATCGCGTCGCCCAGGGTGCCGCCGGCGACGGCGGCGCCGATCGATCCGCCGAACACCAGGATCATGGGGGCGATCGAGATCAGCGACATCGGGTTGCCGCCCTCGAGGATGTTCGAGAGCACGATGATGCCGAGCCCGCCGCCGATGCCTGCCATCGTTGCGATGTCCATCAGACGGTCCTCGGCTCGAAGGGGGTGACGCCGGACTCGGCCGGGGTCTCGGTGCGGACCGCGCTGAGCCGGGGCCGGCGGGGCTCGGAGGTGTCGCTGCTGGCGTAGGAGCCGGCCAACGCGACGATGCTGGCGCGGTAGCTCACGATGATGTCGGCGACCTCCTGCAGCGTCTCGCTGACGAGGTACTTGGTGCCGTCGACCAGCGTGATGACGGTGTCCGGCGTGCAGTCGACGCGCTCGACGAGGTCCGGGTTCAGCGCGAAGGGCGCTCCGGTGAGGCGGGTCAACGAGATCATGGGGGACACCATCCTTGGTGGGCGAGCGTGCCGGCCGTCCGTGGCCTGCACCCGGTACTTCGGCGGGCGCGTGTCCGTCTTGAGCGTTTTGATGGCCCGCCCGGGGGATCTCCTCCCCCGGACGGGCCATCGGCGCGTCACGGTCAGCGCTTGAGGTTCACGAGCTCCTCGAGCACCTGGTCGGAGGTGGTGATGACGCGCGAGGTGGCCTGGAAGCCGCGCTGCGCGATGATGAGGTTGGTGAACTCCTGGGCGAGGTCCACGTTCGACATCTCCAGCTGGCCGCCCGTGAGGGCCCCGCGCCGGCCGGTGCTCGGCGTGCCGACCTGCACCGTCCCGGAGTTGGTGCTCGAGCGCCAGGCGGTGTCGCCCACCTTGTCCAGGCCCTCGGGGTTGGCGAAGTTGGCCAGAGCGACCTGGAAGAGCGGCGTCTTGGTGCCGTCGGCGTACACGCCGGTGATGATGCCGTCGGAGCCGATGTTGTACGACGTCAGGTCGTTGACGCCGTTCTCCGCCGCCACGTCGGGGATGGTGATGCTGGACAGCGCGCTGGTGTCGATGCCGCCCGCACCGTCGGAGGGGTAGC
This sequence comes from uncultured Actinomycetota bacterium, assembly GCA_963750345.1. Taxonomy (GTDB): domain Bacteria; phylum Actinomycetota; class Actinomycetes; order Propionibacteriales; family Nocardioidaceae; genus Nocardioides_B. Next base: position 629,159 of record CAVVQH010000013.1, on the reverse strand, counting down.
CCTGCACGACGTCGCCGTCCGGGGTGACCAGGTTGCCGCTGCTGTCGAAGTTGAACGCACCGGCACGGGTGTACAGGTCCTCACCGTTGCGCTTGACGACGAACAGCCCGTCGCCCGAGATCATCAGGTTGGTGGCCTTGCCGGTCATCTGGGCGGAGCCCTGGCCGAAGTTCGTGCCGACACCGCCGACCTGCACGCCGAGGCCGACCTGGATGGGGTTGGTGCCACCGCTGGAGGTGCTGGGGGCCGAGCCGCCGGTGAGCATCTGGGACAGGGTGTCCTGGAAGACCACGTTGCTGGACTTGTAGCCGACGGTGTTCGCGTTGGCGATGTTGTTGCCGGTCACGTCGAGCATGAACTGGTTGGCGCGCAGGCCGCTGATGGCGGAGAACAGGGAACGGAGCATGGTGGTTCCTCTCGGTGCGGACGGCGGGTGCCGGCCAGGTGCGGGACGTGCGGGACGGTGCTGGGCTGGTCTGGCTGGAGTTGGTCGGTCTGGTGCTGGATCAGGGGGTCGCGGCGGTGGTGCCGGCGACCTTGGTGATGTCGCTGATCGCGATCTCGGCGCCGTTGACGCCGAGGAGCGGCCCGTTCGAGGTGAAGCGGACCGAGCCGACCGTGCCGGTGGCCTGCTGGCCGTCGGCTCCGGTGTAGGTGATCGAGCGGCCCACGAGCCCGCTGGCCCCGAACGCCATCTGGGCGGTCAGGGACTCCGCCGACTGCGAGGCGACGGCCTCGAGCTTCTCCAGGGAGGTGAACTGGGCGGTCTGGGCCAGGAAGGCCGACGAGTCCGTCGGGTTCATGGGGTCCTGGTTCTTCAGCTGCTGGACCATCAGCTTGAGGAACATGTCCTTGTCCACGGCCGTGGTCGACGTGGCCGGGGCCGCGCCCTGGCCGTCGGTGGTGCCGGGCACCTGGGCCGGCGTCCAGGTCCCCGGCACGGTGGAGATGGACGCGCCTGCGGTGGGGGTGATGCTCATGGCGGTGCCTTTCAGATCGTGACGTCGAGGGAGGTGTCGGCGGGGCGCTGGGAGGGGAGCGCCGTGGTGCCCGGGGGGAGGTCCGTGCGGGAGGCCGGGCCGGTGCCGCCCGGGCCAGCGCCGCGGTGGCCCTGCGACCCCGACGAGTGGGACGACTGCCCGCCGGACTGCCCGAAGGACTGGCCCGAGGGGTCACCCGCCTGGGCTCCCGGCTGGTCGTACCCGCGTCCGGCGCCCGACCCGTCCGACCACGTGTCCGACCAGCCGGGTCGGCTGTCGGGACGACCGTCGCGTCCGTCGGGGCGTCCGTCGGGCAGGTGCCCGGAGGAACCGCCCGGGGTGGAGCCGGTGACCGCGCCGCTCGAGAGGTCGCGCAGCGTGACCTGCCCGGTGGTGTGCCCGATGCCCTCGAGCAGGGAGCGCAACCGGGTGGATCCCTCGGCCAGTGCGGCCCGCGCCTCCGGTCCGGCGGACAGGACGACGTCGACGGTGTCGTTCTTCACCGTGACCGTCAGGTGCACCTCGCCGAGGTCGGCCGGGTGCAGCTTGAGGGTCAGCCGGGAGGTGCCGTCGCCCCGCTGCACGACGCGCGCGACGCTGGGCAGGACCTGGTCGAGCACCGCGGAGCGCGTGGCGGGCGACGGTGCCGGCGCCGGCTCGGTGCTCGGCGCGGACGTACCGGTCACCGCACCCGCCGCACCCAGGGCCTCGACCTGCCCGCCGGCGTGCGGAGCGGGGTGCCCCTGGTGACGGCGGTCGTGCTCGGTCCCGGGCTGCTGGCCCTGCGCCCCGGAGGCGGTGGCCGTCGCGAGGGCGGTCGGGTCACCGGTCGGGTCACCGGTCGGGGCGCCGGTCGCGTCGGAGGGCTCGGTGGGCGCGCGGCCGGTGGTGGGGCCGGTGGCGTGACCGGTGGCGGCCGTCCGCACGGGGGACGCCTGCGCGGCGCCGACCGCGGCCGCGGCGGTGGCCACCGGGGCCGTCGGCACGGCGCCGCCCGTCGTGGCCGCCAGGGGTGCCGTCGAGACAGCGGCCACCGCACCGGTGGCCGGGCCGGTGGTCGCGCCGGTGGGATCGACCGGGAGGGCGGCGGTGGGCGCGCCGCCGGGAACGGTCACGCCCGCGACGCGCGGAGCCACGCCGCGAGCACCGGGCACGCCGGCGCCCGGCAGCGTCAGGGCAGCGGTGGCCCCGGTGTCACCCGCGCCACCGGGGAGGAGCGTGCCCGACGGCTGTGCTGCGGTCGTCGGCGTGGTCGGGGCGGCCGGGCCGGGCACCGGGAAGCGGACCGTCCCGGGACGCACGAGGGCCGCCCGCTGGCCCGGTGACAGGGTCGGGACCGCGCGACCGTCCCCGGAGGCGGTGGGTCCGTGGCCGGCCAGCACCGGAGCCGGGGGCGTGCTCGGGCCGCCGGCGAGGTGCGCGAGGTCGGGGGTCACGAGCGTGGGGGTGGTGGTTCCGACCGTCGCACCGGCCGCGCCGTCGGTGGCACCGGTGGCGTCGTGCTCGGTGCCGTCCGGGGTGTCGCCGGGGTGCGGGCCGGTCGCGACAGCCAGGGCCGCCCGGCCCTGGCCCAGCGCCGCACCGAGCACGGAGCCCAGCACGGACCCGAGGGCCGAGCCGACGGTGGAGGCGCGCCCGGTGCTCCGACCGGCGGTCCGGCCGGCGGTCGCGGGTGCCTCCGGGGCTGCGTCGCCGGCCAGCTGGCGGTCCATCACGTCGGCGAACGCGGCACCGCCGTCCCGGGAGCGGCTGGGCGCGACGGCACGGCCCGGGGTCGGCGGGACCGCGGCGGGGCCGACGGGGGGAGGGGTGGCGCTCATGCGGCCTGCACCTGCTTCTGATAGCCGAGGACGGCGGGGACGTAGCGCTGGGTCTCGCCGTACGGCGGGATGCCGTGGTAGCGGTGCACCGCGCCGGGACCGGCGTTGTAGGCGGCCAGGGCGAGCTGGGTGCTGCCGAACTCGTTGGTCAGGCTGCGCAGCATCCGTGCCGCGCCGTCGACGGCCTGGGCCGGGTCGAGCGGGTCCACGCCGAGACCGCGGGCGGTGGCGGGCATCAGCTGCATGAGGCCCTTGGCCCCGGCCGGGCTGACCGCGGAGGGGTTGAAGCCGGACTCCTGGTGCGCGACGGCGGCCAGCAGCGAGGCCGCGACGCCGTACTTGGCCGAGGCGCTCTGGAACAGCGAGGCGTACGGCGTGCCGGCGGCCAGGGCTCCCCCGGCGGCGCCCGTGGTCACCACCGTCGCGGCGCCGGCCGGCAGCACGCGGCGGATGGCCGTGGGCGTCTCGTAGACCGACGGAGACCTGCACGTCCTTGCCGGGACGCGGCGCCTCGATCATCTTGTTGTCGCCCAGGTAGATCGCGACGTGGTGGACCGGGCTGCCGAAGGCGAGGATGTCGCCCGGTCGCGCCTGCGCCAGGCCGTCGACCGGCGTGCCGGCGCGGGCCTGCTGGTAGGAGACCCGCGGCAGGTCGATGCCGAACTTCTTGTAGACCAGCTGCACCAGGCCCGAGCAGTCCAGGCCGGTCCTGCCGTTGGTGCCGCCCCAGACGTAGGGCACGCCGAGGTACTTCTTGGCCTCGTCGACCACGGCCTGCCCGGCGGTCGCACCCGAGGTGGCGGTGTCGCCCTCGGTCGCGGAGGTCACCGCGGCCGCGCCGTCGGTGGCGGTGGCGCTGTCCGCGTCGGCCAGGGCCGAGGCGAACGACGCGGCGGCGGCCGGGTCCGCGGCCGACGGGGTCAGCAGCGCGATCTGGCTCTGGATCTGCTGGATCCGGCAGGCGACGTCGGAGACGCTCACTGGTGCACTTCCTCGTCGTCCGTGGGGTGGGTGCCGGCCTCGGGGTCCGGCTCGTCGGCGGCCTCGGCCACGCGGCGGCGCAGCCAGGCCTGGGAGGCGAGGTCGTCGAGCTCGTGGGCCTCGCGGCGGGAGCGCTCGACGCGGCGCTCCTCGTGTCGCCGCTCCAGCAGCCGCTCGACGACGACCCGCTGCTGACGGTCGTGCTGCCAGCGGTTGCGGGACTCCTCGGCCACCAGACGGCTGTCGCCGGGCGTTCTCCCGGGCCCGCTGCTCCAGGGCGGCCAGGGCGCCGAGCCGGGCGACGTGCAGAGCGAAGTCCGACGGCGAACCCTGGGCGAAGCCGGGAGCGGTGTCGCGGCGCTCCCGAGCCTGCTCGAGCTCGACGTCACGCTCGCGGACCACGCCCAGGGCGTGCTGCAGACCGAAGCGACTGTCCTGCTCGCGGGAGTCGCGGACCCGCCGTACGGCGTCCAGGGCGCGGTCCTCGGGGTGGCGCGGCGTGCTCACCGGACCCCCACCAGCTCGTGCAGCCGGGCCCAGGTCACGGCGGCCGGGGTGGGCTCGTCGACGTGCTGCCGGAGGAAGTCGTCGATGCGGGGCATCAGCGCGAGGGCCAGGTCGGCGTCCGGCGAGCTGCCCGCGGCGTACGCCCCGATCTCGACGAGCTCGCGGACGTCGCGGTAGGCGGCCAGCAGCCGGCGCAGGGTCACCGCGTCCTGCCGCTGCTCGGGCGTGGTGATCGCGGCGACGACGCGCGACAGCGACTCCAGCACGTCGATGCTGGGGAAGTGCCCGCTGGTGGCCAGCCGCCGCGACAGCACGACGTGGCCGTCGAGGATCGAGCGGGCGGTGTCGCCGATGGGGTCCTGCATGTCGTCGCCCTCGACGAGCACGGTGTAGAGCCCGGTGATGCTGCCGACGGCCCCGGGCCCGGCGCGCTCGAGCAGCCGCGGGCAGCACGCCGAAGACGCTCGGCGGGTAGCCCCGGGTGGCGGGCGGCTCGCCGGCGGACAGGCCGATCTCGCGCTGGGCCATCGCCACGCGGGTGAGGCTGTCCATCATCAGCACGACGTCGCGCCCGGTGTCGCGGAACCACTCCGCGATGCGGGTGGCCACGAAGGCCGCGCGCAGCCGCTCGACCGGCGGGGCGTCGGAGGTGGCGACCACGACGACCGAGCGGGCCAGGCCCTCGGGGCCGAGGTCGTTCTCCAGGAACTCGCGGACCTCGCGACCACGCTCGCCGACCAGGGCGATGACGAGATGGTGGCCTCGCTGCCGCGGGCGATCATCGAGAGCAGCGTCGACTTGCCGACGCCGGAGCCGGCGAAGATGCCGACGCGCTGGCCGCGGCCCACCGGGACCAGCGCGTCGAGCGCCCGGACGCCGAGGCCGACCTGCCGGTCCACGCGGCCGCGCTCGAGGGGGTGCGGGGCGGCGTTCTCCACCGACACCTGGGGCAGGTGCCGATCAGGACGGGCCCGCCGTCGATGGGGCGACCGAGGCCGTCGAGGACGCGCCCGGTCAGCTGCTCGCCGACGTGCACGCGCAGCGGGGCGCCGGTGCAGCCCACCCGGGCACCGACCCGCAGGCCGTAGGTCGACCCCAGCGGCAGGCAGACGGTGCCGGCCGGCGTGCTGGCCACCACCTCGGCCAGGACGACGCCGTCGTGCCCGTGCACCTCGAGGACGTCGCCGATGGCGGCGTCGACCCCGCGCACCAGCAGGTGCAGGCCACGCAGCTCGGCGAGCCGGCCGTAGCGTCGCGGGCCGGGCGGCGCCCAGGGCACGGGCCCGCAGGTCGGCTCGCAGCAGGGCGGTCATCGGGCCAGCACCTCGCGCACCCGGGCCAGGGCAGCGCCGACCCCGGCGTCGACGACGCCGTGCTCGGTCTCGACGACCGCGTCACCGCGCCGCAGCGCCGGGTCGGCCACGAACGTGACGGTCCGGCCCTCGAGCACGGGCGGTCCAGCGCGGCGTGGTCGTCCGGGTGCAGCCGCACGGTCACCGAGCGACGTCCAGCGGGCACCGAGACGACGGCGCGGCGCACCGCGTCCAGCGCCGGGTCGGCCAGCGAGCGCGAGCTCGCGGGCCAGGACGGCCTCGGCGATCTGCAGGGCCAGCTCGACGGCCTGCGGCGCAGACGTCCTGGCGCAGCGCGGCGCGGCAGGCCTCGCACCCGGCGGCGGCGGCCTCGATGGCCGCACCGCGGACTGCTGCGCCGCGACCGAGCGGTGGGCTCTGCTCCTCGAGGCGCTGCGCAGCTGCTCGTCGCGGCGCGGCGGCCGTCCTGGGCCAGGGAGCCGCGCCGGCCCTCGGCCCAGCCGGCCGCGAAGCCCTGGGCCCGTGCCGCGGCCCGGGAGCGCTCGGCCAGGCCGCGCAGGGTCACCTCGGTGACCTGGTCGCCCCGGACCCCGTGCCCGCCCAGGCGGGTCCACTGTCCGCCGCGCAGGTCGACCCCGACCTCGGCGGTGGTCGCGGACTCCGCCTCGGCACCGCGGAGCACGACGCGCCTCAGTTGACGTACTCATCGTCGCTCCCGCGTCGCAGCGTGACCTCGCCGGCGTCCTCGAGGCGACGGATGACCAGGATGATCTTCTGCTGCGCCTCCTCGACCTGGCTGAGCAGGACCGGGCCGAGCAGGTCGATGTCCTCGAGCAGCGTCGCGCCGGCCCGCTCGGACATGTTGGAGGTGACCTTGAGCGCGGACCTCCTCGGAGACGCCCTTCATCGCCGGGGCGAGGTCGGCGCCGTCGACCTGGCGCAGCACCTGCTGCAGGTCCCGGTTCTCGAGCATGGTGATGTCCTCGAACATGAACATCCGGCTCTTGACCTCCTCGGCCAGCTCGGGGTCGCGGGCCAGCAGGCCCTCGACGATGAGCCGCTCGGTGGAGCGGTCGGAGCGGTTGATGATCTGGATGAGCGGGTCGAGCCCGCCGACCCTGGAGACGTCCATCGGCTGCAGGACCGAGCCCATCTTGCGCTCCAGCGCGCCTCGAGCTCCTTGAGCGTCTCCGGGGAGATCCGGTCCATGACCGCGATGCCGGTGGGCGACGTCGGCCTGCCGCTCGGGGTCGAGGCCGGAGAGCACCAGGGTGGCCTTGTCGCTGGTCAGGTGGGCGAGCACGACCGCGATCACCTGCGGGTGCTCGCCGGAGATGAACGACAGCAGCTGGCGCGGGTCGGCGCGGTGCAGGAACTGGAAGGGCAGCTGCATCGCGGACGCGGCCAGCCGGTTCATGACCGCCTCGGCGCGGTCGTGCCCGAGCGAGTCCGTCCAGCACGGCGCGGGCGAACTGCGCCGCCGCCGCGCAGCACGTTGGCCCGGGCGGTGGCGAGCTCGCGGAACTCCGCGAGCACCGGCTCGGTCTCCGCCGCCCCGAGCGAGTCCAGCCGGGCGATCTCGGCGGAGATCGCCTCGACCTCGGCCTCGGGCAGGTGGGCGAGCACCTTGCGCGGCCCCCTCCTGGCCGAGCTGCACCAGCAGGACGGCGGCCTTGCGCACGCCGGTCTCGCTCAGCCGTGCGCAACGTCATCTCAGCGGTCCGCCTCGACCAGCCAGCCGCGCAGCAGCTGCGCGACCTCCTCGGGCTGACCGCTCGACCATGGCGGCGATCTCGTCGCGGGCCGCCAGCCGCAGCTGGGAGTGGTCCGGGCCGCTGAGCTCGGCGGGCGAGGGGCCGGCCGGCAGCGCCACGGCCGGCTCGCCGCGGCGGCGCAGCTGCTCGACGACGTAGCTCGTGGCCTGCTCGCGGGCCTTGCGCCGCTTGCGGCCGCGGAGCCAGCGACGATCAGGAGCAGCAGGACCACGCCAGGCGATGCCGCCGGTCTTGACGTTGCGACATCATCGCGGCCTTGCGGCCGGCCTTGTCCGCCGCGGCCAGCGCGGCGGCGGCGGCCTTCTGCGCGTGCGGTCGAACGGCATCGTCGTCACGCTGACGGTGTCGCCGCGCTTGGGGTCGATGCCCAGCGCCGAGGTGACCAGGGCCTGCACCTGCTGAGGCGTCGAGGCGCCCAGGGCCGGGTGTCCATGACCACGCCGACGTGCAGGCTCTCCACGTTGCCCGGAGCCGGCTCCCGGTCTGCTCGACGGTCTTGTCGAGGGCGTTGTCGGAGGTCGCCTCTTCTTGGTGTACTCGTATCCGAGCCCGCCGGCGCGCCGGCGCTGGGCGTGTAGCTGCCCGTCCGGGCCGACGACGCCGCCGGTGGTGCCGGGGCAGCCGTTGCCGTTGCTTGTACTTCTCCTCGGCGTGCTGCTGGCAGCGGCGGCGACCTTCGGGTCGTTGAAGTAGCGCGTGGTGTGGGTGAGGGTCTTGTCGAAGTTGAGGTCGGCGGTCACCTCGGACGGCCGAGTTGCCCGGGCCCACGATGCGGGTCAGCACGGTCGTCGACCGAGGCCGGACATCCGGTCCTCGAAGGACTTCACCTGCTGGGCCCGGGTGTCGCCGATGGAGTCGGCGCCGTCGCCGGCCGGCGGAGAGCACCGTGCCCGGTGGAGTCGGTGACGGTGACCTCCTTGGGGTCCAGGCCCTCGACGCTGGAGGCGACCAGGTGGACGATCGCCTGCACCTGACCGGTGTCCGAGGGTGGCGCCGGGCGTGGTGGCGACCAGGACGGAGGCGGTGGTCGGCTGCCTTGTCGGTGGCGAACAGCTGCCTCCTGCGGCATCGCGACGTGCACGACGGCGGTGCTCACCGGGTCGAGGGCCTCGATGGTCTTCTCCAGCTCGCCCTCGATGGCCCGCTTGTAGGTGGTCTCCTCCTGGAACTGCGAGGTCGACAGGCTCTGCTTGTCCAGCAGGCCGTAGCCCTCGGAGCCCTGCGCGGGCAGGCCCTCGCCGCTGAGCTCGATGCGGGCGTCGTAGACGTCGCTTCTCCGGGACCAGCACGGTGTTGCCGCCGTCGGCGAGCTTGTACGGCGTACCGGCGGCGTTGAGCTTGTCGACGACCGCCGAGGCGTCGGCGGAGGCCATGTTGGTGAACAGCGGGGCGTACGACGGGGTCGGAGACCCAGCGGAACACCATGAACGCGCCGAGGACGCAGGGCCAGCGCGCCGATGACGGCGATCGTCTTCTGCCCGGCGGTGAAGGCCGCGAAGGACCGCTGCAGGCGGCTGCAGCGCTGCCGATGATCTGGTCGCGCATCAGACGTACATCCGCATGATCTCGTTGAACGACTCCAGGGCCTTGTTGCGCACGGCGGTGGTGAGCTGGGTGGCGACCGAGGCCTCGGTGGCGGTGATCGTGTAGTCGTGGATGGCGTTCAGGTCACCGGTGGCGGCCTTGAGCGCGAGCGTCGTCGGTCTTGGTGTGCAGGCCCTGGAGGCTCTCCAGGCCCTGCGAGAGCAGCGCGGAGAAGTCGGCGGTGCCGGCCCCGGCCACGCCCGAGGCGCCGGCGGCGCCCGTGCTGCCCGCCGCGTCCGGGCGGACAGCGCCGAGGACGGCGTGGCGGAGGTGGTGGACAGCGTGGGCACCACCGAGGGGGTGAAGCCGACGGCCCCGATCGCGGGGATGCTCATGACTGCTTACCGATCGAGAGGGCGCTGGAGTAGACGTCCTGCGCGTTCTTGACCACCGCGGACTGGGCCTGGAAGCCACGCTGGGCGATGATCAGCTGGCTCATCTGGCTGCCGAGGTCGATGTCGGGCATCCGCACGTAGCCGTTGGCGTCGGCCAGCGGGTGGTCGGGCTGGTAGACCATCCGGCCGGTGGCGCTGCCCCGGGCGATGCCGGAGACCCTGACGCCCTCGCCGCCCTCGGGACCCTCGAGGCTCTGGGCCATCACGTACTGCGCCTGGAAGGCGGACTGGCTGGTGGAGCGGACCGTGTTGACGTTGGAGATGTTGTAGGACAGCGAGTCCAGCCAGGTCTGGTGCATGTTCAGACCGCTGCCCGCGATGTTCATCATGTCGAAGGCACCCATCACATGCCACCGATCGCCGTGGTGATCAGGCCGAAGCGGTCGCCGACGGCGCGGCTGAGCAGCTGGTAGGAGAAGGTGGCCTGCATCGCGGCATGCGTCTCGCTGGCCAGGTCGACGTTGTTGCCGTCGGCGCCCGCCTGGCCGCGGTGGACAGCGAGCTGCGTCACGCCGGCCTCGCCGGGCTCGCCGTCGGCGAGCGGCACTGCGCAGCGAGTCCTCGAAGTCGACGCGGGAGGCGATGAAGCCCGGGGTGTCGACGTTCGCGATGTTGTCCGCGGTCGACCCGCTGGCGGTACGAGAGCCCGTCGAGCGCGGTGTGCAGCGCGGTCCCGACCGGATCGGACGCAGAGATGAGCATGAGCAGACGTCTCCCGATTGTCAGCTCAGGTCAGCTGAGGTCAGCTGGGGGCGAGCTGATGATGTGGGGGCCGGTCCGTCGGCAACGTGGGACGAGCGATCCATGCTCTGTGTCGGATTCGGCAGCCGGGTCGGCGACTTGAGGGGAACCCGGACATTCTTTGCGTCCGGGACGGCGCGTCGTCGGTCGTCAGGCGCGGACGTCGAGGTACACCGCGTGCGCCGGACGCCGTGCGCCGGAGGCGTCGGCCGACCTTGCCGACCAGGGCGTTGCTCTGCCGGTTGGCCGACATCGCGGTGGTCGTGGCGGCTGATCAGCTGCTGCTGGCGGGCCAGCAGCAGCTGGGCGCGCTCGAGCAGCTCGGCCGGCAGCGGGGCACCCAGCACGGGCGGCTGCCACGTGCCGGCGCCGTCGGCCAGGCCGCGGGGCTGCGTCCGGGGTCCCTGGGGCGGCGCCGGGTCGGGGGCGTCGATGAGCCGCTGGGTGTGGTCGAGGGTGAGCTCCAGGTCGTCCAGCGCGGCCCCCACGCCTGCGTCCAGTCGGCGCCCGGACGGTGTGCCTCACAGCGTCGGCGGCGACCAGGGCCGCCTCGCGCCAGGCCTCGGCCAGAGGCACCACCAGCCCGAGGCACGCGCGGGTGACGCGCTCGTCCCGCTGCGACGTTGGCCCGGACCGCTCGCGGTAGAGCCAGCTGTAGATCGCCGAGAGCCGGGCCGCGCCGTCCCAGGCGTCGGGTCCAGCGCGCTCTGCAGCTCCAGGACGATCTCCTGGGCGTGCATCAGCTGGCCCGGGCCGCCGGGTGGTCGCCGACCGCCTGCGCCTCGGCGGCCCGCTGCAGGTCGAGCGACGAGCCGGTCGTAGAGGAGCACCAGGAGCCGGGCCGGGCTGGCCGTGCCGACCATGCTGCCCACGTAGGCGTTGCGTGCGTGATCATGTCGGGCTTCCTTGCGTCGGACGTCGGGCGTCGGGTGGCCGGACGAGCGGGGCTCGAGCGGTCAGGAGGAGCTCGAGGACAGGCGAGCGCTGAGCTGGCCGGCCAGCCACGAGGACTGGTTCTTGAGCTTGCTGAGCGCCACCTCGAGCGCGGTGAACTGCCGGTTCAGCGCGGTCTGCTTGGTGGCCAGACGGATGTCCCAGGCGTCGATGCTCTGTCTGCATCCGCTTGGCCGACGACTGCCGGTCGGTGATGCTCGTGGTCAGGGCGCCGGTCACGGCGTTGCTGGCCCCGTCGGCGGCGGCCGCAGCCGGGCCGCGAACCCGGGCACGGCGTCGGTGCTGCGTTGCCCAGCTTGGTGGCGATGGTCTGCGGGCTGGCGGCGTACGCCGTGGCGAAGGTGGCGGCGTCGAAGACGACCTTGCCGTAGCGGTCGGTCTGGATCCCGACCGAGGCCAGGGAGCTGCCGTCGGCGGCCTGGGTGACGGCGTTGAGCACCTGGCTGCGCAGGGCCCGCACGGTCGCGTCACCGGCCAGCGACCCGGACTTGCCGGCGGCGGCGTTGTAGGCGGTCAGCGTGTCGATCTGACCGAGGATGTCGTTCGCGGAGTCGACCAGGGCCTTGATGGTGGTCTGGGCCGAGGTGGTGTCCCGGCTCGTGGTGACGTCGACGGTGGTGCCGACCGCGGCGGCCGAGACCGTGACGTCCATCCCGGTCACGAGGCCGGCGAAGGTGTTGGTGGCCGAGGTGATGGTGTCGGCGCCCGACGGTGATCGAGGCGTCCCGGCCCGCGGTGACGGTGGCGCCGCCGAGCAGGTCCGAGCCGTCGGTGTTGGTGAGCGTGAAGTCGGAGCCGGCGCCGGTGGTGGCCGAGACGACCCGGAGCCGGAAGGTGCCGTCGGTCAGCTTGACCACGCTGGCGTTCACGCCGGCGTTGGCCTGGTTGATCGCGGACACCACGCTGTCCAGGGAACCGTCCCCGGTCTCGATGTCCAGCGGCGCGTCGCCGTTCAGCAGGTCCAGCCGGACCTGGGTGGAGCCGGTGGTGACGACGTCGCTGCCGGCGGCGGTGCTGTTGAAGGTCAGCTGGTGCAGCCCGGCCGCCGCGTTCACCGTGAAGGACAGCGTGCCCGGGCTGGCCGTGGCGCCCGCGGTGGCGGTGATGGCGGTCGACGAGCTGGTGGTCGCCACCGGGGTCCAGGCCGTGGGCTTGGACAGCTCGCCCGCCTTGGTGGCCAGTGCGGCGAACTTGGCGTTGAGCGTCTGCAGGGTGGTGATGGTGCCGTTGGCGGTGCTGAGGCGACTCTTGAGCAGGGTCTGGGGGTTGGACTCGACCTGCATCAGCTGGCTGACGATGCTCGCCGTGTCCAGTCCGCTGACCAGTCCACTGACGCTGGCGGTGCTGCTCGCCATGCCGGCTCCTCGTTGTCTCGTCGGGTGAGGCGGGTGCTGCGGGTGCTGCGGGTGCTGCGGGTGCTGCGGTGTCTGCGGGGTGGAACGGACAGGCCCGCCGCGGTGGTCCGCGGCGGGCCCGGTGTCGTGCGGAGGGGGACGGGTGGTGTCCCGTCCCCCTCCTGGATCGGCGATCCGTCCAGGTCGCTCCTCCCAGGTGCGGCCTGGTCAGACCAGGACCCCCGGGTGACTCAGCGGGTAAGAGTCACTGCAGGAGCTTCAGCACGCCCTGCGAGGACTGGTTCGCCTGCGCGAGCATGGCGGTACCGGCCTGGGACAGGATCTGCGAGCGGGTGAAGTCCACCATCTCCGAGGCCATGTCGGTGTCGCGGATCCGGCTCTCCGACGCGGACAGGTTCTCGACCGTGACGTTGAGGTTGTTGATGGTGTGCTCGAACGTGTTCTGCGCCGCACCGAGCTGGCCGCGGAACGTGGTGACCGACTGCAGCGCCGCGTCGATGGTGGTCAGGTCGGCAGACGTGGTGTTGGCCGTGACGTCCACACCGTCGACCCCGAGGGTCGTGGCCGTCATGTCCGTCAGGTTGACGGTCTGGGTCTCGCCACCGTTGGCACCGACCTGGAAGGTCAGCGACGTGGTGGTGCCGTCCAGCAGGGCCTGCCCGTTGAACTTGGTGCGGCTGGCGATGTCGTCGATCGCGGTCGACAGCGAGGCGATCTCGTCCTGGATGGACGCGACCGCGTTGCCGCCGGCGCCACCGTTGGAGCCGGTGTTGCCGGCCTGCACGGTCAGGTCACGCATGCGCTGCAGCATGGAGGTGACCTCGGTCAGCGCGCCTTCCGCGGTCTGGGCGACGCTGACGCCGTCCTGGGCGTTGCGGACGGCGACCTTCAGGCCACCGACCTGCGAGCGGAGGCCCTCCGAGATGGAGAGGCCGGCCGCGTCGTCCGCAGCGCGGTTGATGCGGAAACCGCTGGACAGCTTCTCCAGCGACTTGGCCATCTGGCCGTCCGTGACCGAGAGGTTCCGGTACGAGTTCATGGCCGCGATGTTCTGGTTGATGCGAAGACTCATGATGATTCCTCCTTGAATGAGAGCCTGTTCCGGCCCTTCCATGGGCCGCGATGTCTGGTACTACGGCGCCGGTCCACCCCATCTGAGGGTTTGTGCGGCTTTTCTTGCGACTACTTCCTGCGGTGCAGCGGGTGGAGCGGGTGGAGCCGGGTGGATCACATGGAGCTGTCGGCCGGGGCGCGGTGAGGGACGCCTCGGCCGGGGTGGTGCAGTCAGGGGAGGCCGTCAGGCCGTGCGGGCCTCGGGGCGGCCGGCGGGGGCGGAGAGCCGGGCCGCGAAGCTGCGGTGGGTGGCCACGCTGGCGTAGTAGGACTCCTTGCGCCGGGCGGCGCAGCCCTCGGGACGCTCGTGCTTGTGGGCCATGTCCGGCTCCAGGGCGGCGACCAGGGCGCCGCGCAGCAGCGCGACCGCCTCGGCGCGGAGCTGGGAGACCCGGCTCTCCGAGACGCCGAGCTCGGCGGCGATGTCGGCCATCGGCCGGTCCTGGAAGAAGTAGCCCTCCACGACCAGGCGCAGCTTGGCGGGCAGGTGCTCGACCGCGTCGTGGAGGTAGGCCACCCGCTCGCGCTGCTCCATCACGTCGACGGGGGTCAGGGTGTGGGCGGGCAGCAGGTCGTCGACCGACCGCTCCTCGAAGGCCTGCAGCGACATCACCGACGCGCGGACCAGGTCGTCGCGGTGGGCGGCGAGCTCACCGGTGCCGATGCCGAGGGCGGAGGCGACCTCGTGCTCCTCGGCCGGGCGGCCCAGGGCGGTGGAGATGCGGCCGCGGGCGTCGTCGACCTGGCGGGCGCGGCGCCGTACCGAGCGGCTGGCCCAGTCCAGGCCCCGCAGCTCGTCGACCAGGGCGCCCCGGATGCGCAGCGAGGCGTACGTCGCGAAGCTCGCGCCCTTGCTCTCGTCGTAGGCCTCGGCGGCCTGCACCAGGGCGAACATCCCGGCCGAGGTCAGGTCGTCGTGCGAGACGTGGCCCGGCACGCGGGAGAGGGTCTCGCGGACCACGTGGCCGACCAGCGGCAGGTTGCCCCGGACCAGCTCCTCGGTGCGGGCGGCGCAGCGCGTGTCGCCGGGGGCGGGGGGTCCGGAGAGCGTGGCCAGCACGGTCGGCGCGGCCTGGGGAGCGGTGGCGGAGCCGAGGGTGGTCGGGGCCGGCGCGGCGGAAGTCATGGTCTGCACATGTCTCAGCATCGGAATCCGCCGGCCGATCTGGACCCTGACGGGGACAGTCCGGACGTTCGCCGGGGCTGAATGGCCGTTTGGGCCCACTCCTGCCGCCCGCGGGTAGTCACAACGGGCTACCTGTCGCGCCTCCACCTCGAGACCGCCGCGAGAAACTTCCGCACCGACCTGCGGTGAACCTCTCAGCAACCCCTCGGGACCGCCGATGAGCCGGGAGCCAGACCGACCGCACGAGGGAGCTGCAGACACCGATGCCGATGCAAGACCTCTCCTCCATCCTGTGGCGCGAGCGTGACCTGCTCGACCTGCTGCTGTTCAAGCTGGAGGTCGAGCAGCTGGTGCTGACCAGCGCCCGCTCGCACTGGCTGCCGGTGGCGGCCCGCGAGATCGAGGGTGTGCTGGAGGAGATCCGGCAGGTGGAGCTGTTGCGGGCGGTGGCCGTGGACACCCTGGCCGCCGAGCTGGGCCTGGAGCCCGGTCCGAGCCTGCGCGACATCTCCGAGCACAGCCACGACCCGTGGCGGGAGATCTGGCTGGACCACCGCGAGGCGTTCACCACCGTGGCCACGCAGATCTCCGAGATGTCGCAGAGCAACCGCGTGCTGCTCACCGCCGGCTACCAGGCCGCCCAGGCCACCCTGCTGTCGATGTCGGACAAGTCGCCGACGTACGGCGCGGACGGCTCCGTCGGCACCGACCGCAGGATCAGCCTCATAGACAGGGCCCTCTGACATGTCCGGAACCTTCTCCTCCTACGGCACCGCACTGTCGGCGCTGCGCTACAACCGCATCGCGATGGACGTGGCCGGCAGCAACGTGGCCAACGCCGCCACCCCCGGCTACGCGCGACGGCAGGTCGTGGCGCAGGCCACCGGTGCCCCCGCCGTACCGGCGCTGTGGTCGCGCTACGAGCGCAACGGCGGCGACGGCGTCGAGGCCGCGGCGGTCAACCGCATGGTCGACCCGGTGCTGGACGCCCGGGCCCGGGCCGAGCACGGCACCTCCTCGTTCCTCGACACCCGCTCGAACGCGCTGAGCCGCGTGGAGACCGCGATCGGCGAGCCCGGGGACGACGGCGTCGCGGCGGCGCTGTCGAAGTTCAAGGCCGGCTTCCAGGCCGTGGCCAACAACCCCGGCGACAGTGCGGCCCGCACCCAGCTGCTGGCCCGGGCCGAGACGCTGCGGACCACCATCGCCACCCAGTCCTCCGCCGTCTCGGCCGAGTGGTCCGACCAGCGCACCCGGCTCGACGCCCTGGCCGGCGAGACCAACCAGGTGGCCGGCCAGCTGGCCGACCTGAACAAGGGGCTGCGAGCCGCCAACCTCAACGGCAGCGACGCCAACGCGCTGCTCGACCAGCGCGACCTGCTCACCCAGCGGCTGACCGAGCTCACGGGCGGGCGGGCCACCCTCAACCCGGACAGCACGGTGGACTTCTCCCTGGGCGGTCAGGCCCTGGTCACCGGCAACGCGGCCTTCACGGTGACGACCTCGGGCGCCACCACCCTGGACGATGCCCCCGGCGACCCGGTCGGCCTCCTCGTCGACGGTGCTCCCGTGACGCCCACCTCGGGCGAGCTCGGCGCGACCGGCCAGCTGCTGGGCAGCGACCTTCCGGCGTACGCGGCGCGGCTCGACGACTTCGTCTCCACGCTGGTCTCCCAGGTGAACGCCCAGCACGTCCAGGGCGTGGACCTGGACGGCGCGGCCGGCCTCGACCTCTTCTCCGGCACCACCGCGGCCACGCTTGCAGGTCGCGATCACCGACCCTCGGCAGGTGGCCGCCGCCACGCAGGCCAAGGGTGGCCTGGACAACGGCAACGCCCTGGCGCTCAGCGCCCAGGACCTGGGCGCCGACGCCTACCGCAGCCTGGTGACCGGCTTCGGCACCATCGTCTCCAGCGCCAACCAGGCCTCCACCAACCAGGCCGCGGTGGTGAGCCAGATCGACGCCTCGCGGGAGTCGGTCTCGGGCATCAACACCGACGAGGAGATGGTCAACCTGCTCGCCGCCCAGCGCGGCTACGAGGGCGCGGCCAAGGTCCTCACCGCCGTGGACAGCATGCTCGACACGCTCATCAACCGGACCGGGGTTCACTAGTGACCATCACGCGGATCACGCAGCGGCTCATGTCGCAGCACTCGCTGTCCTCGCTGCAGCTCAACCTCAACCGCCTGGCCACCAGCCAGGACAAGCTGTCCAGCGGGAAGTCCATCACCCGACCGTCGGACTCACCCACCGGGACCAACGACTCCATGAGACTCCGGGCGGCCCTCGCGGCCGGCGACCAGTACACCGCCAACGCCCAGGACGCCTCGAGCTGGCTGGACCACGCCGACGCCACGCTGAGCTCGATGACCACCAGCCTGCACCGGGCCCGCGACCTGGTCGCGCAGGGCGCCAACACCGGGGCGATGAGCGCCGACGGCCGGGAGGCCCTGGCCATCGAGCTGACGCAGATCCGGGTCAGCATGCTGGCCGACGCCAACACCCAGCACCTGGGCCGCCCGATCTTCGGTGGCACCACGGCCGGCAGCGCGGCGTACGACGCGGCCGGCACCTACCTGGGGGACGCCAACCCGGTCGACCGCACCATCGGGGACGGCATCAGCCTCGCCCGTCAACGTGGTCGGCCCGGATGCGTTCTCCACGGGCGGCGACGACCTGTTCACGGTGCTGGACGACGCGATCACCGCCCTGCGCACCGACCCCTCCGCGCTCTCCGCGACGCTGGACCGGCGTCGACGCCGTCGCCTCCCGGATCACCACCGCGCAAGCCGACCTCGGCACCCGCTCGGCCCGGGTCGACGCGACGGTGGCGGGGCTGTCCAACGCAGCGCTGAGCAACAAGACCTCGCTGTCCAACGTGGAGAGCATCGACATCGCCGCGGCCATCATGGACGTGCAGATGCAGACCACGGCCTACCAGGCCGCCCTGGGCGCCACCGCCAAGGTCATCCAGCCCAGCCTGCTCGACTTCCTGAGGTGATCACCCCATGATGACCATGACCACGCCCATGACCACGGCCGGCCCGACGACCGCACCGCGGCTCGTGCAGCAGCCCGCCCAGCAGGAGGTCTCGATGACCGAAGCGTCCGAGGCGGAGACCGACATACCGCTGCTGCAGATGGTGCAGCCCCTGGCCGGCTTCCCCGACATGCGTCGCTTCGCGCTGGCCCGCCTGGACGAGACCGGCCTGGTCTGCGACCTGCGCTCCATCGACGACCCCGAGCTCCGCTTCGTGGTCGTGCCCTCGGGCCCGTTCTTCGCCGACTACTCCCCCGAGATCGACGACGCCATCGTGGCCGAGCTCGGCGTGGAGAGCGCCGATGACCTGATCGCCCTGCTGGTGGTGACCCTGGGCGACACCTCGGAGGACGCCACCGCCAACCTCCTGGCCCCGGTGCTGGTCAACCACCGCACCCGGCTGGCCGGTCAGTACCTGCTCGGCGACACGGACCTGCCCATGCGGGCGCCCCTGTCACCGGCTTCCTCTGCCGCTTCCGCATAGGCTGACCCCACCCGTCGCTCGGCACGCTCCACGGCGGGCCCCAGTCGTCGGACCGACAGGAGTGACCTGCATGCTGGTGCTCAGCCGCCGGGTCGGCGAGAGCCTCGTGATCGGGGACGACATCACCATCACCGTCCTGGAGTTCCGCGGGGACGTGATCCGGATCGGCGTCGACGCGCCGCGGCACATCCAGGTCCGCCGTCAGGAGCTGCTGGTCGAGGTCGGCCGAGACCAACCGCGCCGCCGCCTCGCCCGCGGCCGAGCCGTGGCCGGGCTGTCCCGGCTCGTCTCGGGCGCCGACAACGGCCCCGCGACCGCGGCCGGCCCGCCGGTGCCGCCCGCGACCCCGTCCCCCTCGGCACCTGCGGCACCTGACGTCATCGCCGGGCGCCACGACCCCTCGTCCGGGGCCGCGGCCCTCACCCCCTCGCGGCGGTCGGCCGGGCGCCTGAAGGTTCGCGCCAGCGGACGGGGCGCTCATCCCTCCGGTGCTCACGCACGGGTGTCCAGGACTGCGTGCCAGGAGAGGGATCTGGGTGATGCAGTGCCTCGAGGTCCCGCCACGGTCCATCAAGATCGACTCCAGTACGTGCTGGACGATCCGAGCCCCCTGGACCTCATCAAGCAGGCCCACGAGCATCGTCGACCGGTCAGCGGAGCTGGCCGCCGCGGCGGCCGACGAGCTGAGCAAGGCGGCCTGGGGCCTGCACGTCGAGGGCATCAGCCGGCGAGACATCGGGGTGATCATGGGACTCTCCCACCAGCGAGTCCACCAGCTGATCGGAGACTGAGGACCCCGGCCGGCTCGTCACCCCACGCAGGTGCCGGGGGAGCGCATCAGGCGGTCGGCGGCGCCAGGCGCGCGGCCACCTCGAGGAAGACGTCGTTCCCGGCCGGCTCGCCGATGCTGACCCGGACGCCCTCCCCGGCGAACGGCCGCACCATCACGCCGGCCTCCTCCGCGGCGGCCGCGAAGCTCACCGGTCCGCTCCCCCAGCGGCAGCCAGACGAAGTTGCCCTGGGCGTCCGGCACCGCCAGCCCTGGGCCAGCAGGGCGTCGCGCACCCGCGTCCGCTCGGCGACGATGGCCTCGACCCGCTCGAGCAGCGCCGTCCTCCCGCTCGCAGCGAGGCGACCGCGGCGGCCTGGGCCACCGAGGAGACGCCGAAGGGCAGCGCGCAGGTGCGGACCGCGGCGGCGACGTCGGGGTCGCGCGACGGCGTAGCCGACGCGGAAGCCGGCCAGACCGTAGGCCTTGGCGAAGGTGCGCATCGCCACCACGTTGGGCCGGCGGCGGTCGCTCGTCCACCCCGTCGAAGGCGTCCTCGGCGGCGGACGAACTCGCGGTAGGCCTCGTCGAGCACCACCAGCACGTGCGTCGGGCACCCGGTCCAGGAAGCGCACGCCAGCTCGGTCGCGGCCGACCGCCGGCCCGGTCGGGTTGTTGGGGCTGCAGACGATGACCACCTTGGTCCGCTCGGTCACCGCGGCGGCCATGGCGTCGAGGTCGTGCCGGCCGTCCGACGCTCAGCGGCACCCGCACGGAGGTGGCGCCGGTGACGGACGACCGCGATCGGGTAGGCCTCGAAGGACCGCCAGGCGTAGACGACCTCGTCACCGGCCTCGCAGTACGCCTGAAGGAGGTGGTAGAGCACGGCCACCGACCCGGTGCCGGCGGCCAGGTGGTCGGCGGGCACCCCCGAGCCGGTCCGCGAGCGCGGCGTACAGCTCGCGTGCAGCCCATGTCGGGGTAGCGGTTCATCCGGCCGACCGCCTCCACCGCGGCCTCGACCACGCCGGGCAGCGGCTCGAAGGGGTTCTCGTTCGAGGACAGCTTGTACGTCGGCACGCCCGTCGCGCGCCGGGCGGACGGCCCGGGACGTACGCCGGGAGGTCACGGACGGGCGTGCCGCACCGGGGCCGGTGGGCCGCCGGCACCCCGGACGCGACGGGGACGAATTCGGTGCTCATGCAGGCGACCCTACTGGGCGGACGTCTGCCGACGCCGACGACGGGTCACCGGCATCCCGTCCGAACATCGGCGTGAAAAGCGACCAAACGGATGATCCGGACACAGTGGCGAACAGCCACACTGGGTATGTCGGACACGGCGCGGGGGCGCGAGGCGCCGGCACCGGAGATCCTCGGCCGCGGGGGGCACGCACGGCCGGCGACCCGGGGGCGCACGGCTCCGGGCCCGCACCCCGACGGGGGCGGGCCCGGAGCCCGGAGCGGGCCGCGCTCAGGGCAGCACGACCTCGCCGCCGGTCACCCGCGGCAGGTCGCGTCCCGCGAGCACGTCCAGCGGGTTCGTCAGGCAGCGCACGGACCCGCCGCCGAGGTGGAACTCGCCGACCTCGACCACGACCACCTCGAAGCCCCAGGCCTCGAGCCAGGCTCGCGGACGCCGGTCCGGGCAGGCGCGGCATCACCACGGTGCGCCCGACCACGACGGAGTTGGCGCAGAAGGTCAGCGCCTCCTCCTCGCTCAGCACCAGCGGGTCCGGGACCAGCGCCAGCGCCGCCGCCGCCGAGGCCTCGTCGAAGGCGGCCGGGCAGACCATCGCCCGCGTCCGCGTCCAGCGGGCAGAAGGCCAGGTCCAGGTGGTACATGCCCGGGTGGGTGATGCGCAGGCCGCGGACCCGGACGTCCAGCTCGGTGGCCAGGTGCTTGAGGGCCAGCTCCTCGGTGCGCGGCCCGTAGCCCACGACCAGCGCGTCGCCGAAGGCGAAGGCGTCACCGGCCTCCAGGTGCGCCCCCACGCCGTCCCTCCCGACGTACGACGGCGCGAGTCCCTGACCGGCGAACCACGGCACCGCGCTGTCCGCCTCCCGGCGCCGCTCGGCGTAGCGCATGTGCGAGACCACGACGCGGTCGTCGAGGACCAGGCCGAGGTTCATCGCGTAGACCATGTCGGGGGAGTCCGCCCGCTGCGCGAGCACCTCGACCTCGGCGCCCGCCGCGCGCAGCGAGGCCACCAGCGCGTCCCACTGCTCGCGCACCCGCACCGGGTCGGGCTGGAGGGCCACGTCCATGTAGGGGTTGATCGCGTAGTCCACCCGGAAGTGGTCCGGCTCCACCATCAGGTAGTGCCGCCCCCACTGCAGTGACTGTCCCATCGTCGCCTCCTCGGTGCTCTCGCCGTTCCGGTCCCGAGTTCTTTACTTTGTCCGGATGTCGGGTTGTCGGACAATCCGACGTGTCCAGTATGCCCGACGCCCCCTCGTCGCGTCGAGTTTCGGGGGGGTCCGTGTCCGGGACGTCACACCGGCGTACGCGTCGTGCGACGACCGCGTGGGACCCTGGCTACCGACACCGAACCGACACCGGCCGAGGAGAGGTGCCCGTTGAGCTCCTTCGAGACGCTCCGCCTGGAGCACACGTCCACCGTCGACCGGGTGGCCGAGGAGCTGCGGCGCGCGCTGTTCGACGGCGAGGTCGAACCGGGCACCGCCCTGCGCGAGCAGGCCCTGGCCGAGGCGATGGGGGTCTCCCGCTCCACCATCCGGGAGGCCCTGGGCCTGCTGGTGGCCGAGGGCCTGGCCACCCGCGAGCCCAACCGCGGCGTGCACGTCACCGAGCTGGACCCGGTGGCGGTGCACGACGTCAGCGTCGCCCGCGCCGTGCTCGAGCTCGCCGGGGTGCAGCGCTGGGGCCAGGCCGGCGAGGAGGCGCGGGAGGCGTGCCGCCAGTCACTGCGGGACTTCGGCGAGGTGGCCGGCTCGTCCTCCAGCCCGGCCGAGCTGACCGCCGCCCACCTGGCCATCCACCGCTCCTTCGTGGGCCTGACCGAGTCCTCCCGGCTGGTGGCGCTGGCCGAGGCGCTCACCGCCGAGATCCGGCTGGCCCTGGCCCAGGTCGACCGCATCCGGCGCAACGCCGGCGACCAGGTGCACTCCCACGCCCGGCTGCTCGACCTGCTGGACGCGGGCGAGGTCGACGCCGCGGTGACCGAGCTCGGCGAGCACCTCCGCGACGCGGAGGCCTCCATGCTGACGGCCCTCGACCTGGAGGCCACCCGCCCTGGCAGGATCGGCGCCATGAGGTTCCTGCTCTGGGTCGTCGTCAACGCCCTGGCCCTGGCCGCCGCCACGTGGCTCCTGGGCGGCATCACGCTGACCGGGGACACCACCGGCCAGCGCACGGCCACGCTGCTCGTGGTGGCCGTCGTCTTCGGCGTCGTCAACGCCGTGGTGCGGCCGGTGGTCACCCTCCTGTCGCTGCCCTTCATCATCGTCACCCTGGGCCTGATGATCTTCGTCATCAACGCCCTGATGCTGCTGCTCACCAGCGCCCTGTCGGGCGGCCTCGGACTCGGCTTCCACGTGGACGGGTTCGGCACCGCCCTGGTCGGGGCCCTGGTCGTCACCGTCGCCACCTGGGTCCTCGAGCTGGTGCTCCCCGGCGACCGGTGAGCGTTCCCGCGGCCTGCCTCTCAGGCGTGGCTCAGGCGCGGCTGTCACAGTGGGGCCGTGACCACCGTCTGACCGAGCACGAGCCCCCGCGTCCTGGTCGTCGACGACGACCGCGCGGTGCGCGAGTCGCTGCGCCGCTCGCTGGAGTTCAACGGCTACGACGGTGACCCTGGCCGCGACGGGGCCGAGGCGCTGGCCAGCATCGCCGGCCGCGCGCCGGACGCCCTGGTCATCGACGTGATGATGCCGCGCCTGGACGGCATCGAGACGACCAAGGCGCTGCGCACCGCCGGCAACGACCTGCCCATCCTGGTCCTCACCGCCCGGGACTCCGTGGGGGACCGCGTGGAGGGCCTCGACGCCGGGGCCGACGACTACCTCACCAAGCCGTTCGCCCTCGAGGAGCTGCTCGCCCGGCTGCGCGCGCTGCTGCGCCGAGCCACCGCCCCCTCCGACGCCGACGGGCTCGACGGCGAGGGCCTCACCTTCTCCGACCTCACGCTGAACCTCGCCACCCGCGAGGTGCGCCGGGGCAGCCGCACCATCGAGCTCACCCGCACCGAGTTCACCCTGCTGGAGATGTTCCTGCGCCGGCCCCGCCGGGTGCTGGACCGCTCCTTCATCCTGGAGGAGGTCTGGGGCTACGACTTCCCGACCACGGCGAACTCGCTGGAGGTCTACGTCGGCTACCTCCGCCGCAAGACCGAGGCCGAGGGCGAGCCGCGCCTGATCCACACCGTGCGCGGGGTGGGGTACGTGCTGAAGGAGGGCTGAGCGCCGTGTCGTGGCGCGACCGCCTCGCCCCCGCGCCCGCGCCGGTCCCTGGCCGGCCGGGTCATCGCCCTGACCACCTTGGCCGTCGGCCTCTCGGTCGCGCTCGTCGCCCTGGCGGCGTACCTCACCGTCCGGCACCAGCTCTCGGCCACCCTCGACGCGTCGCTGCACCGGCGGGCCGAGATCTCCGCGCAGTACGACCCCAGCGTCTACCCGATGCGCAACATCCCGGCCTTCGTCAGCGGCGCCACCGACACCAAGGTCGGCTACATGCTGGCCGACGGAACGGCGTACCTGACCCCCGGCCCGGACAGCGCCGGCTTCCCGCTCGGGCGCCCGGAGCTGGCGGTCGCGCGCGGGAGCGACGCGTACTCGTGCCGCACCATCAGCGCCGGCGGGGTGGACTACCGGGTGGCCACCGTCCCGACCATCCGCGAGGGCGTGGCCCTGGTGGTCGGCCCAGTCGCTGGAGCCCAACCAGCGCACGCTGGGCACGCTCGGCCTGGTCATGCTGCTCTTCGGGGGCGCTCGGCGTCGTGGCCGCGGCGCTGGCCGGGCTGGATGGTGGCCCGCACCGGGCTCCGTCCGGTGCGGCCGCTGACCGAGGCCGCGGAGGAGATCGCCCGCACCGAGCAGCTCGACCCCATCGAGGTCGAGGGCAACGACGAGATCGCCCGCCTGGCGCGGGCCTTCAACGCCATGCTGGCCGCACTGTCGGCCTCGCGGGACCGGCAGCGGCAGCTCGTCGCCGACGCCGGCCACGAGCTGCGCACGCCCGCTGACCTCCCTGCGCACCAACCTGGAGCTGCTGAGCCAGGCCGACCGCCAGGGTGGGCTGTCGGAGGAGTCGCGCGCACGAGCTGCTGGACGACGTGCGCTTCCAGATCGAGGAGCTCACCACGCTCATCGGCGACCTCACCGAGCTGGCCCGCGAGCAGCCGGCCGCAGGTGCTCCTGGAGCCGGTCGACCTGGCCGAGATCACCGAGCGGGCCGTGCAGCGGGTCCGCCGTCGCGCCAGCAGCCTGCGCTTCGACCTGCACGCGGAGCCCTGGTTCGTCGTCGGCGAGGCCTCGGCGCTCGAGCGGGCGGTGACCAACCTGCTCGACAACGCCGCCAAGTGGAGCCCGCCGCTGGGCGTGGTGACGGTGTCGCTGAGCGCAGGGCCGGCTGACCGTCGCCGACCAGGGCCGCGGGCATCGCGGAGGAGGACCTGCCGCACGTCTTCGACCGCTTCTACCGCTCGCGCCGACTCCCGCACGCTGCCCGGCTCCGGGCTCGGCCTGTCCATCGTCCGGCAGGTGGCCGAGCGGCACGGCGGGTCCGTGCACGGTCGGCGCCGCTCCCGGAGGGGGCGCGCGCTTCGAGATGACGCTTCCGGGGGGCCCGGTCCCGCCCGGTGCCGCCACGTCACAGCGCACCCACGGCGACGTCCCAGGACACTCTCAGTCGGGGTTAAGCCTGCCGGGTCATGCTGGTGCCATGAGTGACGACCGCCCCGAGCACGGACCCGACCACGGACCCGACCACGGACCGGACCAGGCCCCCGACGACACCCAGCGACTGCCGCAGGACGGCGCGTCCGATGGCGGGTCGCAGCCACCGGTACGACGGGTACGGGTCACCGTCGGGCACTCCGGGTCAGGCGGGCCAGCCGGGCCAGCACGGGCCAGCCGAGCGCCGACCACGCGCAGTTCGGCGGTCTGGGCTGGGCCGAGGAGCCGTCCCGCGAGACCTCCCGTCGCGGCGGGCGCCCCGGCCGTGCGGTCGCGGCCGGGCTGCTGGTCGCGGCCCTCGTCGTCGGCGGGATCGCCGGGGTGCTCGGCGCGGCCGGCTTCACCGCGGCCAACGGCCTGCTGGACGACTCCCCCACCACCTCGTCGAGGACCAGCAGCTCCCCGGTCGTCAACCGCACCGACCCCGCCCCCGCCGACGACTCGGTCGAGGCGGTGGCCGCGACGGGTGCTGCCCTCGGTGGTGAAGATCAACGTGCAAACGACCAGGAGCAGGGCTCCGGCTCGGGCATCGTCATCAGCTCCGACGGCGAGATCCTGACCAACAACCACGTCGCCTCGGTGGCCGGCAGCAGCGGCGACATCACCGTCAGCTTCAACGACGGCACCACCAAGGCGGCCACCATCGTCGGCACCGACCCGTTGACCGACCTCGCCGTGATCAAGGCCAAGGACGTCTCGGGGCTGCAGCCGGCCACCATCGGCAAGTCCGGCGACATCTCCGTGGGCGAGAACGTGGTGGCGATCGGCTCACCGTTCGGCCTGCAGGCCACGGTCACCAGCGGCATCGTCAGCGCGCTGAACCGGCCGGTCTCGGTCGGGTCCAGCGACGAGAGCCAGGGCCAGGCGCCGTCGGGCTCCAACCAGGACACCACCTACCCGGCGATCCAGACCGACGCGGCCATCAACCCCGGCAACTCGGGCGGCCCGCTGGTCGACCTGGCCGGCGACGTGGTGGGCATCAACTCCTCCATCCGCACCGCGTCCAGCGGCGGCCTGGACTCCTCCTCCGGCGGCTCGATCGGCCTGGGCTTCGCGATCCCCATGGACAACGTGTGGCCGATCGTGCAGCAGCTGCGCCGCGGCGACACCCCGACCCACGCCCGGATGGGCGTCTCGGTCACCGACGCCGGCAGCCAGGACGGGCTGCTGACCGGGGCCGGCATCCAGGCCGTCAACGACGGCTCGGCGGCGGAGAAGGCCGGGCTGAGGAAGGGCGACGTGGTCACCAAGGTCGACGACGACATCATCACCGGCTCGGAGTCGCTGGTGGCCACCGTCCGCGGTCACCGGCCCGGCGACACCGTGACGCTGACCGTGGTGCGCAGCGCCGGCTCGAAGGCCCGCACCGTGCAGGTCACCCTGGACAGCGACGACGGGGACGCCACCAGCTGACGCCTCGAGGTCCCCCCGACGGCGCCGGTGCCCCCGGCGCCGTCGGCCGTCTCAGGCCCGGTCGCGATGGACCGCGGCGCGCAGCCGCTCCGCCTTCCACCGGGTCTCGGCGTACTCCGGCCCGACCTCGGAGCGCACCGTGATGCCGCCCCCCGTGCCGAGCTCGTAGCGCCACCGCGGCCCGGAGCCGGTGGCCACCAGGGAGCGGATGACCACCCCCAGGTCGGCCCGGCCGTCGGTGCCCACCCAGCCGAACGCCCCGGCGTACACGCCGCGCGGGGTGTCCTCGACCGCCGCCACGACCTGCATGGTGCGCAGCTTGGGCGCACCCGTCATCGACCCGGCGGGGAACAGCGACCGCAGCGCCTCCACGGTGCCCACGCCCTCGCGCAGCCGGCCGCGCACGGTGGACACGAGCTGGTGCACGGTGGCGTAGGACTCCACGTCCATCAGCACCGGTACGTCGACCGTGCCCGGGTCGCACACCACCGACAGGTCGTTGCGCAGCAGGTCCACCACCATGAGGTTCTCGGCCAGGAAGCGCGGGTCGGTGGCCAGCTCCTCGGCCCGCCGCCGGTCCTCGGCCGGGTCGGCCCCGCGGGGGGTGGTGCCCTTGATGGGCTTGGTCTCCACCCACCGGTCCCGCCCGATGGTGGCGAAGCGCTCGGGGCTGGAGGACAGCAGGTGCACGCCATGGTGCTGCAGGTAGCCGGCGTACGGCGCGGGGTTGCTGGCCCGCAGCGCCAGGTAGGCCTGCGCCGGCGGGAGCTCGGAGAGCACCGACTCCCGGTAGGTCAGGTTGACCTCGTAGCTGTTGCCGAGCCGGAGCTGTCGCTGGACCTCGGCGAAGGCGCCGGCGTAGTCGGCCGGCACGGCCAGGTCCTCGGGACGCGGGACCGTCCCCGGCCCCGGTGGCGACCCCTCGTGGGTGACGAAGAGGGGGTCGCGGACCCGCATCCACACGGCGTCGGGCACCCCGCCGCCGCCGCCCGGCCCGGTGAGGGCGGGCAGGTCCGGCCGGGCGGCGTAGCCGAAGTACCCGACCCAGCTCACCGCGTCGTCCCCGGCGTCGGCGGCCACGTGCTCGGCCAGCACCGTGAACGGGTCGTCGCCGACCACCTCGACGGCTCCCGAGGCGTGCCGTGCGACCGTCCCGCGCCGCGGCGTCGTAGGTCAGCGAGACGTCCTCCTCGCGCAGGAACCCGAGGATGGAGCGGCGTCCGGACCAGGCCCGCGAAGCCGCCGCCGTCCAGCCAGAACATCCGGTCGTAGGAGGCGGCGAGCTCGCCGAAGCGGGCCACCGGGTCGGTGCTCACCCCCGCCCCAGGAAGGTCGCGACGATCCGGGCGCCGTGCTCGCTGAGCACCGACTCCGGGTGGAACTGCACGCCCTGCAGCGGCAGCGAGGTGTGCCGCACCCCCATGACCGGCCGGGGGTCCTGCGGCTGCGGGCCGGAACAGGTCGCGGTCACCTCCAGGCACGCGGGCAGCTCGGCGACCTGCAGCGAGTGGTAGCGGACGGCCCGGAAGTCCTGCGGCAGGTCGCGGAACACGCCGGTCCCCCCGTGGCGCACCCGGGCGACCTCCCCGTGCGCCGGCTCGTGCGCCACCACGCGACCGCCGTACGCGGTGACGAGGGCCTGCATGCCCAGGCACACGCCCAGCACCGGCAGCCCGAGCTCGAAGACCCCCCGGCCCAGCGCGAAGTCGGCCGGCTCCGCAGGGTGCCCGGGGCCCGGGGAGAGCACGACGTGGGTGTGGTCCCGCAGGTCGCGGACGGTCACCTCGTCGTGCTGCAGGACCGTGGGCAGCACCCCGGTGACGGAGGCGACGAGGTGCACGAGGTTCCAGGTGTAGGAGTCGTGGTGGTCGACGACCACGACGCTCGCCGGCTCCTCCGGTCGGGTCATCCGAGCAGGTCGAGGACCAGGTCGTGCAGGAGGTCGTAGCCGTGCTCGGTCAGGATGGACTCGGCGTGGAACTGGATGCCGCGGTAGTGCGGCCCGTGGACCAGGTGCACGTCGCCGGTCGCCGGGTCGGCCGCCAGGCTCACGCCATCGGGGGGCTCGACGCCGGTCCGGGCCACGAAGGTGTTGTAGAAGCCGACGTTCTCCTCACGGCCGTCGAGGTCGACGCGCGACTGCGTGCCCTGGAACACGATGTCCTTGTAGGCCAGGTCGACGCCGAG
The DNA here is from genome assembly GCA_963750345.1 of uncultured Actinomycetota bacterium. Lineage (GTDB taxonomy): Bacteria > Actinomycetota > Actinomycetes > Propionibacteriales > Nocardioidaceae > Nocardioides_B. The sequence continues at coordinate 600,706 of CAVVQH010000013.1, read as the reverse complement.
GCGGCCGCACAGCACCTGGTGGCCCAGGCAGACGGCCAGGAACGGCTGCTCGCGCTCCAGCAGGGAGTCGAGCGCGGCCCGGAAGACGGCGATCTTGGGGTGGTCGCCGTCGCGGGGGTCCCCCGGGCCCGGGCCGACCACGACCAGGTCGTAGCCCTCCAGGGCCTCCTCGGTCCAGTCCTCGTGCCGCACCACCGAGGAGGTCATGCCCATCACGGCGAGCACGTGGCGCAGCATGTTCACGAAGTCGTCCTCGCCGTCGAGGATGACCACCGTCTTGCCCTTGAGCTCGACCGCCGGGGGCGACCCGCCCTGGTCGGTCAGCCAGAACCGGCTCAGCCGCTGGTTGCGCGACCCCAGCGCGATGACCACGTCCTCGTCGCGGACCAGCTCGTCCAGACCGTCGCCCGAGGCGGTGGAGGCCTGCTCGACCAGCCCGAACGCGGACAGGATCCCGCCGGCCTTGGCGTGCGTCTCGGCCACCTCGTGGGCGGCCTCGGAGTCCCGGACCAGGGTGGCGCCGGCCGAGACCCGGAGGTTGCCCTCGAGGTCGACGTCGGCGGTGCGGATGACGATGGGCGAGTCCGCGGTGGCCTCCCCCGCCCGGTCCCGGCCCAGCAGGGCCAGGGCGGCACCGTAGTAGCCGCGGCCCTCGGTCTCGTACTTGCGGATCAGCCGGCACGCGTTCTCCACCGGGGAGCCGGTGACGGTCGCGGCGTACATCGTGTCGCGCAGCACCTCGCGGACGTCGCGGTCGGTGCGACCGGCGAGCAGGTACTCGGTGTGGACCAGGTGCGTCATCGGCTTGAGGAAGGGGCCGAGCACCTGGCCGCCCTCCCCGCAGATGTCGCACATCATCTTCAGCTCCTCGTCGACGACCATGAAGAGCTCGTAGATCTCCTTCTCGTCGGCCAGGAACTCCAGCAGCCGCTCCTTGCGCACGACCGGGTCGGTCATCCCCCGCAGCCGGAACGTCCCGCTGATCGGGTTCATCCGGACGTCGCCGCCGTGCACCGAGACGTGCCGCTCGGGGCTGGCCCCGACCAGGTAGCGGTCGCCGGTGAAGAAGCAGTAGGTCCAGTAGGCACCGCGCTCGCGCTCCAGCAGCCGGCGCAGGACGGTCAGGGCCTTGGCCGGCGCCCCAGTCCTCGACCTGGGCCCGGTAGTGCCGGCCGACCACGAGGTTGGCGCCCTCGCCGTTGCCGATCTCGCCGTCGATGATGGCCTCCACCACGACGCCGTACTCCTCGTCGGAGGTGTCGAAGCCCCCGCGGTCGGCGAACTCCACGACCTCGTCGGGCAGCGCGGCCAGCAGGTCGTCGAGCGGGACCTCGGACTCGGTCTCGATGTCCACGACGGTCAGCGGGGTGCCGTCGTCGTGGGCCTCGAAGCCGCGCTCGGCGACCTGCCGGAACGGGATGGCGACGAGCCGGTCGAAGCGCCGGCCCTCGGGTGGCACGCCCTCCTCCAGCGGTACGTCGAGCAGCCGCTCGACCTCGGAGCGGGAGCCGCCGACGAGGGTGACGGTGGCGGAGTCACGCAGCCGGATGACCGCCCAGGCCTCGTGGGACTGCACCCCCCGGAGAGCGGCGGCGGCGTCGGAGGCGGGGCGGTCGTCCATGGTCGGCGACTCTACCCACCGGCGAGGCGTCCGGTCCTGCGTCTCGTCCGCCGCCGAGGCGTCCCTTCCCGTGCGCCGCACCCCGCCGAGGCGTCCCTTCCCGTGCGCCGCACCCCGCCGAGGCGTCCCATCCGGTGAGGGACCTGCGCGGCACGAGACGCCTCGGCGGGTCTTGGGACGCAGCACGAGACGCCTCGGCGGGTCTTGGGACGCAGCACGAGACGCCTCGGCGGGTCAGGGGACGCAACACGGGACGCCTCGGCGGGTCGTGGGACGCAGCACGGGACGCCTCGGCGTCAGGTGGTGACGGTGACCATCCGCTGGGTGGCGCGGGTCAGCACCACGTACAGCGTCGCGCGCCCCGTGCTGGACTCGGCCTCGATCTCGTCGGGCGTGACGACCACGATCGCGTCGAACTCCAGGCCCTTGGTCTCCACGCCGGTGAGCACCGCCAGCCGGGCCGAGCTGCCCCCGGCCGCGGCGTCGGCGAGGTCCGTCCAGCCGTCCAGCCAGCCCTGCACCTGCTCGCGGCGGGCCACGGGCACGACGATGGCGACGGTGCCCTCGACCGCCTCGACGACCTCGGTCACGGCGTCCCGGACGCCCTCGCGCAGGTCGAGGACCGTCCGCTCCGAGGGCAGCACCCCGGTCTCGCGCACGGCGTCGGGCAGGTCGGCGTCCAGCCCCACGCGGGAGGCGTACGCCGCGGCGAAGGCGTAGATCTCGGCGCTGTTGCGGTAGTTCGTGGACAGGTGGAAGTCGTGGCGCGGCTTGTCGCCCAGCGCCTCCTCCCGCGCCCGCAGCGCCTCGGCCGCCACCGGCCACGACGACTGCGCCGGGTCGCCGACCACGGTCCACGTCGCGGACCGGCCGCGCCGGCCCACCATCCGCCACTGCATCGGGGTCAGGTCCTGCGCCTCGTCGACCAGGACGTGGGAGTAGAAGTCGTCCTCGGTGCGCGAGGTCGCCCGCGGACCGGTGGGGTAGGTCCGCTCCCCCACCGTGCTCAGCTCGGGCACGTTCTCGTCGAACAGGTGCGCCAGCGGGTCCGGGTCGTCGTCGCGGTCGCCCCGCTTCGGCTCGGGCACGTCGCCCAGCAGGAAGCGCAGCTCGTCGATGAGCGGGACGTCCTCGACGGACCACTCGTCCGGGGTCGCCCGGTACGCCGCGGGCTCGCGCGGCGGCCCCCAGGACCGGCTCAGCAGCGCCTGCTGGTCGGCGTCGAGGAGGCCGTCGGCCACCCGCGCCAGCAGCTCGGGGTCGCGGAGCCAGGCCAGCACCTCGGTGGCCTCCAGCGGCGGCCACCAGGCCAGGGCGAAGTCCACGAACGACGCGGTGCCGAGCATGGTGTCGTTGAAGTCGGCCCGGCCGCGGTCGCGCCCCCGCTCGCCGCGCACCTGCCGCCACATCGCGTCCAGCAGCGTGGAGGCGACCCGCGGCACCTGCCGGTTGCGGAGGCCCTGCCCGAGCAGCTGGCGACGCAGCCGGGACAGCTCGCGCGGCGACAGCACGATGTTGTCGTCGCGGTAGAAGACCCGCAGCTGGTTGGGCGCCTCGGGCACCGCCACCCGCGCCGTACGACGCATCAGCTCGGCCATCAGCGCCGCGCCCTTGACGTCGGCCACCGCGGGCTCGTCGCGGCGGGAGGCCCGCAGCCCGTCGACGACCTCGCCCAACGAGCGCAGCGCCACCGCGGTCTCGCCCAGCGAGGGCAGCACCCGCTCGATGTAGCGCATGAAGACCCCGGACGGCCCGATGATCAGGACGCCGCCGGTCTCGTAGCGACGCCGGTCGGAGTAGAGCAGGTACGCCGCCCGGTGCAGCGCCACCACGGTCTTGCCGGTGCCCGGCCCGCCGGAGATCGACACGACCCCCTTGCCCGGCGCCCGGATGGCCCGGTCCTGCTCGGCCTGGATCGTGGCCACGATGCTGTGCATGGTGCGGTCCCGGGCCCGCGAGAGCTGTGCCATCAGCGCGCCCTCGCCGACCACCACGAGGTCGGCGCCGGTCTCCGCGTCCAGGAGGTCGTCCTCGACGGCGACCACCTGCGGCCCCGGCGCAGCGCAGCACCCGGCGCCGTACGACGCCCTGCGGGTCGGCCGCCGTGGCCTGGTAGAACACCGCCGCGGCCGGGGCCCGCCAGTCGACCAGCAGCGAGTCGCGCTGCTCGTCTCGCAGCCCGATCCGGCCGATGTAGCGCGGGCGGTCGGCGCCGGCGACCTGCGGACCGAGGTCGAGCCGGCCGAAGACCAGGCCCTCGTGGGCGGCGTTCAGGGTGGCGATGCGCTTGGCGGCCTGGAAGACCATGGCGTCCCGCTCGACCAGCCCGCCCTCGTGGCCGAGGTGCGCGCGGCCGTGACCCTCCAGGGCCAGCGCCTGCGCGTTCCTGGTGGACTGCTCGAGCTGCTCGTAGACCCGGTCCACGAACTCCTGCTCGGAGGCGATCTCCGCCTGGGCCACGGCGTCGTGGGGCAGCGGGGCCCCCGAACGCATCTGGTCAACGGACAAGCTCGAACTCCTGGTGCGTGGCGACCCGCCCTCGGTCCCGGGCAAGTCGTCCACCTTACCTCCGGCACCCCCCGGCGCCCCGGCCGGTCCGCTGGTCCTCACCGGTAGACGGCCACCCCCAGGCGCATCGAGATGTCGGGGTCGGTCGCGCGCAGCACGATGGTGTGCGACTGGTCGGTGTCCGGCAGGAGCCGTGCCTCCCAGCGACCACCACGCCCCCGGCTCACCACGCTGCCGTCGAGGCTGACCACCACCTGCCCGCCCAGCTCGGGCGGGCTCGACCACACCACCGCCTGCACGTCCTCGGAGGCGGGCACCACCACCCGGAACGGGTTGGTCCCCGGCACCGACTCGGTGCTGTAGCCGTAGACCAGGTCGGAGGCGCGCAGCCGCACCACGACCGGCAGCTTGCGCCCGGCCAGCACCGGCGGCTCCGGCACGATGCCCAGGCTGCCGGAGGACCGCGGTGGCCCGGCCGGCGGGTGCGCCACCGAGGCCGACCCCCACACCAGCGCCACGACGGCCAGCACCAGGGCGCCGACCGCCTCGGCCCGGTGCCGGGAGACCCGGGTCCGGCGACGGTGCTCGATCTCCCGCCAGCGGCCGGCCGCGGCACGGTCGCGCAGCGGCGCCGCCAGGGCGGTGAGCGAAGCGGGGAGGTCGGCCGGCTCCCGGGTGGACCCGGCCAGGGCCGCGACGGCCCGGTCCTCCCGCCGGCGCACCGCCGCGGGCGAGCAGCCCACCGCGCAGGCGGTGTCCTCGACCGACAGGCCCACGACGAGGCGCAGCACGACCACGGAGCGCTCGCGGCGCGACAGGCGCAGCAGCGCCGCGGCCAGGGCCCGGTCCCCACCGGCCCGCCAGCCGCCGGTCGGGCCCCGCTGCAGCGCCGCGTCCCGGTGGCGGCGGGGCAGGTCCGGCCAACCCCCGTCGTGGCGGCGCACCAGCGCCACCAGGGCGGCGTCGTCAGGACCCAGCTCGCTGCGGTCCCAGTCGGCCCAGACCCGGGTGACCGCCTCCTGCAGCAAGTCCTCGGCCCGGACGAGGTCGCCGGTCAGCAGGTACGCCGTGCGCAGCAGCCGGTCCGAGCGCGCGACGAGGAACTCCTCCACGTCGGTGCGAACCGTGCCGTCGCGCATGACCGTCCTCCTGGTGAACGGCGTCACTCGGGTGCCTGGTCCGATGATCCCACCCGCGGCCCCCGGCGGCGACCCCGTCCATCAGGACGCCGGCTACCTCGCCCGGTGCAGGAACGCCTGCATCGCGTCGCGCGCCTCCGCCGAGCCGAACAGCCGCGCGGACAGCCGGGCCAGGTCCGGCCCCTGCTCCTCGATGCGCCGCACCAGGTGACGGGTGGTGAGCAGCTTGGTCTCGCGCAGCCCCTGGGGGGTGCCGTGGGCCAGCGCGGCGCAGATCTCGTCCACCTCGAGGTTGAGCTCCTCCTCCTCGACCGACCGCGTCACCAGCCCGCTGCGCTCGGCCTCGCGCCCGGAGAACACCTCCCCGGTGAGGAAGCGCAGGGCCGCGGACCGGTCGCTCATCCGGGGTACGACGGTCAGGGAGATCGCGGCCGGGGCCAGGCCGAGCCGGACCTCGGTGAAGGCGAACGTGGCGTCGTGCGCGCTCACCGCGATGTCGGCCGCCGCCACGAGGCCGATGCCGCCCGCGCGCACCGCGCCGTGCACCCGGGCCACGACCGGCTTGGGCAGGGCCACGATCCGCCTCTGCAGCTCGACGATGGTGCCCGCGGCCTGCTCCATGCCGTCGGTGCTGGCCTCGGACAGGTCCGCACCGGAGCAGAAGGTGCGGCCCTCGGCGCGCAGCAGCACGACCCGCACGTCCTCGTCGGCCTCGGCCCGGGCCAGGGCGTCGTACAGCTCGGCCACCAGCCGGCGCGAGAGCGCGTTGCGGTTGGGCGGGGAGTCCAGCACCACCGAGGCGACGTGGTCGTCGACCCGGTAGTGCACCAGCTCCGCAGGGGTGCTCGTCTCGTCCTCGGTGTCGACCACGGCGGGCCCTCCTGCATCGGCGTCGGGACGCACCCGGCCGGCTCGGCGCGGGGCGGACCCCCAGCGTGCCCCCTGCCGGACCGGGGACCCGCGGTGACCCCGCCGACGACCCGCCGACGACCCCGCCGGACGGCGTCACCGGGGCGCTGCCAGGCTGGCGCCATGTACCGCGTGGCCACCGCCGACGACGTCGTCGCCCTGCGCGACCTGGAGCGGAACGCCAACCTGGTCGGCCTGGCGCACGTCTTCCCCCCCGACCGCTTCCCCTTCCCCGACGACGCGGTGCTGGCCCGCTGGGCGCTGGTGCTCGACGAGCCGGGCGTCACCGTGCTGGTCCGTGACGCCGTGGAGCCGCGCCGGGGGCTGGACCTCCTCGCGGCCTACGACGACCGCTCGCTGCGCCACCTCGCCGTCCACCCGGACCGCTGGGGCGAGGGGCTGGCCGCGGCCGCCGTCGAGGAGGTGCTGGCCGCCCTGACCCGGGCCGGTACGACGGTGGCCGAGCTGTGGTGCCTGGAGGAGAACCACCGGGCCCGCGGCCTGTACGAGCGGGGGGGCTGGCGGGCGACCTCCGACCACCGTCCCGCCCCCTGGCCCCCGCACCCCACCGAGATGCGCTTCGTGGTGGATCTCCCCCGCCCGGCACGGGAGGGCTGAGCGGTGGCCGACACCCTCATCGCGAGCGGGAGCCCCCAGGGCCGCTGGGTGCTGGCCGCGGCCGTGCTCGGCTCCGGGATGGCGCTGCTGGACGGCACGGTGGTCAACATCGCGCTGCGCAGCGTGGGCGAGGATCTCGGCGCCACCGTCCCCCAGCTGCAGTGGGTGGTGAACGCCTACCTGCTGGCCCTGGCCTCGCTCATCCTGGTGGGCGGCTCGCTGGGGGACCACCTGGGCCGCAAGCGGGTGTTCATGGTCGGGGTGGCGTGGTTCGCGGTCGCCTCCGCGCTCTGCGGCCTGGCCCAGACCCCCGGCCAGCTGGTGGCGGCCCGGCTGCTGCAGGGCGTCGGCGCCGCCCTGCTGACCCCCGGGAGCCTGGCCATGATCCAGGGCTCCTTCCGGCCCGCGGACCGGGGCAAGGTGATCGGCCAGTGGGCCGGGCTCGGCGGCATCGCGGCCGCGATCGGCCCGCTGCTCGGCGGGTGGATCGTCGACAACGCCAGCTGGCGGTGGATCTTCCTCATCAACGTGCCGGTGGCGGTGGCCGTGCTGCTGGTCGCCGCGCGGCACGTGCCGGAGTCCCGCGACCCACAGGCGGCCCGGGGCTTCGACGTGCTCGGCGCCGTCCTGGGGGCGCTCGGGCTGGCCGGGCTGACGTACGCCCTCATCGAGGCCGGCTCGGCGTCCCGGGCCTCGGTGCTGGTGGCGGCCCTGGCCGGCGTGCTCGCGCTGGTCGCCTTCGTGGTCTTCGAGCGCCGCCACCACGACGCGCTCGTGCCGATGCACCTCTTCGCGTCCCGGACCTTCTCGGTGGCCAACCTGCTGACCCTGCTGGTCTACGGCGCGCTGGGAGCCCTGCTGTTCTTCCTGGTCCTGCAGCTGCAGGTGGTCAGCGGGTGGACGCCGCTGGCCGCCGGGCTGGCCACCCTGCCGCTGACCCTGATGATGCTGGTGCTGTCGTCGCGGGCGGGCGCGCTCGCCGCCCGGGTGGGGCCGCGGCTTCCGCTGTCGCTGGGCCCGGTGCTGTGCGGAGCGGGGGCGCTGCTGCTGCGCGGGGTCGGGCCCGGCACCGGCTACCTCACCGGGGTGCTCCCGGGCATGGTCGTCTTCTCCGGGGGGCTGGTCCTGCTGGTCGCGCCGCTGACCTCCTCCGTCCTGGCCGCGGCCCCCGACCGCTTCGCCGGGATCGCCAGCGGGATCAACAACGCCATCGCCCGCACCGGGTCGCTGCTCGCGGTCTCGGCCCTGCCCGCGCTCGTCGGCATCACCGGCGAGGCCTACCAGCAGCCGCGGGTCTTCGACGCCGGGTACGGCGAGGCGCTGCTCATCTGCGCCGTGCTGCTCGTGGCCGGCGGGCTGGTCGCGCTGGTCGGGCTGCACCCCGGCCGGCCCGCCCACGCCGAGGACTGAGCCCGACCGGCGCACTACCCTGGCGCGGTGGCCCGAGTGACCCTGCAGACCATCGCCGACCGGCTGGGCGTCAGCCGGATGACGGTGTCCAACGCGTTCTCCCGGCCCGACCAGCTCTCGGCGGCCCTGCGGCACACGATCCTGACCACGGCCACCGAGCTGGGCTACGCCGGCCCCGACCCGGCCGCGCGGGCGCTGGCCCGGGGCACCACGGGCGCGGTCGGCGTCCTGCTCACCTCCTCCCTGCAGGACGCCTTCGACGACGAGGTCGCGACCGGCTTCCTGGGGGCGGTCGCCGGGGAGGTCGAGCCCACCGGCCTGGCCGTCACCCTGCTGTCGGCCACCGCGGTGGGCGAGGTCATCCCGGCCCGGGACGTGGCCATGGACGGCGCGCTGGTCTACTCCTGCGCACCGGAGCTGTCCGCCCTGGACTGGCTGGAGCGCCGCGGGCTGCCGCTCGTGCACGCCGACCAGGAGCCCACCGCGGGCGTGGCCTGCGTCAACGTCGAGGACCGGGCCGGGGCGCGCGCCGCCGCCCGCCACCTGGTCGACCTCGGCCACCGGCGGGTCGCGGTCATGACCGCCGCCAACGGCGTCGCCCTCGGCGAGCTCGCCGACCCCTGGGCCGACGACCGGGCGGTCACCTACGTCTCGCGGGAGCGGCTGCGCGGCTCGCTCGAGGTGCTCCGCGACGCCGGCGTGCCGGTCGTGGTGCACCGCCAGGAGCACAGCGACGACGAGGAGGCGTACGCCGCCGCGATCGGCCTGCTCGCCCGCCCGGACCGGCCCACCGGCATCCTCTGCTTCTCCGACGTCATCGCGCACGGCGTGGTGCGCGCTGCCGAGGAGCTGGGGCTCGACGTGCCCGGCGACCTCTCCGTGGTGGGCTTCGACGACAGCCCGCTGGCCCGGCGCCTGCGCCCGCAGCTGACCACCGTCCACCAGGACGTGCGCGAGAAGGGCCGTCGCGCGGCCGTCGCGCTCCGCGCGGCCATCGAGCACCACCGGGCGGGATCGCAGGCCGAGCCCGAGCACCTGCTGCTGCCCACCACGCTGGTGGTCCGGGGGAGCACCGGGCCACCCCCCGCCCGACGTCCGCTGACCCCGGGCGTCGATGCCGGGCCGGTGACTCAGGAGGGGACGCGCTGCGCCACCCGCTCCCGTCCGGCCCGGCGCTCCCGCTCCAGCACCACCCGGTAGGCGTGCACGTCGACCTGGATGGTGTGCCGCTTGGACGGCACGTACCGGCCCCGCTGCCGCTGCTGGTCGGTCTGCACCTGCCGCCGCATCTCCCGCGCCGACGGCAGCGCGGCGGTGCCCTCGACCAGGTCCGCGACCCAGGCCGACTGCGCCTCGGCCAGCGGCATCACCGCGCCCAGCGGCTGGATGAGCCCGACGAAGTACAGGCCGGGCCGGTCGGGGTGCACGACGCGTCGGTACAGCGGCACCCGGTTGTCGTGCGGTGCGAGCACCGCCTCGTCGAGGAACGGGAAGGTCACCTTGTAGCCGGTGGCGTAGACCACGACGTCGACCTCGGCCGTCGTACCGTCCACGAAGCGCACCGTGGAGCCCTCGAAGCGGTCGATGTTCGGCCGGACGTCGATGGCCCCGTGGCCCAGCCGGGACAGCAGCTCGGCACTGACCGTCGGGTGGGCGTGCAGCACGGCGTGGTCGGGCTCGGGCAGCCCGTAGTCGGTCATCCGGCCCTGGGCCAGCCGCAGCAGCAGGGACAGGGCCGCCTGCTGCAGCCGCAGCGGCCCCCGGGCCAGCGGCGAGCTGGTCAGGTGGTCGGTCGGCATCCCGAAGAGGTACTTCGGCACGACGTGGGCACCCCGGCGCATGGCCAGGTGGGTCCGCGCGGCCACCCGGGAGGACTCCACCGCGATGTCGCTGGCCGAGTTGCCGATGCCGAGCACCAGCACCCGGCGGCCGGCCAGCACGTCCGGGGTGCGGTAGTAGTGCGCGTGCAGCTGCTGGCCGGGGAAGGTCTCGGCGCCCGGGTAGGACGGCTCGGGCCAGCGGGGGTCCCAGTGGTGGCCGTTGGCCACCACCACGTGCGGGTAGCGCCGGGTCTCGGGCTCCTGCGCGTCGCCGTGCTCGTCGCGCGCGCGCAGCGTCACCGCCCAGCCGCCCGGCGCCGGCTCCACCTTGACGACCTCGGTGCGGAAGGCGATCCGGGGCCGGAGCCCGAAGTGGTCGACGTAGGCGTCGAAGTACGCCGCGACCTGCCAGTGGCTGGGGTACGTCGGCAGGTCGGCCGCCATCGGGAAGGCGGCGTAGGACATCCGGTCCCGGGAGGTGTTGATGTGCAGCGACCGGTAGGCCGAGGACATGCCGTTGTCGTTGAGGTAGCGCCAGTTGCCGCCCACCTGGCTGCCCACCTCGAAGCAGTCCGCCTCCAGGCCCCGGGCGGTCAGCACCTGGAGGGCGGCGATCCCGGACGAGCCGGCCCCGATGACGCAGACCGGTGCGTGCATGGAGGTCCCTCCCGTGCGACCGGCCGGGTGCTGCGCGGGCCGGTGGTGGAAGATTCCACTCTGCCAGAGCCCGGCCCGCTCCGGCAGCCCCCTTGACCGCCGCGCACCCGGGCGGCCACGCTGGGCCGTCCCGGGCCGCCGCGGCGGCGGCCCAGCCAGCGGTGTGGTGACGGAGGTCGGCGTGAGTGGTCGTGTGGTGCACTTCGAGATCCCGTTCGACGACGGGGAGCGGGCCACCGGCTTCTACGCCGAGGCCTTCGGGTGGACGGTGCACCCGGTGCCCGAGCTGCAGTACGTGCTGGTGACCACCGGCCCCAGCGACCAGGGCCCGCCCAGCGAGCCGGGTTTCGTCAACGGCGGGCTGCTGGCCCGGGGAGCCCCGGTCGCCGCCCCGGTGCTGGTGCTGGAGGTCGAGGACATCGAGGCGGCGCTGGCCGACGTCGAGCGGCTGGGCGGTGCCCGGGTCACCGACCGTCAGCCGGTGGGCGACATGGGCTTCTCGGCGTACTTCACCGACACCGAGGGCAACGTCGTCGGCCTGTGGGAGAACGCCTGACCGTTCCGGCCCGGGCCCTCGAGGAGGACCCGGGGCGGGACGCCCGGGCTCAGCCCGGGACCGGCGCCAGCCAGGTCAGCCGCGACCCTCCACCCTCGACCAGGTCGGTGATGGCGGCGTTGAACCGGCGCGAGTGCTCCGAGGACAGGTGCGCCTCGAACGCCGCACCGTCGGCGTAGGTCTCAAACACGACGTACTCACGAGGCCGGTCCTGGCGGACCCACGCCTCGAAGGCGACGTTGCCGGGCTCGGCCCGGACGTCGTCGACGAGCGTGCGGACCAGCCCGGCGAGCTCGGTCTCACGACCGGGCAGTGCCGTCAGCTCGGCGTACAGGCACCGGGCCGGTCCGCCGCTCACGTCGTCGGGCCGGCCACCGTGCCGGCCGGTGCCGCGTCGGGACCGTCGACCGTCATCGCCCCGGTCATGATGGCCACGCCCTCGGTCATGGTGTGCGACTGCGGGGTGATCACGCCGGCCCGGCCGGCCAGCCGCTGGATGTGGATCCGGTCGGCGAGCTCGCCACACGTGCGGCATGTTGTGGCTGATGAGGATCACGGGCAGGCCCCGCTCGCGCAGCTGCTCGATGAGGCTGAGCACCTGGTTGGACTCCTTGACGCCCAGGGCGGCGGTCGGCTCGTCGAGGATGACCACCTTGCTGCCGAACGCGGCCGGCACGGGCCACCGCCACGGCCTGGCGCTGCCCGCCCGAGAGCGTCTCCACGGCCTGCGACATGTTCTGGATGCGTCTGGATGCCCAGCGTCCTGCATCGAGGCGCCGGCCCGCTCGCGCATGCCCTTCTTGTCGAGCATCCGGAACACCGAGCCGAGCGGACCCTTGCGGCGCTCCTCGCGGGCCGAGGTAGAGGTTGCTGGCGATGTCGAGGGCCGGGACGACCGCGAGCGTCTGGTAGACGGTCTCGATGCCGGCCTCGCGGGCGTCCTGCGGGCGCTTGAAGCTGACCTCCTTGCCGTCCAGCGACGAGCGTGCCGGCGTCGGGCACCAGCGCGCCGGACAGGCACTTGATCAGCGTGGACTTGCCGGCGCCGTTGTCCCCGATGACCGCGAGCACCTCGCCCGGGTAGAGCTCGAGGTCGACGCCGTCCAGGCCGACGACCCGGCCGAAGGTCTTGACCAGGCCCGCGCGCCTGCAGGACGGGCTGGCCCGCGCTCGGCGGGTCGGGCCGCCTGCTCGGTCGCTGGTGCTCATGCCTTGACCTTCCTGATCCACTGGTCGACGGAGACCGCGACGATGACGAGGGCGCCCACGGCCAGGAGCCGGTACTGCTGGTCGACGCCGGCCAGCGAGAGGCCGATCGTGAACGACTGCACGATGAGGGCCCCGAGCAGCGTGCCGAGCACCCCGCCGCGACCGCCGAACAGGCTGGTCCCGCCGATGACGACGGCGGTGATGCTCTCCAGGTTGGCGTCCACGATCGCGTTGGGCGATGGCGGCGCCGGCGCGGCCGATGAGCACCCAGGCGCCGATGCCGTAGATCAGGCCGGCGACGGTGTAGACCCTCGAGCAGCACCCGGCGGGCCGGGATGCCGGAGAGACGGGCGGCCTCGGCGTCGTCGCCGACGGCGTACACGTGGCGGCCCCAGGCGGTCTGGCTGAGCACGAAGCCCATGACCAGGTACAGCACCAGCACGATGAGCACGCCGGTGGTGATCCGGAACGTGCCGATCGGAGAACGACGTGCCGGTCCAGTTCAGCAGGGACGGCATGTCCGTCGCCTGGATGCTCAGGCCGCCGGAGTACAGCAGCGCGATGGCGGTGAAGACGCTGAGCGTGCCCAGAGTGACGATGAACGGCGGGAGGTTGATCCGGGTGACCAGCACCCCGTTGAGGAACCCGGCGAGCGACCCCGACCAGGACGCCGATGAGCAGCGCGGGGAGCGCCGGGCACGCCGTTCTCGGACGAGATTGTGCCGGCCACCATCATCGCGAGGATGGCGATGGCGCCCACCGAGAGGTCGATGCCGGCGGTCAGGATGATGAGGGTCTGGCCGACGGCCAGGGCCGCGACGACGGCGGTCTGCTGGATCATCAGCGAGATCGAGGCCGGGTTGGCGAAGCGCGGGTTGATCAGGCTGAAGACGACGACCGTCGCCACCAGGATCAGGGCCGGGCTGATGAACGGGTTGCCGTGCAGCAGGTGCTGGACTCGCTGCTGGGGGCTGTGCCGGCGGCGGGCCAGCTCCTGGGCGGCTGCGCCCGGGGCGGTAGCGGTGGTCACCGAGATCCTCTTCTCTCCTGGGATGGGGCGGGACCGGACCCGGGTCGACCGTCGCCCGGTCGCCGGACGACCGTCGACCCGGGTCCGGGTCAGGGGTGGGTCAGCCCCAGCAGAGGCTGGAGCCCTTGGTGGTGTCGATGCTCTCCACGCCGTCGGCCGGCTTGTCGGTCACCAGCGCGACGCCGGTGTCGAAGAAGTCCAGACCCTGGTGGTCTCGGGCTTGGCACCGCCGTTGGCCATCTTGGCGATCGCCTCGACGCCGAGGGAGGCCATCTTCAGCGGGTACTGCTGCGAGGTGGCGCCGATGACGCCGTCCTTGACCGACGTCGACGCCGTCGCAGCCACCGTCGATGGACACGATGAGCGCGTCCTTCTCCTTGCCGGCCGCCTTGAGGGCGTTGTAGGCGCCGACCGCGGCGGGCTCGTTGATGGTGTAGACGACGTTGATGCTCGGCGTCCTTGGTCAGGCAGTTCTCCATCGCCGTGCGGCCGCCGTCCTCGGAGCCCTGGGTGGGCTCGTTGCAGGCGATCTTGTAGGTGCCGCCGTCGTAGTCGCCGCTCTTGTCCTCGTCGGCGTTCTTCTTGACGTCCTTGGTGTCGATGCCCATCCGGTCAGGAAGCCCTGGTCGCGGTTGTAGTCGACGGAGACGATCTTGTCGTTGAACAGGTCGAGCAGCGCGATGTTGGCGGGCTTGCCACCGAGCTGGGACTTGGCCCACTCGCCGATGAGCTTGCCGGCCTTGAAGTTGTCGGTGGCGAAGGTGATGTCGACGGTGTCGGCCGGGTCGGGCGGAGTGTCCAGGGCGATCACGTAGAGGCCGGCGTCGCGGGCGCTCTTGATGGCGCCGTTGACGCCCGGGGCCGTTGGGGGTGATCAGGATGCCCTTGTCGCCGCGGGCGACCGCGTCCTCGATGGCCTGGATCTGACCGGCCTCGTCGCCGTCCTTCTTGCCTGAGGCGATGGTGAGGTCGACACGTCGTCCTTCTTGGCGTCGGCCTTGGCGCCCTTCTGCATGGCCACGAAGAACGGGTTGGTGGAGTCCTTGGTGATCAGCGAGACGCCGACCTTCTTCGAGCCGACCCGGAGCCGCCACCGTCGCCCGGAGTCGGAGCTGCCGCAGGCGGCGAGACCGAACGAGAGGACGATGGCCGTCGCTCCCAGGGCGGCGATGCGGCCGCGGGGACGGATGGAAGACGTGCGCATGGGTAACCCCTTCAGGGCTGAGTGTGGTCGGTCACGACAACGTTGTCTGGGTATGTATAGACGGCCCATTGTGCTCGCGTCAAGGCTTGATGTAGACCTGTTACCTGTGAGGACGACAACGGTGTCAGACAGGGGCGGCCCCCACGGGAGGCCGGCGAGGCCCACGATGCGCGACGTCGCGTCGCTGGCCGGCGTCAGTCTCAAGACCGTTTCCCGGGTGGTCAACGTCGAGCCTGGCGTCTCGGAGCCCGTGCGCGAGCGGGTGCTGCGGGCCGTGGGCCAGCTCGACTACCGGCACAACCTGGCCGCCAGCAACCTGCGCCGCTCCGGCGGCCGCACCGGCGTCATCGGCGCCCTGCTGCAGGACGTCGGCAACAGCTTCTCCTCCAGCCTGCTGCGCTCCATCGAGGACGCCGGCCAGGCGCAGGGCGTGGTGGTGCTGGCCTCGAGCCTGGACGAGCAGGAGGAGCGCGAGCGTCGGATGGTGGAGGACCTGGTCAGCCGTCGGGTCGACGCGCTGGTGCTGATGCCCGCCACCGACCGTCAGGACTACCTCGTCTCCGAGCACCGGGCCGGGATGCCCATCGTCTTCGTGGACCGCGCGCCCCGCGGCATCGACGTCGACTCCGTCACCGTGGACAACCGCGGCGCCGCGCGCGAGGCGGTCGCGCACCTGGTGCAGGGCGGGCACCGCCGCATCGCTCTGCTGCACGACCTGTCCACCATCCGCACGGCGGTGGACCGCCGGGCCGGCTACGAGGACGGGCTGCGGGCCGCCGGGATCAGGCTGGACCCCGACCTGGTCGTCGGCGACATCCGAGGCCCCGGCCCGGCCCAGGCCGCGGTCGAGCGCGTGCTGGACGTGCGCGACCCGCCCACGGCGGTCTTCGCCACCCGCAACGAGCTGGCCATCGGCACGGCGCGGGCGCTGCGGGCGCGCGGTCTGCGGCACCGGGTCGCGGTGGTCGGCTTCGACGACTTCCCGCTGGCCGACATGCTCGAGCCGGGCCTGACCGTCGTACGGCAGAACGTCAAGGTGATCGGCGCCGAGGTGGCCCGACTGCTGTTCGCACGGCTGGCCGGGGACGCCGAGGCCCCCGAGCACGTGGTGGTCGCCCACGAGCTGGTGCCGCGGGGCTCGGGCGAGATCGTGCCCGTCCCCCGCTGACCCGCTGACCCGCGGCCGCGATCGCACGGCGGCTCGCGGAGGGTCAGGCGGTGGTGACCCGGCCGTGCTCGACCTGCCAGCGCTGGTCGAGGCGCACCGCGTCCAGCAGCCGCCGGTCGTGGCTGACCAGCAGCAGGGTGCCGTCGTAGGAGGCCAGGGCCTGCTCGAGCTGCTCGATGGCCGGCAGGTCGAGGTGGTTGGTGGGCTCGTCGAGCACCAGCAGGTTGACCCCGCGGGCCTGCAGCAGCGCGAGGGCCGCCCGGGTGCGTTCGCCCGGCGAGAGCGCGCCGACCAGGCTCGTGACCTGGTCGCGCCGCAAGCCGAACTTGGCCAGCAGCGTGCGCACCTCGGCCGGCGTGAGCTCGGGCACCACCACCTCGAAGCCGTCCCCCAGCGACAGGGCCGGGTCCAGACCGGTCCGCGCCTGGTCGACCACGCCGACCGCCACCGAGGCCCCCAGGGATGCCCGTCCGCCGTCCGGGGGCACCCGCCCCAGCAGCACGTCGAGCAGCGTGGTCTTGCCCGCGCCGTTCGGGCCGGTGACGCCGATCCGGTCCCCGGCCGTGACCTGCAGCGACACCGGCCCCAGCACGAAGTCGCCGCGTCGTACGCACGCCTCGTCGAGCGTGGCGACCACCGCGCTGGAGCGGGGTGCCGCGCCGATCACGAACTGCAGCACCCACTCCTTGCGGGGCTCCTCGACCTCCTCCAGCCGCGCGATGCGGGACTCCATCTGGCGCACCTTCTGGGCCTGCTTCTCCGAGGACTCGGTGGCCGCCCGCCGACGGATCTTGTCGTTGTCCGGGCTCTTGCGCATCGCGTTGCGCACCCCCTGCGAGGACCACTCCCGCTGGGTGCGGGCCCGGGCCACCAGGTCGGACCGCTTGTCCGCGTACTCCTCGTAGGTCTCCCGGGCGTGCCGTCGCGCCACCGCCCGCTCGGCCAGGAACGCCTCGTAGCCCCCGTCGTAGACGGACACCTGGTGCTGGGCCAGGTCCAGCTCCACCACCCGGTTGACGCAGCGGGCCAGGAACTCGCGGTCGTGGGAGACCAGCACCACCCCGGTCCGCTGCCCCCGCACGAAGGACTCGAGCCGCTCCAGGCCGGCGAGGTCGAGGTCGTTGGTGGGCTCGTCGAGCAGGACCACGTCGAAGCGGCTCAGCAGCAGCGCGGCCAGCGCCGCCCGGGCCGCCTGGCCGCCGGACAGCGAGGTCATGAGATCACTCGCGGCGACCTCGGCGCCCAGGTCGGCCAGCACGGCCGGCAGCCGGTCCTCCAGGTCGGGGGCGCCGCTGGCCAGCCACCGGTCCAGCGCGGCGGCGTAGGCGTCCTCGTCGCCCGGGGCCGGCGCCGCCAGCGCCTCCGCGGTGCGCTCCATGTCGCGGGTGGCCTGCGCCGCACCGGTACGACGGGCGACGTACTGCCCGACCGTCTCACCGGGGACCCGCTCGTGCTCCTGGGGAAGCCAGCCCACGAAGGCGTCACCGGGGGCGGTGCGCACCGTTCCGGCGAGGGGGGCGGCGTCACCGGCCAGGAGCCGCAGCAACGTCGTCTTGCCCGCTCCGTTGGCCCCGAGCACGCCGACGACGTCCCCCGGGGCCACGGTCAGGTCGAGGTGCTCGAACAGCGTGCGGTGCGCGTGACCGCCGGACAGGTCCTGGGCGACGAGGGTGGCACTCACCGGCTCATCCTAGGAGCGGAGCCAGGGGCAGGGCGGCCACGTGCCGGCCGCCCTGGGCCGACCCGGCTCATCGGTAGCTGAGCAGGGCCTCGGCCTCGAGGTGGCTGTGGTCGTTGAAGGAGACCAGGGTGGCGCCACGCCGGCCGACGACGACCTTGGTCACCGAGGCGTTGACGACCACCGGGTTGAGCCGCCCCCACACCGGCGTGCCGGCCCCGAGCAGGGAGGCCGCCACCCACGAGACCGGCCCTCCCGAGGTCACCACGACGCCCGTCCCCCGCGGTCCCAGCCGCTCGACGGCCCGGGCCAGCGCCGCCTCCACCCGCGCCGTGAAGTCCGCGAAGCTCTCGTCGTAGTCCGCGGCGTGCGCGCCGTCGGTCCATCGGCGGGTGGCCTCCTCGAACGCCCGCTGGAACTGCTCGGAGGTCTGACCCGCACCCGTCGGTGCCCCCGTCGCTGCCCCCGTCGCTGCGCCCGTCGCTGCGCCCGTCGCTGCCCCCGTCCTCGCGGGCCGCGTGCCTGGTCAGCACCTGCCGGTGGTCGAACTCGTCCCAGCCGGGGTCGGAGGCGACCTCGCCGTCCCACCCGCCCCCGACCATCAGGCCGGCGGCGGTCTGCCGGTGCCGCAGCATGCCCCCGCTGAGCACGACGTCGGGCCGCACCCCGCGGGTGGCCAGCGCGTCCCCGAGCACCCGGGACTGCTGCTCCCCCAGCGGCGAGAGCCGGTCGTAGTCGGCCGCCCCCCAGGAGGCCTGGCCGTGCCGGACCAGCAGCAGGACGCTCACGCGACGCTCACGGCCCTCTCGGGTCGGCTCACGGGGCGGCTCACGGGGAGCCCGGCGCCGAGGACTCCCGGACCAGGCGGGTGCAGCGCTGGTCGAGGTAGCGGACCACGGGCAGGAACCGGGCGTACTCCTCGTTGCTGGTCTGCCCCTCGTGGTAGCGGTAGTAGATCTGCTGCGCGATCACCCCGAGCCGGAACAGGCCGAACACCTCGTAGAAGCGCCACTGCTCCGGCGAGACCTCGAAGCCGCTGCGCTCGGCGTAGTAGGCCACCATCTCGGCCCGGGTCAGCATGCCCGGCACGTGCGAGGGCTGCCGCCGGATGGCCAGGTAGTCCTCGTCGTCGTCGGCCTGGATCCAGTAGGCCAGCGCGCCGCCGAGGTCCATCAGCGGGTCGCCGAGGGTGGCCATCTCCCAGTCCAGGACACCGGTCACCCGCAGCGGCACGGAGCCGGCGGCGGGCGGACCGAGCACCACGTTGTCGAGCCGGAAGTCGTTGTGGACCACCCGGGACGCGACGTCGTCGGGCTGGTGCTCGTCGAGCCAGGTCATCACCTGCTCGTAGTCGCCGACGTCGTCGGTGCGGGCGGCCCGGAAGCGCTTGGACCAGCCGCCGACCTGCCGGGCGACGTAGCCCGGACCGCGGTCGAGGCTGCCCAGCCCGGCCTGGCCCGGGTCGACCTGGTGCAGCTCGACCAGGACGTCGAGGAAGGTGCGGCACAGCGTCGCCGCGTCCGGCGGCGACAGCGTCAGGTCCGGTGGCAGGTCACGGCGCAGGATCGTGCCCCGGAGCCGCTCCATCACGTAGAAGTCCGAGCCCAGCACGGTCTGGTCGTCGCAGAACGCCAGCATCTGCGGCACCCGGTCGAAGACGGGCGCCAGCCGGGACTGGATGGTGAACTCGCGGCTCATGTCGTGCGCGCCCCGGGCCTTGGCCCCCGACGGCGGCCGGCGCAGGATGACCTCGCGCGTGGGGTAGGTCAGCAGGTAGGTCAGGTTGGAGGCCCCTCCCGCGAACTGCCGGACCGTCGGCGTGCCGTCCAGCCCGGCGGGGTCGCTCGCGTGCTCGCGCAGCCACGGGGCCACCGCCGCCACGTCGAAGGCGTCCTCGGCCCGGACCTCGACGCCGTCCTCGCCGTCGCTCATCCCTGGCGCTCCCTCATCCGGGTGGCGGTGGCCGCCATCTGGGCGTCGTAGGCCTCGCGGTGGTGCAGCTTGGCGTCGTAGGCCGTGCGGGCCGGCTCGTCCGGCAGCACGAGGGACAGACCACGGTCCAGGCCGTCGAGCACGGCCGCGGCGATGTCGTCGGCGCTGATCGGCGACCGCTCCACCAGGCGTCCGATCGCCGCGGCCAGGTCGGGGTCACCACCGCGCATGGAGGCCAGCAGGTTGGTGCGGAAGTACGACGGGCAGACCGCCGTGCACCCCACCCCGTAGGGCCCGAGCTCGTGGGACAGGGTCTCGCTGAAGGCGACCACCGCCGCCTTGACCGCGTTGTAGGAGCCCATCCCGGGCGGGTGCACGAGGCCGGCCAGCGAGGCCGTGTTGACGATCCAGCCGGACCCCTGCTGCTTGAGCAGGGGCGTGAAGGCGCGCACCCCGCGGACGACCCCGAACAGGTTGACGTCGAAGATCCACTGCCAGTCCTCCAGCGAGCACAGCTCGACGCGCCCACCACCGGCCACCCCCGCGTTGTTGACCAGCACGTCGAGCCCGCCCCAGGCCTCCTGCACCCAGTCGCGCGCCGAGGCCCACTCCGGCTCGGAGCGCACGTCGAGCCGTCGGTGCGTGACCGACCCGGCGGAGCCCGCCGACCCGGCCGCCTCGGGAGGACCGGCCGCCTGAGAGGGGGAGGCCTCGGTGGGGGCGGTCAGGTCGCAGGACAGCACCTGGTCGCCGCGGGCCGCGAACCGTGCGACGAGGGCCGCACCCAGCCCGGAGGACCCCCCGGTGACCAGCACGCGGCTCATGCGTACCGCCGCAGCTCCAGGCGCGCGATGACGCCCCGGTGCACCTCGTCCGGCCCGTCGGCCATGCGCAGCGAGCGGGCGCTGACCCAGGCGGCCGCCAGCGGCAGCGCCTCGTCGAAGCCGGCGCCGCCGTGCAGCTGCATGGCCATGTCGATGACGGCCTGGGCCATGGAGGGCACCGCGACCTTGATCGCGCTGACCGCCGCCAGCGCGCCCGCCGAGCCCTGCGTGTCCAGCACCCAGGCCGCGTGCTGCACGAGCAGGCGGGCCTGGTCGATGGCGATCCGGGCGTCGGCGATGCGCTCGGCGTTGCCGCCCAGCTTGGCCAGCGGCCGTCCGAAGGCGGTGCGCTCGGTCGCCCGGCGCACGGCCAGCTCCAGCGCCATCTCGGCCAGGCCGACCAGCCGCATGCAGTGGTGCACCCGGCCCGGCCCCAGCCGGCCCTGGGCGATCTCGAAGGCCCGGCCCGGCCCCAGCAGCACGTTGGACAGCGGCACCCGGACGTCGGTGAACGACACCTCGCCGTGGCCGTGCGGCTCGTCGTACATGCCCATCACCGACAGCATCCGCACGACCTCGACGCCCGGGGTCTCCCGCGGGACCAGCACCATGGTGTGCCGGGAGTGCCGGTCGGCGTCCGGGTCGGTCAGCCCCATGAAGACCAGCATCCGGCAGTCCGGGTGACCCACCCCGGTCGACCACCACTTGCGGCCGTTGACGACCACCTCGTCACCCTCCACCACCGCCGTCGCGGCCATGGTGGTGGCGTCGGAGGAAGCGACGTCCGGCTCGGTCATGGTGAACGCGCTGCGGATCCCCGCCCGCAGCAGCGGCTCGAGCCAGCCGCGCCCGCTGCTCCTCGGTGCCGTACTTCAGCAGCACCTCCATGTTGCCGGTGTCCGGGGCGTTGCAGTTGAGCACCATGCGGGGCCAGCACGGACCGGCCGGTCAGCTCCGCGATCGGAGGCGTAGTCCAGGTTGGTCAGGCCCTGCGCCTCCGTGCGTGCCGTACGCCGCCGCGTACTCCCCGGCGTGCTCCGCGCGGGAGGAAGAGGTTCCACAGCCCCTGCTCGCGGGCCTTGGCCTGCAGCTCCGCGATGAGCGGGAGCGGGGTCCAGACGTCCCCCGCCCCGGCTCGCAGCGCGGCCAGGTCGCGGTGGTACTGCGGCTCGACCGGGTCGATCTCGGCGGCGACGAACGCGCGGACCCGCTCGGTCAGCTCGGCCGCTCGCGGGGAGGGTGAGAAGTCCATGCAGCCGAGGCTAGAGGGCCGCACCGACCCTGAGCGGGCCGGGAGCCGTCCGGGAGCCGGGGCACGGTGGGTGGCGGCCGGTAGGCCGTTCCGGCAGGCGCGTCCGCCCGCACCGGCACGTCCGACGAAACGGGGAACCATGTCCAAGACCTTCCTGGCGGCGCTGTTCGCCGTGCTCCTGCTGGCCCTGGGGGCCTGCGGCTCCGACGACTCCGGGTCGGGCTCCGGCTCCAAGGGGTCGGCGAGCTCGAACAGCACCGACAGCTCCGGGAAGGCATCCCCGTCCGCCTCACCCAGCGCCAGCGCCAGCGCCGACGAGACCAAGGCCGCGTCCTCCATCGCCGACTCGCTCATGCAGGCGCAGAAGTCGACCGCGGGCACCTCGCAGTTCCTCACCATGGACCGCAACGACGCCGACTGCATCGGCACCGGGCTTGTCGACGAGGTCGGGACCGACCAGCTGCAGACTACGGCCTCCTCACCGACGACTTGGACGCCAAGACGACGTCGCCAACGTGACCGATGTCGGCGCCCGACGCGAAGGCTGCGACCGGCGTGCTCTTCGACTGCGCCGACGTGGAGTCGATGATGAAGAGCGCGATGAACAAGAGCGGCACCATCCCGCAGCAGATGATGAAGTGCGTCGACCAGGTGATGACCGAGGAGAACCTGAACACGCTGTTCACGCCGATCTTCCAGGGCAAGCAGGACGCCGCGCAGAAGGCGCTGACCACGCCGCTGCTGTCGTGCGCCAAGGGCAGCGCCGGCCAGTAGCCCCCCGACGAGGCGTCCGCTCGCGCGCGCGGCCACCCGCCGAGGCGTCCCGTCCTGCGCGGCCACCCGTCAGACGGCGACGGTCGCGATGACCCGGGCCCGCGTGGGCGGGTCGGACCAGGCCATGGCGGTACGCCGCAGCTGGCGCCCGGAGAACGGCAGGAACGGCACCGCCAGCAGCGAACGCGAACCCCACAGGGCGCAACGCCGGCGCCCCGAACAGCAGCCCGGTCATCGTCGTGGTGAACGCCAGCCGCGCGGAGTAGCCCACCATCACCAGCGGCGGCGCCGGCGTCGCCCGCGCGCCGCGCAGGTCGACGGCGATACGGCGAGCGCACCGACCAGCGCAGCGACGTGGCGACCACCTGCACGGTGACCACCACCGCCGCACAGCACGGCGAGCGCGCGAGGCGGTGGGCGCCCGGCCCGCACCGACCCCATGATCAAGGTCAGCGTGGTGACGACGAGCAGGATCTCGACCAGCACGATCGCCCGCGAGGCGAAGACCAGCCGTGGGGAGACCGGCAGACTGTCACGCCACAGCGCGCCGCGACCGTCCAGGCACCACGAGTTGACCCCGAACAGCAGCGCACCGCCGGAGGCGACCAGGCCCGGCATGATGGCGAGCATCACCCAGCCGAAGGCCGCCGGCGAGGGCGACCAGACCGGGCAGCAACCCGAGGACGGCCAGGCCACGGCGCAGCGGCACCGACCGCCAGATCGCCGGCCCGGTCGGTGCGCAGCAGCGCGACCAGGTCGCTGGCGGGGTTCGGCCGGGCCGGGCGCGCGAGGTCTCCCCACGCAGCTCGTCGCGGGCGGGACGACGGACGACCGCGCCGCCGCCACCGCGCCGGCCAGACGGCGACCAGGGCGATCGCGAGCAGCACCACGACGACTCCTCCCAGCGCGACCAGGCCGGCGCCCGCCGAAGAGCGCCCAGGAGGATCCGCACGGTCGGGCTCCGGTCGAGGACGACCACCAGGGTGTCGGTCACGATGAGCAGCGCCAGGCCGAGGGCGAGCGCGCTGGCGCCGCGACGGCGAGGACCCGCGCGGTCCCGCGCCGGACCCACTCCACCGACCAGGCCACGGCCTGGGCGAGCGCCGTCGCCGCGACCAGCCAGACCAGCACCGGCGTCAGCGCGAGCGGCAGGGTCGGGACGCGGGCCCACGGCGTACGCCGTGGCGCCCAGCAGCGTCCACGCCTGCAGCAGCCAGGCGATGTTGAGCGGCGCCATCAGCAGGGCACCGAGGTGGTCGGTCGTGGAGCTGACCGGGAAGGCGACCGCCTGCTCGCGCGGGAGCAGCTCCCGACCACCACCGGAGGCGGCGGCCGACACCATCGAGATGAGCAGCACGCGAGAATCCCGAGGGAGGAGCAGAGGACGTCGCTGCGGCGGTCGTGCGCCGGTAGCAGGGCCGGCAGCCGCGGCGCGGCGTCAGCGGCCAGCATCACCGACCGCAGCGACGCAGCGAGGGCGTCCGCGGATCGCCGCGGTGCCCCGGCGGCGCCGGAACCTCAGCACGGGCCCACGTCGGCCGAAGGCGCGGCGCTGGTCGCGCACCGCCGGGCGCTCGGCGGGCGCCGGCCCGGCGGCCTCTCAGCCGAGGAGGGCGCGGTAGGCATCGGCACCGTCCTCTCCGGACATCTCGGCGGCGCTGAGCTGGGCACGGCGGAGCCGCCCCGCAGCACGAAGGCGTGCTGGCAGGCCTCGACGGCGAGCTCACGCAGGTGGGTGGAGACGAGCACGGCGGAGCCCTCCGCCCGGGCGTCGGCGATGACCTCCATCGTCGCCTCGACACCGAGCGGGTCGACGCCGTCGAAGGGCTCGTCGAGCAGCAGCACCTGCGGCTGGTGGAAGGCCGCGAGGATCACCGACATCCGCCGGCCCATGCCGTGGCTGAAGCCGGCGGTGACCCGGTGGGTGGCGCCGCCGAGGTCGAAGCGCTCGAGCAGGTCGCGGGCGCGGTCCTCCCAGCCGGCGGGCATCCGGCGGAGCCGGGCGGCCAGCTGCAGGTGCTCCCAGGGTGTCGCCCGCGGCACCAGGCCGCCCACGTCCGGGCAGTAGCCGGTGACCCTCTTCACGCCCAGCGTCTCGCTGCGGATGTCGCGGCCGTCGACCCTCACCCCTCCCCCGGTGGGCGGGATGACCCCGGCCAGGACGCGCATCGTCGTCGACTTGCCGGCGCCGTTGCGGCCGAGCAGCGCGGTCGCCGTACCGGCGGCCACCTACAGGTCGATGCCCTGGACGGCGTCGACCGCGCCGAAGCGCACCCACAGGCCCGCGACGTGGACGACGGGCGGCGGTCCCGGCCTCGGCGCGGCGCCCAGCCGCCCACGGCAGCCGAGCGGCCCCACCGGGGCGCGGTCGGCGGGCTCGTGGGTCGGGATCGTCACCGCACCATGGTGGCGCGGATCGCCCCGCGGGGAGGGGGAACCGCCGGAACTCCTCGGCGGCCCCCCGCCCCGGCTCAGGCCGGGAAGCGCCCGCCCCGCTCGGCCAGCTCCACGACGTACGCCGGCGGCTCGAACCGCTCGCCGTAGGCCGCCGCCAGCTCGCGGGCCCGGGCCACGAAGCCGGTGAGCCCGGCCCGGATGCCCTCGGCGCCCTCGTAGCCCTGCATGTACTGCACGGCGCCGCCGAACAGCGGCGGGAAGCCGATGCCCATGATCGAGCCGATGTTGGCGGCCGCGGCCGAGTCCATGACGCCCTCGTCGAAGCAGCGGGCGGTCTCCAGCGCCATCCGGAACAGGTAGCGCTCCTGCAGGTCGACGCAGCGGCACCTCCACCCCGGCGCGGCGAAGTGCTCGCGCAGCCCCGGCCACAGCCGCTTCCTCGCGTCCGCCGGGTAGTCGTAGAAGCCGGCCCCGGCGGCCTTGCCCGTGCCGGCCGAACTCGTCGACCATCCGCGTCGATGGTCGCGGTGCCGGGCTGCTCGGGCAGCTCGACGCCGTCGCGGGCGGCGGCCTCCTCGGTGGCGCGCCGGATGCTCTGCGAGTCAGCGTCAGCGACACCTCGTCGAGCATCGCCAGCGGCGGCGCCGGGAAGCCGGCCATGGTGGCGGCCCGCTCGATGGTCTGCGGGTCGACGCCCTCCTCGAGCAGCGCGGCGGCCTCGGTGAGCAGGGTGCCGTAGACCCGGGAGGTGTAGAAGCCGCGGCTGTCGTTGACCACGATCGGGCGTCTTCTTGATCTGCTGCACCACGTCGATGGCGCGGGCCACGGTCTCCGGCGGAGGTCTTCTCGCCGCGGATGATCTCGACCAGCGGCATCTTGTCGACGGGCGAGAAGAAGTGCATGCCGATGAAGTCCTCGGGCCGGTCCACCGCCGTCGGCCAGCTCGGAGATCGGCAGCGTCGAGGTGTTGGAGCACAGCAGGGCGTCGGCGTCCACGACGTCCTGCACCTCGCCGTACACCTTGGCCTTGAGCGTCGGGGTCCTCGAAGACGGCCTCGATGACCGTGTCGCAGCCGGCCAGGTCGGCCGGGTCGGCGGTCGGCGTGATCCGGTCGAGGATCTCGGCCTTGCGCTCCTCGGTCATCTTGCCGCGTGGCGACCTGCCTTGTCCAGCACGGCCGCCGAGTGCGCCTTGCCCTTCTCGGCGCGGCCTCGAGCTGACGTCCTTGAGCACGACCTCGATGCCGGAGCGGGCGGCCTGGTAGGCGATGCCGGCGCCCATCATCCCGGCGCCCAGCACGCCCGAGCCTGGTGGCGGTGAACGGCTCGTACGCCCGCCGGGCGCAGCGACCCGGAGTTGATCGCCTGCAGGTCGAAGAAGAACGCCTGGATCATGTTCTTGGAGTTCTGGCCGACGACGAGCTGCGTCAGGTAGCGCGACTCGATCCGCGCTCGCGGTCTCGAAGTCGACCTGCGCGCCCTCGACCGCCGCGGACAGGATCGCGCGCGGCGCCGGGTAGTTCGCGCCCTTGGTCTGCTTGCGCAGGTTGGCCGGGAAGGCCGGCAGGAACGCGGCCAGCTTGGGGTGGACGGGGTGCCGCCGGGCATCCTGTAGCCGGCCGGTCCCAGGGCTGGGCGGCGGCCGTCCTCGTCGTCGCGGTGCGCCAGGATCCACGCCTTCGCGGCCGGCACCAGCTCGTCGCGGTGCGGCGACCAGCTCGTCGACGAGGCCCTTCTCCAGCGCCTGCGGCCGGCTTGAAGCGGGTGCCGGTGAGCAGCACGTCCATCAGCGCGTCGGTCAGGCCGAGCATCCGGACGACGCGGGTGACGCCGCCGCCGCCGGGCAGCAGGCCGAGGGTGACCTCGGGCAGGCCGATCTCGGTGCGCGGGTCGTCGAGCGCGATGCGGTGGTGGCAGGCCAGCGCGATCTCCAGGCCGCCGCCGAGCGCGGCGCCGTTGATCGCGGCGACGACCGGGCGGCCGAGGGTCTCGAGCCGGCGCAGCTCGGCCTTGATGCCCTCGACCTCGGCGAACACCACGGGCGCGTCGTCGGGGCCGGCCTGCGACCATCCGCTTGAGGTTGCCGCCGGCGAAGAAGGTCTTCTTGGCGCTGGTGACCACGACGCCGGTGACGTCGTCCTGCTCGGCCTCCAGCCGGTCGACGGCCGCGCCCATGCCGTCGCGGTAGGCCTCGTTCATGGTGTTGGCGCTCGCGGTCGGGTCGTCGAGGGTCAGCGTGACGATGCCGTCGGCGTCCCGCTCGTAGCGGACGGCGGGTCAGTGCTGGCGTCGGTGGTCTGGTCATGCGGTCTCGCTCGGTGGCTGCGGGTGTCGGTCACGGGGGTCGCAGGTCAGACGCGCTCGACGACGGTGGCGATGCCCATGCCGCCGCCGACGCAGAGCGTGGCCAGGCCGTAGCGCAGGTCGCGGCGCTCGAGCTCGTCGATCAGGGTGCCGAGGATCATCGCGCCGGTCGCGCCGAGCGGGTGGCCCATCGCGATGGCGCCGCCGTTGACGTTGACCTTCTCGTGCGGGCAGGTCCAGGTCGCGCATGAAGCGCATCGCGACCGCGGCGAACGCCTCGTTGATCTCGAAGAGGTCGATGTCCTCGACGCTCAGGCCGGCCTTGGCCAGCGCCTTGCGGGAGGCCGGCGCCGGGCCGGTCAGCATGATCGTCGGGTCGGCGCCGGACACCGCGGCCGCGAGGATCCGGGCCCGCGGGGTGAGCCCGAGGTCGGTGCCGACCTGCTCGGTGCCGACCGCGACCAGCGCGGCGCCGTCGACGATGCCCGAGGAGTTGCCGGCGTGGTGCACGTGGTCGATCTCCTCGACCCAGTGGTACTTCTCCAGCGCCACCGAGTCGAAGCCGCCCTGGTCGCCGATCGCGGCGAACGACGGCTTGAGGCCGGCCAGGCTCTCCACGGTGGTGCCGGGGCGGATGAACTCGTCGCTGCTCCAGCACGGTGAGGCCGTTGAGGTCCTTGACCGGGATGACCGAGCGGTCGAAGTAGCCGTTGGCCTGCGCCTTGGCGGCGCGCGCCTGCGACTCGGCGGCGAAGCGCGTCGACGTCCTGCGCGGGTCCAGCCCTCCAGCGTGGCGATCAGGTCGGCGCCGATGCCCTGCGGCACGAACGAGGTGTCCAGCGCGGTGCGCGGGTCCATCGCCCAGGCGCCGCCGTCGGAGCCCATCGGCACCCGCGACATCGACTCGACGCCGCCGGCGAGGATCAGGTCCTCGAAGCCGGAGCGGACCCGGGTCGCGGCCTGGTTGACCGCCTCGAGGCCGGAGGCGCAGAAGCGGTTGAGCTGCACGCCGGCCACGGTCTCGGGGTAGCCCGCGGCCAGCGCGGCGGTCTTGGCGATGTCGCCGCCCTGGTCGCCGATCGGGGTGACCACGCCGAGCACCACGTCGTCGACGCGGTCCGGGTCGAGGCCGGGGTTGCGCGTGCGGACCTCCTCGAGCAGCCCGACGACCAGGTCGACCGGCTTGACCTCGTGCAGCGAGCCGTTCTTCTTGCCCTTGCCCGCGGGGCGTGCGGATGGCGTCGTACACGAAGGCCTGCGGCTGCTCGGCCATGCTGGGTCCAGACTCTCGGGGGCGGGTGCTGCTCTCCGATTGTGACACTGTTACTGTTAACGTCGTCAACCAGCGGGCGTGTGATGTCCTCGCCTCGCACCGCCGCCCGACCCGAGGACCGCATGACCAGCCGAGCCGAGGCGGCCGACCCAGACCGCTGCTGACGCTCGACGAGCTCACCCGCCGGGTCGGGATGAGCGTGCGCAACATCCGCTTCTACACGACCAAGGGCCTGGTGCCGCCGCCGATCCGGCGGGGCCGCTCGGGCTACTACTCCGCCGACCACGTCGCCCGGCTCGAGCTGGTCCGCGAGCTGCAGGCGCACGGCTTCACGCTGTCGGCGATCGAGAAGTACGTCGCCCGCATCCCCGCCGACGCCACCCCGGAGACCATCGCGCTGCACCGCACGCTGCTCGCGCCGTGGATGGCCGAGCTGCCCGAGACGCTCTCGCGCCGCGAGCTGGTCCGCCGGGCCGGCCGGCACGCTGTCCGACGACGACCTCGACACCCTCAACGCGCTCGGCATCGTCTTCCCCACCAAGCAGGGCAAGTTCCAGGTCGCCGTCGCGCACCTGTCGGTCGGCGTCGCGCTGCTCGACCTCGGGATGCCGCTCGACGCCGCGCTGGCCGCGCAGGACATCTTCACCGAGCACGGCCGCAGGGTCGCCGAGGAGCTCACCGAGCTGTTCCGGACCAAGGTGTGGCCGGCGTACCAGGAGGGCGGCACGTCCCCCGAGCAGCTGCGCGAGGTCGTCGAGCGGTTCAAGCCGGTCACCGTCGCCGCCCTGGTCGACCGCCTACGAGTCGGCGGTCAACGAGACCAAGCGCGAGAAGGTCAACCGCCGCACCCGCTGACCGGCGCCTCGGTCCGGTCGGACCGGCCGGGCCCGGTCCGGCCCGGTCAGGCCCGGTCAGGCCTGGCGGCGGCGCCCGGAGTCGATCAGGGCGTCCACGTCGGCGACCCCCCAGGCCGCCAGCGCCTCGCGGGTCTGGCCACCCGGCCGCGCTCGGGCCCGTGGTCAGGTCGCCTCCGGTGCGCGAGAAGCGCGGCGCCGGGGCGGGCTGCAGCACGCCGTCCCGCTCGACGTACGTGCCGCGCGCCGCGCAGGTGCGGGTGCCGCGGCGGCCTCGGTCAGCGGCAGCACCGGCGCGACGCAGGCGTCGGTGCCCTCGAAGACCTCGGCCCACTCCGCCTGGGTGCGCTCGCGCGAAGGCGCTCGGTGAACAGCCGCCGCAGCGCGCGGCCAGGCCGCCGGGTCGTCGCGGTCGGGCAGGCCTCGGTCGAGCCCGAGCCGCTCGAGCAGCACGGCGTAGAACTGCGGCTCCAGCGCGCCGACGGCCACGTGCCCGCCGTCGGCGGTCTCGTAGACGTCGTAGAAGGGCACGCCGCCGTCGAGCAGGTTGACCGCCCGCGCGCTCGCGCGCGAAGCCGCCGGCCAGCATGCTCGGCGAACATCGCCGACAGGTGCGCCGTGCCGTCGACGATCGCGGCGTCGACGACCTGCCCCTGGCCGCTGGTCGCGGGCCTCGAGGAGCGCGGCCAGCACCCCGATGACGAGGTACGTCGACCCGCCGCCGAAGTCGCCCAGCAGGTTGGTCGGGAAGTGCGGCCGGTCCGGGTCCTGGCCGAGCCCGTGCAGGGCGCCGGCCACGCGCGATGTAGTTCAGGTCGTGCCCGGCGCGTCTGCGCCAGCGGGCCGTCCTGGCCCCAGCCGGTCATCCGGCCGTAGACCAGCCGCGGGTTGCGGGCCAGGCACGTCCTCCGGGCCGAGGCCGAGCCGCTCGGTGGCGCCGGGCCGCATGCCCTCGAGCAGCACGTCGGCGCCGCTCGACGAGCCGCGAGCACGGCCTCGACCGCGGCCGGGTGCTTGAGGTCCAGCGCGACGCTCGGCCGCCCGCGGGTGAGCAGGTCGGTGGCGCGCGGCCCGGGGCTGACGGCCCGCCGGGCCGCTCGACGCGGACCACGTCGGCGCCGAGGTCGGCCAGCAGCGTCGCCGCGTGCGGGCCCGGGCCCGATGCCGGCGATCTCGACGACGCGGACGCCGCGCAGCGGTCCGGTGCCCTGCCCGAGTCGTAGCTCGACGCCTCATGGCGCGCGATCATGGCGCGCGGGCCACCGGTCGTGACCGGCGCGGCCGGACGCCCGACGGGCCCGACGGAGCGCGCGGGGCCGGGCCTCGCTCAGAGCGACGCGGCGCAGGAACTGCCGGGTGCGCTCGTGGGTCGGGTCGCTGAGCACCTGGCTCGGGCGGGCCCTGCTCCAGGATCGCGCCGTCGTGCAGGAAGCAGACCCGGGTCGCCACCTCGCGGGCGAAGGCCATCTCGTGGGTGGCCAGCACCATGGTCATCCCGCCCCGGCGCCAGGTCGCGCACGATGTCGAGCACCTCGCCGACCAGCTCGGGGTCGAGCGCGGAGGTCACCTCGTCGAGCAGCACCAGCGCCGGGTCGGTGGCCAGCGCGCGGGCCAGCGCGGCCCGCTGCTGCTGCCCGCCGGAGAGCCGGTCGGGGTGCTCGCCGGCCTTGTCGGCCAGCCCGAACCGGCTCGAGCAGCTCGTGCGCCCGCTCCTCGGCCTCCTCGCGGGCACGCCGTGCACCTTGCGCGGCGCCAGCGTGAGGTTGTCGAGCACGCTCATGTGCGGGAACAGGTTGTAGGCCTGGAACACCATGCCCATCCGGCGCCGGACGGCCCGGGCGTCGACCCGCGGGTCGGTGATCGTCCTCGCCCTCGAACCGATCGTGCCGTCGTCGACGGTCTCCAGCAGGTTCAGGCAGCGCAGCAGCGTCGACTTGCCGCTGCCCGACGCGCCGATCAGGCAGACCACGTCGTGCGGCGCGACGTCGAGGTCGACGTCGCGCAGCACCACCTTGGTCGCCGTACGCCTTGCGGAGGCGCTCGACCCGCAGCAGCGCCGCTCACCGGGCACCCGCCCGCTCGCGCCGCGCGTAGCGGCGGCCCAGCCAGTCGGTGACCCGGGCCAGCGGCACGGTCAGCGCGACGAAGAACGCCCCGGCCACGAGGTAGGAGGTGAAGTTGAAGTTGAACGAGGAGTAGACCTGTGCCTGCCGCAGCGCCTCGACCAGCCCGACGGAGGCGATGAGGGCGGTGTCCTTCTGCAGCGAGACGAAGTCGTTGAGCAGCGGGGGCACGACCCGTCGGACGGCCTGCGGCAGCACGACGTGCCGCAGGGACTGGCCGTGGGAGAGCCCGAGCGCGCGGGCGCTGGCCACCTGGGAGGGGTGCACCGCCTCGATGCCGGAGCGGAACACCTCGGCCACGTAGGCGCCGTAGGAGAGCACCAGTGACAGCACGCCCAGCCAGAACAGGCTGTTGGTGATGCCCTGCAGCTGCAGCGCGGGCAGGCCGAAGCAGACCAGGAAGACCACCAGCAGGGTCGGCAGGCCGCGGAACAGGTCGGTGTAGACCACGGCGAGCGCGCGGACGCGGGAACAGCGCGGGCGCGGTCGTCCCGCGGACCACGGCCACGAGCATGCCCAGCACGCAGGATCAGCGGCTCGGCCACCAGGAACATCCGCGACGTTGAGCCAGAACGCCTGCGCGATGGCGGGGAACGCCGCCTTCGCGTCCGGCCAGGACAGGAACGTCTCCCGCACCCGCGGCCAGCCCGGCGAGGGCACCAGGCCGAGCACGAGCAGGCCCAGCAGCAGCACCGTGGCCGCGGTGGCCACCAGCACCGAGCGTCGGTCCAGGGCACGTCGCACCCGCTGCCGCTCGAGCTGGCGCTCGCTCGGCGTCCAGGCCTCGGTCACCTCGTCGCTACTTCAGGACGGGTACGTCGACCACGTCGGACAGCCAGCGCTTCTCGAGCCGCGCCAGGGTGCCGTCCGCCTTCAGCGCGTCCACCGCCGGTCCACGCACGGCACCAGCGAGCTGCCCTTCTCGAACAGCAGCCCGAACTCCTCCTGGCGGCCGGTCTCGGGCTGGAACTGCCCGACGATCGTCGGCCTTCGGGATCTCCACCGAGGTGATGTAGAACGCCGTGGGCAGGTCGGCCAGGATCGCGTCGGTCTGCCCGTTGAGCAGCGACTGCTTGGCCTGGTTGGTGTCGTCGAAGATCAGCGGCTGCTGGCGAGGGCTTGATGACGTCGGTGATCGCGGACAGCGAGGTGGTCCCGGTCTGGGCGCCGAGCCGCAGGTCCCTCGAGCGCGGCGACCGAGGTCGAGGTCGGCCGCCGTCGAGCCCTTGAGGGCGACGACGGCCTGCGAGGCCGAGTAGTAGCCGTGGAGAAGTCGACGACCTTGGCCGCGGGCCGGGGTGATCGAGACCTGGTTGATGTCGAAGTCGAACGTCTTGGTCCCGGGGGCGTAGGAGCTGTTGAAGGGCACCTTCACCCAGCGCACGTCGCCGCGCGAGAAGCCCGAGCTGCTTCGCCACCGCGTAGGCCACCGCCGACTCGTAGCCCTTGCCGTTGGTGGGGTCGTCGTCGGAGAACCACGGCTCGTACGCCGGGGAGTCGGTGCCGACGGTGAGGGTGCCCGCCCGCAGCAGGTCGAGCTTGGCCGGGGTGCAGTCCTCCGCCGCGGAGGAGGTCGAGGCCGACGGGCTGCCCGAGGAGTCGCCCGATCCCGCCGAGGAGGTGGAGTCGTCGGTGGGCGCGCACGCGACGGCGGCCAGCAGGAGGGGCAGGCCGGCGAGGGCCAGGCCACGGTTCAGGCGCATGGGCGAAGCGTAGGCGGGCAGGAGGCACGACGCCGCCCACGTCTCACCTCACCGGGCCGGACCGGGAGCGGCGCCACGCCGGCTCAGGCGTGCGCCTCGCCGAGGTCCTCGTGGTCGCGGTGGCTCTCCGGCTCGATCTGGAACGTGACGTGGTCCACCGCGAAGTGGGTGGCCACGCACGCGCTGAACTCGTCCAGCAGCGGTCCCACGCCCCGCTGGTCCAGGCAGCCGTCGGTGACGGTGACGTGCGCCGACAGCGACGGCATCCCGCTGGTGATGGTCCAGGCGTGCAGGTCGTGGACGTCGACCACGCCCGGCACCTCCAGCAGGTGGCCGCGGACGTCGTCGAGGTCGAGGTGGGCCGGGGTGGTCTCCAGCAGCACGCTGACGGCGTCGCGGAGCAGGCCCACCGAGCGGGGCAGCACCAGCACCGCGATGACGAGCGAGGCCAGCGGGTCGGCGCGGGTGAAGCCGGTGGCGGCGATGACCACGGCCGCGACGACGACCAGGGCCGAGCCCAGCAGGTCGCTGAGCACCTCGAGGTACGCCCCGCGCATGTTGAGCGAGGAGTCCTTGCGCCGTACCAGCAGGGAGAGCGAGAGCGCGTTGGCGGCCAGCCCGACCGCCGCGAACACCAGCATGGGCCCGACCTGAACGTCCGAGGGGTGCAGCAGCCGGCGCACGCCCTCCACCGCCAGGACGCCGCAGACGCCGAGGAGCACCAGGGCGTTGACCAGGGCGGCCAGGATCTCGGCCCGGTGCAGCCCGAAGGTGCGCCGGGGGTTGGCCGGCAGCGTCGCGACGTACGACGCGGACAGCGCGACCGCGACCGACGCGGCGTCGGTGAGCAGGTGGCCGGCGTCGGCCAGCAGGGCCAGCGAGCCGCTGACCAGGGCACCCACGACCTCGACGGCCACGACCGCGACCGTGACGGCCAGGACGACCTTCAGCCGGCTGCGGTCGACCGCCCGACCGGCCGCGTGGCCGTGCCCGTGACCCGCGCCCACGAACGCCCCGTGCCTAGTGGCCCGCGCCGCGCAGGCCGACGTAGCCCAGCGCCACGCCGAGGCCCGCCACGATGGGGCCGACCACGGCCCAGGTCTGCACGCCGCTCATGGCGCTGCCACCGATCACCCCGAGACCCTGGAACGTCCACAGGGCCCCCACCACGACCATGAGCAGCCCGAGCGTCACCAGGAGAGTCTTCCGCATGGCCCCAGCCTAGGTCCCGAGGCCTCGCACGGCCCCGCCACGGCCGTGGGCGGGGAAGTCAAGGCGACACGCCGAGAACGGCGACGGATCTGCGCGGAACCCTCAGGTCGTACGGCCCGCCCGCCGACAACCCTGAGGTGCCCCGTGACGCCCTGACCCCTCCGGACCGAGCGCGGGGACGCCTGGGCGGGTGGGGGATGCGGGCGGCCTCGGCGCTGCTCGCCCTCCTCGTGCTGCTCCCGGTGGCCGCCTCGGCCACCCGTCCGCCGGAGGACTACGCGCCTTACCAGCCGCAGACGACCTGCAGCCCGCACGCCAAGCCCGGGACGCTGGCCCTGTCGCGGTGGCTGCAGCGGCAGTACCCGGGCAGCGGCTCGCTGGGCATCTCGCGCAGCTGCAGCGACGGCGGCGTCTCGGAGCACAAGGAGGGCCGGGCCTTCGACTGGGCCGTGAGCATCGGCTCGGCCCGCGACCGGCGCTACGTGGCCGACCTGTTCCGGCAGCTGTTCGCGACCGACGCCGACGGCAACCGAGCACGCCCTGGCCCGCCGGATGGGGATCATGTACCTCATCTGGGACGACCACATCTACTCCTCCTACTACGCCTTCGCGGCCCGGGCGTACCACGGGTGCCGGGTGCTGAAGGGCTGCTCGCCCACCCTGCGGCACCGCGACCACGTGCACCTCTCGCTCAGCCGGGCCGGCGGGGCCGGCACCACCAGCTGGTACACCGGCGCGGCCACCGTCCCCGACCCGCCGGTCACCACGCCCCCGCCCACCACGCCGGCGCCCCCGAAGCCCCCCGCCGCACCGGAGCCCCCCGCCGACGGCACCCTCGACCTGACCCGGACGCCGTACGTCACCGTCCGGGTCCCCGCGGACGGGACCACGACCAGGACCGCGTTCCGGCTGCGGGCCGGACGGCCCTACCGGGTCACCGTCGCCGGGCTCTACGGCTACGGCGGCCCCACCCAGGTGGCCGACGCCTCCTGCCGGTGGTCCGGGGTGCAGCGGACCTGGGTGCCCTACCCCACCGGGGCGGTGGCCCGCAGCCACGGCAGCCTCAACCTCCGGGTGGAGGGCCGCCCACTCGCCGGCGACGCCTGCCACCGGGCCTCCCACGTGTACTCGCGGGTCGTGCGACCCACCCGCACGGCGCCGTTGCGGCTCGCGGTGGCCACCCGGGCGACCGGCGCCTCGGGCTGGCTGCGGGTGCTGGTGTCCGCCCCGGGCACCGACGTCGCCCCCGGGCTCCCCGCCCCGGCCGAGCTGGCGCCGGCCCCGGCGCGGGCGGCAGCCGGCCGCGGCCCGGGCCTGCTGTCCGAGACCGTCGACGTGCCCGCCGCCGGCACCGGGACCCGCACCCGGGCGACCCTGCGCCGGGGGATCCGCTACCGGCTGACCGTCGCCGGCTCGGCGTCGCTGGGCCACGGCGTCACCTCCGACGGCCGGTGCGTCTCGCGGGGCGGCACCTGGTACCGCACCGCCTCGCTGGACCGGCGCTTCCCCGAGGCCGACCACGCCAAGCTGTACGTCGACGGCGTGGCCTTCCGCGGGTCGGCGCCGTCCGGGCCCACCTGCGGCAGCCGGGTGCACGTCGCGGAGCTGGTGGCCTCCCGCACCGGCCGGCTGGGGCTCGCGGTGTGGGACCCGCTCACCCGGGCCGACGACCGTGGTGGCCTCAGCGTGGCGGTGCAGCGGCTGACCCCGGTGCGGGTCCCGGCCCCGGGACGCACGGAGCGTCCCCGGCGCACCCAGCGCTGGCGGCAGCGCGACGACGTCGTGGTCGTGCCGTCTGCCGCCCCCGCGGGCCGGACCTCCACGCTCCGGCTCCGGGCGGGGCGCTCGGTGCACGTGCAGGTCACCGGGGTGCAGCACTCCGGCGACGCGGCCGCCGACGCCGCCTGCGTGCGGGTCCCGGGGGCTGGCGGACCGGCGACGACCGGCTGGCGCTGGACCAGGACCTGATGGACCTCTGGGTGGACGGTCGGCCCCTGCGCTGGCACCCGGTCGGCCGGGCCTCGGGCTGCTCGGCGGACCACACCTACTCCGCGCGCTTCCGCGCCACGCACGACGGACCGGTGCGCTTCGGGGTGCTCGACCTCGACCACGCCGACAACACCGGCACGCTGAGGGTCCGGCTGCGCCGGGAGTGACCCGGCGTGGACGCTCAGTCGACGGAGCGGATCCTGCGCACCAGCAGGGACCCCAGCAGGCAGACCGCGGCGGCGACGGCGTACAGGGTCGGGTAGCCCCCGCCGAAGGAGACCAGGAGCGAGCCCAGGAACGGTGCGAAGACCGCGGGCAGGGTGACCGCGACGTTGACCAGGCCCAGGTCCCGGCCGCTGGCCGCCGGGTCGGGGAGGACCTGCGTGCACAGCGCCAGGTCGACCGAGAGGTAGACGCCGTAGCCGATGCCGAACACCACGGCCCCCACCAGCGCACCGGTCCAGGTGGGCACCACCGCCAGCACCAGCGCCCCCAGGCCGGTGACCACCCCGGAGCCCGTGACGAACACCTTGCGGCGGGCCACCCGGTCCGACCACGCGCCCACCACCACCGTGCTGGCCAGGATGCACAGCGCGTAGACCGCCGTCAGCACGAGGACGGCCCCGGCCCGGGTCGCGCACCTGCACGGCGTCCTGCAGGTAGAAGAACAGCAGCAGCGTGCCGAGCGAGTTGCCCAGGTTGACCAGGAAGCGGGTCAGCCAGGCCCAGGCGAAGTCGGGGTGCCGGCGCAGGGAGTCGACGGCGTCGGCGGCTCTACGTCGGCCCGTACGTCGAGCCGTACGTCGAGCCGGGCGACCCGGGGCCAGCGGTGCGGGAACGTGGACCAGGGGGACGTCACGGCTGCGCCAGAGGTAGGGCACGGCCAGCAGCACCACGGCGGCAGCGGTGGCGACGTACCCGCCGCGCACCCCGCCGGTGACCCCGGCCAGCCCGACGCCGGTGACGATGCCCAGGGTCTGCGAGACCGCCACCCAGCCGCCGACCCGGCCCCGCGCCTCGACCGGCACCAGGTCGGGCACGGTGGCGCTCAGCGCCGCGAACATCGCGGTCAGAGCGGCCTGCGCCAGGGCCCAGGCCAGCACCATCTCCGGCACGGAGTCGGCGCGCGCGAGCAGCAGCAGGCCGGCGGCACCGAGCACCGCCCCGGCCAGCACCCACGGCACCCGCCGGCCGAGGCGCGAGGTGGTGCGGTCCGAGAGCGCCCCGCACAGCGGGTTGGCCAGCACGCCCACCACGGAGCCGATCCCGGTCACCAGACCGAACACCAGCTCCTTGTGGCCCGGGGCCACCTGCTCGCGCCTGCAGCGCGAGCAGCACCTGCACGGGCCCGAGCATCCCGGCCCACAGCCCGACGCCCGCCAGCGAGACCCGCAGCACCCACCCCCGGGGGACGGGTGACGACGGAGGCCCCGTCAGGGGTGGTGGCGGACCTGCCTGCGCCGGCGGAGGTGGCAGGGGAGCCCCGGCGGGGACCGCGGCGCCGGCCAGGGGGGCGCGCTGGCCGGGCAGCGGGTTGAGCAGTCCAGGGGTCACGGACGGGGCGGACCTCGCCGAGCGTGCAGACCTCCCAGACACGGCCA
Organism: uncultured Actinomycetota bacterium; assembly: GCA_963750345.1. Classification (GTDB taxonomy): domain Bacteria; phylum Actinomycetota; class Actinomycetes; order Propionibacteriales; family Nocardioidaceae; genus Nocardioides_B. The sequence goes on along the minus strand of CAVVQH010000013.1, from coordinate 562,941 downwards.
CACCCTGCCAGAACGACCGCACCGGCGCGGGAGAACGTGGTCATCGCAGGCCACCCGTCGCCCCTCGGCGCCACCCGTCCGGGTGGTATCGCCACGCGGCCCTTCTTCCCCGGCCCGGCGGTGACGATGGATGATGGGCAGGGAACGACACGAGGGGACACCGATTGCTGCCCGCCGGCGAGGAGACACGGATCCGGAGCCTGGCCGCGATGGCGCGCGCCCTGGGCCGCTCGGAGGAGCTGTTCCGGCTGCTGGAGATCGCCGCCGAGGAGGCCCGTGGGGCCATGGTCGCCGCCACCGTGTCGATGAGCCGCCTGGTCCCGGGCACCCACACCGTGCGCACCATCGTCAACGTGGGCGACCTCGGGCCGGGCGAGGTCCGCTGGCCCGAGGACGAGACCTACACCATCGAGCAGTTCGCCGGGCTGAAGCTGCGCGACGGCCTGCCGACCTGGGCCTACGCCCTGGGCGACGACCTGCTGCCCGAGCCGGAGCGCGAGCTGCTGGTCGACCTCGGCAAGGGGTCCTCCCTGGGGGCTCCCATCGTCGTGGACGGGCGGCTCTGGGGCGAGTTCTATGCCACCCGGCACCTGGGGGAGGCCGGCTTCGACGACATCGACGCGGCGTACATGGAGGCCCTGCTGGCCATCCTGTCGGGCGCGGTCTCGCGGGCGCTGCGCGAGGAGTCGCTGGAGCAGCTGGCCTACCGGGACCCCCTGACCGGGCTGCTCAACCGTCGCGCCCTCGACGAGCACGCCGTCGGGGTGTTCACCGTGGAGCCGGGGCGCAGCCGCACGGTCACCGCCATCACGCTGGACATCAACCGGCTCAAGCTGGTCAACGACACCCTCGGCCATCCGGCCGGCGACCAGCTCATCCGGGCCGTGGCCCGGGACCTGGAGGCCGGGTACCGGCCGCTGACCGGCGCGCTGGTGGCCCGCGTGGGCGGGGACGAGTTCACCGTGCTGGTCAGCGGCCCCGACCCCGCCGTGGCCGTGCGGGTCTCCGACGAGCTGTGCCGGCGCACGTGGAGGTTCGGCCCGGGCGCCGGCGTCTCCGCGGGCGCGGCGTCGCTGGTAGTGACCTCGGAGAGCACCCACGTCCCCAGCGACCTGTTCAGCGCCGCGGACCGGGCGCAGTACGTCGCCAAGCACGGGCGGCTCTCCAGCACCGTGGTCTCCGACGCCTTCGGCCCGGTGCTCGTGGACCGCGACGGCTGAGGCCGGGCCGAGCGTGATCGTCGTACGACGGGCCGGGGACCGCTTCACCACCAGCGGGGACGGGGTGACCTCGCGGCACTCGTTCTCCTTCGGGGTGCACTACGACCCGGACGACGTGGGCCACTCGGTCCTCGTCGCCCACAACGACGACGTGCTCGCCCCCGGCGCCGGCTACGGCCCGCACCCGCACTCCGACACCGAGATCGTGACCTGGGTGCTGGAGGGCAGCCTGCGCCAGGAGGACGGGACGGGGGTCTCCTCGGTGCTGCACCCCGGCTGGGTACGACGGACCAGCGCGGGTCGTGGGATCCGGCACGCCGAGCGCAACGACGCCCCGGGGGCCGAGGCGCCCACCCGCTTCGTGCAGATGTGGCTGCGACCCGACGAGACCGGGGGCGAGCCCTCGACGGCCGTGGCCGAGGCCGACCCCGGCGGTGGCGACGGTCGCGAGATCGTGCCGCTGGTGTCCGGGATCGCCGGCCTCGACGCCCCCGTGTCCCTGCCCGTCGCCGGCGCGGCCCTGCACCTGCTCCGTCCGTCGTCGAGGACCACGGTGGTCGTCCCGGACGCGCCCCGGCTGCACCTCTTCGTCACCCGGGGAACCGTCGAGGTCGAGGGCGTCGGCCGGCTCGAGGACGGCGACGCCGTGCGGCTCACCGGTGAGGCCGGCCCGTGGGTCACCGCGGCCGGGCCCGCCGAGGCGCTGCTCTGGCAGCTGCCCTGACGGCTGCCCGGACGGCTGCCCGGGCGGCCTCAGGGCACCAGCACCCCGGGGTTCAGCACGCCGTGGGGGTCGAGCCGCTCCTTGACCGCACGCAGCGCGGCCACCCCGACCGGACCGATCTCCTCCTCCAGCCAGCGTCGGTGGTCGCGGCCGACCCCGTGGTGGTGGGTGATGGTCGCCCCGGCCGCGACGATGGCGTCGCCGGCGGCGGCCTTGGCCCGGGCCCACTGCGCCAGCGGGTCGTCGGCCTGCCGGGCCGCCACCGTGAAGTAGAGGGAGGCGCCGGTCTCGTACACGTGGGAGACGTGGCACAGCACCAGCGGCGCGTCCCCGTCCAGCGCCCCGGTCAGGGCCGCGGTGACCGCGGCGTGCAGCGCGGGCAGCGCCGACCAGAAGCAGGCCGTCTCCAGGGTCTCCACCAGGACGCCGACGTCCAGCAGGGAGTCGCGCAGGTAGGGACCGCGGAAGCGACCCTCGGCCCAGGCCGCCCCGGGCTCCTCCCCCAGCGGCCGCCCGCCCGCGGCCAGCAGTCGTGCGGACACCTCGGCGCGCCGGGACGCCACGACGGCGGCCTCGCCCTCGAACCCGGCCACGAGCAGCGCACCCCCGGCCGCCGGCCCGCCGACCTCGTCGGGTCGGGCCAGGTTGACGGCGGTCTCGTTCTCGTCGGAGAGCCGCAGCACGGTGGGGGCGAGGCCCGCCTGGGCCAGCTCGCGCACGGCGGTGCACCCGGTCGCGAAGGAGTCGAACCCCCACCCGTCGTACACCTGCGCCTCGGGCACCGGGCGCACCCGCACCGTCACCGAGGTCACCACGCCGAACGCGCCCTCCGAGCCCAGGACGAGCTGGCGCAGGTCGGGTCCGGCGGCCGTCGAGGGCGCGGTGCCGAGCCGGAGCGTACCGATCGGGGTGGCCACCACGAGGCCCAGGACCATGGCGTCGAAGCGGCCGTACCCCGAGGAGGCCTGACCGCTGGACCGGGTGGCCGCGAAGCCGCCGACCGAGGCGTACTCGAACGACTGCGGCAGGTGCCCCAGGGTGAGGCCGTGCTCCCCCAGCGCCGCCTCCACGGCGGGTCCGCGCAGGCCCGCCGGCAGGACGGCGGTGCGGGAGACCGGGTCGACCGTCACCGGTCCGTCGAGGCGGGCCAGGTCGAGGGCCACCACCCCGGCGAGGCCGTCCCGGTCGGCCACCAGCCCGCCGACCACCGACGTGCCGCCGCCGAAGGGCACCAGGGCCACCCGCCGCTCGCTGCCCCAGTGCACGACCGCGGCGACCTCGTCGTGGTCGGCGGGGCGGACGACGGCATCGGGTGCGTCGGCGCCGTCACCGTCCCGCATCCGCAGCAGGTCGGGGGTGGAGCGCCCCCGGGTGTGGCGGACCCGGGCCTCGTGGTCGTCGTGCACGTGGTCGGCGCCCACCAGGCCGCGCAGCTGCTCGAGCAGGTCCGGCGCCAGGGCCGACGACGGCAGCCGCACCTGGTCCAGCGGCGTGGTCGCCCGTGGCACCGCGGGGCCGAAGGCCAGCTCGACCAGCCCCCGGGCGGTCTCGGACAGGGGGGCGGCCGCGTCCGGGTCGCCCCAGCGCGCCCAGTGCATCGAAGTGCTCATGATACAGTGTGACACATGACGTCACTCCGTCACAACGCCGATGCGGGGCACGCCGGCCCCGACGCTGCGCCCCGCGACGGCTCCGCGGTGGAGGACCTCGTGCTCGACGCGGCCCGCGCCGGCATCCTGGCCACCGGGTGGAGGCGCTCGACGCTGACCGACGTCGCTGCGCGGGCCGGGGTGTCCCGCATGACCATCTACCGCCGGTGGCCCACCATGCACGCCCTGCTGGCCGAGCTGCTCACCCGGGAGGCCGGCGCCCTGGCCGCGGGGCGCCCCGACGCCTCCCCGGCCGAGGTCGTGGTGGGCACGGTCCAGGCCCTGCGCGGCAACGAGCTGTTCGCCAAGATCGTCGAGGTCGACCCCGAGCTGCTGCTGCCCTACCTGCTGCAGCGGCGGGGCCGGGCCCAGGACGCCCTCCTCGGCGACCTGGCGCAGCGGCTCGCCCGGGGCCAGCGGGCCGGGGCGGTGCGCCCCGGCGACCCCGTGCTGATGGCGCGGGCCGTGCTCCTGGCCGCGCACGGCTTCGCGCTCTCCGCCGCCACGATGACCGACCCCGACGGCGTCTCGGTGGACGACCTCGACGCGGAGCTGCACCGGCTCGTCGCGGCGTACGTGGCGGCATGACCCGCCTGCCGCCCCTCGCCCCGGGCCTGCCGCCGGGGGCTCCGGGCGCGCGGCTGGACGCCGTACGACGGGCGCGCGAGCTCGCGGAGGCCACCGACGGCCGGGTCGTCGACCTGCTCGTGGTCGGGCTGGGCGTCACGGGGGCGGGCGTCGCCCTCGACGCCGCCACCCGGGGCCTCTCCGTGGTGGCCGTCGACGCCCACGACCTGGCCTTCGGCACCTCGCGCTGGAGCTCCAAGCTGGTGCACGGGGGCCTGCGCTACCTGGCCAGGGGCCAGGTCGGCGTGGCCCACGAGAGCGCCGACGAGCGCGGCGTGCTGATGACGCGCACCGCGCCGCACCTGACCCGGGCACTGCCCATGCTGCTGCCGCTGCTCCCCTCGGTCAGCGGCGGGCAGGGCGCGTTGACCTGGGCGGGCCTGCGAGCGGGCGACCTGCTGCGCACGGCCGCGCGCACCCCCCGCGAGGTGCTGCCCCGCCCACGCCGCCTGGGCGCCACCGAGACCCGGGCGCTGGCGCCTGGCGTCCGGGCCGAGGGACTGCGCGGGGGGCTGCTGTCCTGGGACGGCCAGCTGGAGGACGACGCCCGGCTCGTGGTCGGCCTGGCCCGGACGGCGGCCGCCCACGGGGCGCGCATCCTCACCCACACCCGGGTCACCGGCCTCGGCGCGGGCGAGGCCGCCGTCCACGACGAGGTCGCCGGCGGGTCCGGCACCATCCGGGCGCGGGCGGTCGTCAACGCGACGGGGGTGTGGGCGGGCTCCCTGGTGGACGGCGTCCGGCTGCGACCCTCCCGCGGCACCCACCTGGTCCTGCGGCGGGGCGCGGTGCCGGGGCTGTCGGTGGCGGTGATGGCCCCGGTGCCCGGGACCGCCAACCGCTTCGTGCTGGCCCTCCCGCAGCGCGACGGCCGCGTCCACGTCGGGCTGACCGACGAGCCGGTGACCGGACCGCTGCCGGACGTCGCGCAGCCCACCGGGGCCGAGGTCGAGTTCCTGCTCGGCGTCCTGGGGCCGGCCCTGGAGCGACCCCTGGACCGCTCCGACGTGGCCGGTGCCTACGCCGGCCTGCGTCCGCTGCTGGACGCCGAGGGCTCCACCGCGGACCTCTCGCGGCGGCACGCGGTGCTGACCTCGCCCGAGGGCGTCGTCACCGTGGTCGGCGGCAAGCTCACGACCTACCGCCGGATGGCGCAGGACGCCGTCGACGCGGCGGTGCAGGGGCGGGACCTGGCCGCCGGCCCCTGCCGCACCCGTGACCTGCCCCTGGTCGGAGCGGCGCCCCGGTCCGCCCTGGCCGCCCTGCGGGCTCCTGCCCGGCTCGTGGAGCGGCACGGCACCGAGGCGGCCGCCGTGCTGGCCGACGCCCGGACCCTGGGGCTGTCCGAGGCCGAGCTCGATGCGCCGGTGGCCCAGGGCGTGGCCACGACCATGCCCGAGCTGCTGTGGGGGGTGCGCCACGAGGGTGCGCTCGACGTGGCCGACCTCCTGGACCGCCGTACGCGGGTGGGGCTGGTCGAGCAGGAGCGGATCGCCGTCGAGCCCGCCGCGGAGGTCGCCCTGGCACTGGGCCTGCAGCCCTGACCGCTGAGACCGGGCCGACCGGGTGACCGGACCCGCCGGCTCCTAGCGGCCCAGGTCGTCGAGCACCTCGGCGCCCGGCAGGTCGCCGAGCCGCCGGCCCGGCAGCAGCAGCTTGGAGCGACGGACGCCGCTGCCGACGATGGCCGTCCCGATCTCCAGGCAGGCCGTGTCCACCAGCACCCGCCACGACGGCGGAAGGCCGAGCGGGGTGATGCCGCCGTACTCCATCCCGGTCTCGGCCACCGCCCGCTCCACCGGCAGGAACGAGGCCTTGCGGACGTCCAGGCTGCGCTTGACCAGCATGTTGACGTCCGCGCGGGTGTCGGCCCGCACGACGCAGGCCGCGACCCGCTCCTGCCCGTCGCGGCGGCCGGCCACCACCACGCAGTTGGCGCTGGCGGTCAGCGGGACGTCGTAGGCCTCGGTCATGGCGGCGGTGTCGGCCAGCTCCGGGTCGATCTCGACCACCCCGACCTCGGCGGCGTGCGGCCACCCGACCAGCGCGGCGGCCACCGACCGGCCCAGCAGCTCCGGGTGCTCCACCGCGGGCAGGGTGACCAGGGATCCGAGGCGGGGCAGCTGCATGGCGGCCACGCTAGCCTCAGGGCTCTCGGCGTCCGCGCGGGCGCCGGTGCGAAACGAGGAAGCATGAGCGACTCCACGCCCACCCCTCCGCCCGACGACGAGCCGGGCCGGCCGCCGGGGGGCTACCCGCCACCCGGCGCCTACCCGCCACCCGGCAGCGCCCCGCCCCCGCCCGGACCGGGCTGGGGTCCCCCGCCCCCACCACCGGGCCAGGGCTGGGGTCCGCCCCCACCCGGCTACGGCCAGCCCCAGGGTTACGGCCAGCCCCAGGGCTACGGGTACGGCCAGGGCGGGTACGGCGGTCCGCCGACCCCCGGCCCGGGGCAGCCCGCCGACCTGCTCATGCGCTTCCTGGCCCGACTCATCGACGTCGTGCTGATCGCGGTGGTCAACGCGATCGTCGCCGCCATCGTGGTGGTGGCCCTGCTGGGGCTCACCTCGGGCAGCGGCTTCGGCGGCTACGGCGTGGGTCGCTCCTACGCCGCCGGGGCCGTCAGCAGCGTGCTGGGGGCCGCGGTCAGCCTGGCCTACTTCTCGATCATGGAGTCGCGCACCGGTCAGACCGTCGGCAAGATGCTGCTCCGGCTGCGCACCCTGGGCCCCGACGGGCGCAACCCGAGCCTGGAGGTGGCGCTGCGCCGCAACTTCTGGGTGGCGCTGGGCGCCCTGTCCGTCGTACCGATCGTCGGCGGGCTGATCGGCGGGCTGGCCCAGCTGGTCATCATCATCGTCATCGCCGTCACCATCGGGCAGTCGCACGTCGGGCAGGGCTGGCACGACCGCTTCGCCGGCGGGTCCCGGGTGGTCAAGGCCTGACCCGACCGGGTCAGCCGGTGGCGCGCAGGAACCGCTCGAGGACCGGTCCGGCCGTGCCCGAGCCGGACGCGCCCACGTCGACGAACACGGCCACCGCGAGGTCGCCCCGGACCGCGATCATCCAGGCGTGGGTCCGGGGCGGCACCGCGGTGCCGAACTCCGCCGTCCCGGTCTTGGCCAGCACCGGGGGCCCCGGCAACGACGCCAGGAAGCCTGCGCTGCCCCGGGTGACCACCCCCCGCATCAGCTCCCGCAGGTCGGCGGCCTCGCGGCCGGTCAGGGGGGTCGCGGGCTCCGCCGTACCGGTTTCCGTTCGGTCGCTGTCGGTGCTGTCGGCGGGCTCGTGGGCCGGCAGCAGGCGGGGCACCACGACGCTCCCCCGGGCCACCGACGCGGCCACCGCGGCCATGGCCAACGGCGAGGCCAGCACCGTGCCCTGGCCGATCATCGACGCCGCGTGCCCGGTCTCCGAGCCGGCCTCGGCCTCGGTGGCGGGCACGGAGCCGAGGTACGCCGGGAAGCCGAGGTCGTGGTCGACGCCCAGGCCCAGCGAGGCGGCTGCGCCGGCCAGGTCGGACTGGCTGACCCGGGAGCGCTGGCCCACGAAGGCGGTGTTGCAGGAGCTGGCCACCGCCGTGGCGAGGGTGATGCTGCCCAGCCCGTCGGCCGGGTAGTCGTCGTAGTTGCCGAACCGCTTGCCGTCGACCACCGTGCTGGCCGGGCAGGTCACCCGGGAGCCGGGTCGCAGGCCGGCGCGCAGCAGGGCCAGGCTGCTGACCACCTTGAACGTCGAGCCCGGGGCGTACTGGCCCACCGTGGCCGTCGAGTACCCCGCCGACCCCGGGCCGCTGGCCACCGCGAGCAGGTCGCCGGTCGAGGGCCGCACGGCCACCAGCGCGCTGGCCGGCCCCACCGACGACAGGGCGGCCTCCGCCGCCCGCTGCCAGCGGGGCGCCAGCGTGGTCCGCAGCGGGGTCCCGGGCTCGGGCTCGGCCGCGAACACCTCGCGCCGGGTGCCCTCGGCCGTGACCGCGTCCACGCTCACGCCGGGGGTGCCGCGCAGCTGCTCGTCGTAGCGGCCCTCCAGCCCGGACAGGCCCGCCTCGTCGCCCGGGGCGTAGGCGCCGCCGGAGTCCTCGACCATCTCCGCGGTGACCGGTCCGACGGTGCCGAGGACCTCGCGGGCGAACGACCGGGTCGGGGCCAGCGGCAGCGTGTCGGGCAGCACGGCGAGGCCCGCGATCGACCGGGTGCCTCCGCGGCTCAGGGCCTCCCGCGCGTCGGGCGCGCGCAGCACCAGCGCCTCCACGAACGCCCGGGGCCCGGCAGCGCGGACCTCGGCGACGTAGGCCGTCGGGTCGATGCCCAGGGCCCGCGCCAGGCGGCGGGCGGAGGCGAGCTGCCGCGCGGCGCCGATGGTCGTCTTGTCGATGCCGATGCGCCGTACCGCCCGCGCGGTGACCAGCGTGCTGCCACCCGCCCCGAGGACGTCGGCCCGGACCGCCGGGACGCTCCGCGCGTCGAGGGCCTCCCCGGAGCGGAGCTCGGGGTGAAGCACCTCCGGGGTGAGCCGGACCTCCCAGTCGGCGGCGGTGTCGACGGGCTCGAGCCGGACCGCGGTGTCGTAGGTCCACCGTTCGTCGGTGCCGGGCAGCGCCCAGGACCAGGCCAGGGCGGCCCGGCTCGGCGCGTCGTCCCCGCCGTCGGTGACCTTCCCGACGCTCACCGTCGGCCGCGCGTCCTTCCCGAGGCCGCGCACGGTGGCCGTCCACAGCCGCTGCGCGTCCTGCGCCGAGCCGTCGGTGTAGGCCAGCCCGGTCAGCCGCCCGGTGGACAGCGCCCGGGCCAGGTCCTGGGCCTCGTCGCGGGCGCTGGGCCGCCCGCCCAGCAGGCTGCACGACGTGGTCGTCGCCAGCAGGCCGGTGAGCACCAGGCCCGCCAGGCCTACCCGCGCCGGTCGGGAGGGACGGGACGGGCAGGAGGACCGAGACACCCGGGAAGGATCGCACCTCCGGTCCACCCCCCGCTGGTCGAGGTGCGAACGACGTGAGCCACGAGACCCGCCCGCCGGTGACTTCCGGGGCTCGCGGCGGTCGGTAGGCAGGAGCACCCAACCGTCCTAGGGTGGGCGAGGGTGGACGCGCCGTACGACGAAGGGGGCGGGGATGGCGATCTCGACGCAGGAGCAGGCCACGGACCAGGAGGTGGCGACCGGACCGGACACGGCCGCGGACTTCCCGCAGGCCACCGATCCCTACCGGCGCGAGCTGCTGGCGCACTGCTACCGGATGACAGGCTCCACCCACGACGCCGAGGACCTGGTCCAGGAGACCTACCTCCGGGCCTGGCGGGCCTACCACGCCTTCGAGGGCCGCTCCTCGGTGCGGACGTGGCTCTACCGCATCGCCACCAACGTGTGCCTGACCGCGCTCGAGGGCAAGAAGCGCCGGCCCCTGCCGACCGGTCTGGGCGCGCCCTCCAGCGAGGCCACCTCGGCGCTGGAGGAGAACGGCGAGATCCCCTGGCTGGAGCCGGCCCCGGACGCCCTCTTCGCCGGCGGCGACCCGGCCGCCCTGGTCACCGACCGGGACACCATCCGGCTCGCGTTCGTGGCGGCCCTGCAGCACCTGCCCGCGCGGCAGCGTGCGGTGCTGATCCTGCGCGACGTCCTGCGCTGGCGCGCGGCGGAGGTGGCCGAGGCGCTGGAGACGACCACGGTGTCGGTCAACAGCGCCCTGCAGCGCGCGCACGCCACCCTGGCGAAGGCCGACCTCTCCGCCGACACCGTGGGCGAGCCGACGCCGGAGCAGAAGGAGATGCTGGACCGCTACGTGCAGGCGTTCTGGGACAAGGACATCGACGCGATCGTCTCCATGCTGACCCACGACGCGATCTGGGAGATGCCTCCCTTCACCGGGTGGTACCAGGGCGCCGCCACCATCGGGCGCCTCATCGCGCAGCAGTGTCCGGGGGGTCCGCACGACATGCGGATGCTGGCCACCCGGGCCAACGGACAGCCCGCCTTCGGCCTCTACATGCGGGGCGAGGACGACGCCTTCCACCCGTTCCACCTGCAGGTGCTGACCATCGGCGCCGACGGGGTGCGGCACGTGGGCGCGTTCTTCGAGACCAGCCTGTTCGCCCGCTTCGGCCTGCCCGACCGCCTCGACGCGGAGGACACCACCCCGCTCGACCGGGTGCCCTGAGCGCGATGTCCTCGCCCCAGGACGGGGCCCTGCTCGCGCCGCTGGACGGCGCCGCCCTGCTGGAGCGGGCGGTGGCCTACACCCGCGCGTCCCTGCAGCTCGTCCCCGACGCCGACCTCGGGGCGCGCACGCCCTGCGTCCGGTGGGACCTGCTCGCCCTGCTCCGTCACATGGACGACTCGTTGGCCGCCTTCACCGAGGTCGCCGAGATCGGGTCCGTCGAGCTCGAGCCGGTGCTCGACCCGGTGCTCGACCCGGTGCCCGACCCGGTGCTCGACCCGGTGCTCGACCCGGCGCCCGACCCGGCGCCCGACCTAGGCCGGTCCGGTCCGGCGGGCGTGCTGACCGAGCGCCTGCGGGCCCGGGCCTGCGCACTGGTGGGCGCGTGGGCGCACGACCCGGCGCCGACCGACGTCCGGGTGGCCGGACACCCGGTGCGCTCCGACGTCCTGGCGGCGGCCGGGTCGCTGGAGATCGCCGTCCACGGCTGGGACGTCGCCCGGGCCTGTGGGGCCGACCGCCCGCTCCCCGCCGGGCTGGCCCGGGAGCTGCTCCAGGTCGCCGGGTGGCTGGTGACCGCCGCGGACCGTCCCGCCCGCTTCGCCGAGCCGGTCGACCTCGGTCGTGACGCACCGCCCGGCACCCGGCTGCTGGCCCTGCTCGGCCGGTCGTAGGCTGCCCGGGCTCGCCCGCCCGCCCCGACCCTCCCGGAGGCCCGATGATCCTGATCACCGCGAAGTTCGCCGTCCTGCCCGAGCACGCCGAGGCGTGGCCGGAGATCACCCGCGACTTCACCGAGGCGTGCCGGGCCGAGGACGGCTGCCTCTGGTTCGACTGGTCCCGCAGCCTCGACGACCCCACGGAGTACGTGCTGGTCGAGGCGTTCGCCGACGCCGACGCGGGCGCGGCGCACGTGGGGTCGCCGCACTTCCGGGCGGCCCAGGAGACGCTGCCGCGCTACCTGGCCGCGACCCCGCGGATCGTGAACGCCGAGGTGCCCGGCTCGGACTGGTCCGAGCTCGGCGAGATGGCGGTCGACCCGGCGCCTCGCTCAGGCTGAGCTCGGCGTACCACCGCCCGGGTCACCGGTCGTCGCACCGGGCACACCACCGGGACACCACCGGCAACACCACCGGCAACACACCACCGGGCGTACCCCGGGGCAGGGAGCGCACCGACGGCTGCACGGCCACCAGCAGCGCGGCACCCAGCCCCACCACGCTCATCCCCAGCAGCGAGGCGTGCAGCCCGAACGTCGCCCCGGCCAGGCCGACCAGCACGTTGCCCAGCGGGATGAGGCCGGCGCTGGTCAGGTAGTCGTAGCTCGACACCCGCGACAGGGCCTCGGAGGGCACGTGCTCCTGCAGCGAGGTCTCCCACAGAGTGAAGGTGCCGGTGACGCAGACCCCCGCCAGCACCTCCAGACCGGTGATCGCCCAGACGCCGAGCCCGCTGCCCACGAAGGCGGCCTGGCAGGACGCCCCGACGAGCATCAGCGCCGCGACCCGCAGGGCGAACCGGGGGCGCCACGCCAGCAGCAGCAGGTCGCCGACCACGCAGCCGGCGCCGAACCCGGCCGTGATGAGGGCCCACGACCGCGCCCCACCCAGCTCCTGCTGCGCGATCACCGGCCCCACCACGAAGATCGCCGGCAGCACCACCGCGTGGTAGACGGCCATCCCGGCCAGGAACGTCACCAGCCACGACCGGCTGCGGACCTCCCCCCAGCCCTGGGCCAGGCTGCGCCCGAAGTGGTCGGTCGTGGCCAGCGGGTCCTCCGCCCCGAGGACCGCCCGGACCAGCCGCGGGCGCAGCGGGAGCAGCAGGAGCACGGAGGCGGCGAAGGTGGCGGCGTCGAAGAGCAGGGCGACGCCGGGGCCGCCGCCCACGGCCACCAGCAGCCCGGCCAGCAGCGGCCCCACGATCGCGCCCACCGAGAAGGTCAGCCCGCGCAGGGCGTTGGCCGGCTGCAGGTTCGCGGCGCTGACCGTGGAGGGCACCAGGCCGGTGTAGGCGGGCGCGAAGAACGCGTCGGCGGCCCCGAACACCGCCGCCGACACCACCAGCGCAGCGACCCCGGAGTGCCCGGTCACCAGCAGCAGGCCCGCCACCAGCTGGCTGCACAGCCGGACCAGGTCGGAGACGACCAGGATGCGCTTGCGGTCCCAGCGGTCGGCCCACACCCCCGCGGGCAGGGCCAGCACGGCGAACGGCAGGAACTGGGCGGCCGAGACCAGGGCCACCTGCCCGACGCCGCCCCCCACCGACAGCACGGCGAAGGGCAGCACGACGCTGGTCACGCGGTCACCCAGCACGGACAGCACCTGGCTGCCGAAGAGCAGCCGGTACCGCGGCTCGTCGCGCAGGACCGCGGGCACCCTCGGAGACGGCGGCACGGGACTCAGCGGGCGAGCAGGACGGCGACCAGGGCCAGCAGCGCCGGGAGCGCCTGCACCAGCAGGATCCGGCGGCTCACCGTCGCGGCGCCGACCACGCCGGCCACCACCACGCAGCACAGGAAGAAGGTCAGCACCGGCACCCGGAGGTCGCCCCCGGCCAGCAGGCCCCAGACCAGGCCGGCGGCCAGGAACCCGTTGTAGAGGCCCTGGTTGGCGGCCAGGGCGCGGGTCGAGGCGGCGAACTCCCGGTCGGTGCCGAAGGTACGGCGACCGGCCGGCGCCGTCCACAGGAACATCTCCAGCACCAGGAACCCGACGTGCAGCACCGCCACGAGGGCCACGAGGACGTCGGCGAGCACGGTCACCCGCAGAGCATCGCACCCCGCGGCGCCGAGCCGCACCGACCGGCGCTCCGACAGGGCCGGAGCGCGAGCCCACAGACGGCGCACAGGGCGGACACACCACCGCTCCAGGCGGGCGCGCCACGGTGGGACCGGACATGATCCCCGCCGATGCGAGAGAAGGCCCCCGATGACCCCCCGCCGCACCCTGGCCCGATGGACCCGCGCCGACGGCTCGCTCGTCGACGAGGAGGACCGTGGCCTGGTCCACGACGTCGAGACCCTCACCCGGCGCCGCATGCTCGGCCTCGTCGGGGTCCTGGGCGCGGGTACTGTCCTCGGTGGCTGTGGGACGAGCGGCTCGGACTCGACCGCGGGTACCTCGTCGTCCTCGGGCTCGAGCGCGACGGGCAGCGGGAGCGCCGCCGCGACGGCGGCCGCGACGGACGGGCTGACCGAGGTTCCCCAGGAGACCGCCGGCCCGTACCCCGGCGACGGCAGCAACGGACCCGACGTCCTCGACGACACCGGCATCGTGCGCCGCGACATCCGCAGCTCGCTGGAGGGCGGCACCACGGCCGAGGGCGTGCCGCTGACCATCCGGCTCACGGTCCGCGACGCGGCCACCGGCGACGCCCGCGCCGGCGACGCGGTCTACCTCTGGCACTGCGACCGCGACGGTGCCTACTCGCTCTACGGCCAGGGCCTGGAGGAGGTGTCCTACCTGCGCGGGGTGCAGGCGGCCGACGCCTCGGGCACCGTGACCTTCACCAGCATCTTCCCCGCCTGCTACTCCGGCCGCTGGCCGCACGTGCACTTCGAGGTCTACGCCAGCCTGCGCAACGCCGTCTCCGACGGTCCCATCGTGACGACCTCGCAGATCGCGCTGCCCCGGGAGACCTGCGAGACGGTGTACGCGCAGGACGGCTACGAGCAGAGCGTCGGCAACCTGGCCCGGACCTCGCTCGGCACCGACGCCGTGTTCGGCGACGACGGCGGCATCCACCAGGTGGCGTCGATGAGCGGCTCGGTCGCCCAGGGGTACGTCGCCAGCCTCACCATCGGGGTGTGACCCCGTCCCGGGGCCCGAGACGACCCGTGCCCAGGGGGTCGACAGGCGGCGGACCCGCAGGAGAGGGTCGGTCGCATGGTGCGTGACTGGGACATCAAGGCCGGTGAGCTGTCCGCCGAGGCGATCGCCGACGGGCAGCCGACGGCGTGGTTCGACCGGCTCTACAGCGCGGGCGTCGCGGGCGAGGTGTCGCTGCCCTGGGACCGCGACACCCCGCAGGTGCTGCTGCAGGAGTGGGTGGAGGCCATCGGGCTGCGCGGGGCGGGGCGACGGGCCGTGGTGGTCGGCTGCGGGCTCGGCGCGGACGCCGAGTACCTGGCGCGGCAGGGCTTCGCCACCGTCGGCTTCGACGTCGCCCCGACCGCCGTACGCCTGGCCCGGGAGCGGCACCCCGGCACCCCCGTGGACTACCAGGTCGCCGACCTGCTGGACCTGCCGCCGGACTGGCACGGCGCGTTCGACCTGGTGGTGGAGGTGTTCACGGTGCAGGCGCTGCCGGACCCGCCCCGGCAGGAGGCGATGCGCGCGATCGTCGACCTCGTCGCGGTGGGCGGCACCCTGCTGGCCATCGAGTTCCGCAGCGCGCCCGACGAGCCGCTGGAGGCCGGCGGGCCGCCGTACGCCCTGGACCGGGCCGCCATGGTCGAGCTCGGGCGGGGGCTGCAGGTGGTGCACCTCGACGAGCTGGAGCAGGCGGGCGGCGCCCGGTGGCGGGCGGAGTACCGGCGGTGACCCAGCGGTGACCCAGCGTTGACCCGGCGGTGATTCTGCGGTGACGCGCCGGGTGGGGACACGATGAGGAGGCGGCGGTGGCGACCTACGAGGTGAACCCGGCCGGGGTGGAGCACTGCCGGCGGCTCATCGAGGGACGGCAGTACGTCCTGGACAGCGACTGGGGCGCGTCCCAGCCCGACGCTGCCGCGCGGAACACGTTCCTGGAGTCGCACGACTGGGAGGCGTACTCCCGCTGGCACCTGGGCCTGACGCAGGGGCCGGGGGAGGAGACCAAGGCGCGCTACGCCTTCGTGCACGGCGACTTCCGACGGGTGCACCGCAGCGGGCTGATCGCGGTCGTCTACCGGGCCTCGGAGTGGCGACACAAGGACGTCGAGCTCGCCGCCCACGACCTGCTGCAGCTGCTGGACCGGACCTCCGCCTAGCCCACCCGGGCGCCGCCCGTCGTCGGGGACGTGCCGGGGGTCCCGGCCCGGGGGCGGGCCCGCGAGAACCGCAGCACCCCGTCCTCGAGACCGCCGCGGCGGATGGTCAGCACGTCGCGCAGGTAGTTCTGCCGCAGCCGCCACGGCGCACGGTCCCCCTGCTTGGGCAGCTCGTGCAGCGACCGCTGGACGTAGCCGGAGGCGAAGTCCATGAACGGCTCCTCGCTCACCTCCGGGTCGCGCACCGGCACCACGGTGTCGTAGCCCCGGTCGCGCAGGTGGGCCAGCAGGCGGCAGACGTACTCGCTGACCAGGTCGGCCTTCAGCGTCCAGGACGCGTTGGTGTAGCCGATGACGTAGGCGAAGTTGGGCAGCCCCGAGAGCATCATCCCCTTGTAGGCCATGGTCTCCGGCAGCTGCACCTCCTCGCCGTCCACCACCAGCTGCATCCCGCCGAAGGCGAGCAGGCTCAGGCCGGTGGCGGTCACCACCAGGTCGGCCGGCAGCTCGCGCCCGGACCGCAGCCGGAGCCCGGTCGGGGTGAAGGTCTCCAGGTGGTCGGTCACCACGTCGACCACTCCTTCGCGGATGGCGGTGAACAGGTCGCCGTCCGGCACCAGGCACAGCCGCTGGTCCCACGGGTCGTAGGCCGGCGCGAAGTGGGTGTCGAGGTCGTAGCCCTCCGGCAGCTGGGCACGCACGCCCTGGCGGATCAGCCGCTTCATCAGCTCGGGCCGACGCCGGCTGAGCTGGTAGCTGGCGGTGGTCACCAGCACGTTCTTCCAGCGGGTCACCGCGTACGCCGCGCGGGGCGGGAGGCGGCGTCGCAGGGCGGTGGCCAGGGTGTCGATGCCCGGCAGCGCCATGATGTAGGTCGGCGAGCGCTGCAGCATGGTGACGTGCTCGGCCGGCCCCTCCCCGGTGGCCATCGCCGGCACCAGGGTGACCGCGGTCGCCCCGCTGCCGACCACCACCACGCGCCGTCCCGCGTGGTCCAGGTCCTCGGGCCAGTGCTGCGGGTGGACCACCTGCCCGCCGGCCGCGACGAAGTCCTCCACGCCGGGGAAGTCCGGCGTGTGGCCCTGGTCGTAGCGGTAGTAGCCGCTGCAGCACAGCAGGAACCCGCAGGTGAGGGTCACGTGCTCACCGTCGCGGACGGCGTGCACCGTCCACGTGGCGTCCGCGCTCGACCACTCGGCGCGCTCCACCCGGATCCCGTAGCGGATGTGCTCCTCGACCCCGTGCTCGCGCGCCGTCTCGGCCACGTAGGCCAGGATCGACGGCCCGTCGGCGATCGACCGCTCGCCGGTCCACGGCCGGAACCGGTAGCCCAGGGTGTACATGTCGGAGTCGGACCGGATGCCGGGGTAGCGGAACAGGTCCCACGTGCCGCCCAGGCGCTCCCGGGCCTCCAGCACCAGGTACGACGTCCCGGGCAGCCGCTCCTGCAGGTGCACCGCGGCCCCGATCCCGGAGAGCCCCGCACCGACCACCACGACGTCCACGTGCTCAGTCATGACCCGAGCCTAGATCCAGCTCATCGACGTGCCGTGGCCGTGGGTCCAGGCCACCGGGGTCGCGTCGAGGGACAGCAGGAACGGCGAGGCCCCCACCGACGGGTCGGGCGGCGCCTCGGGCACCTGCAGGCCCGGGAGCACCTGGGGTCCCTCGTTGCTCACCCAGTGCAGCGGCCGTCGCGCCGGCCCGGAGCCCCGGCCGCCCATGAGCCCCGTCATGAGCTCGACCAGCCGCTCGCGGTCGTCGGTGGACAGGTAGGCGGCCACCGCCGAGTGGAACACCACCGGGGTGAGCCCCGCGGGCACCTGGGCGACGAGGTCGGGCAGGACCTCGAGGAGGTCGCCCGCCACGAGCACGGGCGGGTCGGCCCGGGCCAGTCGCACGGCGGCGGCCAGGCGCGCCCGGCGCTCGTGGTGCTCCGGCCACACCAGGCCCGCCAGCCAGGCCACGGCGTCCGGGTCCGCGACGTCGAGGGGGTGCAGGTCGACCCCCCGCCGCCAGGCCACCCGGGGCACGACCTCGGGCACGGGCACCCCAGCGTGCACCTCGCACCGCACCACCACGGGGCTCACTCCCCCCGGCGGGTCCACCCCGACCGTCCCCTGCGGGGTGGCGTAGCGGTAGCTGTACCGGTCGGGCAGCAGGCAGAGCCCGGCCGAGCAGCCCACCTCGATGAGGGCCAGCCCCTCACCGGGAGCGGCCAGCCCCGCGAGCGCCGGCAGGAGGGTGGCGCACCGCCCCACCTCGTTGGTCTGGGTGGCGCGGGCCAGGACGGTCGCCTCGACCTCCGGCCACCGGGACAGCAGCACGCTCCGCAGCTCCTCGTAGGGGCCGGTGCGGGCGCCGTGCCAGCGGGCGGCGGCGAAGACCAGGTTCGGCTGGCGCTTGGCCCGCGGCAGGGTCTCGACCAGGGCGACCACCTCGGGATCCTCCGCAAGGCCCAGCGCCCATGCGGCGAAGCACGGGGAGTCTCCGGCCTGGTACCGGCCGAAGTCGACGTACTCCTCGACCGTTCCGCACTCGCCCACGGGCCTCACCCCACGAGACCCCGGGCCAGGCCGATGAGCCGGTCCAGGACGTGGGTGCCCCCGGCCCGGAGACCGTTGTGCTCGTACTCGCTGGTGATCCACGGGACCATGGTCGGGACGAGCCGCGCCGTCTCCTCGGAGAGGGCTCGGTCGACGTAGGCGTCCCACGCGTAGATCGCGGCGGCGCAGGGGACGTCGACCGCGGCCAGCACCTCCGGGTCGTAGAGCCGGGGCCACTCCCGCTCGGCCAGCAGGTCGGCCGCCGCCGCGAGCGGAGCCAGGGCGGGGTCGTCGGCCAGGGTCGAGGGCAGCACGTGCTCGCCGGTGAACAGCGTGACGTCGTCCTCGTAGACGGCCGGCCGGGTGCGCCGGGCCGACCAGCGGGTCGCGCCTCCGTCGGCGTAGCAGGCCTCGTGGACCACGACGTACAGAGGGTTGCGGGCCCCGAAGGGCAGGGCGTCGGCCAGGTCGTGACGGAAGGCGGGCGAGTCCGGGTCGAGCTCGAGCAGGTAGTGCAGCCGCTCGGCACCGTCGCTCATCCCGAGCATGCTGCCGGCGCTGCGCAGCCTCTCCGAGGTCACCGCCTGCCCGTCCGGGAGCAGCAGCGCGCCAGCGTCGGCGCGGGCGTGCAGGTCCCGGACCCGGTCACGGTCACCCGGGTAGCGCAGGTAGAAGCGGCGGTTCCGCTCGAGCATGGTGGCGTACGTCGCGGCGTACACGTCGTCGACGGGCCGGCCCACGGGCGGCACCCCGCCGGTGAAGAGGACCTCGCGCAGGGAGCCCGGCGCGGCCGAGAGGTAGCGCAGGGCGCAGAAGCCGCCGAAGGACTGGCCGAGCACGCTCCACCGGTCGACGCCCAGGTGGGCACGCAGGAGCTCGGCGTCGGCCACGATGGCGTCGGCCCGGTAGAGCGCCAGCCGCTCGGCCTGCTCGGCCGGCGTGCCCGGGACCGACCCCACCGGGGAGGACCGTCCCGTGCCGCGCTGGTCGAGCATCAGCACCCGGTAGTCCAGCAGCGCCCGCTCGAGCCACCCCGGGTCGTCGGGGCCGGTCGGGCGGGGGGCCTCGCTGCCCGGCCCACCCTGCAGGAACACCAGGAACGGGCGGTCCCGCCCGTCGGGGGCCGCGACCTCGCGGGCGAACAGGGTGAGCTGCTCGCCGTCGGGCCGGGCGTGGTCGAGGGGGACGTCGATCTCGTGCTCGGTCAGCACGAGGCCGGGGATGCGTGTGGTCAGGGTCACCCGTTCGGTCATGGCTGCGAGCATGCCACCGCCCACCGACACCGCCGCCGAAGACCTCGTGCAGAAGGTTAAGACGGCCGCCGGCGATGCCGATGCTCACCGTGGATCCCCGCGGGATAGCAGAAACTTCCACCACCCGGTGGTCGACACGCCGGGCGGGGCCCCTACCTTCAACCCATGGGAGACACGTTGAGTCGAGTGAAGAGAGTGACGGCAGGGGTCCTTGCGACGGTCGCGGCCGGCGCCATCGGCCTGAGCACGCTCGAGCCGGCCACCGCCGCCTCGCCGCAGGCCGCCCCTCGCTCCGTGCTCGCTCCCGCGCGCGTGGCGCAGCCCTCGAGCTTCCGGGTGGCCTCCTTCAACGTGCTGGGCTGGAGCCACACCCTGGGTGGGGCGCGTGGCATGGCCGGCGGCGTCCAGCGCATGGTCTGGGCCAACCGTCTGCTGGAGAAGCACTCGGTCGACGTGGCCGGCTTCCAGGAGCTCCAGGTCCCCCAGGTCAACAAGCTCATGGACCTCACCGAGGGCAGGTGGGCGCTCTACCCCGGACTCCAGCTCAAGTCGATCGACAGCGAGAACTCCATCGGCTGGCGCACCGACAAGTTCACCCTGGTCAGCGCCACCACCGTGCGCATCCCCTACTTCGACGGCAACCCGCGGGCCATGCCGGTCGTGCTGCTGCGCGACAAGCAGACCGGGATGATGAGCTACTTCTCGAACTTCCACAACCCGGCCGAGACCTCCCAGCACCGCAACCAGGGTCGGTGGCGGGTGGCGGCCACCGCGGTGGAGGTCGCCCTGAACAAGCAGCTCTGGCCCCAGGGCATCCCGCGGATCATGACCGGCGACATGAACGAGCGCGCGCCGTACTTCTGCCGCGTGACCCGCGGCGGCACCCCGCTCAAGGCGGCCCGGCCGGGCAGCGTCCGCGTCGACGGCGTGTGCCACCCCGGCAAGCCCCCGTTCGTGGACTGGATCCTGGGCTCGAAGTTCCTGAAGTTCAGCAACTACGTCGAGGACAACGGCGTCCTGGACCACAAGACGACCGACCACCCGGTCGTCGTCAGCACCGTCACCGTCGACCCGACGCGCATGCCGCGGGCCTGGGCCACCACCCCGCCCCCGCCGTTCGTCCCCCGGGTCACCTACTGAGGACCACCGCCCGCACCTCGAGCACGAACGGTCCCCATGCCTGCACCCGTGCCTGACGGGCGTGCCCGCGCACGCCTGCTGTCCCTGACCGCGGCCTCCTCGGCGGTGCTCGTGGTCTCCGCCCTGGTCGGCTTCGTGGTCGGGGCCAGCTCCGACGACCCCGCCCGCGCCGCCTCCGCGGCGGCCGCGTCCCCCGCCACGACGACGCTGCCGCTGCGCGTGCCCGACCCGGTGCCGACCATCGAGGCCAGCCCGGGCGTGGCCGCGGCCGCCGCCGGCACCGGGGCCGCCGGCACCGGCCCCTCGCGGACCGGACAGGCGAGCACCACCGGCGACGCGTCGTCGCTTCCCCGTGAGCCGAGCGCCGCCGAGCGGGACCGTCAGCTGGCGGCTCTCCTCGCCTCCAGCGGGGCGACCTACCGCAGTCTGGCGGTCGCCTCGGGCGCCGGCGTCCCGTCGTCCGGCCCGTCGTCGGCCCCGTCCTCGGCGCCCACCACCGGTCCGTCGACCACGCCCTCCCCGACCCCTCCCCCGATCCATGGCCCGACGCCTGCCCCGACGCCCACCGGTCCGGCTGCCGCCGCTGACCTGGTCATGAGCTCGTTCAACGTCCTGGGCAGCAGCCACACCCGGCACGGCGCCCGGGGCCGGCGACCCGGCGTGGTCCGCATCCGGGGCGCGGCCCAGCTCCTCGCGCAGCACGACGTGGACGTGGCCGGCTTCCAGGAGCTGCAGGCCGACCAGGCCCGTGGCCTGCTCGCGGCCACCCACGGCTCCTGGGCGCTCTTCCCCGGCGCCGGCGCCCACCGGGACAGCGAGAACTCCGTCGGCTGGCGGACCTCCGCCTTCGAGCTCGTCCGGTCCAGCACGATCTCGATCCCCTACTTCGACGGCCACCACCGCGACATGCCCTACGTCCTGCTGCGGCACCGCGCCTCGGGCGTGCAGCTCTGGGTCGCCAACGTGCACAACCCGGCCGAGACCGCGCGCTTCCACCACCAGCAGCAGTGGCGGACGCAGGCGACCTACCTCGAGGCCGGGCTGGTCCGGCGTCTGCAGGCCACCGGTGCGCCGGTGTTCCTGACCGGTGACATGAACGAGCGGGCGCCCTACTTCTGCCGGCTGACCGCCGCGACCCCCGCCCTGGTGGCGGCCCGGGGCGGCAGCAACGGCAGCGGTGGCTGCCGACCCCCGGCCGGGCCCGGCATCGACTGGATCTTCGGCTCCCGCGGCGCGGTCTTCAGCGGGTACGCCGAGGACCACGGCCCCCTGGTCCGTCGCACCACCGACCACCCGGTCGTCACCACCCGAGTCCACGTCGGCACGGGGGCCTTCCCCGGCGCCACCTCGACCATCACGCCCTGAGCGACCCCGCACGGCCCTGGCCACCCTGGCGAGGGTGACCACCTCCTGGCGGCTGTGGAGAACCCCGGCCCAGACCGACCCTCCCGCGGTACCTTCGCGGGGTGAGGTGGACCAGGGGGCTGACGGCCGTGGGGGCGGGTGCGGGGCTCACCGCCCTGGCCGTCCTGGCCGCCCTGCTCGTCGGGACGGGGGAACGGCCGGGCGACCCGTCCGCGGCCGCGCCCACCTCCGAGGTCTCGTTCGTCCCGCTGCCGGCGGGCTCGACCGCCCCGGGCACGGCGCCGGCGGCGACGGCTGGGTCGACGGCTGGGTCGACGGCTGGGTCGACGGCTGGGTCGACGGCTGGAGCCACGGCTGGAGCGTCGTCACCGCCCGCGGGCCGGAGCGCCGACCCCTCGGACGGCCCCACCGCCGGCGCCCCGCCCGGGCCCACCTCCGGTCCGAGCACCGTCCCCGCACCCGCCCGGGTCCTCACCCGCCCCGGTCGGCCGTCCGCCTCCCCGGGCGCCCTTCCAGAACGCCTGGCGCTGCGGATCTTCCGGCGGCCGGTGCAGGTCCGCGAGCACCTCCCGGTGCTCGAGGTGACCCTGGCCTCGTTCAACGTGCTCGGCGCCAGCCACACCGACGGCCGGCGCGCCAGACCCGGCTACGACTCCGGACCGGTCCGCGCCCGTCGGGCCGGACGGCTCCTGGACCGGCACGGCGCCGACGTGGTCGGCTTCCAGGAGCTGCAGCTGAGCCAGCTGGCCGCTCTGCGCCGCAGCACCGACCTGGAGTTCTACCCCGGCTCGAGCCAGGGCGCCGCCGGATCGGAGAACTCGCTGGCCTGGCGCCGCGGTGAGTGGGTGGCGGTGCAGCGGTTCACCGTGGACATCCCCTACTTCGACGGTGCGCCGCGGGCCATGCCCGTCGTACGGCTGCGGCACGTGCGCACCGGCATCGAGGCCTGGTTCGTGAACGTCCACAACCCGGCCGAGACCCGGCGCTTCACCGGTCAGCAGCGCTACCGGACCCGGGCCACCCGGATCGAGGCTCGCCTGGTCAACCGGCTGCTCACCACCAGCGACCTGCCGGTGCTCCTGACCGGCGACATGAACGAGCGGGCGGCGTACTTCTGCCGGCGTCACCGCGCTCGCGCCGCTGGTGGCCGCCCGGGGCGGCAGCAACGTGGCCGGCCGCTGCCAGGCGGGGCGGCCCCGCGAGGTGGACTGGATCCTCGGCTCCCAGGGCGTGCGGTTCTCGGCCTACACCGAGGACCGCAGCCCGTTCCGCGACCGCACCTCCGACCACCCGGTCCTCACCGCCCGGGTCCTGCTGCAGGCCCCCACCGCTCCCGACCCCACCGCGGGTGACTGAGCCGGTGTCGTCCTGGTACGTCGCCCTGCTCGCGGCCACCGCCGTGCACGCCGGCTTCCAGGCCACGGTCAGCGTGCTGGTCTACCCGGCCCTGGCCCGGGTCGGGACCGACGACTTCGCGGGGGCGCACGACGCGCACTCCCGCGCCATCACCCCGCTGGTCGGCGTGGTCTACGGCGCGGTCGTGGTCGCCTGCGTCGGCTCGCTGCTGCACGCCCCGGGCTCGGTCGGCGTCTGGGTCGCGACCCTGGGTACGGCGGGTGCGGTGCTGGTCACGGCGACCTCCGCCGCACCCACCCACGGACGCCTCGGCGCCGGGCGCACGCCTGCGCTCGTCGCACGGCTTCTCACCGTCGACCGGGTGCGCACGGCCTGCGCACTCGTGGCGTTCCTCGGCGCGGTCGTGGCCGCCCTCAGCGCCTCCTGAAACGCAGGAGCAGTCCGCCGAAGCCGAGGAAGACCACCAGCGTCACCGCCACCGCCGGGTCGCCGTGGCCCGCTGCCGAGAGGATCGTGGTCAGGTCGGCGAGGCCGTGCAGCAGCACCAGCGGCCAGATCCACGCGAACCTCAGCTGGAAGGCCGCCAGCGCGAACCCGTAGCAGCCGGAGACCAGCACGTTGGTGAGCACGTCGTAGGCACCCCGGTCCGAGGTGGCGAACGCCGAGAGGTGCTGCAGCCCGAACAGCGCGGCGGTGACCGCGACGGCACCGGTCGCCGGCAGGCTGCGCTGAAGACGGTCGAGCACCACGCCGCGGCTGACGAGCTCCTCGTTGAGCCCCACCAGCAGCAGGCTGACGGCCCACAGCCCGATCCCCGGCGGCCGGTCGACCAGACCGTCCGGGACCAGCCACCACAGGGCCTCGGCCAGGGGCACCAGCAGCAGGAGCGCGGCGCTCCGGCCCCGCCGGACCACGGTCCAGCCGATGCGGCCCCACAGCCCCCGCCAGGTCACCAGGCCCACCGCGAACGCCGCGCACAGCACGTTCACGAACAGCCCGGCGTACCAGCCGTCGACGCCGCACAGCGGCGCCAGCGCCAGCCCGCCGAGGATGACGCCGAACCGGGCCAGGTGCACGCCGACCCCGAAGGCCACCGCCCTGATGGGATCCGCCACCGTCTGCTGGCTCATGTCCCTCCCGGGGCGTCGGACCGCCGGCGGCCGAACGTCCGGCTCAGCCGTGCGCCATGTCGACGAACCGGGAGTAGTGACCCTGGAAGGCCACCGTGATGTCACGGGTGGGCCCGTTGCGGTGCTTGGCCACGATCACGTCGGCCTCACCGGGACGGGTGGACTCCCGCTCGTAGACGTCCTCCCGGTGCAGCAGGATGACCATGTCGGCGTCCTGCTCGAGCGAGCCCGACTCCCGCAGGTCCGACATCATCGGCCGCTTGTCGGCCCGCTGCTCGGCGCCACGGTTGAGCTGGGAGAGCGCCACGACCGGGATCTCCAGCTCCTTCGCCAGCAGCTTGATCTGCCGGGAGAACTCCGAGACCTCGAGCTGGCGGGACTCCACCTTCTTGCCCGACGTCATCAGCTGCATGTAGTCGATGACGATCAGCCGCAGGTCGTGGCGCTGCTTGAGCCGGCGGGCCTTGGCCCGGATCTCCATCATCGTCATGTTCGGCGAGTCGTCGATGAACAGCGGCGAGGAGGAGACCTCGCCCATCTTGCGGGCCAGACGCGTCCAGTCGTCGTCGTTCATGTTGCCGTTCCGCATGTGGTTGAGCGGGATCTTGGCCTCGGCCGAGAGCAGCCGCATCGTGATCTCGTTGCGGGTCATCTCCAGGGAGAAGATCACGCTGGTCATGTTGTGGTGGATGCTGGCCGACCGGCACAGGTCCAGGCCCAGGGTGGACTTCCCCATCGCCGGTCGCGCGGCCACGATGATCATCTGCCCGGGGTGCAGGCCGTTGGTCAGCTCGTCGAGGTCGGCGAAGCCGGTCGGGACGCCGATCATCTCGCCGTCACGGTTGTTGATGGCCTCGATCTCGTCGAGGGTCGACTCCATGATCGCGCTCAGCGGCGCGTAGTCCTCCGAGGACCGCTTGTCGGTGACGCCGTACACCTCGGCCTGGGCCCGGTCCACGACCTCGTCGACCTGCCCCTCCCCGGCGTAGCCCATCTGGGCGATCCGGGTGCCGGCGTCGACGAGGCGGCGCAGGATGGCCTTCTCCCGGACGATCTCGGCGTAGTAGCCCGCGTTGGCGGCGATCGGCACACCCGCCGACAGCGTGTGGAGGTACGGCGCACCGCCGACCCGGGCCAGCTCGCCACGGCGCTGCAGCTCGGCGGTGGTGGTGATGGGGTCGACCGGCTCGCCGCGGCCGTAGAGGTCGACCATGGCGTCGTAGATGGTCTCGTGCACGGGGCGGTAGAAGTCCCCGCCGCGCACCGCCTCCACGACGTCGGCGATCGCGTCCTTGGACAGCAGCATGGAGCCCAGGACGCTCTGCTCGGCGTCGTTGTCCTGGGGCGGGGTCCGGTCGCCGCCACCACCACCGCCCGAGCCGGAGCCCCCGCCGCCGTACCCACCGCCGCCGAAGCCGCCGCCCGGGGGCGTCCAGCCCTCCTCGAAGGCGAACGGGGGCTCGGTGTCCGGCGCGAAGCCGCTGGGGGACGGAGCCACACTCATCGGAGAACCACCCTGGACTGCCCTTCTCGTGACGACACCACGGACACTCCCAGCACCCGCCGACAGTTCCGCATCTCCCGGACCGCGCGGGGCGACGGTACGGCCCCGGCCGCCCGTTCCGACAGTCCGTCGTCCACAGGGGCTGGGGACAAGCGGGCCGAACGTGTGGACCGGATGCCCCAGCATGTGCACAGCTTGTGGGCACAGGTGTGGACAACCACCCTGGGAACAGCTCCGCACCTGCACTGACCTGCGACGACGCATGATCTGGGGTGTGGATCCCACATCCATGAGGCCCCGTCTCGTTCACTGGTCGCACCCCGGGTGTTCACCCGCACGTCGGCGCGTGGGCGCCCCCCGCCCGGGCCGCCTAGGCTCGGGGCGTGGCGGGGACGGACGGCGGGCGGCGGGTCGCCCACAGGGCACTGGACCGCGAGATCCTCCGCCTCGCCCTGCCCGCCTTCCTCGCCCTGGTCGCCGAGCCCCTCTTCCTGCTCAGCGACGCCGCCATCGTCGGCCACCTCGGCACCCCGGAGCTGGCGGGGCTCGGCATCGCCGGGGCGGTGGTGTCCACCGCCGTCGGTCTGTGCGTGTTCCTGGCCTACGGCACCACCGCCTCGGTGGCCCGGCGCGTGGGGGCCGGTGACCGGCGCGGTGCCCTCGAGCAAGGTGTGGACGGGCTGTGGCTGGCCGTGCTCATCGGCGCCGTGGTCACCCCGGCCGGTCTGCTGCTCGCCGGACGGCTCGTGGCCCTCCTCGGTCCGGACCCGGCGGTCACGGACCAGGCCGTGGCCTACCTGCGCCCGGCGTTCCTCGGCGTGGTGCCGCTCCTGCTGATGATGGCGGCGACCGGGGTGCTGCGCGGCCTGCAGGACACCACCACCCCGCTGGTCGTGGCCGTGGCCGGCAACCTGGCCAACATCGGGCTCAACCTGCTGCTGGTCTACGGCCTCGACCTCGGCATCGCCGGGTCGGCCTGGGGCAGCGTCGTGGCCCAGGTCGGCTCGGCCGCCGCCCTGGTCGCGGTCGTGGTGCGGGCGGCAGGACGGGCCGGCGCCTCCCTGCGCCCGGACCTGCCCGGGGTGGCCCGGGCCGCGCACGCCGGGGTCGCGCTGGTGGTGCGGACGCTGACCCTGCGGGCCTCCATGCTGGTGATGACCTGGGGGGCGGCCACCCTCGGGGCGACCTCGGTGGCCACCCACCAGCTCGCGCTGACGCTGTGGACCTTCCTCGCCTTCGTGCTGGACGCCATCGCGATCGCCGCCCAGGCCATCGTGGGCCGCACCCTCGGTGCCGGGAGCGCCGAGGAGGCCGACGCCGTGACCCGCCGGATGGTTCGCTGGGGGCTGGTGTGCGGTGCGGTCACGGGGCTGGGACTGGCCGCCTCGGCGCCCCTGCTCGGGGCCCTGTTCACCGACGACCCGCTGGTCCGGGACCAGCTGTGGCCGGTGCTGCTGGTGGCGGCGGTGTTCCAGCCGGTGGCCGGTGTCGTCTTCGTGCTCGACGGCGTCCTCATCGGGGCGGGGGACGGGCGCTACCTGGCCCGGGGCGGCGTGGTGGTCCTCGCCGGCTTCGCCCCGCTGGTGTGGCTCGCGCTGGCGACGGCGCCGGACCCGGGTGGCGCGGCAGCCGCCGGTCCGGCCACGGACGGCTCGGGGGCGGCGCTGGTGCGGCTGTGGGTGGTGTTCGGGGTCGCGTTCATCGGCGCCCGGGCCGTGGTCCTCGTCCGCCGGGCCCGTGGCCGTGCCTGGATGGTCACCGGGGCCTGAGGCCGACCCCGCTCCGGTCCGGAAACCTCAGGGAGTGGGCGCCCGGCCGCCCCCGACGGGCTCCTCGAACATCGCCCACACCGGCGTCGACCGGGTCGCCCGGATGTGGCGCCACTGCCGCACGTAGGCCCGGTAGGCCGCTGCCGAGTCGATGCGGAGGGTGACCTCGTCCGCGCGGTTGCTGCGGTCGGTCCAGTTGTTGGAGCCGGTGTAGACCACGTGGGCCGACGGGTCGTCGAGCACGCGCCCCGAGATGGCGAACATCTTGAGGTGGGAGTACTTGGCGGCCAGGACGCCGTACGGCCCCGGGTAGAGGACGCGTCGCACCACCATCCGGCTGCCCGTCCCCCGGGTCAGCTCACGGACCGTCTTGCGCATCACGAAGCTGTAGAGGACCCGCACGTAGCACCCCCGCCGGTAGAGGCCCCGCAGCTGACGGGTGACCGCCTGACCGCGCTGGCCGAACCACGCGTGCATGGCGACGTACACCACCGTCCGCCCGCGGAACCCGGCCCCGTCGGCGGCCCCGGTGCACCGGACCGTGCGCAGGGCCTGCACGGTGCTGTCGGTGTTCCGGTCGGCGTCCCGGAACGGGTAGAAGGTGCTCTGGTAGCGCCCGGTCGGGCGGAACACGAAGGGACCGTCGGCGAGCTGGTCGTCGGGGACCATCTGCTCGAACATCGAGCGGTACTGCCGGTACATCGTGGGGTGCCGGTTCACGGTGTAGAGGTCGTTCCACTGCACCTTGACGGCGTTGCGCGTCATGTTCGAGGACCCGACCATGATGGTGTCCCGGGCCGTGCCGGCACGGCTGAACAGGTAGAACTTCGAGTGCAGCACCGACGAGCCCAGGCAGCCGTCGCTGCAGCGGTGCGCGAAGCTGGCCTTGTCCTCCCAGCCGCTGCCGCGGGCCCCCAGCTCGTCGATGATCCGGCCCCATGAGGGCGAGGTCACCGAGGTGAGGTGGGAGTTCATCAGCACCTGCACGCTGACGCAGCGGCGGTGGGCCGCGACGATCGCGTCGGCGAAGGCCTGGTCGGCGATCGAGTACACCGCGATCTTGATCTCCGACGGGGCGTCCGCGGGGTCGGTGGGGCAGGTGAGCTGCCGACCGGTACCACCGGGTCGCCGGAGCCGGTAGCCGGGCGAGGCGTCGATCGCGGCGATCACGTGCTGGAGCAGCCGGCGGCGCTGCGGGCGGTTGCCGTAGGGGTTGTTGAACAGCGGGCCGCTGGCCGGCGCGGCGCTGCCGGGCGCCCACTGCAACCAGGTCTCCGGGTGGAGCGGGCGGACCTTCGCCCACCGGGCCATGTAGCGGGCCCGCTTGCGCTCCCGGGCGGCCTCGGCCCGGCGCCGCGCCTCCCGCCGGGCGACCTCGCGTCGGTGCTGGGCTGCCCGCCGCAGCTCCGCGCGGCGCTCGGCCCGGCGCTCGGCCTGGGCCCGCCGGGTGGCCGCCCGCCGCTCGGCGGGGCTCATGGCCTTCCACGTGGCCCGCCACGCCCGGGCCCGCGCCCGGTGCTCGGCGCGGTGCTCGGCACGGCGCTCGGCCGCCTGCTCGGCCCGGTGCCGGGCCCGCCGCTCGGCCAGCCGGTGGGCACGGCGGCGCTCCGCGCGCTCCTGCGGGGTGCGCTCGCGCGGCCGGGTCCGCTCCAGCGAGGGGTGGAGGGAGGCGGCCGGGGCCGCCAGGGCCACTCCCGTGGCGGCACCGGCGACGACGGCCTGGGCCGGCGCCGCCAGCATCGCCACGCACCCGGTCAGCGCGACGACCAGGGCGGTGGCGGCGGCGACCGTCCGGCGGGATCGTGCTGGCATGCTCAGGGCTCCTGGCCGACCCACCCCGAGCGCTGGCCCGAGACGGTCAGTGTGGTGGTGCGGATCAGGACGCGTGGTCCCGCGGCCCTCGGCAGCCTACGCAGCGACCGACCCGAACCCGGGGACCTCGCACCTGTGTCGCATCAGCAACTCCAACACCGTGCGTCACATCCGTCACACCGGCCGGACCCGAGGCCATGCCGGCCCTCGGTCAGTCCCGGGCGACCGGCTCCCCGTTCTCGTCGAAGGTGATCTCCGGCGTGGTGATGACCGGCGTGCCCGGGGGCAGGTCGTAGGCCTCGTCCTCCGGCACGTCGTAGGCCCGGGCGCCGCCGCCCGGGGAGGACGTCCACCGCCCACCGGCTCCTGGAAGATGGCGTAGGTCGCCGAGGAGAGCCGGTTGCTGATGTAGCGGAACTGCTTGCGGTAGGCGAAGTAGCGCCGACGCGAACGGGATCCGCATCATGACCTCGTCGAAGTGGGTGCCGGCCTGGGTGAAGTTGTTCGAGCCGGTCCACACCACCCGGGCGCTGGTGTCGCGGCCGACGTGACCGGAGGCGGCCACGTTCTTGAAGTGGCTGTAGACGTACGCCGGTCGTCCCGTTGTGGGAGAACAGCGTCCGGCGGACGGTCATCCGGGCACCGGTGCCGTTGCGCAGCTGCTTGAAGACCCCGTAGCTCATGAAGCTGTAGAGCACGTGGACGGTGCAGCCCTGGTTGTACATCTTGCGGACCTGGCGGGCGAAGCGCATCCCGCGGTCGTTGAACCAGGCGTGCATGTTGATGTACACGACGGTCCTGCCGTTGATGCCGGTGCCTCCGGTGGCGCCGGTGCAGTGGATGGAGCGCAGCATGGTCATCTCGGGGTCCGGACCGTCGAGGTCCTGGGGCCAGAAGGTGCGTCTGGTAGCCCCCGTCCGTGGCCTGCACGAGGTGCGGGCTGTACCCGTCGTCCCGCTTCATCAGGTTGAACATCCGCAGGTAGGTCCGGTAGAGGTCGGGGCGCCCGCGGACGGTGTAGAGGTCGTTGTACTGGATGTCGGTGGCGTTGAAGGTCATGTTCGAGGAGCCCATGACCACCGTGGAGTTGATCCGGTTGTAGCGCGGGACGATGGCGCTGGAGTCGAACAGGTACATCTTCGTGTGCAGCACGCCCGAGCCCCGGCAGCCGTAGGAGCAACGGTGCGCGAAGCTGCGACGGGCCCGGCCGCCGCCGTACACCTCGGTCCCGAGGCGGTCCTCCAGCAGCCTCCACGCCCCGTCCGTCGTGCGGTCCAGGTGGTTGTTCATGAGGATCTGCACGCTGACGCAGCGACGGTGGGCCGCGGCCAGGGCCCGGGCGAACCGGCCCCCGGTCAACGAGTACAGCGAGATCCGGATGGAGGACGGCCGCAGGTCGGGGGCCCACGGGCAGGTGGCGTTGCTCCCCTGCCGGTAGCCCGGCATGCTGTTGATGGTCGCGATCATCTTGTTGATGTTGACCTTGCGCTGGTCCCGGCTGAGTGGCCGGTTGAAGCTGGCGCCCGGCCTCGGCGAGTAGTGCGAGGGGGAGTAGAGCGAGTAGATGTGGAAGGAGGACTCGGCGTAGCTGCCGGGGACCTGCGGCGTGCTGTCGGTGGCCGGGACGTACGCCTGCACCGCGAACGTGTACAGCCCGCGGCTCGCCCTCAGGCCGGAGTAGGTCACCCGCCCGCCCACGCTGGTGGGCGAGTCGGTGGGACACGCGCGGAAGCGGTAGTTCTCGCGCCCCGGGCCGCGCAGTCGGCACCGGAACGACAGGCCCGGCGCGTCGGCGCCGTAGCTGAAGCGGGCCCGGCCGTAGACCGTGACCACCCGCGGGTGGGCGTAGATGCGCGTCACGGGCGCGGCGGGCGCGGCCTGCGCCTTGCCGTCCGCTGCGGTCCCCTCGGCGTCGGCGGTCAGCGGTGCCAGTGAGGCGCCGCTGAGCACGAGTGCCACGAGAAGAACGATTCGGACGACGGCGGAACGCACAGCATGACCCCCACAGCGACGGCCGGGGGACGACCTCCACCCGGGCTCAAGGTAAAACCTCGACTAGGAAAACACATTCCCCCGCCCGCTGCAGTCGAAGGTGCGGGCCTGTGGACGAGGACGGCGGGGGCCCGACATGCGTCGAGGCCGCCCCCCGGGTGTCGGGAGGCGGCCTCGCGCCGTGCTGGGTGGTGCTGGTGCCGCTCGGGTCAGCCGGCCACGACGTTGAGCGTGACGGTGGCGTCCAGCTCGTCGTGCACCTTCACGGTCACCCGGTGCGTCCCGAGGGACTTGATGGGGTTGCCGAGCAGGATCTTGCGCTTGTCGACCGTGTCCTTGCTCGACCCGGTCGCCGCGTTGACGGCTCCGGCGATGTCGCCGACGGTGACGGCGCCGAACAGGCGGCCACCGTCCCCGGCGCGGACCGGAAGGTCCACGACGGTGCCCTCGAGCTGGGCCTTGATCTGCTTGGCGTGGTCGAGGTCACGGACCTCCCGGCTGGTGCGGGCGGCCTTGATCGACTCGACGGTGCGCTCGCCGCCCTTGGTCCAGCGGATGCCGAAGCCCCGCGGGATCAGGAAGTTGCGTCCGTAGCCGTCCTTGACCTCGACGATGTCACCGGGGGCACCGAGGCCACCGACCTCTTGGGTGAGGATGAGCTTCATGACTCCTCAGCCTCCTCAGCGAGCCGTGGACGTGTAGGGCAGGAGAGCGACCTCGCGGGAGTTCTTGACCGCGATGGCCACGTCGCGCTGGTGCTGGACACAGTTGCCGGTCACCCGCCGGGCGCGGATCTTGCCGCGGTCGGAGATGAACTTGCGGAGCAGGGTGGTGTCCTTGTAGTCGACACCGGTCGCCTTCTCCTTGCAGAACTGGCAGACCTTCTTCTTCGGCTTGCGAAGTACGGGCTTGGCCATTGTGGTGCTTCCTTCCGTGAAGCCCGGCTGACGCCGGAATGGGCCGTGATGGATGGGTGGTGCGCGGGCTCAGCTCAGAACGGGGGCTCCTCGGAGTGACCACCGGCGCCGGACGTGGCCCAGGGATCCCCCTGCGCGCCGCCCTGGCCCGAGCCGCTCTGACCCGAGCCGCCGCCCTGGTTGCCGCCCCAGCCGCTCTGACCGCCGCCCTGACCGCCGCCCTGGCCGCCGCCCTGGCTGCTCTGGCCGCCGCCGTTGCTCGCCCACGGGTCGTCGCCGCCGCCGCCGGAGCCGTAGCCCTGGCCGCCGCCGGAGCGGCTGGTCTTGGTGACCTTGGCGGTGGCGTACTTCATGCTGGGGCCGACCTCGTCGACGTCGATCTCGAACACGGTGCGCTTCTCGCCCTCGCGGGTCTCGTACGAGCGGGCCTTGAGCCGACCGGAGACGATGACGCGCATCCCCCGGGTCAGCGACTCGGCGGCGTTCTCGGCCGCCTGGCGCCACACCGAGCAGTTGAGGAACAGCGCCTCGCCGTCCTTCCACTCGTTGCTCTGCCGGTCGAACGTGCGCGGCGTCGAGGCGACGGTGAAGTTGGCCACCGCGGCACCCGAGGGGGTGAAGCGGAGCTCGGGGTCGGCGGTGAGGTTGCCGACCACGGTGATCGGGGTTTCGCCTGCCATGTCAGGCCTCCAGTCGGTGCGATGAGCTGACGGTCTCAGCCGGTTCGGTGGTGCGATGACCGGGGGAATCGGCCGAGAGGATCGGTGTGCGTCTCACGACGCACCCGAACGTGGTGGTGCTCAGTGGGCGTCGGGCCGCATGACCTTCGTGCGGAGGACCGACTCGTTCAGCGTGAGCTGACGGTCGAGCTCCTTCACGGTGGCCGGCTCGGCGCTCAGCTTGACGACGGCGTAGATGCCCTCGGTCTTCTTGTCGATCTCGTAGGCCAGACGTCGACGTCCCCAGACGTCGACGTTCTCGATCGACCCACCGTCGACACGGACCACGTTGAGGTACGTGTCGAGCGAGGGCGCGACCGTGCGCTCTTCCAGGTCGGGGTCGAGGATGACCATCACTTCGTAGGCACGCAAAGCAGTCTCCACCTCCTTCGGACTCAGGCGGCCACGGCGTCTCCGTGGCAGGAGGAACAAGCGTGCGCCGCGTCCCTCGGAGGGGACCCGGCATGTCGTGGTCCGCCGCCACTCTGGACGCGGTGGACGGACCGTTTGACTCCGGTCAGGTTATCAGCGCCGCCCGCCCCCCGGAAATCGTCGTCCACAGGGGCATGAGCACCCGGATCGGGTGGTACCAGGACGTCATGACCAACGACCAGCAGACCCAGCAGGACGCGCAGCAGGACCGCACCGAGAAGGTGACCGAGCTGATCCGGAGCACCCGGATCGCCATGCTGACCAGCGTGG
Source organism: uncultured Actinomycetota bacterium (assembly GCA_963750345.1). Taxonomy (GTDB): domain Bacteria; phylum Actinomycetota; class Actinomycetes; order Propionibacteriales; family Nocardioidaceae; genus Nocardioides_B. Next base: position 529,393 of record CAVVQH010000013.1, on the reverse strand, counting down.
CCCCCGACGGGACGCTGATCAGCAAGCCGATGGCCAACCAGGACGTCGACTTCGACGGCGACGTGTGGTTCATCGCAGAGCGGGCCTCGGAGAAGGTGCGCAACATCCAGGCCAACCCGCAGGTCAACGTGGCCTACGCGAGCAGCAGCTCGTGGGTGTCGCTGTCCGGTACGGCGGAGGTCGTCGACGACCACGCCAAGCTCGCCGAGCTGTGGGACACGTTCACCGACGCCTGGATGGAGGGTGGTCCGGACAACCCCAACAACATCCTCCTCCACGTGACCGCCCACGGCGCCGAGTACTGGGACTCCCCCGGCAGCAAGGTCACCCAGGTCGTCAACCTCGTCAAGGCCAAGGTCACCGGCCAGCGCTTCGAGGGCGACAACGCCACGGTGGACCTGTAGGCGAGTCCCGGCCGCCGGAGCCCGTCACGAGCCGAGCCCCGGTGGGGCCTGGATCCAGCAGAGGGCGGGGGCTGTCGGCGGCCGGTCGTAGGGTGACCGCCATGTCGCAGCCAGCCTCCCCACGGATCGGCGCCCACGTCGAGCAGGTCGATCCCGTCACCGCCGCGGTCGACCGGGGCGCGACCCTGGCGCAGTTCTTCCTGGGCGACCCGCAGGGCTACCAGGGCCCCGAGATCGCGTACGCCGGTGGGGCCGGCGCCCTGCGGGACGCCGCCCTCGCCGCCGGCGTCGACCTGTACGTGCACGCGCCGTACATCGTCAACGTCGCCACCACGAACAACCGGATCCGCATCCCCAGCCGCAAGCTGCTGCAGCAGCACGTCGACGCCGCGACCGAGATCGGGGCGAAGGGCCTCATCGTGCACGGTGGTCACGTGGGCGGCGACGCCGACCTCGAGCGGGGCTACGACAACTGGCGCAAGGCCGTCGAGGCCACGAACCTGACCCTCCCGCTGCTGATCGAGAACACGGCGGGGGGCGAGCACGCCATGGCCCGTCGCCTCGACCGGCTCGGGCGGGTGTGGGACGCCATCTCGGCCGCCGAGGGCTTCGAGCAGGTCGGGTTCTGCCTGGACACCTGCCACGCCCATGCCGGTGGGGTCGACCTCGCCACGGTGGTGGACGACGTGGTGGCCATCACCGGGGGCATCGCGCTGGTGCACTGCAACGACAGCCGGGACGACTTCGACTCCGGGGCCGACCGGCACGCCAACCTCGGACGGGGCCGCATCGGTCCCGACGACCTGGCCGCCGTCGTGCGTCAGGCGGACGCCCCGGTGGTCTTCGAGACCCCCGGCGGGGTGGCCGAGCACCGGGCGGACTTCGCGGCCGTACGCGACCGGCTGTGAGGTCCGAGCCGTCCGCCGCACCCCGGCTAGGGTCGAGGCCGTGAGCCCCCCCGCCCTGACCGTCGCCACCATCACGGCGCAGCAGCACCTCGACTTCGTCCGCACCACCAGCGAGCGGGGCGCCTCGGTCAGCTTCCTGCAGACGCCGGCCTGGGCGCAGGTCAAGTCCGAGTGGCGCAGCGAGTCGATCGGCTGGACCCGGCCTGGCTCCGCGGAGCTGCTCGGCGCCGGACTGGTGCTGTACCGGCAGCTGCCCCGCGTCAAGCGGTACCTGGCCTACCTGCCCGAGGGACCGGTCCTTGACTGGGACGCCGAGGACCTGCGGGCCTGGCTCAACCCGATGGTGCGCCACCTGAAGCAGGCCGGTGCCTTCGGCGTGCGCATGGGTCCTCCCGTGGTCACTCGCCGCTGGGACGCCGTGGCGGTCAAGGCCGGCCTGGCGGACGGGTCACGGCACCGGCTCGGCGACGTACCCCCTACGGAGCGGTCCCAGGCCGGGGCCCGGGTGGTCTCCCAGCTGCAGGAGCTGGGCTGGCGGCCGCAGTCGGTCGAGGGCGGGTTCGCGGCCGGCCAGCCGCAGCTGACCTTCGAGGTGCCGCTGAGCGTCGACGGCGAGCCGCGCTCCGAGGCCGACGTGCTGGCCGGCATGAACCAGCAGTGGCGGCGCAACATCAAGAAGGCCGACAAGGCGGGGGTCGAGGTCGCGCACGGCACCGCCGCCGACCTGCCCGCCTTCCACGCCCTGTACCGCACGACGGCGGAGCGGGACGGGTTCACGCCCCGGCCCCTGGCCTACTTCACGACCATGATGCGCGCCCTGGCGGCCGAGGACCCCGACCGCATCCGCCTCTACCTGGCCCGGCACGAGGGCGACCTGGTGGCGGCCACGCTGTGGGTGCGCGTCGGCGGTCACACCTGGTACTCCTACGGCGCCTCGTCCAGCGAGAAGCGCGAGGTGCGCGGGTCCAACGCCGTGCAGTGGGCGATGATCCGCGACGCGCTGGCGGTGGGTGCCGACGTCTACGACCTGCGGGGCATCACCGACACCCTGGACCCGGAGGACCCGCACGTGGGACTGATCGGCTTCAAGGTGGGCACCGGCGGCAGGGCGGTCGAGTACGCCGGCGAGTGGGACCTCCCGCTCAACCCGCTGGTCTACCGGGCCTTCTCGATCTACATGGCGAGGAGATGAGCAGATGCCGCTGACGATGTACGTCGACGGGGCGCGCTGGCGCGACCACCTGCAGCAGGTCCGTGACGCCCACCCGGGGCTGGTGCCGGTGGTCAAGGGCAACGGCTACGGCTTCGGCATCGAGCGGCTGGCCGAGCGCTCGGCCTGGCTGGGCGTCGACACCGTCGCAGTGGGGACCTACCGGGAGGTGGTGCCGGTCGCGGCCGCGTTCGGCGGCTCGGTGCTGGTGCTGACCCCGTGGCGACCCTTCGAGACCCGGGCGGTCCTGAGCGGCACGTGGTCCACACCGTGGGCCGGCTGGAGGACCTGCAGGCGCTCGCGGCCCGGTCCAGCGATCACCGGCCCCGCGTGGTGCTGGAGCGGCTGACCTCGATGCGGCGGCACGGGTTCTCCGCCCGCGACCTGCGGGCCGCGGCCGACCTGCTCGACGGGGTCGCGCTGGAGGGCGTGGCCTTCCACCTGCCGATCTCCGCGGGCTCGCACCTCACCGAGGTGCAGCGGCTGATGACCGACGTCGTGGCGGCCGGACTGCCCTCGCGACGCGTCTTCGTCTCCCACCTCACCGACGAGGAGCTGGCCGGCCTGGCCGCGTCGTACCCCGACTTCGAGTTCCGCCCGCGGATCGGGACCTCCCTGTGGCTGGGGGACCGTGACGCCGTGCGGGTGCGCTCCACCGTGCTCGACGTCCACCCGGTCGAGCGGGGCGACGTGTACGGCTACCGCAGCCGTACCGCCCCCGCGGCCGGCACCATCCTGGTGGTCTCGGGCGGGACCTCGCACGGCATCGGCCTGGAGGCCCCCACCGGCGGGGCGACGCTGAAGGACCGGGCGGCGCGGATCGCCAAGGGCGGCCTCGACGCGGCCGGCTTCGTCCGCTCGCCGTACACCATCGACGGGAAGCTCCGGCTGTTCGCCGAGCCGCCGCACATGCAGGCCTCGATGCTGTTCCTCTCCCACGGTGCGCGGGTGCCCGCGGTCGGCGACGAGGTCGACGTGCGGGTCCGGTTCACCGCCACGTCGTTCGACGAGACCGTGATCAGCGGCTGAGCTGCTCGACCGGCTCGGCCGGGTCGTCGGTCAGCCCGTCGGACCGCACCGGGTCGCGCCACGGCACCAGCACGTCGCGGACCACGAGCCCGGCCAGGTAGAGCTCGCCGGCGACCCGGACCAGGATCGCCACCCAGTAGAACCGGTCGGGCTGGCCGCTGGCCGAGGACGCGGTCCAGCCTCCGAGGTAGAGCCAGACGGCGCCGAAGTAGAAGACCTCGCAGGCGGTCCACACCAGGACGTCGCGCCACCGCGGCCGGGCCAGCACGGCCAGCGGCAGCAGCCACAGCACGTACTGCGGCGAGTAGACCTTGTTGACCAGCAGGAAGCCGACCACGACCAGGAACGCCAGCTGCGCGATCCGGGGCGGCCGCGGTGCGCGCAGGCCCAGCACCAGCACGCCCACGCAGACCGCGACGAGGAACACCAGCGACGCCCGGTTGATGAGCTGGGCGGTCACCGGGTGGCCGCTCTGGTCCCAGACCAGCCACAGCGATCCCAGGTCGGCGGCGCGCTCCCGGTTGAACGTCCAGAACGAGGTCCACGCGGAGAGGTCGGTGACCATCACCGGGAGGTTCACCACCAGCCACGCCACCACGGCGGCGCCGGTGGCTCGGGCGAACGCCGGCAGCCGTCCCCGCCGCAGGCAGACCACCAGCAGCGCACCCAGCAGGAACAGCGGGTAGAGCTTGACCGCCGTCCCCAGCCCGATCAGCACCCCGCTCAGCACCGGGCGGCCCCGGGACCAGGCCCAGAGCGCGCCGCAGACGGCGGTGACCGCGAGCAGGTCCCAGTTGACCAGGCCGGTGAGCACCAGCGCGGGGGACGCGGCCACCAGCATCGCGTCCCACGGGCGGCGCCGGTGAACCCCCGCCAGGAACCAGACCGCGAGCAGGGCGAACGGAGCCAGCAGGACGGCGGTGACCTCGAAGTAGCGGCCGGTCTCCTCCGCGACCCCGGGAGCGCCGTAGACCTGGTCGGCGCTGAGCGCCTGGCGGGCGGCCAGGTCGGGAGGGTCGCCGAGCTGCTGGGTCACCCACGCGGCGCCCGCCGCGAAGTAGCCGATGAGGACCGGGTACTCCATGGTCGGGTAGCGGGCGCCGTTGTCGGTGTAGGGCAGGAACCCGGCCGCGAAGCCGCGGCCCGAGTAGAGGTAGGGGATGTCGGAGTAGCACATCGCGCCGTACCGGACGGGGTCGTGCGCCCAGTTGTCGCGCACGCACGGCGTCTTCTGCACCATCCCGAGGGCGAGGGCCAGCGCGGCCACGGCCAGCACGACGCGGACGGGCGTCCACCACGGGTGAGGGCGGGCGTGCTCCCCCACCGGACCCCCGATGCCCTCGCTCGCGGTCCGGGCCAGCGGGTCGCTGCGCGTGGGCGCCTCCACTCCCGGACGTGCCGACGTCACCTACGGACCACTCGACGGTGAGCCCGAGCGGCCCGGTCCGACACCCGTCCCGTTGCCTCCGCCGCCCGTCCCGTTGCCGTTCCCGCCGCCGTTCCCGCCCGTCCCGCCGCCGTTCCCGCCGGTCCCGCCGCCGGCCCCCGTGCCCGGTGAGGGAGGGGGCGTGCTGGGCGACGGCGAGGGGGTGGGCGTGCTCGGTGTCGGCGTGGGCGTCGGCGTCGGGGTGACCGGCGTCGGCGTCGGGGTGGGCGTGGTCGGCGTCGGACTGGGAGTCGGGGTGGGCGTCGGGGTCGGGGTCGGCGTGGGCGTCGCGGTCGGCGTCGGTCGCGCCTGGTGGTCCTCTCGACGAGCCTCGACGAAGGCCGGGTCGGGGAAGTCCAGGCGGGGCGCGTCGCCCAGGGCCCCGGACATCGCCTCGGTCCACGTCCGGGCCGGGTACGCCGCCCCGAAGTACGGCACCAGGTACCCCGGCGTGCACGCCCTCGAGGTGGCGTCGATGCAGTTGAGGTTGTCGTTGCCGTCGCCGCGCACGTACATCACCGCGGTCGCCAGCTGCGGGGTGTACCCGACGAACCAGGACGACGAGACGTTCCCGTTCGCGTTGGTCGCCGTCCCCGTCTTGCCGGCCGCCGGTCGCTGCAGGGCCAGCGCCGCGGTGCCGGTGCCGCTGCGGACGACCTGCTGCAGGGCGTAGCTGACGTCGCGGTCGATGTCGTCGGGCAGCACGCGGGTGACCTGTCGCGGGGCGGTGTAGCGCCGCTCACCGGAGGGGTCGGCCACCTTGGCCACGGCGTACCACGCCTTGGCGCGCCCGCCGTCCGCGATCGTGCCGTAGGCGTTGGCCATGTCGACCGGACTGATGCTGGCCGAGCCCAGCGAGATCCCGGGGAACGGCTTGAGCCCCGGCGCGGTCCGCGGCACCCCCATCTGGACGGCCTTGTCGAGGATCTTCTGGGGGCCGTTCTCCATGGAGTCGGTGAGGTTGACGTACGCCGTGTTGACCGAGTCCTCGGTGGCCTGGGTCAGGGTGATGGCCGAGCCGTAGTCCGTGCCGTCGCCGCCGCCCTCGTTGACGACCTCCCCGGAGCCGTCCTCGAGCTGGTAGGGCGAGTTGCCGTCGAAGGTGCTGTCCAGGGCGTAGCCGTCCGCGAGCCCCGCGGCCAGGGCGAAGGGCTTGAAGGCCGACCCGGGCGAGCCGGCCGCCCGGGTGGCCCAGTTGATCTGGCTCTTGAGGAAGTCCTGTCCTGCGTAGAGCCCCTTGAGGGCGCCGGTCGACGGCTCCACCGAGGCCACCGCGACGTGCAGCCCCTTCAGCCCGTCGGGCCGCTGGTCGCGGACCGCCTTGGCCGCTGCGTCCATCGCCCCGCGGGTGAAGGTGGTGGTGATGCGCAGGCCCCCGCCGGAGATCTCCTGGTCGGTGAAGTCGAGGTCGAGCAGCTGCTGGCGGACCAGGGTGAGCAGGTGGCCCTTCTGGCCGCCGTAGGTGTTGACCGAGCGGTTCTTCGGGAACGCCGGCAGCCGGGTCTTGTAGCGCTCGGCCTGGGCCGCGGTGATGTCGCCCGCCGAGGCCATCCCGTTCAGGACGTACTGGTACCGCCCGCGCAGACGGACCCGGTTGTCGGCCCCGTTGGCGGGGTCGAAGTTGGTGGGTGAGTTGAGGATCGCGGCCAGCGCGGCCCCCTCTCGCACCGTGAGCTTCGACGCGTCGTGGCCGAAGTAGGACTGGGCGGCCGCCTGGATGCCGTAGGAGCCCCGGCCGAAGTAGATGGTGTTGAGGTAGCCCTGCAGGATCTGCGCCTTGGACATCTGGCGCTGCAGCTTCAGGGAGAGGAACGCCTCCTTCACCTTCCGGGTCAGCGTCCGCTCCTGGGACAGGTAGAACACCTTCACGTACTGCTGGGTGATGGTCGAGGCACCCTGGGTCGCACCGCCGCGGGCGTTGCTGAAGGCGGCCCGCAGGATGCCCTTCGGGTCGATGCCCTTGTTGGTGTAGAACGTCCGGTCCTCGGCGGCGACCACGGCGTCCTGGACGTGCTGGGGCACGTCGGAGAGCGCCACGCTGGTGCGGTTCTGGCTGGCGAACCGGCCGATCTCGTGCTGGCCGTCGGAGTAGTAGACGAACGAGGTCTGCGCCGTGAAGTCCTTGTTCGGGTTCGGGATGTCGGTGGTCAGGTAGCCGTAGGCGAACGCGGCGGCCCCCAGGAGCACCAAGCCGAGGACCGTGAGCAGCAGCCACTTCGCCAGCCGGCGTCCGAGGCTGCGCCGCTTCCTGGCCGGCGGCCCGCCCGCGGTCCGGGTGGGTCGGGGGGTGCGCTCAGGGCTCACGCGGGCCTCTCCGGGGTCGGGGACGACGAGGTGGTGCGGGGGGACGGCAGGACGGCGCGAACAGCGTACGGGTCGCTCCTGTCGGGAGAGGTCCCCCCGCCGACACGCGCGCCACCCTGCACCCATCTGATATATCGGTGCGATACGTTGACGCGATAGGAACGAGCGACAGGTCAGGAGGTGGGACGTGGTGGCACGACGGGGCGAGACCCTCGAGCTGGCCGTCCTCGGCCTGCTGCACGAGTCGCCCATGCACGGCTACGAGCTGCGCAAGCAGGTCAACGGGGTGCTGGGCTGGGGCCGGCTGCTGTCCTACGGCTCGCTCTACCCGGCGCTGAAGAAGATGCTGAGGGGCGGCTGGATCGCCGAGCACGTCACGGCTCCCGAGCCGGGCGCGGTCAGCCGTCGCCAACGCATCGTCTACGAGCTCACGGCCGCCGGCGAGGCCCAGTTCGCGCGCCTGATGGCCGACGTGGGCCCCGCGGCCTGGGAGGACGACACCTTCGACGTCCGGTTCGCGTTCTTCGGGCGCACCGACATCGAGGCCCGCCTCCGCATCCTGGAGGGTCGGCGCAGCCGGCTGCAGGAGCGGCTGGACCGCGTCCAGCACCAGCTCGACCGCACCCAGCGACAGGTCGACCGCTACGCCATCGAGCTGCAGCGGCACGGCGTGGAGTCCGTCGAGCGGGAGGTCCGGTGGCTCTCGGAGCTCATCAACGCCGAGCGCCGTGACGACGGCACCCCGCCGCGCCCGCCGCCGGGGACGCCTGCCTGACGGCGCTCCACGACCCGCACGACCAGCACCATCCGCACGGCCAGCACGACCCGAAGAAGCAGCACGACCACCGCACGCACACCACCTCGAGGAGAAGCCGATGGGTTCGGTCCGAGTAGCAATCGTGGGGGTGGGCAACTGCGCCACCTCCCTCATCCAGGGCGTCGAGTACTACCGCGACGCCGACCCCGAGGCGTCCGTCCCGGGACTCATGCACGTGACGTTCGGCGACTACCACGTCTCGGACATCGAGTTCGTGGCCGCCTTCGACGTCGACGCCAAGAAGGTGGGCTTCGACCTGTCCGAGGCGACCCAGGCCTCGGAGAACAACACCATCAAGATCGCCGACGTCCCTCCGCTGGGCGTGACCGTGCAGCGCGGTCCGACGTACGACGGCCTCGGCAAGTACTACCGGGAGACCATCGAGGAGTCCGACGCCGACCCGGTCGACGTCGTGGCCGTGCTCAAGGAGACCCGGGCCGACGTCCTGGTCGCCTACCTGCCGGTGGGCTCCGAGGTCGCGGACAAGTTCTACGCCCAGTGCGCCATCGACGCCGGCGTGGCCTTCGTCAACGCCCTGCCCGTCTTCATCGCCTCCGACCCGGAGTGGGCGGCCAAGTTCACCGCCGCGGGCCTGCCGATCATCGGTGACGACATCAAGTCGCAGGTCGGCGCCACCATCACCCACCGCGTGATGGCCAAGCTGTTCGAGGACCGCGGCGTGGTGCTCGACCGGACCTACCAGCTCAACGTCGGCGGCAACATGGACTTCAAGAACATGCTGGAGCGCGACCGGCTGGAGTCCAAGAAGGTCTCCAAGACCCAGGCCGTCACCTCCAACATCGGCCACGACCTCGGCGCCCGCAACGTGCACATCGGCCCGTCGGACTACGTGCAGTGGCTCGACGACCGCAAGTGGGCCTACGTCCGCCTGGAGGGGCGCGCGTTCGGCGACGTCCCGCTCAACCTGGAGTACAAGCTCGAGGTCTGGGACTCCCCCAACAGCGCCGGCATCATCATCGACGCCGTCCGGGCCGCGAAGATCGCCCTCGACCGTGGCATCGGCGGTCCGATCATCCCGGCCGCGACGTACCTGATGAAGTCGCCGCCGGTGCAGATGCCGGACGACCAGGGCCGGGTCGCGCTGGAGGCGTTCATCCGCGGGGACGTCGAGGGCTGATCCCGGGCGCAGGGCAGGATCGGGGGGTGAGCCGCCGCGTGACCGCCCTGCGCCACCTGCTCCACCTGCTGCGCGGACGGTGGTTCCGGCGGCTGTTCGCGGTGCGCTGCGCAGCCAGCTCACCGACGGCGTGTTCCAGGTCGCGCTGGCGTCGTACGTGGTCTTCTCCCCGGAGCGGGCAGCCGGCCCCGGCCGCGATCGCGGCGGCGCTGGCCGTGGTGCTGCTGCCGTTCAGCGTGCTCGGGCCCTTCGTCGGGGTGTTCCTGGACCGCTGGTCGCGCCGCCAGGTGCTGGCCTGGTCGAACTTCGTCCGGGTCGCCCTGGTGGGCCTGCTCGCGCTGGCCGTGCACGTCGACCTGCGCGGACCGGCGCTGTTCGGCCTGATCCTGCTGGCGCTGTCGGTCAACCGGTTCCTGCTGGCGGCGCTCTCGGCCTCGCTGCCGCACGTGGTCGCCACGCGAGGACCTGATCACCGCCAACGCGCTCACGCCGACGGCCGGCACGCTGGCCTTCCTGGTCGGGCTCGGGCTCGGCACCGGCGCCCGGCTGGTCTGGGAGGCCGTCGGCGTGGACGGCGACGTCGGCGTGCTCGTGACCGCGGCCGCGCTGTACGGCGTGGCCGGGGCCGCTGGCCCTGCGGATCCCCCGCGACCTGCTCGGACCCGACCTCGGCCCGCCCCGGCCGGCGGCCGCGAGGCGCGTCCGGCACGTCGCGCGCGGGCTGGTCGACGGGCTGCGGCACCTCGGCAGCGCCGCGCCGGCGGCGTACGGCGCTGGCCGCGATCGGGGCGCACCGGTTCTGCTACGGCATCTCGACGGTCGTCGCTGATCCTGCTGTACCGCAACTACTTCCACGCCCCCGGCGACGTCGACGCGGCCTTCGCCGAGCTGTCGGTCGCGGTGCTGGTCAGCGGGGTCGGCTTCGTCGCCGCCGCCGTGCTGACCCCGGTGGTCACCGAGCGGGTCGCCCCCGCGCACCTGGGTGCTCGGGCCTGCTGGTCGGCGCGGCCGTCACCCAGGTCTTCCCGGGCGCCCTCTACACCCAGCCCGGCGCTGCTGGTCGCGGCGTTCTTCCTCGGCCTGGCCTCCCAGGGCGTCAAGATCTGCGTCGACACCCTCGTGCAGACGCACGTCGACGACGCGTTCCGCGGCCGGGTCTTCGCGCTGTACGACGTGATCTTCAACGTCGCCTTCGTCGCCGCGGCCGCCGGCTGGGCGCGCTGGTGCTCCCCGAGGACGGGAAGTCGTACGTCGTCCTGGCCGCGGTCTCGGGTGGGTACCTCCTCACCGCCGTGCTCTACGCGCGGGCGACCCGAGCCGTCGTCGACCCGGTCACCGGTCCCGCCCAGGGGGCGCCCCACCGGTAGCCGCTCCGGCCTCCGCACTGGTGACCGCGCTGGGCGTCACCCCGGTGACCGCGCTGGGCGTCGCACCGGTGACTGCGCGGGGCGTCTGACCGGTGGCCGCGGCCACGAGCAGCGACGCGCTGCGACGGGCGGAGGCCGCCGCGTCGTCGTCGGCACCGAGGGCGCCAGCCGCCAGCACCCCGTCCAGCAGCAGCGTCAGGGCCCGCGCCAGGGCGGAGGGGTCGGTCGCACCCGCCTGGGCGGCCAGGGTGCCGACCCACGCCCGCACCTCGTCCTTGTGGGCGACCGAACGTGCGTGCACGGGGCTGCCCGGCGCGGACTCGGCGGCCGCGTTGATGAAGGCACACCCCCGGTAGTCCCTGCGCCGCGCGGTCCGCTCGACGGCGTCGAACATCGCGACCAGCCGCTCGGCCGGATCAGGTCCCGCCGCCGCGGCCGCACGCCGGAGCCGGGCGGTCCACACCAGGTGCACCCGGTCGAGGTAGGCGACCACCAGGTCGTCCTTGCCGGCGAAGTGCTTGTAGAAGGTCGCCTTCGCCACCCCGGACTCGGCCACCAGGGCGTCGACCCCCACCCCGCGGATGCCATGGGCGTAGAACAACCGCGACGCGGCGGCCAGGATGCGCTGCCTCGGCGGGGTCGCGGCGGGGCGCGGCGCCGCAGCCGAGGCGTCGAGGGCGGAGGAGGTCACGACCAGATCCAAGCAGGGCGGACCGACCGTTCTGTGCACGGCGCGCCGTGACGCCTGACCCGGCCGGGGATCAGCCGTCCTCCCCACGTGCCGCCCGGCACGACGCCGTCCCCCATCCTGCGCCCGGGGGCAGACAGACCGTTCTCCTCCTGGCAGCCTGGCCCCATGAGCGACTCCTACCCGCGGATCGAGGTCGCCTCGCGAGCCGAGCTGCGGGACTGGCTCGAGCAGCACCACGACGACTGCCCAGGCATCTGGCTGGTCACCCGCAAGGCCGGCCGGCCGGGTCACGTGCCCTACCCCGAGGTCGTCGAGGAGGCGCTGTGCGTGGGCTGGGTCGACGGCCAGGCACGACGGGTCGACGACGACCGGACCAGCCAGCTGCTGACTCCCCGGCGTCCGCGCAGCGGGTGGGCCCGGACGAACAAGGAGCGCGTCACCCGCCTCCGCCTGGCCGGGCTCATGCGCCCGGCGGGAGAGGCGGCCATCACCCGGGCCCAGGAGAACGGCAGCTGGACCCTGCTCGACGACGTGGAGGACCTCGTCGAGCCCCCCGACCTGCGCGCGGCCCTCGACGCGAGCCCCGAGGCACGCCGGACCTGGGACGGGTTCCCCCCGTCCGCGAGGCGGGCGATGCTGAGCTGGCTGGTGAGCGCCCGGACGACGCCGACCCGGGACAAGCGCATCTCGCTCATGGTGGCCGAGGCGGCGGAGGGTCGCCGGGCGTACCCGGCACCGCGTGGCTCCAGCAGCTGAGAGCGTCTGGGCCGACCCTCCGTGGTCATACGATCACGTGTTCGATTCCGGTCCAGACCACTGATGAGAACTGTCGGCGCTCCTCGGCATCATCGCTCCTGTGACCGACACCCTGATCCCGACCGGCTCGACCGGCTCGACCGGCTCGGACGCGACGTCGCCCGCGACCGGCGCTTCTGCCTCGGTGGCGTCGATGGTCGCGGTGGCTGACGTGCTCGGCGAGGTGGGGCAGACGATGTGGGCCGCCCGTCCGCCCGCGGAGCTGGTGCAGATGGTGAGGGCCTGCGAGAGGGTCCGCTCCGTGCTGGACTCGGTGCTTCTGGGCCTGGTGGTGGAGGTCGAGGCGACCCGGGCAGCAGCTGGGGACGGGTGGGCCTCCACCGCCGACTTCCTGACCGCGGTCACCGGCGGTCGCCAGGGGAGCGGCCGGAGACTGCTGACCCTGGCCCGGGCGGTCGCGAGCGACCGGCCGGGCACCGGCGAGGCCCTGGCCGCCGGGGAGATCTCCCGCCTGCAGGCCGAGGTCGTCGTCGACGCGGTGGACCGACTTCCGGTCGACCCCGGTCTCCGGGAGGCCGCTGAGGAGCTGCTGCTCGACCGGGCCAGGGACCACGACGCCACGGACCTCGCCCGTCAGGGTCGGCTCGTGCTGCACCGCGTGGACCCCGAGGGGGTCGCCGCAGCCGAGGAGCGCGCGCTGGAGGCGCAGGAGCGCTCGGCCCATGCGGGCCGGTTCCTGACGATCCGTGACGACGGCCTGGGCGGGGTCTGGGTGAAGGGACGCGGCACCTCCGAGGACGGGGCCTGGCTCCGGACCGTGCTGCTGCCCCTGTCCGCCCCCCAGCCGTCCGCCGAGCCCGGCGCGTGCGGGGGGACCGCCTCGCCGGGTCCGGGATCGGGACGGGACTGCGGGGTGACGGGCTGTGCCCACGACGGTCGGGACCCCCGCGAGCACGGCACCCGACTGTGGGACGCTCTGGTCGAGGCCGCCCGCAGGCTCGCTGGCACCGAGGTGCTGCCCAGCTCGCACGGTGCCCGGCCCCGCCTGGTGGTGAGCCTCGCCCACACTGAGCTGCTCGCCGCTCTCGGCGGGCCGGGCCGGCCGGATCGACCGGATCGACCGGATCGACCGGATCGACCGCACGGGCCGCACGGCCGGGACAAGCGGCCCCGGGCTGACGGGTCGATCGATGCGACCCAGCAGGGGCACCTGGCCCACCCCTCACCGCCCTCGGGCTCACCTCCGGTCGGCCGGCGTCTCCCCGAGCGACTGCCGGGGCCCACCTGGTTGGAGGTCGGCGGGGTCCTTTCCGCCGCCACCGCACGACGCCTCGCCTGTGACGCCGACATCGTCCCTGTGGTTCTCGGCTCGGCCTCCCAGCTCCTCGACGTCGGCCGCACCAGCCGACTGGTCACGCCTGGGCTGTGGGTGGCCCTGGTGGCCCGTGACCGACACTGCGCCTTCCCCGGGTGCACGCGACCCCCGGTGGCCTGCGACGCGCACCACCTCCAGCACTGGGTGCACGGCGGCCCGACGTCCCTCGCCAACCTGGTCCTGCTCTGCCGCACCCATCACACGATGCTGCACTCGACGCCGTGGGAGGTGCGCCTGGATCCCCTCGACCAGCGCCCGGAGTTCCTGCCTCCGGCCCGGCTCGACCCGACGCGGACGCCCCGACGGCGACAACCCCTGAGAAGCTGAGGAGCCGAGCAGCTGAAGCGCTGCGCAGCGACGGGCGCCGTTCAGCCGTCAGCCGTCAGCCGTCAGCCGTTCAGCAGACCTCCGAGACCGCCACCCCCGCCGCCACCCGACTGGTTGGCCACCGGGACCCACTCCGACGGCTGCACGACCACGAAGCCCGGCCCGTGGAAGGCGTACTGGAAGGCCTCGCCCGAGCCACCCCGCAGCATCGACCTCATGTTCATCGACGACACCACGTCGGGGACCAGGTGGGAGGACCAGGCCACGCAGGCCTGGACGTCGACGTACGTCGGCTGCTGCGAGCAGTCCAGGACCACGGGGTGGCCCACCGTGCAGAGCGCGACCGAGCCGGTCCCCGTGACGGTGGTGTTGAACAGGCCACCGGCCATCATCCCGGCGCCCCTGACCCGGTTGATGTCCCACTGCAGGGCGGCGTCGAAGGCGAGCAGGTTGCGACCGTTCACGCTGATGCCGTCGCCCCCGAGCTCGACCAGGTACACGTAGCCGGCCTCGTGGGCGAAGAAGACCTCCCCCTGGCCCGAGACCCGCATCAGCGGCATGTCCTCGTTGGTGACCATCTTCTTCAGCAGCCGCCCGACGCTGCCGGCCTTCTCGTGGTCGAAGCGGATCTGCCCCTGGTAGGCGACCATCGCACCCTTGGTGGACAGGACGTCGGGGCCCAGCGAGACCCGCAGCAGCTGCGAGTTCTGGAGGGCGAAGCGCTGGCCCTCCACCTCGAGGTTGGACCGGTCGAACAGCTCGCTCTTCATGCGCGCAGCCTAGGGGGCCGACGGTAGCGCGCCTGCCACCACTCGTGCAGCACCTGCTCGGCGCGCTCCCGGCCGAGCGGTCCCTGGTCCATCCGCAGCCGACAGCAGGAACTGGTACGCCGCGCCGACCTCGCGCCCCGGGCCGATGCCCGAGCAGTCCATGATCTCGTTGCCGTCGAGGTCAGGACGCAGGGCCGCCAGGTCCTCCTCGGCCGCCAGGCGGGCGATCCGCTCCTCGAGGTCGTCGTAGGTACGACGGAGCCGGTCGGCCTTGCGGGTGTTGCGGGTGGTGCAGTCCGCCCGGGTCAGCACGTGCAGCCGCTCGAGCTGGTCGCCGGCGTCCCGGACGTAGCGGCGGACCGCGGAGTCGGTCCACTCCCCCGAGCCGTACCCGTGGAAGCGCAGGTGCAGCTCGACGAGCCGGGCGACCTGGTCGGTCACCTCGTTGGAGAACCGCAGCGCCTTGAGCCGCTTGCGGGTCAGCTTGGCGCCCACCACGTCGTGGTGGTGGAACGTCACCGTGCCGTCGCCGGCGAACCGGCGCGTGCGCGGCTTGCCGACGTCGTGCATCAGGGCGGCCAGGCGCGAGACCAGGTCGGGCCCGCCGCCGGGGAGCCGGGGCTCCAGGTCGATGCTCTGCTCCAGCACCGTGAGCGTGTGCTCGTAGACGTCCTTGTGGCGGTGGTGCTCGTCGCGCTCCAGGGCCAGCGCGGGCAGCTCGGGCAGCACCTGCTCGGCCAGCCCGGTCTCCACCAGCAGGGCCAGGCCGCGGCGGGGGTCGGGGCGCCAGGACCAGCTTGACCAGCTCGTCGCGGACGCGCTCGGCGGAGACGATCTCGATGCGCTCGGCCATGTCGGTCATGGCGGCGACCACGGCGGGGTCGACGGTGAAGCCCAGCTGGGCGGCGAACCGGGCGGCGCGCATCATCCGCAGCGGGTCGTCGGAGAACGAGTCCTCGGGGGTGCCCGGCGTGCGCAGCACCCCGTGGGCGAGGTCGACGATGCCGCCGTAGGGGTCCTCGAAGCGCTGGTCGGGCAGCGTGACCGCCATGGCGTTGACGGTGAAGTCCCGGCGACGCAGGTCCCCGGTCAGGCTGTCGCCGTACGCGACGGCGGGCTTGCGGGACCCCGGCGTCGTAGACGTCGGAGCGGTACGTCGTGATCTCCACCTGCCAGTCGCCCTTGCGGCAGCCGATGGTGCCGAAGGACCGGCCCATGTCCCAGATCGCGTCCGCCCACCCGGTGAGCAGCCTCTCGGTCACCTCCGGGGTGGCCGAGGTGGTGAGGTCGAGGTCGTGGTGCAGGCCGGCCCAGCATGCGCGTCGCGGACGGGTCCGCCGACCAGCGCCAGCTGCTCGCCGGCCGCGGTGAAGCGGGCCCCGAGCTCGTCGACGACCGGGGAGATCCGCACCAGCTCACGGACCGCGGTGGCCTGGACCTCGCGCATGGACAGCACGGGGCGGCGCCGGCAGGCCGGGTCGGGCCGGTCCGACGCCACGGCCGGGCAGGCTGGCGAGGCTCGGCGGGCTGGTCGGACACGAGGGGCAACTCTATGCCAGCCGACGGGCGCCGCGGGGCCGGGTCGTTAGCCTTGCCCGTGTGACCCGCCCCCCCGCCCGCGCTCGCGGGCATGGCTTGCGGGGGCGGTCTCGACGGCCCTGCTCGCGGCCAGCGCCGCGGCCGCCGGCGGCAGCGCCGCCGCGGCCGCAGGCGAGGAGCCCGACGCCCCGCCGGCCGCGGCGACCCGGACGCGCTGCCCCCTGCGGGTCAGCCTGCGCACGCTGCGCCCCGGGACCATCCCCCGCCGCGGGCCGTCACGGTCACCGGCGGCGTCACCAACGCTCGCAGGAGACCTGGCCCGACCTGACGCCTACCTGCTCACCTCGCCCGACCCCGCTGCGCACCCGCGCCGGCTGGCCGCGGCCGCGGACACCGACGCCGGACACCGAGGTCGGCGAGCGGCGCGCCGACGAGGGGCTCTTCGTCGGCTCGGCGACCTCGCGCCCGGCGAGTCCACGTCGTACCGCTGTCGGTCCCCCGCGCCGACCTGGGCATCTCCGGCGAGCCCGGCGTCTACTGGGTCGGCGTGCACGTGCTCGGCGCCAGCGCCGGAGGGCCGCGACCTGGCCGCGGACGGCCGCGCCCGCACCTTCATGCCGCTGCTGCCCGCCGCAGACCGCGCGGCGGCCAGGGCCCGCACCCGGCTCGTGCTGCTGGTGCCGCTGCGCCAGCCGGTGCAGCGCGGGAGCGCCGGCCGGCTCGTCGACCGGCGTCGTGGAAGCGACACGCTGGGCGCGGACGGCCGGCTCGACCGGCTGCTCTCGCTGACCCGGCGCGCCCGCCAGCCGATGACCTGGGTGGTCGACCCCGCGGTGCTGGACGCGGTGCGCTCGTGGCGCGGAGAACCCGCCGCTGTCACCCGGCCGCCGACACCGGCGCCGGGCCGCGACCCGACCGGCCTCGCGTCGGGACGAGCCGCGCCACGGCGCGCCGGCCGCGAGCCGCGCGTTCCTGCGCGGCTTCAGGGCGCAGGCGGCTCGAGTTCCGTCGCCAGGCGCGCCGCGGCGAGGTCCGGCGCTGCCCTACGGCGACCTCGACGTGGCCGCGGCCCGCAGACCGGGTCCGTCGCTCGGTCTACCGCGGCGCCCTCCGGCTCAGCACGTCGGCCCTCGCCGGGCTGGGCGTAGCAACGGCGACGCCGGTGGTCGCCCCGCCGACGGGCTACCTGCCGCAGCCGGCCCGCTGGCCCGGCTCGAGCACCCCGCTCCCGTGCTGCTGCCAGGCCGGCGATGCCCGCCGAGCACGGCTCACCCGTCCTACAACGCGGCGACGTCGCCCTGGTGGACTGCACCGCCTCCGCCGGCGGCGGCGGCCCGCAGCCCGAACTCGGCGTACGCCCGCTCGCGATGCGCCAGCGGATGCTCAGCGAGGCCGCGCTCGCGCTCTCGGCCGCCGCACGAGCCGCTGCTGGTGAGCCTCCCCGAGTACTGGGACCCGGGCGACGCCTGGGGCACCTCCCGCTTCTTCGCCGGCCTGGACACGCCCTGGCTGCGCCATGGTCGACCTGGCCTCGGCGGTCGCCACCGCCCCGACCTCGAGCAGCACCGAGACGCTCGGTCCGGCCCGAGGACGCCGCCGCGCAGCTGCCGGAGGCCAACCTCGCCGCCACCCGCGAGCTCACACCGGACCGGGACCTTCTCGCGGCTGCTCACCGCCCGCGACTCGGTCGACGACGCCTTCGCGCGGGTGGCGGTGCTCACGTCCTCGAGCACCGCCCGCTCGAACCCGACGCTCGCGCAGGAGCTGGCCCGCGGCAGCACCGTCTACCTGCGCGACCAGATGGCCGCAGGTGCGGGTGGAGGGGCCGCAGTTCGTGATGATGTCCGGCGAGTCCGGGCCCATCCAGGTGACCCTGGTCAACGGGCTGGAGCAGTCGGTCACCGTGGGGCTGAGCGTGACGACCCAGGGCTCGGACCTCCGGGTGGCGAAGGTCGCGCCCCGCACCCTCGAGCCCGGCCAGCGGTCCTCGGTGCACCTGCGGGCCCGGTCCGACGAGCATCGGGGTCCACGCGGTGAGCCTGTCGCCGGTCACCGCCGACGGCGTGCCGCTGGGCACCTCGGTGCAGGTCAGCGTCCGCACCAGCCACATCAGCATGGTCATCTGGGTGATCATGGCCGTCGGCGGGGGGCTGCTGTTCCTCACCATCGCGGTCCGGCTGCTGCGCCGGGTCCGGGCCCGCCGCTCCACCCACGGCCCCCGCCTGGCGGCCCGTCAGCAGGCCCACCCGCGAGCGGCTCCACGCAGACCGACGCGGGGGTGCTCTCCTCCAGCGCCGTGATGGCCGCCGGGACCGTCGTGTCCCGGCTCAGCGGGTTCGTCCGCAACGCCATGCTGGCCGCGGCGCTCGGCACGGCGCTGCACGCCGACCTGTTCACGATCGCCAACACGATCCCCAACATGCTCTACATCCTGCTGGCCGGAGGCGTGTTCAACGCGGTCCTCGTCCCACAGCTCGTGCGGGCCATCAGGAACGACCCGGACGGCGGGGACGGCTACACCAACCGGGTCATCACGCTGGCCGCGGTGTTCCTGGCCGGGACGACCGCCGTGCTGGTGATCGCCGCGCCGGTGCTGATGCGGCTCTTCCTCGACGGCAGCTTCTTCGGGCCGGACCTCGGGCCGCAGCGGGAGTCGGTCATCGACTTCGCGCGCTACTGCCTTCCGCAGGTGTTCTTCTACGGCATGTTCGTGCTGGTCGCGCAGGTGCTCAACGCGCGCGGGCAGCTTCGGGCCGATGATGTGGGCCCCCATCGCCAACAACGTCATCTCCGTCGTCGTCCTGGGGGCCTACCTGTGGTCGTTCGGCTCCGTGCGCGACGTGTGCGGCCCGGGCGTGACCGACCCCTCGGTGCTGGCCGGGCCGACCTCGACGTGGGCGCCTACACCGCGGCCCAGGAGCTGCTGCTCGGGCTGGGCTGCACGCTGGGGATCGCCGTCCAGCTGCTGATCCTGGTGCCGTTCCTGCGTCGGGCCGGCTTCCGCTTCCGGCCCCGCTTCGACTTCCGCGGCACCGGCCTGGGCCACACGCTCCGGCTCGGCAGCTGGACCGTCGCCTTCGTGGTGGTCAACCAGATCGCCTACACCGTGGTGGTGCGGATCGCGTCCTCCGGGCACCGCCGGGGCGTTCACCGACGCCTGCGCCCGGACGTCCTCCGGCACCGGCTACACGATCTACTCCAACGCGTTCCTGCTGGTGATGGTCCCGCACTCCATCGCGACGGTGTCGCTGGCCACCGCCATGCTGCCGCGCCTCTCGTCGTACGCCGCCGACCACGACCTCGCCGGGGTGGGGCGCAACGTGGCCGCGACGCTGCGCACGACGTACGCCGCTGATCGTCCCGTTCGCCCTGCTGCTGCCGATCATCGCGCTGGACCTGTCGAACGTGATGTCGGCTACGGCGCGGCCCGTCGCAACGTCGACGACTTCGCGGTGTCGCTGGCGCTGTTCGCGCCCGGGCTGGTGCTGTTCACCACCCACTACCTGATGCTGCGGGGCTTCTACGCCCTGGAGCGCACCCGGACGGTGTTCTGGGTGCAGTGCGTCATCGGGGCCACGAACATCACGCTCGCGGTGCGCTGACCCGGCCGTCGCGCCCGGGAGCACGGCGCCCGGGCCTCGTGCTCGCCTACGCCGGCTCCTACCTGGTCGGCGCGGTCGGCGTCGTACTCGCTGCTGCGCCACGTCCTCGGCGGCCTGGAGACGCCCGTGCTGGTCCGCTTCCTGGTCCGGCTGCTGATCGCCGCGGGGATCGCCACCGCGGTGGCTGGGCGGTCAAGGAGGGCGTGCAGCAGGTTGGCTCCGGCGGGCGGGGACGGTGGCCGGGCCGCCACCTCGGCGAGCGGCAAGGCGCAGGCGCTCGGCGTGCTGGCGGCCACCGGGCTCGTCGACGTGCGGTGTTCCTGCTGCTCGCCCGGGCTCATGCGCATCCGCGAGGTGACCAGTGTGATCGGCCTGGTCACCGGACGGCTGCGTCGCTGACGGCCGCCCGTAGAAACAGCGGCGGGACAGCACAGACCGCCGGGAAACCGAACCGCGGCGAGCGAAGGAGGGACGTGGCCGGCACACCGTTCGGGCCCGGGTCCGTGCTCGCCGGGCGCTTCACGCTGGACGACCTCCTCGACGAGCAGGACGGCGCCCGCTTCTGGCGGGCCACCGACCGGACCCTGGCCCGCAGCGTCGCCGTGCACGTCCTGCCCGCGGACGACCGCCGTGCCGGGGCGCTGCTGGCCGCCGCCCGCAGCTCGGCCCTGGTCAGCGACGGTCGGCTGCTGCGCGTGCTCGACGCGGCCTCGGCCGACGGCGTGGTCTACGTCGTCAACGAGTGGGGCACCGGCGTCTCGCTGGACCGGATGATCACCGAGGCTCCGCTGTCCCCGCGCCGGGCGGCCTGGGTGGTCAAGGAGGTCGCCGACTCGATCGCCACCGCGCACCGCAACGGCGTCGCGCACGGCCGCCTGCTGCCCGAGAACGTGATGATCTCCGAGTCCGGCGCGGTGAAGATCGTCGGCTTCGTCGTCGACGCCGTGCTGCGTGACGACCCCCCGGTCCGGACCCGTCGGGGCCGCGGGAGGCCGACGTCCTCAACCTCGGTGCGCTGCTGTACGCCGGCCTGGTCGGCACGCTGGCCGGGCACCGCGGGCTCGACGATCCCGGACGCGCCGGTCGAGCACGGACGGCCACTACGACCACGGCGGGTGCGGGCCGGCGTACCCCGCCCGCTGGACGCGATCTGCGAGCGCGTCCTCAACGCCGGGGCGCACCCCGCGATGGTGCCGCTCGAGTCCGCGCACGAGGTCTACGCGGCCCTCTCGGACTACATCGGCGACCCGGTGGCGGGGAGCCCCAGCCCGATGCGCATGGCCCACGGGCTCCCGGGCGGCCGGGAGCAGGTCGCGGACACCCCGGGCGGGCCAGTCCCGACCCGGACCCCGGGGAGGTCGAGGTCGACCCGGCTGAGGTGGACACCGGCGAGCTGGAGGCGACCGGAGCCTTCCCCGGACCCCTCTCCGGACCCCGCACCGGACCGGTCGGGCGGCCCCTCGGGGGCCGGCGGCCGGCAGGGCACCGGCCGACGACCCGGAGGCCACCCAGGGCGGCACCGGCACCCTCGCTCCCCGACAGCCCGCTCCAGCCCTTCGGGCCCACGGCGGGCCGCGTCCGGCCCGCACCGCCGGCCCCGCTCGCCGGACCCACCGCCGCGGCCGCTGTTCGCGGACGGGCCCCACGTCACCGCCCTGACCTCCACCGGCCGGACCGACGGACAGGTCGGCAGCCTGGCCCGGGGCGGCCATCCCGACGACACCGGGACCACCGGCGCCCAGCGCAGCACCGGGGCCGGCAACGGCCGCGTGCCCCCCGCGTGGGGCCCGGACCTCGACGACCCCCCACCCGCGCCCGGTCCGACCTGGTCGGACCGCGGCGCCGAGGACCCGCCGGCGGGCCGGACCTGGCTCCGTCTCGGGGTGGTGCTCGGCGTCCTGGTGCTGCTCGTCGTCGGGGTGCTGGTGGCCGTCAACCTGGGTCCGGCGTCCCGCCGACGACCCCGACCCCGCTCCCCGGACGGGTGGCGCGGCGACGTCCGCCGCCCCGGGCGGGGTGCGGATCCCCGTCGCGGCGGTCAGCCGACTTCGACCCGCAGGGCCGGCCGCCCGAGGAGAACCCCGACCTCGCCGGACGTGGCCGTCGACGGGGACCCGGCCACCGCCTGGCGCACCAGCACCTACTACGACCCGATCGGGGATCTCAAGGACGGGGTCGGCCTGCTCGTCGACCTCGGCCGCCGACGGTCCGTGGGCGACGTCGCGGTCCGCCTCGTGGGGGACCACACCGCGGTGTCGCTGCTGGCCAGGACGGGCGCCGGACCGGCTCCACGGAGCACGCAGGACCTGAACCGCGTGGCCGCGGTCGCCGACGCCGGCACCCGGGTCGACCTGCGACCCGACCCGGCCCGTCACCACCCGCTGGCTCGTGGTCTGGCTGACCTCGCTGCCGACCGTGCCCGGTGGCTACCAGGGTCAGGTCGCGGAGATCTCCGTCCGGACATGAGCCTGCCCCAGGAGCCGGACGACCGGGCGCTGCTGGCCGCGCACCTGGCCGGGGACGCCGACGCGTTCGGACGGCTGTTCGCGCGCCACCGCGACCGTCTGTGGGCCGTCGCGCTGCGGACCACGGGCGAGCCCGAGGAGGCCGCCGACGCCCTGCAGGACGCCATGGTGGCCGCGTTCCGCCGGGCGGAGACCTACCGTGGCGACGCCGCCGTGACCACCTGGCTGCACCGCGTCGTGGTGAACGCCTGCCTGGACCGGCTGCGGCGACGCAAGGTGCGGCTCGCCGACCCCCTCCCCGACGACCTCGACCGGTACGGCGGGCCGACGGAGCAGGCCCTGGTCGGAGCCGTCCTCGGTGGTGGTCGACCCGGCGGACCTGGCCGTGGACCGCGAGCGACGGGCCGCGGTGCTGGCCGCGCTGGGCCGGCTGCCCCCCGACCAGCGGGCGGCGCTGGTGCTCGTCGACCTGGAGGGGTACTCGGTGCAGGAGACGGCGGCCATCCTGGACTGCGCCCCCGGGACGGTGAAGAGCCGGTGCTCCCGGGCCCGCGCGCGGCTGCTGCCGCTCCTGCTGGACCACCGGCCCGGTCCCGCCGCGCCGGCCGTCGGCGCCGGCAGCGGGAACCACGCTTCCACCGCGCGCGTCCCACGCACGGACCCGCCCACCGGTGCGACGCCCGCGCCGGGGGCGGACCGACCGGACCGGGACGGCGTCGTGCCCGGGCCAGGAGGTGAGCGGCGATGACCCCCGAGCAGGAGGAGCAGGTGGCCCGCGCCCTGGCCGAGGCGGCGCGGCAGGAGCCGACCGCGCCCCTGCCGGACGGCGTGGCCGCGCGGCTCGACGACGTCCTCGCCGAGCTGACCGCCGTACGCCGGCGCACCGCGGAGCAGGCGGAGGAGCACGCCACCGACCCGGCGACCGGTGGTCCCACCACCCTCCCGGCGGTGCGGTCGACGCCCCGTCGCGACGGTGCCCACGCAGCGTCGCGGCGCCCGCCGGGACCGGCGCTGGCCGCGGGTGCTGGTGGCCGCCGCCGCCGTGGCGGTCATCGCGGCTGCGGGTGCGGCGGTGGTCACCGACGGCTTCGGTGCGCGCCCGACCACCTCCGCGGACGGCGGCGCCACGTCCGGCTCCGCGGCGGACTCGCGCACGGACTCCGGCACGGGCTCGGAGTCGTCCGGCGCGGGGGGCGGGGACGGCAGCGGGGGCGGCACCGGCACGACGCCGTCCCCCGGCGGGTCGGCCCGCTCCCTGGTCGACGGCGCCACCCCCCGGCTGCGCAGCACCTCGCTGGCCCGTGACATCCGGCGGGCCACCGCCGGCACGCCCACGCACGCGGCGGGGGGGCGCCCGACCGGGTGCGTGCTCCCCGCCCGGGGCGACGGCGACCGGCTGCTCGCCGTACGGCTGGACGGACGCGCGGGCCACCCTGCTGCTGCGGGCGCCCCGCGACGGCGCCCGGGCGGCGGAGGTGTTCGCCTGTGGGAACGCCGACACCCCGGTCGCGGCCACGAGGGTGCCCGGGCCGTGAGCGCGGCCGTCGTCGGGAGGTGGGGGTTTCGAGGCTCGCCTCGCTCGCACCTCGACCACCAGGAGCCGGCCGGACGGTGCGGCCGGGGGAATGCCGTCCACCTAGGATCGGTTGGAGCAGTCGGGTCCAGCAGGCCCCCTGAGCGGGGCCGGAGGACCACCCGCACCTCGGCAACCGGAAGTGAGCTCCCCCTCGATGACCACCACCAGCACCGGCGACCTGCGCGACGTCATCATCATCGGCTCCGGTCCCGCCGGCTACACGGCTGCGGTCTACGCCGCCCGCGCCAGCCTGTCCCCCCTGGTGTTCGAGGGGTCGGTGACGGCCGGTGGCGCGCTGATGAACACCACCGAGGTGGAGAACTTCCCGGGCTTCCGCGACGGCATCATGGGCCCGGCCCTGATGGAGGAGATGCGGGCCCAGGCCGAGCGCTTCGGCGCCGAGCTCGTGCCCGACGACGTGACCGCCGTCGACCTGACCGGCGACGTCAAGGTCGTCACCGACGGCTCGGGCGTCCAGCACCGGGCGCGCGCCGTGGTGCTGTCGACGGGCTCCGGGTACCGCCGGCTGGGCGTCGAGGGCGAGGACCGGCTCTCGGGCCACGGCGTCTCCTGGTGCGCCACCTGCGACGGGTTCTTCTTCCGCGAGCAGCACATCGCGGTGGTGGGCGGCGGCGACTCCGCGGTCGAGGAGGCGACGTTCCTGTCCCGCTTCGGCTCCAAGGTCACCCTGATCGTCCGTCGCGACGAGCTGCGGGCCTCCAAGATCATGCAGGAGCGCGCGTTCTCCGACCCGAAGATCGAGATCGCCTGGAACTCGGCCGTCGAGACCATCCACGGCGACGACAGGCTGACCGGCGTGACCCTGCTCGACACGGTCACCGGTGAGCGCCGCGAGCTGGCCGCCACCGGGCTGTTCATCGCCGTGGGCCACGACCCGCGCTCGGAGCTGCTCGGCGGCCAGGTGAACCTCGACGAGAACGGCTACGTGCTGGTCGACCACCCCTCCAGCCGGACCAACCTGCCCGGCGTCTTCGCCTGCGGCGACCTCGTCGACCACCACTACCGCCAGGCGATCACCGCCGCGGGTACGGGCTGCACCGCCGCCCTCGACGCCGAGCGCTACCTGGCCGCACTGGACCACGAGGCCACCAGCGGCGCCATGGCCCGGGCCGACGTGGCGGCGATCGAGGCCGCGGAGATGGTCTCGGAGCAGGTCGAGACCGCCGGCGCCTGACCCGCCCACCCCCACGGCGAGCCCGCCCCAAGGACCGTCGGCGGGAAGAAATGTCCGCGGGGTCGTGTTGACTCACCAGCAGTGGCCCGGACCAGGATCACGAACACCCCAGCAACCCGAAGGAGCACCTCGTGGCCGAGATGCAAGCAGTGACCGACGCCGACTTCGACACCTCCGTGCTGAAGTCCGACAAGCCCGTCCTCGTCGACTTCTGGGCCGAGTGGTGCGGTCCGTGCCGCCAGGTGGACCCGATCCTCAAGGAGATCGCGGCCGAGCACGGCGAGAAGCTCACCTTCGTGAAGATGAACGTCGACGAGAACCCGGTCACCCCGGCCACCTACCGGGTGACCGGCATCCCGACGCTCAACGTCTACCAGGGCGGCGAGCTGGTCAAGCAGATCGTGGGCGCCAAGCCCAAGGCGGCCCTGCTGGGCGAGCTCCAGGACTACCTGGTCTGACCCGCTCCGGACGCCCGCGACCCGCCGGTCGCGGGCGTCCTCGCACGTCCGGGGCCTGCGACGGCGCATCCTGGCAGCCTTGGACGTCGCCGGTCCCGTCTGTTCTAGTGGACGCGACCCCCGCACCCCGGAGAGGAGGCAGGATGCCCGAGCTGAGCACGCCCGCCCCCAGCACGCCGCGCTTTCCCGCGCCCCGATCGCGGCCCTCGGCCACCTTCCGGCTGGGAGACCGCGGTCGGGCCGTCGCGGAGATCCGGGCCCGGCTGCGGCTCCTCGACCTGGTCGACGGTGAGACCCCCGTCGACCCTGCACCGGACGCGTTCGACGCCGGTCTGGACCGGGCGGTGCGCGCATTCCAGCAGCAGCGTGGCCTCTCCGTCGACGGCGTGGTCGGCGTGCTGACCTACCGGACCCTCGAGGAGGCCCGCTGGCGGCTCGGCGACCGGCTGCTCACCTTCGTGGCCGGCAACCTGCTCGCGGGCGACGACGTGCTGGCCCTGCAGCGCCGGCTGCTCGACCTCGGCTTCAAGGTCGGCAAGGTGGACGGCCGCTACGGCCACCAGACCGAGCAGGCGGTGCGCGACTTCCAGCGCAACGTCGGCGTACCTCCGGACGGCACGTGCGGCCCGGCCACCCTGAAGGCGTTGTCCCGGCTGGTGCCGCGCGTCCGCGGGGGCAGCCCCAACGCCATGCGGGCCCAGGAGCGCATCCGCCGCGACGGCCCCCAGCTCACCGGCAAGGTCGTCGTCATCGACCCGTCGGTGGGACGCTTCGACGACTCCGAGCTGCGGCTGCGTGCCGACGCCATCACCGCGGACCTGGCGCGGCGGATCGAGGGCCGGCTGGTGGCCACCGGCGTGCAGGCCTTCCTGACCAACACCGGCGGGGCCGACGAGGGCACCGAGGTGGAGCGGGCCGAGTTCGCCAACCGCGCCGACGCCCACCTGTGCATCTCGCTGCAGGTCGACGGGTCGCCCAACCCGGGCGCGGCCGGCGTCTCGACGTACTTCTACGGGTCCGAGGCGCACGGCGTGGCCTCCTCGGTCGGCGAGCGGTTCGCCGGGCTCGTGCAGCGCGAGATCGTGGCCCGCACCGACCTGGGGGACCTGCGCTCGCACGCCAAGACCTGGGACATGCTCCGGCGGACCCGGATGCCCGCCGTCCGCATCGACGCCGGCTACCTCACCAACCCCGGCGACGCCGCCCGGCTGGCCGACCCGTCGTTCCGCGACGTGCTGGCCGAGGCCGTGGTGGTCGCGGTGCAGCGGGTCTACCTGGACCCCGAGCAGGACGCCCGGACCGGGGTGCTCCGTCTCAGCGAGCTGCGGCAGGCGGTTCGCCGGGACCGTCCGTGACGGCCCGCTGGGACCGGTCCGCCGCCGGCGTCCGCACCGGTCGCACCGCCCCCAGGAGCCGTTCCAGGGCGGCCTCGACCTCGTCGCGCCAGGTCAGCACCGAGCGCAGCTCGAGCCGCATGCGGGGGTACCGCGGGTGGGCCCGCTGGGTCTTGAAGCCGACCCGGAGCAGGTAGTCGGCCGGCAGCACGCACCCGCTGGGCTCCGCGGCCCCCCGAGGCGCGGCCCGGGTGTCCCCGATGGCCTCCAACGCCCGGATACCGCCCCGCTTCACCAGGTCCTTGACCACCGTCTGCATGAGCACCCGGCCGAGCCCGCCGCCGGCGTACCCGGGCAGGACCACCGCCGTGGCCAGCAGCACCGCGTCCTCGCTGACCGGGGCGGTGGGGAACGCGTCGACCCCCGGGAAGTACGTCGCAGGGGCGAAGAGCACGTAGCCCGCCGGCACACCGTCGACGTACGCGACCTGGCCGCAGGAGCCCCACTCCAGCAGCGCCCGGGAGATCCAGGCCTCCTTCTCGCACGCCACCTGACCGGCGTCGACGGCCCGCTGGCGCCGTACCGGGTCGAGCTCCCAGAAGGCGCAGGAGCGGCACGCGGACGGCAGGTCGCCCACGTTGTCCAGGGTCAGCCGGGCGAGCCGCCTAGCCATCGGCGTGCTCTCCACGGCCTGCAGGGGCTGTGGGGGCTGGGTGGGCTGTCGACGACGGCATGTCGGGACCCCTTCCGCGACGCGCACGCGTCGATGCCCCATCCTAGGAGGGAACCACCGAAGGAGCACCCACCGATGCCCCCACCCATGCAGCCACCCCTGCCCCCACCGGGGAACCCGCACGCGCCGCGTCCCGTCGACCGCTCGCGGGGGCACGGCAACACCCCCGGACCGAGCGGTCGTACCCGGCTCGACAGCTACGTCGACCGCTACGCCGCCCGCACGCAGGGCATGACGGCCTCGGAGATCCGGGCCCTCTTCGCGGTGGCCAGCCGACCCGAGGTCGTCTCCCTCGCCGGCGGCATGCCGAACATCTCGGGGCTCCCGCTCGACGTGGTCGGGGAGGCCATCGAGGAGCTGGTGCGCACCCGCGGCACGACCGCGATGCAGTACGGCTCGGGGCAGGGCGACCCTCGCCTGCGCGAGCAGATCTGCGACGTCATGCGCCTGGAGGGCATCGAGGCCCACCCGGACGACGTCGTGGTGACCGTCGGCTCCCAGCAGGCCGTGGACCTGGTCACCCGGATCTTCTGCGACCCGGGCGACGTGGTCATCTGCGAGGCGCCGTCCTACGTCGGGGCGCTGGGCGTGTTCAAGGCCTACCAGTGCGACGTGGTCCACGTGGCCATGGACGAGCACGGGCTGGTGCCGTCGGCGCTGCGCGAGGCGATCGCGCACGTGCAGGCGGCCGGGCGACGCATCAAGTTCGTCTACACCATCCCGAACTACCACAACCCGGCCGGCGTCACCCTGGCCGCGGAGCGCCGTCCCGAGATCCTGGAGATCTGCCGCGAGGCCGACGTGCTCGTGCTGGAGGACAACCCCTACGGCTTGCTCGGCTTCGACGAGGAGCCGCACCGGGCGCTGCGGGCCGACGAGCCCGACGGCGTCATCTACCTGGGCTCGTTCTCCAAGACCTTCGCCCCCGGCTTCCGGGTGGGCTGGGCGCTGGCTCCGCACGCCGTGCGCGAGAAGCTCGTCCTGGCCCAGGAGTCGGCGACGCTGTGCCCGCCGTCGTTCTCCCAGATGGCGGTCTCGGCGTACCTGGAGAAGCACGACTGGCAGGGCCAGATCAAGCAGTTCCGGGAGATGTACCGGGAGCGCCGCGACGCGATGGTGCAGGCGCTGGACGACCTGATGCCGGCCGCCGCCCGGTGGAACGTGCCGACCGGCGGGTTCTACGTCTGGCTGACCCTGCCGCCGGGCCTGGACGCCAAGGCGATGCTGCCGCGGGCGGTCAGCGCCCGGGTGGCCTTCGTGCCCGGCACGGCGTTCTTCGCCGACGGCTTCGGCGCCCAGAGCATGCGGCTGTCGTTCTGCTACCCCACGCCGGAGCGCATCCGGGAGGGGGTACGCCGGCTCGTCGGCGTGATCGAGGAGGAGCTGGAGCTCCGGACCACGTTCGGCACCTCGCTGGGCGCGCCGGCTGCCGGCGCCCTCGGCCGCTACGACGGACCCACCACGGACCTGACCTGATGAGGACCCCATGAGCGAGCCGACCCCGAGCGACCACCGCAGCGGACGGGTGCTGGTGCTGGCCGGCGGGCTGTCCCACGAGCGCGACGTCTCGCTGCGCTCGGGCCGCCGCGTGGCCGAGGCCCTGCGCGAGACCGGGGTGGAGGTGGAGGTCCGCGACGTCGACGCCGACCTGCTGCGGGTGCTGGCCGAGGACCGGCCGGACTGCGTGGTGCCGCTGCTGCACGGCGAGACCGGGGAGGACGGCGCGGTGCGGGAGGTGCTCGAGCTCGTGGGCCTGCCCTACGTCGGCTCGCGCCCGTCGGCCTGCCGGGCCGCCTTCGACAAGCCGGTGGCCAAGGCGGTGGTGGCCCGCGCCGGGCTGCACACCCCGGCCAGCGTCACGCTGCCGCACGAGACGTTCCGGGAGCTCGGGGCGGCCGCCGTCATGGACGCCATCGTCGCCTCGATCGGGCTCCCGCTCATCGTCAAGCCCGCGCGCGGCGGATCGGCGCTGGGCTGCACCGCCGTACGGGAGGCCTCGGCGCTGCCCTCGGCCATGGTGCAGGCCTTCGCCTACGGCGACACCGCCCTGGTCGAGAGCCTGGTGGTGGGGACCGAGGTCGCCGTGCCGGTGGTGGACACCGGCGACGGGGCCCGGGCCCTCCCGGTGGTCTCGATCTCGCCGGACGGCGGCGTCTACGACTACACCGCGCGCTACACCGCGGGGAGCACCGAGTTCGCCGTACCGGCCAAGCTGTCCGACGAGCTGGCCGCCGAGTGCGCCCGGGTCGCGGTGGTGGCCCACGAGACCCTGGGGCTGCGCGACCTCTCCCGCTCCGACCTCATCATCGACGACGAGGGGACCGTGTGGTTCCTGGAGGTGAACGTGGCCCCCGGACTGACCGAGACCTCCACGGTGCCGCTGTCGGTGGCGGCCGCGGGCCTCGACCTCGGCGAGCTGGTGGCCGATCTGGTACACAGTGCTGTCGACCGGTCCCGCTGACCCTCGACGAAGGGAGCACCGTGCGCGACCTGACCTACCCGCCGATCATCGCGACCGCCAAGGTCGGCTTCCGGGCCATGGGGCTGCGCTTCCAGCTGGAGGGCACCGAGCACGTCCCGCGCTCCGGTGGCGCCCTGCTGGCCTTCAACCACGTCTCCTACGTCGACTTCGTGCTGGGCGGCTTCGCCGCTCAACCCTCCGGCCGGTTGGTCCGCTTCATGGCCAAGCGCGAGCTGTTCGACCACCGGTGGACCGGTCCCCTCATGCGCTCGCTGCACCACATCTCGGTGGACCGTGCCGACGGGCTCGGCTCCTACGACGAGGGCGTGCGGTACCTGCGGGAGGGCGAGGTCGTCGGCATCTTCCCCGAGGCCACCATCTCGCGCAGCTTCGAGCTCAAGGAGCTGAAGACCGGGGCCACCCGGCTCGCCGCCGCGGCCGGCGTCCCGCTGGTCCCCGTGGTGCTCTGGGGCACCCAGCGCATCAAGACCAAGAGCCACCCGCAGGACTTCTCGCGGGGGAAGACCATCGCGATCACCGTCGGCGAGCCCCTGCACCCGACCGGCTCCGACCCGGTGGGTGAGACCGCCGAGCTGAAGGCACGCATGGTGACCCTGCTGGACCGCACCATCCGCGCGTACCCCGCCGACGAGCAGCCGCCCGGGTCGTGGTGGCTGCCGGCCTCCTACGGCGGCGGGGCGCCGACGTTCGAGGAGGCCGCCCGGCTGGACGCCGAGGAGAAGCGGGAGCGGGCCAGGGCGCGGGCGGCGAAGCGGGCGTCCCGGCGCCGCTGAGCGATGGTTGACCCACGCTGACCGGTTCTCCGGCCGATGACCGGCCGCTGTCCAACCCCTGGTTGACTGCTGGCCGGCCGTTGTTCGCCCGCAGAGAACCGGTCTGGCGCCCGGTCGCGGCAGGCGCGAGGGTGGGCGGGTGACCAGCACCCCCGCAGCACCCGAAGCGCTCGACCTCCTCGTCCTCGGTGGCACCTCCTGGCTCGGCGGCGTCGTGGCCCGCTCCGCGTTGGCCGCCGGGCACCGCGTCACCTGCCTGGCGCGGGGCGACGCCGGCTCCCCACCGGCGGGAGCCACGTGGGTCCGGGCCGACCGGTCCGGCCCGGCCGCCTACGAGGAGGTGGCCGGCCGGGACTGGGACGCCGTCGTCGAGGTCAGCTGGCAGCCCGCCTTCGTGCGAGGGGCACTGCAGGCGCTGGCCCCCACCACGCAGCACTGGGTCTACGTGTCGTCCTGCTCGGTCTACTCCGACGAGCTGACCGGTGGTGCCGACGAGTCGGCCTCGGTCCACGCGCCGTACGAGGGGGACGGGCCCGTGGACTGGGACGTGTACGGGCCGGCCAAGGTGGCCTGCGAGCGTGCGTGCCGCGACGCCGTCGGGGCGGAGCGGCTGATGGTCGCGCGAGCCGGGCTCATCGGCGGGTACGGCGACCGCAGCGACCGCCTGGGGTACTGGCCGGCCCGGATGGCGAGGGCCGGGGCGGGCGAGGCCGTCCTGGTGCCGCCCACCGGGTCCGCGCTGCAGGTCGTCGACGTGGAGGACCTCGCGACCTGGCTGGTGCTGGGCGGGGAGCGAAGGCTCGCCGGTGTGTTCAACGCCGTCGGCGACGTGACCTCGGTCGGTGACGCCGTGACGGAGTCCGTCGCCGCGGCCGGCGCCAGTCCCGAGCTGGTCGAGGTCGACGACGACTGGCTGGTGCGAGAGGGGGTCGAGCCGTGGTCCGGCCCGGAGTCGCTGCCCCTGTGGCTGCCGCAGAGCGAGTACAGCGGGTTCATGACCCGGGACGGCTCGGCCGCTCGCCGTGCCGGCCTCGTCCTGCGGCCGCTGGCCGAGACCGTCGCGGCCTCCCTGCGGTGGGAGCTCGAGCAGGGCCTCGGTCGAGGTCGCCGCGCCGGGCTCACCCCCGCTCGCGAGGCCGATCTCCTGACGCGGGCCCGACCGGCCTGACGCGGGCGTGCCGCCCGCCCGTCGGAACAGCAGCTCGTCACCGTATCGGTATGACGCTTTGCCGCTTTATAGATTTATCGACTAATCGCTCTCAGTCGTCGTGGTGAGCCTCGGTCGCCCGGGTCCGGTGCGGGTGCCCCGGGTCGATGACGCCCACGATGCGCTGCAGGTCGGGCAGGGAGGCGAACTCGACGGTGATCCGGCCCTTGCGCCGGCCCAGGTCCACCTTGACCCGGGTCTCGAGCAGGTCGGACAGCCGCGCAGCCAGGTCGTCCACTCCCGGTGCAGTGGGCCGGGGGCGACGCGAGGTGTGGCCGGCGTCCACACCGAGCTCTCCGACGGTGACGATCTCCTCCAGGGCGCGCACGGAGATGCCCTCAGCCACGACCCGCCCAGCGAGGCGGTCCTGGACCGCCGGGTCCTCGACGCCGAGGAGAGCGCGGGCGTGGCCGGCCGACAGCACTCCGGCGGCGACCCGCCGCTGCACCGCGGGCGAGAGCTTCAACAGGCGGATCGTGTTGCTGATCTGCGGCCGGCTACGCCCGATCCGGGCCGCCAGCTCGTCATGGGTGCAGCCGAAGTCCTCCAGCAGCTGCTGGTAGGCCGCTGCCTCCTCCAGGGCGTTGAGCTGAGCCCGGTGCAGGTTCTCCAGCAGGGCGTCCCGCAGCAGGTCGTCATCGCCGGTCTCCCGGACGATCGCGGGTACGTCGGTGAGGCCGGCCTCCTGGCACGCCCTCCAGCGACGCTCGCCCATGACCAGCTCGAAGCCGCCGTCGGCCACGGCCCGGACCACGACGGGCTGCAGGAGCCCCACCTCGCGCACCGAGTGCACGAGCTCGGCCATGGCCTCCTCGTCGAAGACCTCACGGGGCTGACGCGGGTTGGGCCGGATCGACCCCACGGGGAGCTCGGCGAAGTACGCGCCCGCCACCGGCTGCAGAGCCGGGCGACCATCGGTGTCGCCGTCCTGGCCCGTCCCAGCGTCCACCGCTGGGCCTGCGCTGGTCGCCGGGCCGGCATCGATGTCAGGGCCGCCGTTGACCTCAGGGCCGACATCGGCCCGCGGAGCAGCATCGTCAGCAGGCGCGTCGACGGCACCCGCGTGTCCTTCCATCCCGTCCGGCGCCGCTGCGTCCCACTCACGGCCGTCGTGGTCGGCCACAGCATCGCCGGTCGCGTCTCCGGCAGGCGGGGGACCGTCCTGCGTGTCGCGGTCCCTCGTAGCGTCGTCGAGACGGTCGGTAGCGTGGGCGTCGTCCTGCCCCGTGAGCGACCCGCCTTCGCCGCGGCTGCTGTCCGGATGATCAGCCGGGCCCTGGGACAGGTCCTGACCAGAACCCCGCGATGGGTCCGCAGCCGCGTCAGGCGGCAGGTCGTGGGGCAGGGGGACGCCGATCCAGTCCGCGCTCCCCGGCCGTGTGAGGGTCGACGTGCCGCCCGCACCTTCGCTGGTCGCAGGCTCGACCTCCGAGGACGGCCGCGGGCCCGTGGGGATGAGGGACCCCAGACCGCGACCCAGTCCGCGTCGCTGGTGCTTGTCGTTCATCGGATCCCTCCGGTCGCGGTGAGGACGTTCGTGGGCGACGGCGCCCCGGCGACGGCCATCTCCCGCGCCGCCTCGAGGTAGCTGAGCGCACCGGGCGAGCCCGGGTCGTAGGTCATGACCGTCTGCCCGTAGCTGGGCGCCTCCGAGATCCGCACCGAGCGCGGGATCGCCGTGCGCAGGACCTGACCCGCGAAGTGGCTGCGCACCTCCTCCGCCACACCTGCCGAGAGCCGGGTGCGGGCGTCGTACATGGTCAGGAGGATGGTGGAGACGACGAGGTCCGGGTTCAGGTGCGCCTTGACCATCTCGACCGTCTCGAGCAGCTGGCCCAGGCCCTCCAGCGCGTAGTACTCCGCCTGGATCGGGATCAGCATCTCATCGCCCGCCACCAGCGCGTTGAGGGTCAGCAGGCCCAGCGACGGCGGGCAGTCGATGAGCACGTAGTCGAAGCGGTCATCACCGGTGCCGAACACCAGGGGGTGCGCGTGGATCGCACGGCGCAGCCGGCCCTCCCGCGCGACCATGCTGACCAGCTCGATCTCCGCCCCGGCCAGGTCGATCGTGGAGGGAACGACGAACAGACCCTCGATCTCGGGGCTGGGCTGCACCACGTCGACCAGCGGCACCCCGTCGACCAGGGCGTCGTAGGTGGACGGCGTCCCCCGGTGGTGGTCGATGGCCAGCGCGGTCGAGGCGTTGCCCTGCGGGTCGAGGTCGATGACGAGCACGCGCAGCCCGTGCTGCGCCAGGGCAGCGGCCAGGTTCACGGCGCTGGTCGTCTTGCCCACTCCGCCCTTCTGGTTGGCCACCACCATGATGCGCGTGCGCTCGGTGCGCGGAAGGGGGTCGGCCAACCGCCGACCCTCGCGCACCAGGAGCGTGTGCTCGACCGACCGGGCCAGTGGTGTCGAGGTGTCCGCCCTCACGGCACCCTCGGCCACCTGAGCGGCGGTCCGCGGAGTGCCGGCGGGTGACTCCGAAGGGGAATCGCTCGAGGAGTCGATCCGGTCCTCGGTCGGAGCGGGCGCGGACATCACCGTCTCTGCACCGTCGACGCGTGCGTTCGGTTCGGGTGCGACCGCTGAACCTTCCACCGGCACCTCGCCCACCGACGGGTGCCGTCCCCCGCGACGCCGAGTCAGCCGATGTTTCACGTGAAACGGGCCAGCCCAGGCGATGCGCTACGGACGGAAGATCACCGGGCCAGCCCAGCCCGGGGACCACTCGGCGTGATCCTGCGCCGCTGGTGAGATCCCGCTCATCGGTCATCGTCACGTACGCCGTCCACCTTTCGCACGACGGGGCCGTGAGGTCGTCGCGGCCCGCCCTGACTGCTCGAGATCCCAACCTAACGGCGACGTCCCCCCGATACGGACACGAATCACCGTGGTCGGTGGATCAATCACCCCCGCACCCACCGTGAGCACCTGGGCGGTGACGACCTGCCGCTGCTGCAGCTGCGGCTGCACGGCCGCCAGCTCATCGCTGGCGGTGGAGCCCTTCATGGCGACCAGCTCACCGTCGGCCCGGACCAGCGGCATCGACCACGCCAGCAACCGCGGCAACGGAGCGACGGCGCGCGAGGTCACCACGGAGAACGTGCGGACCCCGTGCAGCTCCTCGGCCCGCGCGCGCACCACCTCGACGTTGTCCAGGTGCAGACGCTCGACCGCTTCCTCCAGGAAGGTGGTGCGTCGCAGCAGGGGCTCGACCAGCGTGACCTGCAGGTCCGGACGACGGATGGCCAGCACGAGTCCCGGCAGCCCGGCCCCGGAGCCGATGTCGCAGACATCGTCGCCCTCGGGCAGCAGATCGGTCAGGACGGCGCAGTTGAGGAGGTGCCGCCCCCACAGTCGAGGAGCCTCACGCGGACCGATGAGGCCCCTCGTCACGCCCTCCGTGGCGAGGAGCCGGACGAAGTCCTGGGCCACGTCGAGCCGAGCAGCGAACACCCCCCGCGCCGTGTCCGGAACGGGGGGTGTTTCACGTGAAACGTCGTCGTCAGGCGACGTCATGGACGGGAGGTCTCGCCCTCAGGCCGGAAGCACGACGACGTGCCGGCGGGGCTCCTCGCCCTCCGACGCGGATGACAGACCAGCCGCGGCGACGACGTCGTGCACGACCTTGCGCTCGAACGGCGTCATGGCGGACAACGACTTCTTCTCGCCGGACTGACGCACGTCCGCGACCGCCTCGGCTGCCAGCTTCTCGAGCCGGGACCGCTTGTCGGCCCGGAAGCCGCCTACGTCCAGCATCAACCGGGACCGCTCACCCGTCTCGCGGTAGACGGCCAACCGGGTGAGCTCCTGCAGGGCCTCGAGCACCTCGCCGTTGGCGCCCACCAGTTGCTGGACGTCACCACCGACGATGCTGACGGCTGCACGGTCGCCCTCGACGTCCATGTCGAGGTCGCCGTCGAGATCAGCGATGTCCAGCAGCTCCTCGAGGTAGTCGGCGGCGATCTCGCCCTCGACCTCCAACGGGTCCATCGCCTCGTCGTCATCGTCCTCGGCGCCATCGGCCCCGCTCGCCGAGACACCACCCTCGTCTACGGTCGCGCCGGGGACCCCTGCGGCGGCGGCGCTCGCCGAGTCCGCCCCGGTCTCGTCGTCGGTGCCGGCGTCGAAGGCCTCCTCGGAGGGCGTTGACGCCACGTCGGTCGTGCTCGTGCTGTCGATGCTCTCGTCGGCGTCGTCGGTGGTCACGGGATCAGGCTGGGTGGACTCGGTCATGGTCGTGCTCCCTGTCGTTCAGTCGTGCTCGTTGCTGTGGTTCGGGGTCGGGACGCCGGCCGCGCAGCCTGAGGGCACCCGCACGCTGGGCGGAGGCCTCGGTCGGCGCAACGACGGGTCACGCGGTGCTGCGGCCGGGCTCCTCGCCGTTGCCGGTGTCCCGCGCACGGTCCTGCGGGCCTGTGGAGCGCTGCGTACCACCCGGGCCCGACGCACCGCCCGCGCCGGACCGCTGGGGCCCCGGCGCCGGGGCGCCCTTCTTGCGCTGGCTGCGGGTCTGCTTCTTCGGCTGCTGACGCTTCGGCTGCTCGGGCAGGTCCGGGTCGGGGACGGGCTCGATGGACACGGTGGGGTCGGGCAGGCCCTTGCGGGCCCTCTTCTCGGCGTCGCGCTCCTGCTTGGCCTTCGCCGCGGGCGTGCCGGGAGCGGGGTTGTTGCGGATGACGTAGAACTGCTGACCCATGGTCCAGATGTTCGAGGTGGTCCAGTAGAAGAGCACCCCGATCGGGAACGCGATGCCGCCGACCGCGAACACGACCGGCAGAACGTAGAGCAGCATCTTCTGCTGCTGGGCGTACTGACCGGTCATGGCGTCCGCCGGCATGTTCTTGCTCATCAGCTGCCGCTGGGTGAGGAACGTCGTCAGCGTCATGGCCACCACGAGCACGGCCGCGAAGATCCGGACCTCGGTCAGGTCGGTGCGGGTGAAGCTGTCGGAGATCTTGGCCTGCAGCAGGGTGGCGTTGCCGAACTGCTTGGCCAGGGCCGGGGTCATCAGCCCACGGGTCTCGCCCTTGGCCGCGTGGTCGATCAGCCGGAAGAGCGCCAGGAAGATCGGCATCTGGAGGATGAGCGGCAGGCACGAGGCGAACGGGTTGGTGCCCGTGTCCTTGTAGAGCGCCATCGTCTCCTGGGCCAGGCGCTCGCGGTCGTGGCCGTACTTCTTCTGCAGCTCCTTGACCTTGGGCTGCAGCAGCTGCATGTTCCGGCTGGACTTGATCTGCTTGACGAACAGCGGGATGAGCGCGGCCCGGATCACCAGGGTGAGCCCGATGATGGACAGCACCCAGGCGAGACCGGTCGTCGGCCCGAAGATGCTCCCGAACAGGCTGTGGAAGGCCAGCAGGACGAAGGACGTGGCCAGGTACAGGGGCCACATGATGTAGCCCCCGAGCTGGACGACGAAGTCGAACACTCAGGCTCCTAGAGTCTGGTGAGAGTGGGACATCTTGGGTGGAACCGGGTCGTACCCACCCGGGGCCCACGGGTGGCAGCGCGCCACCCGACGTACCGAGAGCCACGTGCCGCGCAGGCTCCCGTGCCGGGTCACCGCCTCCAGCGCGTACGCCGAGCACGACGGGTGGTAGCGGCAGACCTGGCCGTACAGGGGGCTGATGGCGAAGCGGTACGCCCGCAGGAGACCGATGAGCAGGTGCTTCATCGACTCTCCCCTGACTGGCCGGACGAGTGCCCGGACCGTTGAGTGGCGCTCGCGGTCGCGCCGGAGGTGCGGCCCACGCGGCGCAGCGCACCGTCGAAGTCCCGCCCGAGGGCATCGTACGTCGCGGAGGCGGCCGCGGGGAGCGCACGGACCACCAGCAGCGTCCCGGGAGCCAGGCCGTCGACCCTCTCGCGGGCGAGGTGGCGCAGACGGCGCCTCACGCGGTTGCGGACGACGGCATTGCCCACGGCCTTGCTGACCACGAACCCGACCTCGGGCACGGAAGGCTCGCCGGCCCGAGCGGCCAGGTGCAGGACCAGGGTGGGCGTGCCTGCTCGGCGACCACGCCGGGTCGCGGTGGAGAAGCCGGCGGGGCTGGTCAACCGGTGTCGACGCTCAAGCACCGCAGGACCCGCCCCACACGGCGACCCGCTCAGACAGCGAGCTTGTCGCGGCCCTTGCGACGACGGGCGGACAGGATGGCGCGCCCGGCGCGGGTGCGCATGCGCAGACGGAAGCCGTGCACCTTGTGACGGCGGCGGTTGTTCGGCTGGTAGGTGCGCTTGCTCACGGCGAGTCTCCGTCGGTATGGCTAGTGGTGCGAGGAAGGTGGTCCGACCGGCGTACAGGGCCAGGTCGGGCGCGGCGCAGGATGCCCGGGCACGCGACACCCGTCGAGAGGTGGTTCGACCGCCCCACGGTACGCGGTCGCCGACACAGGGGTCAAACGCGGCAGCCTGTGGACAACCGCTTGATCCACCGGCGTCCCGCGGGTTAGCGTGCGGTCGTCCCGGCCCTTCCCCGGTCGACTCCTCCAGCGCCTCGGCCACCGGCGGCGCGGTTGTGCCGGCACCGTCGAGGACACCCCTCCTGACCTGGGTCTTTCCCAGTTCGGGTGCGTCGTCCCGGCCGTTCGACCGGGACGTCCCGAGGTACACCTGACCAGCGTGCACACCCTGTGGACAAAGGTGTGGATCGCTGATAGGTCACCCGTCGTCCCGACGGCTGGGGTCGGGTGGGCAGGCGACGACGAGACCGGTGTGACCGACAGGGAGGGAGTGGGGAGACCCACGTGGATGCCAGTGACTGACGCACCGAACGACGGGGCGGCGGACCCTGCGTACCCACCCACCCAGCTCGACACGCTCTGGCACCGACTGGTGGAGGACCTGCCCCCCAGCCAGCGGGCGTGGCTGACCGCGAGCCGCCCGGTGACCCTGCACGAGAGCACCGCGATCATCGCCGTGGCCGACGAGTTCACCCGCAACCAGCTCGAGGGTCGGTTGCGCACCCGCCTCGAGGACGCGCTGGGCGCCGCCTTCGGACGGCAGATCCGCATCGCGGTCACGGTCGACCCTGAGCTGGGTGGCCGGGACCTCGGCGACCTGGGCGGACGCGACGAGCCGTTCACCGAGTACGGCGGAGCGCCCGGCGCCCCCGCACCCGGACCACGGCCGCAGCTGGACGACGGTCGCCAGCCCGAGCACGGGGACGGCTCCGGCGATGCCTTCGGCCGTCCGTCGTCGGCGCAGCTCTCGGACCAGGGCGGCTACCGCGACCAGGACGGGATCGACGGGTTCGGCTCCACCACGGGTAGCGGTGCCGACAGGGCAGGGAGGGACGGGTCCGCCCAGGAAGGGACCGGTCGGGACGGGTTCGGCGGCAGCCACGGCGACGGGCTCGGCGGGGGGCACCCCTCTCACGGGGGTGGCCGTGCGGCCAGCCAGACCGGTCTCCACCCGGGCATCCCGGGGCAGGGCGGCGGACCGGGTGCCGGCAGTGCCCTGGAGACCCGGCTCAACCCGAAGTACGTCTTCGAGACCTTCGTGATCGGGTCCTCCAACCGCTTCGCGCACGCCGCCGCGGTGGCCGTGGCCGAGGCGCCCGGCAAGGCGTACAACCCGCTGCTGGTCTACGGCGACTCCGGGCTGGGCAAGACCCACCTGCTGCACGCCATCGGTCACTACGTGCGCAGCCTCTTCTCGGGTGCCCGGGTCCGCTACGTGAGCTCGGAGGAGTTCACCAACGAGTTCATCAACGCCATCCGCGACGACCGGCAGGACCGGTTCAAGCGGCGGTACCGCGACGTGGACGTGCTCCTGATCGACGACATCCAGTTCCTGGAAGGCAAGATCCAGACCCAGGAGGAGTTCTTCCACACCTTCAACACGCTGCACAACGCGAACAAGCAGATCGTGATCACCTCCGACCGGGCGCCCAAGCGCCTGGAGGCCCTGGAGGACCGCCTGCGCAACCGCTTCGAGTGGGGCCTGATCACCGACGTGCAGCCGCCCGACCTGGAGACCCGGATCGCGAT
Source organism: uncultured Actinomycetota bacterium (assembly GCA_963750345.1). Classification (GTDB taxonomy): domain Bacteria; phylum Actinomycetota; class Actinomycetes; order Propionibacteriales; family Nocardioidaceae; genus Nocardioides_B. The sequence goes on along the minus strand of CAVVQH010000013.1, from coordinate 489,510 downwards.
CCTGCGCAAGAAGGCCGCCACGGAGCGGATGACCGCGCCGCCCGACGTGCTGGAGTTCATCGCCTCCAAGATCCAGACCAACATCCGCGAGCTCGAGGGCGCCCTCATCCGGGTGACCGCGTTCGCCAGCCTCAACCGCCAGCCCGTGGACCTCACGCTGGCCGAGATCGTGCTGAAGGACCTCATCCCGGAGGGGGGCGAGCCCGAGATCACCGCGGCGCTGATCATCGCGCAGACCGCGGCGTACTTCGCCCTGTCCATCGACGACCTCTGCGGGCCCAGCCGCAGCCGGATGCTGGTCACCGGCCGCCAGATCTCGATGTACCTCTGCCGGGAGCTCACCGAGCTGTCGCTGCCCAAGATCGGGCAGCAGTTCGGTGGTCGCGACCACACCACGGTGATGCACGCCGACAAGAAGATCCGCACCCTGCTGGCCGAGCGTCGCAGCGTCTACAACCAGGTCACGGAGCTCACCAACCGCATCAAGCAGCAGGCCCGTCGGTCATGACGAGCTGGGGACCGACGTGTGCAGAGATGTCATTCGCCGACCCCGCACCTGTGGACAACTACGGGGACGGCGGTGCCGACGGCGGCACCGTCCCGGCCGTCGTCAGCTTGTCCCCGGCTCCGTCCACAGGGCCCTCGAACGACCGAACCGAGGCTGACCTGCGGCAACGGCAGTTATCCACAGTGTGCACAGAGCCTGTTAACACTACTGAACTACACATCTCCGGATCATCGGTGAACATCACGACGCGCCCCGACCTGGGGACGACGGGCCGAGGAGCACCACAGCCAGGAGCGCCCGGTGCCCTCGCCGTCGCCCGCGTGGCAGGATGCTCACCCCGGAGCAGCGTCGCGCCGTCGGGACCCGGACCAGGAGGCAGAGCCCAGTGATGCAGCAGTGAAGTTCACCGTCGAGCGCGACGTGCTCGCCGACGCCGTGGCCTGGGCCGCCCGCAGCCTGCCGGTGCGGCCGAGCGTCCCCGTGCTCGCCGGCCTGCTGATCGAGACCGTCGCGGACGGCGACGGCCTGCAGCTGTCCACCTTCGACTACGAGACGTCGGCCCGCGCGACCCTCCCGGCCTCGGTGCAGGACGAGGGCAAGGCCCTGGTCTCCGGACGGCTGCTGGCCGACATCTGCCGCAGCCTGCCCAACAAGCCGGTCGAGATGACCATCGACGGGTCGAAGGTGTCCCTGACCTGCGGGTCGGCCCGCTTCAGCCTGCAGACCATGCCGGTGGAGGAGTACCCGACCCTGCCCGACATGCCCCAGGCCACCGGCACCGTGCGCAGCGACCTGTTCGCGAACGCCGTGGCCCAGGCGGTCACCGCGGCCGGTCGCGACGACATGCTCCCGGTGCTGACCGGGGTGCGCATCGAGATCGAGGGCTCGGCCATCTCGCTGCTGGCCACCGACCGCTTCCGGCTCTCCCACCGCGAGCTGTCCTGGGACCCGGGCGCCACCGACGTCTCCGCGGCCGCGCTCGTTCCGGCCAAGGTGCTCGCCGACACGGCGAAGTCGCTGACCTCGGGCACCGAGGTCACCATCGCCCTGTCGTCCTCGGGAGCCGGCGAGGGCATCATCGGCTTCGAGGGCGCCTCCGGCGGTGGCGTGCGCCGTACGACGACCCGGCTGCTGGACGGGGAGTTCCCCAAGGTCCGCTCGCTGTTCCCCGCCGAGCACGCCACCGTGGCGCGGGTCGACCGGGCCACGCTGGTGGAGTCGGTCAAGCGGGTCTCGCTGGTGGCCGAGCGCAACACGGCCGTCCAGCTGGCCTTCACCGCCGGCACGCTCACCCTGGACGCGGGCAGCGGCGACGAGGCGCTGGCCACCGAGCAGATCGAGGCCCTGGTCGAGGGCGACGACATCACCACCGGGTTCAACCCGCAGTTCCTCCTCGACGGTCTCACCGCCCTGGAGGACCCGGTGGTCCAGCTCGCCTTCACCCAGGCCTCCAAGCCGGCGGTGATGAGCGGGGCGGACAGCCTCGACGGTGACGTCGACACCGACTTCCGCTACCTCCTGATGCCGCGTCGGCTGCTGTCCTGAGCCACCGGCCCAGGCATGAAGCCGGCACCAGCGGACACCCCTCACCCACCACTTCGGACAGCAGCAGGAAAGGGAGCGGCATGGACCTCGGTCTGATCGGGCTCGGCAAGATGGGCGGCAACATGCGCGAGCGGCTGCGCCGGGGCGGGCACACGGTGGTCGGCTACGACCGCAACCCCGAGCTCAGCGACGCCGACAGCCTGGAGGCGATGGTCGAGCAGCTGCCCTCGCCCAAGGTCGTCTGGGTGATGGTGCCGGCCGGTGACATCACGCGGGAGACCATCCGCACGCTCGGCGGGCTGCTCGGCGAGGGCGACATCGTCATCGACGGTGGCAACTCCCGTTGGACCGACGACGTCAAGAACGGCGAGATGCTGGCCGAGAAGGGCATCGCCTTCGTCGACTGCGGCGTCTCCGGCGGCGTCTGGGGCCTGGAGAACGGCTACGCCCTGATGGCCGGCGGCGAGAAGGAGTCCATCGAGAAGGTGCAGCCCATCTTCGACACCCTCAAGCCCGAGGGCGAGTTCGGCTGGGTGCACGCCGGCAAGATCGGCGCCGGCCACTTCTCCAAGATGGTGCACAACGGCATCGAGTACGCCGTCATGCAGGCGTACGGCGAGGGCTGGGAGCTGCTCTCGGCCGTGGACGAGGTCGAGAACGTCACCGAGGTGTTCCGGTCCTGGCGCGAGGGCACCGTGATCCGGTCCTGGCTCCTGGACCTGCTGGTCGCGGCGCTCGACGACGACGACAAGCTCGACCAGATCGCGGGCTACGCCGAGGACTCCGGCGAGGGCCGGTGGACCGTCGAGGCGGGCATCGACAACGCGGTGGCCACCCCGGCCATCACTGCGGCGCTCTACGCCCGCTTCGTGTCCCGCCAGGACGACAGCCCGACCATGAAGGCGGTCGCCGCGATGCGCAACCAGTTCGGCGGCCACGCCACGCGCACCGCGCCGCCGCCCGGCGGCGACAAGGCCTAGGCCGGGCGGGACGTGCACGTCTCGCACCTGTCGCTGGTCGACTTCCGTTCCTACCCGGAGGCGGAGGTCGCCCTGGGGCCCGGGGTGACCGCGTTCGTCGGGCGCAACGGCCAGGGCAAGACCAACCTGGTCGAGGCGGTGGACTACGTGGCCCGGCTGGCCTCCCACCGGGTCGCGGGTGACGCCCCGCTGGTCCGCCTGGGTGCCGACCACGCGGTGGTCCGCGCCCGGGTGGTCCGCGACGGGCGGGAGGCGCTGCTCGAGGTCCAGATCAACCCGGGGCGATCGAACCGGGCCCGGGTGAACCGGTCGCCCCTGCCCCGGGCCCGCGAGCTGCTGGGCCTGGTGCGGACCGTGCTGTTCTCCCCCGACGACCTGGCCCTGGTCAAGGGTGACCCCACCGAGCGGCGCCGCTTCCTCGACGACCTGCTGGTGCAGCGGGCGCCCCGGTTCGCCGGGGTGCGTGCGGACTACGACCGGGTGCTCAAGCAGCGCAACTCCCTGCTGAAGACGGCCGGGGCGGCCCGGCGCAGCGGCAGCCGCTCGGCCGCCGCCCGCGGCGAGGGCGCGCTGGCCACCCTGGGGGTGTGGGACAGCCACCTCTCCGAGGTGGGCGCCGAGCTGCTGGCCGCGAGGCTGGCGCTGGTGGAGGACCTGCGCCCCCACGTGGCGGCGGCCTACGACGCGGTGGCCCAGGGGGCGCGGGCCACCGACGCCACGCTGGCCTACAAGGCCTCCCTCGAGCTGCCCGAGCCCGGCCCCGGGAGCGTGACGCCCGGTCGGGACCAGCTCTCGGCGGCGCTGCTGGCCGAGGTCGAGCGGCGACGTGACGAGGAGGTGGACCGCGGGGTGAGCCTGGTCGGGCCCCACCGTGACGACCTGGTGCTCGCCCTGGGACCTCTGCCGGTCAAGGGCTACGCCTCGCACGGCGAGTCCTGGTCGATGGCGCTGGCGCTGCGGCTCGCGTCGTACGAGCTGCTGCGCGCCACCGGTGACGACCCCATCCTCATCCTCGACGACGTCTTCGCCGAGCTCGACACGGACCGGCGGGACCGGCTGGCCGAGCTGGTGGCCGGCGCCGAGCAGGTGCTGGTCACGGCCGCGGTACCCGACGACGTGCCGGCCGCGCTGGCCGGGATGCGCATCGACGTGGTCGACGGCAAGGTGCTGCCCGGTGTCGGCTGAGCCCGGCCCCGACGGCCCCGACGGCCCCGACGGCCCGAGCGCACAGACGGCCCCGGCACTGCCGGCGCACCGGAGGAGCCCGCCGTGCCCGCCGTGCCCGCTGAGCCCCACGACGAGTCCGGCCTGGACCTGGCCCGCAGCATCGCCCGGTCCCTGGCCCGGCCCGGTGCGCGTCGCCGTCCCACCACCCGCCGTCGCCGGGTGGACCGGCAGGCCTCCGGCGCCCACCCCGACGAGCGGGACCCGCAGCTGCTCGACGCCACCATCGGCCGGCTCATCGCCGAGCAGGGGTGGGGCACCGACGTCCGCGTGCACGGCGTCTTCTCCCGCTGGGACAGCATCGTGGGCGGCGAGGTCGCCCAGCACTGCCTGCCCGAGGCGTTCGCCGAGACCCGCCTGGTGGTCCGCACGGACTCCACGGCCTGGGCCACCCAGATGAGGCTCCTCGCGCCCACCGTCGTACGACGGCTCAACGAGGAGCTCGGCCAGGGCACCGTGACCCTCATCGAGGTGCTCGGACCGCACGGGCCCAGCTGGAAGAAGGGCCTGCGCTCGGTGCGGGACGGCCGCGGCCCCCGCGACACCTACGGGTGAGCCGCCACAGGCCCTGAGAGCCGATCAGAGGGCATGGGGTCGGTACAGGGACATGGCCGAACCCCTCCCGGGCCGTCCTGACCACCACGGAGGGCTCACAACGCGGTTCTCAGCCGCGCTGACCCCTGTTCGCTGTGGACGCCACCCCCGGTCCGGGGCTCTGACGGGGTATAGTCGACATCGGTCGTTTCCGCGCCCGGTCGACCGCCGCTGGTCGGCGAACATGTGAAGGATGGCTCGTGCCTGACGAGATCCCCGTCAACACCCCTCCGCTCGACAGCCCCTCCCCCGACTCGCAGGACAGCACCTCCGCCGGCTCCCCGGACGGCCCCCCGGCCGTGGGTGAGCCGGTCGTCGAGCCCGTAGGTGAGGACGTCGACCTGCCGGCCGAGCTGGTCGCCGAGACGGCCGCCGCCCTGGCCCCGATCGGCGAGGGCCACGCGGTCGAGGAGGGCCGGTACGACGCCTCCGCGATCCAGGTCCTGGAGGGCCTCGAGGCGGTCCGCAAGCGCCCGGGCATGTACATCGGCTCGACCGGCGAGCGCGGCCTGCACCACCTGGTGTGGGAGGTCGTGGACAACTCGGTCGACGAGTCGCTGGCCGGCTACTGCACCCGCATCGTGGTGACCCTGACCGCCGAGGGCGCCATCCGTGTCGAGGACGACGGCCGCGGCATCCCCACCGACGTGCACCCCGTCGAGGGCATCCCCGCGGTGACCATGGCGCTGACCATGCTGCACGCCGGCGGGAAGTTCGGCGGCGGTGGCTACAAGGTCTCCGGCGGCCTGCACGGGGTCGGCGTCTCGGTGGTCAACGCGCTGAGCTCCACGCTCCAGGTCGACGTGCGCAACCGGGGCTACCACTGGCGGCAGACCTTCAGCCTGGGCGACCCCGACGGGCCGCTGGAGCAGCTGGAGGCCCTGGGTCCGGACGAGAGCACCGGCACGACCATCACGTTCTGGGCCAGCGAGGACATCTTCGAGACCACGACGTACTCCCTGGAGACGATCACCAACCGGATCCGGGAGATGGCCTTCCTCAACAAGGGCCTGGAGATCGTCGTGCGCGACGAGCGCTCGCACGACGGCGAGGCCGACGTGCTGCAGGACCCGATCCAGGCCGACGAGCTGGCCGGCGAGCAGCCGGAGGAGGGGGTCGACCGGCGGCGGGCGAGGTCACCGCCGACGGCGTCGTGCAGCACACCTTCAAGTTCGACCACGGTCTGGCCGACTACGTGCGGTACCTCAACAAGCGCAAGGACAAGGCGCACCCCAGCATCATCGAGTTCGAGGCCGAGCTGCCCGACAGCGGCATGAGCCTCGAGATCGCCATGCAGTGGACGACCAGCTACACCGAGTCGGTGCACACCTTCGCCAACACCATCAACACCCACGAGGGCGGCACGCACGAGGAGGGCTTCCGCTCCGCGCTGACCTCGCTGGTCAACAACTGGGGTGCCGAGTGGAACCTCATGAAGAAGCCCGAGGACCGCGTCTCCGGCGACGACGTCCGCGAGGGCCTCACCGCCATCGTGTCCATCAAGCTGGGCGAGCCCCAGTTCGAGGGCCAGACCAAGACCAAGCTGGGCAACACCGAGGCCAAGGGCTTCGTGCAGCGGGTGGTCAACGAGCAGCTCGGCCACTGGTTCGCCTCCAACACCGCCGAGGGCCGCGACATCGTGCGCAAGGCCCAGGCCGCGGCGTACGCCCGGGTGGCGGCCCGCAAGGCGCGCGAGCTCGCCCGCAGCCGCAAGGGACTCCTGGGTGGCGGCGGCCTGCCGGGCAAGCTGGCCGACTGCCAGTCCACCAACCCCGCCGAGTGCGAGATCTTCGTCGTCGAGGGTGACTCCGCGGGCGGCTCGGCCAAGGGTGGCCGCGACCCGCGCATCCAGGCGATCCTGCCGATCCGGGGCAAGATCCTCAACGTCGAGAAGGCCCGCATCGACAAGGTGCTGGCCAACACCGAGGTCCAGGCCATCATCTCCGCGCTCGGCACGGGCATCCACGAGGAGTTCGACCTCGACAAGGTCCGCTACCACAAGATCGTGATGATGGCCGACGCGGACGTCGACGGCCACCACATCCGCACCCTGCTGCTCACCCTGCTGTTCCGGTTCATGCGGCCGCTGATCGAGGCCGGCTACGTCTACCTCGCCCAGCCCCCGCTGTACCGGCTCCGGTGGAACAAGCCGCACGAGCACGAGTTCGTCTACTCCGACGCCGAGCGGGACGCCCTGCGCGTCGCCGGTATCGAGGCGGGCAAGAAGCTGCCGAAGGAGAACGGGATCCAGCGCTACAAGGGGCTCGGGGAGATGAACGCCAACGAGCTGTGGGAGACCACGATGGACCCCGACAACCGGCTCCTGCTGCAGGTCACCCTCGAGGACGCCCTGCTGGCCGACCAGATGTTCACCGTGCTGATGGGCGAGGACGTCGAGCAGCGTCGCTCCTTCATCCAGCGCAACGCCAAGGACGTCCGCTTCCTCGACATCTAGGCCAGCCCGCCCCCGCCGGGTCCCCTGGCCGGGCCCCCGCACCCCCCGACGTCGACCCCGGAGCAACGGATGACTGAGAACACCATCGAGTTCGGCCAGCCCGGCAACAACGGCCGCATCGAGCCCATCGAGCTGCAGGTCGAGATGCAGCGCTCGTACATCGACTACGCGATGACGGTGATCGTGGGCCGGGCTCTGCCCGACGTCCGCGACGGGCTCAAGCCCGTGCACCGCCGCGTGCTCTACGCGATGTACGACGGCGGCTACCGACCGGACCGGGGCTTCTCCAAGTGCTCCCGGGTCATCGGCGACGTCATGGGGCAGTACCACCCGCACGGCGACACCGCGATCTACGACACCCTGGTCCGCCTGGCGCAGCCCTGGGTGATGCGGGCGCCGCTGGTGGACGGCCAGGGGAACTTCGGCTCGCCGGGCAACGACCCCGCCGCCGCGATGCGCTACACCGAGTGCCGGATGGCGCCGCTGGCCATGGAGATGGTCCGCGACATCGACGAGGACACCGTCGACTTCACGCCCAACTACGACGGGCGCTCGCAGGAGCCCGCCATCCTGCCCGCCCGCTTCCCCAACCTGCTGGTCAACGGCTCGGCCGGGATCGCGGTCGGGATGGCCACCAACATCCCGCCGCACAACCTGCGCGAGGTGGCCGACGGCGTGCAGTGGGCCCTGCGACACCCGGACGCCAGCCGCGAGGAGCTGCTCGACGCGCTGCTCGAGCGGGTCAAGGGCCCGGACTTCCCGATGGGCGCGCTCATCGTCGGCCAGCAGGGCATCGAGCAGATGTACCGCACCGGTCGTGGATCGGTCACCATGCGCGCGGTCGTCGACATCGACGAGAACGCCCAGGGCCGCACCACGATCTCGATCACCGAGCTGCCCTACCAGGTGAACCCCGACAACCTGGCGCTGAAGATCGCGGAGCTGGCCGACGCCGGCAAGATCACGGGCATCGCCGACGTGCGCGACGACAGCTCGGGCCGCACCGGGCAGCGTCTGGTGGTCGTGCTCAAGCGCGACGCCGTGGCCCGGGTGGTGCTCAACAACCTCTTCAAGCACACCGAGCTGCAGACCAACTTCTCGGCCAACATGCTGGCCCTGGTCGACGGTGTGCCCCGCACGCTGAGCCTGGACCAGTTCGTCTCCTACTGGATCGACCACCAGGTCGAGGTCATCCAGCGCCGGACCCGCTACCGCCTGCGCGAGGCGCTCGAGCGGGCCCACATCTACCGCGGCCTGGTCAAGGCCCTGGACATGCTCGACGAGGTCATCGCGCTGATCCGCAACAGCCCCGACGTGGAGGAGGCCCGCTCCGGCCTGATCGGGCTGCTCGACATCGACGACCTGCAGGCCAACGCCATCCTGGAGATGCAGCTGCGCCGGCTCGCGGCCCTGGAGCGCCAGCGCATCATGGACCGGCTGGCCGAGCTCGAGGTCATCATCGCCGACCTCGAGGCCATCCTGGCCAGCGAGGAGCGGCAGCGCCAGATCATCTCCGAGGAGCTCGGCGCCATCGTCGAGAAGTTCGGCAACGAGCGCCGCAGCGTGATCATCCCCTCCGACGGCGACCTGTCCATGGAGGACCTGATCCCCGACGAGGACCTGGTCGTCACCATCACCCGCGGCGGCTACGCCAAGCGCACCCGCGCCGACCTGTACCGCACGCAGAAGCGCGGCGGGAAGGGCGTACGCGGCGCCACCCTGCGCGGTGACGACGTGGTGGAGCACTTCATGGCCACCAGCAACCACCACTGGCTGCTGTTCTTCACCACGGCCGGCCGGGTGTACCGGACCAAGGCCTACAACCTGCCCGAGGCGTCCCGTGACGCGAAGGGTGGTCACGTGGCCGGTCTGCTGTCCTTCCAGCCGGACGAGTCCATCGCCCAGGTGCTGGCCATCCGTGACTACGACCAGCAGCCGTACCTGGTGCTGGCCACCCGCAACGGCCTGGTCAAGAAGACCCGCCTGGGCGACTACAACAGCCCCCGCCAGGCCGGGGTCATCGCCATCAACTTCCGCGAGGACGACGACGAGCTGATCGGCGCCGAGCTGGCCGACGACGGCGACGACATCCTGCTGGTCTCCCGCAAGGCGCAGGCCATCCGCTTCCCGGCCGCGCGCGACCTGCGGCCGATGGGGCGGGCCACGTCCGGCGTCGCCGGCATGAGGTTCCGCGACGGTGACGAGCTGCTGTCGATGTCGGTCATCCGGGCCGAGCAGGTCGCCGCGGAGGAGGCCGCCGAGTCCGCGGCCCGCGACGCGGGGCAGTCCACCGAGGACGGCCACCTTCCCGGGGTCCAGGAGCAGTACGTCTTCACCATCACCGACGGCGGCTACGCCAAGCGGACCCGGATCTCGGAGTACCGCCAGCAGTCCCGCGGCGGGATCGGGATCAAGGCCATGAAGCAGGACGACGACCGAGGCACCCTGGTCGGGGCGTTCATCGTGGTCGAGGGTGACGAGGTGCTGGCCATCAAGCAGTCCGGCCAGGTCACCCGCAGCGCCATCGACGACAACCTGCGCCCGACCGGTCGCGACACCAAGGGCGTGCGGTTCGTGGGGGTCTCACCCAGCGACGGCGTGGCGGTGGTGGCTCGCAGCGTGGAGCGGGCGCCCGAGATCGACGAGGCGGTGACCGAGGCCGTCGAGGCCGTCGAGGAGGCCTCGACCGGGGCCGACGTCGACGCGGTGGACCGAGTGGTGGACGGGGGCGTCGGTGACGCCGACGTCGTCGCAGCCCCGGGCGGCGCGGTCGCGGACGCGGCGGGTGCGACAATCGAGGACGACGTGTCGCCCGAGGAAGCCGTCCCGGGCGCCGCTGACACCGCAGGCGACCCCGAAGCCCCCGACGACGAGGAGTCCTGATGGCCGAGCGACGAGGTGAGGCCCCGCTGCCTCGGCGACCCCTCTCGGGTCCGCAGCCCGCTCCCGAGCCACCGGCCAAGCGGCCGCTGAGCCAGCGGGTCAACGCGGCGATCGCCGGCGCAGGGGCCGCCCGCGCCTCCGCAGGACGGCCGGCGACCCCGGCTGCTGGATCGTCGACGGGGTCGTCCACGGGTGCACCGAGGGGGACGTCCGCGCGATCCGGCTCGAGCTCCGCCGCGGCGCCGTCCCGCGCGACGGCACCCTCCGGGTCCCCCACCCGTCCCAGCCCCGTGGCGGCCCGTCCCCGCGGGACCCGCCGGGCCCGGCTGCGGCTGGTGCACCTGGACCCGTGGTCGGTCATGAAGACCTCGTTCCTGCTCTCGATCGCCTTCGGCATCGTGCTGGTGGTCGCCGTCGCGGTGGTGTGGTCCGTGCTCGGCGCCGCCGGCGTCTGGGACTCCATCAACTCGACGGTCAGCGACGTCGTGGGCGGCGACTCGGCGAAGAACTTCAACGTCGAGGACTACGTCGGCGCGAGCCGGGTCCTGGGATTCACCATGGTGGTGGCGGTCGTCGACGTCGTGCTGATCACCGCCATCGCGACGCTCAGCGCGTTCCTCTACAACCTCGCGGCCGCGCTGCTCGGCGGCGTCGAGGTCACCCTGGCGGAGGACGAGCGCTGAGGGCGTCGTACCCGGTCCGCGTCGGTTTGGGCGGCATGCTCACCGTGCGGTAATCTCTGCCGTCGGTCCGGACTCCGGAGCGACTGCTGGGGCCTATAGCTCAGACGGTTAGAGCGCTTCCCTGATAAGGAAGAGGTCAGAGGTTCAAGTCCTCTTAGGCCCACCCTTCCCTGATCGTTGCCGGCCCAGACCTGCCGATCGCCTCCGCCGGTTCCACCGTGGTCGACGACGACCGGGCGCCGCGGCACCTGGCGGCCTCCGACGAGCGCGCCCTGCGCTGCAAGCAGGTGCAGGCCCGGCTCGGGTACGGTCCCGGCCGTGTCGGTGGAGACGCGCTTCCCCGAGCTGTGCGTGGTCGGGCGGACGCCGAGCTCATCGCCGCCCGGATCCGGACGTCGTTCACCCGGCCGTTCCGGGTGGACGGCCTGCGTGCGCCTGCTGGTCAGCTCCAGCGTGGGGGTGGCCTACGCAGGGCCGGGTGACGTCCTCTCCGAGCACCTGGTGATCGACGCCGATGCCGCCATGTGCCGCGCCCAGCACGGCAAGCGGGCCCGCCGAGGCGCGCGCCCCGAGGCCCTGCCCACCCCCGGCTGGGGTGAGGCGCTCAGGCGGCGCGGTGCTGCTCCAGCTCGGCCACGATCTCGGCGGCCAGCAGCTGCAGGTCCGCGATCTCCTCGGCGACGAAGTCACGAGGCGTGTCGCCGATGGCACAGCAGGAGCCGAGGACGAGTCCGTCGGGGTCGATGAGCGGCGCACCGGCATAGCTGCGGATGCCGTCGATGGTCACCAGGGGATTGTCGTGCTGCAGCTCGTCGACGGTGGCGTCGGTGACCAGGTAGGGCTGTCCGGTGCGCACCACGCTGGCGCAGAAGGCCCACTCGATGGGGGTGCCGTCCGACTCCGCGAACCAGCTGCCCTCCACGCCGTACGTGCCGGCCAGGAACTGAGCCGTGTCGAGCACGATGCTGACCAGGCCGGTGCGGACGTCGAGACGCTCCGCGGCCCGCTGGGCGAACTGGTCGAGGGTCGCCCGCAGTCCGGGGGCGTCGAGGTCGTACGCCCCGATGGCGGCGATCCGGCGCAGGTCGGTGAGGGGACCAGGGTGGTGGGTGTCGGTCATGGTGATCGTCATCGTCCTATCTCAGCGAGCTTGACGGCGGAGGTGGAGCGGATCCGCCAGGATCTCGCCAGCACGTGACACATGCGGTCGTGCTGGGCGAGGAGGTGCAGGAGCTCGTCGAACAGAGCGGGGTCCAGGTCCTGTACGTCGGTGGGGACTCCGAGTGCGGCGCAGACCGAGGACCACACGTCCTCGCTCCTCGTCTCCCCCAACGTGGCGCGCAGCCCCGTACGGACGTCGAGGACGCGGGGCGCTGCCGCGGGGTCGAGCCCCGGGGCCTGTCCGGTCATGCGCGTCGCCTCCTCCGGACGGTTGGGGGCCGTCGTCGGTACATCGGCGGGCAGCCGTCACGATCCAGTAGAACGGGACGTTCTTCGCTGCGCGGCCCCGGCGAACGGCTCAGGCGACCGGGACCTCGCTGCCCACCGGTTGCGGGGCGAGGATGGCCCGGCCCTTGCCCGCGCCCTTGGCGGCGTACATGGCCGTGTCGGCCAGGCGCAGCAGCAGCGCGGCGGTGGCCTCACGCTGGTGGAGCGCAGCCAGGTCGCGCCGGGTCCTGACCTCGTCGCGAGCGGTCGACGGACCACGGCGCTCCTCGGCGGGCGCCGCCGAGCCCTCGTGGTGGGCGATGCCCACGCTGATCGAGGTCCGCACCCGGTGGCCGAGGACCTCGACCTCCTCCTGCATGGAGGCCACCACACGGTCGGCGACCACGCGGGCGTCGCTGGACTCGTCGAGCAGGATCGCGAACTCGTCCCCGCCGAGCCGGGCGACCGTGTCGGTGGCGCGGACGCAGTCCAGCAGGCGGTGCGCCACCAGGGTGAGGAGGTGGTCACCGGCCTCGTGCCCGAGGTTGTCGTTGACCAGCTTGAAGTCGTCGAGGTCGCAGAACAGCACGCTCACGGTCGCCGACGGCGCCAGCAGCGCCCGGTCGAGGCGGTCCGCGAACAGCACCCGGTTGGACAGCCCGGTCAGCGAGTCGTGCAGGGCCTGGTGCTCGAGCTGGTCGCGGGCCTCGGCCAGCGCGCTGAGGAGCCGCTGGTTGTCGGCCATGGCCAGGAACTGACGCAGCAGCACCATGCCGACCAGCGGTACGCCGAGCAGCAGGTCGATGCGGGCGGTCCCGTCGGCGTCCAGCAGGTCGGCGCACAGGGCGGCCCCGGCGCCGAGGAGGGGCAGGTAGGGCAGCAGCATCTGCGGCCACGGCGACCCGGCCGAGACGCTGGTGCGGCGTACGGCGTCGGTGGTGGGGCGCACGGCCACCGCAGTGCCGGCGACGCCCACGAACAGGAAGCCGACCACCCAGCCGCTGTTGCTCACGAGGTCGGCCGAGGAGTAGGTGCCGGTGCTGGTCAGGTAGACGAACAGGGAGTCCGAGAGAGCGAAGCCGCCGAGCCCGACGGCGAGCAGGAGCAGGATCGTGCGGTCCGCGACCGTGCCCCGGGCCAGCGCCAGCAGCACGAGGGTGGCCAGGACGACGTCACCGACGGGGTAGGCCAGCGACAGCACCAGGGGGAAGCCGGAGACGCCACCGTCCGCGACCACCGGCGCCATGACCGTGACCCAGGACAGCACCAGCAGCGACGCGGCGATGATCACGCCGTCCATCAGGTCCCGCCCGCGGGCGACGAGCTGGTCACCCTGGGTGCCCAGCCACAGCACCAGGCCGAACCCGGCCACGAGCGGGAAGGCGAGGAAGCCGACGTCGGCCGCCGAGGGGAAGGGCACCTCGCGGCCGAGCACGACCTCGTAGAAGCTCCACACGGCCTGGCCCGCCGCCCACGACCCGGTCCCGGCCGACAGCCACGCCCAGGCGCTCCGCCGGTGACCCTCGGACGCGCGAGCCGCCACCGCGCAACCGGCCGACGCGGCGCACGCGGCCAGGAGCTGGCCGGCGTCGCTGACCAGGGTCACCATGGACGCGCTCAGGCCCGGGATCTGGAGCACGGCGATGAACGCGACGCTCCACAGCGCCGCGCAGGTGACGAGGATCCACGTCCGCATCGTCTCTCCATCCCGGGGGTGCACTCAGCGTGACAGGTGGGCCGGACCGGCGGGGCGGGTTCGTCGAAGCCTGTGGACGCGACCGCGGCGGGGACCCGCCAGCGCCTCCGGCCCCATTGGTAGAGTCGGCGCTCGCAGCCCTGCGAGAGGAGTCCCATGAAGAAGATCGTCCTGGTCGCCGCGGTCGTCGCCGCCGTGCTGGCGAGCCGCAAGGCGAAGGCCGGTCAGCGGGAGCAGGCGCTGTGGGCCGAGGCCACCGACGACGTCACGCGGTCCTGACGCTCCTCCACCCATGAGCCCGTCCGGGCTCAGCCGGGGCCATGGCGCAATTGGTAGCGCACCTGCTTTGCAAGCAGGGGGTTAGGGGTTCGAGTCCCCTTGGCTCCACCCGTTGGTCGGGGCTCTCCGCTGGTCGAGGCGCGAACGAAGTGCGCCTCGAGACCTGTGTTAGCTCAGGCCTGACGCGCTCTGCGAAGGACGTTCCTCGGTGGGCGGTGGTGCGCTGTCGCCTGACGTCCGACAGCTGGAGAAGGAAGCATGACTGAGGTCGACAGCGCCTTCGAACATGCGTTCCGTCGTGCTGCGATGGCGTGGTTGGATACCCGACCCACGGAGCGGGTCGACTTTGCCTGGTTGTCTACCTTCGAGTACGAGGGTCGTCGAGTTCCCCTGATGGACCGCCAGCGCGGGATCCGCAAACCGGCGCTCATGACCGCCGCTCTCGCTATCCGCACAACGTTCACGGCGCCAGGACAGGTGCCTCCCTACGCTGATGCGATTGGCGACGACGGCCTCCAGCGCTACAAGTACCGAGGCGACGACCCGCAACACTCCGAGAACGTCGCTCTTCGCAGGGCGTTCGAACAGCGACTCCCTTTGATCTGGTTCGTCGGTGTCGCCTCCGGGGTGTACGAACCCCTCTACCCAGTGTGGGTGGTCGGTGACGACCCTGGGCGCCTGGAGTTCGCTCTTGCCCTCGACGCCGGTCAACGTTTCGTGCGACCGGGGAGCTCGTTGACGAGGATTCCCGGCGCTACGTCGAGCGGCTGACCAAAGCGCGTCTACACCAACGTGTCTTTCGGGCTCAAGTGCTGCTCGCCTACGAGGGGCGATGCACCATCTGCACGCTTCGGCACGCCGAGCTCCTGGATGCCGCCCACATCATCGAAGACGGGAAACCCCATGGCCAGCCGGTGGTACCGAACGGGTTGTCCCTGTGCAAGATCCACCACGCCGCGTTCGACAACAAGATTCTGGGAATTCGGCCCGACCTGACCGTTCACGTCCGTCAAGACATCTTGGATGAGATCGACGGGTGGATGCTGAAGGGTGGGATCCAAGGAGTTCAAACAGCAAGCTCGCAGTCCTGCCCAGCGCCAAGGCAGCTCGGCCGGACCGGAACCGGTTGGAGGAGCGGTACGTCGCCTTCCTTCTGCCTGAGGTGCTCAAGGGGCTTGCTGTCGGCATGGCCGATGCTTGCCTGGTGCAAGACTGAGGCGTGCCCTCCGACGCCGCCCACGCCCCCCGGCGTGCGCTGCCGTCACGTCGGGTGCTGACCGACTCGGTGGAGGAGTCGGTGATGGGCCTGCTCATGGACGGCGAGCTCGAGCCCGGTACGGCGCTGAACATCGATGCCCTGGCCCGGCAGCTCGACGTGTCGGTGACCCCGGTCCGCGAGGCCCTGGGCCGCATCGCCACCACCGGCCTGCTGGAGCGGCACGCGCTCAAGGGGTACCGCGTGGCCCCGCCCCTGACCCAGGTCGAGCTGGCCCAGCTCATCGACGCGCGGCTGGCGATCGAGCCGGTGGCCACCCTCAAGGCCTGCCAGCGGGGTGGTCCGGCGCTCGCGGCGGAGCTGCGGAGCGTCCACGAGGCCCAGGTGCGGGCGCCGACGGGGCCCGACTTCGCCGGCTACGGCGGGTACCGGGACTACCTCGTGGCCGACCAGGCCTTCCACAGCCTGGTGAACGCCGGCAGCGGCAACCCGTTCCTGGCGCTGAGCTTCCAGTCGCTCAACGGTCACCTGCACCGGTTCCGGCTGTTCAGCGAGCACGTGGTCGACGACGCACCCCAGACCCTGGCCGAGCACGCGGCGATCCTGGCGGCGCTCGAGGCCGGTGAGGCGGAGGCGGCGGCCGGCCACATGGAGGGGCACCTGCGGGCCCTGCTGGACCGTGTCAGCGCCTGGACCGCCGCCTCCCCCGCTCGTTCGGACGACGCCTTCCCGGAGTGACCGCGGTCACATTGGGTACGCCGAGGTCCTAGCCGCCTGTGCGACTCCCGTGATAGGTCTGACGGGTGATCGTGTAGGAAATAGGAGATGCGATGGCGACGCGGAGCTCGGACCGCACCTCGTCGGTCGTGGACCTGAGCCTGGTCCTGTCCGAGGAGCTGCCGTGCTGGTGGTCCACCCACATGCCCTTCCAGCACAAGACGTTCAGCTACTTCGACGACCGTGGCGGGGACGCCTGCCGGCTGGTCAGCCGGGCCGGCGGCGACTACCAGACCCGCTGGATGCTGCTCGACGAGCACACCGGCACCCACGTCGACGCGCCCGCCCACTTCATCCCCGAGCCGGGGACCGGTCTGCAGGGCGAGGGCGAGCTGGGGTCGGTGACGGTCGAGCAGATCCCCCTGGACCAGCTGGCCGGACCGGCCGCCGTGATCGACGTACCGGAGGACCTGCCGAGCGAGCCGGGGGTCAGCCCGATCATCACGCCGGGTCTCATCGAGGCGTTCGAGGAGCAGCACGGTCTGCTCGAGGCCGGGGACGTGGTGCTCTTCCGCACCGGCTGGGACCGGCACTACCTGCCCGGCCAGGCCGGCTCGGCGTACTGCTTCGACCCGCTGGTGCTGGGGTCCGTGCCGGGGTGGCCCGCGCCGGAGCCGCCTGCGATGCGGCTGCTGATCGACCGCGGCGTGCGCTGCGTCGGCACCGACGCGCCCAGCATGGGCTCCACCCACGACGGCGGACCCGTGCACCGGGAGGGTCTGGGGGCCGGTGTGGCCTACGTCGAGGCCCTGGCCGGGCTGCACCAGCTACCGGCGCGTGGTGCGCACTTCGTCTTCGCCCCCATCAACCTCGCCCGGGGGACCGGTGCCCCCGGGCGGGCCTTCGCCTGGCTCCCCGACGAGGGGGCCGCGGATGGCCGTTGAGCACGAGCACCCCACCCCGGCGCCGCAGTCCACCGACCGGCGCTACCTGACGTACCTCATCGTGGTGGCCGTCGCCGGGTGGGCCCTGGCCAGCTACGACACCAACCTGCTGGTGCTGACGCTGCCCGACATCCAGGACGACTTCGGGCTCTCGGACGGCAAGGTGGGCCTGCTCGGGTTCATCGTGTTCAGCGCCGAGTTCGTCATCGCCCTGTTCATCGGCTACGGGATGGACCAGAAGGGCCGCAAGTGGATGTGGATGTTCTGCCTGGCCATGGCCGCGGTCTTCACCGGCCTGACCGTGCTGGTGCAGAACTACTGGCAGCTCGCCCTCGTCCGCTGCCTGGCCTCCGGCTTCGCGCAGGCCGAGCTGGCCGTCTCCATCACCCTGGTCAACGAGCAGGTCCCCGCCCGCCGGCGCGGGATGCTCTACTCCGTGGTGCAGGGCGGCTACCCGCTCGGCGTGTTCCTGGCCTCCGGGGTCTACCTGCTGGCCTCCTCGCACGGCTGGCGCCTGGTGTTCCTGTGGGGCGTGGTGCCGCTGGCGGTGGTCGCGGTGGGCCGCTTCAAGATCCGGGAGTCGGACCGGTTCCACCACCTGAAGGCGGTGCGGGCCGCCGTGGCCGAGGGTGACACCCGCCGGGTCCACGAGCTCGAGCAGCAGTTCCCCGTGGACGTCGACGACCTGGAGCGTGGGACGGTGCGCGGCCTGTTCGCGACCCCCGGACCGGTGCGGGACGCGCTGGTACGGCTGAGCGTGGTCTGGCTGCTCTACGCCGCCGCGTTCGTGGCCGTCAACACCTACGTCACCGTGTGGCTGACCAAGGAGAAGGGTTGGACCGAGGGCAGCGTCGCGACCCTGCTCCTGGTCTCCGGCGGGATCGGCTACTTCTTCTACCTGCTGGGTGGGCTGCTGGGCGAGCGGTACGGCCGGCGCAACGTCCTGGTCGTGACCGGCCTCCTCGTCGGGCCGCTCAACCTGGCGCTGCTGCTCACCACCGACCACACCGCCGTGGCCGTCCTGTACTTCCTGGTCTTCCAGGCCACCAACGGCACCTGGTCCGGCGCCGGCTACTCCTACCAGGCCGAGAGCTTCCCGACCCGGGTGCGCGGCACGGCCATCGGCTGGATGAGCTCGATGTTCGTGGGCGGCCTCATCATCGGCAGCCTGCTCTGGACGCTGGTCATCAGCACGGCGGGCGGGACGGCGGCCTGGCTGGTGGTCGGCGTCGTCCTCGGGTTCGCCCAGGGCCTGAGCACCTTCCTGCTCCCCGACATCCGACCCGGCCAAGAACTGGAGGCGATCGCCACATGACGCAGGAGACCCACCCGGAAACCAGGCCGGAGATCAGCAAGGTGGCCCTCGTCGGCGCCGGCTACATGGGCGGTGGCATCGCCTCGGTGCTGGCCGCCTCCGGCATCGACGTGGTCATCTCCGACGCCGACCCGGACGCCACGCGCCACCACCACGAACGCCTGCTGGCCGAGTGGGCGGACTTCGAGCGCGACGGGCTCGTCGACGCCGGTACGACGGACCGGGTGCGCGAGCACCTGACGATGGCCGCGACCGTCGAGGAGGCCGTCGCCGACGTCGACCTCGTGGAGGAGGCGGTGCCGGAGCAGCCGGAGCTGAAGGCGCAGGTGCTGCGCCGCATCGAGGACGCGGCCCGCCCCGACGCCGTCCTGGCCACCAACACCTCGACCATCCCCATCGGGAGGCTGGCCGAGGCCCTGAGCGACCCGAGCCGCTTCCTGGGCGTGCACTTCTCCAACCCGGCGCCGTTCATCCCCGGCGTCGAGGTCATCGCCCACGAGGGCACCGACGAGGCGGTGATCCCGCCGGTGGAGGCCATGGTGGCGCGCACCGGCAAGCTCAGCGCACGGGTCAACGACCGGGCCGGCTTCGTGCTCAACCGGCTCCAGTTCGTGCTGCTCAAGGAGGCCATCGCCCTGGTGGAGGAGGGCGTGGCCACCGCCGAGGCCGTCGACATCATCGTGCGCACCACCTTCGGCTACCGGCTCGGCTTCTTCGGCCCGTTCGCCATCGCCGACATGGCGGGCCTGGACACCTACCGCGGCGGCTTCGCCACGCTCGAGGAGCACTACGGGGAGCGGCTGCGCTCGCCGGAGATGCTCAACGCCCTGGTCGAGGCCGGGAAGCTCGGCGTCAAGCAGGGCGGCGGGTTCGTGACCCGGGCCGGCGACCAGACCGCGCTCGTGACCTACCGCAACACGGCCTACGCCCGTCTCGCGCACCTGCTGCGCGAGCTGGGTCCCGCACCCCTGACCCCCACGGAGGGCTCATGACCTGGACCGCCGAGACCTGGCCGATCGCCTGCGCGATGCTGCCCTTCGGGGACCGTGACTCCCGCGGCGGCCCGATCCAGGACGCCGCGCCCGAGGAGTGGGCGCAGCAGCTGCGCCAGGTCCGCCGGCTCGGCTTCACCGAGGTCGACCCCACCGACACCTGGGTCCGCATCGGCGACCTGGAGCCGTCCCGGCTGGCCGACTTCGCGGCCGTGCTCGCCGACGTCGGCCTGACCGTCCCGGCCTCTCGACGTCGCGCCGCAGCGTCATCGACGCCGAGCACGGCGAGGACTACCTGGCCTACAGCCACCGGGTCCTGGACGCCGCCGCCGAGCTCGGCTGCGGCATGGTCAGCCTCGGCTTCTTCCAGGCCCTGACGCCCGCGCAGCAGGACGCGCTGTGGTTCTGGCTCGTGGACGGGCACCGCGACCCCGACGACGCCGAGGTCCGCGCCACCGCCGCGGCGCGGATCCGCGAGCTGGCCGAGCACGCCGCCGCGAACGGG
This sequence comes from uncultured Actinomycetota bacterium, assembly GCA_963750345.1. GTDB lineage: Bacteria > Actinomycetota > Actinomycetes > Propionibacteriales > Nocardioidaceae > Nocardioides_B. Next base: position 469,546 of record CAVVQH010000013.1, on the reverse strand, counting down.
CAGCAGGTCACCCTCGAGATGTACGAGGACACCTACGTCGGCACGTGCGACAGCGCGGTGGCCTTCCTGGCCGAGGTCGGACACGACGCCTGCGGGCTCAACCCCGACCTGGGCAACCTCATCCGGCTGCACCGGCCGATCGAGCCGGTGCAGAGCATGCTCGACAAGGTCCTGCCGCACGCCAACTACTGGCACGTGAAGAACTACCTGCGCGACGAGGAGCCGTCCACCGGGGCCGTCATGACGTTCCCCGTGCCGATGGAGCAGGGCCTCATCAACTACCGCTCCGCCATCGGGCAGGCCCTCGACCTCGGCTACTCCGGCGCCTTCCTCTGCGAGCACTACGGCAGCGACAGCCTCGGCGTGTGCGCCCGCAACCGGGAGTACGTCCGGGGCGTGCTGGCCGGCGCCCTGGACTGACCCCCGCACCCGTCCCCACCCCCGAGCCCGCAGGAGCACCCATGACCCAGCACCTCCCCGACGAGCGGACCGCCGTGGTGACCGGCGCGGGCGGCGCCGCCGGCATCGGCCGGACCGTGGCCCGCACCCTGGCCGAGGCCGGGTGGAGCGTCGCCCTGGTCGACATCGAGGCCGAGGGGCTGGTCGCGGTGGAGGCCGAGCTGACGGAGGCCGGTCACCGCGTGAAGGCGGTGCGCACCGACGTCGCGGACCAGCAGTCGGTCGAGCGAGGCGTTCGCCACCATCGACGCGTCCCTGCCCCCCGTGCTGGGTCTGGTCAACCTGGCCGGCATCGCCTGTCCGGTGCCGCTGCACGAGGTCGAGCTGGACGAGTTCGAGCGCGTGATGGCGGTCAACGTCACCGGGTCCTACCTGATGCTCAAGTCCGCCGCCGCCCGGATGATCCCGCAGGGTGCCGGGCGCATCGTGAACACCTCCTCCATCACCGCCTTCGACGGCGGGGGCACCTTCTCCAAGGGCGTCTACGCCACCGCCAAGGCCGCCGTCATCGGCATGTGCCGCGGCGCTGCGCGCGAGCTCGGCCCGTACGGCATCACCGTCAACGTCATCGCGCCCGGCCCCATCGACACCGAGATCATGGGCGGCCGCCTGACCGACGAGCGCAAGGAGTCGATGTCGTCCACCATCCCGCTGGGCCGGGTCGGGCAGCCCGAGGAGGTGGCCGCCACCGTCGCCTTCCTGCTCTCGGACGGCGCCGGCTACGTCAACGGCGCGACCCTGCAGGTCGACGGCGGCAAGCACATGCACTGAGGTCCCGGCCAGGCACGACCCCGACACCAGGAGGCACCATGTCCGACCCCGGCGACGCGTCGCAGCGACGTATCGAGCTGGCCGACCTGGCCAGCAGGCACGTGTTCCGACGGCTGGTGCCGTTCCTGCTGCTGATGTACGTGGTGTCCTTCCTGGACCGCAGCAACGTGGCCTTCGCCCAGGACGAGTTCGAGCTCAACCAGGGGATCAGCGCCTCGGCGTACGCACTGGGGGCCGGGCTGTTCTTCGCCGGCTACGCGATCTTCGAGATCCCCTCGAACCTCATGCTGCACAAGGTCGGCGCCCGGTGGTGGCTGGCCCGCATCATGGTGAGCTGGGGGATCGTCTCGGCCGCGTTCATGTTCGTCAGCGGCCCGGTCAGCTTCTACGTGCTGCGCATCCTGCTCGGCATCGCCGAGGCCGGCTTCTTCCCCGGCGTCATCCTCTACCTGACCTACTGGGTGCCCGCGCGGCACCTCTCCCGCGCCCGCGGCATCTTCTACATGGGCATCGCCCTGGCCGGGATCATCGGCAACCCGCTGTCCGGGGGGCTGCTCGAGCTCGACGGGACCGCGGGGCTGGCCGGCACCCAGTGGATGTTCCTGGTCGAGGGCCTGGTGGCCGTCGTCGTCGGGGTCTGGTCGTACTTCTACCTCACCGACCGCCCGGAGAACGCCGACTGGATGGACCCCGACCAGCGCGACGCCCTGGCCGAGACCATCGGGGCCGAGGACACCGCCAAGGGCGAGGGCGAGGGTCCGCGCACGGTCTGGCTGTCCCTGTTCAACGTGCGCGTCTGGTACTTCGCCCTCATCTACTTCTGCATCCAGGTCGCGGTCTACGGCGTGACCTTCTTCCTGCCCGCGCAGGTCGTGGCCATCACGGGCCAGACGCTCGGCTTCCAGGCCTCCCTGGTCACCGCGATCCCGTGGGTCTTCGGGCTGGTCTCGGTCGCCTTCTTCCCCGGGCTGGCCGACCGCACCCGACGCCACCGGCTGATCGGCAGCGTCCTGCTGCTGGTCACGGCCCTGGGGATCTGGCTGTCCAACGCGCTGAGCGGGGAGCCCTTCTTCGCCATCACCGGGCTGTCGCTGGCCGCCATCGGCTTCGTCGCCGTGCAGCCGATCCTGTGGGCGCTGCCCACCGAGTACCTGACCGGGTACGCCGCCGCGGCCGGCATCGGCCTGATCAACTCCTTCGGCAACCTGGGCGGCTTCCTGGCGCCCAACATGCGCGGCTTCTTCGACGACCACCTCGGCGACGGCGCCGGGCTGGACTCGCTGGCGGTGGCCGCCGTCATCGGTGCCGCGCTGTTCGCGGCGACCGCGCTGTTCCGCAAGGCCAACGACATCGAGGCCGGCCGTCTCGACGAGGTGGACACCAGGACGGCGGTGTGAGCCTCTCGCTCGACGACCTGCTGGCCGGTCTGCCGGCCGGACGGGAGGTGTCCGCGCAGGAGGTGGCGGCCCTGCGTGGCAGGACCGGCCCGGGCCGCCGTGTGCTGGTGGTCCTGGACGACGACCCCACCGGCACGCAGTCCGTGGCCGACCTGCCGGTGCTGACCAGCTGGACCACCGACGCCCTGGAGTGGGCTCTCTCGCAGGCGACCCCCGCGGTGTACGTGCTGACCAACACCCGCAGCCTCGCACCCGAGGACGCCGAGCGGCGCAACCGCGAGGTCGCCCGGAACGCGTACGTCGCGGCGGGGACGGTGGGCGTCGAGGTCGCCTTCGTCTCGCGCTCGGACTCCACCCTGCGCGGCCACTTCCCGCTGGAGGTCGACGTGCTCGCCGAGGAGGTCCTCGCGCACACCGGCCGGGCCGTGGACGGGGTCGTGGTGGTGCCGGCCTTCGGCGACGCCGGACGGGTGACGGTGGGCTCGGTGCACTACGCCGGATCACCCGAGGAGGGCTGGACCCCGGTCGGCGAGACCGAGTTCGCCCGCGACCACTCCTTCGGCTACCGATCCTCGGACCTGCGGGACTGGGTGGCGGAGAAGACCGGCGGCCGGGTGCCGGCCGAGCACGTCGCGGCCCTCGACCTGGCCACCCTGCGCACCGACCCCGTCGGAAGCGCCGAGCTGCTGCGCTCGCTGCGCGACGCACAGCCCGTGGTCGTCGACGTCGTGGAGGAGAACGACCTGCGGCTGCTCGCCCTGGCCCTCGACGGCGCGGAGCGGGACGGCGCCCGTCTGCTGTACCGGGTCGGCCCGCCCTTCGTCCGGGCCGTGGTGGGGCAGGAGCCCCGGGCGCCGCTGGACGCCGACGACCTGGCCGTCGTCCGCGCGGGCGGCCGGGCCGAGGGCCGGGCCGGCGGCCTCGTGGTGGTCGGCTCGCACGTCGAGACCACCACCCGACAGCTCGAGCACCTGCTGGCCGAGGCCTCGCCCACGCGCCTGGAGCTGGACGTGCCCTCGGTGCTGGGCGAGGGCCGGGAGGAGCACCTGACCGCGCTGGTCGAGCAGGCCGTCGCCGCGCTGACCGACGGCGACGTGGTGCTGAGCACGAGCCGCGAGGTCGTCACCGGCGAGGGCGACGAGCCGCTGGCCGTCTCCCGCAGCGTCTCGGACGCGCTGGTGGACGTCGTACGCCGGGTGGTCGCGCAGGCACCGCCCCGGTTCGTCGTGGCCAAGGGCGGCATCACCTCCTCCGACGTGGCGTCCCGGGGGCTGGGGATCGAGCGGGCGGTGGTGCGGGGACCCATGCTCCCCGGCATCGTGTCGCTGTGGGAGCCGGTCGAGGGCCCGGCCCGCGGTGTCCCGTTCGTGGTGTTCGCCGGGAACGTCGGCGGGCCGACGTCCCTGGCCGAGGTCGTGCGGACCCTGTCACGCTGATCCGGTCGAGAACGTCGTTCCTGGACCGATCCGGCCCGGGGCGGGCGGCGAACCCCCTCTGAACCACCCTCGGCACCGCTCTGCCGGGGGTGGTCCTGCGCCCGGGTGGGCTCAGCCCATCGCGGCGGCCATCGGGAGCACCCGCAGCCGCGCGGGGCGCTCGTCCGCCTGGGTCCCAGGCTGCCGACCCCGCACCATCGCGGCGAGCCGTCCCAGCTGGCGGGGCAGCGTGCGCACCGTGGTCTCCTCCAGCCAGCCGTTGGGCAGCGAGAGCCGGAGCACCTTGTGCCAGGCGCTGCCGACCTGCCGGGGCAGCGGGGCGGCGTGGTAGGTCAGGCCGTACCGCTCGAAGACCGCACGGACCTGCCCGGAGATCTCCCGGTAGCGGTTGCTGGGCAGGTCGGGGTAGAGGTGGTGCTCGATCTGGTGCGACAGGTTCCCGCTGAGCAGGTGCATCGTGGGGCTGCCGGAGATGTTGGCCGAGCCGAGCCCCTGGCGCAGGTACCACTGCGCCCGCGTCTCTCGCTCGTCGAGGGCGGGCTGCTCGAAGGTCTCCACGCCCTCGGGGAAGTGGCCGCACATGATGACCGAGTGGCTCCACACGTTGCGCAGGACGCTCGCGGTCAGGTTGGCCGACAGGGTGCTGCGCCACTGCGGCCCGCTGAGCAACGGGAAGGCCACGACCTCCTTGCCGACCTGGCGGGCCACCCGGGCGGCCGCCTGCGAGACCCGTGAGCGCAGCTCGGGCGTGATGCCCCGCCTCTCGCGCAGGTGCTCGCCGAACTCGATGTCGTAGGTCATGATCCCGTACTCGAAGATCAGCGCGTTGACGAGGTTCCACAGCGGCTGCACCAGGAAGCGGGGCTTCCAGGGCTGGTCCTCGTCGACCCGCATGATGCCGTAGCCCAGGTCGTTGTCCTTCCCGAGGATGTTCGTGTACGTGTGGTGCTGCACGTTGTGGGCGCGCTTCCACTGCTCCGGCGGGGAGGCGTGGTCCCAGTCCCAGGTGGTCGAGTGGATCTTCGGGTCGCGCATCCAGTCCCACTGCCCGTGCAGGACGTTGTGGCCGATCTCCATGTTGTCCAGGACCTTGGCCAGGGTCAGGCACGCCGTCCCCAGCAGCCAGGCCGGGCGCCGGGAGCTGGCCAGCAGCAGGGCGCGGGCGGCGAGCTCCAGGGCTCGCTGGGCACGGATCACCGATCGGATGTACGCCGCGTCCCGCTCGCCGCGGCTCTCCAGCACGGCGGCCCGGATGGCGTCGAGCTCGCGACCCATCGCCTCCACGTCCGCCGCGGTCAGGGCGGCCACCTGGCTGTCGGTCTTGTTCTGCAGAGCGGTCATCGCACCAGTGTGCCCGCCACCTGCACGGGTCATGCGGCCCGCGCGGTCAGACGCCGAGGCCGGAGGCCGGCAGCGTGTCCGGCTCGCCGTGGAACAGGGTCTCGCCGCCCGACCACGCGGTCACCACCCGGTCCCGGCCCTGCTTCTTGGCCTCGTAGAGCGCGGCGTCGGCCTCGGCCACCAGGTCGGTGTGGTGCTGCATCCGGACCTGCCGGGTGGCCACGCCCGCGGAGGTGGACACGCGCACCTGCGGGTGCTGGGCCAGCGCGATGGCCGAGACCGCCCGGCGCAGGCGCTCCGAGACGGCCGTGGCCTCCTGCAGACCCGTCTCGCGCAGCAGCACGACGATCTCCTCCCCGCCGTACCGGTAGGCCGTGTCGGTGGTGCGCAGCGTGGCGGCGACCGCCTTGGCCGCCTCGCGCAGGACCTGGTCGCCGATCAGGTGCCCGTGGGTGTCGTTGATGGTCTTGAAGCGGTCGAGGTCCAGCATCACCAGGCTCAGCGGCCGCCCGTAGCGCCGGCAGCGCTCCCACTCGCCGTCCGCGTCGACCTCGAAGCGGCGCCGGTTGGGCAGCTGGGTGAGCCCGTCCTGGTCGGCCAGCTCCCGGGCCGTGCTGTGCAGGTGGGCGGACTCCAGCGCCGCGGCCGCGGTGGACAGCAGCGAGCCCAGCACCTGCTCGGTGTCGGGGTCGACGCGGGCGGTGGACACCTCCAGGACGGCGGTGACCGTGCCGGCCAGGATCAACGGGTAGGCCCGGCTGCGGGACGCGGTCAGCACCTGGCCCTCGGCCGCGGCGCGGGCCACGAGCTCGGAGGCCCGCAGGCTCAGCGGCGGGGTGACGCCGTGCGGGTCCTCGCTGCGGTGGGTGGCCTCGAACACCTCGTTCTCCCCCCGCAGCCACAGCACCGTGGCGGCGCCGAGCAGCTCGGCGGCGGCGCTGGTGACGGTGATGGAGACGTACCGCACCGACAGGCTGCCGGCGATCTCGCGCCCGACGCTCACCACGGTCTCGAAGCGCGCGGCCAGGGAGGCCAGGCGCTGCTCGCGCGCCGCGGCCTGCACCGCCGCCTGCGCGACCTCGTCGGCCAGCAGTCCCAGCGCGGACCCGATCTCGGCCAGCTCGGGGACCACCGTCGGCCCGGGACGGGCGCTGAGGTCGCCGGCGCGCAGGGCCAGGATGGTGTCCTGGAGGTCGGTGAGCGGTCGCAGCACCGTGGCGCGCAGCCGGCGGCGACGCTGCACGGCGACGGCGGTCGCGGCCCCCAGCAGCACCAGGTAGCTGGCCAGCGTGGCGACCAGGGCGGTGGTCTGCTGCGCGATGGCATCGGCGCGCCGGGTCTTGATGTCCCCGATGGCCCGGGCCTCGGCGACCCGGTAGGCCTCGAAGAGGGACGCGCCTCGCAGGAGCTCGCGCCGCAGGGTGCCGTCCTGGCGCTGGGCGGGGGTCAGCGAACGGGTCGCGGCGGTCCGGGCCCACGCCTGCCAGCGCTCGCCGAGCAGCAGCATGCGAAGCACGTCGGGGTTGAGCCGCGGCTCCCGGGTGACGTCGCGCAGCAGCTGGCCGGCCGAGACCTTGACCGTCTGGAGCCCCTCGGTCGAGGTGACGAGGAAGTCGCGGTCACCGGTGGCCAGCCAGGCACGCAGGGCGCCGTCCTGGTCGAGCATGCCCTCGTGGGTCTCGCGGACCTCGCGGGCCAGCTCGACGTACGTCGACAGGCGGGGCTGACTGACCAGGATGAGGTAGCCCGAGGTGGTCACGCTCAGGGTGAGCACGGCCGTGAGCACGGCCAGCACGAAGCGATGGCTGCCCTGCAGCTCGTGCACCAGTCCTGCGTTGCGGGCTCGCCTCGAGCTCATCGTCTCCACCTCGTCGTGTTGTCACGAATGTAGGCGAAATCGCCCGTAACGTCCCGAGAACGACATAAGCCGCCTCACGGGTCCAACGGCCCGCGGCGGCGTCCTGGCGGCCGCACGTAGCCTGGCGGGGTGCTCCATCCGCTCCTCACGCCGCGCATGCTCGTCGTGCACGCGTTGACGGTGCTGGCGGTGCTGGCCGCCGGCGCGCTCGGGGTCTGGCAGTACGGCGCCTGGCAGAACGGTCGCGAGGACCAGGCGGCCGCCCTGGTCGAGACCGCCCCCCGGCCCCTGACCTCGGTGATGACCGCGGACCAGGCGTTCCCCGGCCGTTCGGTGGGTCAGCCGGTGACGCTGGCGGGCCGATGGGTGCCCCGCTCCACCGTCTACGTGGCCGACCGCCTGCACGCCGGTCGGGACGGCTTCTGGGCCGTCACCCCGGTGGCGCTGTGCGACGGCGGTGCGGGGTGCCGGACGGCGTCGGCGATGCTCGTCGTGCGCGGCTGGTCGCCGACCGTGGCCGCGGCACCGCAGGCCCCGACGGGGAGGGTCCGCGTCACCGGCTGGCTGCAGCCCGGCGAGGGCTCCGGGCTCGGCGACCCCGACCCGACCGACGACGTGATCCCGGAGATGCGGGTCGCCGACGCGCTGCAGCGCATCGACCAGGACCTGTACGGCGGGTACGTGATCGCCCGCTCGACGGAGCCGTCCAGCGCCCGCGGGCTGACCCCCGTGACCCCGGCGTCCCTGCCCAAGGCCACCGCCTTCACCTCGGTGCGCAACTTCCTCTACGCCCTGGAGTGGTGGGTCTTCGGCGGCTTCGCGGTCTACGTGTGGTGGCGCTGGTGCCGTGACGAGCTCGCCCGGGACGCCGGGGTACCGTCGGAGGCGTGAAGACCGCGCTCACCTGGTACCGGGTCCTGGCCACCGTCGTGGGCATCTCCATCATCGTGCTGGTGCTCGTCGGGCTCCCGCTCAACCACGTGCACGAGCTGTGGCCGAGCGTCCTGCCCGAGGGCAGCACCGGTCAGCAGGTGGGTGAGACGATCAGCGCGACCCTGGGCACGGCCCACGGGTTCATCTACATGGGCTTCCTGTTCGTGGCCTTCGCGCTGTCCCGGATGGCGCGGTGGAGCATCGCGTTCACCGCGGTCACCCTGCTGTGCGGGACGATCCCGTTCCTGTCGTTCTGGGCCGAGCTGCGCGCCGTACGCCAGGTGCAGGGGGTGCTGCGGGAGCGGTCCGAGACCGCCCCCGTCAGCTCCTGACCCCCAGCTCGATCCCCAGCTCGATCCCTGGGCGGGGCCGGGTCACTGCTGGTCGTCGAGGTGGACCTCGGTGACGGGGTGGTCCGGGGTGGTGGCGTCGTGGGGCACCTCGGCCGGCGTCCGAGGCGGCCTCGGCCGGGTCGGAGGCCGCGACGTCGTCGGCGGCGGCCTCGGCGGCCGGGGCACCGGCGGAGACCGGGGCGCCCGCGGCGGACGGGTTGGCCGGCGGCGGCGTGTAGGAGGACTGCCAGCTGGTGGTCGGCTGCTTGGCGCCGAAGCGCTTGAACGCGGCGTACGCCAGGCCGCCGAGGCCGAGCGCGACCAGCAGGGTGCGCAGCCGGTGGGTCGGCTCGGGGGTCGCGACCTCGCCCTTGAGGGCCGCCGCGACGGCGCGGCCGCGACGGGCGGTCTCCTTGCGGGCGTCCTCGGTGGCCCCGTCGACCGCGGCCAGCGCGGCCGTGACGGCCGGCAGCACGTCGCTGGTGAAGGTGTCGCTGACCCGGTCGCGGGCGTCCGAGACGTACGGCGCGGCCTTGTCCCGGACGTCGGCCACGTACGGCGCGGCCTTGTCACGCACGTCCGCGACGTAGGGGGCGGCCTTGTCGCGGGCGTCGGCCAGCAGCGGGGCCACGGCCTCGGCGACCCGGTCACGAGCGTCCGCGACGTGCGGGGCGGCCTTGTCGCGGGCGTCGGCCAGCACCGGGATGGCCCGGTCGCGGGCGTCGGCCAGCACGGGGATGGCCCGGTCACGCGCGTCCACGAGGACCGGGACGGCCCGGTCGCGGGCGTCGGCCAGAGCGGGGATGGCGCGGTCGCGGGCGTCGGCCAGGACCGGGGCGACCTTGTCGCGGGCGGTCCCCACGCGGGGGCCCACGGCGTCCGCCAGGGTGCCGGCCTGGTCGCGCAGGGTCTTCTTCTTGCCCATGGGGGAGGGTCCTCTCGTCGTCCGGGTGGCACCGCCCGGCTGCCGCCGCGGTGCCTCGACCCGTGTCGTGGCGGTCATCAGGGGGCCCGCTCGGCGTGCCCCGTCGGGGTCGATCATGCCCGGTCCGGCAGGCGGATGAAACACCGCCTCCGGGGCCGGACGGCGCTCCGGCCGGCCGTGGTTGGGCGCCGTGACAAGATCAGGGGGCACTGACGAATCCAACGGAAGGCGGGCGTGGTGTCCGAGACCTACGCGACCTTGAAGACCAACAAGGGTGACATCGTCATCCACCTGTTCCCCGACCACGCACCGAAGACGGTGGAGAACTTCGTGGGGCTGGCCGAGGGCACGCAGGAGTACAGCGTCCCCGGGACCGACAAGAAGTCGCCGGCACCGTTCTACGACGGCCTCGGTTTCCACCGGGTCATCGAGAACTTCATGATCCAGGGCGGCTGCCCCCTGGGCACCGGCACGGGCGGGCCCGGCTACCAGTTCAAGGACGAGTTCCACCCCGAGCTGCAGTTCGACCGCAAGTACCTGCTGGCCATGGCCAACGCCGGCCCCGGCACGAACGGGTCGCAGTTCTTCGTCACCACCGCCGCGACCCCGTGGCTGAACAACAAGCACACGATCTTCGGCGAGGTCGAGGACGAGGCCAGCCGGGCCGTGGTGGACCAGATCAACGAGGTGCCCACCGCCCGCGGTGACCGTCCCGTCGAGCCGGTCGTCATCGAGACCGTCGAGATCGAGAGGCGCTGAGCAGCGCGTGAGCACCCCTGAAGTGCCGACCGGGGCCTCCGCACAGGAGGCCCCGGTCTGCTACCGGCACCCGGATCGCGAGGCGCACATCCGCTGCCAGCGCTGCGACCGGCGGATCTGCCCGGACTGCATGCGCCCGGCGTCCGTGGGCTTCCAGTGCCCCAGCTGCGTGGCCGAGGGGTCCAAGGCGACCCGTTCCGGACGCACGGCGTACGGCGGCCAGGTCCCCCGCGACCCCAGCCTGACCTCGAAGGTGCTGATCGGCATCAACGCGCTGGTCTGGCTGCTCATCACCGTCACCGGGGGGAGCAGCAGCCGCCTGGTCGACGTGCTGGCGCTGCGTCCGGACGCGGAGTTCCGCGGGGTGCTCTACCCGCAGTTCCACAGCGTCGTGCAGGGCGACTACTGGCAGCTGGTCACCTCGATGTTCGCCCACGTGGACCTGTTCCACATCGGCTTCAACATGTTCGCGCTCTACGCGCTCGGCCCGGGCCTCGAGGCCGCCGTCGGCCGCGCCCGCTTCCTGGCCGTCTACTTCGTCTCCGGGCTGGTCGGCAGCGCCATGGTCATGTGGTTCTCCGCGCCGTACAGCCTGACCCTCGGGGCGTCGGGTGCCATCTTCGGGCTGCTCGGCGCGATGCTGGTGATGGCCGTGAAGGTGCGCGGTGACGTGCGCAGCATCCTGACCTTCGTCGGGATCAACTTCGCGCTGACCTTCGTCGTCGCGCGGATCTCCTGGCAGGGCCACGTCGGTGGCTTCCTGGCCGGCCTCGCCCTCGGGGCCGCGATCGTCTACGCGCCTCGCCGGTCGCGCCCGCTGTGGCAGCTCGGCGGCATCGTCGCGGTGACCGTCGTGACGCTGGTGGCCGTGGTGGCCCGCATCGCCGTCCTGGCCTGAGCGGTTCCACCCACCCGCCGACCACCCACCCGCCGACACCCACCCGTCGGACGGGCACTCCGGCATGCGTGCCTCCGTGCCCCGGCGGGGCGGGCCGTCGCGCTGACGCGGAGTGCCCGTCCGAATGGTCGACCGGTCGATCAACCGGGGAGGTGAGTTCCTCGCGATCGTGGGTACGCGCCCGCCACGAAGCTCAAGGGCGACGCCGTCGGTGCCGATGCTGGAGGTGAGCACCGGGCGGTCAGCCGCCTCGCTGCAGCCCGTTGTCCACACTGGGGATAACTCCTGTGGATGAAATTCCACCGGTGTCATTAGACGCGCGCGCCCGCGTGGGGGCTGAGCGGCTACTCCCAGTGCGTGGCGTAGACGAAGCCCACGGCCATGAAGCCGATCCCCACGACCAGGTTGTACTGGCTGAGGTCGGTGAGCAGCGGCACGTCCGCTGTCTGCCCGGTGACGTAGTAGACGACGATCCACAGCAGCCCGATGAGGAAGCAGCCCAGCATCCCCACGACCACGCCGCGGCCGCGGCCGAGCGGGGTGGAGGGGTGGGCGGCCAGGGCGAGGCCGACGAAGACCAGGCCGAAGCCGATGACGTAGTTCCACTTGCCCAGGTCGCCCATCCAGGTCAGCGACGTGCCGTCGGAGTCCGGCCCGGCCGCCACGACGTACACCACCAGCCAGGCGATCCCGACCAGGACGACGGCCAGGGCGAGCCCGGTGCGCACGATCGAGGTCGACGCCGTGGGTCCGAGGCTCATCCTCGGGCTCCGGTCGTCGGCGGGACGAGGAACGGGGTGTGGACACAGTCGACTCCTGGGTGCAGCTGGCCGGTCACCGGGACCGTCTGGACAACTCGGCTAGCCTAGTCGCCGTAGCACCCGACCGCCTTTCGAACTGCGGAGAGCACCCCGATGGCCCCCCACCCGCACCGGCAGAGCCTGGCCCGTCGGCTGTCGGCGGCCTTCGCCACCCGCACCCGGACGTACGCGAGCCGCTCCTTGGTGTGGCGCCTGCTCGCGCCGCTGGTGTTCGTCGCGGCCGGTGCGCTGTTCGTGACGAGCATGGTGACCTCGCAGGGCACCGACCTGCGGGCCGGACGGTACGACGACCTGGACGGCCTGGCCAACGCGGAGGCCAAGCGACCTGGCCGGCCTGCGCGCCCGGACGGCCGCGCTGACCGCCGACGTGGACCGGCTCACCCAGGGGACCGGCCCGCAGCGGCGACGCCACCGCCCGCCGCGAAGGTCGAGGCGCTGGAGGGCCCGGCCGGGCTGCGGCCGGTGCGCGGGCCGGGCGTGACCATCCCGCTCGACGACGCGCCCGACGGGGTGCTGTCCGCGGCCGGGAACGACGTCAGCGACCTCATCGTGCACCAGCAGGACATCCAGGCCGTCGCCAACGCGCTGTGGGCCGGCGGCGCCGAGGCCATGACCATCGCGGGCGAGCGGGTCGTCGCCACCACCGGCATCAAGTGCGTGGGCAACACCGTGGTGCTGCACGGCGTGCCCTACTCGCCGCCGTACCGGCATCTCCGCGATCGGCCCGGTCGGCTCGATGATGGCCTCGGTGGACGCCAGCCCCTACATCGACCTGTACCTGGAGTCGGTCGCCAAGGGCCTCGGCTGGTCGGTGTCCACGAGCTCCTCGCTCGACCTGCCCGGCTACCGGGGGTCCACCGACCTCGGCTACGCCCGCCCCGCCACCGCTGGTTGAGGTGCGAGCGGAGCGAGCCTCGAGACCCCCACAGCCGGTCGCCCGGCCTCGACCTCCCGGCCGCTGCGGGTGACCCCGCCTCAGGGGACCGGCGGGACGGACGGTGACGCGGGCAGGCTCACGCTCGGGGTCGGCGTGGGGGTGGGCGTCGGTGTCGGGGTCGGCGTGGGGGTGGGCGTCGGCGTCGGGGTCGGGGTGGGAGTGGGGGTCGGCGTCGGGGTGGGCGGCTCGTAGCTCGAGACCGTCAGCACCACCGTCGTGCCCTGCGGCTGGGCGGTGAACGCGGCCGGGCTCTGCCGCAGGACCGTGCCCTTCTGCGCCTCGGTCGTGCCGTCGCGCACGACGTCGACGGTGAAGCCGGCGGCCTCCAGCCGGCGCCGGGCTGTCCGCCTCGGTCAACCCCACGACGCCGGGCACCTCGGTCGGACCGGAGGCGAAGTAGACGGTGACCAGGGTGTCGCTGGACACGCTGTCGGCGGCGTTGGGGTCGGTCTCCACCACGGTGTCGCGCTCCGCGTCGGACTCCTGCGCACCAGCTTCACCCGCAGGCCGGCGTCGGTCAGCTTCTGCCGGGCGGTGTCACGGTCGTCCCCGAGACGTAGGGCACCGTCACGTCCGGCCGCCCGGTGGAGACCGTCAGGTCGACGTCGCTGCCGGGGGCCAGCGTACCCGGGGGTCGGGGTCCTGGGCGATGACCCGGCCCCGGGGGACGTCCTCGGAGGCCTCCCGGCTGACCGTCCCGACCGTCCAGCCCGGCTGCGGTGAGCGCCGCTCCGCCTGGGCCTGGGTCAGGTTGACGAGCTGGGCACGGTCCTCTCCTCGGGCGCGGTTCGAGCAGCAGCGCGGCCGACACCACGGCCAGCCCGAGCAGCGCCAGGACGGCGAGCACGGCCAGGACCGCCGGCCAGCGCCGCGGAGCGCTCCTCCCGGGCTCCTCGTCGCCGGTGCTCGCCGTCGAAGACGAGGTCGGCTCCTCGGCCTCGCGCGTCAGGCGTCGGCCTGCAGCGGGTACGACGGGCGCCACCACCGGCTTGCCGGCCAGGTAGCGCTCGATGTCGGCGCGCATGGCCGACGCGCTCTGGTAGCGGTCCTCGACCCGCTTGGTCAGGGCCTTCATCACGATCGCGTCGACCTCGGGCGGCAGCTCGTGGTCGAAGTGCGAGGGCGGCTGGGCCTGCTCGCGGACGTGCTGGTAGGCGACCGAGACGGGGCTGTCGCCCACGAAGGGCGGCCGCCCGGTCAGCAGCTCGTAGAGCAGGCAGCCGGTGGAGTAGACGTCGCTGCGGGAGTCCACGGTCTCGCCGCGGGCCTGCTCCGGGGAGAGGTACTGCGCGGTGCCGACCACGGCGGCCGTCTGGGTCATCGTCGAGGAGGAGTCGGCGAGGGCCCGGGCGATCCCGAAGTCCATCACCTTGACGTCGCCGCTCGGGGTCGAGCATCACGTTGGCCGGCTTGATGTCGCGGTGCACGATGCCGGCGCGGTGGCTGTAGTCCAGGGCCGCGAGCACGCCGGAGGTGATCTCCAGGGCCCGCTCGGGGAGGATCTTGCGGCCCTCCCGCAGGATGTCGCGCAGCGTCCGCCCGGCGACGTACTCCATGACGATGTAGGGCTGCGGCACCCCGGAGCCGTCGGTCGAGGGCTCCTCGCCGGTGTCGTAGACCGACACGATCGCGGGGTGGTTGAGCGAGGCCGAGCTCTGCGCCTCCCGCCGGAACCGGGCCTGGAAGGTGGGGTCGCTGGCGAGGTCGGTGCGCAGCCGCTTGACCGCCACCACCCGGCCGAGCCGGACGTCGGTGCCCTTGCGGACCTCGGCCATCCCGCCGCGGCCGAGCAGCTCGCCGAGCTCGTAGCGGCCCCCCACCCGGCGGGCGCCGCCGGTCGTCGTCGGTGGTCACGGCTGCGTCCCCCCGCTGCCCCGTCCGTTGCGGTCGCCTGCCGTTCGCCGTTGCCGTTCCCGTTGCTCGTCGCTGTTGCCGTTCCCGCCGTCGTTCCCGCTGCCGCTGTTCCGTCGCCGTGCCGGGGGCTGTCGGCTCGGGCTCGGCGTGGGGGTGGGCGTCGCGGTGGGGCTCGCGCTCGGCGAGGCCGACGGGCTGGCGGGTGCGTCGTAGACGCGCACCGTGATCCGGGTGCCCACGGCGACCAGGCCCGTGGGGCTCACCCCGGCGACCGTGCCCTCCGGCGGCGTCGCCCGGGTTGTCGACCCGGACCCGGCGCCGCTGAGGCCGAGCGCCTCCAGGTCGGACCCGCGGTCGGCCTCGGGGCGGCCCACGTAGTCGGCCGCGACGACCTGCCTTCTTCGCCGCCGTCGTCGGCGTGCGGTCGGGGTGCTGCTGCGGGAGGCCGGGGCGGCTGGCTGGCCGACGGCGCGCTGGGTCGACGCGGTGGGCTGGTCGTCGGCGCCACCGGCGTCCGGCTGGTAGCTGTTGAGCAGCACCGCGGCGGCCACCAGGGCCAGCGCGGCCGCCAGCAGCGCGGCACCCACGCGGCAGCCAGGGCGGGGGTCGCCGCCGCGGCACGGCGGCGCGGGTGCCGTCCGGGGCGGCCGGGGCGGCGGGGTCGGGGCGCGCCCGCGCACGCCGGCCCGGCGGGCCGCGCCGGCGACGGGCAGGACCCGGGTGGCGGCTCGTCGGCGCCGGCACGCCGTCGGGGCACGGGTGCGGGCGCGTCGTCGACGGCGGGCTCGGCCGCCGGGCGTCGCGACCGGCCGCGACCGGCCCACCCGCAGGGCGGCGGCGAAGTCGCTGACCGACGCGAAGCGGGCGGCCGGGTCCTTGGCCAGGGCGACCGCGACGGCGTCGGCGCAGGTGCGGCGGGCACGTCGTCGGGCAGCGGCGGCGGCGGCTGGCGGAGGTGGGCCAGCGCGGTGGCGATCGGGGAGTCGCCGTCGAAGGGCCGCCGCCCGGCCAGGCACTCGTAGAGCACCACGCCCGAGGGAGTAGATGTCGCTGGCCGCGGTCGCCGGCCGGCCCTCGGCCTGCTCGGGGGAGAGGTACTGCGGCGTGCCGATGACCTGGCCGGTCTGGGTCAGCGCCACCGCGTCCGCGGCCCGGGCGATGCCGAAGTCGGTGATCTTCACGACCGTTCGGGGGTGACGATGAGGTTGGCCGGCTTCACGTCGCGGTGCACGATGCCCGAGCGCGTGGGCGGCGGCGATCCCGTCGGCGGCCTGGGCGACCAGGTCGGCCGCCGCGTGCCGGCCGGCATCGGCTCGCCGCTGCGCAGCAGGGCGGACAGCGGCTCGCCCGCGCACCAGCTCCATGACCAGGAAGGGCCGCCGGCGTGCCGCCGTCGGCGCCCGGGCAGCTCGCCGAAGTCGAAGACCGCGGCGACGTTGGGGTGGTGCAGGGCGGCGGCGTTGCGGGCCTCGGTCTCGAAGCGGCTGCGGAACGTCGCGTCGTCGGCGTACTCCGGCTTGAGCAGCTTGACCGCCACCTCGCGGCCGAGCACCAGGTCGGTGGCCCGCCACACCTCGCCCATGCCGCCGGTGGCGATCCGGCTCGTGCAGCTGGTAGCGCTGCTGGCCCGACCCGGGTCCGCCGAACGGCGCGGTCCTGTCCTCGCTCACGGCTCGATCACCGCCTCCATGACGCGCTTGGCGATCGGGGCGGCCAGGCCGCTGCCGGAGATGGCGTCCCGCTCCACGCCCGGCGTCCTCGACGAGCACCGCGACCGCCACCTTGGGGTCGTCGGCCGGGGCGAACGAGACGAACCAGGCGTACGGCGGCCGCTCGGCGCGCTCTGGGCGGTGCCGGTCTTGCCCGCCACCTGGATGCCGGGGATCTGGGCGGTCGTCGCCGTGCCCTCGTTGACGACGCCCGACCATCATCTGGGTCAGGTCGCGGGCCACCGAGGCGGACGACCGCGTTGCTGCGGTAGGCCTCCGGGGTGGTCTTGTCCAGCACCGACAGGTCGGGCGCCCGGACCTCGTCGACGACGTAGGGACGCATGACGGTGCCGCCGTCGGCGATGCCCGCGGCCACCATCGCCATCTGCAGCGGCGTCGCGGCCACGTCGAACTGGCCGATCGCGGAGAGCGCCGTCTGGGGCTCGTCGGGGTCGTCGGGGAAGCGGCTGGCGACCTGGCCGCCGCAGGTCGCCGAGGTAGGTCTGGTCGAAGCCGAACTTCTCGGCCTGCTCGCGCAGCGCGTCGTCGCCCAGCCGCAGGCCGATGTCACCGAAGGACACGTTGCACGAGACCTCCAGCGCCTGGGTGAGGGTGATCCGGTCGCCGCCGCAGTTGCTGCCGTTCTCGTTGGTCAGGTCGGTGGAGGTCTGGGGCAGGTCGAGGCGGGTGCCGCCCTTGACCTGGGTCTGGGGCGTGTACTGCCCGCTGGACGAGCGCGGCCGCCGCGGTGACCAGCTTGAACGTCGAGCCGGGCGGGTAGACCTCCTGGATCGCCCGGTTGAGCAGCGGCCGGTTCTGGTCGGCCGTCGAGCTTCTTCCAGCTGCGTTGCACGTCCGCGAAGTCGTGGCAGGCCAGCCGGTTCGGGTCGTAGGTCGGCGAGCTGACCATGGCCAGCACCTTGCCGGTCGACGGCTCCAGGGCCACCACCGACCCGCGGACGTCGGCGCCCGAGCGCGCGCAGGCCGTCGAACGCCGCCTCCTGCGCCTTGGGGTCGATGGTCAGCGACACCGAGCCGCCCTTGGGCTGGCTGTTGCCGACCAGGTCGACGACCCGGTTGACGAACAGCCGGGGGTCGCTGCCGGAGAGGATCTGGTTCTGGCTGGACTCCACCGCCGAGCGCCCGTAGATGTAGGAGTAGTAGCCGGTGAGCTGGGCGTACTTCTGCGGCAGCCGGTAGGTGCGCTGGTAGGCGTACTGGTCCTTGGTCGGGACGCTCTCGGCCACCGAGGTGCCGCCCGCGACGATCGCCCCGCGCTTGCGGGCGAACTCCGCGTCGCGGACCCGCTTGTTGTCGGCGCGGTTGTTGAGGTGGTCGGCGTCGACGTACTGCAGGTAGGTGGCGTTGAGCCAGCAGCGCCAGCGAACAGCAGCAGGCAGAACACCGACATGGTGCGGATGGGCTTGTTCACGACAGGTGCACCACCTGGGTGGAGTCGTCGGCCGGCTCGGTGAGCTCGGGCAGGGGCCGACGGGCATGGTCGGAGATGCGCAGCAGCAGGGCGACGATGGCCCAGTTGGCCACCAGCGACGAGCCCCCGGAGGACAGGAACGGGGTGGTCAGGCCGGTGAGCGGGATCAGCCGGGTGACCCCGCCGATGACCACGAACACCTGCAGCGCGAAGACCACGCCCAGGCCGACGGCGACCAGCTTGCCGAAGGCGTCGCGGCACACCAGCGCGGTGCGCAGGGCCCGCTCCACGATCAGCCCGTAGAGCAGCAGCACGGCCATCACCCCGGTCAGCCCGAGCTCCTCGCCGATGGAGGCGATGATGAAGTCGGAGAACCCGAGCGGGGTGATGGTGGGGTCGCCCTGGCCGAGGCCGCGGCCGACCAGGCCGCCCCACGCCATGCCGTACATGCCCTGCACGAGCTGGTAGGTGTTGTTGCTGGTGTCGAACGGGTGCAGCCAGGCGTCCACCCGGACCTGGACGTGGCCCAGCAGCAGGTACGCCGCGTAGGCGCCGGCCGTGAAGAGGGTCGGCCCCCACGACCAGCCAGCCGGGGCGTTCCGTGGCGACGTAGAGCATCACCAGGAAGAGCCCGAAGAACAGCAGCGAGGAGCCCAGGTCGCGCTGGAAGACCAGCACGCCGAGGCTGATCAGCCACATCGCCAGCACCGGCCCCAGGTCGCGGCCGCGGGGCAGGTCGACGCCGAGCACCCGTCGTCCGGCCAGGGCCAGCGCGTCACGGTGCAGCACGAGGTAGCCGGCGAAGAAGAGCACCAGCAGGACCTTGGCCAGCTCACCGGGCTGGAAGCTGAACGGGCCGAGCCGGATCCAGATCCGGGAGCCGTTGATGGTGGTGCCGAGCACCGGCAGCAGCGGCATCACCAGCAGCACCAGGGCCGCGAGACCCGAGGTGTAGGTGAAGGCCTGCAGTCGGCGGTGGTCGCGCACCACGACCAGGACGAGGACGAACAGGACCGCGCCCAGCGTCATCCAGACCAGCTGGTCGCGCGCGAACGGCCCGATCGAGCTGCCGGCGGCGGCGTAGCCGAGGTCGATGCGGTGGATGACCGCCAGACCGAGGCCGTTGAGGGCGGAGACGATCGGCAGCAGCACCGGGTCGGCGTACGGCGCGAAGATGCGGACCACGACGTGGCAGCCCAGGCTCAGGGCGGCCAGCCAGCCGCCGTACCCGACGATGTCGGTGGGCACGGTGCCCTCCACGCCCAGGCCCACGGCGGCGTACGCGCCCACGCCGACCAGCAGGGCCAGCAGCAGCAGGAAGAGCTCGGCGCCCCGGCGGCGCCGGTGGGCGAAGCCCCGCTCCGGCACGCCGATGGCCGACCGCAGCGCGCTCACGAGGCCCGCTCCACGCAGTCGGGCGGAGCCAGCGTGGCGTCCGCGCTCGGCGTGGGCTCGGGCGCCCGTCCGCCGGACCCGGCGACCGGGCACACCCTCACCAGGGTGGTCAGCCGGCTGACGACCTCGCGCGCGTCGGCCAGCGACTCCGCGGGGATGCCCGCGGCCAGCTGCTCGGTGGGGTAGTCCGGCAGGGAGGCGATGGTGATGCCGGTGTCCTCCGCGACGCTGTTGAGCCGGACCCCGGGGACGTCGGCCTGCACGCCGCGGAAGATGGCCACCCGACCGGAGTGCTCGGCCACGAAGTACTGGTCCTGCGACCAGCGGTAGGCCAGGGCGCCGGCACCGCCCAGCACGACCGCGACGACCAGCAGCACGGCCAGGCCCCGCAGCACGCGACCGCGGCGCGGCGGGCGGGGGGCGTACCGCAGCTCCTCGGGGTCCTCGGGGCCGCCGGTCTCCGCACCCGGGACCGCCTCGATCTCACCGGTGTCGCCGCCCCGGTGTCCCCGGAAGAAGCCGCCCGCGCCGGTGCTGCTGCCGCGCCGTGCTGTCGGCGCGGCGGAGCTGCTCGGCCGCGGCGCCCACCACGACCGGCCCGGTGCCCGCCGAGGAGGTGCCCTCCGGAGCGCCCGTGGCGCCGTGGCCGGAGACGTCGACGACGTCGGCGACCACGCAGGTGATGTTGTCCGAGCTGCCGGCCTCCAGCGAGGCGCGGACCAGCTCCACGACCGCGTAGTCGACCGAGCCGGTGCCCAGGATGTCGGCGAGCCGGCCCCGGTCCAGCACGCCGGAGGCGCCGTCGCTGCACAGCAGCAGCCGGTCGCCCGGGGCCAGGTCGAGCACGAAGAGGTCGGGATCGGTCTCGTGCACCCCGTCGACCGCCCGCAGGATGAGGTTGCGGTGCGGGTGCGAGCGGGCCTCGGCCTCGGTGATCCGGCCCTCGTCGACGAGGCTCTGGACGAAGGTGTGGTCCTTGGTCAGCTGCGACAGCGCCCCGTCGCGCAGCAGGTAGCCGCGGCTGTCGCCGACGTGGGCCACCCCGATCCGGGCGCCGTCGAAGAGCGCCGCGGTCACCGTGGTGCTGGTGCCGTCCAGGGCGGGGTCCTGCTCGACCAGCTCGGCGATCCGGTCGTGCGCCCGGTGGACGGCCCCGGCCAGCGCCTCCAGCACGTCGGTGGGGGCCGGGGCGTCCAGACGGCGCAGCGCCCCGACGGCGGTGCTGCTGGCCACGTCGCCTCGGGCCGCGCCGCCGACCCCGTCGGCGACGACCAGCAGGTGCCGGCTGGCGAAGCCGGAGTCCTGGTTGTCCTTGCGCACCCGGCCCACGTCGGAGAGCGCGGCGTAGCGCAGCGCGTACCCCGCCGGGGGTGGAGCGCTCGGGTCGCTGTCGGTCATGGGCTCGAGCGGCCTCACTTGCGCAGCTCGAGGACGGTCTTCCCGATCCGGACCTGGCTCCCCAGCTGCAGGGTGGTCGGCTGCGTCAGCCGGTGCGAGCCGATGTAGGTGCCGTTGGTGGAGCCCAGGTCCTCCACGAACCACTGGTCCCCGCTGCTCGCGATCCGGGCGTGCCGCGTGGAGACGTAGTCGTCGTCGAGGCGGATCGCGGCGTCCCCGCCGCGGCCCACCAGGATGGGGGCGTCGTCCAGGGAGGCGGTGTCGCCGGCGTTGGGCCCGTCCACCACGACCACGTGGGTGGGCGCGCCCCGCGGCTTCCGGGCCGGCCGGGCGGCGGCACGGGCCTGCTTGCGGGCGTCCTTGTCGTTGCGGCGCTCGGCCCGCGGCGTCTGCTCGACCCGGGCGCCGAACATGTCCGAGCGCACCACCGAGATCGCCGAGAGCACGAAGATCCACAGGATCGCCAGGTAGGCGAAGCGGATCAGCATGAGGGTGAGCTCAGACACCGGCCCGCCCCCAGCCGTCGTCGGCGGGACCGGCGTCGCGGTCGGCCAGGACCCGCACGGTCAGGGTGGTGTTCCCGATCCGCACCGTGCTGCCGTCCCCCAGCGTGGCCTGGGCGACCTTGCTGCCCGTCGACCAGCATGCCGTTGGTCGAGCCCAGGTCGACGACGCTGACCACGGGAGCGCCCTGCCCGCCCTGCTCGCCGTACCCGTGGCCGGCCTGCCCGCCGCCGGACGGGTACGCCTCGGAGACCCGGATCTCGGCGTGCCGCCGCGAGACGCCGGGGTCGTTGATGCGCAGGTCGGCCTCGCTGCCGCGGCCGATGACCAGCCCGGGCGGGTCGAGCGGGTGCTTGGTGCCGTTGACCTCCAGGACGACCCGGGCCCGTCGTACGGCGGTGTCGCTGGCGGACCGCTCGGAGACCGGGGTGACCTGGGCCAGAGCGGAGCTGCGCACCCGGAAGCGCCCGGTGGTGAGGTCCTCGCGCTCGTCGAAGTCGATGGTCACCGGGCCGGTGAAGACGTAGGACTGCTCCTGCGCGTGCTCGCGGAGCATGTCGGTGAGCTCCTGCGCGAGGGTCGAGGAGTACGGCGAGAGCCGCTCGTGGTCGGCGGGGGACAGCTCGACCTGGAAGCGGTTCGGCACCAGACGACGGTCGCGGGAGAGGATCTGCGCGGAGTTGTCGACCTCCCGCTGCAGCGCGGCGGCGACCTCCACGGGCTGGACGGCGCTGCGGAAGGCCTTGGCGAACACGCCCGACACGGTCTGCTCCAGACGGCTCTCGAAGCGACTGAGGAACCCCATGCGTCCCCTCCTCTCCGTGGTCGTCGGACCGGGTGGCGGCCCGGTCGGTGGTCGTCGTGTGCCTGCGTACGCCTCCCCGTGGAGCCCGCCCCGGCCTCCGACGGGCACGGGTGCGCGTCACCGGTGGGCGTCCGGCGTCCCCGGCATCGTAACGGGCTCCTCTGTGCGGCCCCGCCCGGCACGCGGCCCGGTTTGGGCCCCGTCGCCGTGGTGGGATAGCCTGAGCGGGCTTCTGGCGCGAGTGGCGGAATAGGCAGACGCGCACGGTTCAGGTCCGTGTGCCCGAAAGGGCGTGGGGGTTCAACTCCCCCCTCGCGCACCCAGGAGTGGGATCGCACCCACACGATCGACGGCCGTGACCTCCTCGAGGTCACGGCCTTCGTCGTCCTCCTGCCGAGGCGTCCCGTCGTGCGCGCGGCTACCCGCCGAGGCGTCCCGTCGTGCGCGCGAACGGGTGTCGAGGCGTCCCGTCGTGCGCGCGAATTGAGCTCCCTCTACGCGCCCGCTCGTGTCAGCCGCGCAGCACCGGGGGGTGGGTGCCGCCGACGACCGCCAGCGAGCCGGGCTCCACCTCTGCGCGGCACGCGTCGCAGACCGTCACCGGGTGCAGCTCAGCGCCGCAGCTGTGCGCGAACACGGCGATCGGCGGCCCGTCGGTCGCGTGCCGCTCCCCCCACTCCTTGAGGGCGAGCACCACCGGCAGGAGGTCGAGTCCGGCGGGGGTGAGGTGGTACTCGTGGCGCGGCGGGTGCTCGGAGTAGGGCCGACGCTCGACGACGCCCGCGGCCTCCAGGGCGCGAAGCCGACGGGACAGGAGGCTCCGGGGCGCGCCGGTGAGGGCGGCGAGGTCGGAGAAGCGGTGGAAGCCGTAGAGCATCTCGCGCAGCAGGGCCAGGGAGTAGCGCTCTCCCAGCACGGCCAGGGCGTCGCTCATCGAGCATGGTCGTGGGGTCGGTAGTAATTCTGGACTCACCCTGCTACCTTACGGGTCCACGTCAGTCCAGAAGATGGACTCACCCCGCCGAGGAGCCATCGTGAACCTGGCCGAGACCCTGACCTCCCGCAACGCCGCCTTCGCTGTTGACCGCTTCGACGCCGGCCTCCGGATGATGCCGTCCCTCAGGACCATCGTGATCGGCTGCGTCGACCCCAGGGTCGACCCCACCGACGTGCTGGGGACCGAGCCGGGGGAGGTCGCGGCCCTGCGCAACGTGGGCGGCCGCGTCACTCCCGCCGCCCTGGACGAGCTGGTGATGCTGCGCGGCGTGACGCGGGCCGCCGGCGGTGACCTGGGCGCCGGGTGGGAGGTCGTCGTGCTGCACCACACCGACTGCGGCATCACCCGTCTGGTCGACGAGACGCAGCAGCTCGCCGCCTACCTCGGGGTGAGCACCGACCGGGTCGCGGACCTGGCGGTCGCCGACCCCTGGGCGGCTGTGG
Organism: uncultured Actinomycetota bacterium; assembly: GCA_963750345.1. Lineage (GTDB taxonomy): Bacteria > Actinomycetota > Actinomycetes > Propionibacteriales > Nocardioidaceae > Nocardioides_B. Next base: position 446,142 of record CAVVQH010000013.1, on the reverse strand, counting down.
TCCTCGACGTGGCGACCCTGCGGGCCGACACCCGCCTCGGCGAGGGTCTACGGGTCTCCGGGGTCGTCTACGACGTCTTGGACGGACGGGTCACGACGGTCGTTCCGGGCTGACCCGCCGACCGCCCCTACCGGGCGGTATGACGCGGAGGAAGGGACGCCGCGGCGGGTAGGGCGCGCAGGAAGGGACGCCTCGGCGGGGTACGGCGTGCAGGAAGAGACGCCTCGGCGGGGTACGGCGTGCAGGAAGGGACGCCTCGGCGAGGGCCACCCTGGGTCAAGACGCCGAAGCCATCCCCGCCATCGCCCCGGCCACCACCTCGACCAGCTCGTCACGCGTCGGCCCCGGGCTGTACGACGGTCGCCACCCCGTCGCGTACACGGCCCGGGCCAGCGGCTCGACGGGGTCGAGGCAGTCCGGCAGCCGGGTCATGCCGAGGTACCCGGGGGCCGCCGCACCGATCCGGGGGTCGACCTCCGCCGCGGCCAGGATCCGGTCCGAGGGCAGCCGCCGCTCGAGGTCGACGTCGTGGCCCTCCCACCGGCGTACCAGCTCACCGTCCATGTGCACGTGGTCGAGCACCCACGGCCGCATCGTCGCCTCGCACCAGGTGTCCATCGGCTCGGCGAGCGCGTCCGTCTCCGCCCCGTCGTCGAGCAGCTCGAGCAGGTGCCTGACCTGCAGGAACGTGGTCGCGAGCCCCCGTCCGAAGGTCGGCGTGGTGGTCGCGACCGCGTCGCCCACGCTCACCAGGCCGGGCACCGCCACGCCGTCGGGACCCAGCTGGCCGCGGTAGGCGTTGCGCAGCGCCCCGCCGGGCTGGACGTCGCCGACGGGCTCGGAGCGTTCCGGGTCGGTCCACTCGTCCAGCCCCGGGATGGCGCGGCAGGCGGCGTCGAAGGCCCGCGTGTGGCGGAGGTCCTTGAGCGCGGCGTCCGAGGTCGGCCGGACCAGCAGCACCGAGAAGTGGCCGCGCTCGTGCAGGAACAGGATGGTCTGGTAGCCGTCGAAGTCGGCCTGCCACGCCAGCGGGTTCGACATCGGGCCCGTGTCGTCGGCGTCGCGCAGGCGGTACTGCCGGTCGACGTAGGCGATGCCGCACAGCCCGCCGACGGAGGCGGGGGCGCGGACGCCGTCGGTGGCGTGGCCGGCCCGTCCCGACGCGTCGACGACCAGGTCGGCCTCGAGCTCGGCGCCGTCGACGACCAGCCCCCGGGCCCGGCCCTCGCTCATGAGCACCTGGTCGACGTGGCCGCGGCGCACGACCAGTCCGGCAACGTCTCGTGCGGCCATCCGGAGCGCGCGCTCGAAGGTCTCCCGCCGCGACCGGTGGCCGCCCGGGACGGTCCTGCCGCCCGGCAGGTCGAAGCTGATGGGCTCCGCCCCGAGGCCGAGCCAGCCCTCCAGCGCCTCCGGCCAGTGCTCGGCGAGCACGTCGCCGACCTGGAACCGGACCCCGTGGGCGTGGTGGAACTGCATCACCCCTCGTCGCTGCCACGGCCCGGACGCGGGCGGGCCGGCGTCCCGCTCGACGGCGACGACGTGGTGACCGCGACGGGCCAGCGCGCTCCCGACCAGGAGACCGGCCGGTCCTGCTCCGATGACGGCGACCCGCATGGCGACCTCCAGGCAACTGTTAGTGTGATGACCACACTCATGGTGTTCTCATGTCGGAGAGGGGTCAAGGGATGACCGAGGTGGTCCGGACCGGTCGAGCGCCGTACGCGTCCCCCGTCCGCGCCGAGCAGGCGCGTGCCACCCGCCGGGCGATCGTGGGGGCGGCGGGCGAGCTGTTCGTCGAGCGGGGCTACGCGGCCACGACCATCGACGCGGTGGCCGAGCGCGCCGGGGTGGGCCGCAAGACGGTGTTCTCCTCGGTGGGGGGCAAGGCGGCGCTGCTCAAGCTGGCGTGGGACTGGGCGCTGGTCGGCGACGACGAACCGGTCGACATGACGAGCCGGCCCGCCGTGCAGGGGATGCTCGCCGAGCGCGACCCCCGGCGGCTGGTCCGTCGCTGGGCCGACATGCTGCTCGACGTGGGGCTCCGTGCCGCTCCCCTGGGGGCCGTCCTGACGGCGGCCGCGGACGTGGACGACGAGGCCCGCGCGCTGCTCGACACGGTGCGTGAGGAGAGCCTGGTCGGGGCCCGAGCCTTCGTGACGCACCTCGCGAGCCTGGGCGGCCTCCGCCACGACCTCGACGTCGACGGGGCCGCCGAGGCCTGCTGGGCGCTGGTGAACTCCTCGACGGTGCACCTGCTGGTGGGCGTCCGCGGCTGGTCGCCCCGCCAGTACGGCGACTGGCTGGACGAGCTCGCGGCGGCGACCCTGCTCGAGCTGGAGGACCGGGCCGTACGACGTGCGGCTCCCGTCGTACGCCGCGGGCCGGAGCGGTACGACGCCCTGGTGGACGGCCGTGCTGCCGGGCGCTTGCTCGTCGAGCGCTCGCCTCGCGTCGTGGTGCTGCACGGGACGGAGATCGAGCCCGGGTTCGACGGGGACGGGGTGGCGTCCGCGCTGGTGGGGGCGGCCTTCGACGACGTACGAGACGACGGCACGCACCGCGTGATGACGGCGTGCCCCTACGTGACGTGGTGGGTCTCCCAGCACCCCGACCTGGTCGAGGGCCTCCTCCACGGGGGCTGACACCCAGGCGAGGAGACCCGCGCAGCACGGGACGCCTCGGCGGGAAGCCGCGCAGCACGGGACGCCTCGGCGGGAAAGCCGCGCAGCACGGGACGCCTCGGCGGGGAAACGCGCGCACGACGGGACGCCTCGGCGGGAGAACCCGCGCAGCACGGGACGCCTCGGCGCTCAGGCCTCGAAGCGCAGCCGGCGCCGCGCGACCCGTTCGGCCCGTCCCGTCCGGGCCCGGCGCGACCGTCGCGCGGCCGAGCGGGCCATGTCGGCCGCCCCGACGAAGCCGGCGTCCGGGCCCAGGGCGGCCAGCCGGATCACCGGCTCGGTGCGGTGCCCCCGCCCGGTGAGGGTGCGGGAGAACGCCGCCTTGGTCGGGGCCAGCAGCAGGTCCCCCGCGGTGGAGACGCCGCCGCCGATGAGGATGCACCCGGGGTCGAAGGCCGCGGCGAGGCCGGCCAGCCCCACCCCGAGCCAGGTGCCCATCTCGGCCAGCAGCTCGATGGAGAGCGGGTCTCCGTCCCGGGCCGCCTGCGTGATCTGCCGGCCGGTCAGGGCGGAGGCGTCGCCCGAGACGATCTCGCTCAGCCGCTGCGCCACGGGGGACGCCGTCGAGATCAGCTCGCGGGCGTCCCGCTCCAGGGCGTTGCCCGAGGCGTACTGCTCCCAGCACCCCCGGTTGCCGCACGGGCACCGGTGGCCGCCGGGGACGACCTGCATGTGGCCGAACTCGCCGGCCATCCCGTTGGCCCCGCGGAACACCCGGTTGTCGAGCACCAGCGCCCCGCCGATGCCGGTGCCGAGGGTCACGCACAGGACGAAGCGGTGCCCGAAGCCCGCGCCGAAACGGCTCTCGGCCAGGGCCGCGGTGTTGGCGTCGTTGTCCACGATGACCGGCAGCCGCAGGCGGTAGGCCAGCGCGGCCCGCAGCGGCTCGTCCTGCCAGGCCAGGTGCGGGGAGAACTGCACGATGGAGCGGGTGGAGTCGATGAAGCCGGCCGCGCCGATGCCGACCGCCGCCACGTCGTAGACCGCCCGCAGCGAGGCGACCACCTCGACGATGGTGTCCTCGACCATCGAGACGCTGGTGCCGGGGGTCAGGCGGCGCTCCTTGGCCAGCACCGTGCCGGAGGAGTCGACCACCCCGGCCAGCACCTTGGTGCCACCGATGTCGACCCCGATGGTCAGGGGGTCCCAACGACTGACGAGGGGGCGGCGCCGGGCGACTCCTGACATGCTCGGGATCCTAGCCGCGTGCGGCCCCCGCACCCTCCGCGTCGGCGTCCCGGTCGGCGTCCGGGTCGGTGGCGTCCGGGTCGCGGTCGGGGACCTTGATGAAGGAGATCATCACGAAGGCGCACGCGTAGAGCGCCACGAAGGCCCACACCGTGCCGACCCCGCCGCCCCACGGCCGCACGATCGCGACGACCGCCGAGCCGAGGAAGGCGGCCCCGCCGGCTGCGGTCGTGTACATCGCCATCGCCGCCCCTTTGTGCTCCGGGGCGAGCGCCGGCATGATCGCGCCCATCGGCACGAAGCCCGCCAGCATGACCCCGAACAGCACCCCGCCGGCGAGGCTCAGGTAGTAGCCCCAGTCCGAGCCGGGCGTGACCAGGTGCGGCACGTACCACCAGGTCAGGATGCCCACGGCCGAGCCGAAGACGCCGAACCACTTCACGGTCCGCACCCAGCCGATCGCGTCGCCCACGGCGCCGAAGACCGCGTTGACCAGGATGTTGGAGGCGTAGACCACGACCGTCATGGTCAGCCACCGGCCCTGGCCCCACCCCAGGTCGTCGGCGATGACGGCGGGCAGCACGAGGAACATGCCGTACTCGGGGGCGGTGTTGATCAGCCGCACCAGGAAGCCCATCAGGATCTTCGGGTTGCGCCAGGTCAGCAGGACGCCGGAGAAGATGACGGTCGAGGCGGACTCGCCCTCCGGCGCCAGACGTCCGCGTCCGGTCGGCTCGCGCACGCCGAACCAGGTGATGAGGAAGCCGGCGACCACGAGGGCGGCCGAGGCCACCATGGTCAGCGTCTCGCCGCCGAACCCGCCGCCGAAGCCGGGGATGGCGAAGACCGCGAACAGCGAGCCCAGCGTGGGCAGACCGCCGGTGAACATGACGTAGAACCAGCCGACGGCCTTGCCGTTGCGCTCGTACGGCGTGATCTCGTTGATCCACACCAGGAAGGAGAAGGCGAACAGCGGGTAGCCGAACCCGCGCAGGAAGTAGGTCAGCAGGATCAGCGGCACCGACTCCAGCTGCACGCTGAGCAGGAACAGGGCCTGGAAGACCATCCACACCGCGAACCCGAGCGCCATCACCCGCCGTGGCCCGAAGAGGTCGGACAGGGCGCCCGACAGGTAGGCGCCGACCAGCACCGCGACGCTGTACATCGCGATGATGGTGGCCACGACGCTCTCGGAGTCCTTCCCGAGGGCATCGACGAGGTGCGGCTCGATGAAGTTCGACTCCACCCCGTTGCCGGTCATGAACACCAGGACGCCCACGAACCCCCACCGCAGGACGTGCGGGATGCCGAGGCGGTCCAGCGCGGTCTCGTGGCGCGGCTGCTGGGCGGTCGTGGTCATCGCCACTCCTGGGGTCCGAGGGTCCGAGGCGCCCCGGGCCGGTCACACGGTGACGCACGTCACGCCCCCGGTGCCCCGACCGGGCGGCGCCATGCCCCGCCCCGCCCGGTCGGCCGTGCCCGGGACTCAGACCTCGGCGGTCAGCGCCTCGAACTCGTCGTCGGTCAGCTCGATCCCGGCCGCGGCCGTGTTGGACTCCAGGTGCTCCAGGCTGGAGGTGCCGGGGATCGGCAGCACCACCGGCGAGCGGCGCAGCAGCCAGGCCAGGGCCAGCTGGGAGGGCGTGGCCCGGTGCCGCTCCGCGGCCGCGGCCAACGGGCCGTCGGTCTGCGACAGCGCGCCGGTGGCCAGCGGGAACCACGGGATGAAGGCGATGTCGTGCTGGGTGCAGTGGTCCAGCAGCGGCTCGGCGTCCCGGTTCGCGAGGTTGAACAGGTTCTGCACCGAGACGACCGTGGCCGTCCGCTGTGCCTCGACGAGCTGCTCCACGCTGACCTCGGACAGGCCGATGTGCCGGATCTTGCCCTCGTCCTGCAGCGCCCTCAGCTCACCCACCTGGTCCTCGACGGGCACGTCGGGGTCGATGCGGTGCAGCTGGAAGAGGTCGATGCGCTCCAGCCCGAGCCGCCGCAGGGACAGCTCGCACTGCTGGCGGAGGTACGCCGGCCGGCCGACCGGCGTCCACCGGCCGGGGCCCTGGCGGGTCAGCCCGGCCTTGGTGGCGATCACGACGTCGTCGGCGTAGGGGTGCAGCGCCTCGCGCAGCAGGTCCTCGGCCACCTCGGGGCCGTAGGAGTCCGCGGTGTCGAAGAGCGTCACGCCGATCTCCACGGCCCGGCGGAGCACCGCCAGCGCCGCGTCACGGTCGCGCGGCGGGCCCCAGACGCCCTCACCGGGCAGCTGCATGGTGCCGTACCCCAGGCGTACGACGGGCAGGTCGCCGCCGAGCAGGTAGGTGCCCGAGGGGGCGGCCAGGTTCTCGGTGCCGGTGGTAGGGGTGGGGGTGGTGCTGGTCATCGGTGCTCCTGGAACGACGTACGGACGGGACGACCGTCCACGCTAGTCCGCGGCTGGTGAGGCCCCACCCGAGGCGGACCGGGTGACCAGGCCCGCCAGCCGCCGCGTCATCAGCTCGAAGACCACCAGGTGCGCCGGCAGCTCCGCCCACCAGAACGCGTGCCCCAGCGGGCCGTCCGGCTCGAACTCCGTGTGCAGCGCCAGCTCGGTGCCCGAGCCGTCGGCGGTCAGCACGACCTCGAGGTGGGCGGTGCCGGGCAGCAGGCTCTCGGCCCGCACCCGTAGCCGGGTGGGCGGGTGCACCTCGACGACCCGCCAGAAGTCCATGGTGTCGCCCGGCCGCAGCGGGCGACCCGGACCCTCGATGCGGTGGCCGGGGCCACCGAACCGACGCTCGACCGCCCCGCGGGCCCGCCACAGCGGTCCGGGCGTGTAGAACCGGTCGTCGCCCCCCAGCCGGACGACAGCCTCCCAGGCCCGCGCCGGCGAGACGTCGAGCAGCACCCGGTGGGCGTCGCGGTAGACCCGGCGCATCATCGTCAGGACAGCCCGACGAGGTCCTTGGCCCGGGCGACCAGGTCGTAGTGCAGCGTGGCCCAGATGACCACCCCGGCGCCGATCAGCCCGCCGACGGTGACCACCGAGGAGCTGACCGGGTGACGCTTGGCCTGCTCCCAGGCCTCCTTGCCCTTGTCCGCGGCGGAGGAGAAGAAGCGGTGCGCCCAGCCGAACTCGGTGGACCAGATCCACAGGCCGAGCACGATGGGCGGGATGGTCAGCGGCCCGGGCAGCACGACCAGCGCGAAGCCGCCGAGGATGCAGACCAGGCCCAGGACGAAGACCCCGGCCCGCCAGACGTGCCGCACGCCCGGCTTGCTGCGGATCCGGGCGCGGAACGAGCCCGGCTTCACCGGGGTCTCGCCCCCGAGGGCGTCGTCGTGCTCGTCGGGCGCGGTGGTGTGCTCGGCGGACATGCGTGCTCCTGGGGCGGACGGACGTCCCGCGGCGGGACGTGCTGCCCCCAGGTTAGGGCGCCGACCCGCACGGCGGCTCCGGATCGCTGCCGGGACGCTGCCCGGCCGCTGCCGGGCCGCTGCCGGGATCTCGGCATACTGGCCCGATGCTGGCCCCCGACGTGGCGCGCGCCCTGCGGTCCGTGCCCGACCACCGTCGTCGTACCTTCGAGCTGCGGCTGTCCCGCTGGCTCCCCGACCTGCGGGCCGCGCTCGAGGAGCTGTACGTCGACGTCGACCCGGTGCTGCACCGGCTCGTGGTGCTCGCGGCGGCGGCGTACGCGTCGCGCGAGGACGACCTGCACGACCTCGACGAGCGCCGCGGCCTCGAGCCGGACTGGTTCCAGCGCCCCGGGATGGTCGGGTACGCGGCGTACGCCGACCGCTTCGCCGGCACCCTGGCCGGGGTGGCCGAGCGGACGCCGTACCTGCGTGACCTGGGAGTGGGCTACCTGCACCTGATGCCGCTGCTGAGCCCTCGGCCCTCGCCCAGCGACGGCGGCTACGCGGTGGCCGACTTCCGCAGCGTGCGCGAGGACCTCGGCACCATGGAGGACCTCCGGGCGCTGACCGCCCGGCTGCGGGGCGAGGGCATCAGCCTGTGCCTGGACCTGGTGCTGAACCACGTCGCGCGCGAGCACGCCTGGGCGCAGCAGGCGCGGGCCGGCGACCCGGTCAAGCGGGACTACTTCCTGCTCTACCCGGACCGGTCCATGCCCGACGCCTTCGAGCGCACCCTGCCGGAGGTCTTCCCCGACCTGGCCCCGGGCAGCTTCACCTGGGACGAGGAGCTGGACGCCTGGGTGTGGACGACGTTCAACCGCTACCAGTGGGACGTCAACTGGGCCAACCCCGACGTGCTGTGCGAGTACGCAGACATCATCTGCTTCCTGGCCAACCAGGGCGTCGAGGTGCTCCGGCTGGACGCGATCGCCTTCACCTGGAAGCGCCTGGGCACCAACTGCCAGAACCAGCCCGAGGTCCACGCGGTGACCCAGGCGCTGCGCACGGTGGCGCGCATCGCCTGCCCGGCGGTGCTGTTCAAGGCCGAGGCCATCGTCGGCCCGCAGGACCTGGTGGCCTACCTCGGGGTGGGCGAGCACCACGGCAAGGTCAGCGACCTGGCCTACCACAACGGCCTCATGGTGCAGATCTGGTCGATGCTGGCCTGCCGCGACGTGGGGCTGGCGACGCACGCCCTGCAGCAGCTGGCGGACCCGCCCACCACCACCGCCTGGATCACCTACGCCCGCTGCCACGACGACATCGGGTGGGCCATCGACGACGGGGACGCCGCCGCGGTCGGGCTGGACGGCTTCGCGCACCGCTCGTTCCTCTCCGACTTCTACACCGGCGCGTTCCCGGGGTCCTGGGCCCACGGCCTGGTCTTCGGGGAGAACGCCGCCACCGGGGACCGGCGCATCTCCGGGTCGCTGGCCTCGCTGGCCGGGCTCGGCGTGCACGACCCGGATCCCGCGGACCCGGGGCCGTGGGAGGTCTCCGACGACGCGGCTGTCGCGCGGATCCTGCTCGCGCACGCGGTGGTCCTGGGCTTCGGCGGGCTGCCGGTCATCTGGATGGGCGACGAGCTGGGCCTGGTCGACGACGCGGACTGGGCCTCCGAGCCGTCGCACGCCCTGGACAACCGGTGGGTGCACCGTCCACGGATGCCCTGGCCCCTGCCGGCCGACGAGCACGGCATCCAGGCCGGCGTCCAGCACCTGGTCGAGGTCCGCGCCTCCCTGCCCCACCTGCACGCCTCGGTGCCCTCACGAGTGCTGGACCCTCGCGACCGCGGGGTGCTGCTGGTGGCCCGGCACCACCCCCTCGGTCCGATGCTGGCGGCCTACAACGTGATGCCCGGCCCCCGGCACGTGCCGCTGGACGTGGTCCGGGGCCTGGGGATGGACCCCGGCCGGCTGGTGGACCACGTGGCCGGGTCGACCCCCGTCCTGAGCGACGACGCGGTGCAGCTCCCGCCGTACGCCGCGCTGTGGCTCACCGAGGAGTAGCCCTGGCGGGACCGCGGGACAATGGCGGGGTGATCACCCGAGAGCAGGCGGTCGAGCTGGCCGCCCGAGGACTGGCCTGGACCCCCACGAGCGGCGACCGCTTCTTCGTGCCCGACCGCGACCTGGACGACGAGGTCTTCGTGGTCGCCGGCATGTCGATCGAGGTCGCCGACCTGCCCTCGGGCGCCGAGGTCCGCTTCAACGGCACCGTGGAGTGGGCGCTGGACAGCGTCGCCCAGAGCGAGGTCATCTGGCTCCCGCGCGAGGAGCAGCTGCGGGCCGCGCTGGGCGAGCGCTTCCTGCGCCTGGAGTCGGTGACCGGGGGCTACGCCGTGGTGCTGGCCCGCGGCGAGGTCCGCCACGTCGACATCGACGCGGAGCGGGCCTACGCCCGGGCGCTGCTGGCCGAGCTGCCCGGGTTGGACGGCCCGCCGACCGGCTCCGAGCCCGGGTCCTGACCGGCCTGGGCGACCGCCTCGGCGCGCGCGTGCAGCCGGGCGCGCACCTGCTCGGGCGTCAGCTGCGCCCGGGCGCGCTGGTTGCGCGCGATGATGACCCCGGTGGCGGCGACGCCCGCCAGCCCGGCGGCCCCGAGTGCCTTCCACAGCCTCATGTCTGTCCTTCCCCGACCGGAGGTCCGATCCCTCGATGCCCGCACGACGCGACAGCTCGCTCACCCTCGACCGTGCCGTCGACCTGACCCGGACCGGGGACGTGTGGCTGTTCCGCGGCCGGACCGCTGCCGACCACGCTATCCGGGCGGTCACCAACGCCCCCGTGAACCACGTCGGCATGGCCGTGGTCCTCGACGACCTGCCGCCGCTGATGTGGCACGCCGAGCTGGGCCGGGGGCTCGTCGACGTCTGGACCGGCACGTTCCACCGCGGCGTGCAGCTGCACGACCTGCAGGACGCGGTGACCCAGTGGTCGCAGCGCTACCACCAGCGGGCCTGGCTCCGGCAGCTCGACGTGACGGTCACCCCTGCGATGGAGGAGGCGCTGCTGACCACGATCGCCCGGATGGACGGCACCCCGTTCCCGGCCACGGTCGCGCTGGCGGGACGCTGGGCGCGCGGGCGGCTGCGCCGTCCCGCCGCTGTGGAGACGACGTACTGCGCCGAGGTGGTCGCCGCGACGTACCAGGCCATGGGGCTGCTGGGCACGGAGCGGCCCACCAACTACTACGACCCGGGCAGCTTCTGGTCCGGGGACCAGCTCGCGCTGCACGCCGGGGCCCGGCTCGGCGACGAGCTGCGGGTCCTCGTCTGAGCCACGTGCCGCCACGTCGCCGGGGGGTGTGGGCCGGCTCAGACCCGGGCCAGCAGCTCCCCGTGCAGCACGCTGAACCAGCCGTCCTCCTGCTCGGACCAGTGCCGCCAGCCCGCGGCCATCGACTCCAGCTCGGCGGTGGTCGCGAACCCGCCCTCGACGGCCTGCCGGGCCAGGTCGGAGGCCACCACCCGCTCGGCCCACAGCCCGCCCCACCAGGCCCGGTCCTCCGGGGTGGCGAAGCACCAGGTGCTCGACGAGGCCCGTACGTCGGTGAGCCCGGCCGCACGGGCCCAGGACAGCAGGCGCCGGCCGGCGTCCGGCTCGGCGGCGTTGGCGCGGGTGACGCGCTGGTAGAGGCCCATCCACCGGTCGAGCTCCGGTGAGCCCGGGTACCACGTGAAGCCGGCGTAGTCGCTCTCCCGCACGGCGACGAGGCCCCCCGGACGGGCCACCCGGGCCATCTCCCGCAGGGCCAGCACCGGGTCGTCGACGTGCTGCAGCACCTGGTGCGCGTGCACCACGTCGAAGGTGCCGTCGGCCATCGGCAGGGCGGCCACGTCGCCCACCTCGAAGGACACGTTCGGGGTCCGCCGGCCCCTCGGCCTCGGCCCGGGCCAGCGCGAGGGCGTCCTCGGTGCGCTCCAGCGCCGTGACCGAGCCGGCCGGCGCGACCAGGTCCGCCAGGTCCATGGTGATGGTCCCGGGCCCGCACCCCACGTCCAGGACGTGCATCCCGGCCTCGAGCAGGGGCAGCAGGTGCGCCGCCGAGTTCTCCGCCGTGCGCCAGCGGTGCGAGCGGAGCACCGAGGCGTGGTGGCCGTGCGTGTAGACGTTCGCCATGGGGCCAGCCTGGCACGCCTCGGCAGGAGGCCCGGGGTCACCGGGGTCACCGGGGTCACCGGGGTCACACCGTCAGGACTCCGTCAAGATCGTCGGCCGCCGGTGCGTCCGGTCGGAGGATGGACGGGTGAGCCCGACCCGTCATCCCTCCCTCCTTCCGAGCCCCGCACGGGTGCCGACCCCGGTGCCGACCTCGGTTCCCACCCCGGTGCCGAGCCTGGCCTCGACGCTGGCGGGCCGGCCGGCGGGGCGCCTGTTCGCGACGTTCTGGGGCAGCCTGGTCACCGTCGACGTCACCCGCCCCGCCGGTGTGCCCGTGGGTCTCGGCGCGCTCGCCGCGCTGGTGGCCTGCTGCAGCCTGCGCCAGCGCGGGCTCGTGCCCGTCGGGCTCGCGGTGGTGGCCTGGCTGGTCGCCACCGGCTTCCTCCTCGACGGCTCCGGTGCGCTGGTGCTGCACGGTCCGGCCGACGCCGTACGCCTCCTCGGGCTGGTGACCGTGGCCCTGGGCGCCGCGCACCTCCCGCACCGGGGCCGACGGTGACCGCCCTGCTCGAGGGCCGCCGCGCCGTACGACGTCCGCAGCTGCGGGGCTGGCTGCTGGAGGACCTGGCCGAGCGGGCCACCCAGCACCCGGGCCCGCACGCGGAGGCCGGTGAGCGCCGGCACCCCTGGTGGAAGGTCATGTGCCTGACCGGGGTGGACTACTTCTCCACGCTGGGCTACCAGCCGGGGATCGCCGCCGTCGCGGCCGGGGTGCTGTCGCCGTTCGCGACGCTGGTGCTCGTCGCGCTCACCCTGCTGGGCGCGCTTCCGGTCTACCGCCGGGTCGCCCAGGAGTCGCCGCACGGGCAGGGCTCCATCGCCATGCTGGAGCGCCTGCTCTCCCGTTGGGCCGCCAAGCTCTTCGTGCTGGTGCTGCTGGGCTTCGCCGCCACCGACTTCCTCATCACGATGACGCTGTCCGCCGCGGACGCCACCGCCCACATCGTGGAGAACCCGAACGTGCCGGCGCTGCTGCACGGCCACGAGGTGGCCATCACGCTCGGGCTGCTCGGACTGCTCGGGGCGGTGTTCCTGCGGGGCTTCACCGAGGCCATCGGGATCGCGGTGGTGCTGGTGGGCACCTACCTGCTGCTCAACGTGGTGGTGATCGCGGTGGCCCTGGCCCACGTCGCAGCCGACCCCGCGGTCATCACCGACTGGCGGACGGCCCTGACCACGCAGCACGGGAACCCGCTGATGGTGGTCGCCCTGTCCCTGCTGGTGTTCCCCAAGCTGGCGCTCGGGATGTCGGGGTTCGAGACCGGCGTGGCGGTCATGACCCACGTGGACGGGGGCGGGGGCGACACCGAGCAGGACCCGGCCGGACGCGTGCGCGGCACCCAGCGGATGCTCGCGGTCGCCGCGGTGGTGATGAGCGTCTTCCTGCTGCTGAGCAGCGTCGTGACCACGCTGCTCATCCCGCCGGCGGAGCTCGCGGACGGCGGGCGGGCCTCGGGTCGCGCGCTGGCCTTCCTGGCCCACGGCTACCTGGGCAACGGCTTCGGCACCCTGTACGACGCGAGCACCATCGCCATCCTGTGGTTCGCCGGCGCCTCGGCCATGGCCGGGATGCTCAACCTCATCCCGAAGTACCTGCCGCGCTACGGCATGGCCCCGGCCTGGGCCCGCGCCTCGCGTCCGCTCGTCCTGCTGCTCACCGCGGTGGCCTTCGCCATCACGGTGCTGTTCAAGGCCGACGTGAACGCCCAGGGCGGCGCCTACGCCACCGGGGTGCTCGTGCTGTTCACCTCGGCGGGGGCGGCGGTGACCCTGGCCGCGCGACGGGCCGGCCAGCGCCGCCGGAGCGTCGCGTTCGCGGTCATCACGCTGGTGTTCGTCTACACCACCGTGGACAACGTCATCGAGCGACCCGACGGCGTGAAGATCGGCGCGTGCTTCATCGCCGCCATCGTGGCCGTCTCGGTGGTCTCCCGCCTGACCCGGTCCTTCGAGCTGAGGGCCACCGACGTACGCCTGGACGCCACCGCCGAGATGTTCCTGCGCGACTGCGCCCGCCGCACCATCCGGCTGGTGGCGAACGAGCCGGACGCCCGGGACCGCGCGGAGTACGACGAGAAGCTCCGCCAGGTCCGGGCCGACCACGACCTCCCCACGGACACCGACGTGGTGTTCGTCGAGGTCACGGTGGCCGACCCGTCCGAGTTCGAGTCCACCCTCGACGTGCACGGGGAGGTGCGGCACGGCGAGTTCCGGGTGCTGCGGGTGGCCTCCAGCTCGGTGCCGAACGCGCTCGCCGCGCTGCTGCTGCACGTGCGCGACCTGACCGGCACGACGCCGCACCTGTACATGGAGTGGACCGAGGGCAACCCGGTGGCCAACCTGCTGCGCTTCCTGCTGCTGGGGGCAGGCGAGGTCGCCCCCGTGACCCGCGAGGTGCTCCGCCGGGCCGAGCCGCGACGGCTGCGCCGCCCGCACGTGCACGTGGGCTGAGCGCGCCCCGGCCTCTCAGCGGTCGGTGGCTCGCAGGGCCGGGTTCTCGAAGGTGGACGGCTCGTGCAGCAGGTGGGCGCGGCCGAACGGCCACACGATGGCCCACACCTTGCCCACGACGTCCTTGCGGGGGACCGTCCCGCCGCCCGGGAGGTCCTGGTGGAAGCGGGAGTCCTCGCTGTTGGCCCGGTTGTCGCCCATCACCCAGAGCCGGCCCCGGGGGACCCGGACGTCGAAGCGCCGTTCGGAGGGGGAGGCCCCGGGCATGATGTAGGAGCTCTCGTCGAGCGCGACCCCGTTGACCGTGACCCGCCCGGCCTGGTCGCAGCAGACCACGTGGTCGCCGCCCACCCCGATGACCCGCTTCACCAGGTGGCCACCGGTGGGGTAGAGCCCGATCTCGGAGAGCGCCTTCTGCACGTGGGTCAGCGAGGGTGCGCCCTCGGCCCCGAGCCAGCGACCGCCCGGGTCGTCGAAGACCACCACGTCACCCCGCTGCACGTCGCCGGCCCAGTAGGAGATCTTCTGCACGAGGATCCGGTCGTCGTCGACGAAGAGCGGTCGCATGGAGCCCGAGGGCACGAAGAACATCTGCACGAAGAAGGTCTTGACGACCGCGGAGACGACCAGCGCCAGCACCAGCAGCAGCACGGTCTCGGCCCACACCGGGAGGCTCGGCGGGCGCGTCGACCTTCGCGCCGTCCAGCGTCGTCATGACCTCGACTCTATGCGACCGCTCGGGGACGCGGCGCGGTACGACCAGACTCATCCGCGCCCGGCCCCCGCGACGGCGGCGCTGCCGGAGGTGGGGAGCCGGCGAGCCGGCGGTGAGTTCCTGTCGGTGGTCGGGTCCATCCTGTTCTCGGGACGTCGACAGCGGGGGGCGGTCGCGCGACGTGCCGGGCGGACCGGCGGAGAGGAGCAGGCGTGATCCGCGCACGCGGGCTCGTGCAGACCTTCCAGACCAAGCAGGGCCGGCAGCGAAGACGAGGTCCGCGCCGTCGACGGGGTCGACCTGGACGTCGAGGAGGGCGAGGTCGTCGGCTTCCTCGGGCCCAACGGCGCCGGCAAGACCACCACGCTGCGGATGCTGACCACGCTGCTCACGCCCGACCGCGGGCACCGCCACGGTCGCGGGCTACGACGTGGTCCGCAGTCCGAGCAGGTACGCCGCAGCATCGGCTACGTCTCCCAGGCCGGCGGCGCGTTCAGCGGGGCCCGGGCCGGCGACGAGGTCATGGACCACGGGATGCTCTACGGCCTGCCGCGCCGCGTGGTCGAGGAGCGCGGCCGGGAGCTGTTCGAGCAGATGGACCTGGCCGGACTGTGGCACGCGGATGCCCAAGCAGATGTCGGGCGGGCAGAAGCGGCGCCTCGACATCGTGATGGGGCTGATCCACGAGCCCACGCTGGTGTTCCTCGACGAGCCCACCACCGGGCTCGACCCGCAGGCCCGCGCCAACCTGTGGGAGCACATCCGCGGCCTGCGCGACCGGCGCGGCGCCACGGTCTTCCTGACCACGCACTACCTCGACGAGGCCGACGTCCTGGCCGACCGGATCCTCATCATCGACCAGGGCCGGATCGTGGCCGCCGACACCGCCGACAACCTCAAGGCGCAGGTGGCCGGTGACCTGGTCGACCTGGAGGTCATCGACCCGGCGCAGGTCGCGGAGGCGGCCGCCAAGCTCGCCACCCTGACCGAGACCGGGGCCGACGTGCATGGTCGAGCGACCGCCACGTGCGCGGCCGGGTGCCCCGGGCCGGGCGGGTCGTCCAGGGCCTGCATCCGCGACCTGGACCGCTCCGGCATCGACCTGGACTCCATCGAGGTGCACCGGCCGACCCTGGACGACGTGTTCCTGACCCTGACCGGCCGCTCGCTGCGCGACGCCGAGCACGCCGAGCACGCCCAGCACGCGGACGCCGCCGGTGACGCGAGCCCCGGCGACGGCCCGCCCCGACCACCACCGACGCACCCGAGGGAGCCCTGCGATGAGGTTCCTGCGCGAGAGCTCCATCGTCTTCCGCCGGCAGCTGCGGATGAACCTGCGCAACCCGGCCTGGGTCATCATCGGCGCTGTTGCAGCCGGTGCTCTACCTGCTGCTGTTCGGCCCGCTGCTCAAGCCGCTGGTCAGCCAGTTCGGCGCCACCAACGCCTACACCTTCTTCGTGCCCGGGCATGCTCGTCCAGCTCGGGCATCTTCGGCGCGTTCTTCGCCGGCTTCACGCCTGATCGGCGAGTGGCGCGAGGGCGTCATCGAGGCCGAGCGGGTGACGCCGGCCAGCCGGACGGCCCTGCTGGTCGGGCCGGCTCTACCGCGACCTCCTCCAGCTGCTCGTGCAGGCCCTCATCCTCATCGGCGCTGGGCTACGCGCTGGGCATGGACGCGCCGTTCGGCGGGCTGGTCGCTGGGCACCCTGCTGACCCTGCTCATCGGGGCGCCTGCGCCGCCGCGTCCAACGCGCTGGCGCTGACCATGAAGTCCGAGGACGTCATGGCGCCGGTCATCAACATGGTGATGATGCCGGTGCTGCTGCTCTCCGGCATCCTGCTGCCGATGACCATCGGCCCGGCCTGGCTGGAGCGGGCGAGCGACTTCATGCCGATCCGCCACGTCGTCGACGCCGTGCGGGACTCCTTCGGCGGCGACTTCGCCTCCTCGGGCCTGCTGTGGGGGACGGCTGGGCCGGTCCTGTTCGTGCTGGCCATCTGGTGGGGCACGGCCACCTTCCGGCGCGAGAACTCCTGAGCCGCCGACCGGTCAGGCGCCGGGTGCGGCTGCGGCCGCGTCGGGACCGTCCTCGGTGTTCGGCGAGGCGCCCTCGTCCTCGTCCTCGTCGGGCTGACGGGCGAGGGGGTTGAGCTCCGGGTTCAGGTCGTCGGGCAGGTGGTCGTCCGGCACCAGCATGTCGCTCGCCTGGTCCTCGCCGGAGGGGTCGCTCTGGGGTGTCGTCTCACTCATGGCTGCGTCGTACCCCGGTGGGTCTCGCGGCAAGCACCGGGTAGCCGGTGGCCGAGGGCCGGTGGCCGAGGGCTGGCGACCGAGGGCTGGCGACCGATGGCCGTTGGCGAGCGGCCGACAGCGAGCGGGCGGTGGCGGCCAGGGGAGGGGCGAGACCTCGACCGGCGGGACCGCGGGCCCCGACCTCAGCCGGGGCCCACGGGATGATCCACCCAGTCCTGGCCCGGGGGAGAGCGGTCCCCCGGGCCAAGCGGTGCGCGCCACCGTCGGTGACGCTGCTCGGGTGATGGTCGGGCCCGGGACGGG
This sequence comes from uncultured Actinomycetota bacterium, assembly GCA_963750345.1. Taxonomy (GTDB): domain Bacteria; phylum Actinomycetota; class Actinomycetes; order Propionibacteriales; family Nocardioidaceae; genus Nocardioides_B. Next base: position 428,990 of record CAVVQH010000013.1, on the reverse strand, counting down.
TGGTGGTGGGTCGTCCCGGCCCGACCATCGTTCGAGAGGGGTTCGGGGTCGCCACGCGACCGGATGGGTGCGGGCTCGAAACCGGACCGAGTGCGCTGGACCAGGCGCCCGTGGCCTCGGGTGAGGTCGGCACACTGGACTCCCCGGGCTCGAGACCGGGCAGGGACGTGACCGGGTACCGGACACGGGGGGAGGGAATGGATGTCGACGCACCGCCGCGGACGCGCCGTGCCGGCGGCCGTCCTCGTGCTGGCGGTCACGCTCGGGGGGTGCTCGTCGACGGGTGACCTCGGGAGAGCGTCCGGGGAGCCATCGCCCAGGACCGGAACGACCCCGTCCCCGGTCGCCCCGACCGGGCCCTCGCTCGACCCCTCCGGTGGGTCCTCCGCCTCGGGCCCGAGTGGTCCCACCGCGGGGCCCTCCTCGACGACGTCCTTCGCGGTCCCCGACCCCGGACCGCTGACCGGCCGGCTGCGCACCTCCGACGTGCTGCTCACCAGCGCCCGTGCCCTGCCCGCGCGGGTCCGCCGTGCGGTGGCCGCCGTACGGGGGGTGGACGCGACGGTGCCCCTGTCGGTGGCCTCGCTGTCGGTCGACGGCCGGACCCTGTCGATCGCCGCCGCCGACCCCGCCCGGCTCCGGCGGTTCACCGCCGTACGCCATCCGCCCGCCTCGGACGAGGTGTGGCGACGGGTGGCCGGCGGGGAGGTCGCCGTCGACCCGTCGCTCGCCGCGCGGCTGGCCGACCGGCCGGGCTACCTGCGGCTGGGCGTCGGCCGAGGGCGCGCCCGGGTCCACATCGGCGCCTACGCGCCCGCTGGTCCAGCAGAGCGGCACCGCGTCGCCCCCCTCTCCGGATGGTCAACCACAAGCGCGGCGACCAGCTCGGCCTGCCCCTCGGCAACGCGATGCTGGTCTCCACCGGCACGCTCACCCCCGTCGGCGGTCACGGGCCGGCTCAAGAAGGTGCTCGGGCCCGGCACGACCTGCAGACCCTGGCCCTGGAGTTCGACGACTCGACGCGGCACCGCGGTGCTCTCCGGCGCGTCGGTCTCCGAGCGCGGTCGGCACCTTCACCTACACCCCGCACCCCGACGGGACGGTCACCCCGACCCGGCGCTGGGTGCGCGGCCTACATCCGCCGCGAGACGATGCCGATCCTCGGCCCCGTCACCGGCAACAAGGGCATGCTGCCGCAGCTGCGCGGCGGCGCTGGAGGAGGTCGTGGCCAGCGGGCTCGCCGCCGCAGATCCACCCCGGCGAGTACGGCGGCTGCTACGTGCCGCGCTTCATCGCCAGCGACCCGGCCCAGGGTCTGTCGCTGCACTCCTGGGGGATCGCGGTGGACCTCAACGTCCCCGGCAACCAGCGCGGCACCGTCGGGCGGAGATGGACCGTCGGGTGGTGGCGATCTTCAAGCGCTGGGGCTTCGCCTGGGGCGGCGACTGGAACTACACCGACCCGATGCACTTCGAGATGGCCGGGTCGTCCGGTCCGGCTGAGGCCCGCCGGGCCCGGCTCAGACCTGGTTGTGGTGGTCCACGACCTGGCGGGCGACCTCGACCAGCTTGATGTTCATGTCCTGCGAGGTGCTGCGCAGCATCGCGAACGCCTCGTCGTCGCTGATCTTGTGGAAGGCCATCATCAGCCCGACGGCCTTGCCGATCTCGCGGTTGCTGTGCAGGCCCGCCCGCAGCGTGTCCGCGGTCTCGCGCTCGTGCGGCGGCCACCAGCGCGACGGTCACGAACGAGGCCAGCACGATGCCCTGGTCGCACCGCGTGCTGGGTCGAGGCCGCCCGGGTGTCGGAGAACAGGTTGAGCGCGCCGGTCTTCTGCTCGGCGGCCCGCAGCCGGAACCCGGCCATCCCGCGCACCGGGGTCTCGCCGAGCACCCGCTCGGTCGAGCCGCGGCCACGGGGAGCCGTTGGTGAGGTCGGCGTCGTGGTAGACCGAGGCGTCCACGATGGCGTCCAGGCAGGGCCCCTCGCCGAGCTCCCGCTCGAAGCGCGTCGATGGTCCGGGCCACGTCGTCGCTGGCGGCCACGGTGACGAACCGCCCGTCGCCGGCGCAGCATCAGGCTGGCGTGGTCGCAGCCCTCGACCAGGCTGGGGGGCGGACTCCACGATGGCGTCGTAGACCTCGGCGAAGTCGTCGCTGGAGTAGACGATCCGGGCCAGTCCGGGAAGACCTCGGCCGTCGCCTGGTCCGCCGGAACGCAGCTGGTCGTCGACTCTTGGCGTCCTCTCCACGTGCCGAGCGTCCGCGTCCCTCAGGCTGCGCCATTCTGACACGCCGCGAGCCCGATCGGTCCGGGCACCCTCGACCGCGTCCTCCGGCGCCGGCCTCGGGCCGGATGCTGCGGCTGCTCACCCGTGCCGCAGCCCGTCGCCGTCCCCCAGGTCAGGAGACTGCATGCGCTCGGTCCAGGTCGTCCGGCTCGACGGCCCCTCCGGCGTCGAGGTCGTCGAGGCCCCGAGCCACCGCGCGGCGAGGGCGAGGTGCTCGTCGAGGTGCACGCGCTCGGGCGTCAGCTGGCCCGACCTGCTGCAGAGCCGGGGCGAGTACCAGATCAAGCCCGAGCTGCCCTTCCAGCTCGGCGTCGACTTCGCCGGCGTCGTGCGCGAGGCCCCCGACGGCTCGGGTCTCGACCGCCGGCGACCGGGTCGCCTGCTGCCTGCCGTACGGCGGCGGCGCGGACCTGGTCGCGCGTGCACCGCCGACAGCGTCTTCCCGCTGCCCGACGGGGTCGAGCTTCGAGAAGGCCGCCGCGCTGCCGATGAACTACCTCACCGCCCAGTTCGCCCTGGACGACCCGGGCCGGGCTCCGCGAGGGCGAGACGGTGCTGGTCAACGGTGCCGCCGGCGGGGTCGGCACCGCCGCGCTCCAGGTGGCCCGCGGGCTACGGCGCCCGCACCATCGCGGTGGTCTCCACCGCAGGAGAAGGCCGACTTCGTCCGGGACGCTCGGCGCCGACGAGGCGGTGCTCGTCGACGGCTTCCTGGCCGGCGGTCAAGGAGCTCACCGACGGCCGCGGCGTCGACGTCGTCGTCGACGTGGTCGGCGGCGACCTGATGACCGACTCGCTGCGGGCGCTCGGCACCGCTGGGCCGGCTGCTGGTGGTCGGGCTTCACCGGCGGCGGCATCCCGCAGGTGCAGGGTCAACCGGCTGCTGCTCAACAACATCGACGTCCGCGGCGTCGGCTGGGGCGCCTACGCGATGGCCCGCCCGGGCTTCATGCGCGGCCAGTGGGACGCGCTGCTGCCGATGATCGAGTCCGGCGTGGTCGACCCGCCGGTCGGCGACGACGTACCCGCTCGACGAGGTGCGGCCGGGCGCTGACCTGGACCAGCGCCGGAGTGCTCGGCAAGACCGTGCTCACCCTGCGGCTGAGACCGGCTGCTCGACGCCTGCGCGTGAGGTCGGCGTACTCCGGGTGCCGCTCGATGTACGCCCTGACGAACGGGCACTGCGGGCACGACCCGGCAGGCCCTCGCCGCGTACGGCGTCGAGGGCCGCCCGCACGAGCGTCGAGCCGACGCCCTGCCCCTCGAAGGCGTCGTCGACCACGGTGTGGGTGAACACGATGCGCCCGTCCGAGCGCTGGTAGGCCGCGAAGCCGGCCACCACCCCGGACTCGTCGACGGCCTCGAAGCGGTCGTCCTCGGGGTCGTCGGTGACGGTGACGGCAACGGGTCTGCTCATGCCGCCATGCTGCGCACGATCCCGCCTGCTGACCTCTGCTCGAGGTCACGGGGACCGTCGGCACGCGTTGTACGGCTGGCGCGCGTGACGATCCTCGACGACGCCCGCGCCGGGCATGGACCCCGACATCCGCCCCCAGGACGACCTGTTCCGGCACGTGAACGGCCGCTGGCTCGACACCACCGAGATCCCCGCGGACCGCTCGGCGTGGGGGGCGTTCGCGATGCTCGCCGACGCAGTCCGAGGCAGCGCGTCCGCGCGATCATCGAGGAGCTCGCCGCAGGGCACGCCACGAGCCCGGCTCCAACGCCCAGAAGATCGGCGACCTCTTCGCCAGCTTCATGGACGAGGAGCGGATCGAGGCGCTCGGCGCCGAGCCGGTCCGGGCCGACCTGGAGGAGGTCGCCGCGCTGCGCCGACCTGACGGCGCTGGTCGCGCTTCGTCGGCGGCCTCGAGCGGCGGGGCGGCGGCGGCTTCTTCGGCGCCTACGTCAACACCGACGACCGCAACTCCGACCGCTACCTCGTCAACCTCGTGCAGGGCGGGCATCGGCCTGCCCGACGAGTCCTACTACCGCGAGGAGAAGTTCGCCGACATCCGCGCCGCCTACCTCGCCCACGTCGAGAGGATGTTCGCGCTGGCCGGCTGGCCCGACGCCGGCCGCGGCCGCCGCAGCAGGTCATGGACGTCGAGACCCGGCTCGCCCAGGGCCACTGGGAGCGCGCGGAGACCCGCGACGTGCATCAAGACCTACAACCTGACCGACGCTGCGAGGAGCTCGACGGCGCTGGCGCCGGCGCTGCCGCTGGGACGCCTGGGCGAGCGCGCTCGGCGCCGACGAGCACGACGCTGGCCGAGATCGATCGTCCGCGCAGCCGTCGCTACCTCGAGCACCTCTCGCACGGCGCTCGACGAGGTGCCGCTCGAGGACTGGAAGGCCTGGGCCGCGATCCGGGTGATCCGGGCGGCCTCGCCGTACCTGTCCTCGGCGTTCGTCGAGGAGAACTTCGCCTTCTACGGCCGCACCCTCAACGGCACCCCGGAGCTGCGGGCCCGCTGGAAGCGCGGCGTCGGCCTTCGTGGAGGGCTCGGTCGGCGAGGCCGTCGGCGAGGAGTACGTCGCCCGGCACTTCCCGCCGCGCGCCAAGGAGATGATGGTCGACCTGGTCGCCAACCTGCTCGAGGCCTACCGCCGCAACATCGAGGCGCTCGACTGGATGAGCGAGGAGACCAAGCAGCGGGCCTACCGCAAGCTCGAGACGTTCCGCCCCAAGATCGGCTACCCCGACGACGTTCCGCGACTACTCCGCGCTCGAGGTCGGCCCCGACGACCTGCTCGGCAACGCCCGCGCGGTCGCCGCGTTCGAGACCGACCGCGAGCTGGCGCAAGATCGGCTCGCCGGTCGACCGCGACGAGTGGTTCATGCTGCCGCAGCACGTCAACGCCTACTACAACCCCGGCATGAACGAGATCTGCTTCCCCGCCGGCATCCTGCAGGCGCCGTTCTTCGACGCCGACGCCGAGCCGGCCGAGAACTACGGCGGCATCGGCGCGGTGATCGGGCACGAGGTCGGCCACGGCTTCGACGACCAGGGCTCGCAGTACGACGAGCTCGGCAACATGGAGAACTGGTGGACCGCCGAGGACCGCGAGGCGTTCCAGGAGCGCGCGGACAAGCTGATCGCGCAGTACGACGCCTTCGAGCCGCGCGAGCTGCCCGGCGAGCACGTCAACGGCGCGCTCACGGTCGGGGAGAACATCGGCGACCTCGGCGGCATCACCATCGCGCTGAAGGCCTACCTGATCAGCCTCGAGGGCGCCGAGGCCCCGGTGGTCGACGGGCTGCACCGGCGCGCAGCGGGTGTTCCTCAACTTCGCCCACGTGTGGCGCACCAAGCGCCGCAAGGAGCAGATGCTGCAGCTGCTGACCGTCGACCCGCACAGCCCGGCCGAGTTCCGCGCCAACATCGTGCGCAACCTCGACGAGTTCCACGAGGCGTTCGGCACCGCCCCCGGCGACGGCCTGTGGCTCGACCCGGAGGACCGCGTCCGGATCTGGTAGACGCGGCCGAGCCGCGGGTCCCAGGTGTCCCTTGCGAAGCGCTGCCGCCCGGCGCTCAGACCGTGGGGGTGCCCAGGTTTGCGCAGGGGCGTCAGCGCCGGACGGACGCTCAGTGCATCAGCGTCGGCGCCGGGGCGCGGCTCAGGCCTGGTGGCGGCCGGCTTGCGCCGCGGCAGCAGCAGCGCCGGGACCAGGCACAGCGCGACCAGGATCGTCGCGACCACGAACACGCCGCCGAACGCATCGGCCGCGTCCGCCAGACCGCGCGGACGATCAGGCCGGGCGGCAGCGTGCGCGCCAGGTCGGGGTTGCTCAGGGAGGCGATGGCCGGCCCCGCGGCGTCGCTGGAGTTGAACCCGTTGGTCAGCAGCACCGAGAACAGCGCGGTGCCGATCGAGGCGGCGACCTGCTGGGTGATGTTCATCAGCGTCGAGCCGCGGGCGATCTCGTGGTCCTTCAGCGTCTGCAGCGCCGAGGTCATGATCGGCATCATCGTGCCGCCCATGCCCAGGCCCATGATGAACAGGGCGAGCGAGCAGGAAGGCGTAGGAGAGTGTCCGACGCGTCGACCTGGGTGAACATCGCCATCCCGACGACGATCACCGAGATCCCGGCCAGCACGATCTTCCCGGGGCCGATCCTGTCGGTCAGGATGCCGGCAGCCGGCATGGTCAGCATCGCGCCGAGGCCCTGCGGGGCCAGGAGCAGGCCCGGCGCTGCAGGGTGGTCTCGCCGCGCACCTGGAGGAAGTACGACGGGAACAGCAGGCTCGCCCCGAAGAACGCGATCGCGAACAGCGACATCGCGATGACGCGACACTGACAGCGCCCGGTTGCGGAACAGCTGCAGGTCCATCAGGGGGTGCTCGGGTGAGCGGAACAGCGTGCGCAGCACGAAGAGCACGACCAGCGCCAGGCCCGCAGCGGCCGAGACCAGCACCCGGGTGGACCAGATGGTGCCCGCCTCGGGGATGGAGGACACGCCGAACAGGAACAGCGCCAGGCCGGGGGAGAGCAGCAGCATGCCGGTGAAGTCGAAGCTCTCCGAGGGCGTGGGGTTGTCCGAGGGCAGCACGATCGCGGCGTAGGCCAGGGCGACCGCCCCGATGGGCAGGTTGATGAGGAAGATCCAGTGCCAGCGAGGCGATGTCGATGAGCCAGCCGCCGAGGATGGGGCCGAAGATCGGGCCGAGCAGCATCGGCACGCCGAGCACGGCCATCACGCGGCCGATCCGCTCGGGCCCGGCGGCGCGGGTCATGATCGTCATGCCCAGCGGCATCAGCATGCCGCCGCCGAGGCCCTGGAGGACCCGGAACGCGGTGAGCATCTCGATGCTGCTCGCCGCCGCGCAGAGCACCGACCCGGCGGTGAACAGGCCGACCGCGAGCATGTAGAGCCGCTTGGTGCCGAAGCGGTCGGCCGCCCAGCCGGTCAGCGGGATGACCGAGGCCAGGGCCAGCGTGTAGCCGGTCATCGTCCACGCGGTCTGCGCCGGGGTGGCGTCGAAGACCCGCTGGAACGTGGGCTGCGCGACGCTCACCACGGTGATGTCGAGGATGGACATGATGGCGCCGAGCACCACCACTCCGGCGACCAGCAGCACCTTCCGGTCGAGCTTGTCGGCTCCCGGGGAGGGCGTCGGGGAGGACTGGGGCGGGGTCTCGGTGCTCACGTGACCACGGTAGACGCGACCACCCCCCGAAAGCACGCGAGTTGGCGCCCTCGCCCGCATCGGGGGGCCGGGGGCGGGCTCAGCCCAGGGCGTGCTCCACCGCAGCGACGACGGCGGGGTCGTCGGGGGTGGTGCCGGGACGGAAGCGGGCCAGGACGGTGCCGGAGCCGTCGAGCAGGAACTTCTCGAAGTTCCACTGCACGTCCCCGGCCTCGCCGTCCGCGTCGGGCGTCCTGCACGAGCTCGTCGTAGACCGGGTGCCGGCCCGGCGCCGTTGACCTCGGCCTTGGCGGCCATGGGGAAGCTCACGCCGTACGTCGCGGAGCAGAACTCCGCGATCTCCTCCGCCGAGCCCGGCTCCTGCCCGCCGAACTGGTTGCACGGGCACGCCGACGACGGTGAAGCCGCGGTCGGCGTACGTCCTGCAGGGACTCCAGGGCGGTGTACTGCGGGGTCAGGCCGCACTTCGAGGCCACGTTGACGACGAGCGCGGGACGCCCCCCGGTGAGGTCGCGCAGCGTGGCGGGGCTGCCGTCGAGACGGTCGATGGGCAGGTCGAGGAGACTCATGGGGCCGAGCCTAGCCAGGCTCAGCCGCTGCCCGCGTCGTGCACGCAGATGGCGATCTGGACCCGGTTGTCGCAGCCGAGCTTCGCGAACAGCCGGCCCACGTGCGCCTTGACCGTCGGCACCGAGAGGTAGAGGGTCGCGGCGACCTCGGCGTTGCTCAGGCCGCGGCCCACGGCCAGGGCGACCTCGCGCTCCCGGTCGGTCAGCAGCCCGAGCCGCTCGCGCGCCTGCTGGGCCCGGTCCGGGGCGGTGCCCGGCCCGCTCTGCGCCCGCAGCTGGGCGATCAGCCGGGCGGTCACGCTGGGGGAGAGCATGGGGTCGCCGTCCACCACCCGGCGGATCGCCTCGATGATCGCAGCGGGCGGGGTGTCCTTGAGCAGGAAGCCGCTGGCCCCGGCCCCCAGCGCTCGCGCCACGTAGTCGTCCGCGTCGAAGGTGGTCAGCACGATCACGTGCACGGGCCGCTCGGCCGAGACGACCCGCTCGGTGGCCTCCAGCCCGTCCATCACCGGCATCCGGATGTCCATCAGCACCACGTCGGGTCGGTGCTCGGCCACCGCGGCCACGCCGGCGCGCCCGTCCTCGGCCTGCCCGACGACCTCGATGTCGGAGGCACCGCCGAGGATCATCAGCAGCCCCGCTCGGACCAGGGCGTCGTCGTCGACCACCAGCACCCGGATACGGCCTTCCGCCGAGGTGGGATGCCCCGGTGCGGTCCCGTCCGGGCCGGTCACGTCGGGGCCGGTCACGTCGTCCACGGCAGCCAGCCGCGCAGCTCGAAGGTCGTGCCCCGCCGCCCGGCCGAGAGCCTGCCCCCGGCCAGCTTGGCGCGCTCGCCGAGACCCACCAGCCCCAGGCCGGCCCCGGGCACGGTGGTGACGGGCCCGCGGCGCCGGGTGAGGCTGTCGGCCGGGTTGGAGACCGTGATGTCGACGCCGTCCTCCGGCGAGCCCCGCAGGCTCACCTGCACGGTGACGTCCGGGGCGTGCTTGCGGGCGTTGGTCAGGCCCTCCTGCACGATCCGGTACGCCGTGCGTCCGACCTGGTCGGGCATCGCCTCCGCCTGCTGGACGTGGTCGACGTACCCCACGCGCATGCCGGAGCGCTGGGCCTCGTCGACCAGGGCGCCCAGGTCCCGGAAGGTGGGCTGCGGGCGCTCGGCGTCCGTGCCGGTGCTCCGCAGCACGCCGAGCACCTGGCGCAGGTCGGTCAGCGCCTCGTGGGAGGTGACCTGGATGAGCTCCGCCGTACCGCGCATCTGCTCGGCGCTCAGGTCGGTGCGGTAGGCCAGCGCGCCGGCGTGCATGGTGATGAGCGAGATCCGGTGGGCGAGGACGTCGTGCATCTCGCGGGCGATCCGCGCCCGCTCGTCGGACTCGCCCTGGCGGACCCGAAGCTCCTGCTCGGCCTCGGCGCGCTCGGCCCGGTCCCGCAGGGTCCACAGCAGCTCGCGGCGGGACCCGAGGTACATGCCCGTGGCCAGCAGCGCGACGGTGACCGCGATGCCGACCGCGAAGGTCACCCACCACGGGGTGGCGTCCACCTGAGGCTCGACGAAGGGGAACAGCATCGACCCGGCCATCGTGACGACCCCGGTCAGCACGACCTGCCACACCACGCGGCGGGTGGCCAGCGAGACCGCCGCCAGCACCCCCGGCCCGGACGCCGAGTAGGAGACCGCCCCGGCGGCGCTGGTCACCAGGGCCACGGCCAGCGGCCACCGGCGCCGGTAGAAGGAGAGCACCAGGCACGCGACGCCGACGGCCAGGTCCAGCCAGAAGAGCGGACGCGCGTGCTGCCACTGCATGACCGCGGTGGTCGGCCACAGCGCGCCGCTGATCGCGACCGCGACGGCCGTCCTCCAGGCGTGCCCGCGCCAGGTCAGCGGCGGGTTGTACTGCTCCGGGGTCGGCTCGTGCACCCGCCCAGCGTAGGAGTCCGGGTCCGTCGCGGGGAGGACCGCGGGTCGTCGCCACCCCCTACCGAAGTCTCGGCGCGTCGGGACCGCAGGAGGATGACGGGACCGGCGGGAGACGGTTGGCTGGGGGCATGATCACCGTTGACGCAGTGTCCAAGAGCTACGGCGGCTTCAAGGCCGTGGACGACGTGTCCTTCACCTGCCTTCCCGGGCAGGTCACCGGCTTCCTCGGCCCCAACGGGGCCGGGAAGTCGACGACCATGCGCATCATGGTCGGGCTGACCCCGGCCTCGCGCGGGACGGTGCTGCTGGGCGGCCACCGCTACGTCGACATCCCCAACCCCGGGCGGCACATCGGCGTCCTGCTGGACGCCTCGGCCCAGCACGCCGGCCGGACCGGCCGCGAGGTCCTCACCATCGGCGCCATGACCATGGGGCTGCCGACCTCCCGCGTGGACGAGATGCTGGAGCTGGTCTCGCTGTCGCCGACCGAGGCGAAGCGTCGGGTGCGCAACTACTCGCTCGGCATGCGGCAGCGGCTCGGCATCGCCAACGCGCTGCTGGGCGACCCCTCCATCCTCATCCTCGACGAGCCCGCCAACGGGCTGGACCCGGCCGGCATCCACTGGATGCGCGGGCTGCTGCGGGAGTACGCCGAGCGGGGCGGGACGGTCTGCCTGTCCTCCCACCTGCTGCACGAGGTGGAGCGGATCGCCGACGAGCTCATCCTCATCGGGCGCGGGACGATCGTGGCCCAGGGCACCAAGGAGCAGCTGCTCACCACCCGCGGCGCCTACGTCAAGGCTGCGGACCCGGCCGCCCTGGCCGCGGCGCTGTCCCGGGCCGGTGCCGCTACCTCGCCGGCCGGCGACGGGGTCCGCACCGAGGTCGATCCCGCCGAGGTCGGCCGGATCGCGGCCGGGGCCGGGGTCGCCCTGGTCGAGCTGCGGCCCGCCGAGGGCGCCGGCCTGGAGGAGATGTTCCTCGAGCTCACCGCCGACACGCAGCGCGACGCCACCGCACCGGCCGGCCCCCCGCCGTCCGCCCCCCGCACCGACCAGCAGGGAGTCTCCGCATGAGCACCGTCACCACCCCCGGGAACGCCCACGTCCCCGCGCCGCTGGACCTGTCCGGCACCCCGGCCATCTCCTTCGGCCGGCTGCTGCAGGTCGAGCTCCGCAAGCTGTTCGACACCCGCGCCAGCCGCTGGCTGCTGATCGCCATCGCGGCCATCACCCTCGTCGCGGTGACGATCTTCTTCTTCACCGCCGACACCAGCGACCGCACGTTCGCCAACTTCATCGGCTTCATGGCCATCCCGCAGGCCTTCCTGCTGCCGGTGCTGGGCATCCTGCTGGTGACCAGCGAGTGGTCCCAGCGCACCGCCCTGGTCACCTTCACGATGGTGCCGCACCGTGCCCGGGTGATCACGGCCAAGGTGGTGGCCTCGGTCATCGCGGGTCTGGTGGCCGTGGCGCTCGCCATCGTGCTGGCGGCGCTGGCCTCGCTGCTGGGCGGTGCCGACGACGCGTTCCGCGGCGTCTCGGCCGGCGACGTCGGACAGTTCGCGCTGCTGGAGACCCTCGGGGTGCTGCAGGGTCTGGCCTTCGGCCTCATCTTCCTGATCTCGGCCGCGGCCATCGTCGTGTACTACGTGCTTCCGACCGCGTTCAGCATCCTGTTCTCGGTGTGGGGTGCGCTGCGCGACGCCGCCCCGTGGGTGGACCTCGGGACGGCGCAGACCCCGCTGCAGAGCGGGGACCACCTGACCGGGGAGAACTGGGCCCAGCTGGCCTCGGCCACCGCCATCTGGGTGGTGCTGCCGTTCGTGCTCGGTCTGGTGCGGGTGCTGCGGGCCGAGGTCAAGTAGCCCCGGCGCGGTTGCGCGGGGCACGGCGCGGGGCATGGCGCGGGGAGCACCGGGGCACCATGGACGGATGACGTCCGCCCGCCTGGTGTTCCCCCACCAGCTCTTCGTGGAGCACCTCGAGGTCGAGCCGGGGACGCTGCTGGTGCTCGTCGAGCCCGACCTGTTCTTCCGCCAGCTCCGCTTCCACCGGCACAAGCTGGTGCTGCACCGGGCCGGCCTGCGGGCCTTCCGGGACCGGCTCGAGGCCGCCGGGTTGGACACGGCGTACGTCGAGACCTCGGCCGAGGCGTCCAGCGACGACCGGCTGCGTGAGCTGCTGCTGGAGCACGAGGTCACCCACGTCGAGGTCTACGACGTCGTGGACGACTGGCTGGAGCGCGACGTCCGGCGGGCCTGCGACCAGGCCGGGGCGGAGCTGACCGTGCTCGTCACGCCGGCGTTCCTGACCTCGCGGGAGGAGATCGACGAGACCTTCGCCCGGGTGCGGAACCCGCGGATGCAGCACTTCTACGAGCGGCAGCGCCGCCGCCTCGACCTCCTGATGGACGGGGACCGCCCCGCCGGCGGGCGGTGGAGCTTCGACACCGAGAACCGCAAGAAGCTGCCGAAGGGCACCCCGGTCCCCGAGCTCACCTGGCCCGAGCCGACCAGCCACGTGGAGGACGCCATCGCCTGGGTGGGCAAGGAGTTCCCCGAGAACCCCGGCGACCTCGACGCCTTCGTCTGGCCCACCACCCACGAGCAGGCCGAGCAGTGGCTGGACCAGTTCCTCACCGAGCGGTTCGCCGACTTCGGCCCCTACGAGGACGCCATCGCGGCTGACGAGCCGTGGCTGTTCCACTCCGCGATCAGCCCGGCCCTCAACACCGGCCTCCTGGACCCGCGGGTCGTCGTCGAGCGGGCGGTCCGGCACGCCGAGGAGCACGACGTCGACCTGCCCAGCGTCGAGGGCTTCGTGCGGCAGGTCATCGGCTGGCGGGAGTACATGCGCGCGTCGTACGTCGTGCACGGGAGGTCCATGCGCACCCGGAACCTGCTCGGACTGACCCGCGAGCTGGACGCGTCGTGGTACGACGGCACCACCGGGCTCGCCCCCGTCGACACCGTCGTACGGCGGGTCAACCAGCACGGCTGGTGCCACCACATCGAGCGGCTGATGGTGCTCGGCAACGCGATGCTGCTGCTGCGCATCGACCCCGACGAGGTCTACGACTTCTTCATGACGCTGTTCATCGACGCCTACGACTGGGTGATGGTGCCCAACGTGTACGCCATGAGCCAGTTCGCGGCCGGGGAGCTGGTGACGACCAAGCCGTACGTCAGCGGCTCCAACTACCTGCGCAAGATGAGCGACTTCCCGACCGGTGAGTGGGTGCAGGCCTGGGACGCGCTCTACTGGCAGTTCGTGGCCGACCACCGGGACGGGTTCTCGGCCAACCCGCGCAGCCGCTTCGCGGTGACGACGCTGGACCGGATGGACTCCGGCCGGCGGCGGACGCTCGAGGCGGAGGCCGAGCGCTGGCTGAAGCCCTAACCAGCGGGGGTGTCCGTAGGGAGGGGCTGCAGGACGCACAGCTCGTTGCCGTCGGGGTCGCGCAGGACCGTGAACGACGCGTCCGCGGGCTGACCCACGTCGGCGCGGGTCGCGCCCAGCCCCAGCAGCCGCTCGACCTCGACGGCCTGGTCGTCGGGACGCAGGTCGAGGTGCAGCCGGTTCTTCACCGTCTTGGACTCCGGCACCTTGAGGAACAGCAGGTCCGGGCTGACCCCGTCCTGCGGGCTGCCCTCCGGCGGCTCGAGGACGACCTCGTCGTCGGTGTCGTAGGTCCGCCGCCAGCCGAGGGCCTCCTCCCAGAAGGTGGCGGCCCGTCGGGGGTCGGTGGAGTCGACGCAGAGGCACTGCCAGCGCAGCGTGGGGGTGGTCACCGGCCCACCGTCCCAGGTCGCGCCGGTCGCGCCGCACCTGGTTTCCGGCAGACTCCCGGCATGGACCTGCTGCGCACCCCCGACGACCGGTTCGCCGACCTCCCCGGACCGCACCACCCCCCGTCGTACGCCGAGGTGCCCGCGCCGGGGGGCGGCACGGTCCGGATGTCCTACGTCGACGCCGGGCCGCCCGAGGGGCCCGTGGCCCTGCTGCTGCACGGCGAGCCGAGCTGGTCGTTCCTCTACCGCGACGTCGTCGAGGTCCTCGCCTCGGCGGGCGTCCGGTGCGTGGTGCCGGACCTGGTGGGGTTCGGCCGTTCCGACAAGCCGACGCGCATCGAGGACCACTCCTACGCGCGGCACCTGGAGTGGGTGCGGGCCCTGGTCCTCGACGTGCTCGACCTGCGGGGGATGACGCTGGTCGGCCAGGACTGGGGTGGCCTGATCGGGCTGCGCCTGGTGGCCGAGCACCCGGACCGCTTCGCCCGGGTGGTCGCGTCGAACACCGGCCTGCCCACCGGGGACCACGGCATGCCCGAGGTCTGGTGGGAGTTCCGGCGGGCCGTGGAGCGGGCCGAGGTGCTCGACGTCGGGCGGCTGGTCGCCTCCGGGTGCGCGCGGCCGCTGCGTCACGGCGTACGGGCGGCGTACGACGCGCCGTTCCCGGACGAGACCTTCAAGGCCGGCCCGCGCGCCATGCCGCTGCTGGTGCCGACCGCGCCCGACGACCCGGCGACGGCGGCCAACCGGGCCGCGTGGGAGACGCTGCGCGGCCTGGACCTGCCGTTCCTGGTGGCCTTCGGCGACTCCGACCCGATCACGGCGAGCATGGGCCCGGTGCTGCGGCGGGCGATGCCGGGCGCCGCCGGTCTCGACCACCCGGTCATCGCCGGGGCGGGCCACTTCCTGCAGGAGGACGCCGGCGCCGAGCTGGGCGCTGTGGTGGCGGCGTTCATGAGCTCCTGAGGCTCACTCCTCGAACGCGCAGAACTCGTTGCCGGCCGGGTCGGCCAGGACCGTCCACCGGCCGTGCGACGGCGAGGGCAGGACCGTCGCGCCGGCGGCGACCAGCCGGCTGACGTCCGGCGTGGTGACGTCGAGGTGCACCCGGTTCTTCGCGGTCCTGGGCTCCGGCACGGGTCCGAAGACCAGGTACTCGAACGGAGCCCCGGGTACGTCGGCCAGCCCGACGCCGTCGTCGTCGTCCTCCAGCGTCGCGCCCAGGACGTCGGCCCACCAGGTCGCCAGGCGCAGCGTCTCGCCCGGCTCGGGCGAGCAGTCGACGACGATCTCGTACAGCCGACGCTCGATGGCGCCCTCGCGGACGAACGCGCAGAGCTCGCCGCCCTCGGGGTCGGCCATGTCGGTCCAGTGGTGGGTGTCGCCGAGCACCGTCGCCCCGATCGCCAGCAGCTCCTCGACCGAGCTCACGTTGAGGTCGAGGTGCACGCGCTGCTTGACGGTCCGGGGCTCGGGCACCGCGTTCACCCAGATGGTGTGCTGGGGTGTCGGTCCGAGCAGCTTCACGTCGCCGGCCGAGTCCGGCCCGGCGTCGTGCAGCTCCAGGCCCAGGGCGTCAGCCCAGAAGCGGCCCAGCAGCCGGGCGTCGGTGGCATCGATGCAGAGGTCCTTGTACGTCGCCAGGGTCACCGGCCCAGCCTAGGGCCGGGCGGTGCTGCGGTCAGCCCAGACCGAGGGAGCGCACGGCCATGTCGGTGAGCAGGGCCGACATCTCCTTGTCCGGCAGCATCGCGCTGTGGGGGGTGGAGTTGAGCAGCCCGAAGGCGGCGTGGGCCATGGTGCGCGCCCGCTGCGGCTCCAGGTCGGGGTGCAGCTCGCCCAGCCGTCGGGCCCACACCTCGACGTAGCTGCGCTGCAGGGCGCGGACCCGTTCGCGTGCGGCCGGCGGGAGCGAGGACCAGTCGCGGTCCTGGACGACGATCAGGGGCTTGTGGCGCAGGGCGAACTCGACGTGCCAGCCGACCAGCGAGCGCAGGGCCGCGCCGGCGTCGGGGGCCGCCTCGGAACGGGCCCGACCGACGGCGAGCAGCTCCTCGCTGATGTCGACCAGCATCTCGGCGAGCAGGGCGTCCTTGGAGGGGAAGTGCTTGTAGAGCGCGGGCCCGGAGATGTCGCAGGCGGCGCCGAGCTCGGCCACGGAGACACCGTGGAAGCCCCGCTCGGCGAACATCGTCGCGGCCGTGGCGAGGATCTGCTCGCGCCGCGAGGGGGCGTCCGGCGCGCTGCTCACGCGCTCAGGTTAGCGCTCGTTCACCTTGCCGAGGCGTCCCGTCGTGTGCGCCGGACGGTGCCGAGGCGTCCCGTACTGCGCCTCGTTCACCGCTGAGGCGTCCCTCTGCGCTCGTTCACCGCTGAGGCGTCTCGTGCTGCGCAGAGGCACAGCGCCGGGCGCACGACGTGGGTCGCGCACGACGGGACGCCTCGGCGGGTCTGGGCGCGCACGACGGGACGCCTCGGCGGGTCTGGGCGCGCACGACGGGACGCCTCGGCGGGTGGGGCGCGCACGACGGGACGCCTCGGCGGGGGTCAGGGCGCGGCCAGGAACGCGGCGATGCGCTCGTGGTACCCGGGCGGCTCCAGCAGGAAGGAGTCGTGCCCCCACGGCGAGGCCAGCTCCACGTGCTCACTGCGGGCCCCCGCACGCTGCAGCGCAGCGTGCAGGCGCGCCGAGTGCGGGGTCGGGAAGCGCCAGTCGCTGTCGAAGGAGAGCACCAGGTAGTCGGTCGCTCCCGCGGCGACGCGGCCTGCGGTGTCCGGGTCCGCGAAGGGGTCGAAGTAGTCCATCACCCGGGTCAGGTACAGGTAGCTCAGGGCGTCGAACCGCTCCAGGAACACCTCGGCCTGGTGGTCCAGGTAGGACTCGACCTCGAAGTGGGTGCCCAGCCGGGGCGGCCCGTCGTCGCGCCGCCGCCGGCCGAACTTCGCCTCCAGCGACTGCTCGGAGACGTAGGTGATGTGGGCCAGCATGCGGGCCACCGCCAGCCCGGCCACGGGTCCCGGGCCACGGCCGGCGTACTCCCCGCCGGCGAAGCCCGGGTCGGACAGGATGGCCGTGCGCGCCACGGTGGAGAACGCGATGTTCTCCGCGGTCAGCCGGGAGGACGCCGCGACGAGCACCGCCCGCTCGACCTGGCCCGGCGCGTCCAGCGTCCACTGCAGCACCTGCATGCCGCCCAGCGAGCCGCCGATGGCCGCGTGCACCCGCTCGATGCCGAGGTGGGTCAGCAGGAGCCGGTGCACGGCGACCAGGTCCGACATCGCGAGCAGCGGGAACGACAGGGCGTAGGGCCGGCCGGTCGCGGGGTCGGTCGAGAGCGGCCCCGTCGTGCCCTGGCAGCCGCCCAGCAGGTTGGCGCTGACCACGAAGAAGCGGTCGGTGTCCACGGCGCGGCCCGGCCCGATGAGGTTGTCCCACCAGCCGCGCCGGGACGGGTCGCCGTGGTGGCCGGCCGCGTGCGCGTCCCCGGTCAGCGCGTGGCAGACCACCACCACGTTGTCGCGGGCCGGCGACAGCTCGCCGTAGGTCTCGTAGGCCACCTCGACCGGCCCGAGCGTCGCCCCGGAGGCCAGCACCAGCGGGTCGTCCGCGGTGGCCAGCACGACCCGCTGCGTCTCGACCCGGCCCAGGCCCCCGGGCCCCCCACCCGGGTCAGCCCCGTCGCTCACCTCACTTGGCAGCGGTCAGGGCCTGGTCGAGGTCCGCGATCAGGTCCTCGACGTGCTCGATGCCGATGGAGAGCCGCACCAGGTCCTCGGGCACCCCGGCGTTGTCGAGCTCCTCGGGGGTCGAGCTGGGAGTGGGTCGTGGTCGCGTTGTGGATGGCCAGCGACTTGGCGTCGCCGATGTTGGCCAGGTGGCTGAACAGCTGCAGCGCCTCCACGAAGCGCCGCCCGCCGTCGCGTCCGGACGTCACGCCGAAGCTGACCAGGCCGCCGTACCCGCGCCCGGTGAAGATGCGGTCCGCGACCTCCTTGCTCGGGGTCGCTCTCCAGGCCGGGGTAGCTGACCCAGGACACCGCCTCGTGGCCCTGCAGGTACTGCGCGACCGCCAGCGCGTTGGAGCTGTGCCGCTCCATGCGCAGGTGCAGCGTCTCCAGCCCCTGCAGGAACAGCCAGGAGTTGAACGGCGTGATCGCGGCGCCGGTGTTGCGCAGCAGGACGGTGCGCGCCCGGATGATGTAGGCCGCGGGCGCCGGCGGCCTCGGTCCACACCGCGCCGTGGTACGCCGGGTCGGGCGTCGGTCAGCCCGGGGTAGCGCTCGGCGTGCGCCGCCCAGTCGAACCTGCCGCGAGTCGACGATGACGCCGCCGATCGAGGTGCCGTGGCCGCCGATGTACTTGGTGGCCGAGTGCACGACGACGTCGGCGCCGTGGTCGAAGGGCCGCACCAGGTACGGCGTCGGGGTGGTGTTGTCCACGATGAGCGGCAGGCCCGCGGCGTGCGCGGCCGTGGACCACGCGTCGAGGTCGACGACGTTGATCTTGGGGTTGCCGACGGTCTCGGCGAAGACCAGCTTGGTCTTCTCGTCGACGTGCTGCGCGAGCTCCTCGGGCTTGGTCGGGTCGACGAAGCGGACCTCGATGCCGAACTGCGGCAGCGTGTGCGCGAACAGCGCGTAGGTGCCGCCGTACAGGGTGGAGATGGCCACGATGTTGTCGCCGGCGTAGGTCAGGTTCAGCACGGAGTAGAACGTCGCCGAGGACCCGGAGGCCACGGCCAGGGCGCCGACGCCGCCCTCGAGCTGGTTGATGCGGTCCTCGAAGACGGACTGCGTCGGGTTCATGATCCGGGTGTAGATGTTGCCCGGCTCGGCCAGGGCGAACAGGTTGGCCGCGTGCTCGGTGTCGTTGAAGACGTACGACGTCGTCTGGTAGATCGGCACGGCCCGCGCGTTCGTGGTCGGGTCGGCCTCCTCCTGCCCGGCGTGGACGGCGAGGGTCTCGGGGCGGTGGGTCATGGGATCTCCAGGCTGGGTGACCGCGACGGTGCGCGAGGATGACGACCAAGTAGGGCGACCAGCATGACTTTGCCCGCTCGCGGTGGGCAAGGTGTCCGAGCAGCGAGACACCGGCGCCGTTGACGCCGGCCGTCGACCCGGCCAGGGTGGTGCGACCGGCGGACGGCAGGGCGCCGGCCTCCGAGAGCCCTCCGAGCGGAGCGACCCATGGACACCGACGAGCTCGCCGACCGGCTCTTCGGGTCGGTCCTGGGCGCCCTGGACGTGCTGACGGTGGCCGTCGGCGACCGCTTCGGGCTCTACGACCTGCTGCACGCCCACGGGCCGCTGACCGTCTCGGAGGTCGCCGGGCGCTCCGGCATGCACGAGCGGTACGCGCGGGAGTGGCTGGAGCAGCAGACGGTGGCCGGCCTGGTCGACTGCGAGGACCCGGCCCAGGAGGCCGCGGCGCGTCGCTACTCGCTGTCCGACGCGCACGCCGCGGTTCTCTCCGACCGCGACAGCCTGGCCTACCTCACCCCCGTCGCCCGGCTGACGGCGGCCGCGGCCGTGCAGCTGCCGGCGCTGGTGGAGGCCTACCGCACGGGCAAAGGGGTGGGCTGGAGCGCGTTCGGCGAGGAGATGCGGACCGGGCAGGCCGACTCCAACCGCCCGCTCTACCTCGGCCCGCTCACAGGGGAGTGGCTGCCGTCGCTGCCCGCGGTGCACGACGCACTGTCCGGGGGCGGGTCCGTGGCCGACATCGGGTGCGGCGAGGGATGGTCGTCGATCGGGATGGCCCTGGGCTACCCGACGGCGGTGGTGGACGGCTTCGACGTCGACCCGGCGAGCGTCGAGGCGGCCCGGGCCCACGCGCGCGAGCACGGGGTCGCCGACCGGGTCAGCTTCCACCTGGTGGACGGGGCCACGGTGTCGACCGGGCCCGCCGAGGGCGCCTACGACCTGGTCACCCTGTTCGAGTGCGTGCACGACCTGCCCGACCCGGTCGCGGTGCTGTCCGGTGCCCGGGCCAGGGTCCGGCCCGGGGGCACGGTGCTGGTGATGGACGAGCGGGTCCCCGAGGCGTTCACCGGCCCGGGCGACCCGGTCGAGCAGCTCATGTACGGGCTGTCCCTGCTCGTGTGCCTGCCGGACGGGCTCTCGCACGAGGGCTCCGTGGGCACCGGCACGGTGATGCGGCCCTCGGTGCTGCGGGGGTACGCCCAGGACGCGGGCTTCTCCGACGCCGTCGCGCTGCCGATCGAGCACGAGGTCTTCCGCTTCTACGAGCTGGTCACCGACGCGACCGGCGCGGGTGGCGCAGGAGGTTAGCGATCGCTAACCTGGCCCGGTGGTCGACTTGAGGGAGCTCACCGAGGACCTGCGCGCCCGGCTGGCCGTCGTACGGCGGGGCGGGCCGGAGTCCTCCCGCGAGCGGCACCTGGCGCGGGGCAAGCTGCTGGTGCGCGACCGGGTCGACCGGCTGCTCGACCCCGGCAGCCCCTTCCTGGAGCTGGGCGCCCTGGCCGCGACCGGGATGTACGGCACGCCGGGTGCGCCGACGCAGCCGGGGGCACCGGACGCCGTACCGTCCGCCGGCCTGGTCACCGGCATCGGCCGCGTGTCGGGCCGGGAGTGCGTGGTGGTGGCCAACGACGCCACCGTCAAGGGCGGCACCTACTACCCGATGACGGTCAAGAAGCACCTGCGGGCCCAGGAGGTGGCGCGGGCCAACCGGCTGCCCTGCGTCTACCTGGTCGACTCCGGCGGCGCGTTCCTGCCGCTGCAGGACGAGGTCTTCCCCGACCGCGACCACTTCGGCCGGATCTTCTTCAACCAGGCCACGCTCTCCGCGCAGGGCATCCCGCAGGTGGCCGCGGTGATGGGCTCGTGCACCGCCGGCGGCGCCTACGTGCCCGCGATGGCCGACGAGTCGGTCATCGTCAAGGACCAGGGCACGATCTTCCTGGGCGGCCCGCCGCTGGTGAAGGCGGCCACCGGCGAGGTCGTCACGGCCGAGGAGCTGGGCGGCGGGGACGTGCACGCGCGCCGCTCCGGGGTCGTGGACCACCTCGCGCGCGACGACGCGCACGCCCTGGACGATCGTGCGCTCGGTCGTCGGCCACCTTCGAGCGGCGGGCCGAGCCGTCCCTGGTGCCGCAGGCCGTCGAGGAGCCCGCCGTGGACCCCGAGGGCCTCTACGACGTCGTGCCGGCCGACTCCCGCACGCCGTACGACGTCCGCGAGGTCATCCGCCGGGTGGTCGACGGCAGCCGCTTCCACGAGTTCAAGGCGCTGTACGGCGAGACGCTGGTGTGCGGCTTCGCGCACGTCTGGGGCTACCCGGTGGGGATCGTGGCCAACAACGGGATCCTCTTCTCGACCTCCTCGCTCAAGGGCGCGCACTTCATCGAGCTGTGCAACCAGCGCGGCATCCCGCTGGTGTTCCTGCAGAACATCACCGGCTTCATGGTCGGCCGGGACGCCGAGAACGGCGGCATCGCCCGCGACGGCGCCAAGCTGGTCACCGCCGTGGCCTGCTCGGTGGTCCCCAAGCTCACCGTGGTCATCGGCGGGTCGTTCGGCGCCGGCAACTACGGCATGTGCGGCCGGGCCTACGACCCGCGCTTCCTGTGGATGTGGCCCAACGCCCGGATCTCGGTCATGGGCGGCGAGCAGGCCGCGCGGTGCTGGCCACCGTGCGCCGCGACGGGCTCGAGGCCCGCGGCCAGGAGTGGTCGGCGGAGGACGAGGAGGCCTTCAAGGCCCCGGTCCGCGACCAGTACGAGCAGCCAGGGCTCGCCGTACTACGCGACCGCCCGGCTCTGGGACGACGGCGTGATCGACCCCGTGGACACCCGCCGCGTGCTGGGCCTGGGGCTGGCCGCGGCCGCGAACGCCCCGGTGCCCGAGCCCTCCTACGGCATCTTCCGGATGTGACCCGATGACCACGACCGCCACGACCGCCACGACCCCCGTGACGCCCACGACCCCCCGGCCGCCGCTGCGCCGCGTGCTGGTGGCCAACCGCGGCGAGATCGCCCTGCGGGTGTTCCGCGCCTGCCGGGAGATGGGCATCGCCACGGTGGCGATCTTCACCGACCTCGACGAGGCGGCGCCGCACGTCCGGGCGGCCGACGACGCGGTCCGGGTGAGCGGCTACCTCGACGTCGACGCCGTGGTCGCCGCGGCGGTGGCCAGCGGGGCCACCGCGGTGCACCCGGGCTACGGGTTCCTCTCCGAGCGGGCCGAGCTGGCCCGGGCCGTGGTCGAGGCCGGGCTCGTCTTCGTCGGCCCGTCCGCGGAGGTCATGGAGCAGATGGGCCGCAAGGACGCCGCCCGCGAGGTCGCGGTGGCCGCCGGGGTGCCGGTGGTGCCCTCCGAGCCGCGGCGAGGGACGCCGACGCCTCGGCTACCCGGTGCTGGTCAAGGCCGCGGCCGGCGGCGGGGGCAAGGGCATGCGGGTCGTCCGCGCGCCGGCCGAGTTCGACGAGGCGGTGGCCGCGGCCCGGCCGCGAGGCGCTGTCGTCCTTCGGCGACGACACCCTGCTCGTCGAGCGGTACGTCGAGCACGGCCGGCACATCGAGGTCCAGGTCCTGGGCGACGCCCACGGCAACGTGCGTGCACCTCTTCGAGCGGGACTGCTCCACCCAGCGCCGCCACCAGAAGGTGCTCGAGGAGGCGCCGGCGCCCACCCTCACCGCCGAGGTCCGCGCGCTGGTCACCGCGCTCGGCGGTGGCCCTGGCCGCGCACGTCGGCTACGTCAGCGCCGGCACCGTGGAGTTCCTGCTCGACGCCGACACCGGGGAGGCCTTCTTCCTGGAGATGAACACCCGGCTGCAGGTCGAGCACCCGGTCACCGAGGAGGTCACCGGGCTCGACCTGGTGCGCTGCAGCTGCGTCGTCGCCGCCGGCGAGCCGCTGCCGCTCACCCAGGACGAAGCTGACGGTCACCGGCCACGCGATCGAGGCCCGGGTCTACGCCGAGGACTCCTTCGACGGCTTCCTGCCGCAGGCGGGTCGGCGCCGGCATCGTGCGCTGGCCGGCCGCGGCCCGCGTCGACGCCGGCCTGGAGAGCGGGCAGGTGGTCAGCACGGCGTACGACCCGATGCTGGGCAAGATCATCGTGCACGGGCCGGACCGCGAGTCGGCCCGGCGGGCGCTGGTCGCCGCCCTGGACGACACCGCGATCCTGGGGCTGACCACCAACGTCGGCTTCCTGCGGGAGCTGGCCGCGAGCGAGGAGTTCCGCGACGCCCGCATCGACACGGCCTGGCTGGACACCGCCTCGGTCGCCGAGCCGGACGCCCGACATCGCCCGGCTCTTCGCGGCCTGGACCCAGGTCCTCGTCGCCACCACTGCCCGCGCCACCGGCGCACCCCTTCCAGGGCGACGGCTGGCGGCTGGGCGCCGACCCCGCCCCGGTGGTGGTCGAGCTCGACCGCCCGGTGGTGGTCGACCGGGCGACGGGTCTCGTGGACGGCGTCCCCGTCCGCCCAGCTCCTCGCCGAGCAGCACGTCGTGGTGCTGACGCGTGGACGGCCGCCGCGACCGGGCCGTCGTCGACGTGACCCCGCACCGGGTCGAGGTCGTCCACCGCGGCCACCGCACCGTGTTCACGGTCCCCGACGTGCTCGACGACACCGCGGTCACCGCCGGCGACGGCACCGTGCTCGCACCGATGCCCGGCACGGTGCTCGAGGTCCGGGTGACCGAGGGTCAGCCGTGTCGCGCCGGGCGAGGTCCTCGGCGTGCTGGAGGCGATGAAGATGGAGCTGTCGCTGACCGCCCCGCTCGACGGCACCGTGGCGTCGGTGCGGCGCCGCGGTCGGGCGACCAGGTGCCGCTGGGCACGGTCCTCTTCGAGGTCGTCGCCCCGCGAGGAGGAGGTGCGCTGATGCGCGCTGCCGCAGGTGGTGCCGCGACCCGGCCCTGCCCGCCGCGGGTGACGATCTACGAGGTCGGCCCCCGCGACGGCCTGCAGAACGAGTCGGCGCTGGTGCCCGACCGCGACGAAGGCGGAGTTCGTGCGGCGCCTGCTGGACGCCGGCCTGCCGGTGGTGGAGGCCACCAGCTTCGTGCACCCGCGCTGGGTGCCGCAGCTCGCGGACGCCGCCGAGCTGGTCGACCGCGCTGGTCGACCGACCTCGGCGACGCCGCGCTCGCGACTGCCCGTGCTGGTGCCCAACGAGCGCGGCCTCGACCGGGCGCTGGAGAAGGGGCTGCGGCACGTCGCGGTCTTCGGCAGCGCCACCGAGACCTTCGCCCGGCGGAACCTCAACAGCGGCCTGGAGGAGCAGTTCGCGATCTTCGAGCCGACCGTCCGCCGGGCCCGCGACGCATGGCCTGGACGTCCGGGCGTACCTGTCGATGTGCTTCGGCGACCCCTGGGAGGGCGAGGTCGCCGTCGACCAGGTCGTCGCCGTGGGCCGCCGGCTCCTCGACCTCGGCGCCTCCCAGCTCTCGCTGGGCGACACCATCGGGGTGGGTACGGCGGCGCACGTCACGGCGCTGCTCGGGGCCTTCGAGGAGGCGGGCCTCGCGCGCGAGCAGCTGGCCGTGCACTTCCACGACACCTACGGGCAGGCGCTGTCCAACGCGGTGGCGGCCCTGCGCTGCGGCATCACCACCTTCGACGCCTCCGCGGGGGGCCTGGGCGGCTGTCCCTTCGCCGGCAGCGCGACCGGGAACCTCGCCACCGAGGACCTCGTCTGGCTGCTGGAGGGGCTCGGCATCGAGCACGGCGTCGCGCTGGACCGGCTGGTCGAGACCTCGGTGTGGATGGCCGGGCAGCTCGGTCGGGAGAGCCCCTCGGCGGTGGTCCGGGCGCTCGCCGGGTCCACGCGGGCGTAGTCCCGGCGTAGGGCAGACTCTCCGCCATGAGCCGCGTCGTATACCTGCACGTGGGCGCGCCGAAGACCGGGACGACGTACCTGCAGGACCGTCTCGCCCTCAACAAGGCCTCGCTGGCCCGGCACGGCGTGCACTACCCGCTGTCGCTGCACGCCAGCCAGTTCCGCCCCGCGCTGGACCTGCTGCAGATGCCCTGGGGCGGCCTGCAGGAGGACGTGGACGGCGAGTGGGACGCGCTGACGGCCCGCATCCGCCGGCTGAGCGGGACCGTGATCGTCTCCCACGAGATCCTGGCCGCGGCCCGACCCGAGCAGGTCGCGCGGGCGATGCGCGGCCTGGAGGGCAGCGAGGTGCACCTGGTGTACTCCGCCCGCGACCTGGCCCGGCAGATCCCGGCCGAGTGGCAGGAGGGCGTCAAGCACCAGCGCAAGATCGGCTTCAACCGCTTCCTCAAGCAGGTCCGCACCTCCAAGCGGGTGCAGCCCGCTCGCTGGTTCTGGCGGGTGCAGAGCCTCCCCGACGTGCTGAGCCGCTGGACCGCCGGGCTCCCGCCCGAGCGCGTGCACCTGGTCACCGTGCCGCAGGCCGGGGCCCCCCGCGACCTGCTGTGGCGGCGCTACTGCGAGGCGTTCGGCATCGACCCGGCCTGGGCCCCGCAGGAGAGCGAGCGACAGAACGTGTCGATCGGGGCGGCCGAGACGTTCCTGCTGCGCCGCCTCAACCGGCACCTCAGGGAGTCCGGGCTGTCCTCGGATGAGTACCGCCGGCTGATCCGCGAGCTGGTCGTGCACCAGACCATGGCCAAGCGCCCGCACATGACCAAGGTGACCCTGCCGCCCGGCGCCTTCGGGTGGGCCGACGAGGTGGCGGACGAGTGGATCGACTGGGTGCGGGGCTCGGGCATCCGGGTGGTCGGCGACCTGGAGGACCTCCGCCCGGTGCCGCCACCGCCCGGCCAGGGCTGGGTCAACCCGGACCGACCCCGCCGGCCGGAGATGGTGGACGCCGCCGTCGACGCCATGGTCGCGCTGGCGCTCGAGGCCGCGCAGCGGCCCGACCCGCACGAGCAGCTCGGCGCTCGGATCGGCCGGGCCGCGCGACGGCTGCGCTCCCGGTGACGGGGGCGGCGGTCGCCCGGTGACGGTCCGGTGAGCGCCCGATGAGCGCACCCGTGGGTGCCGGGAGCACCGAGGAGGCCTACCGGCGCGCGGTGTGGTCGTGGGCCCAGCACCTGCGCCGCGGCGGGACCACGCGCTGGGCGGACTGGACGGCGGCAGACCGTCCCACGTCCGAGGGTCCGTCGTCCGACGGTCCGATGTCCGACCGTGAGGCCCCGGACGGTCCGGCCCGGGACGGTGCGGTCGCCACCGGGCCGCCCCCGGGGTGGGACCCTCCCGGCGCCGCCCAGCTGGAGCTGGTCCGGCAGCTGTCCGCCGGGGTCCGTGCCCGGGCCGGCCGCGGGACCAGGATCGAGCTGACCGGCCTGGCCGACCTGGTGCTGGGCCGGTCCGGCCCCGGCCGGGGCCTGGGTCAGCAGCCGTTGAGCTGGCCCGCCGGTCGGGCGCCGTTCGCGGGCGCGCCGCCGGTGGACCCGGCCGACGTACCGGTGGAGGAGCTGGTCCGGGTCGGCGTCGGTGCCCTGACCGAGCTGCTGCTGGCCGCAGCGAGCGACCCCGAGGTCCGGCTTGCGCCCGGGCCGTCCCGGTCGAGCCGGCGACGTCGCCCCCGGGTGCCGGAGGTGGTCCTGGACGGAGCCCCCGGCACCGTGGCCGCCGTACGCCGCTGCCTGGTCGCCGCCGGGATCCCGCCCGTCGTCCACCCTCCCGCCAGGGTCCTCGCCCGCGGGCCGCTCCTGGGCCGTGGCTCCGAGCCGCCGCCCGTGCTGCTCCTGGCGCCGCCGCTGGACCGGGCCCTGGTGCAGGCGTGGTCGGCCCGGGTCCTGCGCGGCGCCCCGGTGCGGTGGCCGGGCTTCGTACGCCGCTGGGCCGGGCGTGACGAGCTGCCGCCCACCGCGGACCTGGCCCGCCTGGCCGAGCGCTGGGACGAGCGGGTCGGTCCCGAGGCGGTGCACGTCGTGGCCGCCGCTGACCACGCCGACGCGCTCGACCTGATCGCCGGGGCGCTCGGGCTGCTGCCCTCCCCGACGTACGACGGACGGCTCGGCCTGCCCCCCGCAGCGGTCGACGTGCTGCGCCGGGTCAACGCGGTGCTCGGCGTGCGGGTGCCCGAGGAACGGCGCGAGCAGGTACGGCGCCTGGCCCGGGCCACCCTGCAGCAGGCGGCCCGAGCGGCCCAGGCAGAGCAGGCACCGAGGGGGGAGCGGGCGCCGGCCCCCGTCGCGACCTGACCGTGCCCGCGCCGTACCGGGACTGGGTGCGGGCCCGGGCGGAGCGGCACGTGGAGGAGGTGACCGCGGCTGGCTACCCTGTGCTCGGGCGGCTGGAGGTCACCGTCCCCGACCTCGCGGGCCGGTCGTCCGGCCTGCGCCGCGGCGACGTGCTGGAGGTCGTCGTGGCCGCCCTGCTGGAGCGGAGCCGGCCCGGCGCGACGAGGGAGCGGATGTGAGCGGCAGCCCGCGACGGGTCCTGGTCCACGTCGGGGCGCCCAAGACCGGCACCTCCTTCGTGCAGGAGGCTCTCTGGTCGCACCGCGAGGTGCTGGCCGAGCACGGCATCCTCTACCCCGCCGACCGTTTCGACGCGCACTTCCTGGCCGCCCTCGACCTGCTCGAGATGCCGTGGGGCGGGCTGGAGGCGCAGGCGGTGGGGGCCTGGGACCGGCTCGCGGAGCAGGTCCGGGCCTGGGAGGGCACGGTGGTGGTCTCCCACGAGATCCTGGCCACGGCCTCCCGGCCGCAGGTCCGACGGGCCCTGGAGTCCTTCGGCGACGCCGAGGTGCACGTCGTGCTGTCCGCGCGCGACCTGGTCCGGCAGATCCCGGCCGAGTGGCAGGAGAACCTCAAGCACCG
This sequence comes from uncultured Actinomycetota bacterium, assembly GCA_963750345.1. Taxonomy (GTDB): domain Bacteria; phylum Actinomycetota; class Actinomycetes; order Propionibacteriales; family Nocardioidaceae; genus Nocardioides_B. The sequence continues at coordinate 401,480 of CAVVQH010000013.1, read as the reverse complement.
CCGGACGCTGGGCTACCGCGAGTTCCTCGACACCATCACCGACCCGAGGCGGCCGACGGCGCTGGCGTCGTGGTTCTGGGGCGTGCAGGAGGTCCCCGACATCCTGGACCGGTGGGGCGGCACCCTGCCTCCCGAGCGGGTGCACCTGGTCACCGTGCCGCAGCCCGGGGCGTCCCGGGGCCTGCTCTGGGACCGCTTCGAGCGGGTGCTCGGGCTGGCCGACCTGGCCGTGGTGCCGGGCACGAACCGGGCGAACCCGTCGCTGGGCGTGCCCGAGACCGCTCTCCTGCGCCGGGTCAACGCCCAGGTCAACGCCGGCGTGCTCGGCGGCGACGACTACCGGCGGCTGGTCCGCGAGCTGCTGGCCCACCGGACGCTGTCCACCCGCACCTCCACGCCGCGCCTGGGCCTGCCCGAGGACGTACGGCGGTGGGCCGTCGACCTCTCCCGGAGCTGGGTCGAGCACCTCTCCGGCCGTGGGTACGACGTCGTGGGGTCGCTGGAGGAGCTGCGTCCCGAGGTCCCCCAGCCGCGGACGCGCCACCCTTCGCGGACCCGGACCACCCCGACGAGGCCGCGGTCACCGAGGCCGCGGTGCAGGCCGTGGTGACGCTGCTCGACGAGGCCGCCCGGCTGCAGCGCGTCAGAGCACGACCTGGCCGAGCGCCTGGAGTCGGTCTACGTCGAGCTGGAGCGCTCGCGCAGCCTGTGGTTCCGGACCAAGCGGCGACTGGTGCTCACCGCCGACGAGCACCGGGCGGCCGCCGTCGCGCTCGCCCTCTACCGCCGGGCGCGCGGTCGCAGCTCGCGGTCGGCGTAGCGCCCGATCTGCCAGCTGGAGTAGGCGTCCGCGCCGGCCCCGACCACTCCGCCGACCACGGGGACGCGACGCCCGACCGTGGTGGCGATCCGCTTGCCGGCCACCTTGGTCAGCAGCTCGGAGGTGACCTCGGCGGCGATCATCTTGTCCAGGTGCGGGTCGTGGGTGGGGGCGGTCGCCAGCCCCATCGGCGTGCTCGGCAGCTTCTTCTTCCTCACCATGGTCTTGACCTCGTCCTCGCCGAGGATGCAGGCCAGGATCGCGTTGCGCACCCGCTGGTCGTCGAGGTCGTAGCCCCGCAGGTGCGCGATGGCCGCCACCATCCGGCACTGGATCAGGGCCAGGCCGGTGATGTTGGCGGGGATGGTGACCGCGGCGGTGACCAGGCCGCCGATGTTGGTGGCGAAGCCCTGCGCCCCGGCGTAGCGGACGTGGTCCTCGATCACGTCGTGGATGGCCTTGTCGACGTCGCCGTCGTGCTCGCGTCGAGCACCTTGGCGGCCGCCGCGACCGCGCCCGGCAGCGGCCCGGCGCCGTCGATCGGCCCGCCGCATGGCCTGTGCACGAAGCCCGCGCTCAGGTCCGGCGCCGCCTTGGCGATCCGGGGCACGATGCCCTTGCTCGAGCGCTCCGCCGATGCCCATGTGTCCTCCGACGTCCTCGTTGAGTGTCCGACCTCGTCGAGCGCCGGTGCCCACAGTGTTCCCTGCTTGGATGGTGCGCATGCCCACCGAGCCGGCCGTCACGGGATGGGTGTTCCCCGACGTGACCGAGCTGCCGACCGGCCCGGCGGCCGAGGACCTCGTCGGCGTCGGGCGCCGACCTGGAGCCGGGGACGCTGCTGGCGGCCTACCGTCGCGGGCTGTTCCCCATGCCGGGCCCGGCCCGCTTCGGGCGACGCCGGGCGGCCCCGGTGCTGTGGTGGTCGCCGGTGGAGCGCGGCGTGCTGCCGCTGGACGGGCTGCGGGTGTCCCGCTCGCTGCGCCAGTCCGTGCGGCGCACGGAGATCCGGGTCGACACCGCCTTCGCCGAGGTGGTGGCGGCCTGCGGCGACCCGTCGCGCGACGGGGCCTGGATCGACGAGGACATCCGGACGGCCTACACCCGGCTGCACGAGCTGGGCTGGGCGCACTCGGTCGAGGCGTGGCGTGACGGCGAGCTCGTCGGCGGCCTGTACGGCGTCGCGGTCGGCGGCCTGTTCGCGGGGGAGTCGATGTTCCACCGGGCCACCGACGCCTCGAAGGTGGCCCTGGTCGGGCTGGTCGACCTGCTGCGGGACGAGCACGCCGGGCGGCGGGTGCTCGACGTGCAGTGGCGCACCGACCACCTGGCCTCGCTCGGCGTGGTCACGGTGCCCCGCCCGTCGTACCTGGGGATGCTGCGGGAGGCGCTCAGCCTCCCGCTGCCGGCGGCCTTCCGCTGACGCTGCCTGAGCCGTCCGGGTCTCAGAGGACCTGCGGGGCGCCGCCGGTCTCGCTGACCATCGGCCGGCCGGCGGCCTCCAGTCGAGCATGCCGCCGTCGAGGTTGACCACGTCGTGGCCGCCCTGGCGGAGGTAGGCCACGGCCTGCGCGGAGCGGCCGCCGACCTTGCAGACCACCAGCGTCTGCCCCTCGGGCACCTCGGCCGAGGCGCCCCGGCAGGTCGCGCAGCGGGATGTGCACGGCGCCCTCGATGTGGCCGTGCCGCCACTCGTCGTCCTCGCGTACGTCGAGCACGCGCAGGTCCTCGGGCAGGGGGTCGGGGACGCCGTCGACCGTGACGGTGGGGATGCCGGAGCTCATGCGCCCACCGTAGTCAGGTGCGGGTCGTCACTTGAGCAGCCGGGACATCCGGCGGTCGGCCAGCGGCTTGCCGCCGGTCTGGCAGGTCGGGCAGTACTGCAGCGACGAGTCGGCGAACGACACCTCGCGCACCATGTCCCCGCACACCGGGCAGGGCAGGCCGGTCCGCCCGTGCACGGCGAGGTTGCTCTTCTTCTCGCCCTTGAGGTCGGCCGCGGCCAGCCCCGGGACCGCTCCACCGCATCGCCGAGCACGGTGCGGATCGCGTCGTACAGGGTCTGCAGGTCGTCGCCCTCGACCGAGGACGCCGGCTTGAACGGGCGACATCCGGGCCGCGTGCAGCAGCTCGTCGGAGTAGGCGTTGCCGATGCCGGCGATCGTGCCCTGGTGGCGCAGCACGCCCTTGACCTGCGCGCGGCCGGCGGCCTGCAGGATGCCGCCCGAGCACGTCGATGGTGAAGGACGTCGGTCGAGCGGGTCGGGTCCGAGGCTGGCGATGCCCGGGCACCTCGAGCGGGGTCGCGGACGACGTAGAGGGCCAGCCGCTTCTTGGTGCCGGCCTCGGTGATGTCGAGGCCGGAGCCGTCGTCGAGGTGCACGCGGGCCGCCATCGGGGACTTGTTGCTGGGCTTGGGCGGCAGGCTGGGGCACCTCGTCGCGCCAGCGGACCCAGCCGCCCGCGGGCCAGGTGCATGACCAGGTGCAGCCCGGAGGCGCTGATGTCGAGGAACTTGCCGTGCCGGGTGACGTCGTCGACGAAGCTGCCCGCCAGCGCGGACAGCGGCGGGTCGAAGGTCTTCAGCGCGCTGAACGCGGCGATGTCGACGCGGGCGATCGCCCGGCTCGGCCAGCCGGCCGCGCAGGTCCAGCGCAGACCTTCCACCTCGGGCAGCTCGGGCACGGCGCCAGTGTAGTGACGTCGAGCCCGGTCCCGTGGGTGCTCGCGACCCGGGGAGCGGTCCGCAGGGGCTCTGACGGGTGGTGACACGGCGGGGGGAGCGCGTCACACTGGCCTGATGAACCCGGTCACGCCGCTGCCGTCGGCGGGGGAGGTCTTCCTCGACGCCCGTGGGGACGGGCGCGCGCTCCGGGTCAGCTGGCACGGCGAGGCCGACCTCGTGGTGCTCTCGCTGTGGCAGGACGGCACCTGCACCGGCACCTTCCGGCTGCCGGTCGAGGACGTCCCGGACCTGGTGGACGTGCTGCGGGCCGGGCTGGCGCGCTCGTACGACGGCCGGCGCTCCGGCCGGGTCGGCGCGAGGGTCCGCGGGCCGGCTGAGGCCCTGCCGCTCCGCTGACCCCGGGCGACGCTGCTCCGACGCGCCGATCAGGACTCGCTAGCGAAATCTACGGTTTCGCTAGACGGCCGGATACAGTCCTCGCCGTGGACCCCGTGCGCAACCCCTACGCCCCCGGCGCCGGCCAGCGCCCGCCCGAGCTCGCCGGCCGCGACCGCGAGCTGCAGCAGTTCGAGCGTCACCCTCGAGCGGGTCGCCGCCGGCCGTCCGGAGCGCTCGATGGTGCTCTCCGGGCTGCGCGGCGTCGGCAAGACCGTGCTGCTCAACGCGCTGCGCGGCCAGGCGGTGCAGCGGGCGTGGGGGACCGGCAAGCTCGAGGCCCGTCCCGACCAGTCGCTCCGGCTCCCGCTGGCGCAGGCCGTGCACGCCGCCGTCCGCGAGGTGGCCCACCGGCACCGCGACCCCGACCGGGTCGACGCAGGTCGCCGGCGTGCTGAAGTCCTTCGCGCTGCGCACCACGGCTCGAGGACCGCAAGGGGCACCGTCCGCGCTGGTCATGGCCGCCGCCGACGTGCCCGCGGCCCGCGGCCGGGCCGACTCCGGCGACCTCGAGCTCGACCTCGTCGAGCTGTTCACCGACGTCGCCGACCTCGCCCGCGACCTCGGCGTCGGCATCGGCTCTTTCATCGACGAGATGCAGGACGTCTCCACCGCGGAGCTCGCCGCGCTGTGCGGCGCCTGCCACGAGATCAGCCAGCAGGGCGCGCCGCTGGTCGTGGTCGGCGCCGGCCTGCCGCACCTGCCGGTGGCGCTGGCGGCCAGCAAGTCCTACGCCGAGCGGCTGTTCCGCTACGTCGTGGTCGACCGGCTGCCGCGCGAGATGGCCGACCGCGGCGCTGCTGGTCCCGGCCGGCACCGAGGACGTCGACTACGAGCCCGACGCGCTCGACGAGCTCTACCGGCTCGACCGACGGCTACCCCTACTTCGTGCAGGCCTACGGCAAGGTCACCTGGGACTGCGCCGCTGGCCAGCCCGATCCGGTGTCCGACGTACGGCGAGGCCGCGCCCGAGGCCGAGCGAGCGAGCTGGCGGTCGGCTTCTTCGGCGCCCGCTACGACCGGGCCACCCCGGCCGAGCGCGACTACATGCGCGCGATGGCCGAGCTCGGGTGCCGACAACGACGACGGCTCGGTGACCACCGCCGACATCGCCCGGACCCTGGCCGCAAGCCGCAGAGCCTGTCCCCGGCCCGCGACGGGCTGATCAAGAAGGGGCTGGTCTACTCCACCGAGCGCGGCACGGTGGCCTTCACGGTGCCGCACTTCGGCAAGTTCCTGCGCGACCCAGCGCGCCTGAGTCGGGCGCGCCCGACGTCCCGTCCGGTTGCCCTGCACCGCAGTCCCACCTGGGGCTGCCGGAGGTCACGATGGAGCGCATGCACCGCGTCGAGGGCCGCCCCCAGGTCGTCGCGCACCGCGGCGCCAGCCACGCGACCGCCGAGCACACGCTCGGCGCCTACGTCGCGGCGCTCGACGAGGGGGCCGAGGGGCTGGAGTGCGACGTCCGGCTCACCGCCGACGGCCACCTGGTCTGCGTGCACGACCGCCGCGTCGACCGGGTCACCAACGGCCGCGGCGTGGTCTCCACGATGGAGCTCGCCGAGCTCGACGAGCTCGACTTCGCCTCCTGGAAGAACCCGTGGGCCGACCTCGACGACGAGGCGCCCGAGCTCGACGAGCAGACACCGGCGGGTGCTGACCCTGCGCGCCTGCTGGAGACCGCGCGCGACTACGACCGCCCGGTCGACCTGGCGATCGAGACCAAGCACCCGACCCGCTACGCCGGCCTGGTCGAGCGCCGGCTGGTGGAGCTGCTCGCGGCGTTCGGGCTGGGCCGGGCCCGACTCGCCGGCCCGGGTGATGAGCTTCTCGTCGGTGGCGCTGAGCCCGGGTCAAGAAGCTGGCGCCCGAGCTCGAGGTGGTCTGCCTGATCGACCGGCAGTACTCCTGGCAGATGGCCCGAGCGTGCTCGGACCGGGCTGGATCGCCGGTCCCGGCATCGACCTGCTGCGCGAGAACCCCCGGCTCGGTCGCCGGCTGCGCAAGCGGGGCCGCCGGATCCACGTGTGGACGGTCAACACCGCCGCCGACCTCGACCTGTGCTGCCGAGCTGGGGTGGAGGCGGTGATCACCGACCACCCGGGCATGGCGCTCGACCACTACCGCGACACGGGCGGCTACGGGGCCGTCGTCCACCGGCGTGACCCGGTCCACGCCGTGCCGCGTGTTGTCCCGGACGCTCCGGGCACCATCGGGTACAGCTAGGTAGTCGATAGGCACTGGGAGAGACCACGTGGGCCCGAGCTCGCTGCGACCTCGGAGTGCGCACGCCGTGACGTATGCGCCTCCCTTCGCCGCGTCCTCGGTGGCCGTGGCACGCCAGGGCTCGAGGACTGGATGCGTCGACCGCGACGCGGTCACCAGGACGCGGTCGAGGACGCCCGCGTCGTGATCTCCGAGCTGGTGGCCAACTCCGTGCGGCACGCCCGCCGCTGCCCGACGGCTCAGATCGTGGTGTCGCTGGCAGCTCGAGCCGACGGGGCGCTGCGAGGTCTCCGTCACCGACGGCGGCAGCGGCACCCGCCCGCGCACCGTGCACGCCCCCGCCTCGGCCCTGGCCGGCCGCGGCATGGCCATCGTCGAGGTGCCTCCCAGCGACTGGTGGACCGAGCGCAGCAGGCCCGCTCCACCGTGCACGCGTCCTGCTGCAACGCCGGTCCCGTGAGGCCGACCGGCTCCGCGTAGGCTCCCGTGCCATGGGGAAGAAGTCGCGCGTCAAGGCCCGCTCAGGTCGTCACCAGCGCGGCCGCGCCGACGGCGAGGTCGGGCCGCGTCAGCCGTGCCCGTGTGGCTCGGGTCGTCGCTACAAGGCCTGCCACGGCAGCGCGACCGGCCCGGCGCCGACGTACGTCGCCCGCCCGTTCGAGGGCCTCGCCGGCGAGGTGCGACCTGATCGCGATGCGCGAGATCGTCCCCGCCGCGACGGCGCCGCTGACCCTGCGCGAGGGGGTCGCGGACGGTCGCGAGGTGCTGCTCTGCTCGCTGCTGCCGATGGCCGCGCCGGCCCTGGTCGCGCGCCGACGGCAGCGATCTGGCTCGGGCCTCCAGGTCCAGCACGGCTTCGGCGACCCCAGCCGCGACCTCGCCGCCGTGCTGGAGCAGGCCTCGCCGCGGAGCCGGGCGAGGGCGTCGTCGGGCTGACCGACGCGCCCGGCGAGGGCCCGCGGCTGCAGGACCTGGTCGCCGACGCGCCGCTCGAGGTCACCGTGCACGACGGCTTCGACTACTGGATCGCGCGACGTCGAGGACCCGGACCGGCGCGCCGCCGCCTCGCTGGAGTCGCGCGAACGCCGCCGCCCACCCGAGCAGCCGGCTCACCTCGGTCGAGGCGCGCCTACTGGACCGACGTGGGCACCCGCGAGCACCTGCGCTGGGTGCTGCCCCACGACGAGGAGCCGCTGCTCGACGCGCTGGCCCGGCTGCACGTCGCCGGCCAGGACGCGGTCGCCGAGGGCTCCCGGCTTCGTCGGCATGTTCCGGGCGCACGGGCTGCTGGTGCCGGTCTGGGACCTGCCGTCGGCACCGGCGCCGAGGTGCTGGAGGAGCCCGCGGCGCGGCTTCGGCCGGGACCTCGACAGGCGCCCTGGCCGACGACGCGCCGCTCACCGCCCGAGGAGCGGTCGGCCCGCAACGGGCTGGCCAACCGGCAGCTCACCATCCGCTGACCCTTCGCCGAGGCGTCCCTTCCGGCGCGTCCAGGCCCGTCGAGGCGTCCCTTCCCGCGCTTCCTGACCTGCCGAGGCGTCCCGTCCCGCGCGCCCAGGCCCGTCGAGGCGTCCCGTCCTGCGCGCCCATCCCGTCGAGGCGTCCCGTCCTGCGCCTGGTCGCAGCGCAGTCGAAGGGAGCACACCAACGGAGGCCGCCCTACGTACGCCGCGCGACGGCCACGCACGAGGGGCGGAGCGGGCGACGTCCGTGCGCCTCAACGGCACCCGCACGAGTGCCGGAGACATGGAAGCCCGGTCGTTGTTGACGGGGGATGCAACAACGACCGGGCATCACCAAATGTAGAGGTGATTGAGGGTTTGATCAACACGACAACAAACAACTCGCCGGAGTGTCGCCGTGGTCTGGACAGCCCTGTGCAGCAACCTTCACCACCCGTCCAGCCCTCGGTCGACGAGCCGCGTAGGAAGGGAACGCCTCGGCGGGCATGGGCGCGCAGTAAGAGACGCCATCGGCGGGCAGCGCCGCGTAGGGACCTCGGCGACAGGCCGCGCGCAGAAGAGACGCCTCGCCGGCAGCCCGCGCGCAGCAAGGGACGCCTCGGCGGGCATGGGCGCGCAGTAAGGGACGCCTCGGCGGCAGCCCGCACGCAGGACGGGACGCCTCAGCGGGAGGGGCGGGTGCGCAGGAGCCAGGCCAGCCCGGCGAAGGGCAGCGAGCAGCGGCAGGTACCCGTACCCCGCCCCGAAGTCCGACCACACCGTGTCGTCGGGGAACAGCGAGCCGTCCACCAGGCTGAGCGTGCCGACCGTCAGCACCCCCACGAGCTCCACCGCCGCAGGCCGTCCAGGCCAGCCGGCGGCCGGTACGCCCGGAGCGGGACAGGCCGATGGTCGCGGCGATGTAGACCACGGCGGCGAGCGCGGACAGCGCGTACGGCACCGGGGCGTCGCCGGCCTTGGTCGCGAGCTGGAGGGTCGAGCGGCCGGTCGCGGCGACGGCGAAGATCGCGTAGACGGCGACCAGGACCCGGCCGAAGCCGCTCCCGGTCGGCCGCGCGTCGGAGGTCTCGGAGGGCTCAGGCACCGGGCGACGTCCAGATGGCGTCGAGGCGCAGCAGCAGCACCGGCACGAGCACCCCGGCCACGATGAGCACCGCGGTGCCCGCCCGCGACCGCTCGCCCAGCGCCCACAGCGTGGTCAGGGGCGCGACCAGCACGGTCCCGACGAGGTAGGACACGAACAGCACGCCGGAGACGTCGCGGTCGGTCCGCACCAGCTCGACCACCCCGGCCACCAGCTGCAGCAGCGTCAGGGCGAACAGCAGCACCATCAGCGTGAGCAGCCAGAGGTCGATGGCGCGGTCGACGACGACGTACCCGACGGCGACCAGCACGACCAGCAGCGAGACCACCGCGACCGGCAGCCAGACCCACTCGACCATCCCTAGGCGCCGGTCCCCGACGCCGGCAGCGGGTCCCGCGAGACCGGGCAGGACATGCAGCGCGGACCGCCCCGCCCGGAGCCCAGCTCGGAGCCCGAGATCGCCACCACCTCGATGCCGGACTCCTCCAGCCGCGAGTTCGTCTCGATGTTGCGCTCGTAGGCCACCGCCACCCGCGGCGAGATGGCCAGGGTGTTGTTGCCGTCGTCCCACTGCTCGCGCTCGGCGGTGACCGGGTCCAGCCCGGTGTCGATCTGGTGCAGCGTGTCGATGCTCATCGCCTTGGCCGCGGCCACCAGGAACGGCTCCGCCTCGGCGACCTGCAGGACTCAGGTCGGCGTCGGTGTCGCCGCGCTCGGGCAGGGTGACGGCGTACGCCTGCAGGCTGTCCGCGACGTTCGGGTACATCACGATCTTGTCGACGTCGACCATCGTGCAGACGGTGTCGAGGTGCATCGTGGCCCGCTCCTGGGCGATGGGGACGGCGAGCACGGTGTGCGCCAGGTCCGCACCGAAGACCTGCCGGGCCAGCCGCTCGGCCCCGGCCGGCGTCGTGCGCTCCCCGACGCCGACGGCGATGACCCCGGGGGCGAGCAGCAGCACGTCGCCGCCCTCGACGTGCTCGCGCTGCCAGCCGTGGATCGTGGGGGTGCCGGCGAACCGCGGGTGGTCGCTGTAGATCAGCTCGGTCAGCTGGGTCTCGCGCTCACGGGCCGGCATGGCCAGCGAGGTGATCGCCACCCGGTCCCGGATCCACACGCTGGAGTCGCGGGTGAACAGCAGGTTGGGCAGCGGGTCGATGAGGAAGTCGTCGTGCGCGAGCAGGCTGGTGACCAGGCCGTGCCCGCCCCGCACCTCGTCGTTGCGCACGCCGGCGGTGAGGAACGGCGCACAGCTCCTCGGGCCCCTGGTCGTGCAGGGCCGGTCGAGGTACGCCCGCAGGGTGTCGCCGAGGTGCAGGTTCTCCATGGCGCCGGCGATGGCGCGCTCGCGGGCCTCGGGCGCCTCGAGGGTCTCGGTGAGCAGGTCGGTCAGGTAGAGCACCTCGACGTCGCGGTCGCGCAGGGCCGGCGGCGAAGGCGTCGTGCTCGTCCTGCGCGCGGGCTCACCCACGGGATGCCGTCGAAGAGCAGCTTGTCGTTGTTGCGCGGGGTGAGCCGCTTGAGCTCGGGGCCGGGCCGGTGCAGCATCACCGTGCGCAGCCGGCCGACCTCGCTGTCGGCGCCGTGCGGCCCGGTCGAGGGCTGCTGGCCGGGGCGGGGACGGCTCGTGCTCATGGGCCGAGCGTAGTGCTCGCGCTCAGGCCGCGACGAGCCGGACGATCTCGACCGCGGTCACCACCGCCAGCACCAGGCAGACGCCCGCGCCGACGTAGTGCAGCAGCGACAGCCGCATGTAGCGCAGCAGCACCCGGCCGGCCAGCACCGCCAGGCCGGAGACGGTCAGCAGCGCCGCCCACGCGCCCAGGAACACGTTGACGTGGTCGTGGTAACGGCTGACGAAGCTGATCGTCAGCAGCTGGGAGAGGTCTCCCCACTCGGCGGCGAACAGCACGAGGAACGAGGCCACCATGGCCTTGAAGAAGGTCTTGGGCTCCGCGGCCCGGGCCTCGTACTCCTCCTCGGCCTCCTTCTCGGCCGCGTCCGCCCCAGGGGCGGTGCGGACGAGCACGACGGCGCCGATGCAGGAAGATGGCCAGCGTCACCGACTTGACCAGGGCCTCGGGCAGGAGCGTGGCCACCGCGCCGACGGTCACCGCGACCAGGCACTGCACCCCGAAGGCGAGCCCCACCCCGATCCACACCGCGAGCGGCCGGTAGCGGGTGGAGAGCACCAGCGCGGCGATGAAGGTCTTGTCGGGCAGCTCGACGACGAAGATGGCCGCGAACACGTAGAAGAAGGTGGTGAGGTCCAAGAGGGGGTCCTAGCCGGTCGGGGGGTCCGGGCGCTCGCGCTCGCGGAAGGCCTGGGCGGCCGCGGCGGCGTCCGCGAGGACGTCCTTGGCGGGCCGACCCGTCCGGACCGCGGCGTCCGCCACGTCCTCGTACTCCGGCTGCGCGTTGACGACACGACCGCGGTGCAGGGCCAGTTTCACACGGACGGACAGCCCGTCGACGAGGACGGTGCGCATCTCGCGCTCCAGCGCGGTCTTGCCCACCGGGCTCTCGCGCAGCCCGATGGTCGAGGTCTGGGCGAAGACCTCGGTCCGTACGGCGTCCGCCCGCTCCGTCGTGACCAGTGCGGACAGGGTGTGCGCGGGGCGGCCCTTCTTCATCAGGATCGGGGTCAGCCAGGCGTCCGAGGCGCCCGCCGCGAGCAGGGCCGCGAGCACGCCGGGCCACAGCCGCGGGTCGAGGTCGTCGACGTTGGTCTCCAGGACGAGCGCCCCTCCCGTCGGGTCGGTCGGCGCGGGCGGGCTCGCCGACGAGCAGCCGCAGCACGTTCGCGTGGGTGCCGGGGTCCCGCCAGCCGGCTCCCACGCCGACCCCGTCGACCGCCATCGCCGGCTGGGCGCCGTACGTCGTGGCGTTCTGCGCCAGCAGGGCGGCCCCGGTCGGGGTGCACAGCTCGCCGACGTCCGCGCCGCCCGGGCCCGCCGACGAGACCACCCCGCGCAGCAGCTCGACGACCGCGGGGACGGGCACCGGCATCGGTCCGTGGGCGCCCCGCACCCGGCCCGACCCGACCGCGACGACGGAGACCACCAGCGCCTCCAGGCGGAGGTGCTCCAGCCCGGCGCACACCCCGACCACGTCGGCGATCGCGTCCAGGGCGCCGACCTCGTGGAAGTGCACGTCGGACGGGTCGGTGCCGTGCACCGCCGCCTCGGCCACGGCGAGCCGCTCGAAGGTCGCCCGCGCCCGGCCGCGCACGCCCTCGGCGAGGTCGGCCGCCTGCAGCAGGGCGTCCACGTCGCGCCAGGTCCGGTGGGTGCTGCTGTCGGCCACCTCGACGTGGCACCGGGTGGCGGCGAAACCGTGCCGGGTCACCTGCTCGACGTGCAGCCGGACGGGCTCGGGCGCGACCGCGTCGACGGCGTCGCGGAGCACCTGGAGGGGGACGCCGGCCCCCACCAGGGCCCCGAGCAGCATGTCGCCGCTGGCCCCGGCCGAGGCGTCGACCCAGCCGATCACGACGTCGGCCCGGCCGGGCCGACGGTGCTGCCGGCCCCGCCGCCGTCGCCCGCCCGGCCCCGCGCGCGCCCCGCGCGACCCGGGCCGCGAAGACCCCGGCCCCGAAGCCGTTGTCGATGTTGACCACGGTCACGCCCGGGGCGCAGGAGTTCAGCATCCCGAGCAGGGCGGCCAGCCCGCCGAAGGCGGCGCCGTACCCGACGCTGGTGGGGACCGCGACCAGCGGCACCCCGACCAGCCCGCCGACCACGCTGGGCAGCGCGCCCTCCATGCCGGCCACGACCACCAGGCAGTCGGCGGCGGCCAGCTCGTCACGGGCGGCGAGCACCCGGTGCAGCCCGGCCACGCCCACGTCGGTCACGGTCGTGACGCCGGCCCCGTAGACCCGCGCGGTCAGGGCCGCCTCGGCCGCCACCGGGGCGTCGGAGGTGCCGGCGGCCACCACGGTGACCCGTCCGGCCGGCGGGGGCAGCGGGCCCAGCGTGACCGCCCGCGCCACCGCGTCGGGGACGGCCTCGGGCAGGGCCGCGACCACGGCCGCCAGCGACGGCTCGTCCAGCCGGGTGGCCAGCACGGCGCGGTCGGGGTGGGCGGCGTGCAGGACGCGGAGGATCTCCACCACCTGCTCGGCGGTCTTGCCGGCGCCGTAGACCACCTCGGGGTCGCCGGTGCGGGCGGCCCGGTCGGTGTCGAGCCGAGCGAAGTCCCCCACCGGGGTGATCCCGTCGTCGTGCGCCATGGCGCGAACCTATCCGCTGGGTAGGGTGACGCCGTGCCCGGAGTCCCGCCCGCCCGCTACGCCTACCTCGGCCCGGAGGGCACGTTCACCGAGCAGGCCCTGCGCACCCTGCCCGCCGCGGCGCGCGCCGACCTCCAGCCCTGCTCGACGGTCACCCTGGCCCTGGACGCCGTCCGCGAGGGCGAGGCCGACGGCGCCGTGGTGCCGATCGAGAACTCGGTCGAGGGCTCGGTGCCGGTGACCCTCGACGAGCTGTCGGGCGGCGAGCCCCTGATGATCACCCGCGAGGTGACCGTGCCGGTGGCCTTCAGCCTGCTGGTCCGCCCGGGCACGCAGGCCGCCGACGTACGGCGGGTGGCCACCCATCCGCACGCTGCGGCGCAGACCCGGCGCTGGACGGCGCAGCACCTCCCGGGGGCCGAGGTCGTGCACACCTCCTCCACCGCGCACGCCGCCTTCGCCCTGACCCGTCCGGACGCGGAGTGGGACGCCGCCATCTCCGCGCCGGTGGCCGGCGAGCACTACCGGCTGGCCACCCTGGCCTCCGGCATCGGCGACAACCCCGACGCGCTGACCCGCTTCGTGCTCGTCTCGCGCCCCGGCCCGCCGCCGCCGCCCACCGGCCGGGACAAGACCTCGGTGGTGGCCTTCATGCGGGCCGACCACCCCGGCGCGCTGCTGGAGATCCTGGAGCAGCTCACCGTGCGCGGGGTGAACCTGACGCGCATCGAGTCACGGCCCACCGGCCGGGCGCTCGGCAGCTACTGCTTCTCCATCGACCTCGAGGGCCACGTGGCCGACGCCCGGGTCGGCGAGGCCCTGTCCGGCCTGCGCCGCATCTGTGCCGACGTCCGCTTCCTCGGGTCCTACGAGCGGCACGACGGGGTCGCCCCCGACATCCGGGTGGGCACCACCGACCGGGAGTTCGACGACGCGGCGGGGTGGCTCGCGCGCCTGCGGGCCGGAGCCTGAGGCAGTCCCTAGGCTCGGCCCCGATGAACGTCTCGCTCCTGGCCGTGCTGGTCGTGCTGCTCGCGGTGGTCAGCCTCGTCGCGCTGGTGCTCGCCCTGCTCGCGCTGCGTCGTACGACGGACGCGGCGCGGCGCCTCGCGCGGCGCGACCCGGCCAGCGTGCCGACCGACGTGGCCGGCCTGCGCAGCGAGGTGCAGGCCCTCCGCGCCGAGGCGGCCGACGCCCTGCGGCACCTGGCCGTCGTGCGCTACGACGCCTTCGGGGACATGGGGGGCCGGCTGTCGTGGTCGCTGGCCCTGCTCGACGACGGGGGCGACGGCATCGTGCTGACCTCCATCCACGGCCGCAGCGAGGCCCGCACCTACGCCAAGAACGTGGCCGCCTGGACCTGCGACCAGCCCACCTCCCCGGAGGAGGACGAGGCGCTGCGCTTCGCCCGGTCCCGCTGAGCAGGCCCCGGCGGTCTCAGCGGGGGACGCGCACCAGCAGCCGGCCGTGCACGCACTCGGCGTGCAGCTCGCGACCGGACCCGATCGGGTCGCCGTCGAGCTGGCGGGGCGTCTCGCCGTGCGCGCGCAGGGTGACCGTCCGCCCGGTCATCCGGTTGATGAGCTCGTCGGTGCGGCGCCCCCGGCTCAGCACCCGCACGGCCAGCGGGATCCAGCTCAGGAAGCGGCGCGGGTGCAGCACCACCACGTCGATGACGCCGTCGTCGATGGCCGCGTCGGGCAGCAGCGGCATGCCGGCCTGCAGGTAGCCGACGTTCCCGATCAGCACGGTGCGGGCCCGGTGCCGGGTCCACTCGCCGTCGTCGATGCGGATGTCGACCCGCACGGCCGGGAACATGATGTTGCGGAAGCCGGAGACCACGTAGGCCAGCCAGCCGACGCGGGCCTTGACCTTCTCGTTCGCACCCTCCATCACGGCGGCGTCGAAGCCCATCCCGGCCATCACCATGAAGTGCTCGTCCTCCCCGATGCCGTCGCCGGAGACCTTGACCAGGTCGACCGCGCGGTCCTGCCCGAGCAGGGCGACCGCCGACCGCGGCCTGGAGCTGCAGCGGGACGCCGAGGTTGCGTGCGAGCAGGTTGCCGGTGCCGGCCGGCACGATGCCGACCGAGACGCCGGTGCCGGCCAGCTCGGCGCAGACCGTGCGGACGGTGCCGTCGCCGCCGCAGACCAGCACCATCTCCGCGCCGCCGATGGCGGCCTGCTCGGCCATCGACCGGCCGGGGTCGGCGACCGTGGTGGTGTACCACCCGGACAGCCGCCAGCCCGCGGCGTCGGCCTCCCGCTCGACCATGGCCCGGAAGGCCGCCGCGTCGTCGACCTTGATGGGGTTGAGCACCACGGCGAGCCGCTGCGAGGTGGGCAGCGGCGTCACGAAGTCGACGAGCGGCGCCGGGGGCGGGAAGGGCGGGTGCACCGCGAGGGCGGCCAGCACCCAGCCGCCGCCCACCGCGTAGCCGGCCAGCACGTCGGAGACGTTGTGCACCCCCAGCAGCACCCGGTCCGCGCCGACCAGCAGGGCCACGCCCAGGGCGAGCACGAGCAGCGCCCGACGACCGGCCCGCCCCCGGACCAGGGTGGCCCCGAGCACGAGCGCGACCCCCGCCGCGGCGGCGATCCCGGTGGCGTGGCCGGAGGGGAACGAGAAGCTGCTCAGCGTGGTCACCGGGTCGGGCCACACCGGCCGGCGGCGCTGCAGCACGCCCTTGAGCCAGTACGTCGTCAGCGCCGGCCCGAGCATGACCAGCACGACCCACACCGCGGCGCGGACGTGGCGACGTACGGCCAGGGCGCCCGCGGCCAGCAGGGTGTAGCAGGTCATCGCCACCGTGCCGAAGGCCGCCTCGACGAACAGCAGCACGTGCTGGGCCAGGGTGTGCCGGTAGGTCCACGACTGCGGCCCGGTGCCCAGCTCGCTGTCGAAGCCGTCCAGCCCGCGCAGGTCGGTCCGGTAGAGCACGGCGAGCCCGGCCACGACCAGCAGGCAGACCAGCGCCCCGACCAGGGCCCGTCGGCGGGTGGAGGTGAACGGCACGTGGCTCCCGTCGGGCGGGTCGGAGAAGGGTCGAGGGACGGTCGGGGGCGCTCAGGGGATGAGGGGGTTGCACCCCGGGGGTGCTTCCCGGTGTGAAGTATGACGGCCCGGTCCGGCGGTTAGGCTGACCGGGTGATCGACCCACGGATGCTCCGCGACGACCCCGACCGCCTCCGCGCCGCCCAGGGCAAGCGGGGACTGTCCGCGGACGTGGTCGAGCGGGCCCTCGCCGCCGACGAGGTCCGCCGGGCAGCCATCGTCGGGTTCGAGGCGCTGCGCGGGGAGCAGAAGACGCTCGGCCGGCAGATCCCGCAGGCCCAGGGCGAGGAGCGGCAGGCCCTGCTCGACCCGCACCAAGACGCTGTCGGGCGAGGTGAAGCAGGCCGAGGCCGCCCAGTCCGAGGCCGAGGCCGCCTACCGGGCCGCCCTGCTGGCCATCCCGAACCCCGCGGCCGACGAGGCCCCGGCGGGCGGCGAGGACGACTACGTCGTGCTCGAGCACGTGGGGGAGCCCGGCCACCTTCGACTTCGAGCCGCGCGACCACGTCGAGCTCGGCCGCCTGCTCGGCGCCATCGACATCGACCGGGGGGCCAAGGTCTCGGGGGCGCGCTTCTACTACCTGACGGGGGTGGGTGCCGACCTCGAGCTGGCCCTGGTCTCGATGGCCATGGACCAGGCGCGCGGGGCCGGCTTCACCACGATGATCCCGCCCACGCTGGTGAAGCCGCGGGCGATGGAGGGCACCGGCTTCCTGGGGCAGGCCGCCGACGACGTCTACCGGGTCGAGGGCGAGGACCTCTACCTGGTGGGCACCTCGGAGGTGCCGCTGGCGGCGTACCACAGCGACGAGATCCTCGAGGCAGGGCTCGCTGCCGCTGCGCTACGTGGCCTTCAGCCCCTGCTTCCGCAAGGAGGCGGGCTCCTACGGCAAGGACACCCGCGGCATCATCCGGGTGCACTGGTTCGACAAGGTGGAGATGTTCTCCTACACCACGATGGAGGACGCCGCGGCCGAGCACCAGCGCCTGCTGGGCTGGGAGAAGGAGTGGCTCGGCAAGCTGGAGCTGGCCTACCGGGTCATCGACACCGCCGCCGGCGACCTCGGCCTCTCCGCGCAGCGCAAGTTCGACTGCGAGGCCTGGATCCCCACCCAGGGCCGCTACCGCGAGCTGACCTCGACCTCGAACTGCACCGACTTCCAGGCCCGCCGGCTCGACGTGCGCGGCCGCTTCGAGGACGGCGTACGCCCGCTGGCCACCCTGAACGGCACGCTGGTGGCCATCCCGCGCACGATCGTGGCCATCCTGGAGACCCACCAGCAGGCCGACGGCTCGGTCCGCGTGCCGGCGGCCCTGCAGCCCTACCTGCAGGGCCGCGAGGTCCTCGAGCCCGTCACCACCCGACCGGCCCGATGACGGGCTTCACGCCCCGGCTGGTCGCGCTCGACATCGACGGCACGCTGCTGGCCAACCTGCCCGCCACCGGCGAGGTCGAGGAGACCGTCCGGCCCGCGGTGGTCGAGGCCGTCCGCCGGGCCCACGACGCGGGCGCCCACGTCGTGCTCGCCACCGGCCGCTCCACGTTCGGCATCTCGGAGATCTGGGACCTGCTCGGGCTGCCGCTGGCGGGGGACACGGTGCTCTCGGTGGCCAGCAACGGGTCGGTGACCTTCTCCTACCCGCCGCTGGAGGTGCTGTCCACGGTCACCTTCGACGCCCGCGAGATCGTCACCATGCTGATGGAGCACGTGCCGAACGCGGCCGTCGCGGTGGAGGAGATCGGTCGCGGCTACCGCATCAACCGGCCGTTCCCCGAGGGCGAGATCACCGGCACCATGACGCTGCAGAGCGTCGAGGAGCTGGTGGCCGAGCCGGTCACCCGGGTCATCATCCGCGACCCGCACTCCTCCGAGGAGGAGTTCCTGGCGCTGGCCGAGAAGCTCGGCCTCCAGGGCACCAACTACTTCATCGGCTGGACGGCCTGGCTCGACATCGCCCCCGAGGGCGTGACCAAGGCCTCCGCGCTGGCCGGGGTCGCCGAGCGGCTCGGGGTCGCGCAGGCCGACGTGCTCGCGCTCGGCGACGGGCGCAACGACCTGGAGATGCTGCGCTGGGCCGGGCGGGGCGTCGCCATGGGACAGGCGCCGCTGGAGGTGCAGGAGGCCGCCGACGACGTCACCGAGACCGTGCACCGCGACGGGGTGGCGGTCGAGCTGTCCCGCTGGTTCCCCTGAGGCGTCCGCAGGTCCGGGTCGCCACCCGCGACGACGTCGCGGCCCTCGCCGGGCTGCGCCGGCGGTGGGTGGAGGAGAACGCGGGCGCGCCCGTGGAGGACCCCGGGTACGAGGCCGCGTTCGCCGGCTGGTTCGACGCCGAGGCCCACCAGCGGGTCAGCTGGCTGGCCGAGCAGGACGGCGAGGCGGTGGGCATGGTCAACCTGGCCGTCTTCACCCGGATGCCCCGGCCGGGCTCGCCCGCGACCCGGTGGGGGTACGTCGCCAACGTCTACGTCGTGCCCCCCGCCCGGGACTCCGGGGTGGGGACCCGGCTGATGGACGCCGTCACGCGCCACGCCGACGAGCAGGGGTTCGTCCGGCTCGTGCTCAGCCCCAGCGAGCGGTCGGTGCCGCTCTACCTCCGCGCCGGGTTCGCTCCGGCCACCGCCCTCCTGCTCCGGCCGGGTCGGTAGCCTGCACCCCGTGCCACCCACCCCCGAGCAGCCCGCGGTCCGGCTGGTGGCCTCCGACCTCGACGGCACCCTGCTGCACTCCGACGGCACCGTCACCGACCGCACCCGCGACGCGTTGCGCGAGGTCGAGGCCGCCGGGGTGGCGGTCGTCTTCGTGACCGGCCGCCCGGTGCGCTGGATGCGCGACCTGTGGCAGCACGTCGGGGACCACGGCCTGGCGGTGTGCTCCAACGGCGGCGTCGTGTACGACGTCCCGGCCCGCGCCGTGCGCAGCGCCCGTCCCATCCCCGCCGACGTCGGGCTCGAGGTGGCCGAGCTGCTGCGCACCGGCGTCCCGGGCACCACCTTCGCGCTGGAGCGGACCTCCGGCTTCGCCCGCGAGCACGCCTTCATGGAGCGGGGAGCGTCCCCCACGACGTGGCGGTCGGCTCGCTGGAGGAGCTGCTCGGCGACGGCACGGTCAAGATGCTCGCCCGGCACGAGGAGCTCGACCCCGAGGTGTTCTGGGCCGAGACCGAGCGCCTGGTCGGCCACCTCGTCACCACGACGTGGTCCTCGCTGGGGGCCCTGGTCGAGATCAGCGCCGCCGGGGTGACCAAGGCCAGCACCCTGGCTCTGCTGTGCGAGGAGATGGGCATCGCGCAGCAGGAGGTCGTCGCCCTGGGGGACATGCCCAACGACCTGGCCATGCTGGAGTGGGCCGGCACGTCGTACGCCATGGCCAACGCCCACCCCAGCGTGCTGGAGGTCGCCGGGCGCCGGACGGTCTCCAACGACGAGGACGGCGTGGCCGTCGTGCTGGAGGACATCGCCCGGCGGGCCCGGGCGTAGATCGGGCCCATCGGGCCTGCCGGGCACGATGGGGACCTACGAGGCGCTGGAGACGACCACGATCGACTTCATGCTCATCGGGTCGGAGTCGCTGTTCAGCGCGTCCTCCGCCTGCTCCAGCGGGTACTCGGCGGTGACCAGGGCGTCCAGGTCCACCCCGGGCTGCTGCGCGGCGGCCATCGCCTTCGGCCAGGTGTCGACGTAGCGGAAGACCCCGGTGACCACCAGCTCCTTGGTGGCGATGAGCTGGACCGGCAGCGACATCTCCTCCGCGCCCAGGCCGACCAGCACCGCGGTGCCCATGCCCCGCAGGGCGGTCAGGCCGGACTGCACGGCCACCGTCGCCCCGGAGCACTCGATGAAGGCGTCGACGCCCAGCGAGGACAGGTCGAAGTCGGTGTCGCGGGGGTCGTGGGACTCGGTGGCGCCGAACTGCAGGATCTTCTCCCGGCGGGACTCCACCAGGTCGGTGACGATGACCTCGCTCGCCCCGAACGACCGGGCGGCCAGGGAGGCCAGCGCCCCGATCGGTCCCGCCCCGGTGACCAGCACCCGCGACCCGGGCTCGAGCCGGGCCTTGTGGCCGGCCCACAGCCCGACCGAGAAGGGCTCGAGCAGGGCCGCCGCGTGGTCGGAGATCGCGTCGGGGACGGTGTGCGCGAAGTCGGCGGGGGCCACCACGTAGTCGCAGAAGGTGCCGTCGACCGGGGGCGTGGCGTAGAAGGTCAGCTTCTCGCACAGGTTGAGGCGCCCGGTCTTGCAGTGCCGGCAGCGGCGGCAGGGACGCTGAGGCTCGATGGCCACCCGCTCGCCGACCCGGGACTCGTCGACCTCGGAGCCCACGTCGACGACCACGCCGGACACCTCGTGCCCGAGCACCAGGGGGTCGGTCACCACGAAGTCCCCGATCCGGCCCTCCTTGTAGTAGTGCACGTCCGAGCCGCACACGCCCACGGAGCGGACCTGCACCAGGACCTCGTCGGGGAGCGGCTTCGGGACCGGTCGCTCCTGCATCTCGATCTTGCCCTTGCTGATGAGGACGCTGGCTCGCATGGTGCTGGGGAGGGAGGACATCGGTGCGGCGCTCCTGGGTGTCGGATGGGTGTCGGACGACGGGCTGGTGATCCCAACCTAGGTCCGCCCGCACGCGAGCGAGAAGAGGGGTCGCGGTGCGTCCCCCTTCCGAAAACGCACGACAAGCGCGAGACTCCTTCCACGGAGGCTGTGAGCAAGATCACCAGCCCGCCCGCTCCCCCAGGAGGTCGTGGATGTCGGACCACCCAGCGGTCGCGGCCAGCCGCGAGGCCCTCACCGGCCTCGCCGCCACGGTGCTGCGGCTCCGCAACGAGTACGGCGACACGCTCGGCGTACGCCGGCTGACCGCCGACGTCGACCGGCATCGCCGAGGCGCTGGACCACCTCGGCGACCCCCAGCCGGTCACCGTCCCGGCGCCCGGGACGACGAGATGATCCTGATGCCCGACGACCCCTACGACGAGAGCATGTGGCACGACGCCCAGTCCGAGACGCAGCACGCGCAGTGACCGCGGGCACCGGCACCGACCCCCGGACAGGGACCGGGGCCGGCACCGGCGTCCGGAGCCCCGGGCGGCGCCCGCATCGCGGACGCGCACCCTGCGCCAGGACCGGTGGTGGCTCTACCCCGCGGTGACCTTCGTGGTGTTCGCCGCCTTCGTCGTCTACGCCACCTGGCGGGCCTTCTCCGGGCCGGACTACTACGCCTCGCCGTACCTCTCGCCGTTCTACTCGCCCTGCCTGGCCACCTGCGTCGAGGGCTCCTCCGACTTCGGCCAGCCGTTCAGCTGGTGGCAGCTCTCGCCGGCGCTGATCATCCTGATCTTCCCGCTGGGCTTCCGGATGAGCTGCTACTACTACCGCAAGGCCTACTACCGCGCGTTCTGGCTGAGCCCGCCGGCCTGCGGCGTGGCCGAGCCGCACACGTCGTACTCCGGCGAGACGCGGCTGCCGCTGATCCTCAACAACGTGCACCGCTACTTCTTCTACGCCGCGGTGCTGGTCGCGCTGGTGCTCACCTACGACGCGGTGCTCGGCTTCCGCGACGAGAACGGCGAGTGGGGCCACATGGGCCTCGGCACCCTGGTGCTGCTCGTCAACGTGGTGCTGATCTGGGCCTACACGCTGGGCTGCCACTCCTGCCGGCACGCGGTCGGCGGCCGGCTGCGGCACTTCTCCAAGCACCCGGTGCGCTACCGGGCCTGGACGCTGGTCTCCCGGCTCAACGCGCACCACGCCCGCTACGCCTGGCTGTCGCTGTTCTCGGTGGCGCTGGCCGACCTCTACGTCTACCTGCTCGCCACCGGCGCCTTCTCCGATCCGAGGTTCTTCTGATGGCGACGACGCCGAGCGCCACCCCATGACCGGCAACCGGATGGACGCCGCGGCCGCCCGACGTCCTGGCAGGGCTTCGAGCGGCACGCGTACGACGTCGTGGTGATCGGCGCGGGCGGCGCGGGGCTGCGGGCCGCCATCGCCGCGCACGACGCCGGCGCCCGGGTCGCGGTCGCTCTGCAAGTCGCTGCTGGGCAAGGCGCACACGGTGATGGCCGAGGGCGGCATCGCGGCCTCGATGGGCAACGTCTACCCCGAGGACAACTGGCAGGTGCACTTCCGCGACACCATGCGCGGCGGCAAGATGCTCAACAACTGGCGGATGGCCCAGCTGCACGCCCAGGAGGCGCCCGACCGGGTCCTCGAGCTCGAGGAGTGGGGGGCGCTGTTCGACCGCACCCCCGACGGGCTGATCTCGCAGCGCGACTTCGGCGGCCACAAGTACGCCCGCCTCGCGCACGTCGGGGACCGCACCGGCCTGGAGATGATCCGCACCCTGCAGCAGCGCGCCGTCGCGCTCGGCATCGACGTGTTCATGGAGTTCACCGTCACCGACATCTTCACCGACCGGGCCCGCGGCGGCCGGGTGTCGGGGGCCTTCGGCTACTGGCGGGAGACCGGCCGCTTCGTGGTCTTCGAGGCGCCCTCGGTGGTGCTGGCCACGGGCGGGATCGGGAAGTCCTACCAGGTCACCTCGAACTCCTGGGAGTACACCGGCGACGGCCACGCGCTGGCCATGAAGACCGGGGCGTCGCTGATCAACATGGAGTTCGTGCAGTTCCACCCGACCGGGATGGTCTGGCCACCGTCGGTGAAGGGCATCCTGGTCACCGAGTCGGTGCGCGGCGACGGCGGGGCGCTGAAGAACTCCGAGGGCGAGCGGTTCATGTTCGACTACATCCCGGAGTACTTCAAGGCCGAGACCGCCGACTCGATCGAGGAGGCGGAGGGCTGGTACGCCGACAAGAAGAACAACCGCCGTCCGCCCGAGCTGCTGCCCCGCGACGAGGTCGCCCGGGCGATCAACTCCGAGATCAAGGCCGGGCGGGGGTCACCGCACGGCGGGGTGTTCCTCGACATCGCCTCGCGGCGCGACGCCGAGTTCATCCGGCGCCGGCTGCCCTCGATGTACCACCAGTTCAAGGAGCTCGCGGACGTCGACATCACCGCCGAGCCGATGGAGGTCGGTCCCACCTGCCACTACGTGATGGGCGGCGTCGAGGTGGACGCCGACACCGAGGAGAGCATCGTCACCGGCCTGTACGCCGCCGGTGAGGTCGCCGGCGGCATGCACGGCTCGAACCGGCTCGGCGGCAACTCGCTGTCCGACCTGCTGGTGTTCGGGCGCCGGGCCGGCCACAACGCGGCGTACTCCTCCCACCGCCTCAAGGCCGAGCGGCCGCGGGTCGACGAGGAGGACGTGAAGGCCGCCGCGGCCGCGGCCCTGGCGCCCTTCGAGATCGAGGGCGGCGGGGAGAACCCGTACACGATCCAGAAGGACCTGCAGGACGTCATGCAGCGCCTGGTCGGGATCATCCGCACCGCGGAGGAGCTCGAGGAGTCGCTGGTCGAGATCGAGAAGCTCAAGGACCGGGCCACCCGGCTCTCGGTCGAGGGCCACCGGCAGTACAACCCCGGCTGGCACCTGGCCATCGACCTGACCAACCAGCTGATCGTCTCGGAGTGCATCGCCAAGGCGGCCCTGGAGCGCACGGAGTCCCGCGGCGGGCACACCCGCGACGACTTCCCCGGCCCGGACGACGCCTGGGGCCAGGTCAACCTGGTGCTCACCCTGGCCGGCGGCGACTTCTCCGCCCCCGTGGACCTGCGGCACCAGCCGCTGCCGGTGATGCCCGACGACCTGAAGGAGCTGTTCGGCTGATGGGCTACGACCTGACGATGCGGGTGTGGCGCGGCGACGCGTCCGGCGGCGACCTCGGCGACTACTCGGTGCAGGTCGAGGAGGGCGAGGTCGTCCTCGACGCGATCCACCGGCTGCAGGCCACCCAGCTGGGCGACCTCGCGGTGCGCTGGAACTGCAAGGCCGGCAAGTGCGGGTCGTGCAGCGCCGAGGTCAACGGCCGGCCCCGGCTGATGTGCATGACCCGGCTCTCGGACTTCGAGGAGACCGAGACCATCACCGTCACCCCGGTGCGCAGCTTCCCGGTGATCCGCGACCTGGTCACCGACGTGTCCTTCAACTACGAGAAGGCCAAGCAGGTCCCCGCGGCCAAGCTGACCCCGCGCGACAAGGACGGCAAGCGGCGGATGATGCAGGAGGACGTGGAGCGCGGCCAGGAGTTCCGCAAGTGCATCGAGTGCTTCCTGTGCCAGAACGTCTGCCACGTCGTCCGCGACCACGAGGAGAACAAGGAGGCCTTCGCCGGTCCGCGGATGTTCCTGCGCTACGCCGAGCTCGACATGCACCCGCTCGACACCAACGACCGTCGCAAGCTGGCCCAGGACGCCGCCGGGCTCGGCATGTGCAACATCACCAAGTGCTGCACCGAGGTCTGCCCCGAGGGCATCCACATCACCGACAACGCGATCATCCCCATGAAGGAGCGGGTGGTGGACCGCAAGTTCGACCCGGTCACCTGGCTCGGCTCGAAGATCCGCCGCCGCGACCCCCGGGACGAGGTGTGAGCTGGCCCTGCTCCCGCGCGAGGACGTCGACCAGGCGCTGGCCGAGCGGCTGCCGCACTGGCAGCTCGTGGAGGACTCGCTGACCCGCGAGGTCCAGGTGGGCACGTTCCTCGACGGCATCGCCCTGGTGCACCGGGTGGCCGAGGCCGCCGAGGTGCACGACCACCACCCCGACATCGACATCCGCTAGACGACCCTGCGCTTCACGCTCTCCACGCACTCCGAGGGCGGCTGACTCACCGCGAACCTCGAGCTGGCCGAGACGATCGACGAGCTGGCCTCCCAGCCGAGGCATCCCTCCTGCGCGGCGTACCCGGTCGAGGCGTCCCGTCCTGCGTCAGAGGTACATGCCCCCGCGGCCGCCGTGCTCCTCGCCCTCGCCCGGGGCGGCGGGACGGCCCGGCTGCGGCTGGCCGGCGCCGGGCAGCGACCCCGGGGGCAGGGCCCGCATCTGCTCGAGCTGGGCGCGGGCGGCGACCTGCTGGGCGTAGATCGCGGTCTGGATGCCGTGGAAGAGGCCCTCGAGCCAGCCCACGAGCTGGGCCTGGGCGATCCGCAGCTCGGCCTCCGAGGGCGTCTCGGAGCTGAACGGCAGCGAGAGGCGCTCCAGCTCCTCGACCAGCTCGGGGGCCAGCCCGTCCTCGAGCTCCGTGATCGAGGAGGCGTAGATCCCGGCGAGCCGGGCCCGGCTCGCCTCGTCGAGGGGTGCGGACTTCACCTCCTCGAGCAGCTGGCGGATCATCGAGCCGATCCGCATCACCTTGGCCGGCTGCTCCACGAGCTCGGTGACGTTGCGCTCGCGCCCGCCCCGCTCGTCCCGTCGCCCTCGTCCGTCGGAGCCGTCGTCGGGGCCGCCCGCGCGGGCCATGCCGGTGCAGCCGATGATCACCACGTGCGGCTCGGCGTCGTCCGCGGGGCGTCCGGGGTGCTGGGAGGTCATGGCGACCACCCTACGAGGTGAGGACGATCTTGCCGGTGTGGTCGCTGGCCTCCATGATGCGGTGCGCCTCACGGGCCTCCTCCAGGGGCAGCGTGGTGTGCACCAGGGTCCGCACCGAGCCGTCGGCCACCAGCGGCCAGACGTGCTCGACCACGGAGGCGCAGATCGCCGCCTTGTCCTGCGGCCGGCCGGGCGCGCAGCGAGGTGGCCATCACCGCGGCCCGCTTGCGCAGCAGCACGCCCAGGTCGAGCTCGCCCTTGGCCCCGCCCATCAGCCCGATGACCACCAGCCGGCCCTCGGTGGCCAGCGCCTCGACGTTGCGGGGCAGGTAGGAGGCGCCCATGTGGTCGAGGATGACGTCGGCGCCCTTCCCGTCGGTGGCCCGGCGCACCTCCTCGACGAAGTCCTGCTCGCGGTAGTTGACGGTGACGTCCGCGCCGAGGGACCGGCAGACCTCGAGCTTCTCCGCGGAGCCGGCCGTGGTCACGACCCGCGCCCCCAGGGCGTGCGCGAGCTGGATGGCGAAGGTGCCGATGCCGCCCCCGCCGCCGTGCACCAGGAACGTCTCGCCCTGCTGCAGGCCGGCCAGCATGAAGACGTTGGACCACACCGTGCAGGCCACCTCGGGCAGCGCGCCGGCGGTGACGAGGTCGAGGCCGTCCGGAACGGGCATCACCTGTCCGGCGGGGACCAGCACCTTCTCGCCGTACCCGCCACCGGCGAGCAGGGCGCACACCTCGTCGCCGACCGACCACCGCTCGACGTCCTCGCCGACCGCGGCCACCACGCCGGAGCACTCCAGGCCCAGCACCTCGGAGGCGCCGGGGGGCGGCGGGTAGTGGCCCTGCCGCTGCATGGTGTCGGCGCGGTTGACCGCGGTGGCCCGCATGTCGACGACGACCTCGCCGGGTCCGGGGACGGGGTCGGGCAGGTCGGCGACGACGAGGGCCTCGGGGCCGCCCGGGTCGGGGGCGATGACGGCGCGCATGCGGTCACCCTAGGACGCGCGCGCGCGGCTCCTCAGTCGACGTCGACCCGGACGCCGTCGCCGGCGTCGGCCGCGGCGCCGTGGTCGACCGGTCCGTCGTCGGCGTCGCCGGCAGCGTCCTCACGCGCCGCGGCGGCCCCGAACCTCTCCGCCAGGGAGGTCGCGGCGGCGGCGAGCTGCTCCAGCCGCTCCGGGTCGGCCTCGTGCAGCGCGGCGGCGTAGCCGAGCAGGTAGGTCGTGATCGGGGCGGCGGGGCGTTCCACGTTGTGGGCCGCGTCGCGGGCGAGGTCGAGGACCAGGCCCTCGTCCACCTCGGTCTCGATGTCGAGGGCGTCGCAGAGCTCGTCGATCCAGTCGTGCAGGGTCACTCGGACAGCCTGGTACGCCGTGGCCGATCCCGCAACCACCTCGGCGCCCCTCCCCGTGGAGCAGGGCTCACCCCAGCTCGATGAGCGTGCCCCGCACCAGGTCGACGACCTCCTCGTCCCCCAGCCCGGCGACCCGGGCGTCCCGCACGAAGTCCATCGCCCGCTGCCGCAGGGCCGCGCTGGCCGGCGCCGGCGGGGCCTGCACGATGGTGCCGACCCGGCGGCGGGTGGTGACCAGACCGCCCGCCTCCAGCTCACGGTAGGCCCGCGCGATGGTGTTGGTGGCCACCCCCAGGTCGGCGGCCAGCGCCCGCACGACGGGGAGCTTGTCCCCGGCGCGCAGCGACCCGGTGCGGATGTGCCCGGCCAGCTGCGTGCGGACCTGCTCGTACGGCGGGGTGGCCGCCGCCATGTCCAGCGTGACCGAGACCGTCATCGCCACGGGGCCGAGGGCGTCATCGCCACCGGGCCCGGCGCCGGCTGCGGGAGGCGGGGGACCGGCACGAGCAGGACGGCCAGGCCGCAGAGCAGGGTCACCGGGCCGGCCAGGGCGAGAGCCACCCCGATGCCGCGTCCCGCACCTCCGGGGTGGACGCCGGCCAGGGCGGTCCCGGCGACCAGCAGGTCCGCGCCCAGGGTGACCAGGACGCCGGCCAGCAGGGCCCGGGCGGCCCGTGCGGCCGAGGCCCGGCGCAGGAGGAGGTCGGTCTCCACGCTGAGCGGGTCCTCCCCGACCACGGTGGAGCGCAGGGTCGCCGCCCGCAGCACCAGCAGCGCCAGCAGCAGGCACAGGGCCGTCGCTCCGAGCTGGGGGAGGCCGTAGGACCACCCGGGGAAGGGGCCCCGGCTGGCGGAGGTGGTCGCGGTCGCGTGGGTCACCGAGCGCCCGTCGGCCGCGGCCCGCAGGCCGGCCGCGACCAGACCGAGGACCAGCACCGAGGCCGCGGCCAGCACGGCCCGCGCCCAGGGAGTGGGCAGCACCGCACGCCCGGACCGGTCGTGGAGCAGGGCGGTGCGGGTGGACCCGTGCGGTCGCGGCCAGGTCAGCTCACCGGCCAGCAGGACGACCAGCGCGGCGGCCGCGCCGGCCAGGGGGAGGCAGCCCACCAGGGGCGCCCGGACCGCCGTGCCGATCCCGGCCAGCAGGCCGCCGCCCAGTCCGACCAGCGTGACGAGCGCGGCCAGGGCCGACAGCAGCGAGGTGGTCACCGCGTGCCGGCGCGCGGAGGCGACCTGCGCGGGCAGTCCCGCGGTCGGGCGGCCCGAGGCGGCCAGCGCCACTGCCACGACCAGGAGGGCGAGCACCAGCAGGCCCAGAGGCACGACGAGCGCGGCGAGAGCGAACACGGGGACCCCCTGCGGACGGACAGCAGGCCCGCCGACGGACCTGCGATCAGCTCAATGAATCAATGACGTACGACAATAAGTCATTGGTACGGGCCCGCAAGGCCTCCACGTCGGCCCAGGTGTCGACGTCCCGGGTCTCGTCGCCGACCGGTACGACGTCGGCCAGCGCGAGCCCGCCGACCAGCCGGTGCACGGGCAGGCCGTGCTCCGCCCCGGCGCGGCCCGGTCGGGCACCGCGCAGGGCGTCACCCGGTAGACCGCGGCCAGCGGCTGGCGCGCCCGTCCGGGTCCACCAGCAGCGCACCGTCCGCGGCAGGTCGGCCTCCACGGCCCAGGTGAGCCGGGCCACCGTGCCGGCGTTGACCTTCGGCATGTCCACGGCCAGCACGGCCACCAGGTCGGGGCCGGCCCCGGCGCGGCCGGAGCGCGTCGACCCCCGCCAGCAGCCCGGCGGCCGGGCCGCCCAGCGGCGGGTCCTCCCAGGTCCAGGTCACCGCCGCGGCTGGTCGGCACCCGGCGCCCCGACCACCACCACCGTCGGCGGCCGCAGCGCTGGCGGCCAGCGCCCGCTCCAGCAGCGTGACGCCGTCGAGCTCCAGGGCGGCCTTGTCGGCCCCGCCCAGCCGCGCGGCGGTGCCCCCGGCGAGCACCACGGCAGCCAGTCGCTGGGGCCGACCGGGAGTCGCTCACGGCGCCAGTCTGGCAGGCTGGGGCGGTGAGCGGCCTCCGTCTCGCCCTGGTGCAGCAGACCTCCTCCCTGGACCCGGCCGAGAACCGTGACGCGCTCGGCCCGCTCGGGGCCGGGCTGGAGCCGGACACCGGCCTGGTGCTGCTGCCCGAGGCCTTCATGCGCGACTTCGGCGCCGCCCTCCTCGGACATCTCCGCCTTCGCCGAGCCGCTGGACGGGCCCTTCGTCGACCGGCTGACCCACTTCGCCGCCGAGCACGACACGACCGTGGTGGCCGGCATGTTCGAGGTCGGCGAGGACCCCGACCCGGCCGTACAACACCCTCGCCGTGGTGGACGCGGGACGGGCTGCGCGCGTCGTACCGCAAGATCCACCTCTACGACTCCTTCGGCTACAGGGAGTCCAACCGGCTGGCGGCCGGGCCGGTGGAGCCCGTGCTCGTCGACGTCGGCGGGCTGTCCGGTGGGTCTGATGACCTGCTACGACCTGCGCTTCCCCGAGCTGGCCCGCGAGCTCGTGCGCCGCGGGCGCCGACCTGCTCGTGGTCCCCGTCGGCCTGGGTGGCGGGGCCCGGGCAAGGTGGACCACTGGCGCACCCTGGCGCGGGCCCGGGCCATCGAGAACACCGTCTTCGTCGCCGCCGTCGGCCAGCCCGGCCCCCGCTACACCGGGCACTCGCTGGTCGTCGGTCCCGCAGGGGAGCTCGTCGCCGAGCTCGGTGACGGCGACCGGGTGCTCACCGCCTCCATCGACACGGCCGACCTGGAGCGCGCGCGGTCCGACAACCCGTCGCTGCTGAACCGCCGGTTCTGAGACCTCCCGGGCCGCCGGCACGGTGGCGGGGCCGAGCACGGTGCGGGTCCTCGTCAGACTCCAGCCCTCGTCCCCGGGCGGGCCTCCGGGTCCGGACCCACCAGGAGGGGTGCCGGAGCGGCCGATCGGAACCGCCTTGAAAGCGGTCGCTGGCAGAGATGTCAGCCGCGGGTTCGAATCCCGCCCCCTCTGCTCAGGCGACGAGCGGTTCGCCCGGGCGACGGAACGGCAACGGAAGAGGTGGTCGACGTCGTGCAGGCGGACCCGGAGCGCTGGTCGATCGCCCTCGAGCTGGCCGGTGTGGGCAGCTGGGAGCTCGACGTCGCCGGCGGTACCTTCACCGCCGACGCCGCCACGTTGCTGCTCTTCGGCTTCCCGGCGGACTCCACCGAGACCCGCGTCTCGGAGTTCGCCCGGCTGCTGCCCGACGAGCACCGCCGGCTGGTGCGCGCCGCCCTGGAGGCCTCGATGGCGCACCGCACCGACTACGCCGCCGAGTACCCCGTCGTACAGCCGGACCGGTCGCTGCGGTGGGTGGCGGCGCGCGGACGACCGCTGTACGACGCGGCCGGGGTGTTCACGCGGATGGTCGGGGTGGCCTACGACGTCACGGAGCGGCGCGACGCGGCGGCCCGGACCGCCGGCACGGACGCCCTGCTGGCCCTGATCTCCACCGGCAGCGAGCTGCTGGCCAGCTCCCTGGAGGTCGAGGACGCCGTCCGCAGCCTGGCCCGGCTCGTCGTCCCCACGCTGGCGGACTGGTCGGTGGTCACGCTGCTCGACGACGAGCGCGGCGCTGGTCGACGTGGAGTCCTGGCACCGCGACCCCGCCCTGCGCGAGACCGCCGCCCGCTTCGCGAGGCACCGCCTGGAGGGCCGGGAGGACCAGGTCGGCTCGCTGGAGGCCTTCACCTCCCGGCAGCCCTTCATCATCGACTCCCGGGCGCTGCAGTTCGCGGTGCAGACGCTGCGCTCGCAGCCGGCCATCGACGCGATCCTCGAGCTCGGCCTGCACGCGGTCGCGGTGTTCCCGCTGCTCGCGGACACCGGGGAGGTCATCGGGCTGGTGACGCTGGCCCGCTGCGACGGGCGGGAGGCGTTCAGCGAGGCCGAGGTCGCGGCGGCCGTGGACCTCTGCCGTCGGGCCGGCACCGCGCTGGAGAACGCGCGCTCCTACGGCCGGGAGCGGGAGATGTCCGAGCAGCTGCAGCGCGCCATGCTCACCGCCCCCGTGCAGCCCCCGACGTCGAGGTGGTGGTCCGCTACCGCTCGGCCACCGACGCGGCCCAGGTCGGGGGCGACTGGTACGACGCGTTCGAGCAGGCCGACGGAGTGACGATGCTGGTCGTGGGCGACGTGGTCGGCCACGACTCGGTCGCCGCTGCGGTGATGGGCCAGCTGCGCAGCATGCTGCGGGGGGTCGCGGTCACCAGCGGCGCCGGGCCGGCCCGGCTGCTGGGAGACCTGGACCGGCTGCTGGTGCGCCTGCGCATGCCGACCAACGCCACTGTGCTCGCGGCCCGGGTCGAGGGCGCGGACGGGGAGGGACCGGTGACCCTGCGCTGGTCCAACGCCGGCCACCCGCCGCCGGTCATCGCCGCGCCCGACGCCAGCGTGCGGGTGCTGACCGAGCACGACCTGCTGCTCGGGCGTCGACCCTGACTCGGGAGCGCCACGACCACGAGGTGCGGCTGCGCCGGGGGGCGACCGTGCTGCTCTACACCGACGGCCTGGTCGAGCGCCGCGGGGAGGACCTCGACGTCGGCCTCGACCGGCTCCGCGCGGGATCGCGCCGGCTGGCGGACGGTCCGCTCGGTCCGGCGGTGGACGCGCTCGTCGCCGACCTGCTGCCGAGCTCGCCGGAGGACGACGTGGTCGTGCTGGCCATGCGGCTCACGGGCTGAGCGACCCGTTCTGCGGCTCACGCTCCCCGGCCCAGGCTCCCCGTCCCACGCTGCCCGTCCCACGCTCCGGGTGCTGGGCTCGCGTGGCTAGTCGGAGCCGCCGAGCTCGAGCGACACGGAGTCGTAGACCAGGTCGTTGACCCGCTGCCGGTGTCGTTCGGCGTCGGTCAGGAGGCGGTGCAGCTCGCCCCGCACGCCCTCGACGTCGGGGGCTGCGGAGACCCGTGGGCCCAGCTCCGCCAGCCGCCGTACGAGGGCGGTGCGCTCCTGGTCCAGCCGGCCCTCCCGCGCGGCCCAGGTGAGGTCGCCGTCGCGGGCGAGCTCGGCGAGGAGGGCGTCGCGCACGCCGTCCATGCGCTGGCGCACCAGCCAGCGCCAGACGTGGTGGCGACGGGGGGCGTCCAGGGCCTGCTGCAGACCGATCAGGGCGTGGTCGAGACTCGTCATCGCAGGTCGCCTCCTCGAGCGGGGGCCTTCGAGTGTGACCCCGACCACCCGCGCCGGGCAAGGGTCGCGGTGGGGGTTTGGACCAGTGGGCGCGGGACGGTTGAATCAGGGGGTGGACTCCCGCTACCGGTTCTCCGGCCCCTTCGCCGTGCGGCTGATGGGGGTCGGTCTCGTGGCGGTCGGCGCGCTCGTGGTGGTGGCCATCGTCCTCGTGGCGGCGCTGTCCCTGCCGGGTGCCGTGCTCACCGCCGTGTGGGTCCTCGCCGTGGTGGCCGTCCTTGCGGTCGGCCTGCTGGGCTGGCGCCGGCCGGTGGTGGTCGCGTTCGACGAGACGGGCTACCGGGTGCGGTACGTACGGGGCGCCGGCGTACGGCAGGCGGCGTGGAGGCAGGTCGAGGACGTGGCGGCGACGACGATCGCCGGTGAGCGCTGCGTGCGTGCTGCGGCTGCGCGACGGCGCGCACCACCACCGTCCCGGTCGGGTCCTCGACGGCCGGCCCGGACGACTTCGTGCGCGACCTGCAGGCCACCTCGACCCCGGGCACGGCTACCGCCGGGTCTCGCCCGCGTGAGCGCGCCGCGGTAGCCGATTCGCCCGCTGCGCCGCTCGCCCGGTAGCCTGTGCTCGCGCTCTGGAGGTGTCGCCTAGTGGCCTATGGCGCCCGCCTGCTAAGCGGGTTGAGGGTTACCCCCTCTCGCGGGTTCAAATCCCGCCACCTCCGCCACCGGGACCCGGTCACCAGCCGAGAGGCTGCCACCGGTCCCTGACCACGGCGCAGGCAGTGGCTCCCACCGCGAGGTGGGGGCCACTTCGTCTGTCCGCGCCGAGGCGTCCCTTGCTGTGCGTGGGACCCCGCCGAGGCGTCCCTTGTCGTGCGTGGGACCCCGCCGAGGCGTCCCTTGTCGTGAGGGAGCTCAGCACCAACTTGCGCAGGACGGCGTACGGGGCCGCGCAAGACGGGACGCCTCGGCGGGCTGGGGGTGCGCACGAAGGGACGCCTCGGCGGGTGGGGGGCGCGCAGGACGGGACGCCTCGGCGGGTGGGGGCGCGCAGCGAAGGGACGCCTCGGCGGGTGGGGTTGCGCAGCAAGGGACGCCTCGGCGGGGGTCAGCCGGTCGGGTCCAGGGCGACGTACGGCTCGACCCGGAAGGAGCCCAACGTGGTCACGACCACCGGCTGCAGGCCCCGGACCCGGCCGTCCGCGACGGTCACCAGCGTCACCTCGGCGTCGCGGCGCAGCTTGCTGCCGATGGCCACGGCGTACGCCGCCCCGCCGGTCGTGCCGTTGGTGTAGGAGTAGCCGACCGCGCCGTTCGCCCCGGTCGTACGGCGGTCGGCCCGACCTGCTCGTGCAGGTGCCCGCCCAGCACCACGTCGACGCAGCCGCGCGTACAGGGCCAGCCGGCCGCTGTTGGCGTCGTGCACCATCAGCAGGCCGACCCGGTCGCCGTCGCGCGTCGTGCTCGCAGGCCGAGTCGGCCAGCCGGTCGCTCCTGCTCGCTGAAGGAGATGCCGCGCTCGTCGCGCCAGGTGCCCAGGCCGCTGCTGCGCGGGTCGCTCACGCCGAGCAGCCGCATGCCGCGCCGGGCCGTCGACCACCGTGCCGTCGAGCGTCGTGAAGCCCAGCCGTCCGGCCTGGCGGGTGACGAAGTCGCCGTTGTCGTGGTTGCCGGCGATGGCGAAGCGCGGGTCGACGTCGTCGAACGCCTGGTCCAGCGACTCCAGGCTGAACGCCTCCCACGACCCGCCCGTCGAGGTGTCGTCGCCGGCGTCGAGCAGGAAGGTCGCGCCGGCCCTGGTCCGCGATCGGCCCGGGCCACCGGGTCCATGCCGATGTTGTCGTGCCGGTCGCTGACCAGCAGCCCGACCACCTCGCCGTCGGCGGGCTGGTGGAGCTGCGCGCGCAGGGCCGGGGCCGCCTCGACGAGCGCGGAGTAGAACGAGACGCTGCGCCGGTAGGTGTCCACGGCGCTGGCCGACCAGCCGCCGGGTCCCGGTGGTGATGAGCCCGGACTCGATCTGCAGCGGCGCGCGCCTCGCCGGGCACCGGCACCTCCGGCAGCGCGGCCGGCAGGCTCGTCCAGGTGTCGTCCTCGACCGGCTGGTCGTCGCGGTCCCACGGCGAGGAGGCCAGCACCAGCACGACGAGGACGGCCACCACCCCCGCCCGCCGTACGACGCGAGGTCAGCCGCCCGCCGCAGCTCGCGCCACCGCGGCCGTCCGACCAGCAGCGACCAGGAGGGGACCGGCCAGGCCGACCAGGGCGGCGTCCACCGCGGCTGTCCACGCCCAGGCCCACGAGGGCCGAGCGCACCTTGTCGACCTGGCCCTCGGGGCGGGCGGCGATCGCGGCGTACCGGCTGGACCAGCGCGGCGTACGAGTCCGGCCGTCGTCTTGCCGAGGTCGATGCGGGCGCCGAGGACCGAGCCGGTGGGGTAGCGCAGGTCGGGCAGGTAGGGCCCGAGGTCGAGGGTGGCGTAGCGGTCCAGGCTCGGGCGCACCACGGCGTCGTGCCCGGCCAGCACCGTGGTGCGGGAGCCGGACAGGAAGAGCAGCACGGCGACCGGCAGCGCGACGACCGCCCACGCGAGCGCCAGCAGCAGGCCCCGCCGCCGGGGTCGGAGCCTGCGGAGGGCTCGACCCGGCTGCAGCACGCCGTACAGCGTAGGGGGCCGAGAACTTTCTCACCGCGAGACGTATCAGGCTCCGCACCGGCGTCTCCTCCCTGGTGTGGCGCCACGGGGGTGCGGCACATCGCCGGAGGGCCGAGAGGCCCTCCGGCAGCCGGTCGCAGAGCCGGGGCCGTCCTCCCGGGGGGATGCGGACGGCCCCGGGCGGTCCCCGTCAGCCCCTGGCAGCCGGGGGCGAGCGGGTCCCGGCGGCCAGATCGGGCACCAGCGGGCTAGAGACGGGCGGGCGCCCGCTCCCTATGCTCGGAAGCAGGCTCCGAGGAGCACACGGACACGAGGACGGACGATGGTCAGCAGACCCGTGGGGAACAGGGGCGGCACCTCCCTCCCGTCCGAGCCCGCGCGCCAGCCGGGTTCGCCGGAGACCTCCACCGACGTGCACTACCTCGACCCGGCCACCGCCTACCGGACCAAGTACTCCGGCACGCTGCGTCCCACCACCTTCGTCGGCGGCTCCCTGCTCGTGCGCGGTCGCCACCAGGAGACCTGGTCCGCGCTGGACCGGGCCGCCCGTGCCGCCGGCTTCACGCTCGGGGCGCGCGACGACCTGGGCCGTGGCCGGCTCGACCAGGCCCTCGAGGACGGGTGGATCGGACAGGACGCCCACCGCGAGCTGGCACGGGTCTGGGTGGAGCGCGTCGAGCTGCTCACCGACCCGGACCGGGCCGAGCAGGTCTTCCCGCCCCTGGACACCTGGCGCCTGCTGCAGAGCTACCGCGCGCTGGTCGGCGCCGACCCGGTCCGGCGCCACGACGTGGGCCTCGAGCACCCGGTCACCCGCGGGGCGCACCCCGCACCCGGCGACCAACCCCCACCCCGCGACCAACCCGCACCCCGCCACGAACCCGCACCCGGCCACCAACCCGCACTCCGACGGCGTCGCGCTGTACTCGGTGCCCGGCTGGGGCGGCCGCCAGCCGGTGAGCTGGCTCGGGCCGGACCCGGCCCCGCAGCTGGACGCCGGCTCGCCACGACGTCCGCAGGTGGTCGTCCTGGACTCCGGCATCGGGACGCACCCGTGGCTGGGCGAGCGCGACGTCGACCGCGCGCCCGAGGTGCTGGGCACGTCGATCGGGATCGAGGCGGAGACCGGCGGGTCGGAGACCACGGGCACCGCCGACCGGTTCACCGGCGAGCTGCAGGAGGACGCCGGTCACGGCACGTTCATCGCCGGGCTGGTGCGCCAGGCCTGCCCCGACGCCCGGGTGCTGGGCGTGCGGCTGTTCCACGGCGACGGCGAGGTGACCGAGTCCCACATGCTGCGAGCCCTGCAGCTGCTGGCCCTGCGCCACCTGCTCGCCGTCGCGCCGTCCGGCGACGGGGGCGAGCGGGCCACCGACCCGCACGGGAGGCCGTACCTGCCCCTGCACGTGGTCACGCTCTCGCTGGGCTACTACCACGAGGAGCCGGTGGACGAGTCCTTCGACGCCCTGCTGCTCGGCCCCCTGCAGTGGCTCGGCCGGCACGGCGTGTGCGTGGTGGCCTCGGCCGGCAACGACGCCACCAGCCGGGCGAGCTACCCCGCGGCGTTCGCCCCGACCGCCTCCGACGGCGGCCTGGGTGCCGACGGACGGCCGGTCCCGGTCAGCGCCGTCGGCGCGCTGAACCCGGACGGCACGGTCGCGCTGTTCAGCAACGACGGACCGTGGGTGCGCTACTGGCGCTCCGGCGCGGCGCTGGTCAGCACCATGCCCACCACCTTCGACGGCTCCCAGGAGGCCCAGAACGTCCTGGTCGGCACCCGGGGGGAGATCCGCAGCGGCTTCGACCCCGACGACTTCAGCGCCGGGTTCGCCATCTGGAGCGGTACGTCGTTCGCGGCGCCGTTCTTCGCCGGTCAGCTGGCCCGGCTCCTGCAGGACCGGCTGCCCGACACCCGCACGACCAGCCGACCCGGGGCCGCGGTCGCGCGGGCCCGCGAGGTGCTGGCGTCCATGCCCACCGTGGGAGATCGACATGCTCGAGACTGAACCGGGTGGCCAGACCCTCTGCCACCAGGCCTCCACCGCGTTCGCGGCGTTCCAGGACGGCGACCGGGCCGCGCTTCAACGACCTGGTCCGGCTGCTCACGCCCCTGCTGTGGCACACCGTCCGCAGCCAGGGCGTGGACGCCGTGACCGCCGAGGACGTGGTGCAGACCATCTGGATGCGGCTGCTGCACAGCGGCTCCTCCATCCGCGACCCGCAGACGGTCGTGAAGTGGCTGCTCACGGCCGCCCGGCGGGAGGCGTGGCGGATCGCCAAGCGCACCCGCACCGACCAGATGCGCACCGCCGGGCCGATCGGCCCGGACGGCACGGCACCGGCCGGGATCCCGCACCAGCGCCAGCCCGGGCCCGACGAGCTCGTCCTCCGCGACGAGAGCCAGCGCCGGCTCTGGGGCCACGTCCAGCGGCTGCCCGAGCGCTGCCGCGAGCTGATGCGGGTCATCGCCTTCGCCGACCGCCCCGACTACGCGCTGATCGCGGAGTCCCTGGGCATGCCGGTGGGCAGCATCGGCCCGACCCGCGGCCGCTGCCTGGCCAAGCTGCGACCGCAGCTGGCAGGAGACCCACGATGGGAAGGAAGCCAGTCGTGATGGACGACGAAGCCACCCTCGCCGAGCTGGCCGACGCGCCCCTCGACGACCTCGACGCGACCGCCCTCGGGCAGGTCCGCGACCTCTGGACCGAGGTCGACCCGGTGCCCGACGACCTGGTCGAGCCGGGTGCTGTTCTCGCTCGCGCTCGACGAGATGTACGACGAGGTGGCGCGCCTGACCCGCGTGCCGCTGGACGCCCTGGCGGTCCGCAGCGTCCGACGTGTCGCATGCGCACCGAGACGCTGACCTTCGCCGCCGACACGCCTCTCGGCGATGGTCACGGTCACGCCGGTGGGGGTGGCGACGTTCCGGCTGGACGGCTGGCTGACCCCGCCGGCGCCGTACGACGTCCGGCTGCGGCTGCAGGGGGCCACCGACCGCGAGACCCGTTCCGACGAGCGAGGGCCGCTTCAGCTTCGAGGGGCTGGCGGAGGGCTTCGGCGCAGCTCAGCTTCCACCCGCGCCGGGGCCCGACGGCACCCTGGACGAGACGGCCAGCTCGGTCGTGACCCCGCTGTTCGCGCTGTAGGTTCAGCCGGTGGCCACCCTCCTCGACCCGGACGCGCTCCGCACCCGAGGTCGAGGCCGCCCGCTCGGAGTCCCAGCGGGGTCGGCCCGGCCTCCGCGGCGCACCGGCTACCGGTCGCTGCGCACCCTCATCGACCGGTCCGGCGACGCCTCCGGCCCGGTGGTGCGCCCAGCGCGCGCAGGTGCTGCTGGGCCTGGCCTCGGCGGAGTTCGAGCTCTCCGGTCGGCTCGCGGCCGCGCTGGCGCCTGCTGCGCGAGGCCGAGGAGGTGGCCGCGGACCTCGACGCCCCCGGCCTGCTCGCCTCGGTCCGCGGCCAGCGGGGGCTGCTGCTGCTGCGCAGCGGGCCGCGGCGCCAGGCGCTGCGGCGCCTTCGACGCCGCCGCCGAGGTCCGGCACAGCCGCACGGCCCTACGACCAGGTCTCGATCCTGCTCAACCGCGGCGTGCTGCACCTCGACGTCGGCTCGCTGCGACCAGGCCGCCGCAGGACTTCCTGGCGTGCCTGCGAGATCGCCGCTGCGCCGCGGCGACCCGCTGCTGACCTGGAAGGCCCGGCACAACCTGGCCTACGTCGACTTCCTGGCCGGTCGGATCCCCCGGGCGCTGGCCGCATGGAGCCGGCGGCGGCGAGCTCGGCGAGCGCGCCCCCGCCCCGATCGGGCTGCTGGACCGGGCCCGGGTGCTGCGCGAGGCCGGCCTGGTCAGCGACGCCGACCGTGCTGCTCGCGCGGGCCGCGGGCGAGTTCCGAGCAGGCCGGCCTGCACCAGGACGCTGGGCGAGACCGCACCTGGTGCGCGCCGAGTGCGCGCTGGTCGAGGGCGACGTCGCAGCGGGCCCGCGCGCTGGCCCGCAGCCCCGAGCGGCTCTTCGCGCGCCGCGGCAACGTGCTGTGGCAGCGCCGGGCCGCAGCTGCTGGTGCTGCGCTGCGACCGGCTGGCCTGACCCGCGGCCGCCCGCGCGGCGGGCGCCGCGGCCCTGCGCCGGCTCGCGGCCCGGGCCGGTGAGCTGGCCGCGGCTGCCGCGCCGAGGGCCGCGCTCGACCTGGCCCGGCCGGCCGCCGCTGCTGGCGCTGGAGTGCCTGCTGCGGGCGGACCCGCGCTCCGGACCGGCGGAGCCCGCCTGACCGCCGACCCGCGGTCGAGCCGCACCCCGCCGCGGTGCGGCCGGACCCGCTGCAGTCCCGGCTGCGCTCGCGCGAGGTCCGCGCCCTGGCCGCGCTGCGCCGGGGGGAGCCGCAGCGGGCGGCCGCCGAGGTCCGCCGGGGGCTGGACGAGCTGGGCTCCTACCAGAGCGGCTTCGGCTCGCTGGACCTGCGCACCGCCAGCGCCGTGCACGGCCTGCCCCTGGCCCGCCTCGGCCTCGACCTCGCCCGAGCGTACCGGCAGCCCCGCGGAGCTCTTCGCCGCCGTCGAGCGCGGCCGGGCCTTCTCCACCCGGCTGGCGCGGGTCGGGCCGCCCACCGACCCGCGTACCGCCGAGCTGCTCACCGAGCTGCGCCGCGTGCGACGAGGAGGCCCGGGCGCTGGCGGGCGACCCCGACGCCGCCGAGGCGCTGGCCCGGCTGCGGGGCCGCGCGGCCGCCGCTCCAGCGCGACATCCGCGCGCCCGGGCCTGGGAGCTGGAGGGCGACACCGCCGACCCGGGGTCGCGAGGCGCCGGCAGCGCGCGGGTGTCGCAGGTCCGGGCGGCGGCCCGGGCGGCCGGGCGCGGCCTTCGTGTCCTACGTGGTCACCGACGGGCGGCTGCTCGGCCGTGCTCGCCTCCCGGCCGGCCGTCCCGCGTGCTGGACCTCGCGCCCGCGGCGGAGGTCGACGAGCTGGTGCAGCGGGTGCGGGCCGACCTGGACGCGCTGGCGATCCGGTCCTGCCCGCCGCCGCTGACCGAGGCGGTCCGCCGCTCGCTCGACGCCGGGCCTGCGCCGGCTCGACGAGCTGCTCGTGGCCCCGCTGGCGCTGGGCGGCACCCCGCTGGTCGTCTGCGTGCAGCTCGGTCGCTGGTGGCTGCTGCCCTGGCCGCTGCTGCCGTCCCGGCCGGGGCCTGCCGGTGGTGGTCACCCCGAGCGCGACGGCCTGGCTGCGGGCCGGCTCGGCCGCGTCCGCCGGCCCCGCCCCGGGTGGTGTCGGTGGCCGGCCCCGGGCTGCACCGCGCCGAGCAGGAGGCGGCGCGGGTGGCCGGCTCCTGGCGCGACGGTGCGCTGCTGCGGGGCGAGCGGGCCACCGCCGCGCGCCGTGGCGGACGCGCTGGCCGGGGCCGACGTCGTCCACGTGGCCGCGCACGGCACGCACCAGCAGGAGAGCCCGCTGTTCTCGGCGCTGCGCCTGGCCGACGGGCCGTTGTACGCCTACGAGCTGGCCGCGGACGGCACGACCGCGCCCTGCGTGGTGCTGTCCGCCTGCGAGGCCGGCCTGGCGACGGTCCGTCCGGGCGACGAGGGGCTCGGCCTGACCAACGTGCTGCTGCACCTGGGCAGCCGGTCCGTGCTCGCCGGGGTGGCGCGCGTCCGCGACGACGTCGCCGCCCGGGTCATGCGGCGGGTGCACGGCCTGCTGGCGGACACCACCGACAGCGTCACCGCCCTGGCCCGGGCGCTCGCGGAGGAGGACGAACCGGCGCCCTTCGTGGCCTTCGGCTCGGGCTGGTGACACCGTCCTGGACACCTGCGCTTTGCACAGATGCGCAACGCCGGAGGCACCCCCGTCCTACGATGGGGCGCGAAGGTTGACCGGGTTCGCGAGGTCGGCCGTCGACGAGGGTCGCCCGGAAGGCATCCTAGGTGTCGCAGGTCGAGACGTCGCGGCCGTACAGGTTTTTGCACGAACGTGCAGTGCACACTTGTGCGCGACCATTCTGTGGCAGTTTGCGTGGTGCAGAAGCGAGACTTGAGGGCAGGCGGGCAACCCCTGAGCCCCCTTGGAGAGCACGAGGTCACCCCATGAACAAGCAGCACGCAGTCGCCCGGATCGCAGCGGCCGTCCTCGCAGCCGTCGTCCTCGCTCTGTGCGGCCTGGCCGCCCCGGCGCAGGCCGACACCGGGTGGAACGGCACGGTCGCCCCGGTGGGCGCCCCGTCCCTCCACCTGCACGCGGCGCCGGCCCCGGCCGGCACCTGAGCAGCACCCCCCGAGCGCGTACGGTCCCATCCCCCCGGGACCGCTACGCCACCCCGGTCGAGAACGACCGAGACCGCCAGCCATCCCCCCGGCTCGCGTCCCGCAGGCCCTCCCCCGGCCCGTTCTCGACCACGAGGGCAGTCACCGTTCGGT
This sequence comes from uncultured Actinomycetota bacterium, assembly GCA_963750345.1. Taxonomy (GTDB): domain Bacteria; phylum Actinomycetota; class Actinomycetes; order Propionibacteriales; family Nocardioidaceae; genus Nocardioides_B. The sequence goes on along the minus strand of CAVVQH010000013.1, from coordinate 360,421 downwards.
GGCTGCCCTCACTTCTTCCCCGGGCCCGTCCGGCCCGTCGCCCGGCCGCTCGTCAGCGAGCTCGTCGAGCTCGCCGAGGTCGTCCAGCGCGTCCAGGCCGTCCGGCCCGGGCCGCAGCGCCCGGGGGTCGGTGCCCATCGCGTGCCCGAGCTGGAAGCGGGTCTGCACGCCGAACTCCTCCTTGAGCGCGGCGATGTAGCCGGCGTAGGTCCGGGTGCTGACCCCCAGCCGCTTGGCGCTGGCCGGGTCGCTGTGGCCCTCCACGAGCAGCCGGATGGTCATCGCCCGTACGTCGGCGGCGATGACGCGCTCGGCCTGGCCGCCGCCGAGGTTGAAGCGCTGCGCCCGCTCCCAGGACCGCTCGAAGACGTCGACGAGGTAGGCGATCACCGACCGGTCGTGGATGGCGATGGCGACGTGGTGGTTGTCCGAGGCCGGGACCACCGCCACCTGCCGGTCGACCACGATGAGCCGCCGGAAGAACTCGTCGAGGGTGCGCACCTCGGCGCCGCGGGCCACGATGTCCGCGACGTACTCCCGGGTGGCGGGGCTGTGCCGGGCCGAGTGCTGGTAGAGCGTGCGCATCTTGACGCCCCGCTCGAGGGCGCGCACGTCACGGTTCTCGGCCACGGCCAGGGTGGTGGCGGGACGGCGGCCGTGCGGCTGGGCGGTGAGCAGCTCCTCGCGGCAGTCGTTGACCGCCGCGTGCAGGAAGTTGTTGATGTTCTCCAGCCCGGGGATCTGCGTGATGGAGCTGACCGCGGCCTGGGGCGAGGTCCGGAAGACCTGGCCCAGCTCGGCGAACGCCTCGGCCCACCGGGCCGACTCGGCGATCATCTCCGCGCCGCGCACCCCCAGGGGGACGACGACCTGGGACTGCACGGCGGTGGGGTCGACCGGTCGTAGGCGTCCGGTGACCTCGTCGTGGCGCAGCAGCCCGAGGTCCTCCAGCAGCACCCGGGCGTCGCGCAGCTCGCCGTCCTCGGCGAGCCGGGGGTCGTCGACGGCCAGCGAGTCCTGGGCCACCGCCTCGGCGTAGAGCCGGCCGGCCGAGGACTCCAGCAGGCGACGGTCCTCGGTGCCGTAGCCGCTGCCCGTCACCGATCTGCTGTCCACCGCGCAAGTATGGCGCAGCGGGCGGCCGGCGGCTCCCCGCTCAGAGACCCAGGCGGGCCTTCAGCCCGTCCAGCTCGGTCCACAGCACCGCCGGGAGGTCGTCGCCGAAGGTCTCGAACCACGCGGTGATCTGGGGGATCTCGGCCCGCCACTCCTCGACGTCGACGGCCAGCGCGGCCTGCAGCGCCTCGGGGGTCATCGCCAGGCCCTCCACGTCCAGGGAGCCGGGGGTCGGCACGTGGCCGACGGGGGTCTCCACGGCCTCCGCGGTGCCCTCGATGCGCTCCACCACCCACTTCAGGACCCGGCTGTTCTCCCCGAAGCCGGGCCAGAGAAAGTCACCGTGGCCGCCGTCCTCATCGACCTGGCGGCGGAACCAGTTGACGTAGAAGATGCGCGGCAGCCGCGCGGCGTCGTTGTCCTTGCCGACGGTGATCCAGTGCTGGAAGTAGTCGCCGGCGTTGTAGCCGATGAACGGCAGCATGGCCATCGGGTCGCGGCGGACCACGCCGACCTCGCCGACCGCGGCCGCGGTGGTCTCCGAGCTGAGGGTCGCGCCCATGAACGTGCCGTGCACCCAGTCGCGGGCCTCGGTGACCAGCGGGACCGTGGTCTTGCGCCGGCCGCCGAACAGGATCGCGTCGATGGGGACGCCGCGGGGGTCGTCGTACTCCTCGGCCAGGATGGGGCACTGCTTGATGGGCGTGCAGTAGCGGCTGTTGGGGTGCGAGGACAGCAGGCCCTGCTCGCCGAGCTCGGGGGTCCAGTCCTCGCCCTTCCAGGACGTGGCGTGGGCCGGCTCGCCCTCCATGCCCTCCCACCACACGTCACCGTCGTCGGTGAGCGCGACGTTGGTGAACACCGAGTTGCCGCGCTCGATGGTGCGCATGGCGTTGGGGTTGGTCAGCTCGTTGGTGCCGGGGGCGACCCCGAACAGACCGAACTCCGGGTTGACCGCGTAGAGCCGGCCGTCCTCGCCGACGCGCATCCAGGCGATGTCGTCGCCGAGCGTCTCGACCCTCCAGCCCGGGACGGTCGGTGCCAGCATGGCCAGGTTGGTCTTGCCGCACGCGCTGGGGAAGGCCGCGGCGATGTACTTGCGCACGCCCTCGGGGCTGGTCAGCTTGAGGATGAGCATGTGCTCGGCCAGCCAGCCGCCGTCGCGGGCCATCACACTGGCGATGCGCAGGGCGTAGCACTTCTTGCCCAGCAGCGCGTTCCCGCCGTACCCCGAGCCGTAGGACCAGATGGCCCGCTCCTCGGGGAACTGCACGATGTACTTGGTCTCGCTGCACGGCCAGGCGACGTCGGCCGCCCCGTCCTCGAGGGGCATGCCCACCGAGTGCAGGGCGGGCACCCACTGCACGTCCCCGCCCTCGGCCAGGCGCTCCTCCATCCGGCGCAGCACCGCGGTGCCCATCCGGGCCATCACGGTCATGGAGGCCACCACGTAGGCCGAGTCGGTGATCTCCACGCCGAACATCGGGTGCTCGGCCTCCAGGTGACCCATCACGAAGGGGACGACGTACATCGTCCGGCCGTGCATGCAGCCGCGGTAGAGGTCGGTCATCACCGCCTTCATCTCCGCCGGGTCCATCCAGTTGTTCGTCGGGCCGGCGTCCCTCTCGTGCACGCTGCAGATGAAGGTGCGGTCCTCGACCCGGGCCACGTCGGTCGGGTCCGAGGCGGCGTGGAAGGAGTTGGGCTTCCTGCCCGGGTCGAGACGGGTGAAGGTGCCCGAGGCGACCAGCCCGTCGGTGATCTCGGTCCACTCCTGCGGCGTGCCGGTGCACCACTGCACGGCGTCCGGCTCGGTCAGCGCGGCGACCTCGGCGACCCAGTCCAGGATCCCCTGGTGGGTGGTGGGGGCGTCCAGGTGGGTGTCGGTCGTCATGCTCACCGGTTCCTCTCGCGCTCGGGGTGGCGAATGTAGCCACTGCGCGGAGATGCCCGCTATTGGATCGCTACAAGCCCTGTGGCCCACGTCACCTGCCCGGTTGGCGGCCCGGGGGTGCCCGGTTCCTGCCCGGTTACTTCCGGGTACAGCCCTGGGCGCGCGGGTCCGGGACGACCGCCCGGCTCACCAGCGGTCGTGCACGTCGGCGCGCAGCAGCTCGTCGTAGACGCGGCGCACCCCGGCGTCGAAGGCCTCCGGCAGGGCGGGTACGTCGCCGGCCGACGCGTTGGCCCGGGCCTGCTCGACGTTGCGTGCGCCCGGGATGACGGTCGAGACCGCCGCGTGCTGCCACAGCCAGGCGATGGCCGCCTGGGCCGAGGTGGTGCCGGGCGGCGCGTGCTCGGCGACCAGGTCCGCGAACCGCCCGGCGGCCTCCAGCCCGGTGGACCACTCCACGCCCGAGAAGGTCTCGCCCACGTCGAACGCGCTGCCGTCGCGGTTGTAGGAGCGGTGGTCGTCCTCGGCGAAGGTGGTGCCCTCGTCGTACTTCCCCGAGAGCAGGCCCGAGGCCAGCGGGACCCGCACGATGACCCCGACGCCGGCCTCGGCGGCGGCCGGGAGCACCGTCTCCAGCGGCTTGAGGCGGAAGGCGTTGGCGATGACCTGCACCGTGGCCAGGTGCGGGCCGGGCGATGGCGGTCAGCGCCTGGTCGACGGTCTCCACGCTGACGCCGTACGCCGCCACGACGCCCTCCTCGACGAGGGTGTCCAGCGCGTCGTACACCTCGTCGCTGGAGTAGACCGGCGTCGGCGGGCAGTGCAGCTGGACGAGGTCCAGGGTGTCGGTGCCCAGGGTGCGGCGGGACCGGTCGGTCCAGGCCCGGAAGTTCTCCAGCACGTAGCTCTCCGGGACCTGGTCGACCCGGCGGCCCATCTTGGTGGCCACGGTGATGCCGGCGTCCGGGTGGTCGGCGAGGAAGCCGCCGATGACGCTCTCGCTGCGCCCGTCGCCGTACACGTCGGCGGTGTCGAAGAAGGTGACGCCCGCCTCCGCCGCCGCCTCCAGCACGGCTCGGGCGTCGGCCTCGCTGACGTCGCCCCAGTCGGCGCCGAGCTGCCACGTGCCGAGTCCGACGACGGAGACCTGACGGCCCGTCCTGCCCAGGGTCCTGGTGTCCATGTCGCTCTCCTACCCATCAGCGGCCCCCGGCACGCGGCCCGGTGCCGGACGGCCGCCCGCTGGGTGCGGACGGCCGCCGGTGCCGTCGTTCTGCCGCGCACCTCAGGGCAACCCCAAGGAGACCTCAGGGCAGCAGGTGCGTGCCGGAGTTCATCATCTGCACCCCGGCGGACGCGTCGCCGTCGAAGCCGGTGACCGGGCTGCCGGCCCCCAGGCACCCGTCGTCGGCCCGCGGGTTGGCGAACCAGAAGCCCACCGCGTCGAGGTCGGTGCGGCTCCCGCTCTGGTTGTCGAACGCGAAGGCCTCCTCGACGATGAGCCGGTAGGTGTTCTCGGCGCGTCCCCACGCGTCGGTCCGGAAGTCGCCGATGTACTCCGCCGCCCCGAACGGCGCCCCCGACTGCTCGAGCAGGAAGACCGTGAAGGTGGTCCGCGGACGCAGGCCGCTGGCCTCGATGGTGAACCGGTCCTTGCCCACGTCCTCGGTGGTCAGGTCGACGGTGACCTTGGCCCGGGCGTTGGGGTAGCAGGCGTCGAGCGCCGGGGAGGACGTCCTCAGCCACGTGTGCACGCTGGGCACGGCGGCCGCCCGGGCGGGCGCGGCGACCGAGGTGGTCCCCCCGGTGACGGTGCCGGCGGTGCTGGCGGTGCCGGTGGTGGTGGTGGCGTAGGCCGCGCCCCCGAGGAGGGCGGTGGCGGCCAGGGCCGTCCCCACGACGGTCGCGGGACGGCGGGTGGTGATGGTCATGATCTGCTCCTTCGTCGTCCGCCGGGCCTGCCCCGGCGGTGTCCCACCAGGCTCGTCGCGACGACGTGGGCGAGGCATCGACCGAGGCCCTCAGATCCCCGGGCGGGAGCCTCAGATCGGACGGGAGCAGCCTCAGCCGCGGGCCCGGTCTCCGGCTGGGTCGCCGGTCGGGTCGTCGGTGGGGGCAGGCGCGGAGGCGGCACGCGCGCGGTGACCGAGGCGGGCTGCCTCCTCGCGGGAGGCCACCCCCTGCTTGCGCAGGATGTTGGAGACGTGCACGCTCACGGTCTTGACGCTGATGAAGAGGTGCTCGCCGATCTCCCGGTTGGTGCGGCCGGCCATCAGGCCCTCCAGCACCTCGACCTCCCGCGGCGTCAGACCCGGGTGCGCCTCGCCCGCCCGCTCGCCCGCCTGCTCGCCCGCCTGCTCGGCGGCAGACGACCCGGCCGTCGTCGGGACCAGGTCGACCCGGCCCCACCGGGCCAGCAGCTCCACCTCGGCCTGCAGCCGCCGGGCGCCCAGGTCGCGTGCGGCGCCGTGGGCGGAGCGCACGGCGGCCACCGGCCGTTCGCCGGTCTGCTTGGTGAGCACCTGCACCTCGGCCTCGCGCAGGCGGGTGTAGGCCGCGACGTACGGGCGCCCGACCTCCTCGAAGGCACGGGTCGCCGCCGCCCAGGCCGACGCGGCGCCGGGGTGGTGCTCGAGCCGGGCCCGCTCGGCCCGCAGCACCAGGGCGAGGGCGGGTCCCTCGGGCAGCGGGTGCCCGGCGCCGTCCAGCGGGCTCGGGGTCATCGACCGGACCCGGGACCACAGCCGCGCCACGGCCTCCCGGGGATCCACCGCCGCCCCGGCCGACGGCGTGCTCCCCGGGCCGGTGCCGGGGCGGTGGGGACGTCCGCGAGGTCGGCCAGGGCACGGGCGGCCAGCCAGGCCAGGGTCCCGGCGCACCGTTCCTCGTCGCCGCCCTCCACCAGCGCGAGCCCCTCCTGCGCCACCTCCCACGCACGGTCCGGGTGGCCGGACCACAGCTGCAGCTCGGCCTCCACCTCCAGCAGCTCGCGCCGCCAGGAGTCGGGCGGGGTGTGCTCGCTGAGCACCTCCCTGGCCCGGCCGAGGAGCTGCTCGCTCGCCGGGAGGTCGCCTTGGTGCAGCCGCAGGCGGGCCGCGTGCACGCGGATCGGGAAGCCGGGAAGCCCCCGGGGCGGGTGCTCGAGGGCGGCCTCCAGCAGGGCCTCCGCCTCCGCCCAGCGGCCGGCCGCCTCCAGCCCCACCGCCACGTTCGCCTGGAGGAAACCGCCCTCCTGCCGGAGCAGGCCCACCCGGCCCAGCGCGACGTACCCGTGGTCGAGCACGTCGAGGGCCTCGTCGCAGGCACCGGCGAGCGAGAGCAGGTGGGTCAGGTTGAGGTAGGCGACGCTGAGCGCGTCCGGGTCCTGGGTGCTCTCCGCGACGACCACCGCCTGGCGCGAGTGGCCGATGCCCGTGGACAGGTCGCCGAGCAGCGCCGTGGCGACGCCCAGCGCGTTGAGCGCCCGGCCCTCCTCCGTCCGGGCGCCCACCGCCCGGGCCACCGCGATGGCCTCCGTGCAGGTGTCCACCGCCAGCTCGAACCGGCTCCAGCCGGTGGCGAGCAGCCCGATCCCCGAGAGCACGCGGGCCCGGGCCACCGAGGGGCCGGCCGGCAACAGCTCCAGCGCCGCACGGAACGCAGCCTCGCCCTCCTCGGGCCGGCCCGCGTTGAAGCAGTAGGTGCCGCGCCGCTCCAGGACCTCGGAGCGGCGACCCGGCTCGTCGGTGCCGTCGGTCGCCCGGTCGGCGAGCTCGATGGCCCGCGCGTCGTCGCCCACGGCGTGCGCCACGTCGGCCGCGTGCATCAGCAGCTGGTGCACGTCGACCCGGTGCGGCCGGTCGGCGACCTCCGGGTGGACGAGCAGGTCGAGCGCCTGGCTCAGGTAGCGGTCGGCTTCCACGAAGGCGCACAGTCCCGCAGCCGCCAGTCCGGCCCGCACGGCGGCGTCGAAGGCCGGGCCGGGGGCCCGGGCCACCGTCCAGTGCCGGGCCACGGCGCCGACGGTCTCGAACGCGTCGGCCCGCTCGTCGGTGCGGGAGGCCAGCGCTCGGGCGGTCGCCGCGTGCAGCCGCCGCCGGTCCGCGTCCAGCAGCTCCTCCTCCAGCAGGTCGCGGAAGACCGGGTGCACGAAGGAGTACGTCGCCCCGCCGGTCGCCTCCAGCAGGTGGCGTCCGACCGCGGCTCGCACAGCCTCCTCGACCTCGGGCCCGGGACGCCCCGCGACGCGCGGCCAGGAGGTCGAGGTCGAAGCGCCCGCCCAGCACCGCCGCCACCTGCAGCAGCCGGCGCACGGGTGCCGCCAGCGTCGCCCACCGGCGGCCGAGGACGTCGCGCAGGGTCTCGGGCAGCGGCCGGCCGGGCTCGGCGGCCCAGGCGAACAGCTCCTCGGTGAACAGCGGGTTGCCCGCGGAGCGGTCGAAGAGCTCGTCGACCCGGGCCCGGTCCACCGCCGGCGCGGCCGGTGGACCCCCGACCCAGGGAGGGGGCCCGGTGCCGCCGGTGCCGCGGGCCAGCGCCTCGACCTGCCGGCCGGTGGCGGAGCGGTCCAGGCGCCCCAGGTCCAGCCGGGTCACCCGGGACACCCGGCCGACCTCGTGCAGCCAGGTCCTCAGCGGGTGGTCGGCGTGGAGGTCGTCGGTGCGGACCGTGACCCCGAGCAGCAGGCGCTCGCTGGTGAGGTTCCTGGCCAGGAAGTCGAGGAGGTCGAGCGTCGAGCGGTCGGCCCAGTGCACGTCCTCGACCAGCCACAGCAGCGGCCGACGTCGACCCAGGTCGTCGACCAGCGAGAGCAGGCCCTCGAACAGCCGGGCCTGGGCCGACGGGCTCGTCGGGCCGTGGGACCCGCCGGTCCGGGGCGAGGCGCCCCGACCGCCCACCAGCAGGCGGGGTGGCAGCAGGGCGTCGAACTCGGGGGGCCAGTGCCTCAGCGAGGGGGCGAGCTCGTCGGGGTCCAGGGTGCGGGAGATGCTGCGCAGCGTGCCCACCACCGGGGCGAAGGGGATGCTGTCGCCCTGCAGCGGCAGGCAGTGGCCGGTGACGACCAGGGACCCCGGCGGCGGACGCACCGCCCGCCACAGGGCGCTCTTGCCGATGCCCGCCTCGCCCGCCACCACCACGACCCGGGCGGAGCCGTCGACGGCGGAGGCCAGCTCCTCGTGCAGCCGGGCGACCTCGGCGTCGCGACCGAACAGAGTCTGGGTGGCCGCTCCGTCCGCCATCGGTCTCCTCCCGCCCGGGTGCCCGGGTCCTCGATGATCGCGCTCCTGCCGCCGTACGGCAACGCGGGTCCGGTGACCCGGCCCGGCATCTGAGGGCCGTTCCCTATGTCGGCGAGGGGCGCCCCGGTCCCACGATGGACGGAGCCCGGGGGGACGGCCCCCGGCTCGAACCCGGAGGTCCTCCCATGCGCAGCACCCGTGCAGCTCTCGTCGTCTCGACCGTGGTGGCCGGCCTGGCCGCCGGAGCGGTGGGAGCGGTCGCGTCCGTCGCGCCGGGCACGCCCGGCCGTGACGTCACCCGCGGAGCCGACAACGACGTGGCTGGCAACACCTTCATCCAGCCGGCCGGCGTTGCGGCGCGGCAGCACCGCTCAGGCGGAGACGTCCTCTTCGGCCGGGCGGGCGACGACCTGCTGGAGGGCAACCGTGGCAGCGACACCCTGGTCGGCGGGGGCGGCGACGACCTGCTGGTCGGTGGGCCGGACACCGGGCGCCTGCCCGGCGACGACGTCGCGCTGGGCGACGGCGGGAACGACATCGACGTCTGGTCGCCCGGGGACGGCAACGACGTGTTCGTGGGCGACCGGGGCTACGACACGCTCGTGGTCGCGCCGTTCCTCCCCGCCGCCCACAGCCCCGTGCAGCACGTCCGCTGGCACGGCCGGGTCGTGCCGCGGGTGGACATCGGGGGGCACGCCGACCTCGGCTGCCTGATCGTGCCGGTGCCCGCCTCGGAGCACCTCGGCGAGCAGTTCCTGGTGCGGTTCACCGTGGACGGGACCATCACCTCGACGCTACGGGTCAAGGACGTCGAGCGGCTGCTGTGCCCGAGCCCGTCGGTGGACCGGGCACGGGTGGCGGACCTGACCCAGGACCGGCCTCGGTTCCGCGGGGTCCGGCTGTCCGTTGTCCGCGGGACGCTGGGTGCGGTGGTGGCCGCCCCCTGAGGTGGTCGCGGTGGCGGGCCGTGACACGGTGGTCGCGAGCGAGGCGGACGTCGGGTCCCCTCACCCGAGTTGGACGAGGACCGTGCCGTGACCGAAGCCACCCCTTCCCGCGCCCTCGTGGTGGGAGCCACCGGCATCGTCGGCCAGAGCGTGGCCCGGCAGCTGGTGGACCAGGGCTGGGACACCTGGGGCCTCTCCCGCAGGGGCACGTCCACCGGATCGGTGCACGGCGTACAGGCCGACCTGGGGGACCCGGCCGCCCTGTCCGCCGCCGTCGGGGACCTGCGGCCCGAGGTCGTGGCCATCACCGCGTGGACCCGTCAGGACACCGAGGCCGAGAATATCCGGGTCAACGGGGGCGCCGTACGCCACCTCCTGGCTGCCCTCGAGCCGTCCGCCTCGGTGCGGCACGTCGCCCTGATGACGGGGCTCAAGCACTACCTCGGCCCGTTCGAGGCCTACGCCACCGGACGGATGGGGGACACCCCGTTCCGCGAGGAGGAGCCCCGGCTGGACTCGCCCAACTTCTACTACGCCCAGGAGGACGAGCTGTTCGCCGCGGCCGCCCGAGCCGGGTTCACCTGGAGCGTGCACCGCTCGCACACCGTGTTCGGCTTCGCCACGGGCAACGCGATGAACATGGTGCTGACCATCGCGGCGTACGCCACCCTCTGCAAGGAGCAGGGCCTGCCGTTCGTCTTCCCCGGGTCGCGCACCCAGTGGGACGGGCTCACCGACGTCACCGACGCGGACCTCCTCGGCGAGCAGATCCTGTGGGCCTCCACCCACGAGGCGGGGCGCGACCAGGCCTTCAACACCGCCAACGGCGACGTCTTCCGCTGGCGGTGGCTGTGGCCCCAGGTGGCCGAGCACTTCGACGTCCCCTGGGAGGGCTTCGAGGGCGAGCCCGCGCCGGCTCGAGGTGGCCATGGCCGGCCGGGAGGCCGAGTGGGCCGCGCTCGCCGACAAGCACGGGCTGGTCGAGCCCGACCTGTCCCGGATCGCGTCCTGGTGGCACACCGACGGAGACCTCGGCCGGGACATCGAGGTCGTCACCGACATGAACAAGAGCAGGACCGCCGGCTTCCTCGGCTTCCGTGACACCCGGGCCAGCTTCTTCGACCACGTCGAGCGCTACCGGGCCGCCCGCGTCATCCCGTGAGCTTCGTCGGCACCGGCTGGCAGACTGGACGGCATGGGTGAAGCCGTCCGTGTGATCCGGAGCGAGGAGCTCGTCGCCGCCGACCCCACCGACGGGATGGCGCGGTCGTTGGCCTTCGACCGGCCGGGGCTGTGGGCCGGCCAGGTCGAGACCGCCCCCGGGGCCGTCTCCGGCTGGCACCACCACGACCTCAACGAGACCAGCCTGTACGTCGTGCGCGGTGTGCTGCGCCTGGAGTTCGAGGGGTACGACGGGCACCTCGACGCGCACGCCGGCGACTTCGTGCACGTGCCCGCATGGACGGTGCACCGGGAGAGCAACCCCACCGACGAGGTGTCGCTGGCGGTCATCGCACGCGCCGGGGGCGGCATCCCGACGGTCAACGTGGAGGCACCGTGAGGGGCGGCCCCGACCCCGGCCCCGACTCCGACCCTCGACCTGCAGCGCTTCGTCCACGCCCAGGACGCCGGGGGCACGTACGACGCGGCGCTGGGCGAGCTGCGATCCGGCCGCAAGACCGGCCACTGGATGTGGTTCGTGCTGCCGCAGCTCGCGGGCCTCGGCCGCAGCCCGACCGCACGCCTCTACGCGGTCAGCGGTCTGCCGAGGCCCCGCCTACCTCGGCCACCCGGTGCTGGGGCCACGGACTTCGTCGCGTGCGCCGAGGCACTGACCCGGCTCGCCGGGCCCGACCCGGTGGCCGTGCTGGGTCCCGTCGACGCGGTCAAGCTGCAGTCCTCGATGACGCTGTTCTCCCGGGCCGCGCCGGACGAGCCGGTGTTCCCCGCCGTGCTCGAGCAGTACTTCGACCGGCGAGCGCGACCGGTTGACCGTCGACCTGCTGTAGGCCTCAGGCGACGACGCGGTCCCGGCCGGCCTCCTTGGCCCGGTAGAGGTTCCGGTCCGCGAGTCTCCAGCAGCGCACCGCGCCCGGTCCCGTCCTCGGGGCGGCGGCGACGCCGATGCTGGCGGTCACCACGACGCCCTCCCTGACCTCGGCTCCAGGGGTGCGCGGCGATGTCGCGGCGCAGCCTGTCGAGCAGCGCCGTCCCGTCGGCCCGGTCAGGCCCGGCAGCAGCACCAGGAACTCCTCGCCCCCCATCCGGGCGCGCCCATCCCGCCGGCCACCTCGCCGGCCGACGCCTCGAGGATGCGTGCCACCCGGCGCAGCACCTCGTCGCCGACCGCGTGCGACCGGGTGTCGTTGATGCGCTTGAAGTTGTCGAGGTCGACGAGCCCGATGGTGAGCCGCGCGCCGCTGCCGCGCACCTCGTCGAGCAGGTCGGCCAGCCGGTCGTCGAGGTGGCGGCGGTTGTGCAGCCCGGTCAGCGGGTCACGCACGGAGCAGCTCGCGGAAGTACTCGCTGCTGCGCCGTGCCTCGGTGGCCTCGAAGATCGCGTTCAGCGTGCGGGCCCGGCTGTCGCGCTGCACGGCGCGCAGCTCGACGTCGGCGCTGTAGAACTCCCGGAACGTCTCGTAGGCGTCGCGGTACAGCCCGCGCGCGGCGTACAGCTCGGCCTGCTCGTGCATCGCCTCGATGCGCCGGCCGGTAGGGCGTAGGAGTCGATGAGCGTGCCGGCGCGGTGCAGCGACTCCTGGGCCGCCGCGTGGTCGCCGGCGAGGCGCCGTACCTCGGTGAGCGTGAGCAGCGCCATCACCATGCCGTCGCAGTCCTCCCCGCCCTCCGGGGCCGCGCAGAGCGGCTCGATCACCGCGAGCGCCTCCGGGTAGCGGCCCACCGACGTGTACGCGCGGGCGACGGTGTCGACGTCATGGGTCTGCAGCGGGGTGCCGTCGCGGTCGGCCTCGGTGCGCAGCCGCTCGGCGGTGGCCACGGACGCCTCGGACCACCCGGCCTCGTACTGGGTGTAGCAGAGGTTGTTGAGCGCCGCGAGCTGGAGGTACCGGTCCCCGCAGCGCTCGGCCAGCCGGGACGCCTCGCGGTAGCGGTGGATGGCGTCCTCGTACGACCCGCCGGCGCCGAGCGCGTCGGCGAGGCCGAGCAGGTGGTCGGCGCGACACCGCGTCGGCGGTCTCGGGGGTGAGCAGGTCCACGGCGGAGACCGCGTGCTCCAGCATCAGGGCCGGGTCGCCCACCCGGCGGAACAGTGCGGACAGAGCCGGTGGCTGCGGCCAGCAGCGCCCTCGCCCCGCGCGCCTCGGCCCAGCCCTTGACCTCCCGCATGCCCGCGGGCGCCGTCCTCGGTGTCCCCGATGCGTGCCTGGGCCGCGCTCTTGATCAGCAGCACCCGCTGGTAGTCCACGTCGTCGGAACGGCTCCCCGCCGCCGTCCAGCATCGCGAGGGCCTGCGCAACGCGGCGCGGGCGTCGTAGCGGAGCATCTCCTCGAGGGCGACGACGACCGGTACTCCTCGCGATGACCAGCATGTCACGCGGAGCCCCTCTCGGCGGTCGGTGCCGATCGTAGGGGGGCGCAGGGGCGCGGGTCAGCCGAACGCGGACACCCGCCGGCAAAAAGTCAGGCGTCGAGGAGGAACGCGCCCAGCGCCTCCAGCACCTGCCCGGGACACTCCTCCTGGGGCACGTGCCGAGCGGCCACCGCGTGCCCGGTGACCTCGACCGCCTTCTCCCGCCAGGTGGCCAGCACGTCGTACATCGCCCCGACGGTGCCCTGCTCCCCCCAGAGCGCCAGCAGCGGCACCTCCACCCGGCCGTGGGGTCCGCCGCGTCGTGCTCGAGGTCGATGCCGGCCGCTGGCCCGGTAGTCCTCGCAGATGGCGTGCCGGGTCCGCGGGTCGCGGTGGCAGCGGCGGTACTCCGTCAGGACTCGCGGAGCCACCTCGGCCGACCTTCATCTGGGCGCCGAGCTGGGCGTGCGAGGAAGAAGTCGGGGTCGCCGCCGATCAGTCGCTCGGGGAGCGGGATGGTCCTGGATGAGGAAGAACCACCAGAAGTAGCTGCGGGCGAACGCCGCGTCGGCACGCCCGTACATCGTCGCGGTGGGGGCGATGTCGAGCACCGCGACCCGGTCCACGGCCGCGGGGATGGTCCAGCGCCATCCGGTGGGCGACCCGGCCTCCTCGGTCGTGCCCGACGACCGCGAACCGGTCGTGGCCGAGGTCGCGCATCAGGGCCACCTGGTCGGCGGCCATGGCGCGCTTGGAGTAGGCCTCGTGCCGGGGATCCTCCCCGGGGTGGTCCGTTCCCGGCTTCGCGCTGTCCCCGTAGCCGCGCAGGTCCGCGCGCACCACGGTGAAGTGGGCGGCCAGCCTCGGGCGCGACCAGGTGCCAGGTCAGGTGGGTCTGCGGGTAGCCGTGCAGCAGCAGGAGCGGTGGACCCTCGCCACCGACAGCGGCCCGGATGCGCACCCCGTCGACCGTGACGTCTCGTACGGTGAACCCGGGCATCAGCTCGGACGTGGTCGCTTCGGTCACGACCCCATGATGGGCCCCAGGGCCGCCGCGGCGCCGGGACGGGGCGCGAGCAGAGGAGGACGCGTGGAGCAGGTGCCGGCACAGCACGAGGACCCGACGGCGTCGCACGACCTGCAGCGGGAGCTCCGTGGGTTCCTGCTGGAGTACACCTGCGGCATCGAGGAGATCGTCACCAAGCTGCAGATCCTGCGCGAGGAGTTCGCCCACCTGCACGACTACAACCCGATCGAGAACATCTCCTCGCCGGCTGAAGTCCCCCGACAGCCTGGTCGAGAAGATCGTGCGCAAGGGGGCGCGGGGAGTCGCTCGAGGCCATCCGCGACGACGGTCACCGACATCGCCGGGGTGCGGGTCACGTGCAGCTTCGTCTCCGACGTGTACCGCGTCTTCGAGCTCCTCTCGCCAGCAGGTCGACGTCACGGGTGCTCGAGATCGCGGGACTACATCGCCGAGCCCAAGCCCAACGGGTACCGCAGCCTGCACGCGCTCGTGGAGGTGCCGGTGTTCCTCTCCCGCGGGCCGGTGCCGGTCGTCGTGGAGGTGCAGTTCCGCACCATCGCCATGGACTTCTGGGCCAGCCTCGAGCACAAGATCTTCTACCAGTACCACCAGGAGGTGCCCGCCGCGCTCCTCGTCGGGCTCCGGGAGGCGGCCGACACCGCCTTCGGGCTCGACTCGACCATGGAGCAGCTGCACGACCAGGTGCAGGGTCGCGGCGACCCCACCCCCTCGCCTGCCCCCCCTGCCCCCTCTCCTGCCGAGGCGTCCCTTCCTGCGCCCCGTGACCCCGTCGAGGCGTCCCTTCCTGCGCACTTGGACCCCGCCGAGGCGTCCCTTCCTGCGCACCCGGACCCCGACTCGGTGGCCGAGGGGCTGGTGGCCGCGCTGCGGAGGCTGCACGCCCCCGGCCCACGGCGGACCCGCGGCTGACCACGCCGGCCTCCGGGACTCCGCCGTTTGCTGGGCAGCGGGCGTCGTCCTCCCCTAGCATTTTCGGTGACCGACCCGGTGATGCCGAGCTGCCTGGAGACCTCGTGACCGACCTCGCCACGCGTCCCCGGTTGGCCGACCACTGGCGGTGGCGCCCCGACTGGCACGTCGACCGGCCCTACCTCGTCTGGTACCTCACCTGCGAGGCGCAGCCCCTGCTGCACGAGGCGGTCCAGCGGCTGCACGACCGCTTGCAGGACGTCTCGGTGCTGGACCTCATCCCGGCCGCCTGGCTGCACCTCACCGTCGCGGACGTCGGCTTCGTCGACGAGCTCAGCGACGCGCAGGTGGACGCCGTCCTCGACCGCTCCGGGAAGCTCCTGGGCGGCTACGTCCTCCCCTCGCTGCACCTGCCTGAGGTGACCTCGATGCAGGACGCCCTCGTGCTCCGCACCGCCCCGGAGCCTTCGCTCGACCGCTTGCGAGCGCTGGTGCGGACGGCGACGACGGAGGTGCTGGGGGTCGCGCCGGTGGAGGACCCGGGCGGGTTCGAGCCGCACGTGAGCATCGCCTACGTCAACGAGGACTGCGAGGAGCGGGATGCCCTCGCGCCGTCCGGGGTCGTCCTCCCGCCGCAGGAGGAGACGGCCCTGACCGTGTCCCGGGTGACGCTGGCGGCCGTGACGCGACGCGGCCGGCACTACCAGTGGACCGAGCGGGGATCGATCGACCTCGCTGGTTGAGGTGTGGGCGGAGCGAGCCTCGACACCCTCCCGCTGGTTGAGGTGCGAGCGAAGCGAGCCTCGAAACCACACGGCTTGTCGCCATGCGGCACCTCCCGGTCAGACGCGGACGCCGGTCGGACGGGCACTCGGCGGGACAGCGGGTGGTCGTGAGGCGATGACCGAGGTCTGCACGCGGTCGAGTGCCCGTCGTATCGGGCTGGGCTCGGAGATTGTCAATGGTTCGAAGGGACTATGGGCCAGGCCCCCGGCTGGATCCTAGAGTCGACAGCCGCTCCGCGGGGGACTCGGCTCCCGCGGTCTCGGGTGTGGGGGAACCGCAAGTAATGAAGCGCTTCAATGTCGTCGTCCTGACTCTGCTGCTGGGCGTGGCCATGTGGGTCAGTCCCACGACCGCTGACGCGGTCGGGGTCGGCAGTCCGGTCGTCACCAGTCCTGTCGACGGAGCCACGGTCAGCGGCGGGGTGAGCGAGATCGGCGTGGACTTCACCGACGCGCCGGTCGACACCTACTCCGTCACCGTGTCCCTTCCCGATTCCTCGCTGGTCGCCAGTACGTCGTCCGCCTTCGACGGTTCGGCGCCGCTCGCCGTCCTGCCCATCGATCCCGTCGTCGAGCCCGGTCAGTACGCGGTGCTGGTCTATGCGTCGGACCAGACGCTGACGCAGCTCCCTTCACCGTGACACCGGTGCCCCCCCGTCGTCGCGCCCGTGCTCCTGCTGCGGTCACCGCCGCGGCGGCATCCGAGCAGGCGACGCTGCACTGGGCGCCGCCCGCGGACGCGGTGGCGGGACCGTGGCCGGCTACGAGGTGCAGCGCGGTACCTCCATCGCGAGCCGGCAGCTCGTGGCGGCATCGCTGACCTCCTTCCGCTTCCTGGGGCTGACCAACGGCACCACCTACGACCTCTACGTGCGCGCACGGAACGAGGCGGGCTTCGGTCCGTGGGCGTCGGCGTCGGCCCGACCGGCCACGGTGCCCTCGGCCCCGCGCTCCGTGGACGCCTCGGGCTCCTCCCACCGCATCCGGCTCTCGTGGTCCTCCCGGTCCGGGGACGACGGCGGGGCGCCGCTGGCCGGCTACCAGGTGCAGGTCGGCCGGTCCGCCTCGACGCGGACGAGCCTCGCGCCCACGCGGCGGTCGGTCACGTTCCCCCACCTGGTCTTCGGTCGGACGTCCCGGGTCTGCGTGCGGGCCAGGAACGCCCTCGGGTTCGGCCCCTGGGCGAGTGACCGAGCCACGCCCGCCTCGCGCCCCGCCCGCCCGAGCTCCCCCCACACACGGGCCGCCTCCCACCGCGCCCGGCTGTACTGGGCGTACCCGGCCGGAGGCAACGGCGGTGCCCCCATCAGGGTACCAGGTGCACCATGGCTCGCGCGTCGCCAGCCGGGTGACGTCGGACCGGCCGCCCGTAGCCACCTGTTCCGGAGCCTGCGCAACGGCGTGCGGTACACGCTGTACCTCCGGGCGTACAACCGGGTCGGCTACGGCTCGTGGGCCCGTGCGACGGCCCGTCCGCACGCTGCGTCGGCGCCGAAGCCGCCGGGTGGGGGCTGTACGCCGGGGTACTCGCCGTGCCTGCCGCCGGCGTCGGACTACGACTGCGCGGGGGGCTCGGGCAACGGGCCGAAGTTCGTGGACGGCCCCGTGTACGTCACGGGGAGCGACCCGTACGGGCTGGACAGCGACGGCGACGGGGTGGCCTGCGAGAGCTGAGCAGCGGTCCGGCTCGGGGCACCGGTCGGACGGGCACTCGGCGGTGCAGTGGGTCGTCGTCAGGCGAGGGTCGGGGGACGTGGGGGTCGAGTGCCCGTGGTGCGGGTGGCTGTCGAGGATCGGGATGGTTTCGAGGCTCGCCCCGCTCGCACCTCAACCGGCGGGGGGATGTGCGGCGCGCCGCGTGTCCTGCGCCGATATGGGGCGCTGGGGGACGACAGTACATGTAACTGTCAGCGCTCCCTCGGGAAGGCGGCCAGTCTCGCCTCACCTCGCGGGGCCACCTCGAGAGGTACTAACGTCCATGTCGAATCGTCGTTGCCCAGATCGTCGTCGCGGCAGGTCCGGACATCAACTCCGACGGCATCGTGGCGTGGGGTGTCCGCAACATCATCCCGGTCGTCCTGCTGGTCGATCGGGATCGGCATCATCGCGGGCGCCCGCAAGGGCCAGATGAGCCAGAACGCGCTGACCATCACGAACGTCATGCTCGGGCTGGTGGTGATCGCCGGCGCCGCGCTGTTCTACGGGTTCGCCGACAACATCGCGAGCTTCGTCTTCGCGGGGTAGGTCGTGCGCCTGCGTCCCGATGACGAGGTGTACCGCGTCGACGCGGTGTGGCTGGGCCCACGGGGCATGACGCTGCCGTGGTCGGCGCGCTACTCGGCGTACGGCATCTGGCTGGTGCTGTTCGTGGGGGTGCTTCTCGTCGAGGCGGTGCTGCCGATGCGGGTCAGCGTGCCGCCGGTGTGGGAGCTGGTCCTCACGATCCTGGCGACGTACGCGCTCACCGGCGTCATCGACCACGACCGGCCGCTCGTGAGCGTCTGGCAGCTGCTCCGGGTCGAGGTCTCGGCACCGCGTCCGCCGAGGGCACCGCGCGCCGTCCGCCTGACGTGCGTCCACCGTCCGAGTGAGGAAGAGGGTGCCGTGAGGCACGAAGGAAGCAGGAGCGACCCGGTGGTGCGGGCCCGGCTCGCGCTGCGCAACATCGAGGACAACCTGTGCTTCACCGGCCACGAGGCCTGGGCGTGGTTCGTGCTGCCCACCCAGCCGTGGGCGTTCCGGTCGGACACGCAGCGCGAGCAGCTGCTCTTCGGCGCGGGTGACGCGCTGGCGTGGCTGGCGGGACACCGGCTGCACCTGCGGGTGACGACGAGCCCGTACCCGGCCGCGGAGTGGGCCCGCCAGCTCGACCTGAGGACCCCGCCGACCGCTGGCCCCCTCGGGCGGGACCGTCCTGGGGCGACCACCTGGTGGCGATGCAGACCGCACCTGCGCCACCAGACGATGGCCGAGAAGCGGGTGTTCCTCGGCGTCCGGCTGACCCACCGCTCGCCGAGCCACCGGCTCATCGGCGCGGTGTGGCGGCACCCGGGCAACGTGGAGCACGCCCGGCTGCTCTCCCAGGTCGAGCGGGTCACCGAGGCCGTGCGGCTGCCGGGGATGGACGGCCGGGCCGGCGACCGCCGAGGAGATGGAGTGGCTGCTGCGGCGGTCCGTCGGGCTCGGGCTGCCGGCCCCGTCCTCGCTCTCGCCGGTCGAGGCGCCGAGCTGGGACGAGGACGACCTGCACGCCTTCACCGACGACGTCGACCACACCGCCGGGCCGCTCGCGCGCACGGTGCACCGTCACCGGACACGGGGCGGCGGCCACCGTCCGAGCGGCACGTCGCGGTGATGTCGGTGGGACGGGTCGAGGAGATCGACGCGCCCGACCCGAGCCACGAGCCCTGGCTGGCGCACACCGACCGGCTGCCCTTCCCGGTCGAGTGGTCGGCCCAGTTCGACGTGCTGTCGGGCGGCCAGGCGCGGCAGCAGATCCAGCGCAAGCTGCTGGTGGTGCGCGACATGCAGCGGCACTACCGGGAGCACGACCTCGACGAGCCGCTCGCCCTGGACCGGCAGGCGACGCCAGGCCCGGCAGGTCGAGGACCAGATGAGCCGCGGGGTCGAGGTCGCGGCCGCCCGGGTGCACGGCTGGTTCCGGCTGGCGGTCTCCGCGCCGACCGAGGAGGAGTGCCTGGAGCGGGTCCGCGAAGGTCACGTCGTCCTACCGGGGGCGGCGGGTCGTCGATCGAGCACCCGAAGGGCCAGTACGGGCTGCTGCGCGAGTTCGTCCCGGGTGAGCCGGTCTCCACCTCGGCGTACCGGCGGCGGCTGCCGGTGCTGTACCTGTCGGCCGGGGTGCCGACGGCCTCGAGCCAGGTGGGCGACCGTCGCGGCCCGTACGTCGGCTACACCGCGGGCTCCTCGCGGCGGGCGGTCATGTTCGACACCCACTACGCGACCGAGGTGAAGGAGACCTCCGGGCTGGTGCCGGTCGTCGGCGGCCTCGGGGCGGGCAAGAGCGTGCTGCTGGGGCAGATCACCTACGAGGCGGTGCTGCCGCGGGATCCCGTCGGTGGTGCTGGACCCGTCGGGGCCGCTGGCGCGGCTGACGGAGCTGCCCGAGCTGCGGCAGGTCGCCGAGCACCTCGACCTGACCACGGCGGCCAGCGGGACGCTGAACCCGTTCGCGGTCGTCGCGCGGCCGCAGCGGGCCGCGTTCGCGACGCGAGGACGCGTTCGCCGAGGCGCAGGTGCTGGCCGCGCAGGACCGCAAGCTGCTGGCCATCGACGTGGTGCGGATGCTGCTGCCGCCGTCGCTGGAGAAGATCCCGGCGACGTCGCTGGTGGTCTCCGACGCCGTACGCAGCACCGCAGGGCGAGCCGGACGCCTCGCTGTGGGACGTGGTCGGGCACCTCGAGGGGCTCGAGGACCCGCACGGCCGGGTGGTCGCGAACTACCTGCGGGACATGGCCGAGCTGCCGTTGTCGCGGCTGCTGTTCCCCACCGCCTCGCGCAGCGGCGAGCGGCTGGACGCGACGCTGACGGTGCTGACCATGCCGGGCCTGGTGCTGCCGCCGCGGTCGGTGGCGCGGGACCACTGGTCGACCTCGGAGCAGCTGGCGGTGCCGCTGCTGCACCTGGCGTCCTGGTACGCGACCCGTGCCGTCTACGGACGCACGATGGAGTCGCGCAAGCTGGTGGCGCTGGACGAGACGCACTTCCTGGGCGAGTGGTCGGCGGGGCGGGCCCTGTTCACCCGGCTGGGCCGGGACTCCCGGAAGTGGAACACCTGCGTGCTGGCGGCCTCGCAGAACCCGTCGGACGTGCTGGGCATGGACGTCGCCAACTTCATGTCGGCGGCGTTCGTCGGCCGGATCGAGGACGAGGACGCGGCCCGCGACGGTCTGCGGATGCTGCGGGTCCCGACCGGGGTGGGCTACGAGCGGGCGCTGGCCGGCCTGTCCGCGGGTCGGGGCGTCGGCCGGGTTCCGGGAGTTCGTGATGCGCGACGTGGACGGCAACGTGGACAAGATCCGGGTCGACCTGACCGCGAACCCGAGCCTGCTCGAGGCGCTGAACACGACCGCCGGCCGCGTCCCGCCCCGAGGTGGCGCCGGCAGCGAGGTGCAGGTCGCATGACCGTGCGCCGGGCCGCCGTGCCTGCTGGCGCTGCTGTCGCTGCGCTGCTCGCGGTGCTCCCGTCGGGTCCGGCGACGCGCGCAGGTGCGGGCGTTCCCGGGTATCGACTGCACCGACCCGCCGACCCCGGACATGCCCGGCGAGGGGCTGCGTCGTTCTTCGAGAGCACCCCGGACCCGCTGCCGCGCGCAGGAGGACCCGTTCGCCGAAGGGCGTCGAGCACGACGATCTACGAGCAGTACGGCTACGCCGGGCTGCGGTGGCACACCTACGACCTGGGCTGCGGCCCGGACGCCGCCCGCAACCCCGACGCGGTGATCGGCACGGCGATGAGCAACTGGCTGATCAACATCCCGGTGTCGATCTCGGCGCTGACCACCTCGATCACCGAGGTGGCGTTCGACCCGACCTTCCTGGACGTGTTCGACCCGGCGGTCGAGCGGATCTCCGCCTCCCTGCACCGCAGCCTGTTCGCGACCTGGGTGCCGGCGGTCATCGCGCTGCTGGGCATCGCGATCCTGCTCAAGGCCCGGCGCTCCGCGCTCGCCACCACCGCGGCGGCGATCGGGTGGGCGATGCTGGTGGTGCTCATCGCGACGGCGATCTTCCGGTGGCCGCTGGCGGCCGGCCACGTCGCGGACGAGACGGTCACCGCCACCCTGGGCTCGGTGGTCGGCGGCATCGACGGCCAGAGCACGGACGTGAAGCCCGTCGGCGGCGGTGGCCTCGAACGTCCAGGAGTCGATCTTCTACCGGTCCTGGCTGGCCGGCACCCTCGGCTCGACCGACAGCGTGACCGCCCGGAAGTACGGGCCCGACCTGTTCAAGGCGCAGGCGCTGACGTGGCGCGAGGCGTACGTCGTCGCAGCACGACCCGCAGCGGGGCAAGGCGATCATCGAGGCCAAGCAGGACGAGTGGAAGTCGATCGCCGCGCAAGATCAAGGCCGACGACCCCTCGGCGTACGAGCACCTGACCGGCAAGCGCTCCGACACCCGGATCGGCTACGCGGTGCTGTCCACGCTGGCGGCGCTGCTGGCGCTGCCGTTCCTGCTGGTGGCCGCGCTGATGCTGCTGGGGTCGTTCCTCATCGTCCGGCTCGCGGTGATGATGTTCCCGGCCTTCGCGGTGCTCGGGGTCTTCCCGGCCGGCCGGGGCCTGGTCATCGGGATCGGCCGCACCGTCGGGGCCGCGCTGGTGAACTCGGTGGTCTTCGGGATCGGGGCGGCGGTCACCATCCGCGTCCTCGGCCTGATCCTCGACCCGCAGTCCCGGATCCCCGGCTGGCTGGCGCTCGCGCTGATGCCGCTGTTCGGCTTCGTGATGTGGGTGGCGCTCAAGCCGTTCCGCCGGCTCACCAGCATGGTGCTCGCCGAACGTGAGGTCGACCCCTTCGGCGACCGGCGCGGGCGCCTTCGGTGGCGCGGTGCGGGCGCGCCGGGAGGTGGACCAGGAAGGGAGTCACCACCGCGGTCGGCGTCTACACCGGCAACGTGGCCGCGGCCGCCACGCTCGACGCGATGGGCGACGACGACGACGGTCGGATGTGCCGGAGCGGGCGGAGGCCCGACCCACTCCGGACGGTGTGCCCGGGCGGCGTCGGGTCCCGGACCGCCGCCCGGGGCGCCGGCTCCGGCACTCGGATGCGGCCCAGCGTCCCCCAGCAGCGAGACGGCCACGCTCGGCCCACGGGTTCGCCCGTCGCCGCCCGCCTGCCGCAGTGATGGGCCAGCCCGACCGGGACGGCATGCCACCGGCGGCCACGGCCGAGGCCGAGCCGCTGGCACCGGTCGAGCCGGAGTGGGTCGACGGCGAGGAGGTCTTCACGGTCTACCGGCCCGCCGCGGAGACCGCGGGCGATGCGGCCTGACCGGCCCTGCCGCCGATGCCGGCAGCGGGGGACGCCGGATGAGGAGGGGTCTGGTCGCGGCGGCGTGCCCTCGCGGCCGCCGGCGTGCTGGCCTTCGGCGGGATGGCGGTCATCGGCACGCTGATGGGCGCCACCTTCGACGACGGGCCCGGGTCCTGCTCGACCGACCTGGCCGTGGCCCCGGTGGGGACCGGCCCGGCGGTCGGGAACCTGACGGCGGCGCAGATGTCGAACGCCGGCGTGGTCATCGACGAGGGCCGCCGCTGCGGGTGCCCACCCGTGGCGTGCTGGTCGCTCTGGCGGTGGCCAGCCAGGAGTCGCACTTCACCAACTACGCCAACGACGGCCGGGGTGGCGACCTGATGTTCTTCCAGGCCGGCATCGAGCGGTCGCTGCGGCTGCCGCACGAGGCGGTGGGCACCGACCACGGGTCGCTGGGCATCTTCCAGCAGCAGTGGCCGTGGTGGGGCACGATGCACCAGCTCATGGATCCCCGCGACCTCGGCCCGGAAGTTCTACTCCGCACTGTCCCAGGTCAAGGGCTGGCAGTCCATGCCGCTGACGGTGGCGGCCCAACGCGTGCAGCGCTCTGCCTACCCCGACGCCTACGCCGACGACGAGGGGCTGGCCCGCGAGCTGCTCGTCCGGTGGTGGTGCCGCCGCGGCCGCGGGCCGCCTCCTACACGGGCGCGTCCGCCGGCCTGCGCCACCACCGTGGCCACGGGCGACGTGGTCTACCCGCTGCCTCGATCGGCCTCCTTCGTCGACAACCACAACTGGGGGTCGCACGGGTCGCACTGGGCGCGCATGCACACCGGGACCGACCTGTCGGTGGCGTGCGGGACGCCGGTGCTCGCCGCCACCTCCGGCACGGTGGTCGTCCGGCACGACCAGTCCTGGGCCGGGCCGTCGCTGGTGCAGGTCAGCACCGGGACCGGCCAGCTCACCACCTGGTACGCCCACATGCGGACCGTCCTGGTCGTGCCGACGGCGCGACGGTGACGGCGGGCCAGCAGATCGGCGAGGTCGGTGACCTCGGCAACGCCACCGGCTGCCACCTGCACTTCGAGGTCCACCCGCGTGGCGGGTCGATCTACCAGGACTCGGTCGACCCCAGCCCCTGGCTGCGTCAGCACGTCGGGACGCCGGCGGCCGACCGTCGTACCCGTGAGTGCGTCGTCCAACGACCCGGACTGGTTCACCGTGGCCACCTTCAACACGCTGGGCAGCAGCCACACCGGGACGGGTGGCAACAAGGCGTGGCTGGCGTCCGGGCCCGCTCGCACGCGCGGGGCCGTGCGGCTCCTGGAGACGTACGGCGTGGACGTGGTGGGTCTGCAGGAGTTTCAGCGGCCGCAGTACCGCGCGTTCCTGCGGCTCACCGGTGGCGCCTACGGCGTGTGGTCGCCGCGCGGGGACACCGAGAACGCGGTCGCCTGGCGCCGTGGGCGCTTCCGTTTCGTGTCCGCCTCGACGCTGGCCGTCCCGTACTTCGACGGGCACCCCCGGAGGATGCCGGTGGTGCGGCTCCAGGACCTCACGACGGGCACGGTGACGACGTTCCTGAACGTGCACAACCCGGCCGACACCCGGCAGTACCCGCGCCAGGGTCGCTGGCGGGCCGTCGCGGTGGCCCGCGAGGTGGCGCTCGTCCGGAGGCTCTCAGGGGCCGGGGCGCGGGTCGTCGTCACCGGCGACATGAACGACCGGCACGACGTCTACTGCCGGCCTGACCGCCGGCGGTCTGACCGCCGCCGCGCAGGGGGACGGGCCCGGACCGGGGTGCCGGGTGCCGGCCAAGGCCGGGATCGACTGGATCCTCGGCAGCACGGGCGTCCGGTTCAGCGACTACACCCAGGACCGGAGCCGGCTGGTGCGGCGGACGACGGATCACCCGTTCGTGGTGGCGCGGGCCCATGCCGGGTGAGTCTGTGCCGGCTGAACCGGGGGCGGCGGCGGGCCTACGCTGGGCGCACTGAGGGGGAGGTGGAGATGGCCAGGTACCCGTACTTCGGGATGCCGCCGAGCCGCGTCCCCCGGCCCGCTGCGGAGGAGCCGGCGCTGACCGGGAAGCGCGTCATCCTCTCGACGCCGGAGGGGTTCGTGTACGACATGCGGGCCGCGGGGGAGCTGCAGACCGACGGCGAGGGGAGTCTGGTGGTGGAGGTGCTCTCCGAGCTGCACTGGTTCGAGCAGCGGATCGCCGGGGCGACCAGATCGGGGGCGACGTGGCCGGCGCACCTGGTGTGGGTGGAGTGAGGGGGTCTCGAGGGTCGCTGCGCTCGTAGGCGTCGTGCGAGTCGTTCTCGACGGGACCGAGCCGTCGACGATCAGGTCGCAGGGGTGCTTCCTTTGCGCCACCAGAGGACAACGAGCGGGGTGAGGAGGACAGCTGTCCCGACCAGCGCGGTGAAGGTCGTCCCGATGGTGTCGAAGTCGGTGCCGATCCCGTCGTAGAACACCACCAACCGGATCAGGACCGCCACACCCGCGATGCAGGCGATGGCGATGACGGCGGTGGCCGTTTCGGTGGAGGTGCGGTGGGTGCTCCTCTCGAGTGCGGCGAGAATGGACAGCGCCAGAGGTACGGCGATCACCATGCCGATGTAGAGGGCGAAGCCGAAGACGCCGATCTGGACCAGGACCTGGATCGGACCGCCGTGGCTGCTGATGAAGGCATTGATCGTCGAGAGGATGGCGACTGCGCCCGTGACGGCCTCCCAGACACGGTTGGCAGTCTCCAGGTGTTCGAGTGCCCTTCTCGGCTGGTCCGCCTCGGTCATGCGTGTCAACCTAGCCCTCGCCGCAGCCGGTGACGATAGCCCAACTGGTGCAGTTCCACCCCGGCTGCCCGCGTGCGCCGGCCGCCCGCGGACCGGGACGCCGATCACCTCTCGTCAGTGCATACCCGGTGGTGCAGCATGGGCGGCGCCACCGGGTCACCAGGCTGCGGCTGCCCGACGTCGGTCACGGATGGGTCAGTGCTGTCGGAAGGACCAGCGGCATGGCGTTGCAAGAGCCGGTGGTCTCGAGGCTCACTGCCTTCACGCCCCGACCGGCCAGGGACGCACAAAAGCCCAGGTCAATGGCGAGATCGACCTGGGCTGATGCGAGTGCGCTCGGAGGGATTCGAACCCCCAACCTTCTGATCCGTAGTCAGATGCTCTATCCGTTGAGCTACGAGCGCGGGTGAGAGGGGAGTTTAGCGTGCCGCGCGGGGCGGCACGAAATCGGCCGACCGCACGCCCGTCCCGGGCGGGCTCAGCCGGTCGGCGCGGTCAGCAGGGTGCTCAGCAGCTGTCGCAGCTCCCGGCCACCCTCACCCGGTGGACCGTCGAGGCGGTCGTCGAGGAAGCTCGCAGAGATCGGGCCGGCCTGCTCGAGGACCTGCTCGGCGGCCGGGGTCAGGCTCAGCTGGTACGCGCGCCGGTCGGCGGTGTCGCGGGTGCGGGTGACCAGGGCCCGGGCCTCCAGGTCGTCCACCAGCTGTACGACGGTCGCGGGACTGACGTCGAGCAGGACCGCGACGTCGCCCTGGGTGGCGGCCCCGACCGAGCGCAGCGCCCGCAGCGTGCCGAAGTGACGGGGCTCGATGCCCAGCGGGGCCAGCGCGGCCAGGAAGTCGCGGTGGGCTCGCTGGTGCGCCTTGGAGACCAGGAAGCCGGTGCTGTCCTCGCAGCGCGGCGCGGCGTCCGCTCGGCCAGGTCGTCGCCCATGACCTGGCGCAGCAGCTCGCGGAGCCGGTGCGGCCTGCGAGGACGTGAAGGGGGCGGTCAGCCGCTGCTCGAGGCGGTCGACGTGCGGGTCCCACGCGACCACGGCGGCGCGGCCGGCCGCCGTACGGGTCAGGGAGTAGGAGCGTCGGTCCTCGGGGTTGCGGACCCGCTCCACCAGCCCGTCGCGCTGCAGGGCGGTGGCCACCCCGGTCAGCGTCGTGCCGCTGGTCCCGGTGGTCCGGGCCAGGCCGCTCTGGGACTGCGGCTCGTGCTCGCCGAGGGCGACCAGGGCGGCGTAGGCGTGGATGTCGATGGTCTCCGGCAGGATGCGGGACACCTCGGCTCCCACCCGGGCGACCGCCCTCCACAGGAGGTGGCCGGGGTGGGCGTAGAGGTCCCGCACGGCGGCCTGTCTTGCGGTGTCGTCCATCGCGACATACCGTACATGATGCAAAGATTCAGTGATTGACGATTAGGCCGTTGACGAATCGGCCGCAGGGAGCAGGAGCAGACGATGGCAGCAAGTGGTGGACGCTGATCGCGGTGTGCACGGGGGTGTTCATGCTCCTGCTCGACATCACGATCGTGAACGTCGCGCTTCCCGACATCCAGCGGACCTGACGCGCGTCGCTGTCGGACCTTCAGTGGGTCATCGACGCCTACGCGCTGACGCTGGCGGCCCTGCAGCTGACGGCGGGCTCGCTGGCCGACCGCTTCGGCCGCAAGCGGCTGTTCGCGATCGGCACGGTCGTCTTCACGATCGGGTCGCTGCTGTGCGGCCTGGCCCCGACGGTCCTGTTCCTGTCGGTCGCCCGCGCCGGCCAGGGCATCGGCGGCGCGATCATGTTCGCCACCGCCCTCGCGCTGCTCTCCGGCGCCTTCAGCGGCAAGGAGCGCGGGCACGGCGTTCGCCTTCTTCGGCGCCACCACCGGCGTCGCGGTCGCGGTCGGGCCCGGTGCTCGGCGGCGTCGCTCACCAGCGGGCTGTCGTGGCACTGGATCTTCTGGGTCAACATCCCGATCTGCGTGCTCGCCCTCGCCGTGACGCTGACCAAGGTCGAGGAGAGCCGCAACCCGAACGCCGGCCGCCCGGACTGGATCGGCTTCGTCACCTTCAGCTCCGGGTCTCGGCCTGCTGGTGCTCGGCCTGATCCGCGGCGGCGTCGACGGCTGGGGCAACTCGCTGGTGGTCGCCAGCTTCGTCGCGTCGGCCGTGCTGCTGGTCGGCTTCGTGGTCAGCCAGCTGCTGCAGACGCTCGCCGATGTTCGACCTCGGGCTGCTGCGCAAGCCGACGTTCGTGGGCGGCCTCATCGCCGCGGTCGGCGTCTCCGCCTCGGTGTTCTCGCTGCTGACCTACCTCATCATCTACGTGCAGAACGTGCTCGGCTACTCGCCGGTGCAGTCCGGCGTCCGCTTCCTGTTCCTGTCCGGGATGTCGTTCGTCGCCGCGATCATCGCCGGCCGGCTGACCAGCCACGTGCCCACCAAGTGGCTCATCTCGCCCGGGTTCCTGTTCGCCGCGGTGGGCCTGTTCCTCATGCGCGGGGTCGCCGAGAGCGCCGACCAGTCGGAGTGGACGCACCTGATCCCGGGCCTGATCGTCGCGGGCATCGGCATCGGCATGATCAACGTGCCGCTCGCCTCCACCGCCGTCGGCGTGGTGGCGCCCGAGCGGTCCGGGATGGCCTCCGGGCGTCAACTCCACCTTCCGCCAGGTCGGCATCGCCACCGGCATCGCCGCCCTCGGCTCGATCTTCAGCCACCAGGTCGGCCGACGGCATCACGCAGCGCCCTGGCCGGTACGCCGGCGGCCGCGCCAGGCCGACAGCGTCGCCGCGCCGTGACCAACGGGCAGATCCAGGCCGCGGTCTCGCGGCCGCCCCGGCCTCGGCCCGCGAGCCCAGCTCGAGCGGGCCGCGACCAGCAGCTTCGTCGACGCGCTCAACCACATCACCACGATCGCGGCGGTCATCGCGCTGGTGGCCGGGATCTGCTGCCTGTTCCTGATCCGGGCCAAGGACTTCGTGGGTCACCAGGAGCCGTCCGCGGCCGCCTCGTCCGAGCTCGGGCGAGGGCACCGACGACACGGCGGGTAGGTCCGAGGGGGGGCAGGGCAAGCACACCGGCTACCGCCCCAAGCACCGGGCCGAGCCCGCTCCGCGCGGGCTGACCCGGCCTCGGTCCGACGGAACGGGGCGGGCCGGCCTCAGGCCAGCAGCAGCCGCATGCCCACGACGTACCCGAACAGCACCACCAGGCCGCGGAACACCGCCGGCGGCAGGCGCCGGCCGAGGTGGGCGCCGAGCCAGCCGCCGACCAGCGAGCCCGACGGCCACCAGACCCACCACGCCCCAGTCCAGCGGCGCGAAGAGCACGAACACCACGCCGGCGGCGACGTTGGCCGACAGCACCGCGACGTTCTTCAGGCCGTTGACCGTCTGCAGGCGACGTCGAGCCCGAGCGCGAGGCAGGCCACCAGCAGCACGCCCTGCGCGGCGCCGAAGTACCCGCCGTACACGCCGACCACCGAGGAGACGGCCGTCAGCCGCGGCCCCATCGTCTCCCTCGCCGGCGGGGGCCGCGCCGCGCGCGGCGGCGCCCGGCGCAGCCAGCCGGTGGGAGACCAGCGGCTGCAGCCCGACGAGGGTGGCCGAGACCAGCACCAGGAACGGCACGACGCGGTCGAAGGCCGGTCGACGGCAGGGCGAGCAGCAGCATCGCCCCCAGCAGGGCGCCGGCCGCCGAGGTGACGCGCGACCCGGACCACGAGGGACCGGTGGCCGGCCAGCTCGCGGCGGAAGCCGAACGAGCCGGTGACCCCGCCGGGCACCAGGCCGACGTTGTTGCAGACGTTGGCGACCAGGGGTGAGAGCCCGACGCCGAGCAGCAGCGGGAAGCTGACCAGCGACCCCGCTCCGACGGCCGTCATCACGAAGCCCGCGCCGAGGCCGGCGGCGAGCACGGCGAGAACCTGTCCCCAGCTCCACGAGGCGTCAGTCGCGCAGCACGGCGACGTCGCGACGCGTGACGCCGTGCGCGGACCGGACCACGTCCGCCGTCAGCCTGTGCATCCGGTGAGTGTATGGGAGCGTGTGCGGTGGTCGCACGACTTGGGTGAGGCCACCGACGTCGAGTGACCGACCCCCCGCTACCGCCCTCGTCCGAAGGAAGCCGCCATGTCCCCCGAGTGGGTATCCATCCTCGCGCTCGTCGCGCTGTTCGTCGTCGGCACCGTGCTGCCGATCAACATGGGCGCGCTCGCCTTCGTCGCCGCCTGGCTCGTCGGCATGTACAGCCTCGGCCTGGACGAGAAGGAGATCATCGCCGGCATCAGTGGCGACCTCATCCTCACGCTCGTCGGGGTCACGTACCTCTTCGCGATCGCGCGCAACAACGGCACGGTGGACCTGATCGTCCGCAAGGCCGTGCAGGCGGTCGGCGGCCGGGTGGCGCTGATCCCCTGGGTGATGTTCTTCGTCACCGCGCTGCTGACCTCGATCGGTGCGGCGAGCCCGGCGGCCTGCGCGATCATCGGCCCGATCGCCCTCGGCTTCGCCGGGCGCTACCGGATCAACCCGCTGCTGCATGGGCATGTTCGTGGTGCACGGCGCGCAGGCCGGGCGGCTTCTCCCCGATCAGCATCTACGGCACGATCACCAACTCGGTCATGCGGGACAACGACCTCCCGGTCGGCGAGATCACCGTCTTCCTGACCAGCCTGGTCGTCAACCTGCTGATCGCCGATCGTGCTGTTCGTCGTCCTCGGCGGCCGCGCAGCTGGCCTCCCGCCGCATCGACGCCGACGAGGAGGTCGGCCGCGGCGGAGCCGTCCCCGCGAGCAGCGGCGGCTCCGCGCACCACCACCGCGACCGCACCACGATGGGCACCGGCGAGGACGCCCGACCGCGGCCGGGCGGTCACCACCGAGCCGCCGGCCACCACCTCGACCGTCGGTCACCGTCGACCAGGTGCATCACCCTGGTCGCCTTCGTCGCGGTCGCCGTCGTCGCGCTGGTCTTCGACCGAACATCGGCTTCACCGCGATCACCGCCGCCGTCATCCTCACCGCGCTCTTCCCGAAGCAGCAGAAGGGCGCCGTCTCCCAGGTCGCCTGGGCCACCGTCCTGCTGGTCGCCGGGGTCAGCACCTTCGCCACGATCCTGGAGACCGCGGGCGCACCCGAGTACGTCGGCAAGTGGGCGGCCGGGCTCGGCGCGGCCGTGCTGGGCGCGCTGATCCTCTGCTACGTCGGCGGGGTGGTCTCGGCCTTCGCGTCCTCCACGGCGCTGCTGCCGATCATCATCCCGATCTCCGATCCCGCTGATCACCGGCGGCGGCGTCAGCGCCGTGGGCCTGGTCGCGGCGCTGGCGGTCTCCTCCACGATCGTCGACGTC
Source organism: uncultured Actinomycetota bacterium (assembly GCA_963750345.1). Lineage (GTDB taxonomy): Bacteria > Actinomycetota > Actinomycetes > Propionibacteriales > Nocardioidaceae > Nocardioides_B. The sequence continues at coordinate 329,844 of CAVVQH010000013.1, read as the reverse complement.
AGCCCGTTCTCGACCAACGGGGCGCTGATGGTCGCCAACCGGCCCGACACCATCTCCGAGGAGTGGTTCTACCGGCAGATCCTCACCTACAGCATGATCGTGGTCGCGGTGGGCCCGCTGCTCGTCTGGGCCGCCGTGGTGCTGCCTGGTTGGGTGTGAGCATGACCGGCACCCACGGACCTCTTGCCGGCACCGCTCGTCGTCGACCTCACCCGGGCGCTGGCCGGGCCCGCACGCCACGATGATGCTGGGCGACCTCGGCGCCCGGGTCATCAAGGTCGAGGCCCCCGGCACCGGCGACGACACCCGGGGCTGGGGTCCGCCGTTCGTCGACCCGCCCGGGCGGCGAGGTCCCGGGAGTCGACGTACTTCCTGTCCGCCAACCGCAACAAGGAGTCCGTCACCCTCGACCTCAAGGCCGAGGCCGACCGCGACGCTGCTGCTCGACCTGGTCCGGCGGGCCGACGTGCTCGTGGAGAACTTCCGCACCGGGGTGCTGGACCGCCTCGGGCTGGGCTTCGAGCACGCTGCAGGAGCTCAACCCGCGGCTGGTCGTCCTGTCCATCACCGGCTTCGGCCACGACGGACCCGAGGGCGGTCGCGCCGGCTACGACCAGATCGCGCAGGGCGAGGCCGGCCTGATGTCCCTGACCGGCTCCGGCCCGGACGACCCGCAGAAGGTCGGCGTGCCGATCTCCGACCTGCTGGCCGGGATGTACGGCGCGTACGGCGTGCTCGCGGCCCTGCTCGAGCGCGAGCGCACCGGTGACGGGACCGTCGTGCGCACCTCGCTGCTGGCCGCGACCGTCGGTGTGCACGCCTTCCAGGGCACCCGGTGGACCGTGGCGGGCAAGGTCGGCCGGGCCCAGGGCAACCACCACGCCTCGATCGCGCCGTACGGGCTGTTCCACTGCGCCGACGGCACCGTGCAGATCGCCGTGGGCAGCGAGGGGCTGTGGCGACGCTTCTGCGCCGGCTTCGGCCTCGACCCGGACACCGCCGGGCTGGCCACGAACTCCGAGCGGGTCGACCACCTCGAGGACACCATCGCGTTCGTGGAGGCGGCGTTCGCGTCCTGGCCGGCCGCGGACCTGCTGGCCGAGCTGGCCGAGGTGGGCGTCCCCGCCGGCAAGGTCCGCAGCCTCGACGAGGTGTACGCCTGGGACCAGGTGGCCAGCCAGGGGCTGCGCACGACCGTCGAGCACGCCACGCTCGGCGAGGTGACGCTGCCGGGGCCGCCGCTGCGGTTCTTCGACCGGGACGGGGACGAGGTCACCCGCACCGACCACCGGCCGCCGCCGCCGGCTCGACGAGCACGGCGACAGCGTGCGGGAGTGGCTCGGCCGCTGACCCGGACGGGGCCTCAGACGCGGATGGTCTGCACCTTCGCCCGCTTCTTGGCCCGGCGGCGGTCGATCGTCAGCGCCAGCGTGTTCAGCGTCGCCCAGCCCAGCGTGACGGCCAGGATCTTGCTGCGGTCGTCCTCACGGTCGGCGCGGGCGGAGAGGATGGCCGCGTCGGAGAGGTCGAGCACGATGCGCAGCGTCATCGCGGCGGTGACCGTGCGCTCGGACCGCCCGAAGATCCCCAGCGCGCTGACGGCGAGGTCGCGGGCGCCGTAGGTGTGGGCGACGAGGTCGTAGGAGGGCTGCTGGACGGGGTTGCGGGTCACGGCCCGGCCGAGGTGGCGGGGCTCGACGAAGCAGTAGGCGCCGTACGTCGCGGTGGCGGTGGACATCAGGCGGCTCAGGGAGTAGCTCATGGGTGATGTCTACCCTCCCGCGCCCAGCCCAACGGGATCGCGTCCCGTCGGCTCACCCGGCCGGGCGGTAGGGAGTGAGCTGGAGCAGGTGCACGGAGGCCGTGGCGCACCCGGTGGCGGACAGCCGCACGAAGGCCGAGCGGGTCTCGTCCGGGGGGTAGACGCGCAGGCCGGTCGCCGGCCGGGGCGAGCACGTCGACCGCGGGTAGTTCCCGGCCTCGGTCAGCCGCAGCGTCGTGGTCGCCCGTGCCCCGGGCTGGAGCAGGATCTGGCGTACGGCGCCGGGCCGGGTGCGGTCGGCGGGGGCGCCGATGGGACTGCCCTGCGGAGAGCCCACCAGCGAGATGCCGCCGAACCCGCCGGTGCGACAGGGCGCGGAGGACCGGTTGGCCATCCGGATCTCGTAGTAGGTGCTGCCGGCGGCACCCTCACCCCCGGAGCGCGTGAAGGCGAGGTCGGCGGTGGTGCAGCGGGGGGCGGGGGCGGGGCTCGAGCCGGCACCGGCGCTCGGGGAGGGGCCGGTGGCCGACGCTGAGCTGCTCGCGCCGCCGGTGGGGCTGTCCCTGGGGGTGCCCGTGGGGCCGGCCGTCTCCGGCGGGGTCGAGGAGGCGCTGGGGGAGACGTCGGCGGAGGCGCTGGTGGTCGGCCCGTCGCCCGCCCCGTCGCCGGCAGAGTCGTCGGAGGAGCCGCAGCCCGCCAGGGCCAGCCCGAGCGTGAGGGTGGCAAGGAGGGCGGTCCTGTGACGGATGGGGCTCATGAGGCGATTATCGAGCAGGTCACAGCCGGAATGCTGCGTCGAGCGGTGCGTGTTGGGTACACGTCTGGTCGGGCCGTTCGCGACCCTCCCATACCGTCGACGCCCGGGCCTCCGCCCGCAGGCGCAGCACCTGACAGCACGTAGAGGAGTTCCATGACCGGCGTACCGAACATCACCCTGAACAACGGCATCGAGATCCCGCAGCTCGGTTTCGGGGTGTTCCAGATCGAGCCCGAGAACACCAAGGACGCGACGCTGGCCGCCCTCGAGGTGGGCTACCGGCACATCGACACCGCCGAGATGTACGGCAACGAGAAGGAGGTCGGCGAGGCCGTCCGCGCCTCCGGCATCGACCGTGGCGACATCTTCGTCACCAGCAAGCTCAACAACGGCTTCCACGCCTACGACGACGCGCTGGCCGCCTTCGACCAGTCGCTGAAGGACCTCGACATCGACTACCTCGACCTGTTCCTGGTGCACTGGCCGCTGCCGGGCGTCGGTGACTACGTCGAGACCTGGAAGGCCATGGAGAAGATGTACGAGGGTGGCCGCGTCAAGGCCATCGGCGTCTCGAACTTCCAGCCCCACCACCTGCGTCGCATCCACGGCGAGACCAGCGTGACGCCGGCCGTCAACCAGATCGAGGTGCACCCCTACCTCGCCCAGGACGAGGTGCGTGCCTTCAACTCCGAGCACGGCATCGCCACCGAGGCCTGGTCCCCGATCGCCCAGGGCGGCGTGCTCGAGGACCCGACCATCGTCCGGATCGCCGAGAACGTCGGCAAGTCGCCGGCCCAGGTCACGCTGCGCTGGCACATCCAGCGCGGCGACATCGTCTTCCCGAAGTCGGTGACCCGCAGCCGCGTCGAGGAGAACTTCGACCTCTTCGACTTCGAGCTCTCGGGCGAGGACATGGCCGACATCACCGAGCTGGACAAGGGCGAGCGCACCGGCCCGAACCCGGACGAGTTCAACTACATCCCGGAGTGACCTGACGCCGAGGCGTCCCCTCCTGCGTCGTACACCCCGTCGAGGCGTCCCGTCCTGTGGCCTCAGCTCACAGGACGGGACGCCTCGGCACGTGGGGGGCGCGCACGACGGGACGCCTCGGCACGTGGGGGCACGCACGACGGGACGCCTCGGCGGTCAGGGGAAGGTGATGACGACCTTGCCGGACGTGCCGGCGTCCGCCAGCCGGTAGGCCTCGTCGGCCCGGTCGAGGCCGAACGTGTCGGTCACGATCACCGACGGGTGCAGGTCCCACCGGCCCAGGTGGCCGATGAGGTCCGCCATGTGGCCGACCGAGGTCACCCACGACCCGTGCAGGGTGACCTGCTTGTGGATCATCAGCGGTGACACGTCGAACCCGACGGTCCCGCCCTCGCCCACGAAGGCGCACCGGCCCCACGTGGCGGTCTGCGACAGCGCCAGGTGGCGGGCGCTCGCGTTGCCGGAGCAGTCCACCGTCGCGGAGAAGCCGCGCCCCCCGCTGAGCTCGTCGAGCCGGGCGGAGGCCTCGTCGTCGGCGGGCACGGCCTCGTCGACCAGCCCGAGGTCCAGCGCCAGCCGGCGGCGCTCCGGGGAGACGTCGGTGCCCACCACCGGCCCGGCGCCCAGCGCCCGGCCCAGCATCGCGGCGGCCAGCCCCACCGGACCGAGCCCGGTGACCAGCAGCCGGTCCAGGCCCGAGACCTCCAGCCGCAGCAGCGCCTCGTACGCCGTGCCGAAGCCGCACGAGACCAGGGCCCCGTCGACGTAGCTGAGCGAGTCGGGCATCACCAGGCAGGTGTTCTCCTCGGCCAGCAGGTACTCCGCGTGCCCGCCGTCGCGCTGCCAGCCGTACGCCGCGCGGGCCGGGTCGGTGCAGCCGATGAGGTACCCGCTGCGGCACTCCTCGCAGACCCCGCAGCCGGAGATGTGGTAGACCACGACGCGGTCACCGGGCACCAGCCGGCGGCAGTCGGGGCCGACCGCCACGACCTGGCCGCAGGGCTCGTGGCCGGCCACCACGCCCTGGTAGGCCTCTGCGCCGTGCCCGAGGTGCTCGCGGTAGATGGCCCGGATGTCGCTGCCGCAGATGGAGGACGCCTTCATCGCGAGCAGCACCTGCCCCGGGCCGGGGACCGGGACGTCCTGCTCGACGGGCTCGACGGTGCTGTTGCCGGGCAGCCGTACGCCGCGCATGCGGTCGGGAAGGGTGCCCACCACGCCCGTCTCAGCGCCGGCGCCCGCGCTCATCGGCGAGCCTCCCAGGCCTCCAGGGTCGCCCGCGCCCCGTGCTCGTGCAGCGAGGTCAGGGCCGCGACGTACTCGTCGGTGAACCGCTGGTCGTCGACCAGGTCGCCGAAGAGGTCGGGGTCGCGCAGGAAGGCCAGCGGGTCCTCGCCCTGCTTCGCTGCCCGCTGCACGATGGCGTCCTTGCGCCGGTCGACGATCTCGATCGGCTCGCCCTGCTCGTCCACGCCCTCGGCGTAGCGGGCCCACGCCGCGACCACCAGCGCCGAGCGGTGCACCGACCCGCCGGCCTCGACCTGCTGGCGCACGACGGGCAGCAGCCACTTGGGGATGCGGTCGGAGCTCTCGGCGCACAGCCGGGCCAGGGTGTCCTTGATCTCCGGGTTGGCGAACCGCTCGATGAGCTGGTGCTTGTAGGCGTCCAGGTCGACGCCGGGCACCGGCTGCAGGGTGGGCGTGGCCTCCTGGTCCATGTAGCCGAGCAGGAAGCCGGTGAACAGCTCGTCCTGGCAGACCTCGTGGGCGTAGCGGTAGCCGGCCAGGTAGCCCAGGTAGCACAGCGACTGGTGGCTGGCGTTGAGCAGCCGCAGCTTCATCAGCTCGTACGGCGTCACGTCGGGGACCAGCTGCACGCCCACCTCGTCGTACGGCGGCCGTCCGGCCGGGAAGCGGTCCTCCAGCGCCCACTGCGTGAAGGGCTCGCACACCACCGGCCAGCCGTCCTGCACGCCGAACTGCTCGGTCAGCTCGGTGCGGTCGGCGTCGGTGGTCACGGGCGTGATCCGGTCGACCATCGAGTTGGGGAAGCAGACGTTCTCCTCGATCCACCCGGCGAGGTCGGCGTCCTTGAGGCGGGCGAACGCCCCGATCATCTTGTGCGCGACCTCGCCGTTGCCCTGGATGTTGTCGCAGGACATCACCGTGAACGGCTCGGTGCCGGCGTCACGGCGACGGCGCAGGGCCTCGGTGATGTAGCCGAAGGCGGTGGCGGGCACCGCGCCCTCCTCCAGGTCGCTCTGGATGGAGGCGTCCGCCGCGTCGAACTCGCCGGTCGACTGGTTGACGAGGTAGCCGCCCTCGGTGATGGTCAGCGACACGATCCGGGTGGCCGGGTCGGCGAGCAGGGTGAGCAGCGCCTCCGGGTCGTCGGGGGCGAACAGGTAGTCGACGATGGAGCCGATCACCCGCGGGTGCATGGTGCCGTCCGGGTCCTTGACCACCAGCGTGTACAGGCAGTCCTGGGCGTGCAGCACCTCGTGCATCCGACGGTCGCCGGGCAGGAGGCCCACGCCGGTGATGCCGAAGTCGAGGGCGTGCCCGGCGTTCATCAGCCCGTCGAGGTACATCGCCTGGTGGGCCCGGTGGAAGCCGCCGACCCCGAAGTGCACGATGCCCGTGCTCACCGTGCTGCGGTCGTACGACGGGACCTCCACGCCCTCGCCGAGGTGCTGCAGGGTGGCTGCGCTCAGAGCCGTGCCCGATGTGCTCATGTGCCCTCCTAAAGGGGTGGTGTTCAGTCGATGTCCACGAGGACGTCGGCCACCTTGCGGGTGCGCGCGACGATCTCGGCGTTCGCCTGGTCGGAGTTGCTCGCCCACTGCAGCGCCTCGACCGGGGTGCGGCCGTGGGCGATGTGCCGCTCGACCAGGCGCTCGCGGCGCAGCTCGTCGTCGACCTGGACGTACCAGGTCTCGTCCAGCAGCGGCAGCACCTCGGTCCAGCCGGGGGAGTCGTAGAGCAGGTAGTTGCCCTCGGTGATGACCAGCCGGTGCCACGGGTGCACCCCGATGGCGCCGGAGATCGACTCCTCGCGCGACCGGTCGAAGGCCGGTGCGTAGACCGAGTGGCCGGTCTCGGTGCGCAGCCGGCGCAGCAGGGCGGCGTAGCCCGCGACGTCGAAGGTGTCGGGGGCGCCCTTGCGGTCGGAACGCCCGAGCCGGGCCAGCTCGGCGTCGTGCAGGTGGAAGCCGTCCATGGGCACCACGACCGCCTGCTCCCCCACGGCGGCGGCCACCGAGGCCGCCACCGTGGACTTGCCCGAGGCCGGGGGGCCGGTGATGCCCAGCAGCAGGCGCTGGCCGGAGCCGGCCAGCGAGCGGGCGCGCTCGACGAGCTCCTCGCCGGCGTGCAGGTGCGCGAGGCCCGGGCTCACGACGTCGTCCTGCTCACCCGGCCCACCACGCACTCCACGTCGCTACTTGACCGCACCGAGCGAGAGCCCCCGCACGAGCTTGTCCTGGGCCGCGAAGCCGGCGATCAGCACCGGCAGCGAGACCAGCGTGGCCGCCGCGCACAGCTTGGCCAGGAACAGGCCCTGGCTGGAGATGAACCCGACCAGGAAGATCGGCGCGGTCGAGGACACCGTCGCGGTGAGGTTGACCGCGAACATGAACTCGTTCCAGCTGAAGATGAAGCAGATCAGGCTGGTGGCGGCCAGCCCCGGCGCCGCGATGGGGGCGACGATCTGGGTCAGCGTGCGCAGCAGCCCGGCCCCGTCGACCTGGGCGGCCTCGAGGATCTCCTTGGGCACCTCGGCGAGGAACGACTGCATCATCCAGATGGCGATCGGCAGGTTCATCGAGGTGTAGAGGATCACCAGGGCGTAGACGTTGTCGAGCAGCCCGACCTGCTTGACGATCAGGTAGATCGGCAGCAGCGCGGCGATCGGCGGCAGGAACTTGGTGGACAGGAAGAAGAACATCACGTCCGTCCACTTCTCCACCGGCTTGATGGCCAGCGCGTACGCCGCGGGCACCGCCAGGATCAGCACCAGCAGCGTCGAGACGATGCTGGCGGTGGCGGAGTTGATGAGGAAGGACCCCACGCCGCGGTTGAACACGTCGCCGTAGTTGGAGAACGTCAGCGGCGCGAAGATCGACGGCGGGTTGGTGGCGGCGTCGGACTCCTTGTGCAGGGAGGTCAGCACCATCCAGGCCACCGGCGCGAAGAAGATGAGCGTCAGCAGCCACGCGCCGAAGGTCCACCACGGACCGGCCGGGGCGGAGGTGTCGTCCTTGACCTTGCGGGCCCGGCGGCGGCGCTGGGCCGGCGGCTCGTTGACCCCGGTGGTGCCCTCCGCCAGGTCGGGGGTGGCCTCGGTGGTGCTCATCGCGACATCTCCTCGTTGAAGAGCGACGAGATGGTCCGCAGGGCGAACGTGGCCACGACGATCGACCCGATCACCACCACGACCCCGGCTGCGGCCGCCTCTCCGTACTCGTACTTGCTGAACATGGTCAGGTAGATCTCGTAGGGCAGGTTCGTGGTCGCGGACCCGGGGCCGCCCTGGGTGATCGTGTAGATCGCGTCGAAGGTCTGCAGCACGTAGATGCTGCCCAGCAGCGCGGACAGCTCGATGTACTGGCGCAGGTGCGGCAGCGTGATGTAGCGGAAGGTCTGCACGCCGTCGGCACGGTCGATCTTGGCCGCCTCCAGGACGTCACCGGGCTGGGACTGCAGCCCTGCCAGCAGGATCAGCATCATGAACGGGGTCCACTGCCAGACCAGGGCCACGACGACCGCCGGCATCGGGAAGTCCGAGACGTAGCTGGTGGTCGGACCCTCGCCGCCGAAGAGGTGGGCGACCCAGTTGAGCACGCCGTTGAGCAGGCCGTAGTCCGGGTTGTAGAGCGCGTGCTTCCAGACCAGCGCGGAGGCAACCGGCATCACCAGGAAGGGGGCGATCAGCAGCGTACGGGCCAGTCCGCGACCGGGGAACTTGCGGTCGAGCAGGACGGCCAGGGCCAGGCCCAGCAGCGAGCTGATGATGACCACCGAGGCGGTCAGCACGATGGTGTTGACCACCGCGTTGCGCAGCCGGGTGTCGGTGAAGACCGTGCCGTAGTTGCCGAGCCAGGCGAAGGAGGAGTACTGGCCGAAGCCGAGGAAGTTCTTGCTGCCGGGCTGGAGCACGTTCCAGTGCAGGGTGGAGATGGCGATGGTCAGCAGGAAGGGGATCTGCGTGACGACGATGGTGAAGACCAGGGCCGGCAGCAGCGGTCCTCGCCGGCGCCATCGTTCGGCGCGGCTCATGCCTGGTTGGGCGGTGGCGGTCAGGGCCTGGGCGCTCATCTGCTTGCTCCTTGCGGTTCCGACGGGCGGATCACGTGCGCGGACCGTACAGGGCCGGGCGGGGCCGCGCACGGGGGAGGCCCCGGGCGGGGCGGGCCTGCGAGGGCCCGCCCCACCGGGAGCGGTGCTGCGACCGGCTGGTGCAGTGCCGGCGCTGGTGCTACTGGTACTTCTTGGCGATCGTCTCGGCGGCCGCCTGCCCCTTGGCCAGGGCGTCGTCGACCGTGCCGCGACCGGCGATGGCGGCGGCGATGTCCTGCGACACCTTGGTGCCGAGGTCCTGGAACTCCGGGATGTCGACGAACTGGACACCGATGGTCGGCCGCTCCTGCACGCCCGGGTTCTCCGGGTCGGCCGCCTCGATCGCCTTCAGGGTCTCCTGGCCGAACGCCGCCGAGGCCTTCTTGTACTCCGGGATGTCGTAGGTGCTGGCGCGCTTGCCGGCCGGCACGCGTGACCAGCCGAGCTTCTCACCCACGAGCTTCTCGTAGTCCTTGCTCGAGGCCCACAGCATGAACTTCGAGGCCGCGCTGGAGTTCTTCGTGGTCTTGGGCATGACCCACGCCCACGTCCACAGCCAGCCCGAGGACTTGGTCTTCACGACCGGGGCCGGGGCGTAGCCGATCTTGCCGACGACCTTGCTGACGCTGGGGTCCTCGAGCGAGCCGGCGGCCGACGTGGCGTCGTACCACATGGCGACCTTGCCCTGGCTGAGCGCGTTCAGGCACTCGGTGAAGCCGGCCTGGGCCGCTCCGGGCTCGCCGTGCTTCTTGACGAGGTCGACGTAGAAGTTCACGGCCTGCTTGAACTCGGGGGCGTCGACCTGGGCCTGCCAGTCCTTGGTGAACCACGTGCCGCCGAAGGTGTTGACCACCGTGGTCAGGGGCGCGAACATCTCGCCCCAGCCCGGCAGGCCGCGCAGGCAGATGCCCTTCATGCCGGGCTCGGCGCCGTCGACCTTGGCCGCGATGTCGGCGACCTGGGGCCAGGTCGGTGCGTCCGGCATGGTGATCTTCTTCTTGGCCAGGACGTCCTTGCGGTACATCAGGAACGAGGACTCGCCGTAGAACGGGAGGGCGTAGAGCTTGCCGTCCTCGCCCGAGAGCGACTGCACCATGGGCGGCAGCAGGTCGGCCTTGTCGAAGGCGGAGTCGTCGTCGGCGTAGGGACCCATGTCCTTGAGCCAGCCGTTCTTGGCCCAGATCGGCACCTCGTAGGCGCCGACCGAGGCCACGTCGTACTGGCCGGCCTTGGTGGCGATGTCCTGGGTGACCTTGGTGCGCAGCTCGTTCTCGGGCAGCACCGTGTAGTTCACCTTGATGCCGGTGTCCTTGGTGAAGCTGTCCGCGGTGAGCTTCTGGATGTCGACCATCTGCGGGTTGCCGACCATCAGGACGTTGATGGACTTGGAGTCGCTCCCGCCGCCACCACCGCCGCCGCCGCCGGCGCCTGCACAACCGGACAACGTCATGCCCGCGACGGCCGGCAGAGCCAGCGCCAACGCGAACCGCTTCCTCGATTCTGCTACTCACTGTTACCTCCGTGGTTCGTCGGGCGTCGAGCCCGGCGTGCTGGGTGCTGCCTGGTTGCTGCCGGTGCTGCTGGTGTCGTGCCGGGTGGTGCTTGGTGTCGAGCCGGGTGGTGACGGTCGTGCCGGGTGGTGCGGGGTGGTGCGGTCGGTCTGTGAAGCGGTGGTGCGGTCGGGCGGCTCAGGCGCGGACCACCTGGGGTCCGAGCACGGAGAACCTGCGCGCCTCGGAGGCGCTCAGGCCGGAGTCGGTCACGAGGACCTCGAAGTCGGCGATCTCGGCGAACCGGCAGAAGCTGGAGGCGCCGAACTTGGTGTGCAGACCGACGAAGATGCGTCGCCGGGAGCGGGCCACCACCTGGGCCTTGACGGCGGCGACCGCCGGGTCGGGGGTGGTGAGCCCGTGCTCGCGGGTGATGCCGTTGGAGCCGAGGAAGGCCAGGTCGATGACCAGGTCCCCGAGCATCCGCAGCGCCCAGTGGTCGACCGTGGCCAACGTGCGCCCGCGGACCCGGCCCCCCAGGAGGAGCACGGTCACCTCGGGGGAGTCGGCCAGCGCACCCGCGGCCAGCAGCGAGGAGGTCACCACGGTGATCGGGTTCTCCGGGCGGATGGCCTCGGCCACGAACTGCGGGGTGACCCCCTCGTCGATGTAGACCGTCTCGGCCCCGTGCAGCCGTTCGGCCGCGGCCTGGCCGCGATCCGGCGCTTCTCCCCGACGAGCGAGGTCGAGCGGTGGGCCAGGTTGCTCTCGAAGCCGGCGCTCTCCACCGGGTAGGCGCCGCCGTGCACCCGCTGCAGGACCCCGCGCTCGACCAGCTCCCGCAGGTCGCGCCGTACGGTCTCCTCGGCGACGGCCAGGTCCAGGGCGAGCGACCCGACCTCCACGCGGCCGTCGGTGCGGGCACGGACGAGGATCTGGCGCTGGCGCTCGTCCGCCTTCAACCGCCTCGCCTCCCCTCGTTCGCCGGTCTGTCGTGTGACGCGGGCCACGCCGTCAGTCTGCATGAGGGAACGGTCAACGACGAGCCCGAGTGGGCAGGTTGAGGTGACCGGATTCTGTGGGATCCACCGTGATCGGTTCGTTATCTTGACCGAAGCGAAGATGGTCCTGCGTGACAACGCTGTCACAGAGGTGCCCATTCTCGCGTCAGGTGATGCCCGTTCGGGCAAACGGTCGGGCGAGCAGGTGGGGCAGGTGGTGGCCGTGGGCCCACCCGGCCTACGACGGGAGGTCGCGTCAGGTCAGCACGACGAGCAGCGCCGCCAGCAGGGGCAGCAGACCGACGCCGATGACGATCAGCACGGGGCTGCGTGCCGTGTGCATGTCGCCCCCGGAGCGGATGGCCCGCTCGTTCTTCCGGAAGCGCCGGTAGCCGGCGACCCCGACGTACGAGCCCAGCAGCACCATGGCCGACGCCGAACACCTCGCGGACCTCCGCACGCCCGTGGGTGAGGAACTGCAGGATGCCCGAGGCCGGCGACCTGCAGCGACAGCGGCGGTCCGGACGTAGGCCAGGAAGGTGCGCTCGTTGGCCAGCAGGAAGCGGTAGTCCGCCGGCGCCTGCGCCCCGGCGGGCTCGTCGGCACCGGCTGTCTGCGGTCGGGCCGGTCGGGCCGGGCGGGCTGGGCGGCCAGGCGGAGCGGGCAGTGTGCCCAGCGTAGCGTCGCTCGGGTGCGGATGTTCGTCGCGCTGTGCCCACCGCGCCGCGCGGTCGAGGAGCTCGCCGACCTTCCTCGGCCCCGCGGCAGGCCGGCCGGGCCCCGAGCCTGCGCGTGGACGGTCCCCGAGCAGTGGCACCTGACGCTGGCGTTCCTGCCCGCGGTCGCCGACCGCCACCTCGACGACCTCGCCGAGCGGCTGGCCCGGGCCGCCGCGCGTCGTACGCCGTTCTCGGTGCGCGCTCGCCGGCGCCGGGGCGTTCCCCGACCCGGCCCGGGCCAAGGTGCTGTTCGCCCGGGTGGAGACCCGACGGCGGCGAGCCGGAGCTGACCGGCTCGCCGACCGGGGCCCGGGCCGCCGCGGCCGCGGCGGGCGCCGCGGCTCCGAGGGCGGGCCGTTCCGGCCGCACTCACGCTGGCGCGCACCGGCCGCCCGGTCGAGGCGACCCGCTGGCTGCGGGTCCTGGACACGCTACCGCGGGCACGCCCTTGGCCGGCCCGGGAGGTCGTGCCTGGTCGCCTCCCACCTCGGCGAGGGGCCGCGGGCGGCGACCGCGGCACGAGGTGGTCGGACACTTCCCGCTCGGCAGCGGTCCGGCTGTCGGTAACGGCGGGAAACCGGGCATGGGAGGGTGTGGCCCGTGCACGTCACCCGGATCGGCCTGACCCCCCTCAAGGGCACCCGGCACGCGGCTCGGCCGGAGGTCGACCTGACCGCCGACGGCCCCGTCGGCGACCGCGTGTTCTGCCTCGTCGACCCGGCCGTGGCCGGGTGCTGCGCACGGTGGAGAACCGCGCCGCTGCTGCGGGCGGTCGCGCCATGGGCCGGCGGCGAGCTGACAGCGGCGCTTCCGGACGGGACCGTCACGGGCACGCCGCGCCCGACCGGCGAGCCGGTGATCGTCGACTACTGGGGCCGGGCGGCCGCTCGTCGAGGTGCTGCGACGGCCCGTGGGCGGCGGCCTACTCCGCGCACCTCGGGTCACGACGTCGTGCTGGCCCGCGCCGCCGCGCCCGGCGAGGTCGTGTACGGCGCGCCGGTCAGCCTGGTCACCACCTCCTCGCTCGACCGGCTCGCCGAGGCGGTCGGCGCGACCGGTCGACGCCGCGCAGCTCCGGGCCACGTTCACCCTCGACACCGGCGCGGAGCCGGCGCACGTCGAGGACGCCTGGGTCGGCCGCAGGCTGCGCATCGGCGAGGCCGAGGTCGAGGTGCGCGGCGGCCTCCCGCGCTGCGCGCGTCATCGACCTCGACCCGACGACGGGGCGGCCCGCCGTGGTCGCGGCGCTGCGAGCGCCTCGGAGGCTATCGTCGTGCCCGCGGAGAGATCGTCTTCGGCGTCGATGCCGTCGTCACCCGGCCCGGCACGGGTCACCGTCGGCGCCGTGGTGGAGAGGGGCTGAGCGACCGTGCCGTACCTGCTGCGCGTCGAGCTCCCCGACGTCCCCGGCTCGCTGGGCCGGGTCGCGTCCGCCATCGGTGAGGCCGGCGGCGACATCGAGGCCATCGAGATCGTCGAGCACCGCCACGACGGCACCGCGGTCGACGACGTGCTGCTGGAGACGGCGCCCGGCGTGATGCCCGACTCGCTGGTGTCGGCGTGCAACCAGCTCGACGGCGTGCAGGTGCTGTGGGTCTCGCGGTACGGCGCGGGCGGCAACCTGTTCCTCGACCTCGAGGCCGTCGAGGCGCTCACCCAGAACCCCGGCGACCGCCCGGGACGAGATCGTCGACCTGCTGCCGATCACCTTCCGGGCCGACTGGGGCGATGCGGCTGCGGCGTGACGGCGACCAGGTCGCAGGTGCTGCACCGGACGTCGGCCGCGCCCGAGGCCACCACCGGGCCACCCGGACTGGTTCCCCGCCAAGCAGGCCCGGCGGCTCGACCTGCCCGACGGACTGGCACGGGCTCGCCGAGGGCACGCTGGTGGCCGGCGCGCCCGATGGGCGACGAGGACGGCCTGATCCTGTTCGGGCGCCGCGGCGGCCCCGAGGTGCTGGACTCCGAGCTCGCCCGGCTCGGGCACCTCGCCGCGCTGGCCGACTCGATCGCCAAGGCCGGCTGAGCTGACGTGCCGCCGGCGCATCGGGGTCACCGGCGTCGACCGGCCGGCTCGGCGGACGGGTCGCCCGGCTGCTGGCCGACGCCGACGTCGAGCAGCGGCTGGTGGTCCGCTCGCCCTCGACCGCGCGCCGTCGCTGCCCGGCACCGAGGTGGCGCAGGCGTCGTACGGCGACCAGGACGCCGTCGCGCGGGCGCTGAGCGGCCTCGACGTCGTGCTGATGGTGTCGGCCGCGGAGTCCGCGCACCGCGTCGCCGAGCACCGCAGCTTCGTCGACGCCGCGGCCGGGCCGGGGTGCGCCACCTGGTCTACATCTCGTTCGCGGGCGCCGCCGCCGACTCCACCTTCACGCTGGCCCGCGACCACCACGCCACCGAGCAGCACATCGCGGCCTCCGGGATGGCGTGGACGCCCTGCGCGACAACCTCTACGCCGACTTCCTGCCGATGCTCGCCGGCGACGACGGCGTCGCTGCGCGGCCCGGCCGGGGACGGGCGGGTGGCCCTCGTCGGCCAGGACGACATCGCGGCGGCGGCCGCGGCGGTGCTGCTCGACCCCGCGGCGCCACGAGGGCCGCACCTACACCCTGACCGGACCCGAGGCGCCGACGCTGACCGAGGCGGCGGCCACCATGACCCGGGTGCTCGGTCGCCCGTACGCCTTCCACGACGAGACGCTCGGCGAGGCCCACGCGTCCCGGGCGGCGTACGGCGCCCCCGACTGGCAGGTCGACGCCTGGGTCAGCACCTACACCGCGATCGCCTCGGGCGAGCTGGCCGAGGTCACCGGGGACGTGCCGGCGCTGACCGGACGGCCGGCCCGCACGGTCGAGCAGGTGCTCGCGGGCCACCGCGCCTGAGCCGGTCAGCCGGTGACAGGTCCTGCCCGCTGGCCGGGTCCTCGAGGAGCCCGGCGAAGGCGAGCTCGGCCGCCCCCATGAGCGCCGAGTCGACCCCGAAGCGGGGCGAGCACCAGCTCGACCGGGTGGCCCGGGTCGAAGGCGTAGCTGCTCCAGCGCGTGCTCGATCTCGGGCCGGGCCAGCTCCAGCACCCCCGACAGCGAGCCGCCGAGGATCACCCGCTGCGGGTTGAGGGTGTTGACCAGGTTGCCGAGCGCCTGGCCCAGCCAGCCCGCGCTGGTGCGCACGGCGGCCAGGGCGGCCTCGTCCCCGGCGCGGGCGTCGGCGAAGAGCGCGGCGACGTTGTCCTCGGTCGGGCTCGACGTCGCGGCCGGCCAGCGCCAGCAGCGCGGCGTCGCCGATGATCGTCTCCAGGCAGCCGCGCTTGCCGCAGTGGCACTCCGGCCCGCCCGTGTCCACCACGTTGTGGCCGATCTCGCCGGCCCGGCCGTCGCGGCCCTGCAGGGGCGACGCCGTTGACCACGATGCCGGCGCCGACGCCGATGCGGCCGATGAGGTAGACCACGTCGTCGCAGCCGCGGGCGCTGCCGCGGCTCAGCTCGGCCAGCACCGCGAGGTCGGCGTCGTTGCCGACCGCGACCGCGAGGCGGGGGCCCAGCCGCTCGGCGAGCAGCCGGCCCAGCCGGGCGTCGCGCCAGCCCAGGTTGGGCGCCACGCCCGACGGTGAGGGTCCGCTTGTCCACGGTCCCCGGGACGCTGACGCCCACCCCGAGCACCGGTGCGGCCCGTGGTGCGACCCAGCTCGTCGGCCACGTGCGGCCGCATGGTCGGCCACCTCGCGGGGGGTGGTGGGACGCGGCGACCGGCGGTCGTGGTGCGCCGGCCGATGCACCTCGCCCGCCGATGCCGACCGCCGCCGAGGTGACGTGGGTGACGTCGACGTCGACGGCGACCACGATCGGGTCCGGCGGAGTGCGGGCCCACCACGTGCGAGGGCCGGCCGACCCGGTCCCCGCCGCTCGGGCACCGACTCCTCGACCAGGCCGAGGGCGATCAGGTCGGCGACCAGCGCGCCGACGTGGAGCGGCTGACCCCGAGCCGGGCGGTCAGCTCGGCCCGGGTCAGCGCGCCGTCGCGGTGCACCTCGCCCAGGATGAGCGACAGGTTGTGCCGCCGGATCGCGTCGGGCCGGGCGGCGGTGGCCGCCCCGCCCGACGCGCTCGGCCGGGTCACCCCAGCCCCGAGGCCCCCGCGCGTCGCCGCGACAGGGCGTCGATCGCCGCGGCGAGCAGCAGCACGATCCCGGTGACGATGTACTGCACCGAGGAGCCGTTGTTGCCCTGCACCAGGTTCGACATCCCGTTCTGGATGACCTCGACGACCGCGCCGCCGACGACCGCGTCGATCATCCGGCCCTTGCCGCCGAACAGGCTGGTGCCGCCGATGACGGCGGCGCCGACCGCCAGCAGCAGCGTGTTGCCGGAGTAGTTCTGCACGCTGACCGCGGCCACGTTCGAGCCGATCATGATGCCGCCGACCGCGGCCATCAGCGAGCAGAGCACGAAGACCGAGATGCGCACCCGGTCGACCGGGATGCCGGCGCGACGGGCGGCCTCCTCGTTGCCGCCGACGGCGTAGACGTGCCGGCCGTAGCGGGTGCGCGACAGCACGAAGGTCCAGAGCACGAAGAACGCCACGCAGGACCAGGACCACCCACGGCACGCCCTCGACGGCCGGCGGGCGTGACGAACTTGATGACGCCCGTCGACGTTGGTCGGGATGGCGGCCTGTGTTGATCGATGCGGTTCTGGTTGAGCAGGTAGACGAACAGCAGCGCGCCGACGGTCAGGGCGCCGATCTTCAGCGCCAGGATCGCGGTGGGCTCGCCGAGCAGGCCCTGCTTCTGGCGCGAGCGCTGCGCCGAGAGCTTCACCGCGGCGTACCCGACGATGATGACGGCCGGCCAGCAGCCAGCCCGCCCACTTCGGCATCTGGGAGTTCTCGAAGGCCAGCACGACCTCGTCGGTGATCCGTACGTCGCCGTGGGCCCCGGGGCCGTTGTTGACGATGAAGAGGGCGACGCCCTGGAAGGCCAGGAAGAAGGCCAGCGTGACCACGAACGACGGTATGCGCACCTTGGCGCGCAGCAAGCCGATCAGCAGTCCGATGACCACGCCGGTGACGCAGGGCCGCGCCGATGGTGACCGGCCACGGCATGGTCGTAGCCGACCATCAGCCGCACCATCACCGCGGCGCAGACGCCGCCGGCGAAGCCGGCGGACAGGTCGATCTCGCCGAGCAGCAGGACGAAGACCAGGCCCATGGCCAGCAGGATCGGGCCCGGAGCCCTCGGTCAGCATGTTGCCGAAGTTGTAGAGCCCGCGGAAGGTCGGCTGGATGGCGGAGAACAGCAGCACCAGCACGACCAGGCCGGCGATGGCGGGCAGCGAGCCCATCTCGCCGCCGCGCACGCGCTGCAGGTACAGCTTGAAGTAGCCGCCGGCCGTGTGGGCCGAGGGAACGGTGGTGGCCACGGCGGCGAGGCCCTCGGGCTCCGAGCTCTCCGTGGTCGCGGTGCCCGTGCCGGTGCTGCCCGCGCTCCCGGTGCTGCCGGTGGACGGGGTGCCGGTGTCCTTGGGTCTCCGGTCTGGGTCATGCGCTGGCTCCCGTGGTGGTGCCGGCCGTCTCTGCGCCGCCGAGACGACCGGTGGTGATCAGCTCGACGAGCTGCTGCTGGTTGACCTCGGAGCGGTCGACCTGGGCGGCCATCTCGCCGAGGTAGAGCACCGCGATGCTGTCGGCGACCTGGAGCACGTCGTTCATGTTGTGCGAGATCAGCACGACGGCGAGGCCGCGGTCGGCGAGGCGGCGCACCAGGCTGAGCACCTGCGCGGTCTGGGCGACGCCGAGCGCGGCGGTGGGCTCGTCGAGGACGACGACCTTGGAGTTCCACAGCACCGCCTTGGCGATCGCGACGGTCTGGCGCTGGCCGCCGGAGAGGCTGGCGACGCGCTGGCGCACGGACTTCACGGTGCGCACCGACAGCGAGCGCAGGGTCTCCTCGGCCGACTGCTCCATGCTGCTCTCGTCGAGCACGAGCCCGCTGAGCCGCTCACGGCCGAGGAACATGTTCTGGACGATGTCGAGGTTGTCGCACAGCGCGAGGTCCTGGTAGACGATCTCGATGCCGAGGGCGCTGGCGTCGCGGGGGGAGTGCACGACGACGGGCTGGCCGTCGAAGAGGTACTCGCCGGAGTCGATGGAGTAGGTGCCGCTGACGCACTTGACCAGCGTCGACTTGCCGGCGCCGTTGTCGCCGACGAGGGCGGTGACCTCGCCGGCGCGGGCGGTGAAGTCGACGCTTCTGAGCACGTCGACGGGGCCGAAGCTCTTGTTGATGCCGCGCAGCTCGAGGATGGGTTGGTCGCTCATGAGCCGGGCACGCTCCTTTCGGGAGGGATGGGGCCGGGATGTAGGGCGGGAAGGAGGCCGGGAACAGGGCCGGTGGCCGCCGTCCTGCACGAGCAGACGACGGCCACCGGGGGGACCTGCAGGTGGAGCGGTGCGGCGTTACTTGACGCCGGCCTTGGTGCACTTGGCGGCGTACTTGCCCGTGCACACGGTGTTCTTCGGGGTGTACTTGTCGTTGATCGGGTCCGCGACGTTGTCGATCGTGACGGCCACCGGGGTGGCGAGGATCGCCGGGCACCTTCTTCTTGGTCTGCGGGTCCGACGATCGTGACGCCCTTGGTGTCGGGCACCTGGCCGTTGGCCAGCTGGGCGATCGCCTTGATGGCCGGGTCGGCCTCGGCGGTGGACGGCTTGTAGATGGTGAAGCACTGGTCGCCGTCGAGGATGTGCTGCAGGCCCTCGGCGCTGGCGTCCTGGCCGGAGACCGCGACCTTGCCGTTGAGGCTCTGACGCTTCAGGTCGGTGATGACCGCGCCGGCCATCGTGTCGTTGGCGACCATGACGGCCTTGATGTCGGGGTTCTTGCCGAGCATCGAGCTGAAGACACGGCCGGCGGTGGGGGCGTCCCAGTTGCCGGTCTGCTCGGCGACCTGCTTCCAGCCGGGCGTCTTGGACAGCACGCTGTCGTAGCCCTGCGCGAACAGGGTGGCGTTGTTGTCGGTCGGGGCGCCGTCGATGTCGACGTACTTGACCGACTTCTGGCCCTTGACCTGCGGGCACTGGGTCAGGGCCTTGCCCTGCACCTCGCCGACCTTGACGTTGTCGAAGGAGACGTAGAGCGCCGCGCCGCCACCCGGGGTCAGCCGGTCGTAGTCGACCGGGATGACGCCGTTCTTGGCGGCCTCCTGCTCGATCTTGGCGCCCGAGGCGGCGTCGAGGTCGACGATCATCAGGACCTTGATCCCGTCGGAGGTCATCTGGCGGGCGATGGTCTGCATCTTGCTGGCCGAGCCGCCGGCGTTCTGGATGTTGCAGTCCAGGTTGTACCTTCGCGCAGTTGGCCTTGAGGGCGGTGCGGGTCGGCGGTGACCCAGCGCGGCGAGGAGGTGGTGTCGGGCAGGATGATGCCGACCTTGGCGCCCTTGCCGTCGATCGCGCCGCCGGCGTCGAGCCGAGCTCGCTGCTCGAGGGGAGTGTCGGACGCCGATGCGGACGCCGAGGGGCTGGAGTCGGAGCCCGAGTTGTCGTCGCTCGAACCGCAGGCGGCGAGGGACATCGCCGCGGCGACCCCGAGCACCGCGAGCGACACAGTGGTCTTGCGCATGCGCTGTAGCCCTTTCGCTGGGGGAGCCCCCCGCACCCATGACGCCGGTGGCTCCTGCTGCTGTGATTGTTGTGAGCGCGAACATATCTGTGTGACCGCGGTTACACGAGCCCAAGAGACCATTTCGTTATGCAAAATGTTTTCCGCAGGTGTCAGGATCCCGACACGGTGGCCACGTCCGGCTGCCGTCCCGTGGCAGGTGTGGAGGCCCGGGGCAGGATGGCCCCGTCACGAAAGGTGCCTGCGATGAGCGTCGCGAACCCCCCGTCCACGAAGCCCGACCCGTCCGCCCACCCGGCCTGGGCATCGAGGCCAACGGCATCAACGTCATCGACGAGAGCCGAGCGCAAGGGCACCCCGGCCCAGCTGTTCTGGCCGTGGTGCGCCTCGAACGTCTCGGTGCTGGCGGTCTCCTACGGCGCGTTCGTGCTCGGGCTTCGGGCTCAGCCTCGTGCCAGGCGCCTGGTCGCGGCCGTGGTGGGCGCGGTGCTGTCCTTCCTGCTGGTGGGGCTGGTCTCGATCGCCGGCAAGCGCGGGTCCGCCCCCACCCTGGTGCTGTCGCGGGCCGCGTTCGGCCGGCACGGCAACGTCCTGCCCGGCGCCGTGTCCTACCTGCTGCTGGTCGGCTGGGAGACGGTCCTGGTCTCGCTGGCCACCTTCGCCACCGCCACCGTCTTCGGCCGGCTCGGCTGGGGTGACGGCAACCTGACCAAGGTGGTCGCGTTCCTGGTCGTGGCCGCGATCATCGTCGTGGCCGGCATCCTCGGCTTCGACGCCATCATGCGGCTGCAGAAGTGGCTGACCGTCGCGATGGTCGCGGCGACCGTCGTCTACATCGCCCTGACCGTGGACCACGTCGACCTCGGCGCGGCCGGCGCCCTGCCCGCCGGCGGCACCAGCGCCGCTGGTGGGCGCCACCATCCTGGTGATCACCGGCTTCGGCGTGGGCTGGGTGAACTCCGCGGCCGACTACTCCCGCTACCTGCCCCGCACGGCCTCCACGCCGCGGCGTCGTCGCCTGGCCCACCATCGGCGGCAGCCTGCCCGTCGTGATCCTGGTGGCGTACGGCGTCCTGCTCTGCGCCTCGGACGAGAAGCTCTCGGCGGCGGTCGCGCTCGACCCGATCGGCGCCCTCACCACGATCCTGCCGACCTGGTTCCTGGTGCCCTTCGCCCTGGTGGCCATCGGCGGGCTGGTCAGCGGCGCCGTGCTGGACATCTACTCCTCCGGCCTGACCCTGCTGACCCTCGGGCTGCGCACCCCGCGCTGGGTGGCCGCGGCCATCGACGGCGTGCTGATGGTGCTCGGCACGATCTACATCGTCTGGGTGGCCGACAGCTTCCTCGGCATCTTCATGGCCTTCCTGATCATCCTCGGCGTCCCGATGTCGGCCTGGTGCGGCGTGTTCCTGGCCGACCTCGCCGCTGCGCCGTCGCGACTACGACGACCTCGGCCTGCTGGACCCCGCGCGGGGTGGCCGCTCCTCGGTCAACCCGGTCTCGGTGGTGCTGATGCTCGCCGCCACCCTCGTCGGCTGGGGCCTGGTCGTGGACACCACCGGTGCCGGCAAGGGCCTGTCGTGGCTGGGCTTCCTGCTCGGCCCGCTCGGTCTCGGCGGCCGCGACGGCGCCTGGGCCTACGCGAACCTCGGGGTGCCCGTGGCGCTGGTCATCGGCTTCCTGGGCTACCTGGTCCTGCAGGCCGGCGCCGTACGGCGGGAGGAGGCGCGGCTCGCGCGCTGACCCGCCCCTGGTGATCGTTTCCCAGGTGATGTCGAGAATCTGCCGCTGCCCCTGGTGTACGACGTGTGGGGAGCACCAGAAACCCGGCATCCCCTGGTAATCCAAGGGGGGCAGGCGCTTCCGGCCCGAGGCCACAGGGAACTCACAGCCCCCGTGCCCCCCGGCCCCAGCATCCGCACAGCCCGGGCGTCGACGCTCGAGACATGACCACCGACGACCGCCCCACCGCCAGCCACGACCGCGACCGGGCGCTGCGACGCGCCGGCCGCCTGCGACGGACGCTGGTGGGGGGATCCGCCGCAGCCTCCGTGGCCGTGGCCGCCGTCCTCGGGGTGAGCGCCCCGGACGGCTCGGGCACGAGCACCGGTGCCGGGTCCGCGACCGGCACGTCCGCCTCGGGTACGTCGACGAGCTCGACCGGCTCGACGTCGACCGGCTCGACGTCGACCGGCTCGACCTCGACCGGCTCGACCTCGAACGGGCAGGGCACCACGCTGTCCTCCGGCTCGGGCAGCTCGCACGCCTCCTCGAGCGGTTCCTGAGATGCCCACCCGCGCCGCGGAGTGGGAGCTGTGGAGCACCCGCGCCCGCCTCGTCGTCACGGACCCGGCCGTGCTGCCCGCCGCCCGGGCCCTGCTCGAGGGCTACCTGTCGCAGGTCGACGACGCGGCCAACCGGTTCCGCGCCGACAGCGAGATCCGACGGCTCGCCCGGTCGACCGGGTGGGTGGAGGTGTCCCCCGTCCTCGCCGACCTGCTCCGCGAGGCGCTGGTCGCGGCGGAGCTGACCGACGGCGACGTCGACCCCACGGTGGGGACGGCTCTCGGACGACTGGGCTACGACCGCGACCTGACCCTGGTGCAGGGCGAGAGCGGTCCGCTGCGGGCGGTGCTCCGTCCGGTCCCGGGGTGGCGCAGCGTGGTGCTCGAGGGGTCCCGCGTGCGCGTCCCGGCCGGGGTCGAGCTCGACCTGGGGGCCACGGCCAAGGCGGTGGCGGCCGACCGCGGGGCCGCCCTGGTCAGCGACCGGCTCGGCACGGGCGCGCTGGTCAGCCTCGGCGGTGACGTCGCCACGGCCGGACCCGGCCCGGCCGGGGGCTGGCAGGTGCACGTGCAGGACCGCGACGTCGACCCGGCCACCCAGGTCGAGCTGCCCGACGGAGCGGCGATCGCGACCTCGAGCACGGTGTCCCGGCAGTGGCGGCGAGGAGGCCGGACGCTGCACCACATCGTCGACCCGCGGACCGGGCGCAGTGCCGACCCGGTGTGGCGGAGCGTGACCGTGGCCTCCAGCACCTGCGTCCACGCCAACACGGTGACCACCGCCGCCCTGGTCCGCGGCCGGAGCGCACCGGGGTGGGTCGCCTCCCTGGGGCTGCCCGCCCGGTTCCTGGGCGCGGACGGTCGGCTCGTGCACACGCCGGGATGGCCGAGCGAGGTGGCGGCATGACCGAGGCGCTGTGGTACCTCGGCCGCGGCACCGGGATCGTCGCCCTGGTGCTGTTCACCCTCACCATGGTGCTGGGCATCACCACCCGGTCGGGCCGCCGCGCCGCGGGCCTCGACCGGTCCGGTGTCGCCGACCTGCACCGCGTCGCCAGCCTGACCGGAACGGCGCTCATCGGGGTGCACGTCGCCACCCTGATGTTCGACCCCTACGCGCAGCTGCGGCTGCTCGACGTCGTCGTACCGTTCGCGGGCGCCTTCAAGCCGGTCTGGCAGGGCCTCGGCACCACCGCCTTCGACGTGCTGGTGCTCGTCGTGGTCACCAGCCTCCTGCGGCACCGGATCGGTCCCCGGGCGTTCCGGCTGGTGCACGGGGCGGCGTACCTGATGTGGCCGCTGGCCCTGGCGCACGGCCTCGGCAACGGCACCGACGCCGGCTCGTGGTGGTTCCGCGCCGTGGCGCTGGTCTGCGCCGGGGCCGTGGCGGCGGCCGTCGTGTGGCGGACCTCGACGTCGTACGCCGAGCGCGGCCACCAGCGGGTCCCGCGCCGACCGTCCCCCGTACCGCTCTCCGAGGAGCTGTCCCGATGACGACCTTCGTGACCCCGCCCGTCGTGCCCGCGGCACCTGCCGGCGCCGACCGCCTCCTCGCTGCCGTCGGGCCCTCCGCGGCCGACCACCTCGCCACGTTCGGGGTGCTCCCCACCGGCGTCGACCTGGCCGACGCGGTGGAGCGGGCCGGCCTCTCGGGGCGCGGTGGTGCCGGCTTCCCCTCGGCGCGCAAGCTGCGGGGAGTGGCCACCCGGGGACACGGGGTCGTGGTCGGCAACGGCGCCGAGGGCGAGCCCGTCTCCCGCAAGGACGCCGTCCTGCTCAGCCGGGCGCCTCACCTCGTCATCGACGGTCTGGTGCTGACCGCGGCGGCGGTGGGCGCGGAGCGGGCCTACCTGGTCACGGCCCGCCCCGAGCTGGCCCGCACCCTGCGGGCGGTCGTCGCCGACCGTCCGGAGCGCCTGCGGATCGAGGTGGTGCTGGTGCCGGAGCGCTTCGTCGCGGGCGAGGAGTCCGCGCTGGTCAACCTCCTGAACGGGCGTCCCCCCGTGCCCTCGGACCGCAGCGTGCGGGTCTACGAGCGCGGGGTGCGGCGGCGCCCCACCCTGGTGCACAACGTCGAGACGCTGGCCCACGTCGCGCTGCTGGCCCGTTTCGGTCCCGACTGGTTCGCCTCGGTGGGGACGAGCGCGGAGCCGGGCACCTTCCTGGCCACGGTCAGCGGCGCCGTGTCCGTGCCCGGCGTCCTGGAGGTCGCCTTCGGTACGCCGCTCGGCACGCTGCTCGAGCGGGCCGGGGGGCCCGTGCACCACCCGCAGGCCGTGCTGGTCGGCGGCTACCACGGGGCGTGGGTCCCGGGTCACCGCGTGGCCTCGACCCGGATGTCGCGGAGCTCGTTGGCGCCGTACGACGCCTCGGTCGGCGCCGGTGTCGTGGTGGTGCTGGGCCGGGACCGGTGCGGGCTGGTGGAGAGCGCCGGCGTCGTGCGCTACCTCGCCGACCAGGTCGCCGGCCAGTGCGGGCCGTGCGTGAACGGGCTGCCCCGGATGGCCGAGGCCCTGACCCGGCTGGCCGCCCGGGAACGGCGTCCCGAGCTCGTCGACGAGGTCGCCCGGATGCGGAGCCTCGTGGTCGGCCGCGGCGCGTGCGCCCACCCCGACGGCACGTCGCGGTTCGTGGCCAGCACGATGCGCGTCTTCGCCGACGAGGTCGCCGTGCACCTGGGAGGTGGGTGCAGTGTCGAGTCTGCACGTTGACTGGACCCGGTGCGACGGCCACGGGCTGTGCGCCGACCTGCTCCCCGAGGTGCTCACCCGTGACGAGTGGGGCTACCCGCTGGCCGTGGACCCGGCGAACGCCTCCCTCGTCGTACCGGATGCCGTCGTGGGGCACGCGCGGCGGGCGGTCGACCTGTGCCCGTTGCTGGCGCTGCGACTCACCGGCTGACCCGGGCTCCAGCGGGCCGCGCGGCTGGAGCGGGCGACTGATTACCAGGGGATGCCGAGCAATGTGGCTTCCCATGGCCCACGACGTGTGGGGAGCACCAAGAACTCGGCATCCCATGGGAATCAGGCAGGGGCTCTCAGGCGGGCTCGGCCACGAAGACCGGGATCTCCCGGTCCGTCTTGGCCTGGTAGTCGGCGTAGTCCGGCCACACGGCGACGGCCCGCTCCCACCACGCGGCGCGCTCCTCGCCCTCGGCGACGCGGACCGTGTAGTCACGCCGGTCGGGGCCGTCCTGCAGCTCGATCTCGGGGCGCTGGACGAGGTTGTGGTACCAGACGGGGTGGGTCGGGGCGCCGCCCTTGGAGGCCACCAGGGCGTAGCGCCCGTCGTGCTCCACCCGCATCACCGGGTTCTTGCGCAGCTTGCCGCTGCGGGCGCCCACGGAGGTCACCACGACGACCGGGACGCCGCGCAGCGTGGTGGCCTCGGTGCCGCCGGAGGACTCGTAGGCCTCCACCTGGTCGCGCACCCACTGGGCCGGGCTGGGCTCGTACTCACCGTGCAGGGTCATAGCACCCATCCTGCACCGCGACCGCCCTCGCCGACACTCTGAGACGGCGCTCTCAAATGGTGGCCCGGCCCGGGTGCGTGGCCTAGGTTGCGCAACGTGAGGATCGCTGTGGCCCGGGAGACCCGTGAGGGCGAGACGCGTGTGGCCCTGGTGCCCGAGCTGGTCGGGAAGCTGACCGCCCTGGGCTGGAGCGTGGCCGTCGAGCCGGACGCCGGCCGGGGGGCGCTGCACCTCGACGAGGACTACCTGGAGGCGGGCGCGGAGGTCGTCGAGGAGCCCTGGCTGGAGGCCGACCTGGTCGTCTCGGTGAACCCGCTCGACGCCTCCGTCGTACGGCGGCTGCGCACTGGCACGGCGACGGTCTCCTTCCTGCCGGCGCTGGCCTCGCTGGACCTCGTGGCCGACCTCCGCGACTGCGGC
Source organism: uncultured Actinomycetota bacterium (assembly GCA_963750345.1). Lineage (GTDB taxonomy): Bacteria > Actinomycetota > Actinomycetes > Propionibacteriales > Nocardioidaceae > Nocardioides_B. The sequence goes on along the minus strand of CAVVQH010000013.1, from coordinate 303,993 downwards.
GTCACCTCGTTCGCGATGGAGCTGGTGCCGCGCATCTCGCGCGCGCAGTCCATGGACGCGCTGTCCTCCCAGTCGCTGGTCTCCGGCTACCGCTGCGCGATCGTCGCGGCCGGGCTGCTGCGCCGCTTCTTCCCGCTCAACATGACCGCCGCCGGCACGGTGACCCCGGCCACCGTGGTCGTCCTGGGCGCCGGGGTGGCCGGGCTGCAGGCCATCGCCACGGCCAAGCGGCTGGGTGCGGTGGTGAAGGCCTACGACGTCCGGGCCGCGGCGGCCGAGGAGATCCGCTCGGTGGGGGCGGTGGCCATCGAGCTGGAGCTGGAGACCCTGGAGGGCACCGGCGGCTACGCCGCGGGAGGCCAGCGAGGACCGGGCCCGCCGGCAGCGCGACCTGCTCGCGCCGTACGTCGCCGACGCCGACGCCCTGATCACCACCGCCGCCGTCCCCGGCCGTCGCGCCCCGCTGCTGGTGACCGCGGGGATGGTCGAGCAGATGCGGCCCGGGTCGGTGGTCGTGGACCTGGCGGCCGAGTCCGGCGGCAACGTCGAGGGCGCCCAGCCCGGCAAGGTGGTGCGGGTCGGCAGCGCGCAGGTCTGGGGCGGCGCCAACGTGCCCGCCCAGATGCCCGGCCCGGCCTCGCGGCTCTACGCCCAGAACGTCGTCAACCTCGTCACGCTGATGACCCGCGAGGGCGCCTTCGCCCCCGACTTCGAGGACGAGATCGTCGCTCGGCTCCTGCGTCACCCACGACGGGGTGGTCCGGCACGAGCCCACCCGCAACGCGCTGGAAGGCGAGGCCCCGCTGTGAGGCAGTCATGAGCGAGCCGGTCGTCTGGCTGACGATCTTCATCCTCAGCGTCTTCGTCGGCGTCGAGGTCATCTCCAAGGTGTCCTCGACCCTGCACACGCCGCTGATGTCCGGAGCGAACGCGATCCACGGCATCATCCTGCTCGGCGCCATCCTGGTCAGCGGCTACGCCACCGCCACGCTGCAGCTGGTCATCGGCCTGGTCGCCGTGGTGCTGGCCAGCGTCAACATGGTCGGCGGCTTCGTGGTCACCGACCGGATGCTGCAGATGTTCACCCGCCAGCCGACCGCGTGCCTGCGAAGACGGAGCCCCGGGCATGACGGCGACCCCGGTCTGGGCCCAGCTGGTCTACCTGGTCGCAGCCGTCTGCTTCATCCTGGCGCTGAAGGGCCTGTCCTCGCCCCGCAACGCCCGCGCCGGGCAACCTGGTCGGCGCCGTCGGCGCGGTCATCGCCTGCGTGGTGGTGTTCTTCTACGCCGACCTCGACCACGTCGTGCCGATCCTGGTCGCCATCGCGGTCGGTACGGCGGTCGGGCTGGTCGGGGCCCGGCGCGTGCAGATGACGCAGATGCCGCAGCTGGTGGCGCTGTTCAACGGGGTCGGTGGCGGGGCCGCCGCCCTCGTGGCGCTGCTCGAGCTGGCCGACGCCGTGGACGGCGTGCTGCCGGAGCGGTTCACCCTGGCCGCGACCGCGTTCACGATCCTGGTCGGCTCGGTGTCGTTCGCCGGGCTCGCTGGTCACCTTCGCCAAGCTGCAGGAGCTGATGACCTCCCGGCCGGTGGTCTTCCCCGGCCTGCCCGTGGCCTTCGGCCTCTCCGATCGTCGGCGCGCTGGTGCTGGCCGTGCTGACCGTGACCCAGCCCGCGGTGTGGGTCGGCGTGGTGCTCGCGGTGGTCGGGCTGCTGCTCGGGCTGCCTGCTGGTGCTGCCGGTCGGCGGGGCCGACGTGCCCATCGTCATCTCGCTGCTCAACGCCTTCACCGGCCTGACCGTCGCGGCCGGCGGCTACGTCCTGGGCAACACCGTGCTGCTGGTCGCCGGCACCCTGGTCGGGGCCAGCGGCACGTTCCTGACCAAGCTGATGGCCTCGGCGATGGGCCGCTCGGTGGCCAACATCCTGTTCGGGGCGCTGAAGGGCGGCTCCACCCTGGGCGCCGGCGTGGCCTCCGACCGGCCGGTCCGCTCGGCCGGGCCCGAGGACGTCGCGATCCTGCTGGGCTACGCCCACCGGGTGATCATCGTGCCCGGCTACGGGCTGGCCGTCGCCCAGGCGCAGCACACGCTGCGCGAGCTGGTCGACGTGCTGGGCGACCGGGGCATCGAGGTCGACTACGCGATCCACCCGGTGGCGGGCCGGATGCCCGGGCCACATGAACGTCCTGCTCGCCGAGGCCCAGGTGCCCTACGAGCAGCTCAAGGAGATGGACGACATCAACTCCGAGTTCAAGCAGACCGACGTGGTGCTGGTCGTCGGCGCCAACGACGTGGTGAACCCGGCCGCCAAGACCACGCCCGGCGCGCCGATCTACGGCATGCCGATCCTGGACGTCGACGAGGCCCAGCAGGTCGTGTTCCTCAAGCGCTCGATGCGGCCCGGGTTCGCCGGGATCGAGAACGAGCTGCTCTTCGACCCCCGGACCACGCTGCTCTTCGGGGACGCCAAGGACACGCTCGGCAAGCTGCTCAGCTCCGTCAAGGCTCTCTGACCTTCGTCGGTCGGGGTGCGCACCCCGCTGGTCGAGGTGCGAACGGAGTGAGCCTCGAGACCCCCGCCTCAGCCCACGACGCCGTACAGCCGGTCCCCGGCGTCACCGAGCCCCGGCACGATGTAGCCCTTCTCGTCCAGCCGCTCGTCCATCGCGGCGGTGACCACGGTGACCGGCACGTCGAGGCCCTCGAGCTCCTTCTCCAGCCGCGCGCAGCCCTCGGGGGCCGTGAGCAGGCAGATCGCGGTGATGTGGTCGGCGCCGCGGTCGACCAGGAAGCGGATCGCCGCCGCCAGGGTGCCGCCGGTGGCCAGCATCGGGTCCAGCACGTAGCACTGGCGGCCGGACAGGTCGTCGGGCAGCCGCTCGGCGTACGTCGAGGCCTCCAGCGTCTCCTCGTTGCGGACCATGCCGAGGAAGCCGACCTCGGCCGTCGGCAGCAGCCGCATCATCCCGTCGAGCATGCCCAGGCCGGCCCGCAGGATCGGCACCACCAGCGGCTTGGGGCGGGCCAGCTTGACGCCCGACCGCGTCCGCGACCGGGGTGCGCACGGTCACGCTCCTCGACGCGGACGTCGCGGGTCGCCTCGTAGGCCAGCAGCGTGACCAGCTCGTCGGCCAGCCCCCGGAACGTCGGGGAGTCGGTGGCCTCGTCGCGCAGCGTGGTCAGCTTGTGCGCGACCAGCGGGTGGTCGGCGACGTGGATGCGCATGGCGGTCAACCTAGTGCACCCCCGTGCGGCCCGGCGCCCGCGTCGTCCTGGTGCGAGACCGGGCGACCTGTCACCATCGAGGGGTCCGGGACGACCGCGCACGGGATGCTGGAGGAGCGACATGTCGCAGGAGTCCGAGACGAACGCCGAGGGCGTGGACTTCGCGCTCGTGGCCTACCGCGAGGACGGTGTCTGGCAGGTCCGCGAGGTCGACGACGAGGTGGCCGCCGACCTCGACGACTTCGCCGTCGAGCTGCGCCGCTACCCCGGCGAGGCCGGCTCGCTCGGCCTGGTCTCCATCGACGAGGACTTCTTCCTGCTGGTGCGGGTGCTCGGCCCCGAGACCCGCCTGCTGCTCTCCGACGTCACCGCCGCCAACGACTGGCCGATCGCCCGCTCGGTGGTGGACCACCTCGACCTGCCCGCTGCCCGACGACGACGAGGACCAGGAGCCGGCGGGCGACCTCGGCATCGTCGCCGACCTCGGGATGGGCGCGATGGACATGGGCGCCCTGCTCGACGAGCTCGACCTCTACCCCGACGAGATGCTCTCCGACATCGCCGTGAGGCTCGGCTTCGGGCGGGAGTTCGACGAGCTGGTCGGCGTTCCCAGCACCCTGTGACCCCTGCTGACCCGGCGACCCCGGCGCCGGTGGGCCCGTCGGCCGGCTGGGCGCCGGCGATGCGGGAGGCCCTGGCCGAGGCGCGTGCGGCGCTGGCCACCTCCGACGTACCCATCGGCGCGGTGGTGGTCGACGCCGCCGGGCAGGTGGTGGGTCGGGGCCGCAACCGCCGGGAGGCCGACGCCGACCCCACCGCGCACGCCGAGGTCGTGGCCCTGCGCGAGGCCGCCGCGACGCGGGGGGAGTGGCGGCTGGACGGCTGCACGCTGGTGGTCACCCTGGAGCCGTGCACGATGTGCGCCGGCGCGGTGGTGCTGTCCCGCCTCGACCGGCTGGTGTTCGGGCGCCTGCGACGAGAAGGCCGGTGCCGTGGGCTCCCTGTGGGACGTGGTCCGCGACCGGCGGCTCAACCACCGTCCCGAGGTGGTCGCCGGGGTGCTGGCCGAGGAGTCGTCCGCCCTGCTGCTGGACTTCTTCGCGGCACGGCGTGCCACCCCCTGAGCGGCCGGGCCCCCTGGGGCGTGACGGCGCGAGGCGATTTCGGCGGGGCCGACGTGTTCCGGTAGCCTCTGCGGCGGTGGCGTGTCCGAGCGGCCTAAGGAGCACGCCTCGAAAGCGTGTGTGGGTGCAAATCCACCGTGGGTTCAAATCCCACCGCCACCGCGGTGCGATGTGTCGCGACATCGTGAACACCCCGAGCCACAGGCTCGGGGTGTTCGTCGTGGTGGGCACCGCGTCGTCGTACTGCCCACGGAGACCTGCCACTACCCATGGTGCGTCCACCGTGGGCAGCGTCAGAAACCCGGCATCCCCTGGTGATCGAGAGGGGAGGCGCGGCTTGCTGGACCTGACCTCGGGCTGGCCGGACGTCCAGGCCGGCGGGACCTCGCAGTGATGGGCCCGAGGGTCTTGTGAGCCGCCCGGTCGCGGGCGCAGACTGGCGGGACCACAGCGCTCGGGCCTCCTCGGGGGCGCGGGCCCGCACCGCAGGGAGCCGGTCATGATGATCCGCAGGACCCGACCCGTCGTCGACCTGGACGGCGCCCGGCGCAGCCCGGACCTCATGCCGGTGCTGTCCCGGGGCAAGCACCGCAACCCCAGGAAGGGCGCCTGCTTCATGGAGCTGGCCGGCTTCCTGGCCGGCGAGCCCTGGTCGGACCACCCGGCGTGCACCCACCCGCTGCTGGCCTCCCTGGCCCGCGACGTCAACGACCACGTCGGCGACCACGCCCGCACCCGGCTGGCCCCGCACATCCCCGAGGTCATCGGGCTGACCACCGACGACCCGCGGGCGGACGCGTGGATCGCGCGCGAGGCGGCCCTGGTGGCCCTGCCGGTCACCGCCGCCGACCGCCAGGGCGTCGCCGCGGTGGGGCTGCTGCGCTGCGAGCGGATGCTGGCCCAGCTGGAGGGACGGCCCCGCGACGACGTCGACCCCCGCACCGCCGCCGCCCTGGACGCCGTGCCGCACGCCCGGGACTGGGCGCACGGCTTCACCGCGGTCGGCTGGGGCACCACGGCCAGCTTCGCGCGGCGCAGCGCACCGGCCATCGTGCACTCGGCGGTCTCCGGGATCGCCGTGGCCGCGGTCGCCCAGGCCGACGACCTCCTGGTCGACCTGCTGGTGGGCACCATCGACCGCTGCCGGGTGTGGTTCGACCACGACCTCGCCGCCCTCGACCCGGACGCCTGGCACGCCGCGGGCCGGCTGACCCAGGTCGACTAGAGCCAGCGCTCCAGGCGCTCCAGGGCCTGCGCGACCTCGGTCGGGCTGCCCGCGAACGACATCCGCACGAACCGGTCGCCCACCAGGGTGTCGAAGTCGACGCCCGGCGCGGTGGCGATGCCGGTCTCGGCGAGCAGCCTGCGGCAGAACGCCATCGAGTCGTCGGTCAGGTGCCCCACGTCGGCGTACACGTAGAACGCGCCGTCGGCCGGGGCCAGCCGGTCGATCCCGAGCCGGGGCAGGCCGTCCAGCAGCAGCCGCCGGTTCTCGGCGTAGCGCGCGACGTGGCCGTCGCACTCCTCGTACGACGCGTCGGTGAAGGCCGCGACGGCGGCGTGCTGGGAGAGCACCGGCGGGCAGATCGTGAAGTTGCCGGTGAGCACGTCCACGGCCCGCCGTAGCCGCTCGGGCACCAGCATCCAGCCGATCCGCCAGCCGGTCATCGAGAAGTACTTGGAGAACGAGTCGAAGACCACGGCCTCCCGCGAGGTCTCCCACGCCGAGGAGTGCTGCGCCGGCGAGGCGTACTCGATGCCGTGGTAGATCTCGTCGCTGATCAGCTGCACCCCGTGCTGCTCGCACCAGGTCGCCAGCGCCGCGAGCTCGGCGGGCGCCAGCATCGTCCCCGTCGGGTTCGCCGGGCTGGCCACGACCAGCCCGGCCACGGGCTCCTCGAGCGCCTCCAGCATCTCCACCGTGGGCTGGAAGCGGGACTCCGGGCCGGCCGGCAGCTCCACCACCTCGCACCCCAGCGCAGCGAGCACGTTGCGGTAGCAGGGGTAGCCCGGCCGGGCGATCGCCACCCGGTCCCCGGCGTCGAAGGCGGCCAGGAAGGCCAGCAGGAAGCCGCCCGACGAGCCGGTGGTCACCACCACGTCCTCGGGCCGCACGCTCATCCCGTGCACCCGCTCGTGGTGGCCGCAGATGGCCTCGCGCAGCTCGGGCAGCCCGAGGGCCACGGTGTAGCCGAGGACCTGCTCGTCCAGCGCCCGGTGCGCCGCGGCTCGCACGGGGGCCGGCGCGGGGGTCGAGGGCTGGCCGGCGACCAGGTTGAGCAGGTCGCCGTGGGTGCGGTGCCGCTCCGCGGCGGCCGCCAGCAGGTCCATGACGTGGAAGGGCGGGACGGCGGCTCGGGCGGCGAGACGGTACAGCTGGTCGGGCGAGGGCATCCCCTCACGCTAGCCAGAGCGGCCCCGTCCACGCTCGAGCGGCCGGTCCGGCGGTGCGCGGGCCGCCCCTAGGATGGGATCCCGTCCCCTGCAGACGCCGAGGTGACCCGGTGACCTTCGACGCGCACCAGATGGACACGGTCCTCCTGGTCGGGGCCGTGGTCATGCTGGTGGCCATCCTGGCGGTCCGGGTCTCCGTCGGCGTCGGCCTGCCCAGCCTGCTGATCTACCTGTTCATGGGGATCCTGCTCGGCGAGGCCGGGCTCGGCATCCAGTTCGAGGACGCGAACGTCGCGCACGCGCTCGGCTTCGCGGCCCTGGTGCTGATCCTGGCCGAGGGCGGTCTGACCACCCAGTGGGCGGAGATCCGGCCCGCCATGCGGCTGGGGGTCTCGTTGGCCACCGTGGGGGTGGTGGTCAGCGTGGCGGTGATGGCCGCGGGCGCGCACTACCTCTTCGGGCTGGACTGGCAGCTGGCGGTGCTCCTGGGCGCCGTCACCTCGCCGACCGATGCGGCTGCGGTGTTCTCCGTGCTCCGCCGGGTGCCCCTGCCCCGGTCGCTGACCGGCGCCCTGGAGGCGGAGTCGGGCCTCAACGACGCCCCCACGGTGCTGCTGGTCTCCCTGGTCAGCACCGGCGCCGCCCTGGACCACGGCGTCCTGGGCTTCGCCGGCATCGTGGCCTACGAGCTGCTGGCCGGGGTGGTCCTCGGCCTCGCTGGTGGGCTTCGGCGGCGCCTGGGTGATGCGGAAGGTGGCGCTGCCCAGCTCCGGGCTCTACCCCCTGGCCGTGCTGTCGCTGACCATCCTGGCGTACGCCGGCACCGCGGCCCTGCACGCCTCGGGCTTCGCCGCCGTCTACGCCGGGGCCCTGGTGCTGGGCAACAGCGAGCTGCCGCACCGGGCGGCCACCCGCTCCTTCAGCGAGGGCGTGGCCTGGCTGGCCCAGATCGGCCTGTTCGTGATGCTCGGGCTGCTCGTGTCCCCGGGCCGCATCTCGCTGACCCACGTGGCGGTGGCCGCGCTGGCCGGTCTGCTGCTCACCTTCGTGGCCCGGCCGCTCTCGGTGCTGGCGTGCTTCCCCGCCCACCGGCTGACCGCGCGGCAGCAGGTGTTCGTCTCGTGGGCAGGCCTGCGCGGCGCCGTACCCATCGTGCTGACCACGATCCCGCTGGCCGAGGCCGTGCCCGGGGCCGAGGAGCTGTTCGACATCGTCTTCGTGATGGTGGTGATCTACACCCTGCTGACCGGTCCCACCCTGCCCTGGGTGGCGGCCCGGCTCGGCGTCACCGAGCGGGGCGAGGCCCGCGACCTGGACGTGGAGGCGGCGCCGCTGGAGCGGGTCGCGGCCGACCTGCTGCAGGTCAGCATCACCGAGCGCTCCCTGCTGCACGGGGTCGAGGTCTGCGGAGCTGCGGCTGCCGGTGGGCGCCTCGCTGTCACTGGTGGTCCGCGCGGGCCAGACGCTGGTGCCGGACTCCCGCACGGTGCTGCGACGCGGCGACGAGCTGCTGGTGGTGACCCCCCGCAAGCTCCGCGAGGACACCGAGGGCCGGCTGCGCGCGGTCTCCCGACGCGGGCGGCTGGCGCACTGGCTCGACGGCCCTGGTGGGTCCGGCGGGTCCAGCGGCTGAGCCCCGGTCGGCACGACCCGCTCAGGTGGGTCCGGTCACCTCTTCGACGTCGCGGGCAGGCAGGCCGACTGGGCGTTGCGGACCACGACCGAGCGGGCCGCGGTGGACAGCCGGTCGAAGTCGTCGCCGACGACCACGTCGACGCCGGGTCCGAGGTCCGTGCGCTTCAGCTCCACCTTGGTGCCCGGCCCGAACTGCAGCGCCACCAGGCGGGCGGCTGCGTCGTGGCGGCGGGTGGTCCAGATCTGCGCGCGCCTGACCTTCGTCCCGGAGGGGGCGTTGCCCACCTCGCCCTGGGTGAAGCCGCGGTTGGTCAGCATCCGCAGGGTGCGCCCGGCCGCGCCGGGACGGGTGCCGGCGTTCCACACGCTCACCGCCACCTGGGTGGACACCACGCGCTGTCCCCTGCGCAGGGACTGCGGGGAGCAGGTGGGGGTGGCGCTCGAGGTGGTGCCGTCCCCGGGCACCGGGGCGACCAGCGACCGGTACCCCACCCAGGCCCCCGCCGCCAGGATGAGCAGCAGCACCACCAGGGTCACCCCGGTGGTGATGTGCCGCGCCCGCACCCCGCCTCAGCTCCCGACCAGGTGCACACGGGCGTGCAGCATGTGCCGCTGCTGCAGGGCCGCCCGGAGCGCCCGGTGCAGGCCGTCCTCGAGGTAGAGGTCGCCGCCCCACTCCACGACGTGGGCGAACAGGTCGCCGTAGAAGGTGGAGTCCTCGTCCAGCAGCGCGGCCAGCTGCAGGGTGTCCTTGGTGGTGACCAGCTCGTCGAGCCGCACCTGGCGCGGCGGCAGCGCGGCCCAGTCGCGCGGCCCGAGCTGGTGGTCCGGGTAGGGACGACCCTGCCCGACGCGCTTGAAGATCACGGAGGTCAGCATAAAGGTCCGCCCCGATCGGTCTAGGGTCGTCGGATGAGCGAACCCACCTCCGGAGCCGGTGCGCCGGGCCCGGTGACCGACCCGATCACGGCGGAGGTGGCCGCGGGCTACACCTTCGACGGCGCCGCCCTCGAGCTCGGCGCCCTGGTGCTCGACCCCGACACCCTGGCCGACGCCCACGTCCGCATCCCGCTGGCGATGCTGAACCGCCACGGCCTGGTCGCGGGCGCCACCGGGACGGGGAAGACCAAGACCCTGCAGCTGCTGGCCGAGCAGCTCTCCGCCCAGGGCGTGCCCGTGTTCGCCGCCGACATCAAGGGCGACCTGTCGGGCCTGTCCACGCCCGGCCAGGAGAACGCCAGGCTGACGGCCCGCACGGCCTCGGTGGGACAGCAGTGGACCGCACGGGGCTTCCCGGTGGAGTACTTCGCGCTCGGCGGCCAGGGCACGGGCATCCCGCTGCGGGCGACGATGACGTCGTTCGGCCCGACGCTCCTGGCCAAGGTCCTCGGTCTCAACGACACCCAGGAGTCGTCCCTGGGACTGGTCTTCCACTACGCCGACGGCGCCGGCCTGCCACTGCTGGACCTGGCCGACCTGCGGGCCGTGGTCGGCTTCCTGGTCTCCGACGAGGGCAAGGCCGACCTCAAGGGGCTCGGGGGCCTGTCCTCGGCGACGGCCGGCGTCATCCTGCGCGAGCTCATCGCCTTCGAGGACCAGGGTGCCGACCAGTTCTTCGGGGAGCCCGAGTTCGACACCCGGGACCTGCTGCGCACCACCCCCGACGGCCAGGGCCTCATCTCGCTGGTCGAGCTGCCCAACCTGCAGGACCGGCCGGCGATCTTCTCCACCTTCCTCATGTGGCTGCTGGCCGACCTCTTCCACGACCTGCCCGAGGTCGGCGACGCCGACAAGCCCAGCCTGGTGTTCTTCTTCGACGAGGCGCACCTGCTGTTCGCCGACGCGTCGAAGGACTTCAAGCAGGCGATCACCCAGACCGTGCGGCTGATCCGGTCCAAGGGCGTGGGCGTCTTCTTCGTGACCCAGAGCCCCACCGACGTCCCGGACGAGGTGCTCGGCCAGCTCGGCTCCCGCATCCAGCACCAGCTGCGGGCCGCCACCCCCAACGACGCGAAGGCGCTGGGGCCACCGTGAACACCTACCCCACCTCGTCGTACGACGACCTGGGCAAGGTGGTGCTGTCGCTCGGCATCGGCGAGGCCATCGTGACCGTGATGAACGAGCGGGGGGCGCCCACCCCGGTGGCGTGGACCCGTCTGCGGGCGCCGCAGTCCCTCATGGGACCCGCCGACCCGGCCTCCATGACGGCCACGGTCACGGCGTCGTCGCTGCACGCGCGCTACGCCGAGGCGGTGGACCGGGAGTCGGCCCGCGAGCTGCTCGCGGCCCGGCTGGAGGCCGGCGCCGCGGCGGCCCGGCAGGACGAGCAGGACCGGCAGGACGAGCAGGAGGCGAAGGCCCGGCCGCAGCCCACCGACCGCGTGCCCTACCCCGAGAAGCCGGCCAAGGCGCCGGCCAGGCGGGGCGGGTCCTCGGGTGGTGCGGTGCAGGACATCATGCGCTCGCCGGTGGCGCGGGACCTGGTGCGGACCGCGGCCCGCGAGATCGTGCGAGGCGTCTTCGGCGTCGGCCGGCGCCGTCGCTGACCGCTCAGACGCACCAGCGCACGGCGTCCACGGCCAGGTCGGCGGGGGCGTGCACCCCGGCCAGGTCGGGCCGGTCGCGCAGCAGGGCGGTGAGGTCGCGGGTGCGGGCCGCCTGCCGGCGCTGCTGCGCCGCCGTGTGACGGACGGCTCGGACCGCGTCGAGGTCGGTGACCTGCGCGGCAGGGCGGCGGGGCCGCAGGACTGGCTGTCGCGACGTGGGGGACTCGGTGGTCGAGGCGGACATCGGTGCTCCCAGGGACGAGTGGACTGAGGTTCCAGCGTGCGCTTTCGATGATTCCGCCCCGTTACGGCATGTGACAGGGGATTGAAGTTTCCGGGCAGAGGTCGGTCACGTCCCCGGCGCCGTTCCCACGCGCCAACGGCCCGAGCGGGCCGCGCCGGGCCGGTGTCGGTCGTTGTCCCGACGTGACCTACGTCATACGATCGCGCCGACGAGCCCCATCCACCCGGGAGGGCGCGCGCCCCAGGTGCCAGGGAAGGCTGTCGTGAGCGCAGTCGAGGACGAGCCGCAGACCGCCCGCGGACCGGAGCCCGGATCGGTCGCCTTCACCGCGGTGGGCGTGCGCAAGTACTACCCCGGTGTCAAGGCCCTGGACGGCGTCGACCTGGAGGGGTACGCCGGTGAGGTGCTCGCCGTGTGCGGGGCCAACGGGGCCGGCAAGTCGACGTTCGCCAAGCTGCTGGCCGGGGTGGACACCCCCACCGACGGCGAGATCACCGTCACCGGCTACCCGCACCCGGTGCGCAACGCCGCCGAGGCCGAGCAGGCGGGCGTGCTGATGATGCACCAGGAGCCGCTGGTCATCGACGACTTCACGGTGGGCGAGAACGTCTGGCTCTACAAGCTGCGGATGGGCAAGGACATCCGGCCCTGGGCGACGCAAGGTCGACACCAACGACGCGCGGACCCGGGAGGTCCTGCGCGACGTGGGCCTGGGCAGCCTGCGAACCAAGCAGCTGGCCCGACACCTCGGACCCGGTCAGCGCCAGATGCTGTCGCTGAGCCGGGCCGCGGTCACGACCCACCGCATCATGATCCTCGACGAGACGACGGCCTCCACCAGCGAGGAGCACTTCAACGACATCCTGGACCTGGTCCGCCGGGAGAAGGAGGCCGGCACCTGCATCCTGTTCGTCTCGCACCGGCTGAACGAGGTGTTCGCCATGTCGGACCGTATCGCCGTGCTGCGCAACGGGAAGCTCGTCGACGTCCTGACCACCAGCGAGACCGACGCCGACGAGGTCACCACGCTGATGATCGGGCAGGCCCTCAAGGCGCTGGACCGCCCCACGCCCCTGGCCTCCGACGGGGCGCCGCCCGTGGTGTCGGTGCGCGACCTGCACGGCGGGTCGGCCAACGGCGTCTCCTTCGACGTCGCCCCCGGGGAGATCCTCGGGCTGTACGGGCTCGTCGGCAGCGGTCGCTCGTCGGTGGCCCGCACGGTCACCGGCCAGAAGCGGGCGACGGCCGGCACCATCGAGGTGCACGGAGAGAAGGTCGACCTCGGCTCGCCCGGGGCCGCCCTGCGCAAGGGCATCGCCTACCTGACCGAGGACCGCCGGCTCGAGGGGTTCGTCAAGGACTTCGACAACGGGCAGAACATGAGCCTGGTGGTGCTGCCGCGGATGGCCAAGGCGGGGGTCGTGCAGTCGCAGGTGGAGAAGAAGCGCGTCCGCGAGCTCATCGGCGAGTACCAGGTCAAGGGTGGGCCCAAGACGTACACCAGCACGCTGAGCGGGGGGAACCAGCAGAAGGTCGTGGTGGCCAAGTGGCTGGAGTCCGACCCCGACTTCGTCGTGCTGGACGAGCCCACCAAGGGCATCGACGTCGGCGCCCGCTCCAACATCTACGAGATCATCCACAGCGCGGCCCGACGGGGGAAGGGCGTGCTGGTGGTCTCCAGCGAGGCCGAGGAGCTGCTGTCGCTGTGCCACCGGATCCTGGTGATGCGCAACGGCAAGGTGGTCGGCGAGTTCGACCCCGAGCAGGCCGACACCGACGACCTCATCCGGATGGCCCTGAGCCATGAGGACTGAGCCATGAGGACTGAGCGATGAGGACCACGCCCGGCAGCATCCCGCGCACGACCCCTGGCAGCAACGCACCGACCACCCCGCGTCGTCGACCCCTTGGAGCGTGCTCATGACCGCGACCACCCCCGCCCCCGTCGGCGAGGACCAGCAGCCCGAACAGTCCCGCGGGAGCGTGGCGGTGGAGTGGCTCAAGAGCCAGTACGCCCTCTACATCCTCGTGGTGCTGCTCGTCATCGCGTCGGTCTCCAGCGACGCCTTCCTGTCCCAGACCAACCTGACCAACCTGCTGCTCCAGATGTCGATCATCGGCGTCGTGGTGATGGCCGAGCTGATCGTCGTGCTGACCGGGGGCATCGACATCAGCGTCGGCTCGACCCTCGGCCTGGCCGCGGTCCTCTGCGCCGGCGTCTTCAGCGGCTCGTCGGTCATCCTGGCCCTGATCGTGGCGCTTCTGGTCGGCGGCTTCATCGGGCTGGTCAACGGCTGGCTGGTCTCCTTCCGGGGGCTCGAGCCGTTCATCGTCACCCTCGGCATGCTGGCCCTGGCGCGGGGCCTGGTCTACGCGTACGGCGAGGGCATCCCGATCCAGCCGAAGGCCGCCGACACCTTCGCCACCATCGGCCAGAAGACCGTGCTCGGCCTGCCGGTGCTCGCGATCATCTGGATCGCGGTGGTGCTCGGCGTCGGGTTCCTGCTCAACCGCACGGTGTGGGGCCGCCGGGTCTACGCCATCGGCAGCAACAAGGAGGCCGCGCAGAGCTCCGGGATCCCGGTGCGCGCCACCCTGTGGTCGGTCTACATCCTGGCCGGGCTGCTCGTGGGCCTGGGCGGGTGGATGTTCATCTGCCGCTTCGCCAGCGGCACAGCACTGGCCGGCAACCTGATGGAGCTCGAGGCGATCGCGGCGGTCGTCATCGGCGGGGCCCGGCTGTCCGGGGGGCACGGCAAGGTGTTCGGCACCGTGATGGGCACGATCATCTTCCAGGTCATCGCCAACCTGCTCTCGCTGCTGAACGTGTCCACGTTCCTCCAGGACGCCTTCCGCGGCGCCCTCATCCTCGTCGCCGTCACGCTGGCCACGGTGCAGGTGACCCGGCGTCGCAAGCCCACCCCGTCCTCGTCGTCCTCCGCGCCCTCGGAGACGTCGTCGTCCGGGCCGTCGGCATGAGCGGCGGCGCTCCCCGAGCCCCGCGCCGCGCGCTGCGGCGGGGCGTCGTCGCCCTGGCCGCGACCTCCGTGCTGGGCCTGGTGACCTCGTGCGGGGACATCTACCCGAGCTCGGCGCCGGCCCAGACCCCGGCCGGCGGCGTGCACCGCGACGTCAAGGACATCACCGTCGGGTTCGCCCAGCAGCAGCTGCAGGCGCCGTACTTCTCGGCCATGCAGGTGGAGGCGGAGAACATCGCGAAGAAGGACGGCTTCAAGCTGCTGTTCCAGAGCGCGAACAAGGACCCCGTCATCCAGATGAACCAGATGCAGGCGATGCTCTCCCAGGGCGCCAACGTGCTGGTGGTCAACGCCACCAGCGTCGCGGGCCAGAAGGAGATGATGACCCAGATCGCCTCCCAGGTGCCGGTCATCTACATCGACACCAGCGTCCCGGGGACGGGCACCACGAGCGTGCAGTCCGACAACCTCCGCATCGGCCGGCTGTCCGGGGTCATCACCGCCAAGCGCTTCCTGGACATGGGCAAGAAGACCATCAAGATGGTCATCCTCACCGGCCCGGCCACGGACGAGTTCGTCGGGCCGGCCCGCCGCAAGGGCTTCCTGGACGGCCTGAAGCAGGGCGGGCTGAAGTACACGATCTCCTCCCAGCAGACCGGCGACTACGCGCAGGACAAGGGGCAGGTGGCCGCGGAGAACATGCTGGCCGCGCACTCGGACACCGACCTCGTCCTGGGGCTCAACGACTCCATGGCCATCGGCGCCTACAACGTGGTCAAGAACAAGAAGGCCTACAAGAACGTCTACATCGCGGCCTCCGCGGACGGGCAGAAGGAGGCCCTCGCGCTGATCAAGGAGGGCGGCTGCAAGGGCCGCTACATCTCGACCGGCCTGAACTCGCCGTCGCTGGCCGCCCGGGACGCCCTCAAGATCGCGGTCGACATCGGGACGGGCGCCAAGACGCCGGAGGACTACCCGAAGCAGTCCTTCACCAAGGCGGTCGGCATCGGCTGCGAGAACATCGAGGAGTACTACGACCCGACCAACATCTTCTAGCCGGGCTCACCCGCTCCCGGGGCTCGTGGGGGCCGCGGGCAGGATGGCTGAGGTGAGCACCCCGTGAGCACCCCGTGAGCACCCTGTGAGCACCCTGGCCGACGTTTCGCGAGGCGCGCTGGCGATGACGTTCGTCGGCAGCAGCGTCGCGGTCTCGCACGCCCTGACCACGGCGCCGCTGTTCACCGCGCAGGGCGTGCGGTACGCCGCCGCCGCGCTGCTGCTCGTGGTGCTGGCCCGGGTCGCCGGGGTCCGGGTGCTGCGCCCGCGCGGGGTCGAGTGGGCCTGGCTCGCCGGGGTGGCGCTGACCGGCCTGGTGCTGTTCAACGTGGCCGTGGTGCGGGGCGTCGCGCACGCCGAGCCGGCGGTCATCGCGGTCGCGGTCTCCTGCGCCCCGGTGCTGATCGGGCTGGTGGGCCCGCTGCTGGAGGGCCGGTCGCCGCACGCCCGCACCGTGCTGGCGGCGGCGGTGGTCACCGTCGGCAGCGTGCTCGTGGCCGGCTTCGGGGTCACCGACGCCACCGGTCTGGTGTGGGCGGTGGTGGCCCTGCTGTGCGAGGCCGCCTTCACCCTGCTCGCCGTACCGGTCCTGGCGCGGCTGTCACCGTGGGGGGTCTCGGTGCACGCGGTGTGGATGGCCGCGGTGGGGCTGCTCGCGCTGGGCCTGGCCACCGAGGGCCCTCGGGCCGCGACGGACCTCACCGGGCGGCAGTGGCTCGCCCTGCTGCACCTCGCGGTGCTCGTCACGGCGGCCGCGTTCGTCCTCTGGTACGGCGCCGTGGCCGGTCTGGGCAGCGGCCGGGCGGCGCTGCTGTGCGGGGTGGCGCCGGTGGCGGCGGCGCTGGTCGGGATCGCCACCACGGGGCACGTGCCCGCCCTGCTGGTCTGGGTCGGCATCGGGGTCGTCCTGGCCGGGCTCGGGCTGGGCCTGGGCTCGCGACGCACGGCCGCGGCCGAGCCGCTGGCGCCCGTCACGGCTCCCTGAGGCGGCCGCACGGCGACGCAGAGGGTCCGGAGCGCGCCGTCCGCCGATCGCCGCGCCGGTCCCCGGGGTGGCCTACAGTGCCGTCCTCCGGTGCGCCTGCGAGTCGAGGAGGGGACAGCGGCATGGACCAGGACGACGAGTCCGTCCCGGTCGAGGTGGGCCACCCGGCCGGTGGCCGGTCCCGTGACGTGATCCCGTTGCGCGAGGCGGCCCGGGCGTGGTTCCTCATCTCGCTGCAGACCTTCGGCGGACCGGCCGGGCAGATCGCAGTGATGCAGCGGACGCTGGTCGAGGAGAAGCGGTGGATCGGCCAGCAGCGGTTCCTCTTCGCGCTGTCGTACTGCACGCTGCTCCCGGGTCCGGAGGCGCAGCAGCTCGCCACCTACGTCGGGTGGCTGCTCAACGGGGTGCGGGGAGCGCTGGTGGCCGGCATCCTGTTCGTGCTCCCCGGTGTCGTGGCCCTCCTGGCCCTGTCGAGCATCTACGTCGCCTTCGGGGACACGACGGCGGTCGAAGCGCTGTTCGCCGGACTCGCCCCGGCCGTCATCGCCATCGTCGTCCAGGCCCTGCTCCGCGTCGGCCGGCGCGGCCTGACCCACCCGGCCCTGGTGGCCCTGGCCGTCGCCTCCTTCCTCGCGCTCACCTTCTTCGCCGTGCCCTTCCCGCTCGTGGTCGCGGTCTGCGCGGCCGTGGGATGGCTGGTGGGCCGGTGGCGCCCCGACCTGGGCCGGCCGGCACCCGGCCGACCCGAGGACGGCCCGCCACCGCTGATCCCCGACGACGCGCTGCACACCGAACGGCCGTCAGGGCGTCGTGCCCTGCGGACGCTCGCCGTCGGGCTCTTCCTGTGGGTGGCGCCGGTCCTCGGCGCCGCCGCGCTGTTCGGGACGCACAGCGTCTTCGTCGACGAGGGCGTGTTCTTCTCCGGCGCGGCCGTGGTCACCTTCGGGGGCGCCTACGCCGTCCTCGCCTACGTGGCCCAGCAGGCGGTCGCCGTCCACGGGTGGCTGGCGCCCGGCGAGATGGTCCGCGGCCTCGCCCTGGCCGAGACGACCCCGGGCCCGCTCATCATGGTGGTGCAGTTCGTGGCGTTCCTCGGCGCCTACCGCGGCCCAGGGTCCCTCGACCCGTGGGTGGCCGCGTTCCTCGGAGCACTGCTCACGACCTGGGTGACCTTCGTGCCGTGCTTCTTGTTCATCCTGCTCGGTGCGCCGTACGTCGAGCGCCTGCGCGGCAACCGGGGCCTCACCGCGGCCCTCACCGGGATCACCGCCGGTGTCGTGGGGGTGATCGCGAACCTGGCGGTGTACTTCGCCCTGCACACGCTGTTCGCCGAGACCAGCCGCCGGAGTGCCGGTCCGCTGCGCCTCGACGTCCCGGACCCGGGATCCCTGCAGGTGGCCGCGCTGGCCGTGACGGTCCTCGGCTGCGTCCTGGTCTTCGCCCGCGGGTGGTCGGTGCTGCAGACGTTGGGGGCCTGTGCCCTCACGGGCTTCGTCCTGCACCTGCTGACCACCGCGTGGTGACGAAAAGGCCGGAGCGACCGGACCAGGCCAGCACGACGGGCGGGGTGAGCGTGGCGGAGGATAGGGGATTCGAACCCCTGAGGGCTATTAACCCAACCCGCTTTCCAAGCGAGCGCCATAGGCCACTAGGCGAATCCTCCGCCGCGAAGGTTACCGGGCGGTGGCGGCCTGCAGGAAATCGCCCGTCCCCGGGCCCCCGGGTGGCCGACTTGGGCGGCTCCCTCGGTCTCGCCTAGACTTCTGGCAACCCCCCGTGCGGCGACACCTCGCCCAACTCCCCCAGGGCCGGAAGGCAGCAAGGGTCAGTGAGCTCTGACGGGTGCGCGGGGGGCCTTTCCATGCCCGCTCCGAGCCTCGTGCCGGCCTGGTCCACGCGCGGTCCGCGCCCGGTCCTGGGATCGTTTCGCAGTGTCGGTGGGGCTGGCTAGGGTGCAGAGGTGGAAGCACCCCTAGCGCTCTACCGCCGCTACCGGCCGGAGACCTTCGCCGAGGTCATCGGCCAGGACCACGTGACGACCCCGTTGCGCGCGGCCCTGAACCACAACCGCGTCAACCACGCCTACCTGTTCTCGGGCCCGCGCGGGTGCGGCAAGACCACCAGCGCCCGCATCCTGGCCCGCTGCCTCAACTGCGAGCAAGGCCCCAGCGACACCCCGTGCGGCGTCTGCCGCTCCTGCACCGACCTGGCCCGCGGCGGCCCGGGCTCCATCGACGTCATCGAGATCGACGCGGCCAGCCACGGTGGGGTCGACGACGCGCGGGACCTGCGCGAGCGGGCCTTCTTCGCCCCCGTCAACAGCCGCTACAAGGTCTACATCATCGATGAGGCCCACATGGTCTCCACCCAGGGCTTCAACGCCCTGCTCAAGCTGGTGGAGGAGCCGCCCGAGCACCTCAAGTTCGTCTTCGCCACCACCGACCCCGACAAGG
Source organism: uncultured Actinomycetota bacterium (assembly GCA_963750345.1). Classification (GTDB taxonomy): domain Bacteria; phylum Actinomycetota; class Actinomycetes; order Propionibacteriales; family Nocardioidaceae; genus Nocardioides_B. The sequence goes on along the minus strand of CAVVQH010000013.1, from coordinate 285,346 downwards.
TCATCGGGACCATCAAGTCGCGCACGCACCACTACCCGTTCCGCCTGATCCCACCGCGCACGCTGACCGACTACCTGCGCGAGCTGTGCGAGAAGGAGGGCGTGCAGGTCGACCCCGCGGCCCTGCCCCTGGTGGTGCGCGCCGGCGGTGGTTCGGCCCGGGACACGCTCTCGGTGCTGGACCAGCTGATGGGCGGCGCCGGCGAGGGCGGCGTCACCTACGAGCTCACCACCGGTCTGCTCGGCTACACCCCGGACACCCTCCTGGACGAGGTGGTGGACGCCTTCGCGGCCGGGGACGGCCGGGCGGTGTTCGGCGTGGTCGACAAGGTCATCGAGACCGGTCAGGACCCGCGTCGCTTCACCGAGGACCTGCTGCGCCGGCTGCGCGACCTGGTGATCATCGCCGCGGTCCCCGACGCACCGGCCACGGGCCTGATCGACGTGCCCCAGGACCAGGGCGAGCGGCTCATCGCGCAGACCGCCCGCTTCGGGCGGTCCGAGCTCAGCCGGGCCGCGGAGCTGGTGGCCGACGGTCTCACCGAGCTGAAGGGCGCCACCGCCCCGCGCCTGCTGCTGGAGCTGATCTGTGCCCGGGTGCTGCTGCCAGGGGCCGACCACGGCACCGAGGGCATCATGGCCCGGCTGGACCGCATCGAGAAGCGCATGTCGATCGAGGGCACCCCCAGCGCCGCCCCCCGGGCCGAGACGCCTGCGCCGGTGCCGAGGTCGGCACCGGTGGAGCGGTCGGCGCCGGTGGAGCGGCCTGCGTCGGTGGAGGCTCCCGCGCCGGTCGACCCACCCCGGGCCCCCGAGCCGCCGCCCGTGGTGGCGTCGGAGCCGCCGCCCGAGCCGTCGGAGGTGGGGTCGAGCGATCGGACCGCGACGACCCCTCCGGCCGAGCCCACCGAGCCGGCCGACGTGGTGGTGGAGCCCCCCACCGAAGCCACCACGCCCGTGGCCGCGCCGGCTGCCTCGTCGCCGGCAGCCACCACGGATGCGGTCCCCAGCACCTCGAGCGGCCTGACGCTGGTCGACGTACGCCGGCTGTGGCCCGACCTCCTGGAGGCCGTCAAGCTCAAGCGACGGTTCACCTGGATCCTGCTCAGCCAGAACGCCCAGGTCGTCGACGTCGACGACCGGACGCTGACCGTCGCCCTGGTCAACGCCGGAGCGCGCAACTCCTTCACCAGCGGGGGCAGCGAGGAGATCCTGCGGCAGGCGGCCATCGACGTCATCGGGCACGACTGGCGGGTGGAGTCCATCGTCGACCCGTCCGCCCAGCCCGGCTCCGAGCCGCGGATGGTGGTGAACCGTCCGGCGGTGCGGGAGCAGGACACGGGGGGTGGGTCGCCGGGCTCGGGCGTTTCGTCGGGCTCGACGAGCGACGGGGGCTCGGACGTCTCGACCGGCTCAACGGGCGGCGGTGGCGTTTCCACGGGCTCGACGAACGGCGCAGGCTCAACGGGCGGCGCAGCCTCAACGGGCGGCGGTGGCGTTTCGACAGGCTCGACGAACGGTGCGGGGTTGGCGAGCGCGCGCGGCGCCATCGCCGGGACCCGGCCCGCCGGCGGCCGGTCCCAGGGGCCCTCGCCGTCGGACGCCGACGCCCACCGGGACGATCCGGACGCCGAGGAGGACCCGCTCGGTGGGGCGGAGCTCCTGGAGCGCGAGCTCGGTGCGAGCATCATCGAGCAGATCCAGCACGACTGAGCACCTTCCCGGCGCCCCGGCCCCGACCCGCCTCCCACGCCCCACGACCTTCTTCCGAGCAGAGAGAGATCCCTCATGACCGAGAGCCAGAACCCCTTCGGCGACGCCGGGTTCGACATGAACGCCCTGCTCCAGCAGGCGCAGCAGATGCAGGAGCAGATGCTCTCCGCCCAGCAGGAGCTGGCGGACACCGTCGTCGAGGGCACGGTCGGCGACGGCCTGGTGACGGTGAGCGTCAACGGGACCGGCGAGCTGGTCGGTGTCAAGATCCGCAAGGACTCCTTCGACCCCAGTGACACCGAGGACCTGGAGGACCTGCTGGTGGCCGCCTACCGGGACGGCAAGTCCAAGGCCGAGGCGCTCGCGGCCGAGAAGCTGGGCCCGCTGGCCGGCGGCCTGGGTGGGCTCGGCGGCCCGGGCGAGCTCGGTGGCGACGCGGACCCCGGCGCCGGGCGACAGCTCGGGTTCTGATGTACGAAGGCGTCGTCCAGGACCTCATCGACGAGCTCGGCCGGCTGCCGGGGGTCGGCCCCAAGAGCGCCCAGCGCATCGCGTTCCACCTGCTGGCTGCCGACCCGGTCGACGTACGACGGCTCGCGCAGGTGCTGGTCGAGGTCAAGGACCGGGTGAAGTTCTGCTCGGTCTGCGGCAACGTGGCCGAGGAGGACACCTGCCGGATCTGTCGCGACCCCCGCCGCGACCCGGCCGTGCTGTGCGTGGTCGAGGAGTCCAAGGACGTGGTGGCGATCGAGCGCACCCGAGAGTACAGAGGGCGATACCATGTTCTCGGCGGGGCGATCTCGCCCATCGACGGCATCGGCCCGGAGGAGCTGCGGATCCGTGAGCTCATGCCCAGGCTCGCCGACGGCACGGTGCTGGAGGTCATCCTCGCCACCGACCCGAACCTCGAGGGAGAGGCGACTGCGACCTACCTCACCCGGTTGCTGCGGCCCATGGGGTTGCGCGTGACGCGACTTGCGAGTGGACTTCCGGTGGGAGGGGATCTCGAGTACGCCGACGAGGTCACCCTCGGACGGGCTTTCGAAGGGAGACGATCGGTCGAATGAGTGGACAGGACGCGGGACCCGTGGCCACCCCCGCGGGTGGACCCACCGGGGTGGACAGCGACCTGGAGGACTTCGCCCAGCAGATCGCGGACCAGGTGCAGTCGTTCCTGCTCGCGCTGCGGGCCATCTCCCGTGGTGAGGCCGACGGCTCGATCGCCATCTCCCTGCTGCTCCTCGAGGTCAGCCAGGTGCTGCTCGCGGGGGGTCGTCTCGGCGTGCACTCCGACTTCACCCCGACCGACGAGTACGAGCCGGACGCGGGCCCCGACCCGGACCTCGACGCGATGCGGCTGCGGCTGGCCGTCCTGCTGGAGAGCATCGACGCCTACAGCGAGGTGTTCGACCCGTACGTCGACCCGCCTGAGCTGATCTCCTCGCTGCTGTCGGACGACCTGACCAGCATCGCCACCTCGCTCGCCCACGGCCTGCGGCACTACCGCTCGGGCCGGGTGGAGGAGGCGCTGTGGTGGTGGCAGTTCTCCTACGTCTCCACCTGGGGGACGGAGGCCAGCGCGGTGCTGCGGGCCCTGCAGTCGGTGGTCGCCCACGACCGGCTCGACGCCGTCTTCGAGAGCGAGGCCGACCAGGTCGCCGCCGCTGACGAGTGGCTGGACCCCGCCGCCACCTGAGGCTCCTGCCGCGCGTCAGCCACCCGCCGGGTCTTGCCATGCGTCGAGGCCCGGTCGCCCCGAGGCGGGCTCGGTAGGATCGACGGGTCACCGCGGGCCCGGTCCTGGGCCCGACGTACCACCGTCGAACACCGCCGAGGAGAGTCGTGGGCATAGTCGTGCAGAAGTACGGCGGCTCGTCGGTCGCCGACGCCGAGGGCATCAAGCGGGTCGCCCAGCGCATCGTGAACACCAAGAAGTCCGGCAAGGACGTGGTGGTCGTGGTCTCGGCCATGGGCGACACCACCGACGAGCTGCGCGACCTGGCCCAGCAGGTCAGCCCGCTGCCGCCGCCCCGCGAGCTCGACATGCTCCTGACCTCGGGGGAGCGCATCTCGATGGCGCTGGTGGCCATGGCCATCGCCAACCTCGGCCACGGCGCCCGCTCGTTCACCGGCAGCCAGGCCGGGGTCATCACCGACAGCGCGCACGGCAAGGCCAAGATCATCGACATCACCCCCGGTCGCATCCAGAAGGCGATCGAGGAGGGCTACATCGCCATCGTGGCCGGCTTCCAGGGCGTCTCGCAGGACACCAAGGACATCACCACCCTGGGCCGGGGGGCCTCGGACACCACGGCGGTCGCCCTGGCCGCCGCCCTGGAGGCCGAGGTCTGCGAGATCTACAGCGACGTGGACGGCGTCTTCACCGCCGACCCGCGGATCGTGCCCACCGCCCGCAAGCTCGACCGGGTCTCCACCGAGGTCATGCTGGAGATGGCCGCCAGCGGGGCCAAGATCCTGCACCTGCGGTGCGTGGAGTACGCCCGTCGCTACACCATGCCCGTGCACGTGCGCTCGTCGTTCAGCCAGAAGCAGGGGACGTGGGTCGTCCCCGAGACAGAGGTGGGTTCCATGGAGCAGGCGATCATCGCGGGCGTCGCGCACGACCGCAGCGAGGCCAAGATCACCGTCGTGGCGGTGCCGGACAAGGTGGGGGAGGCCGCGCGCATCTTCGAGACCCTGGCCGAGGCCCAGGTCAACCTCGACATGATCGTGCAGAACGTGTCGGCGGCCTCGACCAACCTCACCGACATCTCCTTCACCCTCCCCCGCGAGGACGGGCAGGCCGCCATGGCCGCCCTGGCGCGGATCAAGGAGGAGGTGGGCTACGCCTCCCTGCTCTACGACGACCAGATCGGCAAGGTCTCGCTCATCGGGGCCGGCATGCGCTCGCACCCCGGGATCACCGCCCGCTTCTTCGCCGCCCTGGCCTCGGCCGGGGTCAACATCGAGATGATCTCCACCTCGGAGATCCGCATCTCGGTCATCGTCGACGAGGGCCAGGTCGACGACGCGGTGCTGGCCACCCACACCGCCTTCGAGCTGGACTCCAACGAGGTCGAGGCCGTCGTCTACGGAGGGACCGGGCGATGAGCAGCCGTCGCCCCCGCGCTCGCCATCGTCGGCGCCACCGGCCAGGTCGGCGCCGTGATGCGGCAGGTCCTGCTGGAGCGCGCCTTCCCGCTGGAGGAGCTCCGCCTGCTGGCCTCCTCCCGCTCGGCCGGCTCCACGCTCTCCTTCGACGGCCGCGACATCGTGGTCGAGGACGCGGAGACCGCCGACCCGTCCGGCATCGACATCGCGCTGTTCTCGGCCGGAGCCTCGACCTCGCGGGTGCAGGCCCCCCGCTTCGCGGCCGCCGGCGCGGTCGTGGTCGACAACTCCTCCGCGTGGCGGATGGACCCCGAGGTCCCGCTGGTGGTCAGCGAGGTCAACCCTGACGCCGTACGACGGGCGGGCAAGGGCATCATCGCCAACCCGAACTGCACCACGATGGCCGCGATGCCGGTGCTCAAGCCGCTGCACGACGAGGCCGGGCTGGTGCGCCTGGTCGCGAGCACCTACCAGGCCGTCTCGGGCAGCGGCCTGGCCGGGGTGGAGGAGCTGGCGGGCCAGGTCGCCGCGGTGGGTGACCGGGGACCTCTGCTCACCCACGACGGCTCGGCCCTGGCGATGCCCGAGCCGGTGAAGTACGTGCGCCCCATCGCCTTCAACGTGCTGCCCCTGGCCGGCAGCATCGTCGACGACGGCAGCGCCGAGACCGACGAGGAGCAGAAGCTCCGCAACGAGAGCCGCAAGATCCTCGACATCCCCGACCTGCGGGTCTCGGGCACCTGCGTGCGGGTCCCGGTCTTCACGGGCCACTCGCTGTCCATCAACGCCGAGTTCGCCTCGGCCCTGCCGGCCAAGCGCGCCCTGGAGATCCTCGCCGAGGCGGCCGGGGTCACCCTCTCCGAGGTGCCCACGCCCCTGCAGGCCGCGGGTCGTGACCCCAGCTTCGTGGGACGGGTGCGCCAGGACCCGGGCGTCGAGGGCGACCGCGGGCTGGCACTGTTCGTCTCGAACGACAACCTGCGCAAGGGTGCCGCGCTCAACACCGTGCAGATCGCGGAGCTCATCGCCGCCACGCTCTGAGTCACCCGCCGGCCACGGCCATCGACGTCGGACACGGCACAGGCCCCCGCACCGAGGTGCGGGGGCCTGTGGTGCCTCTGGTCGGGGTGACAGGATTTGAACCTGCGGCCTCGTCGTCCCGAACGACGCGCGCTACCAAGCTGCGCCACACCCCGAGGCCGGAGTCACTGTAACCGACGGCGTGACCGCTCACGAAACCGGGACGCGCTCCGTCTCGGCGGAGGCGCGGGCGGTCAGGGTCAGCAGGGTGGCCTCGGGTCGGCAGCAGAATCGGACCGGTGCGTACGGCGAGGTGCCCAGCCCGGCCGAGACGTGCAGCCAGGTCGAGCGGGGGGTCCCCGGAGCGGCGTCGGCCGGGTGCCGGTGCAGGCCCTTGACGCGGCCGGTGTCCAGGTCGCAGTTGGTCACCAGGGCCCGGCCGCCCGGCAGGCAGAGCTGGCCGCCGTGGGTGTGGCCGGCCAGCACCACGTCGTACCCGTCGCCGGCGAGCTGGTCGAGCACCCGCAGGTACGGCGCGTGGGTCACGCCGATCCGGAGGTCCGCCGAGGCGTCGGCCGACCCGGCGATCGCGGCGCAGGTCGTCGTACTCCAGGTGCGGGTCGTCGACCCCGGCGAAGGCGAGGGTGGTGCCCCGCACGACCAGGGTGTCGCGACGGTTGGTCAGGTCGCGCCAGCCCCGGGCCTCGAAGCCGTCCCGCAGGTCGCCGAAGGGCAACCGAGGGGTGTGGGTGTTGCGCTGGCCGTCGTCGGGCAGGAGGTAGCGCACCGGGTTGCGCAGCGACGGCGCGAAGTAGTCGTTGGAGCCGAAGACGAAGACACCGGGGACGTCGAGCAGGCTGCCGAAGGCGTCCAGGACGGTCGGGACGGCGTCGCGGTGGGAGAGGTTGTCACCGGTGTTCACCACCAGGTCGGGCTCGAGGTCGGCCAGCGCCCGCACCCAGCGACGCTTGCGCTCCTGGGTAGGGGTCAGGTGCAGGTCGGAGACGTGCAGGACCCGCAGGTCGGCCCGGCCGGGGGGCAGCACGGGCACGGTGACCCGCCGCAGCGCGAACCAGCGGACCTCGACGCCGGCCGACCAGGCCAGTCCGGCCGCGCCGGTGAGGGCGGCCCCGGCGGCGACGCCGGCCACGGTGCGCCCGATCGGGGCGAGCGAGCGGGCGTGAAGGGGAGGTCGGCACGCTCCCAGGTTGTCACGCGGCGCCCCGGGGAGCTCGCTCGCGTCCGGCTGTCAGACTGGTGGGGTGAGTGACCTCAAGAGCCGCCTGCGCACCGACCTGACCACCTCGATGAAGGCCCGTGACGCCCTGCGGTCCTCGACGCTGCGCATGCTGCTCAGCGCCATCACGAACGCCGAGGTGGCCGGCAAGGAGCAGCGCGAGCTCGCCGACGACGAGGTGGTCGCCGTGCTGGGCTCGGAGGCCAAGAAGCGCCGGGAGTCGGCGACCGCGTTCGAGGACGCCGGCCGGACCGACAGCGCGGCCAAGGAGCGGGCCGAGGCGGCCATCATCGCGGACTACCTGCCCGAGCAGCTCGACGACGCGGAGATCAGCCGCCTGGTCACCGAGACGATCGAGCGGCTCGGCGTGGCCGGGAACGGCCCCCGGGCCATGGGCCCGGTCATGGGCGCCCTGCAGACTCAGGTCAAGGGCCGCGCCGACGGCGGCGCGGTGGCCGCGGAGGTACGTCGCCAGCTGGGCTGAGCGCACCCCCGCGAGCGGTCCCGCGGAGCGTCGGGCCTGCTACCTGCCGCGACCGCCGCGACCCCGGTTGCCCCCGGCCTGACCGCCCTTGGGTCGGTCGGCGGGCTTCTTCGCCTTGGGCTTGGGGGCGACGTACGGCGTCCCGTCGGAGACGTAGATGGTCACCGTGCTCCCGGTGGGCGCCTGCCCGCCCGAGCTGGGGCTGAGGTAGGCGACCGTGCCGGCGGAGTTGCCGCTGTCGACCGTGGGGCCGACCACCGGGTTGAAGCCCGCCTGCCGCAGGGCCGCCGCGGCCGCCGACGTGCTCAGCCCGTAGAGCGACGGCACCGGGACCAGGAGGCCCTGGATGGTCTGCTGGTTGGGTCGCGTGAAGTCCTCGTCGGGCAGGTACCGCTCCACGGCCTTCATGGCGTCGCCCCAGACCGGTCCGGCCGTGGTCGACCCGTGGGCCCCGGAGATGTAGACGCCTCCCACGGTCTGGTTGTTCAGCGTGATGTGGTGACCCTGGGAGTTCGCGCCGGCGATCATGGACGCGGCCGCCAGGTTCGGGGTGTAGCCCACGAACCAGACCGCCATGTTCTCGTCGATGGTCCCGGTCTTGCCCGCCGACGGCTGGTTGAGCGACAGCCCGGCCTGCGCCCCGAAGCCCTGGCCCTCCTGCACCCCGCGCAGGATGTCGTTGACCGCGTCCGCGACGTCCTGGCGCAGCGCCTGGGTGCACTTCTTGGGGTAGTCGACCACGGTCTTCCCGCGGCTGTCGGTGACCTCGGTGACCGGGCGCGGGGGGCAGTAGAGGCCGCGGGCGGCGAAGGTGGCGTAGGCGCTGGCCATGGTGAGCGGGTCGGTGTCGGTGACGCCCAGGGTGAACGGCCCGACGACCTGCTTGTCCAGCACCGTCACCCCGAGCTCCTTGGCCAGGGTGACCGGGGCGCACAGGCCGGTGCGCTCCTCGAGCTGGGCGAAGAACGTGTTCACCGAGCGCTGCGTGCCGGTGTAGAGGTTGAACGGGCCGGAGCCGGTGGAGTTCTGCGGGTCCCACTGGGCGCCCACCGGCTGGCCGGCGCAGTTCTTGTACGTCCCGGCGGGGATCGAGACCGTCTGCGGCGAGTTGATCACCGTGGACAGCGGGATGCCCTTGCGGATGGCGGAGGCGAGCACGAAGGCCTTGAACGTCGAGCCGGCCGCGAAGCCGTTGGAGTCGCCGTACTTGCGGGGCACCACGTAGTTCAGGTACGTCTCGCCCTTGGCGGCGTTGGCGCCCATCGGGCGGGACTGGGCCAGCGCCCGGACCTGGCCGGTGCCGGGCACCACCATGGCGAGGCCGCCGATGGCCTGGTCGCGGGGCCGCACGTGCGCCGCCTCGGAGCGGTCGGCGGCGCGCTGGTAGCGCAGGTCGACGGTGGTCTTGACGGTCAGCCCGCCCGTGAACAGCCGGCGCCGCCGGTCCTCGACGGTCTTGCCCAGCCGGGGGTCGGTCAGCAGGTACTGGATGGCGTAGTCGCAGAAGAACGGCGCGGGCGAGGACACGCAGCCGTTGCTCACCCCGGTCACCGCGAGCTTGACCGGCCGGGCCTCGGCCCGACGGGCCAGGCGCGGGCTGATCACCTTCAGCTGGGCCATCCGGGCCAGCACGGTGTCGCGGCGCTCGCGGGCACGGCCCGGGTAGTTGGTGGGGTCGTAGCCCGTCGGGTTCTTCACCAGCCCGGCCAGCACGGCGGCCTCGGCCAGCCGCAGCCGGGAGGCGGGCTTGGAGAAGTAGTGCTGCGAGGCGGCCTCGATGCCGTAGGCGCCGTCACCGAAGTAGGCGATGTTGAGGTAGCGCTGCAGGATCCAGTCCTTGGAGTACTTGTCCTCGAAGGCGATCGCGTAGCGCAGCTCGTTCAGCTTGCGCTGGTAGGTGTCCGCCGTCGCCGCGGCCTGCCCCGCCTTGGTCTTCGCCTGGTTGACCAGGGTCATCTTGACCATCTGCTGGGTGATGGAGGAGCCGCCCTGGGTCACCCCGCTGTTGGCCTGGTTGGTGACGAAGGCCCGCAGAGTCCCGCGCAGGTCCAGGGCCCCGTGCTGGTAGAAGCGGTAGTCCTCGATCGAGACGATGGCCTTGCGCATGATCGGCGCGACGTCCGAGAGCGGGACGGTCACCCTGTTCTGGTCGTAGAGCGTGGCCAGGACCTTGCCGTTGCTGCCCAGGATGCGGGTGCGCTGGGACAGCGGCTCCGCGGCCAGGGCGGTGGGGATCTTGCCCATCCCGTCGGCCACCGTGCGGGTGGTGAGACCGGCCAGCGACGCGATGGGCAGCGCGAGGCCGGCCACCAGGAGGCCCAGGACGCCGGCCACGGCCACCATCACGCCGAGGTGGGACAGCACACCACCGGGTCGGAGACGGTCGGTTCTGCTCGAGGACATGGCTGCCAGCCTACGGGACGGGCCCGCAGCGCCCCGTCTACCGTACGCGGGCCCGCCTGTCACGCATTCGCCCGACGTACGGCGCGGCGGGCGGTCGTCGAGGGCGGTGGAAGGGGACCAGGCGCCTATGGCCCGAACGGACTACTCGCGGCCGTTCCGGGCCCTCCAGATCGCCACATCCGTCCCAGAAGTGCTCCGGACCGGTCGTTAGGCGGGTCTGAAGGGCCGTTCGGCTGATCTCACTGGTCCCTTTGAGCCACGCCAAGTTGCTCCCTCTGTGTCTGTTTCGTACGGGTCCAAGTCTTTACCTTTCTAGAGAGGGAAAGACGACTCGGACGGCCCGCTGGGAGGTGGGCCCTTCTCTGAAGGGACGAAGGCCGATGTGGAACGAAGACTGGGCCGGAGCGGCACTCTGCAACGAGACGCGACCGGACGAGCTGTTCGTACGGGGTGCGGCGCAGAACCGCGCCAAGCAGATGTGCGCCGGCTGCCCCGTGCGCACCGAGTGCCTCGCGGAGGCCCTCGACAACGAGATCGAGTGGGGCGTGTGGGGTGGCATGACGGAGCGTGAGCGTCGTGCGCTGCTGCGTCGCCGGCCCAACGTGACCTCGTGGCGTCGCCTGCTCGAGACGGCCATGGAGGACCACGTGGCCGCGGTGTCGGCCTCCGTCACCCCCGAGCTCGTCCCCGCCTGAACCGATCCCGGACGACCCGGTCGACCTGGTGCGACCTGGTCGACCCGGTCACTGCCGGGCCAGCAGGTCGCCGACCAGGCGCAGGCCGTCGAGGTCGTGCACGTCGGTGGACAGGGCCGGCACGACGGCCGTGGGCACGTCGGGGTGCGCGGCGGAGAACCGCTGCCGCAGCCGGGTCTCCCGGGCCACGATGCGGACCCGGTCGGCGTGCAGCCGCAGCAGGCCCGCGGTGAGGCCCGGGTGGTCGCGGGGCGCCGTCGGCGCCCTCCTCCAGCCGCTCCGCCGCGGCCAGCGCCCGCTCGGCCGAGAGTCGGCCGCCCGGCGCACGGCTCGCGCGGTTGACCACCAGGCCGGCCAGCGGCATCCGCTCGTCGTTGAGCCGCTCGACGAAGAACGCCGCCTCGCGCAGCGCGTCCGGCTCCGGCGCCGCCACCACCAGGAACGCCGTGCCCTGGGCCTGCAGCAGCTGGTAGGTCCTCTGGGCCCGCTGCCGGAAGCCGCCGAACAACGTGTCCAGCGCGGCGACGAAGGCCTGCACGTCGCGCAGCATCTGCGCGCCCAGCACCTTCGTCAGCGCGTTGGTCACGATCCCCAGGCCCGCGGTCATCAGCCGGGCCGGCCCCCGCGCGGGGGCGAGCAGCAGCCGGATGAAGCGGCCGTCGAGGAAGCCCGACAGCCGCTCGGGGGCGTCCAGGAAGTCCAGCGCGGAGCGTGAGGGGGGCGTGTCGACCACGATGAGGTCCCAGCCGCCCGGTGGCCAGCGCGTCGGCGTGGAGCTGCCCGAGCTTCTCCATCGCCATGTACTCCTGGGTGCCGGCGAACGAGCTCGACAGGGCCGTAGAAGGGGTTGGCCAGGATCTGCGCGGCCTTCTCCGGGCTGGCCTGGCTCTCCACGACGTCGTCGAAGGTCCGCTTCATGTCCAGCATCATCGCGTCCAGGGACCCGTCCTGCGTGCGGATCGCCCGGGACCGGCCGGGGCACGTTGTCCAGCGCCTCGATCCCCATCGACTGCGCCAGCCGGCGGGCCGGGTCGATGGTCAGCACCACGACCTTGCGGCCCTGCTCGGCGGCCCGCAGCGCCAGGGCGGCCGAGGTGGTCGTCTTGCCCACCCCGCCCGAGCCGCAGCACACGATGATCTTGGTGGCCCGGTCGGTCAGCAGGGCCTCGACGTCGAGCACCGGCACCTCGTCGAGGGCGGCCACCAGCGGGCCGACGCGGGCGGTTCCTGCGGGTGCTCATGCCATCCCCTGTCGTCGCAGCTCGCCGGCCAGCTCGTAGAGGCCGCCGAGGTCGATGCCGTCCGGCAGCCGGGTCAGCTCGTAGGTCGGGACGTCGAGGACGTCGATGCGCCGGCGCTGCTCGTCCTCCAGCGCACGGCGCTCCGCGTGCTCGCGGGCCTCCGTCGAGCAGGCCGTCCAGCAGCGTCTGCGGCACCTTGATGCCGGCGCTCTCCAGGTCGGCGCGCAGCACGCCCTCGTCGAGGGTGCCGGCCAGGGCCCGGTCCCGCTCCTCGTCGTCCAGCTCGGCGGCGCCGGTCAGGTTGACCACGACCCCGCCGACGGGCAGCGCCGGCCGCCCGAGCTCCTCGATGCCGTCGGCGGTCTCCTGCACGGGCATGTCCTCCAGCACGGTGACCAGGTGCACGCGCGGTCAGGTCGGAGCGCAGCAGCGCCCATGACGTTGTCGGCCTGGTTGCGGATCGGGCCGACCTTGGCCAGCCCGGCCAGCTCGCTGTTGACGTTGAGGAACTGCGCGATCCGGCCCGTGGGGGGCGCGTCGAGCACCACGGCGTCGTACTGGCGGGCGTTCTTGGTGCGCCGGTTGCGGTGCACCGCCTCGTAGACCTTGCCGGTGAGCAGCACGTCGCGCACGCCGGGGGCGATGGTGGTGGCGAAGTCGATGACGCCGAACTTGTCGAGCGCCTTGCCGGCCCGGCCGAGGCGGTAGTACATCGCGAGGTACTCCAGCAGCGCGGCCTCGAGGTCGATGGCGAGCGCGTAGACGTCGCCGCCGCTCTCGCGGTCCCGCGACGATCCGGCGCTCCTCGTAGGGCAGCGGGGGGACGTCGAAGAGCTGGGCGATGCCCTGGCGGGCCTCGACCTCGCACAGCAGCACGTCCTTGCCCGCGGGAGGCCAGGGCCAGGGCCAGCGCGGCGGCGACCGTGGACTTGCCGGTGCCGCCCTTGCCGGTCACGACGTGCAGCCGGACGCCGGGCCCAGGGGGACACGAGGCGGGTGGCGAGGTCACCTACCGGACGGTAGCGCGGTGGCACGTGCACCGAGCGTGCCTCCGCCGTGGATCCGTGCGCCGCTCGGATCCGGTGCTCCCAGCGGCCGCGAGGCTGGCTAGGGTGGCGCGGACCGGGCCGCGCGGGCCCGTAGAGCAGGAGGTCACGCTCGTGGACAAGGTGGTGGCGTCCGCCGCCGAGGCGGTGGCCGACATCGCGAGCGGCTCGACGATCGCGGTCGGCGGCTTCGGGCTGTGCGGCATCCCGACGCGTGCTGATCGACGCCCTGCTGGAGCAGGGTGCCGACGACCTGCAGGCGGTGTCGAACAACTGCGGCGTCGACGAGGCCGGGCTCGGGCGTGCTGCTGTTCAACCACCGGATCCGGCGGATGATCTCCTCCTACGTCGGGGAGAACAAGGAGTTCGCGCGGCAGTACCTCCACGGCGAGCTCGAGGTCGAGCTGACGCCGCAGGGCACCCTGGCCGAGCGGATGCGCGCCGGCGGCATCGGCATCCCGGCCTTCTTCACCGCCACCGGCGTCGGCACCCAGGTCGCCGAGGGTGGGCTGCCGTGGCGCTACGACGCCGAGGGCAACGTGACCGTCGTCCTCGCCGGCCAAGGAGGTGCGCACCTTCGACACCCCCGACGGTGAGAAGGAGTTCGTGCTCGAGGAGGCCATCGTCGCCGACTTCGGGCTGGTGCGGGCCTGGAAGGGCGACCGGCACGGCAACCTCGTCTTCCGGCAGTCCGCCCGCAACTTCAACCCGCTCGCCGCGATGTGCGGCCGGGTCGACCATCGCCGAGGTCGAGCACCTCGTCGAGCCGGGCGAGATCGCCCCCGACGACGTGCACACGCCCGGGTGTCTTCGTGCAGCGGGTCGTCGCGCTGACCCCGGAGCAGGTCGCCGACAAGCGGATCGAGAAGCGCACCACCCGACCGCGGCCCGAGGCCACCCGCGACCGCGCCCGCAGGAGGCCTGACATGCCGTGGACACGTGAGGAGATGGCCGCCCGGGCGGCCTCCGAGCTGGAGGACGGCTCCTACGTCAACCTCGGGCATCGGGCTGCCGACGCTGGTGCCGAACTACGTCGACGAGGACGTCGAGCTGGTGCTGCAGTCCGAGAACGGCATCCTCGGCGTCGGGGCCTACCCGCTACGAGGGCGACGAGGACCCCGACCTGATCAACGCCGGCAAGGAGACCGTCACGCTGCGCCCGGGCGCGTCGTTCTTCGACTCCGCGACGTCCTTCGGGATGATCCGCGGCGGCAAGATCGACGCCGCGATCCTCGGCGCCATGCAGGTCTCGGCCGCCGGCGACATCGCCAACTGGATGATCCCCGGCAAGATGGTCAAGGGCATGGGCGGCGCGATGGACCTCGTGCACGGCGCCAAGCGGGTGATCGTGCTGATGGAGCACGTCGCCAAGGACGGCTCCTACAAGATCGTCGAGGAGTGCTCGCTGCCCTACACCGGCAAGGGCGTCGTGCAGCGGATCATCACCGACCTGGCCGTCATCGACATCGACCCCGCGCGACCCCGCTCACCGGCGAGGGCGGCGGCCTCCGGCTCGTCGAGCTGCCCCCGGCGTCACCGAGGACGAGGTCCGCGAGAAGACCGAGCCCCCGCTCGCCTGACGCTCCCGCCACTTTCCCAGCGGATGCCGGGTCACTGCCTGCTGCGTTCCAGCGGCGTGTCGCGCCATGGGCACGAGTCAGACTCCGCGCGCAGGCGGGCCGTCGGGCACGCCGGCCGGCTCAGGCGGCGGCGTGCAGCATCCGCTGGATCCGCGCCGCGGTCTCGGTGGGGCTGGTACAGGTCGGCCCACACCAGGCGGATCATCCGCCAGCCGGTGGCCTCGCACATCGCGTCCTCGCGGCGCTTCTCGCGGACACCGCGTCGCCGGGCGTCTCGCCGGGCGCAGGTACCGCTCGTACTTGATGCGGCCGTCGAACTCGCACATCAGCCGGTGCGCGGGCCAGGCCAGGTCGCAGATGCCGACCAGCCGCCCGGTCGGGTCGAGCACCTCGTACTGCAGCAGCGGCGCCGGGCAGGCCGGCGTCCAGCCACAGCAGCCGCATCACCGACTCGCCCGCCGACTCGGCGCGGCCGTCGGCGAGCGGCGCCGAGGGGTGCGCTGCATGCCCGGCCAGCTGGACATCGTGCGGTAGGTGGCCTCGAGCTCGGTGGGCGTGGAAGGCGCAGGCGCAGCAGCGAGTCGAGCACGACCAGCCCGGCCTCGGTGGGCAGGGCCGAGGCCGTCTCGATGGCCGCCCGGGCCGGCGCGACCGCGAGCCCGCCCACGCCGCGACCAGGTCGCTGGCAGCAGCAGGCCGCTCGTGCGGCACCACGCCGGCCTCGGTGCGGCCGGCGCTCGCCGTCGTTGCGGGTGACGTGACCTGCGTCAGGTCCGCGTGCCAGACGGTGAGTGCCGTGCTCGAGCGCCGCCGACGACGTGGCTGAGCGCGGCCCGAGGCGCGCAGCGACGCGCGACGGCTCGGGCGGCAGACGCGGTGCTGCTCGTGCACGTCGGCGGGCCAGCAGGTCGGGGTAGGTGCAGGTGCCGACCCGGACCCGCCGCCACACCCGGTGACGCACCGCACGCCCGAGCGCGGCGTCGTCGTAGCCGGCGCGCAGCGCGTCCTCCCGGCTGAAGGAACCCGTCGCGGTCGCCGGCGCCCTGAGCTGTCCATGGCGCGAGGCTGCCGGGCCGAGCGGGTACGTCGCACCGGTGCGCGTCGCGGCGGGAGGACGCCGGGCAGCTCGGCGTGGCTGTGGACGTGCACGCGGCCCGTCGTACCGCCGCGTGGCGGGTTGTCCACAGGAGAGTCCGTGCTCCCCAGGTGGGTCCACCGTGCGCGACACGCCGCAGAACCCGGCAGGCAGTGACTCAGGTCGGCGGAGGGCCGCTCAGAGGTCGGGGTGCTTGGTGGCGAGGCGGTAGAAGCCGGAGTGGAAGACCAGCGGCTCGCCGCCGGGGGCGTCGTAGGACTCGATCTCGCCGAGGAACACCACGTGGTCGCCGGCCTCGACGCGCTGGGTGCGCCGGCAGACGAAGCGGGCGACGGTGCCCTCGAGCAGCGGGCAGGTCGCCGTCGGCAGCAGCCGGACGCCGTCGAACTTGTCGGAGCCCGGAGGTCGAGAACTGCCGGGAGAGGTGGTGCTGGTCGGAGGCGAGCACGTTGACCGCGAACCGGTCCGGAGGCCTCGAAGACGGCCAGCGACGGGGAGGAGCCGGCCGCGGCCCACAGCACGAGCGGCGGGTTGATCGAGACCGACGTGAACGAGTTCGCCGTCATCCCGAACGGCCTGCCCGTCGGCGTCGGACGGTGGTGACGACGGTGACCCCGGTGGCGTACTGGCCGAGCGCCCGGCGCAGGTCGCGGGCGTCGAAGCGGGACGGCCTCGACGACGCGCTGCTCGGTCGAGGAACGCGGTCGCGGCCTCGGCGTCGAACCACCACGGCTCGAAGAGCCGGGCGTCGTCGAAGCCGGCGGCGATCCGCTCGGCCACCGCCGGGTGCCGGGCCGCGGCGTCGACGACGGCGCGCTGGTGCGGCCGCGAGCGGCTGCAGCCAGGAGTTGGTCCACTGCGGTGGCCCACTGCGCCCAGCCGCGCCAGAAGTTGTCGAACGTGCGCTCCATCCAGGCCGCGTCGAACGCGCCGCTCGTGCGCGGTGATCGCCTCGAGGTAGAACGACGCCGACTTGATCGCGTTGTTGGACGCCCTGGCTGGTCAGCGGGTCGTTGAGCACCACGACGTCGGCCATCCCGAGCACGGCCGCGCCCGAGGGCAGCGCGCCGACCGGACGGCGTACGACGGGCGTGATGCGGCCGCGCAGCACGGACCGGTCGTCGACGAGCGTCGCCCCGGCGCACCCGCTCGGCCTCCGTCGGGGAAGTGCTCGCCGAGCAGCGTCCTGCAGCCGGTCGAGGTGCGTCGGCGGGAGTGTCGCACGTCGTCCCACACGTCCAGCGGACCGCCCGGCACGCCCTCGACCACGACGATGTCGCAGGGGCCGTCGACGGTGAGGGCCGGGCAGGTGAAGCACTCGCCGACGCCCTCGACGCGAGCGGTAGCGCAGCCCCGGCCCGGCCGGGTCCGGCGTCACGCCGCGCAGGTAGGTCAGGGCCGCGACCCGCTGCGGGCCGACGTGTACGGCGACCGCGCGGCGTCGACCGGGAACAGCGAGGCCAGCCCGCCGCGCCCGGTCGAGACGACGACCAGGTCGTGGTCGGCGGCCAGCTCCTCGAGGTCGTCGACCGAGGCGCACCGGGTGACCACCTTGCCGCCCCGCCGCTCGACCTCCTCGATCAGCAGCGGCAGCCGGACCCGCTGGTCCACCGACCGGGCCGGGCGTGGGCAGCTCGGTCTCGAACGCGGCCGCTGGACCCGTCGAGGCGCTCGGTCGCGTAGGACATCCGGCCGATCGGGCGGGCGCCGCGGGCAGCAGCGTCGGTGATGCCCAGGGCTGCCTCCACCTCCAGCGCCGACTCGAAGGTGACCTGGCTCGACATCACCGAGCCGCCGCGGATCTCCTCGGCCGTGCGGTCCGAGACCAGCGTGACGTCGTACCCGCTGCGCACCAGGCCCAGCGCGAGCGCCGTGCCGGCGGGCCCGGCGCCGACGACGGCGATGCGGCGGGGGAGCGTCATGCCCCCAGCGTCTCACCCGGCCGCTGCATCGCACCCGCAGACGCGGGACGTGACTCAGTCGGCGGTGAGACCGGCCGCCGGCGCGGTCCGCGCCGCGCGCCGGGCGGGCAGCACGCACGCGAGCAGCCCGGCCCCCGCCGCGGCGAGGACGATGACCAGCAGCTGCCCCAGCGGCAGCACCAGGCCACGTCGTCGACCACCGCGCCGACCACGGCCTCGCACCCCGACCCAGGCGTACACCGCCCCGAGCGCCGACCCCGAGCAGCCCGGCCACCGTGGCCAGCAGCACGCGCCTCGGACGGCGAGCATGCCGCGCAGCTGGCGCGGTCAGCCCCAGCGCGCGGAGCACCGCGTGCTCCCGGGCGCGCTCCAGCACCGAGAGGCCGAGCGCGCTGCCGATGCCCGACCAGGGCGATGAGCACGCCGATGCCGAGCATGGCCACGACCGCCCCGGTCATCACGTCGCAGCTGCAGGTCGATCGAGCGGCGGTTCTCCAGGCCGCTCTCGACCTCGGCGTCCGAGGACCACCCGACCGTCGTGAGGGCGCTGCGCAGGTCGGCGGCGTCCGCGCCCCCGGTGGCCCGGGTCCACACCGCCCTCGGGTGGGTCCGGCCGCCGGTGAGGGCGGTCAGCGTCGAGGGCGCGACGGTCCCGGTGTGCCCGGCGCCGTCGGTCCCGCGCACCCGCACCGTGCGCTCGACCGCGCTGCGGCCCTGGCCGGCCGCTCCCGGCGCCGTCGCGCCGACCCCGCCGACCCCGCCGACCCCGCCGCCCGGCCCACCCGCAGCGTCACGCGCTGGCCGTCGCTCAGCGAGGCACCCGCCAGCACCGACCAGGGCAGGTACACGGTGCCCGGACCGGGGGTCGCGAAGGGGGCCGAGGACCGCAGCACCGCGACCGCGGCCGGTCCTACGGCGACCACCGGCACCGTGGTGGCCTCCTTGCCACGGACCACGACCGTGGCCTCGGCGCCGGGCAGCGCGACCGCCCGCTCCACGCCCGGCACGGCCAGCACCCGGCGCAGGGTGTCGGGCCGCAGGTCGCCGTGCGTGCCGGTCAGGGTCGCGTCCAGCGGGTACTGCGCGTCGAGCTCGTCGTCGACCGAGGCCCGCACCGTGGCCATCCCCGTGACGAGCCCGGAGATGAGCGTCACGCCGACCAGCAGGGACGAGGCGGTGGCCGCCGTACGCCGAGGGTTGCGCCCCGCGTTCGCGGCGGCGACCCGGCCGGGGACGCCGAAGGCCCGCAGCGGCAGGCCGACCACCCGCAGGGCGGCCGGCACCAGCACGGGTCCGAGCAGCAGCACCCCGAGGAAGCTGACCATGCCGCCGGCCAGCATCAGCACCACGTCGTGCCGGGAGACCGACCCGGCCAGCAGGACGCCCCCGCCGGCGACGGCGAGCACGGCGAGAGCCACCCGCCAGCGGCCCGCGGCGGTGCGGATGTCGGGCGGGGCGTCGGAGCGCAGGGCCTCCAGCGGGCTGACCCGGGTGCCGCGCAGGGCCGGCAGCAGGGAGGCCAGGACGGTGACGGCCACGCCGAGGGCCCAGGCGCCGCCGACCCAGGGCAGGGAGACCTCCACGGCGCCCGAGGGCCAGCTCGGGAAGGCCGCGCCGGCGACCGCCACCAGGACCCGGCCCAGGACGACCCCCACCAGGACCCCCAGCGTCGCGGAGGCCACGCCCAGCAGCGTGGACTCCGCCAGCACCGAGCGGCGTACCTGGCGGCGGGTGGCCCCCACGCAGCGCAGCAGCGCGAACTCACGGGAGCGCTGGGCCAGCAGGATCGCGAAGGTGTTGGCGATGACCATGGCGCTGACGAAGAAGGCGATCGCGGCGAAGACCAGCAGCACCACCGCGATGGCGTCGACGCCCTGGGCCAGCTCCTTCTGCACGGCCTGCAGGTACCTCCCGGTGGCCTCGACCTCGAGGCGTTCCGGCAGCGTGCGGCGGACGGCGGCCACGTCCGCGGACGACTCCACCAGCGTCGGTGACCAGGGTGCCGTCGCCGAACGTGCGCAGGTCCTCCCAGGTCAGGTACAGCGGCGCCGCGAGCCGCCCCGTCGAGGACGTCACCAGGCCGGTGACGGTCACCGTCCGGGCGTCCGCCCCTCGACCGACGGTGACCCGGTCGCCGAGGTGGACGCCCTGGTCGCCGGCCGCCCGGGCGTCGGCGAGCGCCTGTCCCACCCCCGTGGGGAAGGCGCCCGCCCTGAGGTGCTGCCAGCGCAGCGACGGCACGGTGCTGACCGTGCCGACCTGGGCCAGGTCGGTCACGCCCCGGCGTCCCACCGCCAGCGGCTGGTAGGTCTCGGCGTTGACCGCGGCCGACCCGGGCGCACGGCGCAGCACCCGGTCCGCGGTGCGGGCGTCGCCCACCCCGGAGACCACCGTGCCGGCGCCGGCGTACTGCGCGGCGGCCTGGGCCAGCAGCCCGTTGCGGGCCGCGGAAGTGACCACGCCGGTGACCACCACGAAGCCGACGCCGACCACCACGGCCACCACGGTCGCGACGTAGCGGCGGGCGTACAGCCGGACCGAGGCCCACACGACCTGCCTCACGACCGCACCGGTCCCGCGCTCACGACGCGGCCGTCCTCGATGACCACGAGGTCGTCGGCGTACGCGGCCGAGGCCTGGTCGTGGGTGACCATGACCACGGTCTGCCCCAGCTCGCGCACGCACCGGCGCAGCAGCCCGAGCACCTCGGCGCTGGCGTGGCTGTCCAGGTTCCCGGTGGGCTCGTCGGCGAACATCAGCGCGGGCCTGGTGACCAGTCCGCGGGCCACGGCCACGCGCTGCTGCTGGCCGCCGGAGAGCTGCCCGGGGCGGTGGCCGAGCCGGTCCCCGAGCCCCAGCACGTCGATGAGCAGGTCGAGCCACTCGGGGTCCACGCGACGCGAGGCCAGCTCGACCGGCAGCAGGATGTTCTGCCGGGCGGTCAGCATGGGGAGCAGGTTGAACGACTGGAACACGAAGCCCACGTGCTCGCGACGGAAGCGGGTCAGGGCGGTGTCGCCCATCCCGGCCAGCTCCTGGCCGGAGACCACCACCGACCCGGAGGTCGGCGCCTCGAGCCCGGCCAGGCAGTGCATCAGGGTCGACTTGCCCGACCCGGAGGGGCCCATGACGGCGGTGAAGCGGCCGGCGGCGACCTCCACGTCGATGCCGTCCAGCGCGTTCACCAGCGTGGCGCCCCGGCCGTAGGTCCTCCTCAGGCCCACGGCCCGGGCAGCCGGGGGTGGCCCGTCGTGCCCGGGGGCGTCCGGGAGCGTGGTCTGCGCGGGATGGGCGGGCATGTGCGCCTCCTGGTGGGGTCCGTCTCGTCCCCTACGACGCTAGGGATCCGCCGCCCCGACCGCGTCCGGCCGCGGGATGGACCTCGCGTGCGACCGTGGTCGCAGGGCGCCCGGCGACGTACGACTCAGGTCGCAGAGCCCGGGGCCACCAGCCCGGTCTCGTAGGCCAGCACGACCAGCTGCACGCGGTCCCGGGTGCCGGTCTTGGCCAGCACCCGGCCGACGTGGGTCTTGACGGTGGCCTCGGCCACCACGAGCTCGGCGGCGATCTCGGGGTTGGACCGGCCGCGGGCCACCAGCTGCAGCACCTGCCGCTCCCGCTCGGTGAGCTGGGCCAGCCGGGCCGTCCGCTCCGCCCGCTCCGTGCGCGCGTCGCCGGGGTCGGCGCCGGGCAGCGACGCCGCGAAGTGCTCGAGCAGCCGCCGGGTGGTGCTGGGCGCGACCACGGCGTCCCCGGAGTGCACCGACCGGATGGCGTTGAGCAGCTCGGCCGGGGCCGCGTCCTTGAGCAGGAAGGCGGAGGCCCCCGCCCTGATCGCGGCGAACGCGTACTCGTCGAGGTCGAAGGTGGTCAGCACGATGACCCGGGGCGGCTCCGCGAGCGCGGTCAGCTCCCGGGTGGCGGCCACCCCGTCCAGGCGCGGCATCCGTACGTCCATCAGCACCACGTCCGCGGCGGTGACGGCCAGGCGCTGCACGGCCTCCGCACCGTCGCCGGCCTCGCCGACCACGGTCATGTCGTCCTGGCTGTCGACGAGCATGGTGAAGCCCGCGCGCACCATGGCCTGGTCGTCGACCAGGAAGACCCGGATCACCGCTGCTCCCCGTCCAGCGGCAGCTCGGCCTCCAGCAGGAAGCCGCCACCCGGGCGGGGCCCGCAGCGCAGGGCTCCGCCGTGCACGGCGACCCGCTCGCGCATGCCGTCCAGTCCGTGGCCCCGCTCGTCCGCGGGGCCCGCGGGACCCCGTCCGTCGTCGGCCACCGAGACCAGCAGCCGCGAACCGGCCTCGCGCCGGATGGCCACCCGTACGGTGGCCTGCGGCCCGGCGTGCTTGCGGGCGTTGGTCAGGCCCTCCTGCACCACGCGGTAGACCGTCAGGGCCGTGCCCGGGCCCACGGCCGGCAGGGGGTCCGCCAGGTCGACCTCGAGGTGCATGCCCGCGGCCCGGGACTCCTCCAGCAGGTGCGGCAGGTCGGCCAGCCCCGGCTGCGGACGGGTCCCGGTGCCGTCCTCCGAGCGCAGCAGGCCGAGCATCCTTCGCATCTCGGCCAGGGACTCCCGTCCCGTGGTGGAGATGGTGCCCAGGGCCCGGGCCGCGCTGGCCGGGTCCTTCTCCACGGCGTAGCGGGCCCCGTCGGCCTGCACGATCATCACCGTCAGCCCGTGCGCGATGACGTCGTGCATCTCCCGGGCGATGCGGGCCCGCTCGTCGGAGGCGGCCAGCTCGGCCCGCTGGGCGGCCTCCACCTCGAGCCGGTGGCCGCGGTCGATGAGCTGGGCGACGTACGCCGCACGGGTGCGGGTCAGGCTGCCCATCGCCCAGGGCGCGATCACCAGCAGCTCGGTGACGACCACCAGCACCAGCAGCCGCGTCAGGACGACCCCCGGGGCGGTGTCGAAGGTGGGCAGCCAGCTGAGCGGCCCGACCACGCCCGCCAGCAGGGCCACCCCGACGGCCACGGCGGCGCGGGAGCGGGGACCGTAGGCCACCACGGAGTAGACGGCGACCGGCATGGCGACCTGGCCCCACAGCGGGTTGTCCACGACGAGCACCTGCAGGGCCATGAAGCCGGACACCAGCAGGAAGCTGGTGGTGGGCCGCAGCCGGCGTACGGCGAGCGGAAGGATCTGCAGCGTGCTCAGCACGATCGAGGCGCGGTCGTAGGCGTTGACCACCATGAAGACGACGCCGACCAGCAGCGCGCCGGTCAGGGCCACGTCGAGGACCAGGGACCGGCGGGCCGACCAGGGCGACGGCTCGGGGGGCAGGAGCAGGGCCACGGCTCAGCCGCCGACGGCCCGCAGCACCTCGGGCCACGCAGGAGACGACGGGTCGATGAGCTGGTCGTGGTCGACGCCGGCGAGCTCGCGGTAGTCCAGCCAGCCGTACCGGGCGGCCAGGCCCCGGCTGCACTCCACCGTCACGTCCTCGTCGTGGTCCCCGTGCACGATCACCACCTCCGCGGTGGGCCGCCGGGCCAGCCGGGTGCCGGGGTCGGCCTCGTCGTAGGCCACCGGACGCTCCTGGGGCGTGCCCCCCAGCAGGTCCTCGACGGCCCCGGCGCCCATGCCCCAGGCCTGGGCCGCCCGCAGGTCGCCGACGGGGGCCAGGGCGACGACGCGGCCGACGTCCACCGGCTGGTCCGCCAGCCACAGCACCAGGTGACCGCCGGCGGAGTGGCCGACCAGCGTGGTGCCCTCGGTGGGGACGCCCGCCTCCTCCAGCAGCTTGGGCGTCACCCGCAGGGCCTCCTCGACGTCCTGGCCGGTGGCCGGCCAGCCGCCGGCGCCGCCCACCCGGCGGTACTCGGGCAGCGCCACGACGTACCCCTGCGCGACCAGCGCCTCGGCCAGCGGGCGGGCGTGGGTGCGGTCCCAGGCCTGCCGCCAGAAGCCGCCGTGCACGAAGAAGACCAGCGGGCGCGGGCGGGCCGGGCCGGGCGGGACGTGCACGTCGACGATGCCGTCCTCGTGGTCGGCGTACCGGAGAACGACGTCGGGGAGTCCCTCGGGTGGCATTCCCCCACGCTAGTGGCCGATCGGCCCGGACGCCCGGGCGCGCCTCGCGGGGGTCACGAGGCGCGCACTAGAGTCGCGGCCATGACGACATGGGAGTACATGACGGCGCCCGTCCTGGTGCACGCCACCAAGCAGATCCTCGACAACTTCGGCGAGGACGGCTGGGAGCTGGTGCAGATGGTGCCGGGGATGAACCCGGAGAACCTGGTCGCCTACTTCAAGCGGCCCCGGGCATGACCCCCGAGGAGCGGCTGGCCGAGCTGGGGCTGGCCGTCCCGGAAGTGGCCGCTCCGCTGGCCTCCTACGTGCCCGCGGTGCGCAGCGGGCACCACGTCTTCACCTCCGGCCAGCTGCCGCTGCGGGAGGGCACCCTGCTCGTGGCCGGCAAGGTGGGCGCGGACGTCACTCCCGAGCAGGGCGTGGAGTGCGCCCGGCAGTGCGCGCTGAACGCCCTGGCCGCCGTGCGGGCCGAGGTCGGTGAGCTGTCGAACGTCAAGCGGGTCGTGAAGGTGGTCGCCTTCGTGGCCTCGACGCCGGACTTCACCGGCCAGCCGGCCGTGGCCAACGGCGCCTCGGAGCTGCTCGGCCAGGTCTTCGGCGACCTCGGCCGGCACGCCCGCAGCGCCGTCGGCGTGGCCTCGCTCCCGCTCGACGCGCCTGTCGAGGTCGAGCTCGTCGTCGAGGTCTGAGCGGGGTCTGGACGGCATGGACGCCACCCGACGGCTGCCCCCGGACCTGGTCGAGCACGCCCGGGCGTTCGCCGAGGGCCGCCGCACGCCCGTCGAGCCCCGGCACGCCTCCACCGTGGTGCTGCTGCGCACGGGGGACGGCGAGCCCGGCGGGCTCGAGGTCTACCTGCTGCGACGCCACGTGGACATGGCCTTCGCCGCCGGCATGTGCGTCTTCCCCGGTGGTGGCGTCGACCCCCGTGACTTCGACGCCGACATCGGCTGGGTCGGTCCCTCACCGGCCCGGTGGGCCGAGCTGCTGGGCACCGACGAGGCCTTCGCCCGGGCCCTGGTGTGCGCCGCGGTGCGCGAGACCTTCGAGGAGTCCGGCGTGCTGCTGGCCGGTCCCACCGAGCAGACGCTGGTGGCCGACACCACCGGCGCGGACTGGGAGGAGGACCGCCGTGCGCTGGAGGCCCGGGAGGTCTCCTTCACCGACGTCCTCGAGCGGCGCGGCCTGCGGCTGCGGACCGACCTGCTGCGGCTGTGGGGCTCCTGGGTCACCCCTGACTTCGAGCCCCGGCGCTTCCACGCCCGCTTCTTCGTGGCCGAGATGCCGGCTGGCCAGGTCACCCGGGACGTCTCGACCGAGTCCGACCACGTGGTGTGGCTGGCGCTGCGCGACGCCGTCCACGCCGTCGACGCCCACGAGATGCTCATGCTGCCGCCGACGTACTGCACCTGCCTGGAGATGTACGACGCGCGCTCGCCCGCTGAGGCGCTGGCCGCCGCGACCGGCCGGGACCTGACGCCGGTGGAGCCCCGGGCCGTGCTGGACGAGGAGGGCGCCCACCTGTCGCTGCCCGAGCGTCTCGTGCGGCTGGGCGAGGACGTGGCGCGCCGGGGAGCCGGCTCGTGAGCACCCCGGGAGGGGGCTGGTCGGGCGGGGTGGTCAGCGAGCGGGCGCGCTGCGTGCTGGCGCCGAACGCCGACATGATGACCCTCGACGGCACCAACACCTGGGTGCTGCGCGAGCCGGGCGCGGCCCGCTCCGTGGTGGTCGACCCCGGCCCCCTCGCGCCGGAGCACCTGGACGCGGTCGCCGAGCACGCCGGCGAGGTCGCCGTGGTGCTGCTGACCCACGGCCACGCCGACCACTCCGAGGCGGCCCGCGCCTTCGCCGAGCGGATGGGCTGCGGGGTGCGGGCCCTGGACCCCTCGCACCGGCTAGGTCGACGAGGGCCTGGCCGACGGCGACGTGGTCGAGGTCGACGGCCTCGAGCTGCGGGTGGTCGGCACGCCGGGCCACACCTCGGACTCGCTGTCGTTCGTGCTGCCGGCCGAGGGTGCGGTGCTCACCGGCGACACCGTGCTGGGCCGGGGGACCACCGTGGTCGCCCACCCCGACGGCCGGCTCGGCGCCTACCTGGACTCGCTGCACCGCCTGCACGCCCTGGCCGAGGCCCGCGACGTCGGCGTGGTGTGGCCCGGTCACGGACCGGTGCTCCCTGACGCCCTCGCCGCCCTCGACCACTACCTCGCGCACCGGCGTGACCGCCTCGAGCAGGTCCGGGAGGCGGTGCGGTCGCTGGGCGACGTACCGGCCGAGGAGCTGCCGCGCAAGGTGGTCGAGAGCGTGTACGCCGACGTGGCGCCGGTGCTCTGGGGTGCGGCCGAGCTCAGCGTCCGGGCCCAGCTGGAGTACCTGCGGGCCTGAGCCTCCGGCACCCCCTCGCCGCGTCGAGGCCCGCCGCGAGGCGCGCGCTCCCGCGCCTGGCCCCATCCGTCCCACGAATACCAGGGGATGTCGAACGATCGCTGCTGCCCATGGTGGGTCCACCGTGGGCAGCAGCAGAAACCCGGCATCCCCTGGTAATCCAAGGAGGGCCGGGCCCCGAGCGGCCCACGAGCCCGGCGTACGACGTACCGGACCCTCAGCGAGCCCGTCGCGAGAGCCGCTCGACGTCCATGATGACCACGGACCGCGGCTCGAGGCGCACCCAGCCACGGGAGGCGAAGTCCGCGAGCGCCTTGTTCACGGTCTCGCGGGAGGCCCCGACCAGCTGGGCGAGCTCCTCCTGGGTGAGGTCGTGGTGCACGTGCACCCCGTCGTCTGCGGTGCGGCCGAAGCGGTCGGCGAGGTCGAGCAGGGCCTTGGCCACCCGGCCGGGGACGTCGGAGAACACCAGGTCGGCCACGACGTCGTTGGCGCGCCGGAGCCGGCCGGCGAGCTGCGTCAGCAGGCCGCGGGCCACGGCGGGACGGCCGTCGAGCCAGCGGAGCAGGTCCTCGTGGGACAGCGAGGAGAAGGTCGTGTCGGTGACCGCGGTGACGGTGGCCGAGCGCGGGCCCGGGTCGAACAGCGACAGCTCGCCGAACATCTGGCCCGGCCCCAGGATGGCCAGCAGGTTCTCCCGGCCGTCGGAGGAGGTCTTGCCGAGCTTCACCTTGCCGTCGGTGACGACGTAGAGCTTGTCGCCCTCGTCGCCCTCGTGGAAGAGCACGTCACCCCGCCGCAGCCGGCTGTCGCTCATCGAGGCGCGCAGGGCGGTCGCGGCCTCGTCGTCGAGAGCGCTGAACAGGGGCGCTCGGCGAAGCACGTCGTTGTCCACGGGGGTTCCTCCCGGATGCCGAAGCAGGGCACCGGACGCCCTGCCCGGAGGTGCTTCGGGTCACAGTCTGTCGTATCACCCCGAGGTCGTGCCACGGAGACCCCGATTACCCTGGCCAGGTGCCCGACACCTCCCTGGTGCGACGTGCCCGCAAGATCGACCGGGTGCTCGCCGCGACCTACCCCGATGCGCGCTCCGAGCTCGACTTCGACAGCCCGTTCCAGCTGCTGGTGGTCACGGTCCTGTCCGCCCAGACCACCGACCGCCGGGTGAACGCCGTACGGCCCCGGCTGTTCGCGGCCTACCCCGACCCCGCGGCCATGGCCGGGGCGGACCGGGCGGACCTGGAGGAGATCCTCAAGCCCACCGGCTTCTTCCGGGCCAAGACCGAGGCCGTGCTCAAGCTGTCGCAGGCGCTGGTCGAGCGCCACGACGGTCAGGTGCCGGCCCGCCTCGTCGACCTGGTCGCGCTGCCGGGGGTGGGCCGCAAGACCGCGAACGTGGTGCTGGGCAACGCCTTCGGCATCCCGGGGATCACCGTCGACACGCACTTCGGGCGCCTGTCGCGCCGGCTCGGGTTCAGCGAGGAGACCGACCCGGTCAAGGTCGAGCACGAGGTCGGCGCGCTGTTCCCCAAGAAGGACTGGACGATGCTGTCGCACCACCTCATCTGGCACGGCCGCCGGGTCTGCCACTCCCGGCGCCCCGCGTGCGGCGCCTGCCCGGTGGCGCGCTGGTGCCCGTCGTACGGCGAGGGGCCGACCGATCCCGAGCAGGCGGCGCGGCTGGTCACGACCGAGGGCCGGGCGTGAGACGCAGCCTGCTGGTCGTCGTCGCGCTGCTGGCACTCGTGCTGTCGGCCTGCTCCGGGGCCGCCACCCCCGGGCTGCAGCCCCAGCAACGGTCGGTGGACGTCGACACCCCGGCCC
This sequence comes from uncultured Actinomycetota bacterium, assembly GCA_963750345.1. Taxonomy (GTDB): domain Bacteria; phylum Actinomycetota; class Actinomycetes; order Propionibacteriales; family Nocardioidaceae; genus Nocardioides_B. The sequence continues at coordinate 257,551 of CAVVQH010000013.1, read as the reverse complement.
TGCGGAGCCTCAAGGCCGCGGCCGAGGTGGAGCCCTGCCGGCGGACCACGGCGCAGGCGCCCGCCGGGGACGCCCTGCCCGACGTGTCCCTGCAGTGCCTGGGAGGTGGGCCCTCGGTGCGGCTGGCCGGCCTGCGCGGCCCGATGGTCGTGAGTCTCTTCGCCCAGTGGTGCGGGCCCTGCCGCAAGGAGCTGCCGTACTACCAGCGCCTGCACGAGCGGGCCGGCGGGAAGGTGGCGGTGCTCGGCATCGACTACCTGGACACCCAGCCCGAGGGTGCGCTTCGGCTGGTGCAGCGCAGCGGGGTGACGTTCCCGCTGCTGGCCGACCCCGAGGGCCGGCTGCGCACGGACCTGCGGGTCCGCTTCCTGCCCACGGTCGTCTTCGTGGCGGCCGACGGCACCGTGACCGACGTCCAGGCCCGCGCGTTCAGCTCCTACGGCGAGCTGCGCGCGGTGGTCCAGAAGCAGCTCGGCGTGTCGATCCCCGCCTGAGGCGGGCCGGCCCACTGCGCAGGACGGGACGCCTCGGCGGGGTTGGGCGCGCAGGACGGGACGCCTCGGCGGACCGGCTCGGTAGGCTCACCCCGTGCCCGACCCGTCGTCCGTCCCGCTGCCCGGGTGGCTGGAGGAGGTACGACGCGGTGCCGAGCGGATCACCGCCGACGAGCTGACCCGGTTCGTGCCACCTGCCGGGACGCGGACGCGCGAGGGGGCGGTGCTGATCCTGTTCGGCGAGGGTCCGTCCGGGCCCGACCTGCTGCTCACCGAGCGCGCCCACGACATGCGCTCGCACCCCGGCCAGGTCTCGTTCCCGGGCGGCTCGACCGACCCGGGGGACGCCTCGCCCGCGGCCACGGCGCTGCGCGAGGCCGAGGAGGAGACCGGTCTGGACCCCTCCGGGGTGGAGGTGCTCGCCACCCTCCCGGTGCTGTGGCTGCCGCCCAGCAACTTCTCCGTGACCCCGGTGGTCGGCTGGTGGCGCACTCCCTCCGAGGTCCGCGTGGTGGACCCGGCCGAGGTGCACGCGGTCTACCGGGTGCCGGTCGAGGAGCTGCTGCTCGCCGAGCACCGGGTCTCCGTGCGGCACCCGTCCGGCTGGACCGGCCCGGCCTTCCTCATCGGAGAGGACAAGGACCTGCTGCTGTGGGGCTTCACCGCCGGCATCATCGCCCGCCTCTTCGACTTCCTGGGCTGGACGCGTCCCTGGGACGCCGGCGTGCTGCGCGACCTCCCCGAGCACATGCTGGCGGTCTCCCGCCCCGACGAGCCGTGAGCGGCCGCCGGTGAACGTGCTCGACGTCTGCCTCGTGCTGCTGGTGGTGGCCTACGCCGTCTCCGGCTACTGGCAGGGCTTCATCGCCGGGGCCTTCGCCACCGCCGGCCTGCTGGCGGGCGGCCTGCTGGGCATCTGGCTCGCCCCGCGGCTGCTGGGTGACGCCGCGCCTGCGCTCTGGGTGTCGCTGGCCGCCCTGTTCGTCGTGCTGGTCTGCTCCTCGGTGGGTCAGGCGGTGCTGCAGTTCGCCGGCTCCCGGATCCGCTCCCACCTGAAGTGGCAACCGGCCCGCGCCCTGGACGCCGTGGGCGGTGCCGCCCTGAGCACGGCCGCGGTGCTGGTGGTGGCGTGGGCGCTGGGCGTGGCCGTCAGCGGGGCCAAGCTGCCCTGGGCCAGCACGCAGGTCCGGGAGTCGGTGGTGCTCGACCGCGTCAACGGGGTGATGCCGCCCGACGCCGTCCAGGCCCTCAACCGCTTCAACGACGTGGTCGGCTCCAGCTTCTTCCCCCGCTACCTCGAGCCCTTCGCCCCCGAGCGCATCGTCTCGGTCACCCCGCCGCCCACCCGCATCGGCCAGGACCCGGACGTCGTACGGGCGGGGCGGAGCGTCTACAAGGTGCGCGGGGAGAACGCCTGCGCGCGGGGCGTGGAGGGCAGCGGCTTCCTCTACGGCCGCGGCCGGGTGATGACCAACGCCCACGTCGTGGCCGGCGTGCGCAACCCCACGGTGCTCTCCGGCGAGCGCGAGCTGCCGGCCACGGTCGTCTACTACAACTCCGACATCGACATCGCGGTCCTCGCCGTGCAGGGCCTGGGCGGCCAGCCGCTGCGCTTCGACCGCGACGGCCGGTCCCGGCAGCCCACCGCCGTCCTCGGCTACCCGCAGGACGGCCCGTACGACGTGCAGGGCGCGCGGATCCGCGGGGAGCAGCGGCTGCGCAGCCCCGACATCTACGGCCAGGGCACGGTCGTGCGCGAGGTGTACTCCCTGCGCTCCCTCATCCGGCCGGGCAACTCGGGAGGGCCGCTGGTCTCCACCGGGGGCCGGGTGCTCGGGGTGATCTTCGCGGCCTCGGTGACCGACGGCGACACCGGCTACGCGCTGACCGCGGACCAGGTGGCCCAGGCGGCCGCGTCCGGGCTGACCAGCTCGGCGGCCGTGGGCACCGGGGAGTGCGCCTAGCCCTGCCGCGCCGGCGCACGTCAGCCGCGCGTCGCGTCGTGGCTTCACTGCTCGCCGCGCAGGGAGAAGGACCGGAGGCGGTCACCGGCGAACCACACGCCGCCGACGGTGAGGGCGGCGCTCGCCAGCAGCGCCCACGGCAACGTGGTCGGGTGGGGCAGCTCGGCGGAGAGCACGTGCCCGATCCGCAGCCCCCACTGCGCCACGCTGAGCCAGGCGACGCCGCTGAGGAGGTTGCCGAGCAGCCCCTCCCAGATGAGGACGAAGAGGAGCGAGGCGATCACCGCGTGCCGGGTGAGCGCCGAGACGGCCAGGAACAGCCCTGAGTACGTCGTGCCGGCGACCACCGCCGCGAGTCCCAGGGCCGCGGCGCGGTCACCGCCCCCGGCCACGAGCGCGCAGGCGGCGAGGGGAAGGGCCCCGGCCAGCATCGTCGCGGCCCAGGCGACCGCCCACTTGCTGACGGCGATGGCGTGCCGGCTGACCGGCTTGGCGATGAGGTAGACGATCGACCCGTCGTCCACCTCGGGGCCGAGCACCGAGGAGGCGGCCAGCACGGCCACCAGGGGCAGCACCACCGGGTAGCCGAGGGTGGGCAGCAGCGGCCAGGCCGCGTCGCGGTCGGTCAGCGCCGCGACCAGCACGGTCAGGGCGACGAGCAGGACCGGGAAGGCGAGCAGCAGCCAGAAGCGTCGCCGGCCCAGCAGCGCCTGGGCGGCGAGCCGCAGGATGGTGGCGTTCACGCGGCGCTCCTCATCGGCCCACCAGGTAGGCGAAGACGCTCTCCAGCGACTCGTCACTGGGGGAGAGGTCGAGCAGGGTCAGGGCGTGCGCCTGCGCCCACCGGGCAGCCCGACGGCGAAGCTGCCCAGATCGTCGACCTCGACGTCCAGGCCGCCCCCGGGGCGCAGGCGTACGGCGCGCACGGACGGCTGGGCGATGAGGACGGTGGCCAGGGCACGGTCGTCGCTGGAGCTGACGGCGTACTGCACCGGGCGGTCGGTCATCAGTCGCCGGATCGCACCGAAGTCACCGGAGGCCGCGTGCCGACCGGAGACGACCACCTCGATGTGTCGGGCCAGGCGCTCGACCTCCTCGAGGATGTGGGAGCTGAACAGCACGGTGCGGCCGTCGTCGCCGAGGCGACGCAGCAGCTCCATGAGGTGCATCCGCTGGCGGGGGTCCACGCCGTTGAACGGCTCGTCCAGCAGCAGCACGGCGGGGTCGTGGACCAGGGCGGCGGCGATCTTGACCCGCTGGCGCATGCCCTTGGAGTAGGTGTCCAGGTGCCGACCCGCGGGCTCGGTCATGTCGACGACGTCGAGGACCCGCTCGGTCGCGGCGGCCGCCTCGGGGAGCCGGTGCAGGTCGGCGTTGGCCCGCACGAACTGACGGCCGGTGAGGTAGCCGAAGCTCAGCTCCCGCTCGGGGACCAGGCCCAGCCGCCGGTAGGCGTCGGTGTGCCGCCACACCGGTTCGCCGTCGAGGGTGACGGTGCCGGCCGAGGGCGCCAGGAACCCGCTCATCATGGCCAGCAGCGTGGTCTTGCCGGCGCCGTTGGGACCGAGCAGCCCGGTGACCCCCGGGCCGATGGTCAGGGACACGTCGTTGACGGCGACGACGTTGCCGAACCAGCGCGACACCGACTCCAGGACCACCGTGCTCATCGCGAGGCCACCCGCGTCAGACGGGCCACGAGGGCGGCGGCGCAGCCCACCGTGAGCAGCACGGCGACGACGACGTACGCCCCGACCCAGGCCCCGCCCGGCGGGGTGAAGACGGTGACCCCGGCCCCCCACGCGTCGGCCAGGCCGCTGACGAGCGACCACGGGGACAGCAGCCCGGCCGCGACGCCGACCCGGTCGGCGTCCTGGTCCGCGGCGATGGCCTGGACGGCCGTGACCACCCCCGGCACCACCACCAGGGCGATGACCGAGCCGACCACGGCGAAGCCCCGTCGGAGCGAGAGCGAGGAGATCAGGCCGGCGATGCCCGCGACCACGGCGCTGACGAGCAGCACCAGCACGACCGCCTTGAGCAGGTCGGTGGTCTCGTCGGTGACGTCCAGGCCCGCCAGCAGCGCACCGGCGTACAGGACGAGCAGGGGGACGAGCGTGAAGACCAGGAGTGCGCTGGTCAGCGACAGCCACCGGGTCAGGGCGAACCACCGGGCCGGGAGCGGGCGGGCGAGGTAGAGGACGATCGAGCGGTGCCGGAGGTCGCGGGAGAACAGCACCGGCGCCTGGGCGGCCGCGAACAGGCTCACCAGCAGCTGCGTCTGGTTGGTGTAGTCCGCGTAGGTCAGCGGCAGGGCGGTGAGTCCGACGATGCTCACGACACCGACGAGGACGACGGCGGGAAGGGTGCACAGGCCGGCCAGCAGGAACGGCAGGATCTTGGACCGGCCCGACCGGCCGAGCCCGAAGGCGTGACGCAGGCCGGTCACGTACAGGGTCCGGGCGATGGCCGCGCGTCCCTCGCGAGGCCCGTCGTAGCGGCGGTACCCCAGGTCGTGGATGACGCCCACGCGGTCAGCCACGGGCCGCCTCCCCGTCCGCGAGGAACACGTCCTCGAGGTGGTGCCGGTCCGCCTGCAGGCGCATGAGTCCCAGCCCCAGCTCGGCGGCGGTGTCGCGGATGAGGTCGTGGACCCGGAGGTCGAGGGGTGGCGGGTCGACGGTGATCGTCAGACCGCGTGGTCGGCAGCTCAGCCCGGCGGCCGCCAGCGCGGCCCCGAAGCGGTCGCGCTCCGCCGCCCCACCGACCACCTCGACGGACAGGCTGCCCGTCCGCTCGAGGAAGTCACCGGTCGCGCTCGAGCGCAGCAGCCGGCCGCCGTCGAGGACGATGACGTGGTCGCTGACCTGCTCCAGCTCGCCGAGCAGGTGCGAGGTGACCAGCACGGCGATCCCGAAGTCACCGCCGATGCGACGGACGAGCCCGAGCATGTCGGTGCGGGCGGCCGGGTCGAGCCCGTTGGTCGGCTCGTCGAGGAACACCAGGCGGGGGTCGTGGACCAGCGACTGGGCCAGCTTGGCCCGCTGCTTCATCCCGGTGGAGTAGCCCCCCATCAGCCGGTAGCGCTCCTCGTCCAGGCCCACGTGCCGGAGCACGTCGGCCGTCCGCTCGCGTGCGGCCGACGCCCCCAGTCCCGACATCCGTGCCATGTGCACCACGAAGTCGCTCGCGCTGACGTCCGGCGGCAGGCAGTCGTGCTCGGGCATGTAGCCGACCCGTCGCCGGATCTCCTCCGGCGCGGTCGCGATGTCGTGGCCCAGCACGCTCGCCCGGCCCGCGGTGGGCTCCAGCAGGCCCAGCAGGACCTTGATCAGGGTCGACTTGCCCGCCCCGTTCGCACCCACCAGACCGGTGACGCCGACGCCGACCTCGATGGTGAGGTCCGTCAGGGCGTGGACCGGCCCGTAGTGCTTGGTCAGACCTCTGGTCTCGATGACCCGCTCGCTGTCCCCCGTCACGGGTTCACGATAGACGTCAGCGGACCCCGGCGAGCCAGGCCAGCAGCAGGCGGGTGAATGCCGCCGCGTCCTCCTCCGGCGGGAAGTGCCCGACACCGGGCAGCTCGTGCGCTCGGTGTGCGGACCTACACGTGCGCGCGCGAGCGCCGCGACGGCCGCGGCCGGTACCACCGGGTCCTCGGCGCCCCGCACCCAGCAGCACCGGCTGGCCGACGGCGGGGGCCGCAGCGCCCGGCGAAGGCGCCGCCCGTCGGCTGCGCAGCCGGGACCGCAACAGCCAGCGGTGGTACTCCAGCGCGCAGTGCGAGGACGGCCACAGCCCCATCGCCCGCTGGTACGTCGCGACCGCCTCGCTCGTCGGGGAACGCCGAGCCGGGGCGCTCCACGCCCGCAGGTGGTCGCGCAGGAAGCCGCTGGCCGGGTCGGCCAGCCGGCGCTCGGGCCGCATCGGCACCTGCATCGCCAGCACGTGCCGCAGCGGCGTCGCCGCCCTGCCGGGTCGCAGGGCGCCGAGCATCGCGCGGGGGTGCGGAGCGGCCACCACGCACAGTGCCGAGACCTCGCGCTGGTGCAGCACGGCGGTCGCCCACGCGACGTACCCGCCCCAGCCGTGGCCGACGAGGACCGCGTCGCGACCGCCGAGCGCCTTGACCACGCCGGAGACGTCCTGGGCCAGGGTGACCGGGTCGTAGCCGTTGGGGGTCTTGTCCGACCCGCCGTAGCCGCGCAGGTCCATCGCGACCGCGCGGTAGCCGGCCGCGGCCAGCGCGGGGAGCTGGTCGCGCCAGGCCCACCAGAACTGCGGGAAGCCGTGCAGCAGCAGCACCAGCGGGCCCGTCGGCGGGGCCGGCCTCCGACGACGTGGAACCGGGCCCCGTTGGCAGCGACGTGTCGGTGCTGCCAGGGACCCGGGTCGTCGACCCGGTCGTGCGGGGGTCCGCCGGGGCTGGCCGGCGCCTCACCCACGCTTGAGGATGTTCTTGGTCTCCTGGGCCTGGTGGATGGCCCGCTCCGGGGCGCGGACCTGCTTCACCTTCCGCACGCCGACGAAGGCGAGCAGCCCGGCGAGCAGGAGGTAGAGCACGAAGACGATCAGGAAGCACCAGGCCAGGTCGAGACCGGTCATGTGCACGAAGTAGGCGATCGCCACCGACAACATGATGACCGCGAGCAGCGCCGAGGAAGCGCGGCCGCGGCGAACAGACCGAGGCCGAGCCCGCCGGCCTTGATGCTGACCTTGAGCTCGGACTTGGCCAGCGCGATCTCGCCGCGCATCAGGCGCGGAGATGTCGCGGCTGGCGTCCGCGACCAGCTTGCCGAGGGTGGGGTCGTCCTTGCTGGGGACGTCGGGGTCGGCGTCGCGTGCACGGGCTCGGCGTGTGGGGTCGTGCTCACGTTGGTCATGGTGCCTCCTTGATGCCCTGGTCGCGGCCGACCCTATCGGTGGAGGGTGGTCCGGCGAGCGAGAGGCCGGCTGGACCGACCCCGTCACCCGGACCGGTGCCGCCGACCTGACCGGCGCCGTGCTGCGGCCGGCAGCACGGCGCGGTCGTGGACCGCTCTCGTCGTCCCTGGCGTCGTCCTTGAGGTTGTCGGAGATCAGGTCCATCACGGTGGAGTCGGCCAGGGTCGTGACGTCACCGACCTCGCGGTCCTCGGCGACGTCGCGCAGCAGTCGCCGCATGATCTTGCCCGAGCGGGTCTTCGGCAGCTCGGGGACGACCATGATCTGCCGCGGCCGGGCGATCTTGCCGATCTCCTTGGCCACGTGCGCACGCAGCTCCTCGACGATGTCCTCGCCGCCGTCGCCGGCCGAGTCCCGCAGGATCACGAACGCGCAGACGGCCTGGCCGGTGTCCTCGTCCTTGGCGCCGACGACCGCCGCCTCCGCGACCTTCGGGTGCGACACCAGGGCCGACTCGATCTCGGTGGTCGACAGTCGGTGGCCCGACACGTTCATCACGTCGTCGACGCGGCCGAGCAGCCAGATGTCGCCGTCCTCGTCGAGCTTGGCGCCGTCGCCGGCGAAGTACATGTTCTCGAAGCGCGACCAGTAGGTGTCCTTGTAGCGCTGGTCGTCGCCCCAGATGGTGCGCAGCATCGCCGGCCACGGCTCGGTGAGCACGAGGTAGCCGCCCTCGCCCTTGGCCGACCGGCTCGCCGGCGTCGTCGACGACGACGGCGGCGATCCCCGGGAGCGCCTTCATCGCCGAGCCCGGGCTTGCCGGAGGTCACCCCGGGCAGCGGGCTGATCATCAGCTGGCCGGTCTCGGTCTGCCACCAGGTGTCCACGATCGGGCAGCGACCGCCGCCGATGACCTCGCGGTACCACATGTAGGCCTCGGGGTTGATCGACTCACCGACCGAGCCCAGCAGCCGCAGCGACGACAGGTCGGCCTTCTCCGGGATCTCCTGGCCCCACTTCATGAAGGTCCGGATCGCCGTCGGCGCGCAGTACAGGATCGACACGCTTGTGCTTCTCCACGATGTCCCACCAGCGGCCCTTGTGCGGGGTGTCCGGGGTGCCTTCGTACATGCACCGAGGTCGCGCCGTTGGCCAGCGGACCGTAGACGATGTAGGAGTGCCCGGTGACCCAGCCGATGTCGGCGGCGGTCCAGAACACGTCGTCGTCCTTGAGATCGAAGACCGACCAGTGCGTGGACGAGGTGCCGACCAGGTAGCCGCCGGTGGTGTGCAGGATGCCCTTGGGCTTGCCGGTCGTGCCGGAGGTGTACATGACGTAGAGCGGGTGCTCGGCGTCGAAGGCCTCGGGCGTGTGCTCGGTGCTCTGCCTGCCGACCACGTCCTCCCACCACAGGTCGCGGCCCTCGGTCCAGCTCGACGTCCTGGCCGGTCCGCTTGACCACGAGACGTTGCGCACGTCGGGGCACCGCTCCAGCGCCTCGTCGACGGCCGACTTGAGGCCCGAGGCCGAGCCGCGACGGTAGCCGCCGTCGGCCGTGATCACCACGCGGGCGTCACAGTCCTGGATCCGGTCCACCAGCGCCTGCGAGGAGAACCCGCCGAAGACCACGATGTGCGGGGCACCGATGCGCGCGCACGCCAGCATCGCCACCACGGTCTCGGGGATCATCGGCATGTAGATCGCGACCCGGTCGCCGGCCTCGACACCGAGCTCGGTCAGCGCGTTCGCGGCCTGCGAGACCTCGTCCTTGAGGTCGGCGTAGGTGATGTCGCGTGCGTCGCCCTCGGGCTCGCCGACCCAGTGGAACGCGACCCTGTCGCCGTTGCCGGCCTCGACGTGCCGGTCGACGCAGTTGTACGACGCGTTGAGCCTGCCGCCGACGAACCACTTCGCGAACGGCGGGTCCCACCAGTCGAGCACCTCCGTGAACGGCTCGGCCCAGTAGATCCGCTCGGCCTGCTTGCCCCAGAACGCCAGCCGGTCCGCGTCGGCCTCGGCGTAGACCTCGCGGTGACGTTGGCGTCCGCCACGAGCTCCGCCGGCGGGTCGAAGTGGCGCTCCTCGTGCATCAGGTTGGACAGGCCCTGCTCGCTCACGTGCGACTCCTCCGTGGGTACAGCTATGCACGTGTCATCTCCGTCACCCTAGGGCGTGCGCCGGGGAGGGTGAACCCTCCGACCGCGGGCCACCCGTCCCCGGCGGCCCGTGGCCTCAGTGCGACGGTGGCCTCCCTCGGCCCCGGCGCCGGTGAGGGCCCGCACCTCCAGCTCGTCGTAGGCCGCCTCGGCCTGCGGGCTCACGCGAGGTGATCGAGCCCAGGTAGCCGAACAGGAAGCCCAGCGGGATCGAGACGATGCCCGGGTTGCTCAGCGGGAACCACGAGATGTCCACGCTCGTGGCAGCAGCGAGGTCACGCCGTCGACGAGCCCTTGCCAGACACGACCGGCGAGAAGAACACCAGCACCAGGCGAGGAGACCAGGCCGCCGTAGATGCTCCAGGTCGCGCCACGGGTGTTGAACCCGCGCCAGAACAGGTTGTAGATGATCGAGGGCAGGTTCGCCGAGGCGGCGACCGCGAAGGCCAGCGCGACGAGGAAGGCGATGTTCAGCTTCTGCGCCGGGATCGCCAGCGCGATGGCCATGCCCCCGATGACGAAGGCGGCGACCCTGGCGACCCGGATCTCCGATCCTTCTCGATGGCGGTCCCCTTCTTGAACACGCTGGCGTAGAGGTCGTGGGCGACCGACGACGCCGAGGTCAGGGTCAGGCCGGCCACCACGGCGAGGATCGTCGCGAACGCCACCGCCGAGATCAGGGCCAGCAGCACGGCCCCGCCGGTCGACCCGGCCCCGCCCCCGACGGCCTCGGCCAGCAGTGGCGAGGCCAGGTTCCCGCCGCTGGCGGCCACCTTGCTCCCGGCACCGGTGTCGATGAGTGCGGCCGCGCCGAAGCCCAGCACCAGCGTCATCAGGTAGAAGGCGCCGATCAGCCCGATGGCCCACTGCACCGAGCGCCGGGCGTCCCGCGCGGTCGGCACGGTGTAGAAGCGGATGAGGATGTGCGGCAGGCCGGCCGTGCCCAGCACCAGCGCCAGGCCGAGGCTGACGAAGTCGATCTTGCTGGTCAAGCTCACGCCGTACTTCAGGCCGGGCGCAGGAACGCGTCACCCTTGCCGGTGTTCGTCGCGGCCGCACCCAGCAGCTCGGAGAGGTTGAAGCCGAACTTCGCCAGCACCAGCACCGTGATCAGGATCGTGCCGGTCATCAGCAGCACCGCCTTGACGATCTGCACCCAGGTGGTGCCCTTCATGCCGCCGACGGTGACGTAGAAGATCATCAGCAGGCCGACGCCGACGATGGTGATGTTCTTGAGGGCCTGGCTGTCCACGCCGAGCAGCAGCGCGACCAGGGAGCCCGCCCCCACCATCTGGGCGAGCAGGTAGAAGATCGACACGACCACGGTGGAGGTCGCTGCCGCCGTGCGCACCGGCCGCTGCCTCATCCGGTAGGCCAGCTGGTCGGCCATCGTGTAGCGGCCGGAGTTGCGGAGCAGCTCCGCGACCAGCAGCAGCGCGACGAGCCACGCGACCAGGAAGCCGATGGAGTAGAGGAAGCCGTCGTAGCCGTTGAGCGCGATGGCGCCCGAGATGCCGAGGAACGACGCGGCGGACATGTAGTCCCCGGAGATGGCCATGCCGTTCTGGAAGCCGCTGAAGGACCGGCCGCCCGGAGTAGTAGTCGGTCGTGCCGGAGGTCTGCCGGCTCGCCCAGAAGGTGATGCCCACGGTCAGGGCGACGACCGCGAGGAAGAGGATCGTGGTGAGGGTCTGCGAGCTCATCGGCGGACCTCCTCTTCGTAGCGCTGCCCAGCCTGCGGGCCAGCGGGTCGAGCTCGACGGCTGGCGAAGCGGGAGTAGAGGATGGCGATGCGCGAACGTGGTCACGAACTGGAGCAGCCCGAAGACCAGCGCCACGTTGATGTTGCCGACGAGCTTGGTGTCCATGAAGCCGTGGCCCAGTTCGACATCATGCACGTAGAGCAGGTACCAGACCAGGAAGGCGATCGTCCACGGCACGCACGAAGGCGCGGTACTTGCGCCGCAGCTCGACGAACTCATCGGCGGGGCGCAGCTCGTCGTAGATGGCCGCCGGATGGTTCCGTGGGCCTTCCAGGTCGGGGCGTGCTCGCGCCCGTGCCCGCCTGTGCCTGGGCCGGCTGGTCGGTTCGTCTCGTCGCTCACGCAGCTCACCTCGGTCCTCGGCCGGCGCGCACGGGGTCCGGCCAGGCTGTGATGACCGTCACCGTAGGGATCGGGGGCACCGCAGCGGCAGGTCGCCGTGCCGGGCGGTGCGGCCAGCGGCCGCCGCGGGTCGCCGTACGGCGCGAAACGGGCGACGAACGGTCGCCCGCGGATCAGTGCGGCTGGGGTCCCCGGTCGAGCTCGACCGCCTCCGGGGTGTGCAGCCGGACCATGGTGCGGGCCACGTGGGCCGGCACCCGCGACGGCGTCAGCAGCGAGACCCCGACCATGGTGGCGAAGGCGGCGGGCACGGTCCAGGCCGCCGGCTGCGAGACCAGCGCCCCGGCCCACCCCGTCCAGGCGCCGTCCAGCAGGGTCACCAGCACCGCACCGCCGGACAGCCCGCCGCCCACGAGCATCCCGGCGATGGCGCCGACGTCGGTCAGGCGCCGCCACCAGATGCCCAGCACCAGCAGGGGGCAGAAGGTCGAGGCGGCCACCGCGAACGCCAGCCCCACCGCCCGGGCGACCCCGACGCCCTCGGCCGAGACGGACAGCACCAGCGGAACGGCGACGGCCACGACGGCCGCGGCCTGGAAGGCCCGCACGCCCCGGAAGCGGCGTCGCATCACGTCCTGGCTGATGCACCCCGGCCACCGCGATGGTCAGGCCCGAGGAGGTGGACAGGAACGCCGCGAACGCCCCGGCGGCGGTGAGCGCCGACAGCAGCTCGCCGCCGAGACCTCCGACCATCCGGGCCGGCAGCTCGAGCACCACGGTGTCGGTGGCGCCGCGGCGCATCAGGTCGGGGGCGTAGAGCCGGCCGAGGGCGCCGTACACGGGAGGGCAGCACGTAGAAGAGGCCGAGCAGGCCCAGCACCACCAGCGTCGTGCGCCGGGCGGTGCGGCCGTCGGGGTTGGTGTAGAAGCGCACGACCACGTGCGGCAGGCCCATCGTGCCGAGGAAGGTCGCGACGATCATCGAGTAGGTCGTGTAGAGCGGGTGGGCCTCGGCGGCGGCCAGCGGGTCGGCCCACACGTCGCCCGGGACGCCGCCGGCCACCGGCGGGTCGGCGGGCGAGGCCGCGCCGTCACCGTCCAGACCGCGAGCAGGAACATCACCGGCACGCAGCAGGGCGGTCAGCTTGAGCCAGTACTGGAACGCCTGCACGAGGGTGATGCTGCGCATGCCGCCGAAGAACACGTTGACCAGCACGACCGCGCCCACCAGCACGCCGCCCACCCACGGCGGCGTGCCGGCCACCGTGCCCAGCGACAGCCCGGCGCCCTGGAACTGCGGCATCAGGTAGAGCCAGCCCGACGCCGACCACGAGCAGCGAGGAGATCCCGCGCACCGCCCGGGACTCCAGGCGGGCCTCGGCGAAGTCGGGCAGCGTGTAGGCGCCGGAGCGGCGCAGCGGGGCGGCGACCAGCACCAGCAGCACGAGGTAGCCCGGCCGTCCACCCGACGGGGTACCAGAGCATGTCGGTGCCGAAGGCGAGCACCAGCCCGGCGACCCCCAGGAACGAGGCCGCGGAGAGGTACTCGCCCCCGATCGCCGAGGCGTTGAGCGCCGGACGCACCGACCTGGAGGCGACGAAGAAGTCGCTGGTGGTGCGCGAGAAGCGCCAGCCGTAGGCACCCGACCGCCAGGGTGGCCGACGGTGACGACGAGGACGGCCACGACGCCCCAGCGCCGGGCTCACCGCCGCTCCACGACCTCGGCGAAGTCCCGCTCGTTGCGCTCCGCGGCCCGCACGTAGAGCCAGCCCAGGACCAGCAGCACCGGGTAGACCACGAACGCGAGCAGGACCCACGGCAGCGGCATGCCCAGCACGTGCACGCGTGACAGCCCGGGGAGCAGCGCGAAGCACCAGCGGCAGCCCGGCCACCAGCACCACCAGGGCCAGCGAGCACCAGCAGCGCCAGGCGCAGCTGCGAGCGCAGCAGCGAGGACATGTAGATCTCGCCGAGCTCGGTCTGCGCGTCGATCTCCGAGGCGGCGCTGACCTGCCGTGGGCGTGCGGCGCCGGCCGCGCGGGCTGGTGCACCCGCACCCGGGGCGGGCGGCTCCGGCTCCGCGGTCACGACCGTGCCGGCCCGCCGGGCCGGGCGCGGCGCACCAGCAGGTCGCGCAGCTCGCGGGTGTGCCGGCGGCTCACGGTCAGCTCCTCGCCGCCGACCAGCACGCGTGCAGCGGCCGGCGTCCACCCGGACCTCGGCGACGTGGGCGAGGCCGACCAGCAGGGAGCGGTGGATGCGCACGAAGCCGGCCTCGCGCCAGTCCACCTCCAGCGTGGTCAGCGGGGTGCGGATCAGGTGGCTGCCGGCGCCGTGTGCAGCCGGGCGTAGTCGCCCTGCGCCTCGACGTACAGCACGTCGCTGCGCGCGACGAAGCGGGTCACGCCGCCGAGCTCGACCGGGATGCTGTCCTCGTCGTCGGCGCGGCCGTCTCGGTGGCCGCTGACCTCCACCACCCGGCGGACGGCCTCGGCGAGCCGCTCGTCGCGCACCGGCTTGAGCACGTAGTCGACGGCGTTGAGGTCGAAGGCGTCGACGGCGTGGCTCGTCGTGGGCGGTGACGAAGACGACCGGTGGCGGCGGTGCGGAAGCGCGACAGCACCCGGGCGAGGTCGAGGCCGGTGAGCCCGGGCATCCGCGATGTCGGTGAACACCGCGTCCACGGCGCCCTCCTGCAGCACCCGCAGCGCCTCGGCCGCGGAGTCGGCGGTGGCCACCTCCTCGACCCGGGGGTCGCGCCGCAGCAGGAACGCGAGCTCGTCGAGGGCGGGCCGCTCGTCGTCGACGACGAGCACGGAAGGCCTCATGGGTGCACCCCCGGGGCGTACTTCGGGACCCGGACCGTCACCTTCGTGCCGGCCCCGGGGGCAGTCTCCACGACCAGGCCGTACTCGTCACCGAAGGCCTGCCGCAGCCGCGCGTCGACGTTGCCCAGCCCGACCGAGTCGCCGTCGGGGTCGCCGGCCAGGGCACGCCGTACCCGCTCGGGGTCCTCGCCGACCCCGTCGTCCTCGACCGAGATCACCGCCTCGTAGTCGTCGTCCTCCGCGGTGATCTAGATCCGTCCGGCTCCGGCCGCCCGGCTCCAGGCCGTGGCGGCACGGCGTTCTCGACCAGCGGCTGCAGGCACAGGAACGGCACGACGACCGGGAGCACCTCGGGGGCCACCCGCAGCGTCACCTCGAGCCGGTCGCCGAAGCGCGCCTTCTCCAGCACGAGGTACTGCTCGATCGAGCCCAGCTCCTCGGCCAGCGTGGTGAACTCGCCGTGCCGGCGGAAGGAGTAGCGGGTGAAGTCGGCGAACTCCAGCAGCAGCTCGCGGGCGCGCTCGGGGTCGGTGCGCACGAACGAGGCGATCGCGGTCAGCGAGTTGTAGACGAAGTGCGGGCTGATCTGCGCCCGCAGCGCGCGCACCTCGGCCTCCATCAGCCGGGTGCGGGACGCGTCGAGCTCGGCCAGCTCGAGCTGGCCCGAGACCCAGCCGGGCCACCTCCTCGGCGGCCCGGACCAGGCCCGCGGACGCGGTGGGGGCGAAGACCTGCAGCGTGCCCACCACGCGCTCCTCGACGGTCAGCGGGGTGACGACGACCTGCCGCAGCGGGCAGCGCGGGTCCGTCGCAGGCCAGATCGGCCCGACCGCGGACGGTGGTGGCGCCGTCGCGCGAGCGCCCGCTCGGCCAGGGCGGCGGTCCGGGTCGACGTGGTGCTGGTGGCGCCCGTCCCAGGCCAGCAGCCCCGTGGTGTCGGTCAGCGCGATGGCCGGGGCGCCGAGCAGGCTGCGCAGGTGCCGTGCGGCCTTCTCCGCCGAGACGGTCGTCAGCCCGCCGCGCAGCGCCGGGGTGGCCAGCGAGGCCGTGTGCAGGGTGCGGAAGGTGGTCCGGTCGTCGTCGGTGCCGAGGTGCCGCCGCCACCGCGGCCACCGCCACGACCCGGCCAGCGGCCCGGCCCACGGTCCCGCCCACCGGTCGGCCACCGCGGCTACTGGAAGTCGATGAGCAGGGAGTCGGCGTCGCCGCCGTCGTCGTCGCGGTCGGCCGGTGTGCCGTGGTCCTCCACGAGCGCGGGCGGACGTACCACCGCCCGGTAGCAGTGCGTGACGTAGGGCAGCAGCATCCCGTCGTGCCCGCGGCCGTACTCGTCGTAGAGCTCGTCGACCTTGCGCAGCACGCGGTCCCGCTCCGGCTCGGACATGCTCGCGACGTTGGAGCGCGACAGCACCAGGTCGCGCAGCCGGGCCTGGTCGAAGGGCTGCCAGAACCGGTACGTCGAGGTCTCCACGAAGCCGAACAGGTGCGAGGACTAGCAGGGCGGGCGTGGGGTCGTTGTCCTGCTCCTGGGTGCCGATGAGCTCGCCGAGCCGGCGACCCACGGGATCCGCTCGTCACGCAGGTTCCAGGCCAGGGCGAGGTGCCCGCCCGGGCGCAGCACCCGGGCGATCTCGGGCAGCGCCTTCCCAGGTCGAACCAGTGGAAGGCCTGCGCGCCGACGACCACGTCCACCGACCGGGCCCGCAGCGGGATCCGCTCGGCGGTGGCCAGGACGGCGGGGGTGCCGGGCAGCCGCTGGACGAGGTGGCGCAGCATCGGCTCGAGCGGGTCGGTGGCCAGCACCCGGTGGCCCAGCGCCGTCAGCTGCTCGGTGAGCCGCCCGGTGCCCGCCCCCAGCTCCAGGACGTGCGCGTCGGGGCCCCGACCAGCCAGGCCGCGGCCTCGGTGGGGTAGCCGGGCCGGGCGCGGGCGTAGGCGTCCGCCACCGCGCCGAAGCGACAGGGCCGGCTGCACGCGCTCGTTCCGTGTTCACGTCCATCGCGCGAAGGCTACCAACGCTCTTGGCTCGTGCCGGACAGCGTTGTAATCTCGATTACATGATTACAGATGAGACGACAGAGCGGGTCCGGGGCTGGTTCACCGGTCGGGTCCCGCAGGACTGGCAGCACGCCCCCGTCCGGGCGGCGACCGACCGCGAGGAGATGATCGTCGCGCTGACCCTGGCCGACGTCGACCTGCCCGACGGGACGACCGCGGCCGAGGCCGACGAGGCCCGGGCCGGACGGACCAGGGCCTTCCGGGAGGACACCCGCGAGCAGCGGATGGAGATCGCGCGCGAGGCGGAGCACCGCTTCGAGCGCAAGGTGTCCTGGCAGGTCACCGTGGGGGAGCGCACCGAGCTCTTCACCCACGTCGCCGCGCCGGTGATGACCCGGTTGCGTCAGCCGCAGCGCCAGGTGCTCGACACCCTGGTGGAGGCGGGCGTGGCCCGCTCCCGCTCCGAGGCCCTGGCCTGGTGCGTGCGGCTGGTGGGCCAGCACGAGGATGACTGGCTCG
Source organism: uncultured Actinomycetota bacterium (assembly GCA_963750345.1). GTDB lineage: Bacteria > Actinomycetota > Actinomycetes > Propionibacteriales > Nocardioidaceae > Nocardioides_B. Next base: position 240,604 of record CAVVQH010000013.1, on the reverse strand, counting down.
CCGAGCTGCGGGAGGCGATGACCTCGGTGGCCGACGTGCGGGCCAAGGGCCCGGCCGCCTGAGCCTCCGGGCTAGCCTGCGCGGGTGCCCGACCCCGCTGCGCCCCCCGACCCCCTGGCGGGGCTGACCGCCCTGGAGGGCGTGGCCTCGGCGATGGCCGCCACCCGCGACGGGATCGACGCCCTGCTGCGCGACCGCGGGCTGCGTCGTACGACGCCCGACCTCACCGGGGAGTCCCTGTTGCGGGGTGCGCACGCCAGTGCCGCGCTGGAGGGCTCCGCCAGCAGCCTCGAGGAGGTGCGGGCCGGGCGGGGGGACGGCACGGCCGGGGCGGCCCTGCGGGTCAGCGGCGAGCTGCTGGGGCTGGTGCCCACCTTCGGGCGCTCGCCCCTGCAGGCGCTGGCGCGGCTGCACACCCTGGCGGCCAACGGCGAGGTGGCCGACGACGACCTCGGCCGGCCCCGCGGCGGCCAGGCCGCCGACCGGCTCCGCGAGCTGGCCCGGATGCTGGCCGCCCCCACCACGGCACCCGCCCTGGTGGTGGCCGCCGTGGTGCACGCCGAGCTGGTCGCGGCCGACCCCTTCGTCTCCCGCACCGGCGTGGTCGCGCGGGCGGCCGAACGGCTGGTGCTGGTGTCCCGCGGTGTCGACCCCACCTCGCTGGTCGTCCCCGAGGCGGGCCACCTGGCGCTGCGGCGCGAGTACGCCTCGAACCTGCGCGGGTACGCCGAGGGCGGCCCGGCCGGGGTGCACGGCTGGCTGCTGTACGCCGCGCAGGCCTACGCGGCCGGCGCCGAGGCCAGCCCGCTCGCCCGACCCTGACCCGCCCCGATCCTGATCCTGATGCGAATGGGCCGGATGCCCCCGGACGTGCGGACGGCGCCTCGGGTGATCCCGAAGCGCCGTCGCTGACACGGAGGCCTTGGCTACCAGGCGTGCATCTCATAAATGTTGCCCCGGGTGAACCCGAGGTCAACGCCCAATTAGGAAGGGTGAATCGCCGCGTGGGTACCGGACTCTCGTGCGGGCCGTGCTTTTCTCTGGTGTCCTTTGTACGCCTGGTTCGGCGACCCCACAAGACGTCCGCGGGGCTGGTCTACACCCCCGGCGGGCCGAGCCGTCGACGGGCCGAGACGTACACCGCGCCCCCCACCGCCGCCGCGGTCCCGGCCGCCATCGCGGCCAGGGTGCGACGCCCCGGGGCAGCCGCATCCTGCGCCGCAGGGCCACCGGCCGGGTGAAGACCAGCACCGGCCACCCCCGGGCCACCGCCTCGCGCCGCAGCTCTCGGTCCGGGTTGACCGCGTAGGGGTTGCCCACCACCTCGAGCATGGCCAGGTCGGTGATGGAGTCGCTGTAGGCGAAGCTCAGCGACAGGTCGTAGGCGTTCTCCTCGGCCAGCCGCCGCAGAGCAGCCGCCTTGTTCTCCCCGTAGGCGTAGTAGTCGATGCCCCCGGTGTAGCGGCCGTCGACGATCTCCATGCGGGTGGCCACGACGCCGTCCGCCCCGAGCAGCTCGCCGATCGGCTCGACCACCTCCGACCCGGAGGCCGAGACGATGATGACGTCGCGGCCCGCGAGGTGGTGCTCCTCCATCAGCGAGACGGCCTCGTCGTAGACCAGCGGGTCCACCACGTGGTGCAGCGTCTCGGCCACGATGTCGCGGACGGTCTGCACGTCCCAGCCCGCGCTGAGCGAGGACAGGAACTGCCGCATCTTCTCCATCTGGTCGTGGTCCGCGCCACCCACGTGGTAGACGAACTGGGCGTAGGCGCTGCGCAGGACGGCCCGCCGGGAGATGAGCCCGCCGGCCTGGAACGGCTTGCTGAAGGCCAGCGTGCTGGACCGGGCGATGATCGTCTTGTCGAGGTCGAAGAACGCCGCCGGGCGACCGGTGGCCCGCTCGCCGTCCGGTGGGGTGACGGTCATCGGGTGGTCCTTCCGGGGGTTCGGGAGCCGCCCGGACGGTGGGCGGCAGGGTCCGATGCGCAGTGTGGCGCGGACCTCAGCCTAGAGGTGGGGGTTTAGGTAAAGGGCGCGCTACTGTTTGGGTACGGGCACCGGGTGCCCACCTCTCACACAGGGGTGGTTGACTCGGATGCGCACCCCCCTGGACCCCAGCGACTTCCCCCGGTCGCTGGCCCCGGTCCGACCCCTCCCCCGGGTCGGGCCTCGCGCGGTCCCTGGTCATCCCCCCCGGCCAGGGACCGCGTTCACTTTCTGTCGAGGCGTCCCGTCGTGCGCGCGGTTGCCCGCCGAGGCGTCCCGTCGTGCGCGGGGATGCCCGCCGAGGCGTCCCGTCGTGCGCGGGGATGCCCGCCGAGGCGTTCCGTCGTGCGCGTGGATATCTGCCGAGGCGTCCCGTCGTGCGCGGGGATGCCCGCGGAGGCGTCCCGCGCGGCCAGGTGTCGTCCCCAGGTACGCCGCCGGGCGCGCCCTCCACAGCCGACGCCCTCCGGGTGGCCGCACACGCGGCTGCTCAGCAGGGTCGGGACATGACCTCCGCCGCCGCCCTGCTCGTCACCGGTGACCCCCTGCTGCGCGAGGACGTGCTGCGGCTGGCCGCGGCCGCCGGCACGCGGCTCCAGGTGGTCGAGGCCACGACCGACGCCCTGCGGGTGTGGAGCTCGGCCTCCGTGGTGCTGCTGGGCGCCGACCTGGCGGCCCCGATGGCCGCCCACCGCCCGGGGCGGCGCGACGACGTGCACGTCGTGGGTCGCGCGCCACTGCCGTCCGGGGTGTTCCAGGACGCCCTGACGGTCGGCGCGCTCGACGTCGTGGAGCTGGCCCAGGGAGCGACCTGGCTGGTGGAGCTGCTCAGCGACGCCTCCGACGGCGCGGACCGCGCGAGCGGAGGTCGCATGCTCGGCGTGGTGGGCGGATCGGGTGGAGCCGGCGCCACCACCTTCGCGTGCGCCCTCGGCCTGGTCGCCGCACGTCACTCCCGCGCGGTGCTCGTCGACCTCGACCCGCTGGGGCCGGGGCTGGACCGGGTCGTCGGCCTGGAGGGTGCCGAGGGTGCTCGGTGGGACGTCCTGATGTCCTCCCGGGGCCGCCTGGGGTCCCGGTCGCTGCGGGCGGCCCTCCCGGTGAAGGACCGTCTCGCGGTGCTCACCTGGGGTCCCGGGGGCGGGACCGACCTCGACGCCTCGTCGGTGCGCGAGGTGGTCTCGGCGGCCCGGCGGGGACACGACGTGGTGGTGCTGGACCTGCCGCGGGGGCCGGACGACGTGGTCGCGGAGGCGGTCACCCGCTGCGACCGCGTGCTGCTGGTGGTCGAGCCGTCGGTGACCGGGGTCGGGTCGGCCGGCAAGGTGGTCGAGGACCTCGAGGCGCTGTCCGCCTCCGTCGCCCTGGTGGTGCGCGGGGGTCGCGGGGCCGTGGCCGCCGACCAGGTCGCCGCCGCCCTGGGGCTGCCCCTGCTGGCCGAGCTGCCGCGACCAACGCCGGCTGCCCGAGCACGTCGACCTCGGGCTCGGGCCGGTGGCCTCCCACCGCTCCGGGCTGGCCCGCTCGGCCGCGGCGGTGCTGGCTCGCTGCGCCGCCCCCACGGCCGCATGAGGTCGGCCCTGACCGGGGAGGCGCTCGACCCCGGCGTGCTGGACCGGGTGCGGGAGCGGCTCGCGCTCACCGGAGCGGGGTTGTCCCCGGAGGTGGTCGCCGACGCCCTGCGCGAGCAGGGCCGCCCGGTGGGGGACGCCACGGTCCTCGCGGTGCACGACCTGCTGCGCCAGGACGTCCTGGGGGCCGGGCCGCTGGAGCCGCTGCTACGGCTCCCCGGCGTCACCGACGTCCTGGTCAACGGGTGCGCCGCGGTCTACGTCGACCGGGGGGAGGGGCTCGAGCTGACCTCGACCCGCTTCCCGGACGACGCCGCGGTCCGTCGGCTGGCCCAGCGGCTGGCCGGCTCCGCGGGACGTCGACTCGACGATGCCACGCCGTACGTCGACCTCCGGCTGCCCGACGGCACCCGCTTCCACGCCGTGCTCGCGCCGCTGTCCCGGCCCGGCACCCTGATCTCCCTGCGGGTGCCCCGCGCCCGGGTCTTCACCCTGGAGGAGCTGGTGGAGCGGGGGACCGTCACCGCGGACGGGGCCAGTCTGCTGGCCGCCCTGGTGGGCTCGCGGCTGGCCTTCCTGGTCAGCGGCGGGACGGGGTCGGGCAAGACCACCCTGCTCTCGGCCCTCCTCTCCCTGGTCGACCCCGGTCACCGCGTGGTGATCGTGGAGGACGCCAGCGAGCTGCGGCCCTCCCACCCGCACGTCGTGGCCCTCGAGGCCCGCACCGCCAATGTGGAGGGCGCCGGCGAGGTGCCCATGCGCGTCCTGGTCCGTCAGGCCCTGCGGATGCGGCCCGACCGGCTGGTCGTCGGCGAGGTCCGCGGGGCCGAGGTCACCGACCTGCTGGCCGCCATGAACACCGGCCACGAGGGGGGGTGCGGCACCCTGCACGCCAACTCGGCCGGCGACGTCCCGGCCCGCGTCGAGGCCCTGGCCATGGCGGCCGGACTGCCGCAGGCGGCGGTGCACAGCCAGCTCTGGTCGGCCGTCGACGCCGTGGTGCACCTGGCCCGGGGTCCCGACGGTGCCCGTCGGGTGGCCGAGGTCGCCGTCCTCCAGCGCGACGCCGACGGACGCGTGAGCGCGCGGCCGGCGGTGACCTTCGGTGCCGACGGACGGACGACGGAGCACGAGGCCGCCGCCCAGCTGCTGCGACGGCTGCGTCGGTGAGCGCCTCCGCGGCACCTGCGGTGGCGACCGTCCTGGCGGCCCTGGCGGTCGGGGCGGCGGTGGCCCTGCTCGTGCCCGGACCCCGACGGCTCGACCGTCCTCGGACCGGAGGCACCGACGCGCGACGCCCACAGGAGCCCGTCGGGGCAGGCCCCGCGCCCGGTGGGCCGCCCGCATCGTCGGTCGGAGCGCGCGTCGGGCTGGCGTCGGCTCGAGCGCCGGTGCTGCTGTCTCTGGTGGCCGGCGTCCTGCTGCTGAGCCTCGACGGCCGTCGACTGGTGCTGGCCCTCGTCGCGGCCGGGGCGGCCACGGCGGTGGCGGGCCTCGTCCGCCGGTCACGTCTCGCAGCGGTGGCGGTGCGCCGACAGGCGCTGGTGGTGGAAGTCTGCGAGGGCCTGGTGGGCGAGCTGCGTGCCGGCCTGCCCCTGCTGACCTGCCTGGAGCACGTCGAGGAGCTCTGGTCCGACCTGCGACCCGTCGTGGACGCCGCCCGCCTCGGGGCCGACGTACCAGCGGCCCTCCGTCGGGTGGCGGCCCGCCCCGGCGCCGAGGGGCTGCGGGAGGTGGCGTCGGCCTGGGTGGTGGCCGAGCGGTCGGGGGCCGGCCTGGCCACCGCGCTGGGCCAGGTCTCCGCCTCGGCCCGGGCGCGGCAGTCCACCCGGCACCTGGTGGCGGGCGAGCTGGCCTCGGCCCAGGCCACGGCCCGGCTCGTCGCGGTGCTGCCGCTGGCGTCGCTGGCCATGTCGGCGGGGATCGGTGGCGACCCATGGCACTTCCTGCTCGCCACCCCGCCCGGACTCGCGTGCCTGGCGTCGGGCATAGCGTGCGGCTTCGCGGGGCTGTGGTGGATCGACCGGATCGCCGCCACGGTGCTGCGGTCGTGACCGCCGGCCTGCTCGTCGTGCTGACGGCGCTGTCGCTCCCCTCGCCGCCGTCGGCGCTGTGCTGGGTCGTGGCGGTCGTCGCGGCCGCGGCCGCGGCCGCGTTGGCGGTGCCCACCCGCCGCGGGCTCGGTCCCCTGTCCACCGACCCTGCTCCCACCGGCACGCGTCCCGGCTCTCTTCCCCGAGGTCGGCCGGGGCGCTCGGAGGGGTCGGGCCAGCCGGACGGGTCGAGCCGTGCCTCCCCCTCCGGGGCGGCGAGCACCGACTCCCCGGTCCTGAGGATCGTCGCGACCTCCGCCGTCGGGGCCGGGGTCCTCTTCTTCGCGGGGCTCCCCGTCGGCTGGGTCGCGTCACCGGTTGCTGCCGCGGTGTGCTGGTGGGCGACCGGCCGGTTGGAGCCACCCTCGGTACGGCGTCGTCGCGAACGGCTGCTGGCCTCGGTACCGCACGCGGTGGACCTGATGGCGGCCTGCCTGGCGGTGGGCCTCTCGCCCGCGGCCGCCCTCGACCAGCTCGTCGCCGCGGTCGACCCTCCGCTGGCCGACGAGCTGGGCCTGGTCGCGGCGCGGCTCAGGATGGGCGGGGACCCGGCCGCCGTGTGGCGCGAGCTCACCCGGCACCCCCAGCTCGGAGGGCTGGGGCGTGCCCTGTCCCGGGCCACGGACAGCGGCGCCTCCGTCTCCGAGGCCATGCTCCGACTGGCCGACGACCTGCGGCTGCGCCAGCGAGCCGTGGTGGAGTCGCGCGCCCGCACCGTCGGGGTCAGGGCGGCCCTGCCGCTGGGGCTGTGCCTGCTGCCCTCGTTCGTGCTGATCGGCGTGGTGCCGCTGGTCGCCGGCTCGGTGTCGGTGCTGGCCGGACGGTGACCACCGGTTCCGGTCCACAACCGCGCCGGCCCGCGGCCCGTCCCCATCCCGGCACGAGGGGCTCGTGGGGCCCCCTCGCCGCCACCAGAGTCAGCGGCACGACAACGAGACGCCGACCCGCAGGGTGGGCGGAGATGGAGGTTCTGCGATGACGAGATCGCCGGTGGCGCGACTGCGTGGCCAGAGGGGGGTCACCACGGCCGAGTACGCCGTGGTGACCGCAGCCGGGTGCGGGTTCGCGTCCGTGCTGATCAAGCTGCTGACCAGTGACTGGGGCCAGAAGCTGCTCAAGGCGCTGTTCGAGCTCGTGCTCAAGGTCGTCGGGCTCTGAGCGTGTCCACCCGACAGCGCAGGCCGGGAGCGGGAGGGTGCGTCGCCGCGCGCCGTCCTGCTCCCGGCCGTGCCCGCTGGGCCGTCCAGTGGGCCGCCCGCTGGGTCGTCCGAGGGGCAGGCCGGGTCGCCGCCCGTCGGGCCGGTCGGGGGGCGGTCACGGCGGAGACGGTGATGGTGCTGCCCGTGCTGGTCGCGGTGGCGCTCGGCCTGGCCTGGGTGCTCTCGCTGGCCGCCACCCAGGTGCGGGTCGTGGACGCGGCGCGCGAGGTGGCCCGGGCAGTGTCCCGCGACGACACCGACGGCTCGGCCACCGCGCTGGGTCGTCGGGTGGCGCCGGCGGGTGCGCGGATCGCGGTGCGTCAGGACGGCGACACCGTGGTCGTCCGGGTGGTGAGCCCGGTACGCGGCCCCGGGGGGCTGTTCTCGTTCCTGCCCGGGGTCGACGTCCACGCCGAGGCCGTCGCCGCCCGTGAGCCCCGGTGAGCCCGTTGAGCCCGGTGAGCCCGGTGAGCCCCGGCGCGTCGGTGAGCCCGGTGAGCCCCGGTGAGCACCCGGTGATCGGGCGGAAGGACAGCGGGCGGGGACAACGCGGCAGCGCGGCCGTGTGGGGCACGCTCATCCTGGGCCTGCTGGTGGTGCTCACGGTCGTGGTGACGGTGCTCGCGGGCGCGGTGGCGGACCGACGTCGGGTCTCCTCGGCCGCCGACCTGGCCGCGCTGGCGGGGGCCGCGGCCGGTCAGCGCGGCGAGGACGCCTGCGCCGCGGCCGGAGCGACGGCCCGCCGCAACGACGCCCGGCTGACCTCGTGCGCGGCCGTGGGGCCGACCGTCACGGTGGGGACGGCGCGGGTGGCCGGACCGGTGCTGGGCCTGCGGTTCGTGGTGAGGGCGACGGCCCGAGCCGGTCCGGTGGGCCCGGGAGGGACGCCGGCGATGGCGGGGACCGGCAGCCGTGGGGTGGGGCTGCGTGGTTGAATGACCCAGCACGAGAGGGGCCGCGCCGCGGCCTCATGCACGCCTGCCGACGGCCATGAGGAGACACCGTGGATCTGTCACTCGAGACCCGACACGAGGATGGTCACACGATCATCGAGGTGGGCGGGGAGATCGACGTCTACACCGCGCCCAAGCTGCGGGACAAGATCACCGAGCTGGTCGGCAACGGGGACTACCACCTCGTCATCGACATGGAGAAGGTCGACTTCCTGGACTCCACCGGCCTGGGCGTCCTGGTCGGCGGGCTGAAGAAGGTGCGCGCCCACGACGGGTCGATGCGCCTGATCTGCAACCAGGAGCGGCTGCTCAAGATCTTCCGCATCACCGGCCTGGCGAAGGTGTTCGCGATCCACGGCTCGCAGGCCGACGCGCTCGCCGAGCGGTAGCGACGTGCTGTCCGGCGGGCCTCGGACCGCCACCGGCATGACGCGTCTCCATCGCGCGCGACCCTGCCCTCGTCCGCACGGTGCGGCTGGTCGCCGCCGCGGTGGCTCGGCGGGTCACGCGGTGACGAGGAGTTCGTGGAGGAGATCCGTCTGGCCGTCGGCGAGGCCTGCGCGCTGCTGGTCGGCCCCGACGCCTCCCGGGCGGCCGCCTACGACCCCGTGGTGGTCACCATGCGGCTCGGCGAGCGGCTGCAGGTCGAGGTGCGGGGCGCCGGCCACGTCGAGGACACGGACCCGCCGTCCTCCGACATCGACGGGGTCGAGCCCTGGGCGCTGCTGCGCGGACTCATCGACGACTTCGAGGTCGGCACCGACGACGTCGGCACCACGCTCTCGATGTCCTGGCCGCTGGAGGGTCCCGCCGCCTGACCCCGGTCCGACCCCGGGCAGACCGATTGTGGGCGACTTCACAGGCCGGTTCGCGCGACGCACGCTTCCTGTACGTAGACTCCGGCAGACATTCGTGAGGGCCAGGTCACACCCTGGCCCGCGCCCCGTGGTGGCATGCCACGCGGTGTACGACGCACACGCTCGGGCGCTGCGCCCGACGGAGGAGGACTGATGTCCGGGCACATCTACGCGGCCGGGGAAGCGGGCGGCCGCGCCACCAACGCCGACCTGTCCGGCGGCAACCTGACCCTGGTCGTCATCGTCGGGGTCATCGCGCGTCATCGCGCTGGCCATGGGGGTGGTCTTCCGGCGGCAGGTCCTCGCCGCCGGCGAGGGCACCGAGAACATGCAGACCATCGCCAAGGCCGTGCAGGAGGGCGCCGCGGCCTTCCTGACCCGGCAGTTCAAGACCCTGGCCGTCTTCGTGGTCGATCGCCTTCGTCCTGCTGTTCCTGCTGCCGGCCGACGGCGGCGTCGACGTCCGGATCGGCCGGTCGGTCTTCTTCCTCGTCGGCGCCGGCTTCTCGGCGGCGATCGGCTACATGGGCATGTCGCTGGCGGTGCGCGCCAACGTCCGGGTGGCGGCCGCCGCGGCCGACCGCAGCCAGGGCCGCGACCCGGCGATGCGGGTCGGCCTTCCGCACCGGCGGCACGGTCGGCATGGCCACCGTCGGCCTCGGCCTGCTCGGCGCCGCGCTCGTGGTCCTCATCTACAAGGGCGACGCCCCCACGGTGCTGGAGGGCTTCGGCTTCGGCGCCGCGCTGCTCGCCATGTTCATGCGCGTCGGCGGCGGCATCTTCACCAAGGCCGCCGACGTCGGCGCCGACCTGGTCGGCAAGGTCGAGCAGAACATCCCCGAGGACGACCCCCGCAACGCCGCCACGATCGCCGACAACGTGGGCGACAACGTCGGCGACTGCGCCGGCATGGCCGCCGACCTGTTCGAGTCCTACGCGGTGACGCTGGTCGCCGCGCTGATCCTCGGCAAGGCCGCCTTCGGCGACAAGGGCCTGGTCTTCCCGCTGATCGTCCCGGCCATCGGCGCGCTGACCGCGATCCTGGGCGTCTACCTCTGCAAGCCGCGCGCGGGCGAGAGCGGCCTGAAGACCATCAACCGGGCCTTCTACATCTCCGCCGGCGTCTCCGCCGTGCTCTGCACCATCGCCGCCTTCGTCTACCTGCCCGGCTCGTTCTCCGAGCTGGTCGGGTCCACCGGCGCGGACGCCACGCGGCGACCCGCGGGTCATCGCCACCGTCGCGGTGCTCATCGGCATCGTGCTGGCCGCGGTCATCCTCGCGCTGACCGGCTACTACACCGGCACCGACCACCGCCCGGTCACGCGACATCGGCAAGACCTCGCTCACCGGCGCGGCCACGGTCATCCTGTCCGGCCTCTCGGTCGGGTTCGAGTCCGCGGTGTTCACCGCCTGGTCATCGGCGCGGCCGTCTACGGCGCGTTCCTGCTCGGCTCCGGCGTCGTGACCGTCGTCGCTGTTCGCGGTGGCCCTGGCCGGCTGCGGCCTGCTCACCACGGTCGGGCGTCATCGTGGCCATGGACACCTTCGGCCCGGTCTCCGACAACGCCCAGGGCATCGCGGAGATGTCCGGCGACGTCGACGAGGAGGGCGCGCAGATCCTCACCGAGCTCGACGCGGTCGGCAACACCACCAAGGCCATCACCAAGGGCATCGCCATCGCCACCGCGGTGCTCGCCGCGACGGCGCTGTTCGGCTCCTACACCGGCGCCATCACCGACGCCCTGCGCGACGCCTCCGGGTCGGTCACGCAGGGCGACTCTTCATCACCGCAGGTCTACAGCCCCAACGTGCTGGTCGGCCTGCATCATCGGTGCCGCGGTCGTGTTCCTCTTCTCCGGCCTGGCTGATCAACGCGGTCGGCCGGGCCGCCGGCGCGGTGGTCTACGAGGTCCGCCGGCAGTTCAACGAGATCCCCGGGATCATGGAGGGCACCGGTCGTCCCGAGTACGGCAAGGTCGTCGACATCTGCACCCGCGACTCGCTGCGCGAGCTGGCCACGCCGGGCGTGCTGGCGATCATGGCCCCGATCGCGGTGGGCTTCGGGCTCGGCGTCGGGCCGCTGGCCGGCTACCTCGCCGGCGCGATCGGCACCGGCACGCTGATGGCGGTCTTCCTGGCGAACTCCGGCGGCGCCTGGGACAACGCCAAGAAGCTGGTCGAGGACGGCAACCACGGCGGCAAGGGCTCCGACGCCCACGAGGCCACGATCATCGGCGACACCGTCGGCGACCCGTTCAAGGACACCGCCGGCCCGGCCATCAACCCGCTGCATCAAGGTGATGAACCTGGTCTCGCTGCTGATCGCGGCCGCGATCGTCAACCTGTCGCGTCGGGTCGGGCGAGAACGACGTGCTGCGCATCGGCATCGCCCTGGTGGCCACGGCCGATCATCGCCGGGGCCGTCTACGTCTCGAAGCGCCGCCCGGTCGCTCTCGACACGGAGTCGCAGGGCCGCACGGTCAGCGCCTGATCCACTCGCCGGCCGGGTCCGCCCCTCGGGGCGGGCCCGGCCGCGTCGCGTCCGCAGGGTGGCCCCGCCTCCTGCCGGGCTCGTCCGGGTGGTCGGCGGGACGACCTAGGGTGACGGGCGTGGACCTGCCCCCGACCGCGTCGACCGACCGTGCTGCGGGCCGCCCTGCGGTCCGCCGGCTACTCCTACGACGGGGTGGCCGCGCTGCTCGGGCCCCATCGGCGCACGCCGCCCTGTCCCGCAACGAGACCGTGCCCGGCCTGCGGGCCACCCGCGGGCGGCTCGCCGCTGGAGACGCTGGTCCGGCTGTGGCTGCTGCAGGCTCCCGGTGGCGCGCGACGCAGGCCGACCGGGCCCTGCCCGGGCTGGTCGAGCCGCTCGTCGCGGGCCGGGCTGCTGCGAGCGTCCGGCGGCGAGGTCCGGGCGCTGGTCGACGTACGGCCCTACGCCGACGACGACCGTCGGACTGGTGGGTGGTCAGCGACCTGACGCCGGGCCTCGACGGCGCCCCGATCGCGGTCGCGCCCGACCACGTGCTGGGCATCTCGCTCGGCCTCCACGTCGCTGGCCCAGCTGACCGTGCGGCGACCCGGTCGGGCCGGGCGCTCGACCTCGGCACCGGCTGCGGCGTGCAGGCGCTGCACCTGGCCGGGCACGCCGGCGCGGGTCGTGGCCACCGACGTCAACGAGCGGGCGCTGGCCGATGACCCGGCTCAACGCCGCCCTCAACGAGGTCGAGCGTCGACGTCCGCGCCGGGCAGCCTCTTCGAGCCGGTGGCGGGCGAGCGGTTCGACCTGGTCGTGACCAACCCGCCGTTCGTGGTCTCGCCGGCCACCGACGAGCGGCTGGTCTACCGCGACTCCGGGCTGCCCGGGCGACGAGATGGTGCGCCGCGTGGTCACCGGGGCGCCGCGCCACCTGCGCGCCCGGCGGCTGGCGCCCAGGTGCTCGCCAACTGGGTGCACCGTCGCGGCGAGCCGTGGCAGGAGCGGGTCGCCGGCTGGCTCGACGGGCAGCGGCTGCGACGCCTGGGTGGTGCAGCGCGAGGCCGCCGACCCCGCGGCGTACGTCGAGCTGTGGCTCAAGGACGCCGGCGTGCACGGGCGTCGCCGACTACGCCGGCCCGCTACGACGCCTGGCTGGCGTGGTTCGAGGAGCAGGGCATCGAGGCGGTCGGCTTCGGCTGGCTGCACCTGCGCCGGCACGCGACGGCTCGGACCGGGCGCCCGTGCGTGCGACCTGGAGGAGTGGCCCTACGAGGTCGAGCAGCCGCTCGGCCGGGAGGTGGCCGACCGGGTCCGCCGCGCCGGACTTCCTGGCCGCGCGCCGACGACGCGGCGCTGCTCGCAGCGCGGCTGGTGACCCGGGTCGACGTACGCCAGGAGACGGTCGGCGAGCCGGGCGCCGGCGACCCGGAGACGATCGTGCTGCGCCAGCAGCGCGGGATGCGCCGGGCCCGGCAGGCCGACACGGTCGAGGCGGGTCTGGTCGGGGCCTGCGACGGCGACCTGACGCGTCGGGCAGATCCTCGACGCGCTGGCGCAGCTGCTCGGCGAGGACCCGGCGGCGCTGCGGCGGAGCCGTGCTGGCCGCCGTGCGCGAGCTGGTCGCGGACGGGTTCCTGCTCCCGGCCCCATGAGCCGGGCCCAGTGGCGGTGACGCGACCGTCCGCCGGAGCGCGACGCGGTTGACCGCCAGGCGCTACCGTGTGGCGCGACAGGCAGTCGACGCAGGCATCCGAGGAGCACGACACAGTTGGCGAAGAACGCAGGGCACCGACAGCGGCGCCGGGCACAAGCTGGTCATCGTCGAGTCGCCTGCCAAGGCGAAGACGATCGCCGGCTACCTCGGGCGCGGCTACGTCGTGGAGTCCTCCATCGGGCACATCCGCGACCTCCCGCAGAGCGCGGCCGACGTGCCGGCCAAGATCAAGGGCGAGCCCTGGGCCCGGCTCGGGGTCGACGTCGACCACGACTTCACGCCCTACTACGTGGTCTCGCGCGACAAGAAGTCCCACATGACCAAGCTCAAGGGCCTGCTCAAGGACGCCGACGAGCTCTTCCTCGCCACCGACGAGGACCGCGAGGGCGAGGCGATCGCCTGGCACCTGCTCGACGAGCTGAAGCCGAAGGTCCCGGTGCGCCGGATGGTCTTCCACGAGATCACCCCGCAGGCGATCAACGCCGCGGTCGACGAACCCCCGCGACATCGACATGGACCTGGTCGAGGCGCAGGAGGCCCGCCGGATCCTGGACCGGCTCTACGGCTACGAGGTCTCCCCGGTGCTGTGGAAGAAGGTCATGTCCGGGCTGTCCGCGGGCCGGGTCCAGTCGGTCGCCACCCGGCTGGTGGTGGACCGAGGAGCGGGAGCGGATGGCGTTCCGCACCGCGTCGTACTGGGACCTCGAGGGCACCTTCGACGCCGGCGCAGAAGCACGACGAGCGGATGTTCCCCGCCAAGCTGCACTCCGTCGACGACCACCGCGTCGCCCGCGGCAGCGACTTCACCTCGCGTGGGCGAGCTCAAGGACAGCGCGGTCAGCGCGGCGTCGTGCACCTCGACCGCACCCGCGCCGAGTCGCTGGCCGCCGGCGCTGGGCGAGACCACCTTCGAGATCCGCTCCGTCGAGGCCAAGCCCTACCGCCGCCAGCCCTACGCGCCGTTCCGCACCACCACGCTGCAGCAGGAGGCCTCGCGCAAGCTCGGCTGGGGCGCCTCGCGCACGATGTCGGTCGCCCAGCGGCTCTACGAGAACGGCTTCATCACCTACATGCGCACCGACTCGGTCACGCTGTCGGAGACCGCGGTCGCGGCGGCCCGGGCGCAGGCCCGCGAGCTGTACGGCGCCGAGTACGTCCCCGACCAGCCGCGCACCTACACCTCCAAGGTGAAGAACGCCCAGGAGGCGCACGAGGCGATCCGGCCGGCCGGCGAGACCTTCCGCACCCCGGCGCAGACCGGGCTGCACCGGCGACGAGTTCCGGCTCTACGAGCTGATCTGGATGCGCACCGTCGCCTCGCAGATGAAGGACGCCGAGGGCCGCAGCGTCACGGTCCGGCTCGGCGGGGCCGCCGCCTCCGGCGAGGACGTGGTGTTCTCCGCGTCCGGCCGGGTGATCACCTTCCACGGCTTCCTCAAGGCGTACGTCGAGGGCTCCGACGACCCCGACAAGGACTCCGACGACCGGGAGACCCGGCTGCCCGACGTCGGCGCAGGGCGACGCGGTGAGCGCCGCGGCGATCAGCGCGGCCGGCCACGAGACCAAGCCGCCGGCCCGCTACACCGAGGCCACGCTGATCCGCGAGCTCGAGGAGCGCGAGATCGGCCGCCCCTCGACGTACGCCTCGATCATCGGCACGATCCTCAACCGCGGCTACGTCTACAAGAAGGGCACCGCGCTGGTGCCGGCCTGGCTGGCGTTCTCGGTGATCCGGCTGCTGGAGGAGCACTTCACCCGGCTGGTGAGCTACGAGTTCACCGCCGGCATGGAGGACGTCCTCGACGAGATCGCCGGCGGCCGGCGCGGACCGCAACACCGAGCTGGCCGAGTTCTACTTCGGCAGCGGCGACGTCGAGGGCCTGCAAGCAGCTGGTCAGCGAGCTCGGCGACATCGACGCCCGCGAGCTGGCCACGTTCCCGATCGCCGAGGGCATCGACCTGCGGGTGGGCCGCTACGGGCCCTACATCGAGACCCCCGACGGCACCCGCGCCAACGTGCCCGACGACCTGCCGCCCGACGAGCTGACCGAGGAGAAGGCCCGCGAGCTGCTGGCCAACCCGGCCGGCGAGGAGACCCGCGCTCGGCGACGGACCCGGAGACCGGCCTGCCGGTCGTGGCCAAGAACGGCCGCTACGGCCCCTACGTCACCGAGCTGCTGCCCGAGGACGCCCCCAAGTCGGAGCAAGCCGCGCACCGGCTCGCTGTTCAAGTCGATGAGCCTGGACACGATCACCCTCGAGGACGCGCTGCCGGCTGCTCACCCTCCCGCGCGTGGTCGGCGCCGACCCGGAGTCGGGCGACGAGATCACCGCGCAGAACGGCCGCTACGGGCCCTACCTGAGGAAGGGCACCGACTCCCGCTCGATCGACTCCGAGGAGCAGCTGCTCACGATCACGCTCGAGGAGGCGCTGGCGATCTACGCCCAGCCCAAGCAGCGTGGCCGGGCGGCCGCCGACCCGGGCAAGGAGGTCGGCGCCGACCCGGTGAGCGGCAACCAAGGTGATGCTCAAGTGCGGTCGGTTCGGCACCTACGTCACCGACGGGGAGTACAACGCCACCCTGCGCCAGGGCGACGACGAGTCCACGCTGACCATCGAGCGGGCCGCCGAGCTGCTCGGCGGAGCGTCGCGCCAAGGGCCCGGCGAAGAAGGCGGCGAAGAAGACGCGCCAAGAAGGCCACCACGAAGAAGACGGCGGCGAAGAAGACGCACGGCGAAGAAGACCACGGCGAAGAAGACGGCCGCGAAGAAGGCCCCGGCCCGCAAGGCCGCCGCCAAGAAGTCCTCGCCACGAAGTCAGCCGCCACGAGGCGACCGCGGGCACGGTGCCCGCCGATCAGGGCTGAGCCCGACCGGTCAGCGCACCGCGACCGGGAGGCTCCGCGGCCCCCGCAGGGTCCGGTTGCTGCGGCGGACCGGGCGACCGGCCAGCGCAGTCCCGGGAGCCGGGCGGCCAGCGCGCTCAGCACGACCTCGCCCTCCATCCGCGCCAGCGGGGCGCCCAGGCAGTAGTGCAGCCCGGCCGAGAAGGACAGGTGGTCGCTGCCGGTGCGGGTCGATGTCGAAGCGGTCCGGCCGGGGAACACCGCCGGGTCGCGGTTGGCGGCCGCCGAGAGCGCGAGCAGCAGCTGGCCGCGGCGTACCGGCAGGCCGCCGAGCTCCAGGTCCTCGTGGGCCGACCCGGCGGTGCGCTGGACCGGGAGCGTCGTAGCGCAGCACCTCCTCCGACCGCGCGCCGCGGCCAGGGCGGGTCGGCCCGCAGCGCTCGCCACTGTCGGGGTGGCGCAGCAGGGCCAGCACGCCGTTGCCGATCAGGTTGACCGTCGTCCGAAGCCGGCTACGTAGCAGCAGCGAGCACATGCGGACAGCTCGTGCGGCAGCTAGCGTGGTGCCTCGGCCGAGAGCGCGCTACATGTCGCTCACCGGGCTCGCGGCGGCGCAGCTCCAGCAGCCGGTCGAACATGTCCTCCAGCGCGGGTGCTGCCACAGGCGGCCGGGCGTGGGCACGGCGACCAGATGCCCGTCAGCGCGCTGCACCACGCACCGCACCGTGCTGCACGCGAGGGCCCCGGTCTCTGCTCCGGGATGCCGGCATGTCGCTGACCACGTGACGGCCACCGGCATCGGGCGAGGCGACCAGCTGCACCAGGTCGACGGACCCCATGGCTCCGCGACGTCCAGGTGCCGCTCGACCACCCGCTCCACCAGCGGTCGGTACGCCGTCGACCCGGCCGCTGGCGAAGGCCGGCGCCGCGAGCCGCCGCAACCGGGTGTGGTCGGGCGGGTCCCGGTCCAGGAAGGACAGGTCCAGGTCGCCGGGCGGCGGCTCGGGCCTCGCCGGGCAGCTGGGCGGGCGGACCCCGAAGCGACGGTCGCGCAGCGCCCGGGCGCAGACGTCGTGGCCGGGCGAGGCCCAGTTCACCGAGCACGGTGGGCACCATCGCGCTCGGCGTACACCACGTGACCTGGTCGTAGATCCGGCCACGGGTCGTTGCGACGCCGGGCGCAGCTCCAGGCGGGCCGCGCGTGCGCGCCTGAGTCGATGCCCGCGCCAGGCCGTCGACGCTCGCGGGCCAGGTAGAGCGGGTCACCGACAGCGGGCCACGTCGACGCCCGGTCCGGTAGCCAGCCGCCGCCGGCGGAGCGGAGCTGCGCCGCAGGCTGACCCGGTCGAGCGACCTGCAGCACGCCCCGACGCACTCGCTGGCCGCCGTGCTGCGGATCCGCGACTTCCGCCACCTCTGGATCGGCCTGGGGCTCTCCAGCCTCGGCGACTGGATGGGCCTGCTGGCCCTGACCGCGATGGCCAACGCGAGCGCCGACTCCTACGCCGGCAAGAACTACGCGATCGCCACCGTGCTGTTCCTGCGGGTGCTGCCGGCGCTGGTGCATGGGGCCGGTGGCCGGGCTACGTCGCGGACCGGCTCGACCGCCGGACGGTGCTGATCTGGGGCGACTACCTGCGCGGCGCGCTGTTCCTGACCATCCCGATCGTCGGCACGCTGTGGTGGATCTTCGTGGTCACCGTGCTGGTCGAGGCCATCAGCCTGGTGTGGGGCCCGGCCAAGGACGCGACCGTGCCCAACCTGGTGCCGCGGCACCGGCTCGAGGCCGCGAACCAGGTCAGCCTGGCCACGACCTACGGCTCGGCCCTGCCCGCGGCCGCGATCTTCGCCGGCCTCACCCTGCTCGACAAGCTCTACCGCAACGTCTTCGCCGACCTCGGCGGCGGGCCCGTCGACCTCGCGCTCTACTTCAACGCGCTGTCGTTCGTGGTCTCCGGCGTCGTCATCGCGCCGGCTGCACGACATCCCGCGCGGCCCCGCCGACGCCTCGACCGCGAGGCCACCGCGTGGTCGGTCGTGGCCGACGGCTGGCGCTACGTCGGCGGCACCCCGCTGGTCCGCGGGCTGGTCGATCGGCATCATCGGCGCCTTCGCGGCCGGCGGCGTCGTCATCGGGCTGGCCCGCACCTTCGTCTCCGACCTGGGCGGCGGCGACTCCGGCTACGGCCTGCTGTTCGGCACCGTCTTCGCCGGGCTGGGGCTGGGCATGTGGCGCGGCCCGCGGCTGCTGGCGGGGCTCTCGCGGCGCCGGCTGTTCGGCATCGCCCTCACCGCCGACCGGGCTGCTGCTGTTCCCCCTGGCCCTGGTGCAGCAGCTGCCGGTCGTGGTCGGGACTGACCGCCGTGCTGGGCTTCTTCGCCGGCGTCGCCTGGATCACCGGCAACACCATGCTCGGCCTCGAGGTGCCCGACGAGCTGCGCGGGCGCACCTTCGCCTTCGTCGGCTCGATGATCCGGCTGGCGCTCGCCCTGGTGCTGGCCGTGGCCCCGCTGCTGGCCGGGCTGATCGGCACCGCACGACTTCGGGCCGCTGGACGCCGACGGCCGACCCGCTTCGCGGTCTACAACGGCGCCGCGTTCACGTTCCTGATCGCGGCCGTGCTGATGACCGCTGTCGGTGTCACGTCGTACCGTCAGATGGACGACCGGAAGGGGACCTCCCTCATCGACGACCTGCGCCACGCCTTCACCGGGTCCGACGGGCGTCTACGCCGCGACCGGCTGCTTCGTCGCGCTCGAGGGCGGCGAGGGCGCGGGCAAGTCCACCCAGGCCCGCCGGCTGCGGGAGTGGCTCGAGGCCGACGGGTACGACGTGCTGCTCACCCTCGAGCCGGGGGACACCGGGGTGGGCCGCGAGCTGCGCCGCATCGTGCTGGACCCGGCGACCGGGGCCATCTCGGACCGCACCGAGGCCCTGCTGTACGCCGCCGACAAGGCCGAGCACGTCGACCGGGTCGTGGCTCCGGCGCTGGCGCGCGGCGCCGTGGTGGTCACCGACCGCTACGTCGACTCCACCCTGGCCTACCAGGGCGCCGGCCGCGCGCTGGAGGACCGGGAGCTGGAGCGGGTCGCACGCTGGGCCACGGGCAACCTCCGCCCCCACCTGACCGTGGTCCTCGACCTCGCACCCGAGCAGGGCCTGGACCGGTTCGAGGGCCGGGACCGCATCGAGGCCGAGTCGCAGGAGTTCCACGAGCGGGTGCGGGAGATGTTCCTGCAGCTGGCCGGCGCGTCCCCGGAGCACTACCTCGTGGTGGACGCCCGTCGTCCGGTCGAGGAGGTCACCGCCGCGATCACGCGCACGGCTGCGGCCGCTGCTGGGCCAGGCCGTGCGCACCGGCGCGCAGACGCACCGCGGGGCCCAGACGTGAGCGCCGCCGACCTGGCGCCCGGGTCCGCCCCCGCCGCCGCGACGGCCGCACCGACGGGGGTGTGGTCGACGCTGGTCGGCCAGCCCGGGGCCGTGGCCACGCTGCAGCGGGCCGTGGCCGGGCAGGGCATGACCCACGCCTGGCTGTTCACCGGGCCGCCCGGCTCGGGGCGCTCCAACGCGGCCATCGCCTTCGCGGCCGCGCTGCAGTGCGAGCGCGGCACCGGCTGCGGCGAGTGCCACGCCTGCCGCACCGCGATGGCCGGCTCCCACCCGGACGTGAGCGTCACCCGGTCCGAGACCTCGATGCTCTACATCAAGGACATGCGCGAGCTGGTGCACCGCTCGGCGCTGGCCCCGGTGGAGCGGCGCTTCCAGGTGATGATCATCGAGGACGCCGACCGGCTCGGCGACGCCGTGGGTCGCACCGGCAACACCCTGCTCAAGGCCATCGAGGAGCCCACGCCGAAGACGGTGTGGCTGCTGTGCGCCCCGACGGTCGAGGACGTGCTGCCCACCATCCGCTCCCGCTGCCGCAACGTCTCGCTGGCCACCCCGACCACGGCCCAGGTGGCCCGGTTCCTCACCGAGCGGCACGACGTCCCGGAGTCGCTGGCCTCGTTCGCGGCCCGCGCCAGCCAGGGCCACATCGGCCGGGCCCGGGCGCTGGCCACCGACGAGCGCACCCGCAGCCGGCGGCGCGAGGTGGTCGCCCTGCCGGCCGCCCTGACCTCGCTGGGCGCCTGCCTGAACGCCGCGGCCAACCTCGTCGACATCGCCAAGGACGAGACCGCGGCCCTGACCGAGCGGAGCAACGCCCGGGACCAGCAGGACCTCGCCGCGCTCTACGGCGACGACCGCAAGGCCAAGCGGTCCCGGGCCTACCGGGCCAGCCTGAAGGACCTGCAGCACAGCCAGAAGCAGCGCGAGAAGCGGCGCATCATCGACGTGGTCGACCGCAGCCTGATGGACATCATGTCGGTCTACCGCGACGCGATCGCTGCTGCAGACCGGCGGCACCGGCGACCTGGTCAACGAGGAGGTCCGGACGATGGTCGCCGACCTCGCCCGTCGTACCACCCCGGAGGACAACATCCGCCGCATCGACAAGGTGTTCGTGGCCCGCGAGCAGATGATGGAGTTCAACACCACGCCGCTGCTGGCCCTGGAGTCGATGATGGTCTCGCTCCGGATCGGCTAGGGCCGCTCTCTACAGTGGGCGGGTGCCCTCCCCCCGCGCCCGCCGTGCCGTGCCGGCGGTGCCGGCCGTGCTGGTCGTCCTGCTCGCCCTGGTGCTCGGCAGCTGCAGCTTCGGCTCCGACGACTCCTCCTCCGGGTCGTCGCCGTCCGCGTCGAGCGGGTCGTCGTCGAGCGGGTCGTCGTCGGGGGCCCCGGCGAGCAGCGCACCCAGCCCCGGACTGGCCCGCTACTACGCCCAGAAGCTGCGGCTGGAGCACCTGCGACGGGACGTTCCGGTGCACGACCCTGCGGGTGCCCCTGGACTACGCGCGTCCCGCCGGCCGGTCCATCGGCATCGCGGTGCTCAAGGTGCCCTCCACCGGCGACGACCCGGTGGGCTCGATGATCATCAACCCGGGCGGCCCCGGTGGGTCCGGGGTCGACTACGCGCAGGCGGCGTCCTCGGTCTACGGCTCCGCCATCCGCGAGGCGTACGACGTGGTCGGCTTCGACCCTCGCGGGGTCGGTCGCAGCGACCCCGTCGAGTGCGCCTCCGACGCCTCGTTCAACCGCCTCCTGGGCAGCGACCCCACCCCGGACACCGTGGCCGAGCGCCGGTCGTCGGACGCGATGCTCCGCGCCTTCGGACGGGGTTGCCTCACCCGCAGCGGCGGGATCGCCCGGCACATGTCCACCGTCGAGGTGGCCAAGGACGTGGACGTGCTGCGGGCCGCGCTGGGCGACCGCACGCTCACCTATTTCGGGGCCTCCTACGGCACGGCCATCGGCGCGACGTACGCCGACCTGTTCCCGACCACGGTCGGTCGGATGGTCCTGGACGGCGCGCTGGACCCGCGCTCCTCGACCCTCGAGCTCAACCTCGTGCAGGCCAAGGGCTTCGAGACGGCGCTGCGGGCCTACGTCGGCGCCTGCGTGGACCGCGGCGACTGCTTCCTGGGCTCGAGCGTCGACGCCGGGACGAAGCGGATCCAGACCTTCCTCGACGACGTGTCCGCCACCCCGCTGCCCACCGGCTCGAAGCGGATGCTGACCGTCGGCAACGCGGTCTACGGGGTCAGCTTCCCGCTCTACGACAAGCGCGGGTGGACCATCCTGGACCGGGCGCTGCAGAACGCCTTCGCCGGGGACGGCTCGCTGCTGATGACGCTGGCCGACGGGTACCTCGACCGCAGCACCGACGGCACCTTCAACGGCAACTCCTTCCAGGCCTTCTACGCCGTCAACTGCCTCGACCACGACGACGCCGTCCCCACCCGGCGGCTGGCGGCCGTGCTGCCCCGCTTCGAGAAGGCCTCGCCCACCTTCGGCGCGTCGTTCGCCTACAGCACCACCGCGTGCGGCCAGTGGCCGATCCACACCGGCAAGGGGCCGGTCACCCTCGACGCGGACGGCATCCCCCCGGTGCTCGTGGTGGGCACCACCCGCGACCCCGCCACGCCCCTGGTGTGGGCCCAGGCCCTCTCGCGCCAGCTGCCCGGCAGCCGGCTCATCACCCGGGACGGTGACGGCCACACCGGCTACGGCCAGGGCAGCTCGTGCGTGGACGACGCGGTCGAGGCGTACCTGGTCAAGGGCACGGTGCCGTCGAAGGACCTCACCTGCTCCTGACCGGTGCCCGGCCCCTTTGGTTTCCCAGGAGATGTCGGCTTTCTGCGGCTGCCCCTGGTGGGCCCACCGTGGGGAGGGGCAGATCTCCGTGGGGAGCAGCCGCTGGGCGTACGACGAGTGGGCGCGCCGCACGACGCCGCGGAACGCCGTACGACGGACGGGGTCGCTCAGCCCGACCGCAGCGGCAACGGCTCGGCGATGTCCTGGATCCGCCGCGTCGCCAGCTCGATCATCAGCCGAGCCGCAGGGGAGAGGGTGGCCCCGGCCCGGTGCACGATGGCCAGGCTGTCGTACTGACGCGGGCGCAGCGACACCCACCCGGCCTCGGGAGCCAACCGGGGGAGCAGCTGCGCGGCGGCGCCCTTCGGGATGACGGAGTCCGCCAGTCCCATGCCGACGAGCTCCACCGCCGTCTCCACGTCCTCGACCTCGATCCGCGTGGTGGGGTCGCGGCCGGCCTCGAGCAGCATCCGCCGCAGCACGATGCGCGTGGAGTCGTCGGCGCGCCAGGTGGCCTCCGGCATCACCAGCTGGGCCTGCGCGAGCCGGTGCGCGGTGACCGGCGAACGCAGCCGGTCGGGGTCGTTGCTGACGTACACCAGCTCGTCGCGGGCCACCGGCACGACCGTCAGTCCGTCGCTGCTGACCGAGGGCACCGCGATCATGGCCGCCTCGATCCGACCCCGGCGCAGGTCCTCCTGCACGTCGGTGGAGTTCTGCCCGATGAGCTCGACCCGCACGCCGGGGTGCCGGGCGAGCACGTCAGCCACCAGCCCCGCGCCGGCGTACAGCCGAGCGGTGCCGAACATGCCGAAGCGGATGGTCCCGGTCTCCAGGGCGGTCACGCTCTGCGCCACGCGGCGGGCCTCCTCGACCGCGGCCAGCGCCCGCTCCGCGGAGGGCCGCAGCGACTCGGCCGTCAGGGTGGGTACGACACCACGCCCCACGCGCGTGAACAGCTCGGCCCCCAGGGACCGCTCCAGGGCACGGATCTGCTCGGAGACGGAGGGCTGGGCGTAGCCGAGCTCATCGGCGGCGGCGGTCAGCGAACCGTGCTCGTAGGCTGCGAGGAAGCATCGCAGCTGATGCAGCGAGAGCATAGGAGGTTCCTTGGGCAGGCGAAGGAAAGCCAGGCTACCCCTATGGCATGCCACCGGTCATGCTGGAGCAGAAGGCACCCCTGCCGTCACCGAAGGAGGTCACCGTAATGTTCGTCCACACCTGCACCGTCTGCGAGAAGCGGTTGCTGATCTTCCCCAGCCAGGTGACGTCCCTGTCCAACACGGACCGCGGCATCATCGTCGGCTTCACCTGCTGGTGCGGCGAGCCGCAGGCCACGCTCACCGGCAAGGCCGCGCAGCACGCCCGTCAGCCCGTCGCCGCCTGACCTCAGGTCAACGTGGCCCAGGGGGCCAGCCGCTCGTACGTCGCTGCGACCCCCAGGGTCCAGGCGTCCGAGCAGCGCGGTCCCATCACCTGCAGCCCCAGCGGGAGGCCGTCCTCGTCGAGGCCCGTGGGCACGCCGGTGGCCGGGCAGCCGGTCAGGTTGGCCGGCAGCGCCAGCGCGCACCAGTCGTCGAAGAACGGGTCGACCGGCACGCCGTCGATGCTGGCCGGTGACTGCACGTCGGTGCCGAAGGCGGCCAGCGGCATCGAAGGGGTCAGCAGCACGTCGTAGGTGCTGAAGAACTCCGCCCACCGGCGCGCGTAGTCGCCTCGTCGTTCCAAGGCGTCGAGGTAGTCGCCTCGCGCCGGCGGCCCGGCCCGCCTCGACGATCTCCCGGGTGCCCGCCGTCATCGAGGCACCCCACCGCTCCAGCAGCGGGCCCTCGGAGGCGAACCCCTCGGGCAGCGCGATGTCGTTCCACAGCTCGGTCGGGTACGGCGCGTCGGGAGCCGCCTCGACCACGCGGGCGCCGTCGTCGACCAGGACGTCGACCGCCCGGCGGAAGGCCGCCCGCACCGACGGGTCCACGGGCGCCCAGCCCAGGTCCTCCGAGACCGCGACCCGCAGCGTGGACCAGCCGACGGGCGAGGTGACCGCGCCGAGCAGGTCGCCCAGCGGCAGCGGCCAGGAGCGCTCGTCGTACGGCGAGGGTCCGGCCATGACCGACAGTGCGAGGGCCGCGTCGCGCACGGTCCGGGTCAGCGGGCCGTCGACCGAGAGGGTCGGCCAGCCCCGGAAGCCGGGTCGGGTGGGCACGAGCCCGGCCGTGGGCTTGTGCCCGACGACGCCGCAGAACGCCGCGGGGATGCGGATGGACCCGCCTCCGTCGGTGCCGAGCGCGATCGGTGTGGCGCCGTACGCCACCGACGCGCCCGCGCCACCCGACGAGCCGCCCGGCGTGCGGTCCGGCGCCCACGGGTTGCGGGTGAGGCCGAAGACGTCGTTGTCGGTGTAGCCGCGGTAGCAGAACTCCGGGTTGTTGGTCTTGCCGATCACGATCGCCCCGGCGGCCTTGAGCCGGGCCACCGGTGCGGCGTCGAGCTCCGGGACGAAGTCACGCAGCGCCACCGACCCGTTCGTGGCCGGCACCCCGGCGAGCCACACGTGGTCCTTGACCGAGACGGGTACGCCGAGCAGGGGCAGGTCCTCACCCCGGCGACGGTCGGCCTCCCGCGCCGCGGACCGTGCCTCGTCGGAGAGAACGACGGTGAAGGCGTTGATCTCGGTGTCGCGCTCCTCCACCACCGCCAGCGCCGCGTCCACGAGGTCGACCGCGGAGGTGGTCCCGGACCGGACGTCCTCGGCCATGGCCCAGGCGTCGCTCGGCCCCCGGCTCACCGGACCGCGTCGGGACGCTCGTGCGCGTTGGCCTCGGCCTCCAGCGCGTCGGCCTGCGAGCGGGCCAGGGCGTGCTCGGACTCGACGTCGATGTCGCGGGCCAGGAACCAGTACAGGAGACCGGAGACGGGCAGCCCCACGAACAGCGAGTAGTCCGCGCCCTGCGCGGCCGAGGCCACCCAGCCGGTGAAGAAGTCGCCGATGCTGAAGAACGGGATCATCGCCACGAAGCCCACGAGGTAGGCGATGATCCCGCGCCAGCCCCAGGTGCCGTAGACACCGTGCGGCTTGAAGATCTCGGCGATCGCGTACTGCCCGTGCCGCACGATGAAGTAGTCGACCAGGTTGACCGCGGTCCAGGGGATGAAGAAGTAGAGCACCAGCAACAGGAAGCTCTCGAAGTTCGCCTGGAAGGACTCGCTGCTGGCCAGGGCGCCCAGCGTGGAGAGCACGGCGGTCAGGGCCACGGTGACGATCCGCACGCGCAGCGTGGGCTGCACCCGGCGGAACGAGTCGAACGCGCTGAGCAGGGTCAGCGAGCCGCCGTACATGTTGAGCGCCATCACCGAGACCAGGCCCAGCGCGGAGAAGACGAGGATGATCGCCCCGAAGCCGTCGAAGACGTGGTCGCCGGAGCGCTGCAGCTCGGCGATGCCGCTGCCGCTGAACGCCGAGCCGGCCCAGGCGGCGAGGGCCGCCCCGATGCACATGATCCACGCGGCGCCCAGCCCGGAGCCGCCGTACGTCCAGTAGAAGGTCTTGCGCACGGTGACGTCGGGCGGCAGGTAGCGGGAGTAGTCCGAGACGTAGATGGCCCAGCTGATCTGGTAGCCCGCGACCACCGAGAACTGCAGCAGGAACGGCACCAGCTCGAAGTCGCCCAGGTCGGAGGACCCGGCCGGGTAGTGCAGCGTGAAGAGCACGACGGTGAGGATGCCGAACAGCACCAGGAACCCGTACGTCAGGCCCTGCTCCATCTTGTGGATGAAGTCGTAGCCGATGATCGAGGCCACCGCGGCCACCACGGTGACGATGACGATCCAGAGCTTCACGCCGCCGTGCACGGTCGTGTCCAGCGCGTCGGCGGCGAGCAGGCTGTTGAAGACGTTGAAGCCGGCATACTGCAGGTAGGCGAACAACCACACCAGGATGGCCCCGACGTACCCGAACTGTGGACGGGACTGGATCATCTGCGGCAGGCCGAGCTGGGGCCCTTGGGCCGAGTGCGCGGCCATGAAGAACGTGCCGACCACCACGCCGAGCACGATCGCAAGGATGCTCCAGATCAGGTTGCCGCCGGCGGAGACGCTGACGACGCCGACGGCCAGGGTGGCGATCTGGGCGTTGCTCATGAACCAGAGCGGTCCTAGGTGCCAGAGCTTCCCGTGCCGTTCCGAGAGCGGTACGTAGTCGATGGAGCGGACCTCGATGCCGCCCCGCTTGCCCGGAGGTGCTGCCTCGACACTCATGGGTTCTCCCTCGTGCGGACCCCGTCGGCCACATCGGTCTCGGTCGGGCCAGCGGCAACGTACCACCGGAGTGTTGCGTGGGTTCGCACGCCGATTCGGACGACGATCGAGCCGTCTCCTATACTCGTGCGGCGTGCTCGGCTGACCGGCCAGGCACTGCGCCGCCTTAGCTCAGTCGGTAGAGCGTCTCACTCGTAATGAGAAGGTCGTCGGTTCGATTCCGACAGGCGGCTCGCGTAAAGCCGCAGGTCGGCGGCTGTTTCGGGCCGGTGCGCGGCTGCTGATCTCGGCCTGGCGGCTCCTCGATGAGCCACAGGATGAGCCAGCGTCACTCGTTGATGGGCCACAGTGCCTCCGACATGCGCTGTGCCGCCACCTCCGTGAGAGAGGTGTCGACGTGGGAGTAGGTGTTCATGGTGATGCTGATCTGCGAATGGCCCAGGATCTCCATGACCACGCGGGCCGGAAGTCCCATCTGGTAGGTGTCACACGTGTCGGCTCCCGTCTGATCGACGATGACTGTGCCGTCGACGCGTACAACGAGGTGCCAGTCGAGGTTGGTGGCGCCGCAGTCATCGAAAGTTTGCGCGTACAGGTAATAAGTGCCGGTCTCGGCCTGGCCCTGTGGCCAGTGGATGTTCTCGGCCGGTTCAGGATCAACAAAATCGCAGTTGGCGTTTGAGTCGTGGTCGAGCTCGCCGCCCCCTTCTGAGGGGCCAGGGTGCATGTAGTAGATCTCGTTGCCACTTGGTTCGACGGCGTGCAGATCGAGGTCCGCGACACCGTTCCAGGTAAGTGTTGCCTGGAGGTCACCACCGCCGAGCCCGTCGGAAGGGCTGACCGTCAGCTTCACGAGCGCCTGGGTAGAGCGCGCGTTCGCGTCCTCGAACGACACCGTGAACCGCCAGGCCCCCACGCCGCCGACCGGCGTGCCCCGCAACTCCCCATCAGTGGACAGCACGAGCCCCGGAGGAAGGACGCTAGCGGCCAGTGACCAGACACCGTCGCGCCCGTCCCGGGTGCTGAGCACGCCTGAATAGTCGGTGGCGACGGGAGCGTCG
Organism: uncultured Actinomycetota bacterium; assembly: GCA_963750345.1. Lineage (GTDB taxonomy): Bacteria > Actinomycetota > Actinomycetes > Propionibacteriales > Nocardioidaceae > Nocardioides_B. The sequence continues at coordinate 213,387 of CAVVQH010000013.1, read as the reverse complement.
GGAAGGACGTTGGTGGTGATGACGGGATGGGACGAGCCCGCAGTCTCGCCGGGAACAGGCCGGCACTTGTCGAAGACGTCGAAGGCGATCGTGAATGTCCGAGCAGGGGACTCCCACCGCAGCACGAACAGGTCGAGGAAAGCGTTGACACCGATCTTGAAGCCCCACTCGACGCGTACGCACGAGCGAGGGTTCGTGGAGAGGATCGGGGCGGACAGGGCCCCCTGGAAGAACAGTTGGGCCTTGACCTCGGTTCCGATCCGGTCGAGCAGTCCAACTTCAATGGAGAGTCCAGCGGATGCTGACACGGCGACTTCACCATCCAGACTGAAGTCCTGATCTAAATTCTTCGCCACGTCATAGAACGTGGCGGGTTGTTCGTCGTTCTTGGCGACGCCGTACATGAACCTGGTTGACTGCGCGACCGTGAACGTGCCCGCCACGCTCAACTTGACCGTTGCGGTCGGGCCAAGTGAGATCGTGCCGCCGGTCGTCCCTAGGTAAAGGACCTTTCGGTGCGCATCGGCCCACAAAGGGTCGAGCCGACAGGTAGCAGCCTCCTCGGCGGTGATCTTGCCGCTGACCTCGACGGTGCCGGCGACCCATGCGTTGAAGCGGGGCCTGCGGCCACCGACGAAGGATGTAAAAGGCACGAACCGTGTGAACTTCAGGCCGAGAGACCCGGAGAAGGACACCTCCTGACCAAGCTTGTTACTCACTCAAAGGCGTTGGCCCCCAAGTTTGGAGTAGCTCGCAACTCCGGAGAAATCCTGGCTGACGTCTGCGGTCCTGCCCGGGTCGCCCTCGCTGAACCGAGCGTCGGGGCGGGCGCCTTGTTTGTCCGTGCTGCCGGGTCGTCTTCACCGACGAACCGGATGGACGCAGTCCCCAGCGAGCTGTTGAGGTCCGTGGGGCGACGGTGAGGCGCCGTACGAGGCAGGCGTCACGTGGAGATGGTCGTGGTCGCGCCGGTCTTGGAAGGGGCGACCGGTAAGCGCTACGTGCGCAGGGTGTCCGGCTCGCCGGGTCGGCCGAAGATGCTGAGGATCTCGGCGGGTCCGTCGCCGGTGCTGCCGAACCAGTGCGGAACGGTGGTGTCGAAGGCGGCGACCTCGCCGGGCCCGAGCACCCAGTCCTGGTCGCCGAGGACGAAGCGCATCCGGCCGGACAGGACGTAGATCCATTCGTGGCCGTCGTGCGCGCGCGGCTCCGGGGTGACCTTGCTGGTCGGGATGACGATCTTCCAGGCCTGCATGCCGTCGGGCTGCCGGGTGAGGGGGATGACCGTCCGGCCCTTGACCCGACCGGGCTTGAGCCGGACTCGCGGGTCGCCCTCCTCGGGGGCGGCGACGAGGTCGTCCAGCGGCACCCGGTAGGCGTGCGACAGCGCCAGGAGCAGTTCCAGGGTGGGCCGCCGTCTGCCCGTTCTCCAGCCGCGACAGCGTGCTCTTGGAGATGCCGGTCGCTCGCCGCGACGGCGGTGAGGGTCATCCGGCGTTGGGTGCGGAGTCGCTTGAGCCGGGCCCCGACCTGGTCCAGCGCGGCGGCGATGGCCGCGTGACGTGTCGCTGCACGAGGCTCATCTGACTCCGGTTTCCCAGAAACAGCAACGTTGCGCTAGGCGATCGCACGGCCCACGCGGCAGCCTGGGTGCATGAGCAGATACGACGTCGTGGTCATCGGCGGAGGCGCCGCCGGCCTGTCCGCAGCCCTGGTCCTCTCCCGCGCCCGCCGCAACCGTCCTCGTGGTCGATGCCGGGCACCGCGCAACGCCCCGGCCGCCCACATGCACGGCTACCTCTCCCGAGACGGCATCGCCCCGGCCGAGCTTCTCGCCGTCGGCCGAGCCGAGGTCACCGGCTACGGCGGCGAGATCGTCGACCGGCACCGTCACCGAGCGTCGTGCCGGACGGCCGCGGCGGCTTCTGGGTCCTCCTGGCCGACGGGCAGCGCGTCTCCACGCGGACGGCTGCTGGTCACGACCGGCCTGCGTGACGAGCTGCCCGACGTCCCGGGGCTGCGCGAGCGGTGGGCCCGCGATGTCCTGCACTGCCCCTACTGCCACGGCCACGAGGTCCGCGACCGCCAGCTCGGCGTCGCTCGGCGGCACGCCGGGCGCCGTCCGGTACGCCCAGATCGTGCGCCAGTGGACCCACGACCTCGTCTACTTCACCCCAGCCGGACACGCTCACCGCCGCCGAGCGGACCCAGCTGCTCGCCCGCGGCATCGGCGTCGTCGAAGGCACCGTCGAGCAGCTCGTCATCGACGACGCCGACCGGCTGCGCGGCGTCCAGATGGACGACGGCTGCGTCATCCCCCGCGACGCACTGTTCGTCCCGCCCCGCTTCGTACCGAACAACGCACCTGCTCGTCGGCCTCGGCTGCGACGTCGACGTCGACGCGGCGGCTGGGTCACCACCGACCCCACCGGACGCACCAGCGTCCCCGGGGTCTGGGCCGCCGGCAACGTCGTCGACCCCCGCGCCCAGGTCATCACCGCCGCCGGCGCCGGCTCTGCCGCCGCCATCGCCCTCAACGCCGACCTCGTCGACGACGACGTCCGCGACGCCGTCCGCGACCTCTACCACGGTTCACCCCAGCCGTCACCCACCCCTCCGCAGCACAGGCACGCGAATCACCCCAGGAGTCATCATGAGCATCCCGACCTCAGACCCAGCACCAGGCGCTCGACCTGGGACCGCGGGGCCACCGACCAAGCATCAGCTGGCCCTGATGATCTGGCTGGCCGTCTTTCCCGACCCTCACCGTCCTGAACCTGGCCCTCGGCGACTGGCTCGGCACGCTGTCGCCGGTCGTGCGCACCTTCGTACTCGCGACCATCGCGGTCCCGATCGTCATCTACGGGCTGATGCCCCAGCTGCACCGGCTGCGTCACCGCCTCCTCGGCAGGGCCGCCGGCGGGCGAGCCGGTGGGTAACGCTCGACCGCTATGTCGCCACATGGCCCCTCGTGGGGTAGCGCCTTCAGGTCATGCCGAACGTGACGGCTCAGCACTATCGTCGAAGGACACAGCCGGTCAGTGACGACGGCTCGAGGACTTCGCCTCGGCACCGCTCCTGGCTCCCAGTGGGATCCTCATGAGAGCACCCAAGCACCACACCGCCACCGCTGACTCCCCTGCGGCGGACGCAGCGCACGCCCCCTCACGGCACGCACGTCGCCCAGCCTCGCCTCGACATGCCGAGACGAACCACCGGGGCGTCATCCGTCACCTACGGCACGCCAGCGTCGACGTACCGCGAACGCATGTTGACCCTCCACGCAACGACCCCACATCGACGACGCACGACCACTGATCCGAAGAGGACCCGCCATGACGACAACACCTGCACCGGCTCGCGGGACCGCATCAACGATGCGAGCCGTCACCTACACGGCGTTCGGATCGGCTGACGTGCTGGCCGTGACAGAGATCGCCCGGCCAGTGCCGTCGGCGAGCCAGGTACTGGTACGCGTGCACACCGCAGGCGTGGAACGCGGCGCGTGGCACATGATGACCGGCAAGCCGTACCTGGGGCGCCTGGTCTTCGGGCTACGGACGCCGAGGAACCCCGTGCTGGGCATCGAGGTCGCCGGGACGGTTGAGGCCGTCGGCTCCGCCGTGACCCGGTTCGCAGTCGGCGACCAGGTCTACGGGTTCGCCGCCGGCTCCTTCGCCGAGTACGCCGTCGCGCGTGAGGACAGGCTCGCACTGAAACCTGGCAGCCTCACCTTCGAGCAGGCCGCCACCGTGCCCGTCTCAGGCGCCACTGCGCTGCAGGCGCTGACCGTCGCCGGCCGCCTCGAGTCCGGGCAGACCGTCCTGGTCATCGGCGCCCCCGGCGGCGTGGGCAGCTACGCCGTGCAGATCGCCAAGGCCCTGGGCGCTGAGGTCACCGGGGTCGCCAGCACCGGCAAGGTCGACCTGGTGCGGTCCCTCGGCGCCGACCACGTCGTGGACTACACCCGCGACGACTACGCCGACGGCACCCGTCACTACGACCTGGTGATCGACATCGCGGGCCGCCCGCGCCTCTCCCGTCTGCGCCGAGCGCTGACGAGGACCGGCACGGCCGTCATCGTCGGCGGCGAGGACGGCGGTTCGTTCTCCGGCGGCATGAACCGCCAGCTGAGGGCCCTGGCGGTCTCACCGCTCCTGCGTCAACGCCTGACCATGTTCATCGCCCAGCAGCGGACCAGCGACCTCGAGCGGCTGAGTGCCCTCGTCGAGGCCGGGCAGCTCGTCCCCAGCGTGGAGCGGACGTACCCGCTCGACGAGGCCGCGGACGCGATGCGTCACCTCGAAGCCGGATCCGTCCGAGGAAAGGTTGCCCTCCGCATCTGAGTCACCTTCGAAGCCACCGCAGCACTCATCCACGAGTCAGGACCCCCCATGATCACCATCGAGCGACTCACCAAGAAGTACGGGACCACGCTGGCAGTCGACGACGTCAGCTTCACCGCCGAGGCAGGCCGGGTGACCGGCTTCCTCGGACCGAACGGGGCGGGGAAGTCGACCACGCTGCGGATCATGGTCGGGCTCACCCGGCCCGACACCGGCAGCGCCACCATCTCCGGGCGCCACTACGTGGACCTCCCCAACCCGGGTCTCGAGGTCGGCGTCCTGCTGGACGCCTCCGCGCAGCACGCCGGCCGTACCGGCCGGGAGATCCTCACCCTGGCCCAGCAGTTCATGGGGCTACCCCGGAACCGGGTCGAGGAGATGCTGGAAACAGTCAGCCTGACCCCGACCGAGGCCTCGCGACGGGTCGGTGACTACTCCCTGGGCATGCGGCAGCGACTCGGGATCGCCGCCGCCCTGATCGGGGACCCCGAGGTGCTGATCCTCGACGAGCCCGCCAACGGCCTCGACCCTGCCGGGATCCGGTGGATGCGTGACCTGCTGCGCGGCTACGCCGACCGCGGAGGCACCGTACTGCTGTCCTCGCACCTGCTGCACGAGATCGAGGTCATCGCCGACGACATCGTGATGATCGGTCTCGGACGCATCGTGTCCATGGGTGCCAAGACCGACCTGCTGCACGAGGCGGGCACCGTCGTCCGGGCCGCCGACCTCCTCGCTCTCGAGCTTGCGCTGAGCTCCGGCGGAATCAGCGTCACCCCGGCCGACGGTGGCGCCCTGAACGCGGACGCGGACGTCGCCCTGGTGGGGAAGCTCGCCTTCGACGCCGGCATCGCGCTCACCGAGCTGCGGGCCGCCACCGGCGCCGGCCTGGAGGAGATGTTCCTCGACCTCACCGCCGCCACCCAACGAGAAGGAGCAGCGGCATGACCACCATCGCAGCAGCCCACGTCCGCGTCCCACGCACGACCGTCAAACCCATCCCCCTGAGCCGGATCACCGCGGTCGAGCTCCGTAAGATGTTCGACACCCGCTCCGGCTTCTGGCTGATCGCCAGCATCGCCATCACCTCGGTCCTGGCCACCGGCGGTGTCATCCTGTGGTCCTCGGACGAAGGCCTGACCTACTCCACCTTCGCCACCGCCATCCGGTTCCCGGTCGTCATCATCCTGCCGCTGATCGCCATCCTCGCTGTCACCAGCGAGTGGAGCCAGCGCACCGGGCTGACCACCTTCACCATCGTCCCGCACCGCAGCAGGATCATCACCGCCAAGGCGGTCTCCTCCGTCCTGATCGCCATCGCCGCGATGGTGCTGGCCTTCGCGGTCGGAGCGCTCGGCAACCTGCTGGGTGCCGCCATCAGGGGGGTCCCGCTGGTGTGGGACGTCAGCGTCACCCAGTGCCTGTACTACGTCCTCGGCATGGTGCTGAGCCTGCTGATGGGATTCATGCTCGGCGTGCTCATCCGCGCCTCGACAGGCGCCCTTGTCGCCTACTTCATCTGGACGTTCCTCGTACCCACCGTGTTCGGCCTCCTGGCCGAGAACCAGCAGTGGTTCCACCAGCTGCAGCCCTGGGTCGACATCCAGTTCGCCCAGGCCGGCCTGTTCGTCTTCGCCCACGCCCTGACCGGTCAGGAGTGGGCCGAGATCGCCGTCACCGGCGTCACGTGGCTGCTCGTCCCCCTGCTGGTGGGGCTTCGCCTCGTGATGAGGACCGAGGTGAAGTAGCCGCCCGCCGACCTCAGCGAACGCATCCCTGCACGTGCCAGACACGCCGCCCCCTGCACCGACGACAGGACCCGCCATGGACATCACCCCCGCCACACTGACCCGATCGGCGGGCCTTGCCGCCGTGGCGGCAGGCGCCATCTTCATCGCTGTCCAGCTGAACCACCCCCAGCTCACCGCTGCCGGGGTCCACCCGGCGGAGTGGGCGATCCGCAGCTCCCTCAAGATCTTGATGGGCGTCTTGGCCCTGGTGGGTATCACCGGCATGTACCTGTACCAGCTGCGGAGGATGGGCGTCCTGGGGCTCATCGGGTTCGTGCTGTTCGCTGCCAACTACCTGGTCATCGTGAGCAGCTCGTTCGTCGCGGCCATCGTCCTGCCGGCTATCGCTGACACCAGCACCACCTACGTCTCCAACGTCCTGGTCGCGGCCTCAGGTCATCAACCGGCTGGCGACACCGGCGCGCTCTACGACGTGCTCCTGACCGGCGGGCTCCTGTACGTCAGCGGGGGGCTGCTCTTCGGTATCGCGCTGTACCGGGTCAGGGTCCTGCCTCGATGGGCAGCCGCGCTCCTGGCCATCGGCGGCCTCGCGGCTGCAGGGCTCTCGCTGCTGCCCGACCCCTGGTTCCGGCTGTTGGCGGTCCCCAACGGCATCGCGATGATCACCCTCGGCTCCTCACTGTGGCGCATCGCCGGCTCGGAGCGCACCGCGACCACCGACCTCATCGACCCGACTGAAATCGACCGGACCACGTCGCTCCCAGCCGCTGTCGCTATCCCGCGGGTTGCCACGGGCGGCCCAGAATGACCTCGTCGACCGGGCGAGACAGTGGCCACGGTGCGGTACACCCTCCCGTCGTCCATACCCATACTGATGGTGGTGTCGTGGACGCTGCGCCGTCGCGGGCCGAACCAGCACCGCACGGCTGGTCAAGGCGCACGGGCGGCTCATCGTGGCGCGTCCCCACCGCGTTGATCGCCCTGATGGTGATCCCTGTCATCGCCGGTTCCCTCCGGCTGCTCGAGATCGCCGGTGGCCCGGTGGTGCTGCCGACCAACCCACGGATCAACACCTCACCGGCACCGGTGATCGTCCACATCCTCGCCGCGGCGCTGTTCGCGCTCTTCGGCTCGTTCCAGTTCTCCACCCGGCTGCGTCGTCGCCACCCCGGCTGGCATCGCAGGTCCGGTCGGCTCCTTGTCGGCGCCGGGCTGGTCGTCGCTGGATCCGGGCTGTGGATGACACTGTTCTACCCCGACGCACCGGGCGGCGACGTGTTGTGGGGGGTCCGGCTCCTGGTCGGCTCCGCGACAGCCGGCAGCATCGTGCTCGCCTTCACCGCGATCCGCCGACGCGACATCCCCACCCACCGGGCGTGGATGATCCGCGCCTACGCCCTGGCGGCCGGCGCCGGCACCCAGACCGTCACCCAAGGCATCAGCGAGGCCACCTTCGGGAGCGGCGACCTGCCCAGAGCGCTGTCGATGACCTCCGGCTGGGTCATCAACCTGGCCGTTGCCGAGTGCATCATTCGCCGACCCGCTTGGCGTCGGGGTAGTCGGCCTCGTAGGACGCAGACTCCCGCAGTCGTGGTGGGTTCACCGTGAACGGGTTGCCTTCTCGTCCCGCTGATGCAGGGAGCTCCCGGCCGGGGAGACCGGGAGTCGAAGGTTGACGAGCAGCGTCCCCTAGGACGTCTCGGCGGCGTCCGGCCTCTTCGGCACCCGAGGAGCGGGCACAGGCAGAGAAGAAGAGGACGAGTAGCCGCATCGGAGCTGTCCACGGGTGCGGCTCGGCTCAGGTCCCATGACACCTCCTCGACCCCGGTTAGGCCGGAGATCAGCGCCGCCGTACGTCGCGGCGCGCCGGTGCCCTTGTCCCTAGCCGACACGTCTTTGCCGCTCGACCTGCCCCCCGCCGTGCACGCAGCCCCATCCGCCAAGCGGAGGCCGGCGACGTTCGTCCGTAGCGACCTCTCGAGGCGTTCGGCGAACCCCGCCTTGTTCCGCAGCCTCCCCTCACGTAGCTGCCGCCCATCAGACGGAGTGCGCGCGCCTAAGGCCCAGCCCCAACTCGTCCGGTTGCGTGCACTGGGCTGGGATGACGCAGGTGGCATACTCCGAAGGCGGGACCAGACACTCGTTGCACCTACCGGTGCGGAGGTCTGGCCGTCGGCCAGCCAGGCTGCACTGGAAGGGTCCCGCCATGACGCAGAGCCTGTCCGACCGCCTCGTGGAGCTCGCCCGTGATCTCCAGGCGGAGACCCACGTGGACGACACGGCCGAGGTCATCACCCGCGCCCTCGTCGATTGGATCGGCCAGGACGTGTCGGCCGGGGTGAGCATGGTGCACCGTCACCGTCGCATCGACACGCTTGCACCCACCTCCGAGGTCGCGAAGCGTGGGGATGCGCTGCAGTACCAGCTAGGGGAAGGGCCCTGCATCGACGCGGTGTGGGACCACCACCAGGTGCACGCCGAGGACCTGTCCACCGACGAGCGCTGGCCCACGTGGGCGCCCACGGTCGCCAAGGATCTCGACGTCCACTCGATGCTGTGCACTCGGCTGTTCACCCGTCAGGACACGTTGGGAGCGCTGAACATCTACTCGCCTCACCGGTTTGCCTTCGATGAGGAGGTGCGCGAAGACATCATGGCCATGGCCGCCCACGCAGCGGTGGCGGTCGCTGCCGTGCTGCAGATCGAGGGGCTCACGCTGGCCGTCGACCGTCGCACCACCATCGGCACGGGCCTAGGGATCGTGATGGAACGGTTCGACCTTGACCAGGCCCGGGCATTCGACGTCCTCAGAAGGCTCTCGTCGCAAGGCAACCGCAAGCTCTACGACGTCGCCAAGGAGATCACGACCACCCGAGCCGTCCCCACCGGCGACGACCGATAGAGGCTTGGCTGGCCGAGCAGCCTGCCCCAGTGCCATGCACGGGACCGGTTTTCGCGTCGGTGCGTGAGGGGTCGATGGTGGTCGCGCGGCGCCGGTAGAGGGCAGATCTGCCTCGGGCGCTCATGGAACCCTTGTGCGCCGGCGCGCCTGCACGAACGCATGGAGGTGCGACACGAGAACACGAGAACGCGCGGACGTACGACGGCGCTTAGGCAGTGCTGACCTCTAACCGGTTTCCCGGACACCGATGCTGAGGCGAGAATCGTCTCGGAGAGGAGTCCCCATACCGACACCCAAGGACCCGGAGGTCCGTCGTCGAGCCGTTGAGCTCGCGCGGCTGCGGGAGAAGCCGATCGCCCAGATCGCGAGGGATCTCGGGATCGCGGAGTCGGGTCTTCGTCGATGGATGGCCCAGGCCGACGTTGATGAGGGCAGGCGTGAGGGCCTGTCGACCGACGAGAAGGCAGACCTGGTCCGGTTGCGGCGGGAGAACCGGACCCAGGCGATGGAGATCGAGATCCTGAAGCGAGCCTCGGCCTACTTCGCGAGGGAGAACGTCCTCCCAAAATGGGGTTCCGCTCGTTCGTGAGCTTGCCGGTGACGGGTTCCCCGTCGCGGTGGCGTGCCGGGTTCTGGGAGTCTCGAGGTCGGGCTACTACGAGTGGGCCAGACGGCCATCCTCGAAGGGGGACGTGGCCGATGCCTACCTTCTGGACACGATCATCGAGGTCCACACCGCGGCCCGGGCGACCTACGGAGTCCGGCGGGTCCACGCCGAGCTGGTGCTGGGCCGCTCGCAGGTGGTGGGGCGTCGCAGGGTCGCCCGGTTGATGGCCTGCCACGGCCTGGCCGGGGTGCACCGCAGGCGGTGGCGCCACCACGACCGTTCGGAAGCCACCCGGGTAGCGACTGGCCCGACCGGGTGGAACGCCGGTTCGTGGCTGATGCCCCGGACCGGTTGTGGGTCACCGACATCACCCAGCACCGCAGCAGCGAGGGGTGGGTCTACTGCGCCGCGGTCCTCGACGTGTTCTCCCGCCGCGTCGTGGGCTGGTCGATCGCGGACCATCTGCGCACCGAGCTCGTCATCGACGCCCTCGAGATGGCCCGGTTGCGCCGCAAACCCGTCGGGACGATCCTGCACTGGACCGCGGAGCCCAGTACACGTCCTGGCTGTTCGGGCACCGGCTCCGCGAGGCCGGCCTCATGGGCTCGATGGGGAGAGTGGCCTGCGCCTATGACAACTCGATGATGGAGCCGTTCTGGGGCTCCATGCAGATCGAGCTCTTGGACCGCCGCTACTGGACGACCCGCGCCGAGCTCGCCAGCGCGATTTTCGAGTGGATCGAGGCGTTCTACAACCCCCTGCGACGCCACTCCGGAGTCGACTACCACTCACCGGTCCAGTTCGAACGCCTTCACAAGACCGCCAACCCGCCGGCATGATCACCACACCCAAACCGTCCGGAAAGCCGGTTACAGGTCAGTCCTGGGTCAGGCGAGTCTCGAACATGGAGTGGCGCGGTCCTTGCCCTGGAGGCGGCGTCCGCTGCGCATGAAGGTATTTCCGGTCGTGCGGTAACGTTTGGCGCTCAGTGTTCGACTCGGGCGCTGGGGGGCAGTGGTCGGGCGAGTGTGCCGAGGGGCATGTACGGGGGCTTGAAGTGTTGAAGAACCGTGTAACTAGCTTGATGTGTTCAGGGGCGGTGGCCTTTGGTGGCCTGACTATGGCAGTAGCGCCGGCGGCCACCGCCGCGCCGGCCACGCCGGCCGCGGCCACGATGGGCACCACCGCCGACCAGGCGGCCGGCTCCTGCTGGGAGATCAAGCAGGTCCGGCCCTCGGCGGCCGACGGGGCCTACTGGCTGCTGACCCCGGCCATGACCGCACCGCAGCAGTTCTACTGCGACATGACCACCGACGGCGGGGGCTGGGTGCTGGTCGGCAAGGGTCGCGACGGCTGGGTCACCGACTACGACGGCAAGAGCGCCGAGTCCACCCTGACCACCCCGGGGCTGTCGCCGATGAGCGCCGCGACCTCGCAGCTGCCGTCGCGTCGCATCGACGCCCTGCTCAACAAGGCCCCGGTGACCTCCCTGTCCGACGGGATCCGGCTGCGTCGGGCCAAGGACGCCACCGGCACCACCTGGCAGGAGGACCGGCTCAAGTTCTCCAAGGGCGACCGCTGGACCTGGACGTTCGGGGCCGCGCACCCGATGAGCTCCTACTCCATCGACGGTGTCAGCACCTCGGGCGGCACGACCACGAGCTTCGGCACCGACAACTCCTTCAAGCGGGTCATCAACACCACCAACACCGCTCAGGGGTTCCACCTCGGCTTCGCCTACGGCTCCGGGGTCGCCGGCACCAACGCCACCACCACCTACCTCTGGTCGAAGACCAACAACGCCGGTGGGGCCCTGCCCTTCACCCAGGTGTACCTGCGTCCCAAGGTGCTCTCCACCGACGCCGGCTTCTCGGCCGTCCCGGACGGCGGGACCGCCGCCTCCGCCCAGACCTCCGTCGCCTCCTCGGTGGCCGACGACCTGCCCTGGCACGTCTCCGGCCTGGCCGGCAGCGCCGCCACCGAGGGCAACGTGGAGGTGCAGGCCTTCACCCAGTCCGGCAACACCATGTACGTCGGCGGCAACTTCAAGTACGCCCAGCGGGGAGCGGCCTCCACGGGCGCCGACCAGGTCGCCCAGCCGTTCCTGGCCGGCTTCGACGTCACCACCGGCGAGCTCGTGACCTCCTTCCGGCCCGTGCTCAACGAGCAGGTCCGGGCCCTGGCCACGCTGCCGAACGGCGACGTGGTCGCGGGCGGTGACTTCAGCTCCGCCAACGGCGCTGCGGCCACCGGCATCGTCGCCCTGGACCCGACCACCGGCGCGACCGACCCGGCCTGGAACGTCAAGCTGGAGAACCGCACCACCGCGGGCGTGCTCGCGGTCCAGACGCTGCGGGTCGGCGGCAACCAGCTCTACATCGGCGGTTCCTTCACCCACGTCACCGGCGGGACGTCGGCCACCGCGGCGTACATGCGCAACGGCGCCTCGGTCTCGGTCACCAACGGCGCGCCCCGGCGCGACTGGAACCCGAACTTCAACGGGACCGTCCTGGACGTGGACCCCTCCGAGGACGGCACCCGGGTCTACTTCAGCGGGTTCTTCAGCACCGAGAACGGTGCGGCGGCCAAGAGCGTCGCCGCGGTCTCCACCGCCGCCGGCGCCGCCCTGGTCACCCCGGCCTGGGCCCCCACCTGGAGCTCGACGGGCAAGTTCTACCAGCGGGCCATCGAGGAGGTCGGCAGCAACGTCTACGTCGGCGGCTCCGAGCACTCGCTGTTCCAGTTCAACACCTCGACGCTCGCCCGGACCGCCGGTCACATCATGATGGACAAGGGCGACATCCAGGCGATCGCCGACTCCGGCACCGGGGTGCTGTACGCGGGCTGCCACTGCAACCAGTTCAACTACACCAACTCGTTCAACTGGCCCAACATCGGGACCGACTGGACCCAGGTCGACGCCATCACCTGGTTCGGCGCCTACAACTCGACCACCGAGGCCACCCTGCCGGCGTTCACCCCGACCATGACCTCGCGGCTGGGCTCGGGCGTCTGGGCGATCCAGACCGACAGCAACGGCCGGGTCTGGGCCGGCGGTGACCTCCGTACGGCGCGCACGAGCGCGTCGATGAGCGCGTGGGCGGGCGGGTTCACCCGTTTCTCGCTCAACGACTCCACGGCCCCGACCACGCCGAGCGGTCTCACCGCCACCGGCACGACGGCCACCAGCACCACGCTGGGCTGGTCCGCCTCCAGCGACGCCACCGCGGTGACGTACCAGATCCTGCGTGACGACCGGGTCATCGCCACCACCACGGCCCGGACCGCGACCGTCCCGCTCGGCGGCGACAACCGGTTCTTCGTCCGCGCCGCCGACCGGAGCGGCAACGTCTCGGCCAGCACCCCGGTCACCACCGCGGCCGCCCAAGTGAACGTCCCGCCCACCGCCGCGTTCACCTCGAGGATGACCTTGCGCACGGCGGCCTTCGACGCCAGCACGTCCACCGACACCGACGGCACCATCGTGTCGTACGCCTGGGACTTCGGCGACAACGCCACCGCCACCGGGGTCACCCCATCACACACCTACGCGACCCAAGGCACCTACCGTGTCTCCCTCAGGGTCACCGACGACCGCGGGGCAACTGCGACTACCAGTGCCACGGTGACGACCTCCAACCAGTCCACCACTGACACTGGTGGTCGTGGACAACGGCGCACCATGGGCGTGGAGGTACGCGGCCGGAGCACCACCCGCCGACTGGGACCGGTCCACCTTCGACACCTCCTCCTGGGACACCGGTGATGCGGTCCTGGGCTTCGGGACCACCGTGGCGACCAACATCGACACGTTCGCGACGACCAGCGAGCGTCCCAGGGCGGCGTACTTTGCGAGGAGCTTCCAGGTCGCAGACGCCACCAAGGCGCAGAAGCTGATGCTGGTCACCGTCGCGAATGACGGAATCGTGGTCTACGTCAACGGGACCGAGGTCGGCAGGTCCAACATGCCGGCCGGTGCCATCAGTTCCGACACCTTCGCATCCTCCGCGCGCAACACCGCCACGGCCAACAGCTCACCGGTCACCATCACCGTCCCCAGCTCTCTGCTGGTCACGGGCAGGAACACCATCGCCGCCGAGACGCACGTCAACTACCGCGGTACGAGGGACGTCTCCTTCGACCTCAAGGCGACTCTGACCAGTACGCAGTAGCGACGTCTGCTCATTGCAACGGGTCTTCCGCAGACCGGCCCCGAGGCGACGATGGTCGCGCGGCGAGGTGTGGTGCAGGCGCCACAGGCCCTGCCGTTCAGCTCGTGCGCGCGGACGAAGCGCGGGCACATCCTTCTGGTCATCCCGGAGGAGCCTTCACCACGAAGTGCACCCGCCCTGTCCGTTCGGTCCTGGTGTCGAGCACTGAGCCCCTCACCTGGTCTAGTGCCTGTCTGTCCACGTAGACGCGGGCTCCGTCATGCTCGATCACCTCGTCCTCGGCCTTCGGTCCTACGGCCGTACCGACGCCGAGAGCCTGTTCTCCGCGATCCCGGGCGGAGATGCGCAGGCCGGAGTCGGGGCCGAGGCGTGGATGTGAGGTGATGCTGCGAATGACGGCATGTGCCCTGGCAGTCATGTGGAACATGGTCCGGGTCTCCTCTGGTGCTTCGTGGGGCTGAGCCTGGCTGCTCGACCACCGTTTCCATGTCATCAACACATCCGCCGTGCTCACGGGACAAGGAGGTTCACACGAGTGGCGGGTGACTGCCGCGCCGAGGCCGCAGGATCGACATCCGCCCGTCATGTGGGCGTGGCGCCGTCATGCTGGGGGAGCGGGGCACCCGAGACGCCGCGACACGGTCGTCGCGGCGTCCCGCGAGGACAGCAACCGGTCCGGGAGGAGGGCCGTGTAGTCGTCGGCGGTCACGGGACGACTGGCAAGCGCTCCGCCCGGTAGAGGGACGTCGACGCCGCGTCCGGACGTGACCAGCCTGAGCCCGTCGATCCCGGGCGCCGAGGTCACCGACAGAACGAGCTGCCCGACGGCGAGCGGGAGCTGTTCGGGGTCCCCGAGGGTGACCGGATCCAGCTCGATCTCCGCCACTCCGTCGTCGGTGTCGACCAGCTCGAGCGCAGCCGTGGGTGGGATCGCCGAGGACAGGCCGGCTGTCCGCTGCCGCGGGGTGGGGGAGCGGGAGAGGACGTCCAACACCTGCCGGACGACGGCGTCCGGTCCGTCGGCACAGGAAACTGCGCCGGCGGCAACCGGCGCGAGCCGCATCTCGCCTCGAAGCCAGAAGACGACGGGAGCCCCGACCGGGGGCCGTAGGTCGGTGGCTCCAGTCCCCTCGCTCGATCCACCCGGCTGGAGGAGCTCGTAGGGCACCTCGTTGTCCTCGACCGTCCTCACGTGGCCCCCGTCGGGGAGACCGCAGGCAGTGAGCGCAAGGATGAGCAAGAGTGCGAGCAGTCGCCACGGGTGGCGCCGCCGCCGTTCGCGGGGCCCCAGGGACCGGTCGGGTGCCGTCATCTCGGTGACGCCTTCTCGCCGGACCGGGGCAGCCGGATGACGAAGTCCGACCCCCCGTCCTCGGTGTGCGTGCACCAGACTCGTCCTCCGTGCTGGTCCACCGTCTGCGCCACGATGCTCAGACCGAGCCCACTGCCGGTGCCGGCCTTGGCGCCACGAGATCGGGCGAAGCGCTCGAAGACGCGGAGCCGGTCTTCCGCTGCCACTCCCGGGCCACGGTCGTGGACGTGCAGCTCGACGTGGCCGTGGTGCTCGGTGACGACCACCGCTACGAGCCCCTGCCCGTGAAGGTCGGCATTGTCGTAGAGGTTGATCAGCGCACGCACCATCCGCGGCCGGTCGACGAGCACGGACGGATCGACCGTGCCATGGTGGGCCTGCAGGTGGGTGACCGGACGGCCGCTCACGACGAGCGCCTGGCGCGCGAGCTCCCGCGCACCGGTCGGTCGGAGCTGCGCCTCGTCGATGCCGGCGTCCAACCGTCCGAGGGTCAGCAGGTCCTCCAGGGCACGGTGGAAACGGGTGAGCTCATCGGCCATGAGCTGCACGGCGCGGCCTCCTTGGGCATCGAGACCCTCGGCGCGCTGGAGCAGCGTCAGGCTGGTCGTGAGAGTCGTGAGGGGGGTCCTCAGCTCGTGACTCACGTCGGCCGCGAACCGTGCGTCGCGTTCGATCCGGGTGTGCAGCGCGTCGACCATGTGGTTGAAGGCTCCCACCAGCAGGGCCAGGTCCGGATCGCTCGTGTCCGGCAGGCGGGTGCGGAGGTCGCCCTCCGAGACGCTGAAGGCGGCTTCGGCCACGTGGCTGAGGGGGGCTAGGACCCGGGTGCTGACAGCGCGCCCCACGGCGACCCCGGCAAGCGTGGTGAGTGCCGCGCCGACCACCAGGGCGATCGACAACGTGCGTAGGGTGGCGTCCAGCTCCTTCGCGACCGCTACCTCGTAGTACTCGGCGTCCACTGCGGGCAGGGGGATCCCTACGACGAGGGCGTTCGGCCTGGTCAGCGAGGTCCAGGCGACGCCGACGGATCCGCGGGCCACGACGGAGCTCACCTGAGCGGTGAGCTCTTCGCCCGAACGGTCCAGGGACGAGGAGTACCAGTCTGTGCCGCGACGCACGTACATGGACGCCCCGGCCGGCGGAGCAACGGAGCTGAGGGCCTCGTCGACCGCCGTCCCGGACGTGCTGAGACCGTCTCGCACCAGCGCCGCGTCCACGAATGCCTGACGCAGAGCCGTTCGTTCCCGTTGGTCGACCAGGGAGTGCCGAGCTGAGAGGAACGTGCCCAGGGACAGAGCGGCCGACAGCAGCAGAGCGCCGACGGCGAAGGCCGCCGTCACCGATGAGCGCAGCCCAGGACGCCCCGGGCGCTTCATCTCACGTCGAGTCGGTAGCCCAGTCCTCGCACCGTCACGAGTGTCCGGGGTTCGCCGGGGTCGACCTCCAGCTTCTTGCGCAGCCGTCTCACGTGCACGTCGACGATGCGCTCGTCGCCGAAGAAGCCCTGCTCCCAGACGTGGTCGAGCAGCGTCGCACGACTCAGCACCCGACCGGCGTTCGACGCCAGCGCCGACAACAGCCGGTACTCGGTGATGGTCAGGTGGATCTCACCACCACTGCGCGTGAGCTGGCCGGCCGCGCGGTCGAAGACCAGCGGCCCCAGGCTCGCGTCGAGGACCAGCACGTCCGGCTGAGCGCTGTCGTCGTCCCGTGGCAGTGCATCCGTGTCCGCGGTGGCCATGGCCGGGCGTCGTAGCAGTGCGCGAAGTCGGGCCTGCACCTCCGCGACGTCGAACGGCTTGGTCACGTAGTCGTCGGCGCCGGCCTCGAGGGCGGAGACGATGTCCTCCACGCCGTCCCGGGCACTGATCACCACGATGGGTGCCTCGGTGCGGGGCCGGGCGCGACGGATGAAGGTGAACCCGTCCATCCCTCCGAGCATCAGGTCGACCAGCATGATGTCGACACCGTCACCCGTCACCGCCTCCAGACCAGTCTCGGCGTCGGAGGCCTCGACGACGTCGTACCCGCCGTCCTCGAGGACCAGGCGCAGCGACGTACGCAGGCCGTCATCATCCTCGAGCACCAGCACACGAGTCGCCATGACGACCATCGTCGCACCCCCGTGAAGACGCTGAGGACACTGCGCCGGCGCATGCCGGGTTGTCACAGGACTGCAATCTCGCTCGACGGTGGTTCGTCACAGCCAGCTCTCAGGCTGGTGTCCCGCGACCGGACGGAAGGAGATGGGATGCCGAC
Organism: uncultured Actinomycetota bacterium; assembly: GCA_963750345.1. Taxonomy (GTDB): domain Bacteria; phylum Actinomycetota; class Actinomycetes; order Propionibacteriales; family Nocardioidaceae; genus Nocardioides_B. The sequence continues at coordinate 196,038 of CAVVQH010000013.1, read as the reverse complement.
GACGCGTGACCTCGTCGCTCTGGGAGACGCCCAGCTGGGGCTCGCTCAAGAGCAGGACGACGTGCGGGGCATGACGGTCCTCGACCCGAGGGGACACCGGGTCGGTGACGTGGACGAGATCCTGATGGACGAACGAGATCGGCGCGCACGACTTCTGGTCATCGCCTCGGGCGGACTCCTAGGACTCGCCCGGCATCGACGACTGGTGCCGGTGGAAGCCGTCGACCGGGTCGGCTCGACCGTGCGGCTGGAACGCAGCGACCTGCACGTGGAGACCGGCTTCGACTACGAACCCGATGCGGGGCACCGGGTTGACTACCCCGCCGTCTGCGCCTATTTCGGCTACGCGCCGTTCTGGGAGGCGGACCGCACGGCCCCCTACTTCCACCGCCGTCGCTGAGGCGGTCGGGCGCCGCGTTCGGGCGCCGCGTTCGGACGGCAGGGAAGGGAACGAAGGCAAGGGGGTCTGCCGCTCAGGTGGGAGGGGCCCCGAGTGTGTGACGCGTGCTCGACGCCAGTGCCGCCAGGTGCGCCCGGTGGCTGTCACCCAGATCCCCCCGCTCCAGTGTTTCGTCGAGGAGGGACAGCTGTTGTCCGACGGCGCTCGAGTGGCGTCCTGCGCGGTCGACCTGGGCCACGGCTTCGAGCAGCTCCCACACAGCCGTCAGCACGAAGACATCGGACGCCCCGTAGAGGAGTGGCTGGACCGTGGCGAGGGCGAGGAGCTCGGAGAAGGACCACTGCCGAACGACGACGCGAACGCAGCCTGCGTCGTCGCAGACCACCTCGGCGTCGAGGTCGCGTGGGACCAGGTCGCAGAGCAGGGCGGCCGCGTGGGACAGGGCGTGCACGGCGGTCGTCGGGTCGTTGATCCCCGGCGACAGGGCCTTGAGTGCGACGTCGGTGAGCTGGCGGAGCCCGAACGCCACGTCGTGCTCGGAGGTCCGCTCGTACCCGGCGCTGACCGCCTCGGCGAGCCTCTCCTGGAGCGTGTGGGCGTCCTCGGGGGACAAGGGGCTCACATGGGCCGACCACGCGCGAGCGACGGGGGTGCCGGCCACGACGGCGTCGCCCACACGACGGTCCAGGGTCACGACCGCGTCCACCTCCACCGCGGCCTCGACCAACGCTCCTGCGCTGACGGAGACGACGAAGCCCGACTCGCGCGCTCGCAACGAGCGCACCGCCGATCCCGGCGATGGCGCCGGGAGGAGGGCGTCGGGGAGCGTCCGACGGTCCCCCAGGACCCGGCTGACCGAGTCGTCCGCCTCGTCGTGGACGGTGCGGAGGACGGTCTCGACCCGGATCTCGCGCGCCAGGTGAGCGAGGAAGAGCACCAGGCCCAGCGCGGAGGCCAGCGTGAGCATGTAGGCCACGGTGACGGAGATCTGCGGCACGAAGGCGTCGCTGCCACCGTCGGTGGTGCGGACGGTGCGCAGCACGGTGAGGGCGTAGACGAAGGACCCGAGGAAGAGCGCCAACGTCCGCTGCACGAACCGGTCCCGCGTGAAGGTGCGCAGGAGCCGGGGCGAGTACTGGCTGCTGGCCAGCTGCAAGGTGAGGACGGTGAGGGAGAAGGTCAGGGAGGTGACCGTGATGAGGGAGGTGGCGATCGCGCTCAGCAGGGTCTGCGCCGACCCGGCGTTGCCGCCGAAGAGGTAGCGCGACACTGAGGTCGGAAGGTCGTCGTCGGTGGCCGAGTCGAGAACCGGCAACGCAACGCCCAGGATGAGCGCGCACACCAGGGCCGCGACGGGCAGTGGCCACAGTCGCGTCCGCGTCTCGTCGACGTGCGCACGCCAGGTCAGCCCGCTGGGCATGGCCTCTCCTGTCTGTCGATGCTCGTGACACTCTTGCAGCCGCCCGGTCATGGTCGGGAGGCAGGCTGTCAGCAGCCCCGGCACCTGCTCGCCCGCAGATCCGGACCCCGGTGACCCACGAGGGGGTTGCACGCGCATGCTCATGCCGGGAGGACTCGACGGAGAGGCAGATCATGGACGGGTTCACGCTGGCGGCCCTACTGGTGGCCGGGGTGGTGGTCATGACGCCCCTGGCCGAGCGCACCGGCGTGCCGCAACCGGTACTCCTCACCGTGTTCGGAGCGTGTCTGGCCCTGCTTCCGTCCACGCACGTGCTCGACCTCGACCCTGAGCTGATCCTCCCGCTGGTCCTACCGCCGTTGCTGTTCGCCGCGACCCAGCGCACGACCGTCCAGGAGTTTCGACAGCAGGCGCGGGCCGTCCTGCTGCTGGCCGTGGGCCTGACCCTCGCCACGGTCGCGGTGGTCGCGTTCGTGGCCCATGCGTGTGGGCTCCCGTGGGCGCCTGCATGGGTCCTGGGCGCGGTGGTGTCGCCACCGGACCCGGTGGCCGCCACCGCCGTCGCTCGCAAGCTGCGCCTCCCGCACCGACTGGTCACCATCCTGGAGGGCGAGGGCATGTTCAACGACGCCACTGCACTGGTGGCCTACAAGGTGGCGGTGGCCGCTGCGGTCACCGGGCAGCTCACCTTGCGCCACAGTCTTCTCGAGCTGGCTTCGGCGCTCGCCTTCGGGACGGGGGTCGGGCTGTTCCTGGGCTGGGTCACCCAGCAGGTCCTGGCCGCGATCGAGGAACCGTACGCCGAGACCACCGTCACGGTGCTGGTCCCGTTCGTCGCCTACGTCGGCGCCGAGCGCCTTGGCGGCTCCGGCGTGCTCGCGGTCCTCACGCTGGGGTTGTTCCTCCGCAGCTTCGCGCATGCCGGCACGACCTCGCGCGGTTGGCTGCTCGGCAGGGCGGTGTGGTCCTACGTCGACTTCCTGGTCACCAGCCTCGTCTTCGCTCTCCTGGGCCTCGAGCTGGTCGAGGTCCTCGACTCCACCGAGGGGGCATCGAGCACCGCGACCCTGGCGGGTGCGGTGGTGGGCACGCTGGTCGTGTTCCGGGCCGCGTGGATCTTCCCGGCAGCGTGGCTGGCCGGACGCCGTGCCCGGAGGACGGACACCGCATCACCGGTCGGATGGCGGGAGTCCGCCGTCGTGTCCTGGTCCGGCATGCGTGGCGTCGTGACGGTGGCTACCGCCCTGGCCCTACCGATGTCGGTCGATGGAGGCACGGACTTCCCGCATCGCGACAGCATCGTGGTCGTCGCCCTGGTCTCCGTCCTCGTCACGCTGGTGGTCCAGGGGCTCACCTTGGCGCCGCTGGTGGCTTGGCTGGGTGTGGCTCAACACGCAGGTGACGACGGGGGTCTGGCGGACCTGAGGGGGCGCTCTGCCCGGGCGGCCCTGGAGCACCTTCGCTCGCGTCCGGCCGGAGCCGTGCCCGAGCAGATCCGACGCGCGGCGATCGTCCAGTACGAGGGGTTCGTCGTCGCTCAACAGGCGATGTCGACGGTACGGCGGTCGGACGAACGAGGGTCGACGGGCGGGGACGAGCTCGCGGTCCTTCTGCGGGAGGCGTCGGGCGTGGAACGGGACATCGTCCTGGAAGCACGACGACGCGGAACGGTCACCGCGGCAGCGGCTGACGAGGTGCTCCGCGACATCGAGGGGCGGGCGCTGCGGGACTTCGACTGAGCAGACGGACGGGGCCACGGGCACGGCGCAGGGGTCCCACCAACCCGTGCTGCTGCTGAGTCAGATGATCATCAGGTGCGGTAGCCTGACGCAACGGTTGCAGGTCAGCAACGGACGCGGGACGTCGCCTCCGGCGCCGCGCACCCGCACCTGGCGCGTCGCCGGGCGACCCGGGTGCGTCGCAGGGAAGTGCACTCGGCTCGCCGACCTGGGGGTCGCCCTGCGGCCAGGACCAATCGATCAGGAGATACTGCGTCTCTACGACGCGACGAACACCGTGGGGATGAGGTGCAGCAACCGTGGCGAAGGTCGGCGGCCGGCGACGCCAGGTCGGCGGGACGGGCCCAGGTGACGTGGCCGAGGTGGAGGTCCGTGCCACCGACGCGCTGATGGCGGTGTCCAGGACCATGACGGCCATCGTCGCGCGCACCCTCGCCGAGGTCTCCGAGGAGATCACGGTCCCGCAGCTCCGCGTGCTCGTCCTGCTCAACTACGGCGGTTCGATGAACCTGCGCACCGTCGCGGGCCACCTGGACGTCAACCCCTCGAACGCCAGCCGCACCTGCGACCAGCTGGTGCTCTCCGGCAAGGTGGTGCGAGTGGAGGACAAGGACGACCGGCGCAACATCGACCTCAGCCTGACCACCGAGGGCACGGCCTTCGTGGACGCACTGATGGCGTCGCGCCGCCGGCTGATAGCCGGTGCGGTAGCGCGCATGGACCCCGCGTACCACGCCGACCTGGCCCGTGGTCTCGAAGCCTTCTCGGCCGCCGTGGCCGACGCCCCCGACGCGGAGACCATCGGCCCGCCGGACGGGCGCATCATCCCGTGGCTCATGTGACCCAGGCCGAGGAAGAGGCCTGATCGCGGCCGTCATCCTCCGGTGGGGTCACGTGGTACCGGGTTGCGGGGCCGGTCCTGCAGCACCGGGAGCAGGTACTCGGCCGTGAGCCAGCCGACGATGTGCCCCGACGGGTCGACGACGGGCACCGCGGGGTCGGCGCTGGTCTCCAGTGCGATGAGTGCCCGGTCGAGGGAGTCGTCGGGTGCGACGGCGGTGGGCCACTCGGTCGTGTCTCGCGCGCACATGCAGCCTCCCCCGTCCTGGGCCAGCAGCTCGGCCACCCTCCTCGAGGTCGACGAGCCGCAGTACGCGCCGATCGCATCGACGACCGGCAGCTGTCCGTGGAAGGCGTGTTCCAGGAGCGGGACGAGATCCTGGAGTGGGGTGCCCTCGTGCACGACCACCCCTACGGGTGTCATCACCTCCGACACGGTGCGTGTCTGCATGCGGTGCTGGACGGGCGAGACGTCGAGGTCGACGCCGCGGCGGCGGAGCTTGAGGGTGTAGATCGTGTCGCCCGTGACGAGGTGGCTGACCCCCGTGGCGACCACGATCGCCACCATCAGGGGGAGGATGATGGTGTACTCGCCGGTCAGCTCGAACATGATGATGACGGCCGTGATGGGCGCTCTGGCCGCGCCCGCGAAGACCGCGCCCATCCCGATCAGGGCGTAGGCGCCCGAGGGGCCGACGATGTCGGGCACCACCAGCTCGAGCCCCTGCCCGAAGGCAGCACCCAGCATCGCCCCGATGAAGAGGCTCGGTGCGAACACCCCACCGGAGCCGCCGATCCCGATGGTCAGACTGGTGGCCACGGCCTTGCCCACCAGCAGGACCAGCAGGAACGCGATCCCGTAGCCACCGGCGACGCCTCGACCCAGCACCGGGTAGCCGACGCCGTACATCTGGGGGAGCGCGAGGAGGAGCCCCCCCAGGAGGAGGCCGCCCGCCGCCGGACGCAACCACTCGGGCCCACGCCACGCCCAGTCGCACACGTCCTCGATCGCGTACAGCACCCGGGTGAACCCGACGCCGACGAGGCCGGACAGGACGCCGAGGACGGCGAAGAGCGCGTACTCCTGGAGGTGGCGCACCTGGAAGGCGGGCAGGACGAGGAAGGGAGCGTCGCCGAGGGCCGCGCGCCCGATGACGCTGGCGGTGACCGACGCGAGCACCACCATCCCGAACGACTGGGCCGCGAAGTCCGAGAGGATGAGCTCCATCGCGAAGAAGACACCGGCCAGTGGGGCGTTGAAGGTGGCCGCGATGCCGCCCGCGGCGCCGCAGGCGACGAGCACGCGCCGACGGGCCTCGGGGACGCGGACGAGCCCGCCGAGGGTCGATCCCATCGCGGCGCCGATCTGCACGATGGGTCCCTCCCTGCCGACGGAGCCTCCGCCGCCGATGCACAGAGCCGACGCCAGGGCCTTGACGGCGGCCACCTGCGGGGCGATGCGGCCACCTCGTCGAGCGACCGCGAACATCACCTCCGGCACACCGTGCCCGCGCGCTTCGCGGGCGAAGAGGTGCACCAGCGGTCCGTACAACAGCCCGGCCACCACGGGAGCGCCCACGACGAAGTACCGGCCGGCCCACTCGAGGTGGGGGTGGCCCAGGTGCCCGCCGGTCGAGTAGTCGGCGTGACCGGACAGCAGGACCGTGAAGGTCTCGATCAACCAGCGGAAGACGATGGCGCCCAGCCCGGCGCCCGCACCGACGGCGAGCGCCAGGGCCAGCAGGCCGCTCTCTGATGAGCGCAGCGTCCGCGCTCCGGCCTGGACGGCCCTGGTCACCTTCACGTTCTCATTCTGCAACAGTTGCACATCAGCAACGAAATCGGGTACTGGTGGATCATGCGCGCACGCCCTTCTGATCCGAGCACGTTGCGGGAGTACGCCCTGCTCGCCGACGGGGAGCGTGGAGCGCTGGTGGGTCCCCGAGGGGACATCGCCTTCCTGTGTGCGCCTCGTTGGCACGACCCCGCCCTGTTCTCGTCCCTCGTCGGCGGTCCTGGGTGCTACGCCGTCACGCCCTTGTGTGACCGCTTCGTCTGGGGCGGGCACTACGAACCCCGTTCGTTGGTGTGGCGCAACCGGTGGGTGACCACAGATGGCGTCGTGGAGTGCCGTGACGCGTTGGTGCTCCCCGGTGATCCACGTCGGATGGTGCTCCTTCGCCGCATCGAGGCCGTCCGGGGCGCGGCGCGGGTCGGCATCGACCTGGACCCCCGTCCCGACTTCGGGCGGGCCGCGCTGCCGCTGCGACGGGTGGGCTCGGTCGACAGGGAGGGCCCCATGTGGACAGGGAACGGCGGAGGACTCCACCTGCGTTGGTCGGGGGCCCCTGAGCCGTGCCGCCTGGAGGGCTCCGCCGTACGCGGCGAGCTGACGGTGCCGGAGGGTGGTCACCACGACCTGGTGCTGGAGGTCTCGGACGCGCCGTTGCCCCGGGACGCCGTCGATCCTGACCGGGCGTGGGCCGAGGTACGGACCGGCTGGGACCGCGCCGTCCCGCGGTTGCGACCGTCCCTGGCACCGGGGGACGTGGAGCACTCCTACGCCGTGCTCCGTGGCCTCACCAGCCGGTCCACAGGGATGGTCGCGGCCGCCACCATGGATCTGCCCGAGCGGGCACAGGCGGGACGCAGCTACGACTACCGCTACGCCTGGGTCCGGGACCAGTGCTACGCAGGGCGGGCCGCGCGCGGTCGCGGGAGCCGACGACCTGGTGCACACGGCGACCGCCTTCGTCTCGGCCCGCCTCCTGAGCGACGGTCCCGGCCTGGCGCCGGCCTACACCGTCGACGGCGGCCGTGTCCCCGACGAGGTGTCCCTCGACCTGCCGGGATACCCGGGAGGCGGCGCGAGAGCAGGCAACTGGGTCAACGACCAGTTCCAGCTCGACTCGCTCGGCGAGGCGCTGCTGCTGTTCGAGGTCGCGGTCCCGATCCGGCCTCGACGCCCCTGACCAGCACCGGGCTGCTCTGGTCGCTGGACGGGTCGTCGCGGCGCGGTGGCGAGGCGAGCCGGACGCGGGCATCTGGGAGCTCGACCCGCGCCAGTGGACGCACTCGAAGCTCCTCTGCGCGGCCGGCCTGCGTTCCTACGCTCGCGCCCGCCCGGGGACGGACACCTCGGGGTGGGGACGGCTGGCCGACCAGATCGTTGCTGCTACCACCGCGGCAGCCCGCCACCCGTCGGGTCGCTGGCAGCGCGCGGCCGACGACGAGCGGGTCGACGCCTCGCTCCTGCTGCCCGCCCTGCGAGGAGCCGTGCCACCCTCCGCCCCCGTCAGCACCGCCACCCTGGCCGCTGTTCGCGAGGAGCTGGGCCAGGACGGCTACGTCTACCGCTTCCGCCAGGAGCCCGGTCCGCTCGCCGACGCAGAGGGTGCGTTCCTGCTGTGCGGTTTCCACATGGCACTGGCCACCCATCAGCAGGGTCATGACCTCGAGGCCGTGCGCTGGTTCGAGCGCAACCGCGGTGCACTCGGCCCACCCGGGTCTGTTCACCGAGGAGTTCGACGTCGTCCAACGCCAGCTCCGGGGCAACCTCCCCCAGGCGTTCGTCCACGCCCTCCTCATCGAGTCGGCGCAGTCACCCTCGCGACCCCAGCTGCAGCTCTCCCGGCTTCGACCCTCCGGGCTGCACCAGCAATACGAGCAGCACCCATGAGACCCACAGCACAGATCCAACACAGCCCCGGTCGTCGTGGTCACCGGCGCCTCGGGCGGCATCGGCCGGGCCACCGCTCGCGCGTTCGCCTCCAGGGGTGCTCGGGTGGCCCTGCTCGCCCGCGGGGACGGCGGGCTCGAGGCGGCCGCGGCGACGTCCGCGAGGCGCGGGGCCGGGCACTGGCCATCCCCGCCGACACCGCCGACCACCGGCAGGTCGACGACGCGGCCGCGGCGCGGTGGAGCAGGAGCTCGGGCCGATCGACGTCTGGGTCAACGTCGCCTTCACCTCGGTGTTCGCCCGGTTCACCGACATCGAGCCGGAGGAGTTCCAGCCGCGTGACCGACGGTCAGCTACCACGGGTTCGTCAACGGCACCCGAGCCGCGCTGGGCGGATGCTGCCCCGGGACCGCGGCAGCGATCGTGCAGGTCGGGTCCACCCTCGCCTACCGCGGGATCCCGCTGCAGTCCGCCTACTGCGGCTCCAAGCACGCCATCCAGGGGTTCCACGAGTCGTTGCGCACCGAGCTGCTCCACGAGCGGAGTCGAACGTGCACGTCACCATGGTGCAGATGCCGGCGGTGAACACCCCGCAGTTCTCCTGGGTGCTCTCCCGCCTGCCCGACCAGGCGCAGCCCGTGCCGCCCATCTACCAGCCGGAGGTGGCCGCCCGGGCGGTCCTGTACGCCGCGGACCATCCACGACGCCGCGAGTACTGGGTCGGTGCGAGCACGGCGGCGACGCTCGTCGCGAACGCCGTGGCCCCCGGCCTCCTCGACCGCTACCTCGCGCGGACCGGCTTCTCCAGCCAGCAGACGGGGGAACCGAAGCCCGACGACCAGCCGTCGAACCTGTGGGAGCCCGCGGACGGCGCGGGGGGCCGCGACTTCGGGGCGCACGGCCGCTTCGATGACCGCGCGGTCTCACGCTCCCCCCAGCTGTGGGCCTCCCAGCACCACGGCCTGCTGGGGTCGCTCGTGGTCGCCGGCGGTGTCGCTGCCGTCGCCTCCTACGGGCGCGTCCGCGGCTCGCGCTCTCAGGGCGGAGGGTCCTCATGAGGGTGATCGGTCTCGTGCGGGTGGTCCTGGGTGCCGTCGGAGCCCTTCGACCCCGGACGACCGCCCGGGTCTGGGGGCTGGACCCCGGGTCCACCGTGGTGCGGGCGGTCGCGCGCTTCCTGGGCGTGCGTCACGTCGCGCAAGGAGTCGCCCTGTACGGCGGGGCGTCTCGACGCGTGCGAGCCGTCAGCGCCGCGGTGGACCTCCTGCACGGGGTGAGCATGGTCGCCCTTGCCGCCACCTGTCCCCGCCTGCGTCGCGCAGCCTCTCTCAGCGCGGGGGTGGCGTTCGCGTGCGCGGCCGGCTCATCCCCTCGACGGGGAGCGATCCGGGCCGACCGGGCCGACCGGGTGGGCCGGGGCGACGCGGCCGACCTGGGCCCCGGCCTCGCGCCTCCCGCCGGGGGTGCGGCCACTCCATCCATGACGTCATCGTCGGGTGACCGCGATCCGTCCGCGCGCGGGACGGCCAGGCACCGCCCGGTGTTCGTGGTCGCGTCGCCGGGGGCCGCCCCCTCGGTGCAGATGGCTGCCGCGCCCGGGTGGCTGTCCGAGCCGGTGATCCTCGGGACCATCCCGGACCTCGAAGCAGGCCGCACACCCGAACCGGAGCTCACCCACCGGCGGCGCGCGGCACTGGAGCGGGTGGCTCACCGTCGAGCCGGGTGGCGTACCCGGCGCAGTCACCGGCTGGAGGCCGTCGTGAGCAACCGGCCCATGCCGGCATGGTCACCCATCGCGGTGTGGGTGTCGCTGGTGATCGGTGCCTGGCTGCTCGTCGGACAGGGCGTGCTCTCCTACCCGTTCACCGTGGTCGGCCAGAACACCGGCTTGCGGGACAGCGGCTTCGCGGTCGCTGTCACGCTGGCCTCGCTGCGGTTGGTGGTCACCCCGCGCAGTGGGCCGGCCACCGGCGTGCTGGCGGTGTGCGGTGTCCTCCTCGTCGCTGCTGGTCTGTGGAGCGGGCACGACTCGGGCCTCACCCAGGTCAACGAGCTGACGTGCGGCGCCGTCCTGGCCGTTGCTTCGTTGGGGAGCCTGGACCACCGGCCGTCGGTCCGGTCCACTCGGTCGAGGCTCAGCTGGTCCCGCCGCTGAGCTGCTCGTCCTCGACCGCTGCCTCCTCGAGGCTCTCGTCGATGTACTCGCGGGCCCGTTCGGGGCTGAGTCGCAGGGCGTAGGCCATGACGTACACGCCCACGGAGAGCAGTAGGACGATGGGGATGGCCGCTCCGAAGCCGATCAGTCCGCGACCGCCGTCGTAGTCGCCGAGGTAGGAGATCAGGGTCAGGCCGCCGAGCCAGGGCAGGACCCACAGGCCCGACACGAGGTCCACCCGCCGGCCCTGCAGCTGTCCGGTGGCCATGAAGACGGCCAGCAGGACGAAGCCGATGAGCACGGCGACCATCAGCTTCCACACCGTGGACCACCCCGACCAGTAGACGATGAGGTTCGATCCCCAGAAGGCGAGGAGGGGGATGACGTGCCCGCCAGGGAGCCGGAAGGGGCGTTCGGCGTCCGGGACCTGCTGACGGAGGGCGGCGTGCACGAGCGGTCCCGAGGAGAACGAGAGGACGGTGGCCGAGGTGATGAAGCCGACCAGCTGTTGCCAGCTCGGGAACGGGAGGAAGGCGATGAGCCCGATGACGAAGGCGACGATGAGTCCGACCAGGGGCACGCCGCGGTCGGTGGTCTTGGCCAGGGCCCGCGGTGCGTTGCCGTTGCGTGCCATCGCGAAGGAGATCCGCGAGGTGATGGTGGTGTAGATGAGTCCGGTGTCGCCGGGGGAGACGACGGCGTCCACGTAGAGCAGGATGGCCAGCCAGCCGAGGCCCAGGGCGGTGGCCAGCGCGGCCAGCGGTCCGAAGTCGTTGGTGAAGTTCAGGTTGCCCCAGCTGCCGGACCTGGCCAGGGTGGCCGGGTCCAGGGAGCCGATGAAGGCGGCCTGCAGGGCGATGTAGATGACCCCGGTGAGCAGGACCGAGCCGACCACGGCGATGGGGACGTTGCGGCGGGGGTTGTCGGTCTCCCCGGCCAGCTCGATGCCCTGCCGGAAGCCGAGGTAGGAGAAGACGATGCCGCCGGTGGAGATGGCGGTGAAGACGCCGTGCCAGCCCTGCGGCTTGAACCCCTCGGAGGTGAAGTTCGACCCGTGGAAGGCGCTCAGGAAGAAGGCGGCGATCACGAGCAGGATGATGAACAGCTTCCACCAGACCAGCGCGTTGTTGATGCGGGCGAACCACCGCACGCCGAAGTAGTTGATGAGCACGAAGACCGCCATGAGCACGACGGCGGCCCCGTAGCCCAGCGCGGTCAACGTGTGCACGGTCTCCCCACCGACCTGGTGCTCACTGGTGAAGGGGGCGTACTTCGTGCCGTACTGCAGCGCGGCCTCGACCTCGATCGGCGCGGTGGTGGACACGGCGACGAAGGTGATCCACCCGCTGGTGTAGCTGGCGAAGGTGCCGTAGGCCATGTGGGGGAACCGCACGACGCCGCCGGAAAGGGGGTACATCGTGCCGAGCTCGGCGTACACCAGGGCCAGGAGCAGGATGAGCACGGCCCCCAGGAGCCACGAGATGACCGCGGCCGGGCCCGCCTGCCGGGACGCGTTCAGGGCACCGAACAGCCAGCCCGACCCGATGATGGAGCCGATGCTGGCGAACAACAGGCCGACGACGCCGACGTGTCTCTTCAGTCCGGAGTCCTGGACTCCGGTGACGCTGTCCGTGGCCACCTGGGTTCCTCCTGTCTCCCGCCAGGTCGGCTGGTGAGCCCTGAGGATCCGCCGGGGTCAATCGTGACATTACTAATAACATTGTGTTCGCGCAATGATTGTGGCAACGGGGAGATCGGGTCCCATCGGGCAGCAGGACCGGGCCCGAGGCGTCATGGGGCGGAGCCACAGCGTCTCCCCGTGGGCCGCTATGCCGTCGTGGTCAGTGGCTCGCCAGCTGGCCGGTGAGGCGTCGGTGCCTTTCGGCGCTGGAGTCGTCGAGGCCGATGATCTGCACGGTCTTGCCCTTACGTCCGTACTTGGTGGTGATGGCATCGAGGGAGGCGACGGTCGATGCGTCCCAGACGTGGGAGTCGGTGAGGTCGATGACGACCCGGTCGGGGTCGTGGGCGTAGTCGAACTGGGTGTAGAGGTCGTTGCTGGAGGCGAAGAACAGCTCGCCGGTGACCTTGTAGACGGCCGTGTTCGTGCCGTCGGGGTGACGGACGAGCTCCCGGTTGGTCTGGGTCAGGTGGGCGACGCGCCGGGCGAAGAGGGTCATGGCGACGAGCACGCCGACCACGACGCCGATGGCAAGGTTGTGAGTAGCGACGGTGACGATCACCGTGGCTGCCATGACGCCACTCTCCGACTTCGGCATACGCCTCAGGGTGGAGAGCTGGATGGAGTGCCAGTCGAACGTGCCGACGGAGACCATGATCATGACCGCGACCAGGGCTGCCATGGGTATGAGCGCAACGACGTCCCCGAAGCCCACGACAAGGATGAGCAGGAACACGCCGGCGAGGAACGTGGAGAGCCGGGTGCGCGCACCGGACGCCTTGACGTTGATCATGGTCTGGCCGATCATCGCGCAGCCGCCCATGCCACCGAAGAACCCGGTGATGACGTTGGCGGCTCCCTGGCCCAGCGCTTCACGGGTCTTGACCGAGTGGGTGTCGGTGATGTCATCGACCAGCTTGGCCGTCAGCAGCGACTCGAGGATGCCGACCAGGGCCATGGCCAGGGCGTAGGGGGCGATGATCTCGAGCGTCTCGAGGTCGAAGGGCACGTCGGGGAAGAACAGGGTGGGGAGGCTGTCGGGCAGCTTGCCTTCGTCACCGACGTTGGGCACGTTGATCGCGGCGAGGACGGTGAAGCCGGTGATGGCGACGATGGCGACCAGGGGGGCTGGGATGACCGTGTTGATGCGGGGGAACCCGACGATGACGGCGATGCCGACGGCGATCATGGGGTAGACGAGCCACGGCACGTCGACCATGTGGTCGATCTGGGCCCCGAAGATGAGGATCGCCAGCGCGTTGACGAACCCGACCATGACCGACCGGGGGATGAACCGCATCAGCTTGGCGACGCCGGCGACGGCGAGGACGATCTGGATGAGACCGCCGAGAACGACGGTGGCGACGAGGTAGTCGTACCCGTGGTCACGCATGACGGGGGCGATGACGAGTGCGACCGCGCCCGTCGCGGCCGAGATCATGGCCGGGCGTCCGCCCAGGAACGAGATGGTGACGGCCATGGTGAAGGACGCGAACAGTCCGATCCGTGGGTCGACCCCGGCGATGATGGAGAAGGAGATGGCCTCAGGGATGAGCGCCAGGGCGACGACGAGCCCAGCGAGCACCTCCGTCCGCAGCATCGTGGGAGAACGGAACGCGTTGCGCACCGTTGGCTCCAGGGGTTCGGTGGCAGGGCTCGTCGTGGTGGTGGACACCGGGGTGCTCCGTTCAGGGCATGAGCCGTGCCGCACCGTGTCTCTGCTCGAGCACCGTGGTCGTCCGGCAGGCGTGGGGGATGGACGGGCGGGCACCCTTGGTGGGTCGCTCGCGTCGAGTGATGCACGCTGGCTCTTCGCCAGCGAAGGTCTGGAACCAACTCTACCCTTCCGTGAAGGTAGAGTTGTCATCCGTCGAGCGCAATCGAGACAACTGTGACCAGCAAGACCGACGCACCGTCCTCCTCCGAGACACCGCCTGCGATGCACATAGGTGAGGTGGCGACACGGACCGACCTGTCTCTGCGCAGCCTGCGTCACTGGGAAGAGGTCGGGCTCCTGCATCCTTCTGGACGCACCGATGGCGGGTTCCGTCTCTACACGGAGGACGACGTGGAGAAGATCCTCGTCATCCGCCGGATGAAACCCCTGGGCTTCACTCTCGACCAGATGAAGGCCGTCATGCATGACATCGAGCTACTACGCGATGCGGCCACGGCGGGGTCGTTGCGTGCCGACGCGTCCGCCCGACTCGACGCCATTCGCCTGGATGCGCTTGAGCGCCGTCAGAAACTGGTCCGACACGTGGAGATGGCCGGCGAGTTCCTGGAGCTCCTGGGCACTCACATCGGGTGACGTCCATGAGAGGCCTGCATCGATCGAGGAGGCTGCACGGCCGCAGACCCCTCAGCGCAGGCCGGAGGCGCTCGTGCGAGGCCTTCGCGAGAGCGGGTGACAGTGCCGCCGGCCCCCTCAGCTGGCCGTGGCGCGGATGCCGGCGCCGGCGTGCAGGGCCAGGAGGTCGGCGTAGGCGCTGAAGCAGTGCTCGTCACTGAGGCGGTCCCGCTCGCGCCGGATGCGCTCGACGTGCTCGTCCCGCTGCTCCCAGGCCGCCGACCAGCCGGCCGCGACGGCGGCCGCCTCTCGGGCGACGACCAGCCTGGGGTCCGCCACGATGGCTGCGGCGTCACCGACGTCGGTGGTCACGGGCACGGCACCGCAGGCCATGCCCTCGATGAGCGACAGCGGGGCGGCCTCGCCGTACGCGCTGGTGAGCACGGTGAGGTCGGCAGCCCGGAACAGCGACGGCATGTCGTCGCGGATGCCCATCAGGTGCACCTGCTCGGTGGCTCCGGGCCAGCGACGGAGCGTCCCGGTGAGCAGGTCCGTCAGGTCGCGGTTGTCCGCTGACATGCCGGCCCCGCAGAGCACCAGGTGGGCGTCGGGGTGCGTGCGCACGAGGCATGCGGCCGCGCGGACGAACAGCGGCACGTCCTTCATGGGGTCGAACCGTGCAGCGAGCAGGACGACGGGCGCGTCGCCGACCGCACCGATCGTCCGTCGCGTGGCGCTGCGGTCGGCGGCGTCGGGGCGGAACCGCCGGAGGTCGACGCCGTTGCTGATCACCGGCAACCGGTCCAGCGGGATCCCCGTGGCCTGGTGGTAGGCGGACTGGGTCGAACGGGCGCAGCAGACCGCCGCGCTGACGACCCCCCGGTCGACGAGGTCCACCAGGTCCTCGAGTGCCCTGCCCTGGTTCTCCGGGTCGGAGCGGTGCAAGCAGGTCAGGACGGGTCGTCCAGCGAGGTCCACCTCACCCAGTGCGGCGAGCGGCTGCTCCTTGAGCGACAGCACGACCTCGGCCGTGGCCACCACCCGCTCGAGCGCCGCGAGGTGGGAGGGTCGTAGAGGGCGGCGGCCGCTCCGCCGTAGCGCGGTGACGGGGATGCCATCGGCGACGAGGGCGCGATAGCTCGTGTCGGCGTGCGCCTGCTGGGTCGTGGACTCTCGCCGGCAGCGGTCGGTCAGGCTCAGCACCGCGTGCTGCTGTGCGGTGCCGGCCTGCAGGGCCCGCACCACCGCCGTGTGCAGGATGCGGGCGCCGCCCGCGAAGAAGCCGTCGTAGACGGAGACCACGCGCGGGCCTCCGTCGGGTGCCGTCGGTCCGCGCATCCATGCCCCCTAGGTGTGGTGGCGTGACCGTAGGGCGGCCACACGTCGCGCCGGGTGCACCCGGGTGAGGGATGGGTGAACGCCGGGTGGCGCTGCGCCGCAGCGACGGGTCGCGGGTGTGACGCCGGCGTGAGCGGGACCGTCAGGTCGCGCCCTCCGGCCACGTCGTTCGCCGGGGACGGCTACGGTCGCCTCGTCTCACGCGGGTCTCCCGGCCCGGCCCTTCGACCGCCAGAGGAACAGATGGCCACCTCGGATCGACGCACGACCGCCGCGGACGTCGTCTCGGCGGCGTTGGTCGACCAGGCCGCGACCCTGCGGGCACACGAGGTGGCCCTACGGTCCGGCACCGGATCGCCGGGCGCCTACCGGACGGCGGCGCTGCGGTTGCGCGCCACCGTGGCGGGATATGCACCCCTCATGGACCAGGGGGAGGGGCGTCGCGTCCGTGCCGGTCTGCGCGAGGTCGCCGCGCACCTGACGGCCGCACGAGACGCCGACGCCGTGCGGGGAAGGCTTCGCCGGGCGACCGGTGCGGCGTCGGGTGGTCTGCCTCCCGAGGTGGTCGCGGCTGTCGTCGAGTGGTTGCCGGTGACACCACCGGCGTGGTCGTTCCTGGACTCACCCGAGCACGATGACCTCACCCGGCTCCTCGATCGGTACGTCGATCTGCCGCCCTGGCAGCGCAGCGCAGCCAAGCCGGCCCGCTCCGTGCTCCCCCGCCTGGTGGCCTCGGAGTGGGACCGGCTCGTCGACCGGTCGCAGCGAGCCGTGCGCAGCGTCGAGAGCCACCGGTCCGGGACGTGGAGAAGCGCCTACGGGGCTGCGCTGCGATCCCGGACCGTCTGCGAGGTGGCTGAGCCGGCCCTCGGGCGGAAGGTGCGCCGGATGGCCAAGGCGGCCAAGCGTCTCCAGCACACGCTGAGGGACCACCTGGACGGGGTCCTCACGGTCGAGGCGCTCCAGAGGGCAGCACGCGAGGCGGGGAACGGGGACCTGGACCTCGACGTGCTCCGGCGTGTGGAGACGTTCGAGCGTGATCGCTCCGCCCTCAGCGAGCTGCTGGTGCAGCAGCGGGTCCAGGCCCTGGGCCACCCACGGGTGAACAGTGGATGAACCTGTTGCCGCAGACACCGGTGAGCTGCTCGGCCGGGTCACACTCGACACCGTGACGTCCACGGTCGACCGGTCCGCCCGGTGAGCGAGGACGCCACGCCGCTGGTCAGGCGGGTCCTGCGTCGGCGTACAGCAGTGTCGCCCACGATGCTGCAAGACGGCGCGATCCCCTCCCGTCCGGTGCGGCACAGCATGGTGGACTCGGCCGTCTACGTCGACGGTGCCCGGGAGTGCTCCCCGCAGGGTCTGAACGAGACCTACCGCGAGCTGCACGCACGGGTCGGTGCGACGGCCTGGATCGGTCTCTACCGTCCGGACCAGCAGGAGCTGGCCTCACTGGCCCACGAGCTGGGCCTGCACCCGCTGGCGGTCGAGGACGCGGTCCTGGCCCACCAGCGTCCCAAGCTCGAGCGGTACGACGACACGCTGTTCGTCGTCCTGCGAGCCGCCCGCTACCTCGACGACCGGGAGGAGGTCGAGTTCGGGGAGGTGCACCTGTTCGTCGGGCCCGACTTCGTGGTCACCCTCCGGCACAGCGAGGCCCCCGACCTCGGCTTCGTCCGGCAGCGGCTCGAGGCGGCACCCGAGCTGCTGCGTCTCGGTCCCGAGGCCATCCTGTACGCGGTCATGGACCGCGTCGTGGACGGGTACCTGCCGGTCGTCGCGGGCTTGTCCAACGACATCGACGAGATCGAGACGGAGGTGTTCCGCGGCGACCCGCAGGTCTCCCGGCGCATCTACCAGCTCACGCGCGAGGTCATCGAGTTCCAGCGCGCCGCCTCGCCCCTGGTGCCGGTGTTCGCGGGACTCGCGGCCGGCTTCGACAAGTACGGCACGGACGAGGAGCTGCGACGCTACCTGCGCGACGTCGAGGACCACATCATCGTCGTCGTCGAGCAGCTCGAGGGTTTCCGGCACCTCCTGCGCGACATGCTGACCGTCAACGCCACCCTCGTGGCCCAGGAGCAGAACGAGGAGATGCGGCGTCTCTCGGTCGCCGGTCACGCGCAGAACGAGGAGGTCAAGCGGATCTCGGCCTGGGCGGCGATCCTGTTCGCGCCCACGGTGGTGGGAGGCGTGTACGGCATGAACTTCGACACGATGCCCGAGCTGCACTGGGCGGCGGGGTACCCCTTCGCGCTGGGACTGATGCTGGCGGTGTCCCTCGGGCTCTTCCTGGCCTTCAAGCACCGCGGCTGGCTCTAGGGCTCCTGGCGGAGCGCACCTCAGGTGGGGTCCAGCACGGTGCTCCACAGGACCGTGCCGCGGAGGTCGCGCAGCGAGACGGTCAGAGCCCCGTCGGCGGCGATGGCGCAGTGACCGAAGAACTGGTTCCCGCCACGGGGCGACTGGTTCGGGTAGTCCGCCGCCCTGCTGAAGACGGTGCGCGGCCCGAAGGTGGCGTCGAGGTCGTTGGGACCGAACGTGCCGGCGGCGATGGGCCCGGCCACGAACTCCCAGAACGGGTCGAAGTCGGTGAACGACGCCCGTGACGGGTCGTAGTGGTTCGCCGCGCAGTAGTGCACGTCGGCGGTCAGCCACACCACGTTGCGCACCCGGCGTCGCTTGAAGGCCGACAGGACCGCCGCGATCTCGAGCTCCTTGCCCAGCGGTGCCCCGGGGTCGCGGTTGGAGACGCTCTCCTCGTTCACGGGCCCGTCGGGCACCACCACGCCGAGGGGCAGGTCGGCGGCGATCACCTTCCACGTGGCGCGCGACCGGGAGACCTCGCGGACCAGCCAGTCGACCTGCTCCTGCCCGAGGATGTGCGTCCGCTCGGTCTCCAGGCCCGGGGTGTTGGGGTCCTTGAACGTCCTCATGTCGAGGCAGAACACGTCCAGGTGGGCTCCGCGTGCGACCTTGCGGTAGATGCGCCCGGGGGCGAACCCGGAGTCCCACCGGTGCGCACGGTGGGACGCCACGGGCATGTTCTCCTGCCAGGCGCGCCGGGCCCGGGCCGCCAGGACGTCGACCCGGCGCTCGACGTACCGGTCGTCGTCGAGGACCTGGCCCGGGTACCAGTTGTTGTGGGTCTCGTGGTCGTCCCACTGGGCGACGACCGGCACGTCGGCGTACATGGCCCGGACGTTGGCGTCCAGCATGGTGTAGCGGTGACGCCCGCGGAACTCCGTCAGGCTCTCCGCGACCTTGCTGACCTCCGCCGTGACGACGTTGCGCCACACCTGTCCGTCGGGCTCGACGACCTCGGCGGCGATCGGCCCGTCGGCGTAGATGGTGTCGCCCGAGTGCAGGAAGAAGTCCGGTCGGGTGGCGTGCATGGCGCGGTAGCCGACCAGCCCGCCCAGGTCGGGGTTGATGCCCCAGCCCTGTCCGCAGGTGTCGCCGGTCCACACGAAGCTCGTCGCCGCGGGGTGGACCGCGCCGGTGCGGAACCGCGAGCGGCCGGTCTCGCCCCGCAGCCCGTCCTGGTCCTCGAACCAGAGGTCGACCTCGTACTCCCGGCCGGGAGCGAGTCCGTCCAGGAGCAGCTTCGCGGTCAGGTCGCTGCGGCCGGTGGCGACCTGGCCCAGACGGTGCCAGGAGTGCCGACCGTCACTGACCTCGGCACACAGCCGCCCGGGCCGGCTCGAGCGGGCCCACAGCACGGCGGAGGAGGTCGTGACGTCGCCGCTCTGCACCCCGGAGGGCAGCGTCGGTCGTCGTCGCAGGAGGGAGGGTGCGGCCCCGGCCCGGACGGGGATCGAGGACAACGCCAGTCCGGTGGCGGAGGTCAGGACGGTACGGCGGCTGAGGGCGGTCATGGTGCCGATGCTGGCCCCGACCGGTGACGACCTGGTGCCCTGCCGGTGAACGACGTACGAAGTCACGCGCCCGTCGACGGGCGATGCGCGCGAAGCGGATCGTCAGGCGTCGACGGTCGCCGCGGACGACCGGGCCTGTGAGCGGAGCGCGTCGGAGACCTCACGCTCGACCAGCAGCTCCACGAAGTCGCGGACCTGTGCCGAGCTGAGGTCGGCGAAGCCCCGGTCGACGAGCTCGCGCACCGTGGTGGTGTCGCTCTCGGGGAAGTGCTCCCGCACACGGTGGAGGACGGTGTCCCGGGCGATCTGTTCCTGCTCGTCGGTCATGGGCCCAGTAGAGACCCTCCGGGGGAGCGGCGCAATGGGCCCTTCGTCACCTCGGTCGTGTAGACCGGGACCGTGCCGCGCCCCTCCACCGACGCCCCTCCGCGGGTCCGCCTCCGGTGGGCGTCGGGAAGCCTCCCGGTTGCGTGGCCGGAGCAGCAGCTGCAGGCCGTGCTCGGGCCCGGGGCGCGGTTGCTTCACCTGTGCCGGCGCTGCGGGAGCTCGGAGCACGGGCAGCCTCGTGCGTGGTGCGACGGGGCCGAGGCGCCGGTCGGGGTGAGCCTCAGCCGCTCCGCCGGGCGCACGGTGCTCGCCGTGGGATGGGGCGTCGCCGTGGGGGTCGACGTCGAGGGCCTGGACGCGACCGGGTTCGCCGCCTCCGACGGGTTCGCAGGGGTGGCGCTGGCCCGAGGGGAGCGCGCCCCCACGGTGCGCGCACGGACGGCGCTCTGGACCCGCAAGGAGTCCCTGCTCAAGGCACTGGGGGTCGGTCTGGCCGTCGACCCGCGCACGGTCCGCCTCGGACCACCCGACGAGCCGCCGTACGTCGTGGCGTGCCCCGCCCTGGAGGGTCGGACGGCGTGGATGACCGAGCTGGACCTCGGAGAAGCTCACGTGGGGTGCCTCACCACGATCGGGGTGGGACCGCCCCAGGTCCTCCTCAGCGGGGGAGAGGGGGAAGCTCCTCCTCCCGCAGCCAGGCCGTGAAGAGAGGGCCGAGCGAGCGGCCGGTCTCACGCTCGGCGAGGCTGACGAACATCTCCGTGGAGACGGTGCCGTGGGTGTGCTGCGACGTCCACGCGCGCAGCAGGTCGAAGAAGGCGTCGTCACCGACCGTGGTGCGCAACGCGTGCAGGAGCAGGGCGCCGCGCTTGTAGACGCGGTCGTCGAACATCAGCTCCGGTCCGGGGTCGGCGAGCAGGAGGTCCTGGTCGAGCGCGGCCAGCCGCGTCCACTGCTGACGCGCGTGCGCGTCGGCCGCGGGCCCGCCGGAGTGCTCCGACCACAGCCACTCGGCGTAGCAGGCGAACCCCTCGTGCAGCCAGATGTCCCGCCACGCGCCGGCCGTGAGGCTGTTGCCGAACCACTGGTGGGACAGCTCGTGGGCCACGAGTCGCACGGTGTCCCAGTCGGCGGTGAGGTGGTTGGCGCCGAAGGTGGACAGACCCTGCGACTCCAGGGGGATCTCGAGGTCGTCGTCGGTGACCACCACCGTGTAGCAGTCGAAGGGGTAGTCGCCGAACAGCCTCGAGAACGTCTCGAGCATCGCCACCTGGTCGGCGAACGCCCCCTCGTGGCGGCCCAGCAGCCTGCGGGGGATGACCAGGGAGACCGGAACGGGGGAGTCGCCCAGGTCCAGGACCTCGTAGTCGCCGATCTGCACGGTGGCGAGGTACGGCGCCATCGGCTGGTCCTGCTCGTAGGTCCACCGGGTGGTGCTCGAACGCCGCTTGCGCTGGGTGAGCAGGCCGTTCGCGACGACGTGGTAGCCGTGGGGGGCGGTCACGGCCAGGCGGTAGGTCGCCTTGCTGCTCGGCCGGTCGTTGCAGGGGAACCACGACGGGGCGCCGTGCGGCTGCCCGGCCACGATGACCCCGTCGGAGAGCTCCTCCCACCCGGCGCGACCGAGCGACGGCGCGGACACCGGACCGGGCGTGCCCGAGTACCGGACCCGGACCGTCAGGGCCTCTCCCGCCTCGAGCACCCGGTCGGTGCGTACCTCGACGTGCCGGCGGCGTACGTGGTGCCGGGCCGCCACCCCGTCGACGGACAGCTTGGACACCGTGAGCCCCTGCAGGTCGATGCTGAAGCGGTCGAGGGGCTCGAGGGCGACCACGCTCAGCTCCGCGTCCCCGTCGAGGTGGTTGCTGCGCACGTCGTAGGTCAGTCGCAGGTCGTAGTGCGAGACGTCGTAGGTGAGGTCACCGTGCCCCGCCACGTACGGGTCGGCACCCTCGCGCTCGAAGAGCCTCACGGGAGCGGGCGCTCGTCGGTCCAGGGCCCGATGGGGTTGCCGGTCCACCGGGTCTTGTCGGGCACGGACTCGCCCCTCATCACCAGCGACACCGGACCCACCGTAGCGTGCCGACCGAGCGTGGACGCCGGCAGGATGACGCTGTTGGGTCCCAGGGTCGAGCCCCGGCGGAGCACCACCTCGTCCAGGCTGAGGACCCGGTCGTGGAAGAGGTGCGTCTGCACGACGCAGCCACGGTTGACGGTCACCCCGTCGCCGAGATGGACGAGGTCGGCCTCGGGCAGCCAGTAGGTCTCGCACCAGACGCCACGCCCGACGGTGACGCCGAGGGACCGCAGCCAGAGGTTGAGCACCGCGGTGCCCTGCGCGGCGCGGGCGAACCAGGGAGCCGCGACGACCTCGACGAAGGTGTCCGCGAGCTCGTTGCGCCACACGAACGAGCTCCACAGCGGGTGCTCGGTGGTCCGGACCCGACCCACCAGCAGCCACTTCGCGACGGTCGTGACCGCGGCGGCCACCGCCCCCGCCAGCATGAGCACCACGCCGCCCAGCACTCCGGCCAGCAGCGGTCCACCCAGCTCGAGCAGGGCCTCGAGCGCGCCGACCACGCCGAGGGCGAGGGCCAGGGAGACCATCACCGGCACCACGCGACAGACCTCCACGGCGCCACGGGCCCAGCGCAGCCGCGTCGGCGGGTGGTAGGTCCGGGTGTCGTCCTGGTCGCCCCCGGGACGTCGGAGCAGGACCGGTGGGCTGCCGATCCAGGATGACCCGGCCTTGGCCCCCTTACGACGGGGGGCTGCGGAGAGCACGGCCACCAGCGACCGCTTGGGAACCTTGCGCCCCGGAGCGGCCATGCCGGAGTTCCCGACGAAGGCGCGCTTGCCGATCTTGACCTGCTCGACGCGCAGCCAGCCGCCGCCGAGCTCGTAGCTCCCGATCAACGTGTCGTCGGCCAGGAACGCCTCGTCACCGACCTCGGTGAGGGCGGGGATGAGCAGCACCGTCGATGCCTCGACGTCCGAGCCGATGTCGGCGCCGAGCGCCCTGAGCCAGGCCGGGGTCAGGGTGCTGGCGTAGAGGGGGAACAGCCAGGTGCGCGCCTCGTCCATGACCCGCACCGTCGCCCACGCCTGCCAGGCGTGGCGGCCGTGGATCGGGTGGTGCCCCGGCTGCAGGCCGATGCCCAGCAGCCGCACGGTCACCAGGACCAGGACGGTGAGGGTGAGCAGTCCCAGGACCGTGGCCACGGGCAGGACGAGCGCCACCCGGGTGAGGGCGCTGCCCAGGGAGGTGGCGTCGAGCAGGGAGCCGCTGAGCACCAGGAAGACGACGAGCACCGACAGCACCGGGAAGAGGGAGACCACCGACCCGATCGCGACGTAGGCCAGCGACCCACCGTCGCCGGTGCGGGGGGCGCGTCGGCGACCACGGACCACGCGCACGGGCCACCCGCTCGGCGGGGGACCCCGACCAGTACTCGTCCCTCGGGACGGCGCCGAGCACGGCGGAGCCAGGCGCCACCTCCGCGTCCCGACCCACCTCGGCCCCCGGCCCCAGCGTGCTCCTGGTGCCGATGCGCGCCCCGGCTCCCACCCCGACCGGTCCGATCCGCAGGACGTCGCCGTCGAGCCAGTGACCGGTCAGGTCCACCTCGGGCTCCACGGAGCAGCCGTCACCCAGGGACAGCATGCCGGTCACCGGAGGGAGCGAGTGCAGGTCGACGTCGCGACCGACCTGTGCCCCCAGCGCGCGGGCGTACGACGGCATCCATGCCGCCCCCGCCAGCGTGGCCGCGCCCAGCTCGTCGGCCAGCCGTTCCGCCAGCCACAGCCGCAGGTGGACCCGCCCCCCGCGCGGGTAGTCGCCGGGCCCGACGCCGTGCAGCAGGAGGCGTGCCCCCAGCGCGCTGAGCGCCATCCGCCCCGGCGCCAGCACCAGGCACACCCAGCCCGCGGCGACCCACCACCACGACACGGTCGGCACCCAGGCCGTCGACCAGACGGCGGACAGGACGTTGTTGCCGGCGAGCACCCACGTGAGCCACCGCAGTCCCGACAGCAGCCGCAGGGGCACGGTGAAGGCGATCTGCCCGACCTGCGTCTTCGACGGGGTGGGCCGCACGCGTCGGCTCGACCGGGCGGCGGGGGCGGCCATCTCGTCGAGGACGTCTGCCAGCCCTGCGACCGTCGGGTGCTCGTAGAGGTCGGCCACGGTGACCTCCGGGTGGGTGGCGCGCAGGCGGGAGACCATCTGGGCCGCCGTGAGGCTGCCCCCGCCGAGGTCGAAGAAGTCGTCGTCCGGCCCTGCCACCACCGCCCCGATCACGTCGAGCCACAGCTCCGCGACGACGGCCGCCGTGCCGGCCAGCGCCACCCCGGAGGCGCTCCCCCCGGCCGTCGGCAGGGGCCAGGGGAGCGCGTCACGGTCGATCTTCCCCGAGGTCCGGGTCGGCAGCTCGGCCACCTCGGCGAGCCGGGGCACGAGGGCGGCCGGGAGGGTGCGCCGCAGCTCCTCGGCGGCGGCGCCGGGGTCGAACCCGGTCGCGACGGCCACGTAGCCCACCAACAGCTGGTTGCCCGAGCGGCTGGACCGCACGGCGGCCGCCGCGCCCAGCACCCCGGGGAGCGCGAGCAGGGCCGCGTCCACCTCGCCGAGCTCGATACGACGGCCCCCGAGCTTGACCTGGTCGTCGGCGCGGCCCCCGAACACCAGCCCCTGCCCGTCGTACCGGACCAGGTCCCCGCTGCGGTAGGCCCGGTCCCACCCCAGGCTCGGCATCGGGGCGAACTTCTCGGCGTCCTTGGCGGGGTCGAGGTAGCGGGCCAGCCCGACGCCTCCGATGATCAGCTCACCGACGTCACCCTCGGCGACCGGGTCCCCGGAGCCGTCGACGACGGCCAGGTCCCACCCGTCGAGCGGCAGGCCGATCCGCACCGGCCCGTCGGAGGTCAGCAGCGCGCCGCACGCGACCACGGTCGCCTCCGTCGGGCCGTAGGTGTTCCACACCTCGCGGCCGGGGACGGCCAGGCGGGCCCCGATGCCGGGCGGGCAGGCCTCACCACCCAGGATCAGCAGCCGTACGGCGGCCAGGGACTCGGTGGGCCACAGCGAGACCAGGGTCGGCACGGTCGAGACCACGGTCACGTCGTTGGCCACCAGCCACGGCCCGACGTCCACGCCGGATCGCACCAACGATCTCGGCGCCGGGACCAGGCAGGCGCCGTGGCCCCAGGCCAGCCACATCTCCTCGCACGACGCGTCGAAGGCCACCGACAGGCCGGCCATCACGCGGTCCCGGTGCCCAGCGGGGCCTCCTGCAGGAACATCCGCGCCTCGGCGTCCACGAACGCCGCCGCCGAACGGTGGCTGACCGCGACACCCTTCGGCGTGCCGGTCGAGCCGGAGGTGAAGATGACCCAGGCGTCGTCACCGGGCCGCGGGTCCCGACGCTCGGCGCGTGGGGGCAGCGGCCGTCGCTCGACCACCACGAGGCCGTTGCCGACGACCGCCGCGACGTCCGACTCGTCGAACACGAGCCTCGCGCGCTCGTCGGGGTCGTCGGCGTCGACGGGCACGTAGGCCGCACCGCTCAGCAGGACGCCCAGGATGGCGACGTACAGGTCGGTGGTGCCGGAGGCGGCCCGCACACCGACCCGGTCCCCGGCACCGACGCCGGCCGCGCTCAGGGCCACGGCCAGCTCGTCCGCGGCGACCGCCAGCTCGGAGTAGGTCAGGACGGCGACCCCGTTGTCCAGGGCCGGGCTGTCGGGGAAGGCGCCGACGGAGTCACGGAAGACGTCGACGAGGGTGCGGGCCGGTGGGGCTGCCTGGGCTCGCAGCAGGGTCACGTCGCATCCTCGGAGCTGGGGGCATGGTGGACGGGGTCAGTCTGCCGAGACCAGGTGAACGCGAGACGAACGCACCATCGGGCCTGTCCACGCCACGGTCGCGACGTGCCGTTCCCCTGGTGTTCACCTGAGAGCCCTTTACCTCCGCGCTCTCGACCGCGAGCCTCGGTGCGTGGACGAGACCAGCGTGACCGACCCCTCCCTGCGACCCTCCCGGCGCACCGTGCTGAAGGGGTCGGCGTTGGCTGCGGCCGCTCTCGGTGCCGGCCCGCTGCGGGTCTTCGACGAGGCGGCTGCCACCGCACCCGCGCACCGGGGCGTGTTCGGGTACGGAGTGGCCAGCGGCGACCCGACCGGTGACGCCGTGGTGATCTGGACGCGGGTGACCCCGCCACGACACCGCCGTGACGAGCGGGTGGCCACCCCGGGAAGCGGCCTGGGCAGGCCCACGGTTGTCCACTGGGAGGTCTCGCTCGACGAGGGCTTCGGACGGGTGGTGCGTCGCGGCGCGGTGCGCACGTCCCCGAGGAGCGACCACACGGTCAAGGTCGACGTCACCGGCCTGCGGGCCTACACCCGCTACTACTACCGCTTCCGGGTGGCCGGTGCGGTCAGCCCCACGGGTCGCACCCAGACTGCGCCCGACGAGCCGGACCGGACCCACGCACTGCGCTTCGCCCTGGTCTCGTGCAGCAACTTCACCGGTGGCTACTTCACGGCCTACCGTGCCATCGGCCGCCGTGACGACCTCGACTTCGTCCTGCACGTGGGCGACTACATCTACGAGTACGGCAACGGCGCGGACCGCTACGGGCCCGAGTCGCTGGTCGGCGAGCGCGACATGCAGCCACCCGGGGAGACCGTCGAGCTGCGCGACTACCGCCTGCGCCACGCCCTCCACAAGGCGGACCCCGACCTGCAGCGTGCCCACCACCAGCATCCGTTCATCACCATCTTCGACGACCACGAGGTGGCCAACAACGCCTGGGAGTCCGGCGCCGAGAACCACACCCCCGGAGTCGAGGGAGACTTCCTGCGTCGACGCCGGGCCGCCTACCGCGCCTACCTGGAGTGGATGCCGTTCCGGCTGCCCGACCAGCAGGTGGTGCCGCACGAGGGCACGCGGTTCTTCAAGAGGTTCACCTTCGGGGAGCTCGGCGACCTCTCGGTCCTGGAGACCCGGCAGAACCGGAGCCGGCAGGTCGACGTCGCCCCCTTCACGACGACGGGTGGCGGGTTCATCCCGACCGGCGTCGACACCGGCGTCGACGCCGCGTTGGCCGCGGAGGGCCGGCACCTGCCTGAACCCCAGCAGCTGCACTGGCTCAAGAAGGGCGTGACCGCGCGCACCGGCTGGCACCTCGTCGGCAACCAGGTGATCCTGGCGCCCGTCCGGTTCCCCGGTGACGTGCTCGGTGCCCCGGGTCTCACGCTGCTCAACTCCGACCAGTGGGACGGCTACCAGGCCGACCAGGCCGAGTTCCTGGCCCACCTCGCCGAGCAGCCACAGCACGCGGGCGACGTCGTGGTGCTCACCGGTGACATCCACTCGTCGTGGGCGATCGACCTCCCGTCCAGGCTGCCGGACCCCGGTGAGTCCGTCGTCACGGGGACGCCGTACGACTCCGTCGGCGTCGAGTTCGTGTGTCCCTCCGTCACCAGCGACGGCTTCTACGAGATCGTCGCGGCCGGTTTGGCGGCGGGCGGCACCCCACCGCCGCCGGAGGCCGTCGTGGCTCAGACCGACGCCGTCGCGGAGTACATCGGGGGGACCAACGCCTGGGTCCGGTACCTGGACGGTGTCGGCCATGGGTACGTGCTGGTCGACGTGACCCCCGAACGGGTCCAGGCGGACTTCTTCCACACCCCCCGTCCGTC
Organism: uncultured Actinomycetota bacterium; assembly: GCA_963750345.1. Taxonomy (GTDB): domain Bacteria; phylum Actinomycetota; class Actinomycetes; order Propionibacteriales; family Nocardioidaceae; genus Nocardioides_B. The sequence continues at coordinate 168,590 of CAVVQH010000013.1, read as the reverse complement.
CTCGGCGCTGCCCGACCCGCGCATCGACCGCTCGGTCGAGCCCGTCTACACGACGAGCTGGCAGACCCTCGCCGGGTCACGTCGCCTCTCGGCCGCCACGGCGCCCATCGAGGCGCGGTCCGACGAGCCCCGAGAGGGCGGTCGTCCTCACCGCCGGCGGCTCGCGTACCCCCAGCAGGTGCGGCGGGCCCCGTTCGCCGCCTCGCCGAGCCGACCGGACTTCCCCCACGGCCGGGTCGACCTGCGCAGCCTCAAGGACTGAGGCGGCAGCCGTGGCCGAGACACCGTCCACCTCCTCGGGAGGGTGCTGCCGCAGGGGCGCTCCTTCAGGACGTGGGTCGGTTGGCCCGGGTGCTGAACGGTGAGGTGGGTCGTGGCTGAGGGACGCCGTCGACCGTGATGTCGACCATCTCGTTGTAGAACGCCATCCGGCCCGCGACCTTCGCGACCGCGGGCAGTGGTGCGGAGTAGGACCAGACCACGTTCGTGGCGTCCACCTCTCCCGTCACGCTCCAGTACTCGTCGGCCACGCCCTTGTAGGGACAGTGGCTTCGGTTCGCAGTCGGCTCGAGTGCGGTCTGGTCGACGTCCTCGCGGGGCAGGTAGTAGCGGGTGGGCAGGTCGGTCTCGAACAGCAGCACAGGTCGGGCGCTGTCGGCGAGTCGCCTGCCCCCGAGCTCGACCACGACGTGACGGCTGCTGGCGATGGCCTCGACGCGCTTGTGCGGGTCACGCGGGTGCCCGGCGACCGGCTCGTCCTCCTCCAGCCAGCGATCCAGGAGGCCGGGCTGCCAGCTCAGGACCAGCATCTCCCGCAGCTCCGGGGTGTCCCTGACCCAGGCGGCATGCGGGACGGTCCGGCCCCCCACCGTGACGTCGAACCATTGCGACACCGGTCCCTTCGGCAGGAAGAAGAACGGCTCGCGGGGTGGGGCGTCTCGCGACTCCACCAGAAGATCGGTCCGCACGGCCTGCCGGGGGAAGGCGTAGGCAGGGACGGGGAAGTGGTCCTCCCAGAACAGCAGTGCCTCGCGGCTGTCGACGACCGCCACGTCGTCGACGTACGCCCGCACCCACTTGTCGCTGATCTCGGTGCGCACGGGCGTCAGCCTCCTCGGCGCCACGGACGGGCGTGCCCGGCGCTCATCCACGCTCCCACCGTCGACCTGGAAACGCAACGGAGGCACCACCGCCCGGACGCCGTAGTGCGATCGGTCAGAGGTCCTTGGTGAAGAAGTGATCGGCGTAGGGGCCGTCGTGCCAGGGCTCGACCTCCCGGTAGCCGAGCCGCCGGTACAGCCGTGCCGGGGCGGGCAGGTCCGCACGGGTGTCCAGGCGGATCAGCCGCAGGCCTCGGTCACGGGCGGCCCCCTCCACGGCGCCGACGACGGCTTCCCCGACCCCGGTCCCGCGGGCCGCGGGCACGACGTAGACCTTGGTCAGCTCGCCGATGGCGTCCACGACGCGCAGGCCGCCACACCCCACTGCCTCCGCGCCCCGCCGGGCCAGGACGAGCAGGGCGACACCTGCCATCGGATGGGGGCCGAGCTCGGCCTCGACCTCGTCCTCCCTGACGGCGCGGTGCTGCCAGGTCTCCATCAGCTCGCGCATCTGCGCGTGGACGAGCCTGGCAGCCGCGGCGTCATCGGGCTGCACGAGATCGACCTGCAAGTGCACCCGACGAGCGTAGCCAGAACCACGCAGACGCAGTCGCAAGGCCGGTCGCAGGACCATGCTTGGTGCATGCCCCATGCCCCATGCCCCATGCCCCATGGCCGATGGCCCTGTCAGCATCGTGGTCAGCGGCCGGCTACTGCTCCGTCCGGTGACGGTTGTCTTCCAGCGATGTGTCGATACGGCGATGGCCACGCTGGCCACCGCGCCGCTGACGGCCGGCGGCAGTGGTAGGCCCTCGCGGGTCACGAGCAAGGTTGACCCCAGCCCGCCCGACGACGCGTGCGGTCGACCCCGGGTGCGGATACGCGGTCAGGCGCCGGCCATGAAGCCCGGCGCATGGTTCCATCATCCGACGGGCGGAACCGCCCGCGGCTTCTCGAGAGGTGGGACCGGGTATGCCCAAGCTCGAGGCTGCGAAGCCCGGCGGATCCACGAGACGAGGGGAACCTCGTGCGAGATCACCCCGACCGACCGGCGCCGTCCGGCGTCTGCTCGACGGGCTGCGCACCCCCGTCGCTATCGCGCGTCTGGTGCGGCTGGTCGGGCTCGTGTCCATCGTCAGCGCGGCCTCCCCTGCGATCCATGATCGCGCCCGGATGGTCACTGAGGTCATTCCCGCTGTCCTTCCCGCGGCTGCCACCACGGGCTCCCTCGCCGCGGGCGTGATGCTGGTGCTCGTTGCCAACGGCCTTCGCCGGGGCAAGGCGCGTGCGTGGCTGTTCGCCATCCTGCTGACCGCTTTCGCCACTGCAGCCCACCTCCTGAAAGGCCTGGACGTGGAGGAAGCGTCCCTGACGGCCAGTGTCTTCCTGCTGCTGGCGAGCGCCCGGGGCCGGTTCCAGGCGCTCCCCGACCCACGGTCACCCCGCCGGATCGTCACCGTGCTCGGTCTCGGCGTGCCGCTGGCGACCGCGCTCGGCTTCGTCTGGCTCAGCACCGATGTCGACGGCTTCAGCCCCGGGACCACGACCGGGGCGAAGCTCGTCCAGGCGTTCGTGGGTCTGGCCGGCATCCCCGGTCCGGTCTCGTTCGTCGACTCAGGCGCCGCGGGCCGCGCACCGGTCGGTCTCGCGGTGCTGGGCGCCGCGGTCGTCCTCCTGGTCGTCCTCGTGGCGCTGCAGCCGGCTGCAGGTCCGCACCGGCTGGAACCCGCCGAACGGAAGGACGTACGAGCCCTCCTGGACCGGTGGGGGGCGGTCGACTCGCTCTCCTGGTTCGCGCTGCGCGCTGATCGAGCCGTGCTCTTCTCGCCGACCCGGAAGGCCGCGGTCAGCTATCGGATCGTCGGAGGCGTCTCGTTGGCCGCCGGTGACCCTCTGGGCAACCCGGAAGCGTGGCCGGGCGCGATCTCCGCGTGGCTGGACGAGGCGCATGCTCACGGGTGGGTGCCGGGCGTCCTGGGTGCCAGTGAGCAGGGTGCCGAGGCCTACTACCGTGCGGGACTCGACGCGTTGGAGCTGGGGGACGAGGCGGTGCTCTCGACGACCGATTTCACCACCGAGGGCCGCCGCATGCGGGGTGTCCGGCAGGCCGTGTCGCGGTGCAGGCGTGCCGGCCTGAGCGTCAGCTGCCACCTGGTTCGGGATCTGGACGAAGACACGCGGAAGGAGATCGCGGAGAGCGCGGACGCCTGGCGCGACGGCGAGATCGAGAGGGGCTTCTCCATGGCCCTGGGTCGGCTCGCCGACTCCGAGGACGCGAACGCCGTGCTGGTCACCTGTCGCGATGCCGTTGTCGGAGAGCTGCGGGGTGTGCTCCAGCTCGTGCCCTGGGGCCGCGATGGCCTCTCGCTCGACGTGATGCGGCGCGAACGCTCGGCCGAGAACGGCATCGTCGAGCTCATGGTCACTGAGCTCATGGCGCAGGCGCCGACCCTGGGCGTCGCCCGCGTTTCCCTCAACTTCGCCGTGTTTCGCAGCGTCTTCGCGCGCGGGGAGCGCCTCGGTGCCGGCCCGGTCCTCCGGCTGTGGCGGGCGGTCCTGATTCAGGCGTCCCGCTTCTGGCAGATTGAGTCCCTCTACCGCGCCAACGCGAAGTTCCAACCCGAATGGGTGCCGCGGTTCGCCTGTTTCCGCTCCGCGACCGATCTGCCCAAGGTCCTCCTCGCCGCCCTTCAGGCCGAGGCGTTCCTGGTGGCCCCGGCCTGGTGGCGCAACTTGGGGGAGAGCCGAGGAGGTCGCTCGGGACTGAAACGGACCACATCCACGCAGCGAGCCTTCGGGTCGGCCACCAGCAACGGGGCGAGACCTGCACCCCAGGACTAGGTCGAGCCGGCCCGTGGAGCAATATCGCCACGGCTGTCGTCATTAAGCTCAGGCCGAACGCGGCTCGTTCACCCCGTTCGTGCATGCCCACCCGTCTCGCGTAGGGGTTCCGGGGCTCCCTCAGGTTTGGGCGGTCGCCACCAGCTCGGTGCTCGTGTCTTGATGATGGTGAGGTAGACCACGACGGCGGTGATAGTGCCCAGAAACAGGACACTGATGCCGGGAGTGCCGGGAGTGCCGGGAGTGCCGGCAGTGCCGGGCATGCCGAGGCCGCGCCCACGCACTTCCCCTCGGACCTGTCGGCTCTGCGACACCCGATGAAGCTGGTTCAGACGAGGGATCTGCTGCCCCGAGGTGGTGATCCGGAACGCGTCCACCCCCACGTCTGGGGCGCGGACTTGCGCCCATCGGCACCGGCTCAGGACGGGGCAGATGTCCACGCTGTCTCAGTGTTATCACCAGGAGAGCCGCCGAGAGGACCTCGGCCAGCGCGACGAGCGAGCCAGCAGGGCGCGGTGCTCGGCGTAGAGGCCACCGGCCAGGGCTCCCCGCGTGAGGGCGGCGATGCCTTGGAAGGCGGCGAGGACGCCGTACGCCGTGGCCAGACGACTCTGGGGCACCAGGTCGGCCAGCGGCGCCTTCACCGTGGAGTCTTGACACCCGTCGCCGCACCCCAGACGAGGACGCCGACCAGCACGATGGTCAGGATGTTGGCCAGGGTCAGCGCCGGTACGGCCACGATCATGATCGGCAGCGAGAACAGGACGCCCGCTCCCCATCGATCGTAGGCGAGACCGGTCACCACGGCTGCCACCGCTTCGGCCGCCATGGCGACGGCGTAGACCACGGGTACCAGGGCCGCGGTGAGCAGCCCAGCCTCCACGAAGTGGTATGAGATGACCCCGAACGTCATCAGGCCCAGCGTCCCGAGGGCGCAGGAGACAGCGAACGCGTAGAAATGGACAGGCAGCGAGCCTGGCTCGACGATCGAGCTCACCGGAGGCGACGGGCTGGCCCGTGCCCGCGTGAGAAGGGAGGGGGCTCCTGGGTTCCGCCGGTGCGAGGTGACGCCCGAGGGTGAGCAGCAGCATGCACGCCGCCCCCGGGACGGCCAGCCCAGCGAAGGCGGGCTAATGACGTCCAGTGACGGCGATGACCCCGGCCACCACCAACGGGTTTGCGAAGGCGCCGACCTGGTCCAGTGCCTTGTGCACCGCGAACCCGCGACCGCGGCGCAGCGACGCCCCTATCCGCGCCAGCAGGGCGGACTTCGACGGGCTCCGGACGGCCTTCCCGTTCGTTCCAGCAGAATGAGGAGGGCGGCGACCGCGAGCCCCAGGCTGCCGAGGAACGGCCCGTCCACCCAGCGCATGGCCTCGTAGACCATGTCGCCCGCAAGGCTGACCAGACCGGAGGTCACCACGGTTCGCCACGCTGACTAGGCCGGTGCCGACGGTGGTCCGTGAACGGGGGCAGGATCGGTCGTGGCCGGGACCCGGCAGACGTCGTCGAGTCCTCATGCGGCACAGACAAGGCGGCGCGCGGGGAGCTGCAGGCGGCGTGGGGTGACCGGATGGTGGGCTGGCGGTCAGGTCGCGGTCAGGTAGTCCTTGAGAGCGTCCGGCGGGTGACCGACGCCTTCCCACCGAAGTCGCTCGTGCGACGTCTGGTCGCCTCTAGCGCCCTGATGCTGCTCCTCGAGCTGGCCTTGATCCGATGGCTGGGCGCGAACGTGGTTCACCTGAGCTACTTCTCGAACTTCGTCCTCCTCGGCTCGTTCCTTGGTGTGGGACTTGGCTTCCTCATCAGTCGGAAGTCCTGGTCGGTTGTGCCGGTCGCGATGCCACTGCTGGCGCTGCTGGTCACCGGCGTCCTGGTCTTTCCCGTCACCATCCAGCGGCAGGGGAGCGACGTCATCTACTTCACCGCGATGCGGGTCGCGGGCCCGCCGGCGTGGCTGGCGTTGCCGGTGGTCTTTCTCCTGGTCGCGGTCATCCTCGCCGGTCCCGCGGAGATGGTCGGGCGATGCTTCGGCCGGCTGGACCCGTTGACGGCCTACCGCTACGACTTGATCGGTTCACTGGCGGGCATCGGGGTGTTCACGGGCATGTCGTTCCTGCGGGCACCCTCCGTGGTCTGGGGTCTGGCGGTGTCCCTCCTCTTCCTGGCTCTCGCCCGTGGGCTGCGCACCCGGGTGGTCCACTGCGCTAGTGCGCTCGTCGTCGTCGCCATGCTGCTCAGCGAGTCCATGACCGCGGGGGTCAGCTGGTCGCCGTACTACAAGGTTCAGACCCATCCGTCGAGATCGGGGCCCGGGGCCTTGTCCATCTGGGTGAACGGTGTACCGCACCAGACGATGGCCACCGCCGCGTGGCGTCTGCAGCATGCTCCCCAGCAGTACGGCACGCCGTACGGGCGGCTGCCCGGGGCCCGGCTCGAGGACGTGCTCATCGTGGGCGCGGGCTCCGGCAGCGATGTCGCCATCGCCCTGCGCAAGGGAGCCCGGCACGTCGACGCGGTCGAGATCGACCCTCGCATCCTGCAGCTGGGTCGGCAGCGCAACCCCGACCACGCCTACCAGGACCCTCGGGTGACCACCTACACCAATGACGGTCGGGCCTTCCTCCAGTCCACCCGTAGGAAGTACGACCTCATCCTGTTCGCCCTGCCCGACTCCCTGGCGCTGGTGAACGGCGCGTCGCAGATCAGGCTCGAGAGCTTCCTGTTCACACGGCAGGCGTTGGAGTCGGTCCACGACCACCTGAAGCCGGACGGGGGCTTCGCGATGTACAACTACTACCGCGAGAGCTGGCTGATCGACCGGCTCGCCGGGACCGCGGCCACCGTCTTCGGGCACGCACCCTGCGTGGACAACTTCGCCTCCCACCAGGCGGTCGTCGCGGTGGCACTCCAGGAGTCGAACCAGGCCTGCGCGTCCGCCTACCGACCGACGACGAGGGTCGTCGCGCCGGCCACCGACGACTCCCCCTTCCTGTACTTCAAGGGCGGGATGGTCCCCTGGCTGTACGTGTGGTCGCTGCTGGGCGTGGTGGTCGTGGCCCTGGTGTCAGTCCGAGCGGTGGGCGGTCCTCTGAGGCAGATGCGGCCCTACGCCGACCTCTTCTTCATGGGGGCGGCGTTCCTGCTCCTCGAGACCAAGAACGTGGCCAGTTTCGCGCTCATGTTCGGCACCACCTGGTTGGTGAACGCCCTGGTGTTCGCGGCGATCCTCGTGGTGGTCCTAGCCGCCGTCGAGACCACTCGACGGATCCGCACCCCCGTCTCCCGGTGGTGTTCGCCGTTATCGCGATCTCCCTGGCGCTCGCGTGGCTCATCCAGCCGGACACCCTGCTCGGGCTCCCGTTCTGGCCGCGCCTCGTGGCGGCAAGCGTCCTGGCCTTCCTGCCCGTCTATCTGGCCAACGTCGCGTTCGCCACGAGGTTCGCGGCCACCAGCGAGTCCCAGTCGGCCTTCGGGGTCAACCTGCTCGGCGCCATCGTCGGCGGATGCCTGGAGTACGCGGCACTGCTCACTGGCTACGACAACCTGCTCATCGTCGCCGGCGGCCTCTACTTGATCGCGTTCCTGCTGGTCCCGCGGTCAGCGCGAGTCCTCGCCAGGGTGACCTAGCGAGTGAGGACACGCGCCGCGAGCCGGTGCGTGAGCCCTCAGAACGTAGCGACGACGCCGGCGTGGTCGGAGGGGTTGCCTAGGCGGCGTACGACGGTGGCCGGTCGGGGGCCGTGCACGTCGTCGACCTTGCGGTGTGGTCCCAAGGTCCCGGCCTCATCCTCACGTCCCCGCCTGGCCGATGTCAGTCGGCGCAGGCGGACCCCGTCGAGGTTGGAGTCGCCGACGGCCCAGACGAGGTGACCCCGGTCGAGGTGCTCGTCCACGATGCGCTGGGAGGGCGAGGACGTCGCGCTGGTGCCGGGCGACCAGGAGCCGGCGGTCCGCGCGGTAGCTGCCGCGCGCCTGCACCCCCGGCGAGAGGTTGTAGCAGACCAGGGTCACCGGTCGCAGCAGGAGCCGGTCGCGCAGCGCGGCGACGACAGCGATACGCGCTGGCTCCAGGCCGGCCCAGCGGTCGGGGCGGTCGGCGCGGCTCGGGAGGTGGAGCATTCGTCGCTGGAAGCCGACCACTGCGAACCGGTCGGTGCGGACTCCGATCACACACCCTCCGAGCAGGGGCAGGCTCCACCGGTAGCCCGAGGTGTCGCGGAGCAGCCCGGCTCGCTTCGGACCCCATTCCTGCAGCCCGACCAGGTCCGGCGTCAGGTCGAGCACGCCGTCGAGGCAGCGCCGGGCGTCCGGAGCACCTAGGTCGCGGAGCACGTTGGCGGTGGCCACCACTGTCGCGGGCCGGGCCTGACACAGCTCGTCGGGTGAGGTCACTCACGCCGCTGAGGGCACGTCCCTGCCCCGCGTCCTACCGCGGATGCTGTTATGTGGCTGCCCCTGCTCTGGGGGTGGCGTGTTCGTCGGTGTGCGACGACTGCGGTCAACAGGCACAACCATCCCGCAGCCACGAGTGCCGAGGCGAGGACGTCGGTGGCCCAGTGGTAGCCGAGGTAGACCCGGCTGGCCGCGACACACGACGCCATCACGGCGGCGCTCGACACCGCCAGGGGCCGACCGACCCCAGCCAGCCTCGGCCAGACCAGCCAGACGACGAGGGCGAGGAAGACGGTGGAGTTGAGGGTGTGCCCGACGGGAAGGAGTAGCTCGTGTCCGGTGGTCCTAACCGGATCGCCGCTCCTGGACGGGCGCGTGCCACGACGAGCTTGACCAGAACGGTCAGGACAGCAGAGCCCCCGATGCCCAAAGCGAACGTGGCCGCCCGGACGAGATCTCCTCGTAGCACCAGCCAGACGCACACCGTGACGGCCAGGACGCCGACGACGAGCTCGCCACCTGCGAAGGTGAAGGCCTCTGCGACGTGGGTGAGCGTTGGTGCCCGGTGGCTGACGACGCCGGCCGAGAGCACTGGGTCCATCCGGCTCGGCCCGTCGTGCTCGCCGGCCGCGTCCGCCAGGCCGACGACACCTGCGCCCGAGAGCCCTGCGATGGCGAGCAGCCCCAGCCGGGCGGTGCGAGGCGTGCTCCGCGAGGCCTCCGCCGGAGCCTCAGACGCCGACATGGTCCCCTTCTGGCACGCTGGGCACGGCGGTGTTGGAGGTTCGGTCGTGCGTCAACTCGCGCCAGCGCCAGGTAAGCACTCGTAGCATGGCCTCGCCGACGATGCCACCCGTCATCTTCGACTGTCCCGAGGTGCGGTCGGTGAAGGTGATCGGGACCTCAACGGTGCGCAGGCCTAGCCGGGAGGCTTGCCAAGCGTTCTCAAGCTGAAAGCAGTATCCGTCGGACTCTGAGTGCAGGGCACCGATCCGCTCGAGCGCAGACCGGCGGAACGCCTTGAAGCCGGCGGTCGCGTCCTGGACGGGAAGTCCGAGCAGGATCCGTACGTAAACGTTGCCACCTCGGGAGATGAGGCGTCGACCCAGCGGCCAGTCCTGCACCGCGCCACCGCGCACGTAACGCGACCCAACGGCGACGTCCGCGATGGTGAGCGCATCGATCAACGCCGGCAGCCGGTCGGGAGGGTGCGACAGGTCGGCGTCCATCTGCACGATGCACTCGTAGCCCGCCTGGAGCGCCCAACCGAAGCCGGCCCGGTAGGCAGCCCCCAGTCCGTCCTTGCTCCTGCGGCGCAGCAGGTGGAGGCGGTGTCCGTGGGCCGGGTGGGCGGCTACGAGGGCACCCGTGCCGTCAGGGCTCTCGTCGTCGACGACCAGCACGTCTGCTCCACATGGCTGGGCCAGGACGGCGTCCAGCATCGCGACGATGCCCTCCGCCTCGTTGTAGGTCGGGACGACGACGACGGTCCTCATGTGATGCCTCCGGTCCGGGAACGGCGCACTGGCACACCGTCCACACGATGATGGGGGAGACGACCTGAACGTGGCCTGACCGTCCTGGGGGGCGATCGCCGGATGGTGAGGTGACGGGCCCGCAGAGTAGGGCCGACAACGAGGCGGGGCTGACGCGCGCATCGCCGATGACCCGTGCGGTAGCGAGGCGACCGCCGAGGGCGGAATGGACGAGGTCCACCTTTCCCGGTGGCGGGTGCTTCTCGAGCCGGGTCTCCGTCCGGGGCTTCCTCGTCCTGGGTGGTCGCCACCAGCTCGGTGCGGTCCTTCTCAGTGATGCTCAGGTAGACCACGACGGCGGTGATGGTGGCCAGGAACAGGACGCTGGTGCCGAGGGTGCCGAGGCCGAGCCCCCCCTCGGTCCTGGGGCCGCCGAGGAAGTCGCCGATGTTGGCACCCAGCGGGCGGGTCAGGATGTAGGCCAGCCAGAACGCCAGCACCGGCCCGGGCGCCGGCCTTCCACCCGGCGAGGACCGGGCGATCAGGCCGAGCGGGAGCAGGACGCCGCGCCCGGGGACCAGCCGGTGAGCTCCAGGGTCCAGTCGCCGACCGCGGTCCCGAGGGCGAAGGTGACCAGGACCGCGACCCAGTAGAACGCCTCACGCGGGGTGGTGACGATGGAGTGGATCGACAGGGTGTGCTCGCGGGCGTACCAGACCGCCGAAGACCAGAGCGAGCAGCACCGCGAACACCGTCGAGCTGATCCACAGCGGCACCCCGTGACCATCAGTGAGGTTGTCGGTCAACAGCGTGCCCACGACGCTGACCAGGACGACCACGAGCCAGTAGACGCCGGGCACGTAGCGACGCAACCGGAACTGGGCCACCAGGGCCACGACGAACGCAGCGGAGAACAGCAGGGTGGTGTTGGTCAGGCCGAAGCCCAGCGTTTCGTTGATGTAGTCGGCGAAGCTCTCCCCGACGGTCGTGCAGAGGATCTTGATGACCCAGAAGTAGACCGTCACCTCAGGGACCTTGTTCAGCATCTCGCGGCCGAGGGTGCGGGCGCTCGCGGTGGCCGTCATGCCGTCACCGCCGCGCCGACGGTGGTCACCGGGAGGGCGTAGTGGGCAAGGCGATGGGCGAGCTCCTGGTGGGTGAGCGGGCCAGGAAGTGGGTGGAGACGGCGAGGATGATCTCGTCGATCGGTTCATTGCGGAGGACGTCCTCGACCACGTCCATCGGGTCGTGGCGCACCGAGACCGACCCGATGACGGGCCTGCCGGCGGCGGCTTCGAGCGCAGGCATGGACTCGTGGAGCGCATGCTCCGCCTCAGCGGCCTTCTGTGGCGTTCGGGGTGCAGCAGGTGCACCTCGGCAGCGGCCGGGTTGGGGACGACGACGCGGAACTGGCTCGGCCCGCGTGCGGCGCGGGAGCTGATCGCCGTCAGCAGATCGGGGGTGAGGGCGGGGCCCTCGGCCAGTACCAGGATGCGGGCGGTGTGGTTGGGCACGGGGTGTGTCCCTTCGGGGTCGGGTGGCGGCGCAGGTCGGCCGAGGCTATGCCAGGGTGCGCCCTCGTACCTGACGCGTACCTGACTCGTGTCTGGTCGGTCGGCCGCGCGGGTAGACCATCGATCTGCCGACCCGAGCTGAGACGAACGCGATCGCAAGGCCGGCGACGTCGTCGACGGCGAAGTGCCATCCGAGGTAGACGGTGGCGAGCATCGTGCCGGCCAGGAAGGCGGTCATGGCCAGTCGGGTGCGTCGTAGCCCGTAGTAGTGCGCCATCAGCAGCACGAGGCAGGTCAGGGCGACGTGCAGGCTGGCGAAGGCCGAGACCTGGGCGAACGCGTGCGGGGCTTGGGGGTGGTCCAGGAGATCGGTGCGTTGGGCGAGGTAGGTCGCCTGGGTGTCCTGGATCATGGTGTGGGGAAGGCCGCGGAACTGCTGGGGTGCGGACTCGAAGGGGCCCAGAGACGGAATGAGGTAGTAGGAGCCGACGCCCAGGATCCAGACCCAAAAGCCGGAGGCGATGAAGACGTAGCCGTCGCGGATTCGCTCGGGGAAGACCACGGCGGCGATGACCGCCACGGTGGTGAGGGTGGAGAAGGACTCGTAGACGATCATCAGGGCGTACGCCGCGAGGTGCTGGCCGAGCAGGTCGTGCAGCAGGACTGCCGGGCTGTGTCCCAGGAAGAGCCACCGGTCCCAGTGCAGCAGCATCGCGTCACGAGGGTGGTTGAAGGCGTCCCAGCTCTTGAGGTTGTGGTAGCAGAGGTAGACGCTCTGGTAGGCCAGGAGCCCGGTGAGTGAGAGCACCAGACGTCGGCGCGGCCAGCGGCCTCTCATGGTTGCGACCACACCGCGAAGGGAGCGATCTCGACTGCGACGAGCGGCGTCGAGGACGGCCAGCACCGCGAAGACGCCCAGGGAGACCGCGAGACGCGAGGTGAACACTGCACCGTGGGGGTCGCGCAGCGGATCCCGACCCGGTGGGACCTAAGCAGGGTGACCACGCCGAACCCGACGACCACGACCCACACGGGCAGCAACCACCAGTCGTTCGGCTCGACGTCGACCACCGGTTCGACGGGGTCCGTCCGCCTCACGGGTGGCCGGGCCTAGAGCGCATGGGCTGCGACACCCGCGGTCGAGGTGGTGGCACGTCGCGCCAGCTGCGCGGCCACGGCGTAGGCCGTGTCGAAGCGCGCCAGGGCGTCCGACCAGTCGGCCGTGGGTGCGACCGACCGGTTGTGGGAGGTCATCGACGCACGCAGCGCCGGGTCGTTGACGAGGGCGGCCAGCCCGTCGACGATGTCGTCGTCCCCGGTGCGCAGCAGCCCGTCGACGCCGTCCTCGATGAACTCGCGGACTCCACCGCTGCGCAGTGCCACGACGGGAAGGCCGGCCGCACGGGCCTCGAGGGCTGCGATACCGAAGGACTCCAGGGTGGCCGGAGCGACGTAGACGTCGGAGGTGGCGCACAGGCGGCGAATCTCGGTGGGTGTCCTGGAACCGGCGAGGGTGACACGGTCACCGAGCCCGCGCCGCCCGATCTCGCGTGCGACGGCCGCCTCCAGCGGGCCCGACCCCACCACCACGGCGCGCCAGGGTGTGTCGCCGGCCGTCTCGCGGAGGCGTCCCAGCATGCTGACGAGCTCCAGGGGGCGCTTGCGGGCGGCGAGGCGCATCACGCTGAAGATGACCACCCCTTCGTGCGGGACGACGGGGGCGGCGCGCCACCAGGTGACGTCGACGGCGTTGGGCACCACCTCGATACGGGCGTGCGGCAGGAGCCGTCGGACATCCGCGGCGGCCGCCCGGCTGACCGGTGCCCAGAGGATGGGCGAGCGGTTCCAGCCCGCCAGAGCCGCGACGGGGCGCACCACCGAGTGGCGGTCGCGCCACAGCGAGTGCACCGAGCACACGGTGGGGACGCGGAGGCGGGCGGCGATGCGGGTCAGGCGGGTGGTGAGCGGGGAGAGCACCGAGAGGTGCCCGTGGATGAGGTCGAACGACCCGACCCAGCCACGGTCCAGGGGGGTCGCAGGGCTGACCCGGCATACGTCGTAGGGGCGACGGAGGTCGAATCCGTGGTCAGGCGTCGGGGTCAGCACGGTGACGTCGTGGGTACGGGCCTGGCGGGAGGCCAGGCCGTCGACGAAGGTCTCGATCCCCCCGACGCCGGGGGCGAACGCGTCGGTCACGTGGAGGATGCGCATCATCCCGCCTCGGTCCTCGCCCCGGCCGTGAAGCGCTCGGAGCTTCGTCGACGAGCCAGGAACCACCCGGCGAGCCAGGCCCCACCGACCGGGATCTCCAGGGCATAGGTGAAACCGCGGTAGACCAGGACGCCCGCGGTAGCAGCGGCGGGGTCGACCCCGAAGGCGACCAGTGCGGCGGTGGTGCCCACCTCGGCGAAGCCGAGACCTCCGGGAGTGAGCACGGCCAGGGTCATCACGCGGTCGGCGGCGAAGGCGGCCATGAGGACGGCGGGGGGCACGGGAGCGCCGACGGCCGCGAGACAGCCGTCGAGAAGGACGGCCTGCAGCGCGGCGTACCCGAGCATCCCCGCTGAGAGCTGGACCCCTCGCGTCCTCACCACGGCCGCGACCGTGTCGCGGCAGCCGACGACTGCCTCGGCCATCGGGCCGGGGTCGACGTCGTGGCGTGCCACCCGCGACAACCACGCCGCGGCGTCGCAGACGACGCGCGCGGCCGTCACCGCGAACCCCCGGTTGCTCAGACCCACCGTGAGGACGGCGAGCACGACGGTCAAGGCGCCGGTCGCGACGCTGGCAAGGAGGGTGAACGTCGGGGTGATGCTGGTTCCCGTCACGAGCAGGAGCACCACTGCCACGACCGGCATCGACAGCTTGAGCAGCACCACCCAGACGTTCGTCACCAAGGTGTACGACGCGAACCCGGTGCGAGTGACGCCCCAGGTGCGGACCATCAGGTAGTTCAGCGTCATGCCCGCGGCGCCGCCGAAGGGCATCACGTTCGAGACTGCGCTGCCGGTGAGGTTCAGGGTCAACGCTCGGCGCCGGGTGAGCCCGGGCAGCGCGCCGGTCAGGACGAAGGAATGCGCGAACAGGCCCGCGAACCACAGCGCCACCAGCGGGGCGAGCTGTCGCGGGGACACCGCCGACAGGGCCTGCCCCACAGCATGTGCGGTGGTCGAGGCGACGTTCGGCAGCACTCCGCCCAAGAGTGCCACGGCCACGACGACGGAGACGGCGCCTCGGAACAGACGCCTGCGTCGCCGGGTCGCCGCCGGAGCCACGCCTCTCGTGGGCGGCCCCGCTGACCCCGGCGACTGCGAGACTGGGTCGGTGCCCTTCACCGTCGTCTCCTTCCACGCGCACCCCGACGACGAGGCCCTGCTCACCGGTGGCACGCTCGCCCGAGTGGCAGCCGAGGGCCACCGCGTCGTGCTGGTGACCGCTACCGCGGGGGAGGCGGGGCTGACCGCCGGGTGCGACTCGCCTCGCGCGCTGGCGCAGACGCGCAGGGCCGAGCTCGAGGCCGCGGCCTCGGCTCTGGGTTGCTCACGCGTCGTCATGCTCGGCTACCCCGACTCCGGGTCCGACCGGACTCCCCCGGAGGGGACCTTCGCGGCGATGGACCCCCGCGTTCCTGCCGAACGTCTCGCCGAGATCCTCCGCGAAGAACGGGCCGACGTGCTGACGACCTACGACGAGAACGGAGGGTACGGACACCCCGACCACGTGCAGGTGCACCGCGTCGGCCGCCTCGCCGCCACGTCCGCAGGCACGCCCGTCGTGCTGCAGGCGACCCTGGACCGTGGCGCTCTGCGTCGCGTCGCTGGATGGCTCGTGCACGTGCCGGGTCTGTCGCGGCTGGTTCCCGACGGGAGGTTCGCCTCCGCCTACACCTCGGCGAGCGAGCTGACCCACTGCGTCGACGTGACGGCGCACCTCGGCGCCAAGCGAGCAGCCCTGGCGGCGCACCTGAGCCAGTCCGGGGGCGGCAGGGGACCGCGGATCGTCGCGGTCCTGGTGCGGCTGCCGGGATTCGCTCAGCGCCGCGTGCTGGGGCGTGAGTGGTTCCGCGAGGACGGCCGGGCCGCCGGAGGTCGACCGCTGCTGGACGACATCTTCGCGTCCTCGAGGGACCCCGCCGACTGAACTGCCCGCCAGGGGGAGGTGCGGTACATCAGCCAACGGGGTCATGGGGCACAGGCTGGCGTGCGGATCCTGAACGCCGCCTGACTGGGCAGGCCGAGCGCGGACGACGGAGGGTGGGTGCTGACCCCGGACGTGTCACGGAAGGAGGCGGCCCGGCCCCCCTCGCCGGGACCGCATCAGGTCTCAAGGCGCTGAGGGGGCGCTCCAGACCACAGGGCGACGAAGTCCAGGGGGTCGTTCCGACTCAGGTGTGGCCTCTCGTGGTCGAAAGGGAAGTACATATCGATCACTACTGGAGGCGGCGTGATGACCAGCACCCGTAGGCGCAGAGTGGCCATCGCCGGCCTACTCGTCCCCTTTCTCCTTGCTGTGTCCAGCTGCTCGCTGATCTCACCGGCACCACCGACGGTGAGCTCAGGAGTGGACCCGAACGCCCGCTTCCCGCCCATCGTCGACGTGAGCCTCGGTGGCTGCGCCAGCGCCGGCGCGGGCTCCTGGAACGTTTCCGGGAAGGTGCACAACCCGACGCCGTCACCCTTCCGATACATCGTGACGATCGAGCTGATGGACAAGAAGGGGGTCGCGGTCGACTCCGTCGAAGCCGCGACATCCGTCGTGAAGCCGGCCGCGTCGGCACCCTGGAAGGTCACGAGCAGCAGCTCGCCCACGACAGTCACCGGTTGCCGCGTGGGATCGGTGTATCGCGCGCCCTAGCCCTCGGGGTGCAGGGCCTCGTCCGCGGCCGAGCGACGCCAGGACCTGAAGCGGACGGTGAGGGCCTCCGACGACGGGGCGCAGCAGAAGGGCCCGGAGTGGACCACCGCGGACTCGTCCACGGGCGCCACCCGGACCAGCTGCCAGGGGTCGGAGTCCACCCTGGCGCGGATGGTCACGGCGTTGCCGGCACGGCTGGCGCGGACGGTGACCCGGCGACCGGCCCAGCTCGCCACGGGTGACAGCGACCAGTCGGACTCTCCCCGGGTGACGACGGCGCCGAGGCTCTCCACGCCGTCACTGAGCTCGACACCCGCCTTGATCCACGTCTCGGCGTCGATGCGGAGGAACACGCCGGCCTGGTCGAACTGGTGCGAGAAGTCGAGGTGGAAGGAGACCTCGACCGCCGCGTCCTGCTCGTGAGGGGTCAGCAGGGCGTGCTCGCTGTCGTGGACGAACCCGTACGACGTGGTGCGCCAGGCGTCGCTGCCGGGGCGAGCGGTGACCACGAGGTCGCTCCCCGCCTCCTCGGCGTGGGCGGGCTCATGGGTCCACAGGCCCTCGGACCAGGCGATGTCGTCCACGTGAGGCAGGCTATCCCCGGTGCGTCAAGGAGCGGCATGCTCGTCGAAGAGGTCGAGAAGGGCCGGCGTCTATCACTTGACGTTGTGGAAACCGATGGATAGGTTTCCGGCATGGAAACCAATCGTACTCGGGACGAGCTGCTCCGACAGATGCACGAGGTGGAGCGCGGTGAGAGCGCCGCGTGGGTCGACTGTCCTCCGGCGCCCGCCTGGTGGTCGGTCGGGTTCGGGGTGTGGGCCGCTGCGCTCACCCTGACGGTCGGTCTGCTCGGGGGAGTGGTCGAGGCGCTCGTGGAGCTGTGCCTGATCGCGCTCATGGGTGGGGCGATGGTCTGGGACAGGCGGCGTCGGGGGACCTACCCGACCGGACGTCCCCCACGTGAGTTCAGGTCCGCCATGGTGATCCTCGTGAGCGGAGCCGTCGGCGTGGGGTGCATCGCCTGGTTGGTCGGCGCGCAGCTCAGCGTCGGGTGGGCGGCGGCCGTCGCCGCCGTCGGCGCGTGGGCCGTCGTGTCCTGGTACGAGCACTCCTACGCCGCCATCGCGGCCCGGGCGCGGGACCGACTGGCATGAGGGTGGCCCCGTCCGCGCTCGACGGTCTCGACCAGGTCCTGAACGCTCCGAAACGGCTGGGCATCATGGCCGTGCTGACCAGCTCGACCTCCACCGACTTCAGCTTCCTGCGAGCCCACCTCGGCGTCACCGACTCGGACCTGTCCAAGCAGGCGAGCCTGCTGGAGGCGGCCGGGTACATCACGGTCGCCAAGAGCGGCAGCGGCAGCGGCCGCGGATCCACGACGGCGTACAAGGCCACCAAGCAGGGCCGTCAGGCCTACCAGCAGCACTGCGCCGCGCTCCGTCGCCTGCTCGGCGAGTGAGCCTGGCCGACGGAGTCACCGTCTGGCCAGCCTGCTTGACGTACGCCTGGGGCGCGGGCAGGGTCGACGTCCGTGGCAACTGGACCCGACCTATCGGGAAAGACGACAAACGGCTCGGAGCGCGCCTCCCGGTCGATGGCGCTCACCCTGTTCGCGCACGCGGACGGTCACCACGAGGCCGCGTGGCGCCGCAGGGGGCACGACCCGCGCGCCTCGCAGGACCTCGAGCACTACCGGGGGATGGCGCGTACGGCGGAGGACGCGGCCCTGGACGCGGTGTTCCTCGCCGACAACCTGGCGCTGCCCGAGCACGCGGGCCGGCGGTCGGTCCATCCCTTCGAGCCGCTGACGATGGTCGCGGCGCTGGCCGGGGTGACCCGGCGGATCGCCCTGGTGGCGACGGCCTCGACGAGCTACCACCCGGCGTACCACCTGGCGCGCGCGTTCGCCTCGCTCGACTGGATCACGCAGGGCCGGGTGGGCTGGAACGTGGTGACCTCGGCGTACGAGGGGGAGGCGCGCAACTTCGGCCGGGACGCGCGCGCCGACCACGAGGCCCGCTACGCCCGCGCCGAGGAGGTGCTCGCCGTCACCGAGGCGCTGTGGGCCGGGTTCCCGCCGGGCGCGGTGGTGGCCGACGTCGAGGCCGGGCTGTTCGTGGACGCCGGCGTCGTGCGCCCGCTGGACCACGAGGGCGAGTTCGGCTCCGTGGCCGGCCCGCTCAACCTGCCCGGCCCCCGGAGCGGACGGCCCTTGGTCGTGCAGGCGGGTTCCTCACCCACCGGGGCGGCGTTCGCGGCCCGGCACGCCGACGTGGTGTTCACCGCGCAGGCCGACCTCGACGACGCCGTCGCCTTCCGGCGCGACCTGAGGGCGCAGGTCGCCGCAGCGGGACGCGACCCCGACACGGTGGCGGTGCTTCCTGGCCTCGGGCTGCTCCTGGACACGTCCGAGTCGGGGGCACGAGCGCGCCAGCAGGAGCTCGACGACCTGGTGCAGCCGGAGTACGCCGTGGCGCAGCTCGGCCACGTGCTGGGCACCGACGTCTCCGGTCAGCCCCTCGACGTACCCCTCGACGCGTCGGCGGTGCCACCGACCGAGGGCATGCAGAGCCGGGCTCGGCTCCTGCTGCGGACGGCGGAGCGTGAGGGCCTCACGCTGCGTCAGCTGGCGGTCCGCGCCGCCACGGCCCGCGGCCACCTCAGCGTCACCGGTACGGCGACCCGGGCTGTCGACCTGATGCAGGAGTGGGTCGACGCGGGGGCGGCCGACGGGTTCAACCTGATGCCCGCCACCCTGCCCGAGGGACTGGACGAGGTGGTCGCGCTCCTGCTGCCCGAGCTGCGGCGGCGCGGACTGTTCCGCGAGACCCACGACGACAGCACCCTGCTGGCCCGCCGGGACCGACCCGCCACCGAGGAGACCCCACGATGACCCCCTCGCCGGACACGGACGCCGCCCCCACCCGCGAGCGCATCGTCATCCGTACGCCGGAGGACGTCTGCCGCCTCGTCGACTCCGGCCGCTTCCGGCCCCGCCGGGCGCTGCTGGTGATGGCCGTCGCGCTCGGCAGCATCTTCGTCGACGGGTGGGACCTGAGCAGCTTCGGCCTCGGCGCCGCCTCCATCTCGGCCGAGTTCGGCCTCGGCCCGTCGCGCTGGGGCCTGGACAGCCTGGCCTTCGTCAGCGCCACCGTGCTGGTGGGAGCCCTGGTGGGCGGGCTGGCCGGGGGGTTCCTCACCGACCGGGTGGGGCGCCGCCGGATGTTCCTGGTCGACCTGTTCCTGCTGGTCGGCGCGGCGGTCGGGTGTGGACTGGCCCCGAACGTCGAGCTGTTCGTGCTGTTCCGGTTCCTGCTCGGCCTGGGCGTCGGCCTCGACGTCCCGGTCGCGCTCGCGTTCGTCGCGGAGTTCAGCGCCATCTCCAACAAGGGCCGCAACGTCAACCTGGCCCAGGTGTTCTCCACCGGGGCGTCCGCCGTGGCGTTCGTGGTCGTGGCCGGGCTCGTCCAGGCCGGGCTCGGCGAGCAGGACGTGTGGCGGTGGGCCATCGGCCTCGGCGCGGTCCCCGCCCTGGCCGTCCTGGTGCTGCGCTTCTTCTCCGCGGTCGAGAGCCCCATGTGGGCTGCTCGCCACCAGTCGCTGCCCGAGGCGGTCAGCATCCTCGAGCGCAGCTACCACGTCGACGCCGAGCTGGTCGTCGAGAGCGACGGCGACACGCGGCACCGGCAGACCCGCCTCCGCGACCTCGGGCAGCTCTTCCGCCCGCCGTTCGGGATCCGCACCACGCTGGTCAGCGTCCTCGTGGTGATGCAGGCGGTGGAGTTCTACGCGATCACGCTCTACACGCCGATCATCCTGACCACGCTGCTCGGTGACGCCTCCCTCACCGAGGTGCTGCTCGTCTCCGCCCTGGCCAACACGGTCGGCGCGCTCGGGGCGTGGACCTGCACGCGCGTCACCCAACGACTCGGCCTGCGTCGCCTCGCCGTGATCGGCTACCTCGGCACCGGGACCGCCCTGGTCGGGGCCAGTGCGGTGTACGACGCCGTCGCCGGTCTGTCGGCCGCCCTGATCCTGCTCTTCTACTTCATGCACAACGTCGGACCCGGGTACGCCGGCACCGCGATGGGCACGCTGTCCTTCCCGACCTCCATCCGCGGCATCTCCGGCGGCTACACCCAGGCGATCACCCGCGTCGGCGGCGTGGCGGGCGCGTACACCTTCCCCGTGCTCAGCGCCGCGACCAGCGAGCGCTTCACCATCGGCGCGATCGTCGCCGCCCCGGTCGTCGCGCTCGTCGCGCTCGCCCTGATCCCCTGGGACCCGATCGGCCGCGACGTCGAGGTCGACGAGTTCACCCTGGCGGTCACCGGCGGCTGACGAGCCCGGCGCAGCCGGCACCGGTCCGTGGTTCGATGGCCCCTTGAACACCGACATCGGACCCGACCGGCTCGAGCGGGAGCTGCGCGCGGCCGTCACCGACCCCCACGCCGTCCGGGTGCGCTCGATCGACCGGCACGCCATGGCCAGCGACGCCTCGCACTTCCTGCTCACCCCCCGGGCGGTCGTCGTGGCCGCCGACGGCGAGGACGTCGGCCGGTTGCTGGCCGCCAGTGCTCGTCTCGGGGTGCCCCTCACGCTGCGCTCGGGCGGGACCAGCCTGTCCGGCCAGGGGGTCACCGACGGGATCCTGGTCGACGTCCGGGCGCGGTTCCGCGACATCGAGGTGCTCGACGACGGGGCCCGGGTGCGGGTCCAGCCCGGCCTCACCGTCCGTCAGGTCAACGCCCGGCTCGCGCCGTACGGCCGGCGGCTCGGCCCCGACCCCGCCAGCGAGGCCGCGTGCACGGTCGGCGGCGTGATCGCCAACAACTCCAGCGGCATGGCCTGCGGGATCGTCGAGAACAGCTACCAGACCCTCGAGTCGCTGGTGGTGGTGCTGCCCTCGGGCAGCGTGGTGGACACGGGTGCGCCCGACGCCGAGGAGCGACTGCGCCTGACCGAGCCCGACCTGTACGCCGGACTGCTCGGGCTCCGCGACCGGGTGCGGGGCAACACCGCCTCGGTCGAGTCCATCCGCCGGCAGTACGCGATGAAGAACACCATGGGCTACGGCGTCAACGCCTTCCTGGACCACGACACCGCGAGCGAGATCCTCGCCCACCTGCTGGTGGGCAGCGAGGGCACGCTGGGGTTCGTGGCCGAGGCGACGTTCCGCACCGTGCCCGTCAAGACGTCGATCACCTCCGCCCTCGCCGTGTTCGCCTCCCTCCAGGACGCCAACCAGGCGCTGCCGGAGCTCGTGGCGACCGGGGCCGCGACGCTCGAGCTGATGGATGCGACCTCGCTGCGGGTGGGGCAGTCGTTCGCGGACGCGCCCGAGCAGCTCCGCGGTCTCGACGTCGACCAGCAGGCGGCCCTGCTGGTGGAGTACCAGGCGACGTCCCCGGGCGAGCTGGCCGAGATGGCGACCCGCGGCGACCACCTGCTGGGCTCGCTGCCGTTGGTCGCCGCCGCAGCGCTGAGCACCGACGCGCCGGCGCGCAACCGGCTCTGGAAGCTGCGCAAGGGCCTGTACACCTCGGTCGCGGGAGCGCGGCCGTCGGGCACGACCGCGCTGCTCGAGGACGTCGTGGTGCCGGTGGAGCGACTCGCGGACACCTGCCTGGAGCTCGGCGTGCTCTTCGACCGGTACGAGTATCGCGACAGCGTCATCTTCGGGCACGCCAAGGACGGCAACATCCACTTCATGCTCACCGACCGGTTCGAGTCGTCCGAGGCGCTCGGCCGCTACACCGGCTTCACCGAGTCGATGGTCGACCTCGTCCTCGGGCACGGCGGCTCGCTCAAGGCCGAGCACGGCACCGGACGGGTGATGGCGCCCTACGTGCGTCGCCAGTTCGGCGACGAGCTCTACGACGTGATGCGCCGCCTCAAGGAGCTGGTCGACCCGCACCGGCATGCTGAACCCCGGCGTCATCCTCGGCGACGACCCGGAGGCCCACCTGCGCCACATCAAGCTGCAGCCGAAGGTCGAGCCCGAGGTGGACCGGTGCGTGGAGTGCGGGTACTGCGAGCCCGTGTGCCCGAGTCGCGATCTGACCCTGACCCCGCGGCAGCGCATCGTCGTACGCCGCGCCATCACCTCGGCGAGCGAGCAGGGTGACGACGCGCTGGCGCGGGACCTCGAGGACGACTACGACTACGAGGGCGTGCAGACCTGCGCCGTGGACGGCATGTGCCAGACCGCCTGCCCGGTGCTGATCAACACCGGCGACCTGGTCAAGCGGCTGCGCCGCGCCGACAACGGTCGCGCGGCGGACGCCGCGTGGACGTCCGCAGCCCGGCACTGGTCGACGGTCGACCCGCGGCGGGTCGGCCGCGCTGAGCGCCGCCGCGGCGCTCCCCCGTCAGCTCCCCGAGGGAGCGACCACGATCGCCCGCGGGCTCGCCGGCGCCGACCAGGTGCCGTCGTGGAGCCCGGACCTCCCCAGCGGCGGGCAGCGTCGCAGCCTCGGCGCGCCCGACCTGGTCGGCCGGTGAGCCCTTCGACGTGCTCTACCTGCCGTCCTGCGTCAACGCGATGTTCGGGCCCGGCGACGGCGGGCCCGGCGTGCAGTGGAGCCTCGCAGCAGCTCTGCGCCCGGGTGGGGCTACGGGTGCGCGTGCCCGACGACATCGACGCGCTGTGCTGCGGCGTGCCCTGGTCCTCCAAGGGCCTGCCCGGCGGACAGCAGGCCATGAGGGAGGTCGTCGCCCGGACCGTGGGTGCGGTGGTCGGCACCCGCCGCGTGGACGTCATCAGCGACGCCTCCAGCTGCACCGAGGGCTATCTCGAGGCGCTCCAGGACAGCGGGCTCGAGGTGACGGTGACCGACGCCGTGCAGTTCGTGGCGGACCGGGTCCTGCCGTTGCTGCCCGAGGGGGAGCGCCTGGCCAGCCTGTCCCTGCACCCCACCTGCTCCTCCACCCGGCTGGGCTCGAACGCGGCGCTGGCGACGATCGGCGCGGCCGTGGCCGAGGAGGTGCACCTGCCGGTCGACTGGGGCTGCTGCGGCTTCGCGGGCGACCGGGGGATGCTGCACCCGGAGCTGACCGCCTCCGCCACCGCCGCCGAGGCCGTGGAGGTCCGCGGCTCGGGACGCGGAGGCCCATGCCTCGTGCAACCGGACCTGCGAGATCGGGATGTCCCGTGCGACCGGCCGCACGTACCGGCACCTGGTCGAGCTCCTCGAGGAGGTCACCCGACCCGACCGGGCCGCGCCCGAGGTCTCGCAGGCATGACAGGAGGCCGGGCCCGCAGGGGGTCCCGGCCTCGTGCCGTACGACGGGTGCTCAGGCGGTGACGGACTCCTCGGCGAGGTCGGTCAGCCGGGCCTGGGCGGTGGTGACGGCGCCCTTGCGGTTCTTGTGGGCCTCCTCGTAGCGGAGCACGACCCGGACGTCCTCGCTGGCCGTCAGCTTCTTGATCGCCTTGACGGCGTCAGCACTGGTCAGCGTGTCGTAGGACGAGATGGGCAGCGAGCTGGCCTCCACGGTGCCGAGGTCCTTGCGCGTCTCGTGCGCGGCGTCGCGTAGCTCGGGCGTGGTCGCCACCTCCTCCATCCGGGCCAGGGCGGCGTCGCGGCCGGCCTCGATGACCTCGGTGGTGGCCTCGACGTTGTCCTGGACGCGCTTCAGGGTGCGCGTCGCCGACTGCTGTGCACCCTCGCCGCCGCGACGGAGCACGTCGGCCGCCTTGTTGACCAGGGCGGCGCCCCGACGACTCGGAAGGGTGGCGAGCCTGGCCAGCGCGCTCACCGCCGCCTGCGGAGGAGTCGGCACCAGGGCCACCGGCCCACCCTGCGCGAGCTCGGCCAGCCGGACGCGGATCCACTCGATGGTCTCGCTGTGGGCGGCCTCGAGCTCGGTCATCAGCTCGGCGACGGCCGGCTCGTCCTGCGTCTGCGCGAGGACCCGGATGAACAGCACCCGGTCACGGAGCTGGTGCTCGAGGGCCAGGTCACCGAGGAGTCCCTCGGAGAAGGGCTGCAGCTGCTCGGTGGTGGCCTTGGTAGCGGCGACCACGCGACCGATGGCGTCACCGACCACGTCGGGCGTCCCGCCGATCTGTCGCAGGGCGTCCTGGATGGCGACCGCGCGCAGGTCCGCCTCGTCGGCGTTGTCCTGCAGCTCGCGGCGGATGTTCGCGTCCCGAGCCTGCGAGAGACGGATGCGGGCGACCTGCGCCTCGGTGCGGGTCAGGCGGAGGAGGGCGACGAGCTCGCCCGAGAGGACAGCGGAGTTGGTACGAGTTCCAGTCATGCCTCTCTCGGTGCCCCGGACGCGTCCGGACGAACGGCCTGAGAGGGAGATCGGTGCGTAACCTGCGCCACTCCAGGACGACCAAACCGCGCAAACCACGACGAGAGGCGCGGCTGGGAAGGACGTCGAGCGACCATCCGTGCGGGGTAGCAGACGCCGGTCGGTGACCCCGGGGGCCAGGTATCACTCGCAGGCCACGCCGTCCCCGTCGCGATCCAGCCGGTCGCCGTAGCCGGGGTCGCCGCGGCGGACCGGAGCGTCCCCGGCGGCTCGGGCCGCATCGCAGTTCTCGAACGGGGCCGAGCCGGGCTCGCCTCCCCTGTGGGCACGGGCCGTCGAGCCCCCGCCCGGTGGCGGCGCAGACGCAGGCCGGGGCACGTGGACGGGTGCGATCACGGGGGCGCCGGAGTCCGCGAGGTCGAGCTGTCCGGGACACCGCGTCAGCACCCGGCGGGCGGCGGCTTCCTCCGCCGGGGTCACCCACAGTCCGTACTTCGCCTTCACCGTCACCTGCCGAGCGACGTAGCGGCATCGGAACGACGTCGACGGAGGCAGCCAGGTGGCCGCGTCCCCGTCACCCTTGCGGCGGTTCTGTCCCGCGTCCACGGCGAGCAGGTTGAGCGGGTCGTTGGCCAGGGCGGCTCTCCGACGGATCGGCCAGGCGAACGCGCCGGTCGCCCAGGCGTTGCCGAGGGACACGACGTGGTCGATGTCGACCAGGTCACCGTCGCCGCGGGCGAAGGCGATGCGAGCTCCGGTGTAGGGGTCGGTCAACACGCCCCCCAGCACGACGCACCCGTGGGTCGCAGGGTCGTAGGTACGCGAGTCCAGGTCGCGGGTGAGGATGTCGTTGCGGGTGTCGCAGCCGTTCCGGTCGGTGTCGAGCCACGCCTGCCCGAACTGGTCGCGGTCGTATCCGGACATGGGTGCCCGGCCCTTCACCGGCAGCCTGGCCAGGACGGCCGAGCTCGTCTCCTGGGAGTCGGGGCGTTCCGAGGGGGTCGGCCGAGCAGGCCGCGGTGGCCCCGATCTGTGTTGTGACGGGTGCTGCTTCGCGGGGGCCGCAGCCACGGGGTGGGCCGACGCGGGACCGGGAACGCGGGTGGCGGCTGCGGAGTGCGGTGCCGCCGCCCCGGGAGCCGGCACGCTGGAGCAGCCGGCCGGGAGCCACGCAACGGTCGCGACCAGCAGACCCGGGAGGAACGCCGCACCGCGTGCACGCGTCCTGCGTCCGGTCGTGCCAGTGGCCGAGCTCACGATGGGCCCTCCGTGTGTCCGCGATGTGCGCAGGCACTCGTCCCGGCTCATTCAGTGTGGATGAGCTCGCGCCCGGTGACGGTGCCTTTCCCGAAGTCTCACCGCCCGCAGGCGCGGACGCCCTGAGTCATCGTGAACGCCTGAGGCTGCGCGCTCGGGCGCGACTCGGTCAGGCGTCGCGGCGTCGCAGCAGGACGGCAGCCACGACGTAGGCCCCGACCACCCAGGCGACCATGACCGCGAGTCCGGGCCACGGACCCAACGAGTCGGGTGCTCGCAGGCTGGTCGAGAAGCTGGCGCCTGCGCCCGTCGGCAGCCAGGCGCCCAGGTGCTTCGCCCAGGCGCCGTGGAAGACCAGGAGCAGGACGGGGAGCACCAGGATGACGCCGAAGAGGGTGACCAACGAGCCGGGGGTGCTGCGGACCAGCCAGCCGATCGCACCACCGAGCAGGCCGACCAGGGTGAGGTAGACGCCGGTGCCCACGACCACCCTCAGGACGTCGGGGTCGCCGAGCGAGAACGTCGGTCGGTAGCCGTTCAGGAACGTCTGGGCGACGAGGAACCCGGCGATCGACGCGGCGGTCATGGCGGTGCCGACCACGAGCATGAAGACGACGAGCTTGGCGGCCAGCACCGGCAGTCGGCGAGGGACGGCGGCCAGGGTCGCTCGGATCATGCCGGAGGAGTACTCACCGCTGACGACGAGGACACCCAGCGACCCGATCAGGAGCTGCCCGAGGTAGTAGCCCTGGAGGGGGCCGGACGCGACCAGGTCCTCGGGGTCGAGCCCGGCCGGGTTGCGGGTGTTGTGGCCGATGACGGCGCCGAAGACGACCATCGCCAGCATCGCGGCCCCCAGGATGAGGAGCGTGGAGCGCAGCGTGCGGAACTTGAGCCACTCCGAGGCCAGGACCCGCGGCAGCGTGACGTTCCCGTCGACCGGGCCCCGCGGCGGGGGCCCGGTCGTGGTGCGGCCGGCCTCGCCACCGGCTTCGGCGAGGTGGCTCATCTGGTGCCCGCGCGATCCGCGAGGGCACCCACGGCCACCGGCGGTTCGTCGAGCCCGTCCGTCCGGTACTGCACGGTGTCTCGGGTCAACGCCAGGTACGCGTCCTCCAGCGAGGCGGCCTGAGGGGACAGCTCGAGGACCGTGATCGATGCGGCGGCGGCGAGGGTCCCGATCCGGTCGCTCGACATCCCGGTGACGGTGAGCCCTCCGGCGTCGAGCTCGGTGGTGCCGCCCGCCTCGCGCACCCGACGTGCCAGCTCCTCGACGCGGGAGGCGCGGACGCGGACGGTCTCGGTGCGGGCCGCGTCGATGAAGGACGCCATCGGCTGGTCACGCAGGAGACGGCCGCGGCCGACGACGATGACGTGGTCGGCCGTCACGGCCATCTCGCTCATCAGGTGCGAGGAGAGGAAGACGGTGCGACCCTCGGCCGCGAGCGAGGTGAGCAGGGACCGTATCCACCGGATGCCGTCGAGATCGAGGCCGTTGACCGGCTCGTCGAGCACCAGGGTGGCGGGATCGCCCAGCAGGGCCGCCGCCACGCCGAGGCGCTGGCCCATGCCGAGCGAGAAGGCGCCCACCCGCTTGTCGGCCACGTCGGTGAGACCGACCAGCTCGAGCACCTGGTCGACCCGCGAGCGACCGATACCGCTGGTGAGCCCCAGCGCTCGCAGGTGGTTCCTCGCCGACCGTCCGGGGTGCACCGCTCGCGCCTCGAGCAGCGCGCCGACCTCGTGCAGGGGCGCTCGGTGGGTGTCCGGGGCCCGCCCGTTGACCCGCACGGTGCCGGCGGTGGGACGGTCGAGCCCGACCATCATCCGCATGGTGGTGGACTTCCCGGCGCCGTTGGGGCCGAGGAAGCCCGTCACCACACCGGGCCTCACGGCGAAGGTCAGGTCGTCCACCGCCAGCACGTGACCGTAGCTCTTGGTCAGCGCGTGGGCCTCGATCACGACATGGGCTCCAGGGACGAGGGTGAGGGACGAGCGGACGGATGTCCTGGACAGGGTGCCCCCGCGCACCTGACCGGTACCTGACCGCGGGGCCACGGCGTACGGAGGGCCGCCGTCACCGTCCTGCGGCGAAGCCCTCGGCGGGTTCGCGCCACCTGCGTGTGGACGTCCCGGGCAGCCGGCCGTCGAGACAGCCCCAGGACGACCGCCCTCCGGTGACCGAGTGGGCCTGCACCCCGGGTGAGAGGTGGTAGCCGACGAACGTCACGGGTCCGAGCGAGACCCTGTCGTGCAGCGTGGCCACGACGGCGACGCGAGCCGGTTCCAGTCCGGCCCATCGGTCCGGGCGATCGGCTAAGCCGGGGAGCACGAGCACCTGTCCGCGGAGGCCGACCACCTCGAAGCGGTCGGTGCGGACCCCGATCACGCACCCTCCGAGTCGGGGCCGGCTCCACCGGTAGCCCACGGCGTCGTGGAGCAGCCTGAGTCGCTGGGGACCCCACTCCTGGAGCGCGACGAGGTCGGGTGCGGCGGCGATCACGTCGTCCAGGCAGACGGCGGCGTCCGGCGCCCGAAGGTCGCGGAGCACGTTGGCGGTGGCGACCACCGTCGCGATCAAGGGGACACGCGCCGGGGGGAAGTCCGTCGCTCGGTCATGTCAGGGTCGTCGTGCCGTCGCGGGACCAGGGCGAGCTCCAGGTGATGCGGGACCTGGGGGGGGCGACCTCGGACGGCACCGGGGTGCTCACCTGCGCGCGCCGGACTCTCTGCCGACGGACCGCGTCGCCCGCCAGGGGGACCAGGGAGACGGCGGCGAGCAGCATCGTGACGAGCTCGATGTGCCCGGCCACGAGGGGGATGCCCCCGAAGAAGAACCCGATGCTGGTGATGCCGACGGCCCACAGTGCCGCACCGAGCAGGTTGTAGGCGGTGAAGGTCCTGCGTGGCATCTGTGCGACACCCGCGGTCACCGGGCCGAAGGTGCGGACCACGGGGACGAAGCGTGCCAGGACCACGGCGACCGGTCCGTGCTGCTCGAAGAAGGCACCTGCCCGGTCGGCGTGCTCGCGACGGAACCACCGGGAGTCGGGCCGGGCGAAGACACGTGGGCCGAAGTGGCGACCGATGAGGTAGCCCACCTGGTCCCCCAGGACGGCGGCCGCGAAGATGCCGGTCACGACGAGCCACACGGGCAGGCGGATGACGTGGCTGGCCACCAGGGCTCCGGTCATGAACAGGAGGGAGTCGCCGGGCAGGAAGAACCCGGCGAGCAGCCCTGACTCGGCGAAGACGATCGCCATGACGAGCAGCACACCACCCGTACCCATCGTGAGCAGGAGGGGGGCGAGGACGGCGGTCACGAGGCGACGGTAGGTCGGCTCACGTGACGCTCACCTGACTGACCGTCCACGGCCGACGACGTACCGCGCTGATGAGGCGGAGCGCGGGTCGTAGGGCGCGATCGATGAGGTGGCCCGAGAGGGTGCGCGGCCCGGTCAGGACGCGCCAGCCGCGTGCACCCGAGAGCGTCGGGGGTGAGCCAGACGGGCGGCGAGCTCCCCGGCCCGCCAGACGAGGACGAGACCGAGGGCCTCGCGGACGATGGCGCCCGACATCTTGGACTCACCGGCTGTTCGGTCGGTGAAGGTGATCGGCACCTCGACCACCTGCAGTCCGGCGCGCTCGGCGTGCCAGGCGTTCTCGATCTGGAAGCCGTAGCGGCTGGACGTCGAGGCGAGCACATCGATCCGGCGCAGCGCGCTCGCGCGGAACGCCTTGAACCCTGCCGTGCAGTCATGGGTGGACAGTCCGAGCACGGTCCGCACGTAGGCGTTGCCACCTCGAGACAGCGCCCGTCGACGCCGGCTCCAGTCCGATACGCGACCTCCGGCGACGTACCGCGACCCGACGACGACGTCGGCGCGCTCGAGCGCAGCGAGGAGGTGGCCCACCCGCCCGGGTGGGTGTGACAGGTCGGCGTCCATCTGGACGATCCCGTCGTAACCGGCATCGAGAGCCCAGCCGAACCCGGCGCGATACGCGGCGCCGAGCCCTCCCTTGCGGTGCCGCTCGATGAGGAAGACGCCGGTGCCGAAGCGCGGGTCGGACCGCACGAGGTCGGCGGTCCCGTCCGGGCTGGAGTCGTCCACGACCACGACGTCGGCACCGGGGACGGAGGCCCTCAGCGCAGCGAGCAGGACGGGGATCGTGTCGCGCTCGTTGAAGGTCGGCACCACCACGACGTTCGTGCGAGGCGCGACGAGAGCCTGGAGCGCGACGTGGGTGCGGTGGCTCATGCAGGTGCTGCTTGCGTCGTCATGTCTCGACCGTCGCCCTCCACGCCTGCATCCCACCTGAACGGCTCGGTGTCACCAGGGCGACCGCCTCCTTCAGCGTCAGGCGACGTACTCCCGGTGACGGGTGCTCCTCGAGCCCCGCATCCAGCTGAGGAAGGGCGCTGTGCCGACCCCGCCGGCGATCCATGACTGCTTCGTCGTAGCAGGATCGAGACCGCGCCGGCCAGCTGCCCGACGTACGCGCCCAGCGGCTCGCCCGTGGGACGTGCCACCGCCACAGGGCGACCTCTGATGAGCAGCCCGATGATCGTGAGCGGACCGAGGTTGCGGGCGGGGGTCACGTCCCGGGGGTCCATCTCCCGACGCCAGTGCGTCGCACGCTGCGTGGGGGGCCTGAGCGGGGCGCGCTCAGTCCTGGGTGGTCGCCACCAGCTCGGTGCGGTCCCTCTTGGTGATGCTGAGGTAGACCACGACGGCGGTGATGGTGGCCAGGAACAGGACGCTGGTCCCGAGGGTGCCGAGGCCGAGACCCCCCTCGGTCCTGGGGCCGCCGAGGAAGTCGCCGATGTTGGCACCCAGCGGGCGGGTCAGGATGTAGGCCATCCAGAACGCCAGCACCGGCCCGAGGACTCCGGCCCTCCACCCGGCGAGGACCAGGGCGATGAGGCCGAGCGGGAGCAGGACGGCCGCGCCCGGGGACCAGCCGGTGAGCTCCAGGGTCCAGTCGCCGACCGCGGTGCCGAGGGCGAAGGTGACCAGGACCGCGACCCAGTAGAACGCCTCACGCGGGGTGGTGACGATGGAGTGGATCGAGAGGGTGTGCTCGCGGGCGTACCAGACCCCGAAGACCAGGGCGAGCAGGACCGCGAAGACCGTCGAGCTGATCCACAGCGGCACCCCGTGACCGTCGGTGAGGTTGTCGGTCAACAGCGTGCCCACGACGCTGACCAGGACGACCACGAGCCAGTAGACGCCGGGCACGTAGCGACGCAACCGGAACTGGGCCACCAGGGCCACGACGAACGCCGCGGAGAACAGCAGGGTGGTGTTGGTCAGGCCGAAGCCCAGCGTTTCGTTGATGTAGTCGGCGAAGCTCTCCCCGACGGTCGTGCAGAGGATCTTGATGACCCAGAAGTAGACCGTCACCTCCGGGACCTTGTTCAGCATCTCGCGGCCGAGGGTGCGGGCGCTCGCGGTGGCCGTCATGCCGTCACCCCCTGCAGGTCGGAGGTGGGCGCGTGGGCGTCGACCGGCAGCAGGGCGCAGGCGTCGTGACAGGGCATGGGCGTTCCTCGGGTCGGAGATGTCGGGGCGGGCGGACCGGTCTCCTCGTAGCGTGCGCCTTCCAACCTGACCCCCACCTGACTCGCGTCCGGCCCGTGGCCACCACGCGGAGCCGTGGTCGGGGCTGCGACCTGGGGGGTCGGTGGACCGACTCGACCCGGCAGCCCGTGACGGTCGTCGGCGAAATGCTGCTGACGGCCTTTCACGATGCTGAGGCCGCCGGCTTCACGACGGTGGTCGCGGCTTCCACGGAGTCGACCGCGATCGCCTGCTGCTCGATCCGTCCACCGGCCTTCGGCCACGAGACGACGAACCAGAGCCGAAGCGCTCGGCCCGGGTCAGCGCTCCGTCAGCTCGGCGGCGCCGTGTACGCCGGCACGTTGGCCGCGACGACGTGCTGGTGGACCGCGAAGAGGTTCGGGTCCCTCGGGTCGATGGTCACCGAGCTCCAGTGGTTCTCGTCCTCACCGAAGCCCGTGGTGCGGGTGAAGTTCTCGACGGTGTTGGGGCCCTCGAGGCCGGCCGCGTTCGTCGTGGCGTAGTCGGTGAGGGGCTTGTCCACGACGAAGTGGTGGCTGTCGCCGTTGACGAGGAGCACCTGCCCGCGGAAGGACGTGGTCTGCGTGAACAGCGCCTGCTTGGTGTCGTCGTAGTGGGTGAGGGAGGCCGCCGAGGGGTCCCACATGTCGGCCTGCAGGAAGACGGCGACGCCGCGGGAGTGGTGCGCCCGTGCGGAGGCGAAGCCCGCTCGGAGCCAGGCGAGGTTGGCGGCGTTGCGGGCGGCGTACTCGGCCTGGGCCTCCTGCGCCGGTCCCTCCTTGCCACCGAGGGAGAAGTTGTTGTCGCTGCCCGGGACGTCCAGCCCGATGAAGGTGACCGGTCCGCGCCGCCACCGCACGTTCTCGGGGTACGCCCGGCTCTGCCTCACCAGCGGCATGGTGGTG
The DNA here is from genome assembly GCA_963750345.1 of uncultured Actinomycetota bacterium. Taxonomy (GTDB): domain Bacteria; phylum Actinomycetota; class Actinomycetes; order Propionibacteriales; family Nocardioidaceae; genus Nocardioides_B. Next base: position 136,399 of record CAVVQH010000013.1, on the reverse strand, counting down.
CGTCCCAGGCTCTGGTCGCTGGGGTAGGCCAACGAGCGCAGGTAGGCGAGGCGGTCGCTGGAGTCCGCCACGGCGCCGTCGGTGATCGTGGTCCGGTCGCAGTCGGTCCACTCGTTGTCACCGGGCACGTAGACGACGGGGCGGACGAGCGAGTCGAACGAGGCGATCGCGGCCCGGTAGACGTCGGGGTGGTCGGCGTCGGCGACCGCCTGCTCCGGGGTGGCCGCGGCGGGGTCCACGGGGTGCGGGTCGGCGTAGCAGGGCTCCTTGCCGTTCTTGGTGTCGCCCACGAAGACCGAGAAGGCGAGCCGGTGGTGGTTCATGTCGCGCAGGACCGCCGGGTAGTGCTCGCGGCCGTAGTCGCCGTACGGCATGTCGCCGAAGACGCCGACCTCGAAGGTGCGGGCGTGGTGGTGCCCGCCCGCCTCCGCGGCGCTGGGGCCCAGGGCGAGCGCGGCCACCCCGACGGAGAGCGCGCACGCCCCTGAGACCAGGAGGGCGGTGCCGCGACGGGCGGTGCGAGAGGGGAGCGGGGACATGGTTCCTCCGAGAGGTGGTCGCGAGTGCCGAAGGCCGACCACGTGACGCTAGGGCCCGCATGGTGAACAGCGGGGGAGCGCGCGGTGAAGAGTGCGCCAAGCCGGAGCGCACGGTGCCCTAGTCTCACCGGTGTCGACGCCGCGCCGCCGTCGGCCACCACGACAGGAGCCCGCCGTGCCTCTGGACGACTTCCCGCGTCATCCCCTCACCTTCGGGCCGAGCCCGGTGCATCCCCTGCCCCGGTTGAGTGCCCATCTCGGCGGTGCCGAGATCTGGATGAAGCGGGAGGACGTCAGCTCCGGGCTGGCCTACGGGGGCAACAAGACCCGCAAGCTGGAGTACCTCGTCCCCGACGCGCTGGCCTGCGGGGCCGACACCCTGGTCTCCATCGGCGGCTACCAGTCCAACCACACACGACAGGTGGCGGCGGTGGCCGCCCACCTCGGACTGAGGTGCGTGCTGGTGCAGGAGAACTGGGTCCCCGACTGGACGGACCCGCTGGCCACCCAGGTCGGCAACATCCTGCTCAGCCGGATCATGGGGGCGGAGGTCCGCCTGGACCCGGCGGGGTTCGACATCGGCATCCGCGACTCCTGGCGCCAGGCGCTGGCCGACGTCGAGGAGCGGGGCGGTACGCCGTACGGCATCCCGGCGGGGGCCTCCGACCACCGGCTCGGTGGCCTGGGGTTCGCCCGGTGGGCGCACGAGGTGGCGGCGCAGGAGGAGGAGCTGGGCGTCTTCTTCGACACCGTCGTGGTCTGCTCGGTGACCGGCTCCACGCACGCCGGGATGATCGCCGGGTTCGCCGACCTGGAGGCCGCGGGAGGGAGACCGCGACGGGTGCTGGGGATCGACGCCTCGGCGACGCTGGAGAAGACCCGCGAGCAGGTCGCGCGCATCGCGCGCAGCACCGCCGAGCTGATCGGGGTGGGCCGGGAGCTGCGCGACGACGAGATCACCGTGCTGGAGGGCTGGGCGGGCGACCTGTACGGCGTACCGGTGGAGTCGACCCTCGACGCCATCCGGCTCACGGGGCGTCTCGAGGGGGTCATCCTCGACACGGTCTACGAGGGCAAGTCGATGGCCGGGCTCGTCGACCTCGCCACCAGCGGGGAGATCCCGCGGGACTCCACCGTCCTCTACGCGCACCTCGGCGGGCAGCCGGCGCTCAACGCCTACGCGCCCCTGTTCTGACCAGCGGTGGGTGGGCTCAGGCCCGCCACAGCAGGTGGCACGTGTCGCAGCGGTAGGCCCCCAGGGAGTCGCCGTCGGGACGGCCGAGCCTGCGCCAGGCGTGGTCGTGTGTCGACGGGTCGTGGCACGTCGTGGTCCTGCTGGACGGTCATCGTGGCCTCCGAGGCTCTGCTGGGCGGTTGCCCGAGACGGCATGGATCCCCGACCCGCAGGGTGGGAGGTCGGACCCTCCGACGGTAGCCGTAGGTTGACGTCTTGTGACCGGTTCGTTCGGGCCCCGAACGAATAGCCCACGCGGACTAGGCGTCAGGCCCGTCCGTGCGCGAGGAACACCGTCTCGCCCTCGCCCTGGAGGCGGATGTCGAAGACGAGGCCGTGCTCGTCGGGGCGTGCGACGAGGGTGTGACGGCGCTCGGCCGGCACCGTGCCGAGGAACGGGTCCGCCGCGGCGGCCGCGTCGTCGAGCGGGAGGTAGGCCCGCGTCAGCAGGCGGTGCAGCAGTCCGCGGGCGAACACGACGACGGCCACGAAGGGGGCTGCTCCCTCGGTGGTCGGCCCGGGTCGCAGCGTGGTGAAGGAGTAGTGGCCGGTGGCGTCGACGGCCGCGCGGCCGAAGCCGGTGAAGGTCCACCCGTCGCGGGCGCGGGACCCCTCGACCTGCGGGACGCGACCCGACTCGTCGGCCTGCCAGACCTCGACGATCGCGTCGGGCACGGGCTCACCGGCACCGTCGTACACGGTGCCGTGCAGCCGGATCGCGCGCGGGTGGCTCGTCGGGACGAGGGCGTCGCCCCCGTCGAAGGGCAGGGCGTAGCCGAAGAACGGCCCCACCGTCTGGCCGGGCGTGGGCGCGAGGCTCGCTCATGCCGTGTCCTCCTCCGTCGGGGTCCGCCGGCTGCCGCTGAGGACGATGTCCCAGCGGTAGCCCGTGGCCCACTCCGGCTGGGTGAGCGAGTGGTCGTAGGTCGCGACGAGGCGCGCGCGGGCGGCCGGGTCGAGGATCGACTGGTAGATCGGGTCCAGGTCGAACAGCGGGTCGCCGGGGAAGTACATCTGCGTCACCAGCCGCTGGGTGAAGTCGGTGCCGAACAGGGAGAAGTGGATGTGCGCCGGGCGCCAGGCGTTGCGGTGGTTCTTCCACGGGTAGGGACCAGGCTTCACGGTGGTGAAGCGGTAGCGACCCTCGTCGTCGGTCAGCGTGCGGCCGACGCCGGTGAAGCAGGGGTCGACCGGGGCGGGGTGCTGGTCGCGCTGGTGGATGTAGCGGCCGGCCGCGTTGGCCTGCCAGACCTCGACGAGCTGCCGTCGTACGGGTCGGCCGTCGCCGTCGAGCACCCGGCCGGTCACCACCATGCGCTCGCCGATCGGCTCGCCGGCGTGCTGGACGGTGAGGTCCGACTCGAGGTGTGCGACGTCGCGGTGCCCGAAGACGGGTGCCAGCAGCTCGACGCCCTCGGGGTCGGCGTGGTGGAGGTCCTTGGTGGGGTGGCGCAGCAGGCTGCTGCGGTAGGGCGGGTAGTCGAGCCGGGGCTGGGTCTCGGGGTCCGTCGTCGCGGAGTCCGAGGCGTCGTACGCACGGCGTACGGCCGCCATCTCGGCGTCGACCTCCTCCTGGCCGGCCGACGCGGGGTCGGCCCCGGAGGACGGTGGTGGGGAGGTCACGCTCCGACCGTAGCGAGGTCGCCGCGCCCCGCGCTTGCGCCCTCTTCCGCTGGGCGGAAGCATGACCGCATGGCAGGCAACGCGGCTCGCTCCGGGCTCTCGGTGACGAGCCGGGCCCTGGCCCTGCTCGGTGCGTTCGACGCACGCCACCGCCGGCTCACGCTCACCCAGCTCGCCGCCCGGGCCGAGCTGCCGGTGGCGACCGCCCACCGTCTCGTCGCCGAGCTCGTCACGTGGGGCGCGCTGAACCGCACGTCCTCGGGGGAGTACGTCGTCGGCCGCCGGCTGTGGGACGTGGGGCTGCTCGCCCCGGTCCACACCGGTCTGCGCGAGCTGGCCTCGCCGTACCTGCACGACCTGTACGGCGCCACCCTGGCCACCGTGCACCTGGCCGTGCGGGACGGGCTCCAGGCCCTCTACGTCGACCGGTTGTCGGGGCATGCGTCCGTGCCGGTGGTGAGCACGATCGGCTCACGGCTCCCGCTGCACGCGACCGGGGTGGGCAAGGTGCTGCTGGCCCACGCCCCGGCCGACGTGCAGGACGCCGTGGTGGGGTCCCTGTCACGGATCACCCCGTACACGATCAGCCACCCGGCGAGGATGCGGCGCCAGCTCGCCGCCGTCCTGGAGGACGACCACGCGACGACCCACGAGGAGATGACCCTGGGCGCCTGCTCGGTGGCCGTCCCGATCCGGGCCGGCTCCGACGTCGTCGCCGCCCTCGGCGTCGTGGTGCCGTCGCTCCGGCCGCGCGAGCTCGACCGTCTGGTCAGCGCGATGCACGTCGCGGCCCGCGGGGTCGGACGCAGCCTGCCCACCTCCGGCGCCGCCGGGTGATGCACTTCCGCTGAGCGGAAGCCATCCGTGGTCGACGGCGGCGACCCGACACTGACAATCCGGCATGCCCTCCTCGCCTGAGACCACCAGGACCCAGGTCGCCGTCGTCGGAGCCGGCCCCGCCGGGCTGATGCTGTCGCACCTGCTCGCACCGCGCCGGCATCGAGTCGGTGGCCGTCGACCTCCGCACGCGCCGGGAGATCGAGGAGACCCACCGCGCCGGCATCCTCGAGCAGGACTCCGTCGACCTGCTCGTCGACTCCGGGGTCTCGGACCGGGTGCTCCGCGACGGCCACCGCCACGACGGCATCGAGCTGGCCTTCGGCGGCGAGGCGCACCGCATCGACTTCCGAGGGCTGGTCGGGCTTCGGCCCAGCTCTACCCGCAGACCGACGTCTTCACCGACCTCGCCGACGCCCGTCGGCGCGACGGCGGTGACGTGCGCTTCGGGGTCACCGACGTCTCGCGTGGACGACCTCACGGACAGCCCGCGTCGTACGGTTCACCGACAGCGACGGTCAGGCCCAGGAGGTCCGGGCGGACTTCCTCGTCGGCACCGACGGCTCGCGCGGCCTCTGCCGCGGCGCGGTGCCGGAGGCCGAGCGCCGGCAGTACGTCCGCGAGTACCCCTTCGCCTGGTTCGGGATCCTGACGGAGGCGCCGCCCAGCGCGCCCGAGCTCATCTACAGCCACTCGCCCCTCGGCTTCGCCCTCATCAGCCAGCGCACCGAGACCCTGCAGCGGATGTACTTCCAGTGCGACCCGTCCGAGGACGCGAGCGCCTGGTCCGACGACCGGATCTGGGAGCGGCTGCAGAGCTCGCGTCGGTGCCAACGGCTCACACGCTGAAGGAGGGGCCGATCACCTCGCGCACCGTGCTGCCCTTCCGCAGCTTCGTCCAGGAGCCCATGCACAACGGCCGCCTGGTCCTCGCCGGCGACGCGGCGCACACCGTCCCGCCGACCGGCGCCAAGGGCCTCAACCTCGCGCTCGCCGACGTCCGGGTGCTGGCCGAGGAGCTCGAGCGGGCCGTCGCCGCCGACGACGTGGCGCCGCTGGCGACCTACAGCCGGCGCGCCCTGGCCCGGGTGTGGAAGGCCCAGCACTTCTCCTACTGGATGACCACGATGCTCCACACGCTGCCGGACGCCACCCCGTTCGACGTACGCCGGCAGGAGGGCGAGCTGGCCGCGGTCACCGGCTCGGTCGCCGGCTCGACGTACCTCGCCGAGGGCTACACCGGGTGGCCCCAGGGCCGCTGACGCAGGTGGCCGTGTCCGGCACCGGGGCTACGTCCGGTCCGTCCGGGCGAGCAGGCGGTCCTCGGCGTCGGCGAGGGCCTGCGCGGCGTTGACGAGGCCGAGATGGCTGAAGGCCTGGGGGACGTTGCCCAGCAGCTGGCCATCGGCAGGGTCCACCTGCTCGGCGAACAGCCCGAGGTCGCTCGCGTACGCCGGCGGCCCGGTGCAGCACCTCGCGGGCCCGGTCGACCTGGTCGGTCAGCGCCAGGGCGTGGGCCAGCCAGAACGTGCACAGCAGGAAGGTGCCCTCCGGGTGGTCGAACCCGTCGTCGGAGCGGTAGCGGTAGACCAGCCCGCGCTCGTCGCCGAGGCTCCGCTCGACGGCGTCGATGGTCGAGCGGAGGCGGTCGTCGTCGGGCGGCAGGAATCCCACCACGGCCATCAGCAGGGCGGAGGCGTCGAGCTCGTCCGAGCCGAACGACTGCGTGTAGGCGCCGGCCGCCTCGCTCCAGCCACGGTGCACGATCGCGTGCCGGATCTCCTCGCGAACGGCGCGCCAGCCCTCGACCCGGTGCTCGTCGAGCCGCAGCTGGTCGGCCATGGCGACGCCTCGGTCCAGGGCCACCCAGCACATCAGCTTGCTGTGCAGGAACGGCCGGGCGTCGCCGCGGATCTCCCAGATGCCCTGGTCGTCGTCGCGCCACCGGGCCGCCGCGGCGTCGACCGCGCCGACCAGGAGCCGACGCGTGGGGTCACCGAGGTCGCCGAGCTGCACGCGCAGCGTGGACGCGGCGTCGAGCAGGGCGCCGTACACGTCCAGCTGCCGCTGGCCCCAGGCGTCGTTGCCGACTCGGACCGGTCCGCTGTCGCGCCACCCGCTCAGGTGCGGCAGCTCGCGCTCGGTCAGGTCATGCTCACCGCCGATGCCGAACATGATCTGCAGCGGCTCTCCCCGCTCGAGCTGGGTGGCCGCAGACCGGGCCAGGAAGGCGAAGAACCGTCCGGCCTCGTCCGGGCAGGCCGCCACGAAGAGGCCCTGCAGCGTCATGCTGGCGTCGCGCACCCAGGTGTAGCGGTAGTCCCACGTCCGACCGCTGCCGACACCCTCGGGCAGGCTGGTCGTGGCCGCAGCGACGACCGCGCCGCTGCGGGCGTAGGTCAGCCCCTGCAGCACCACGCCGCTGTGCCGTACGAGCTCCCGCAACGGTCCGTCGTAGTGCTGGTGCAGGGCGGACCAGCTGCGCCACGAGGACTCGGTCCCGGCGAGACGACGCCTCACCGCGCGGGGTCTCCACGGCTTGGCCAGCGGCCCCCACGCGTCGCACCGCTCCAGCGCGAAGGTCAGGTCCTGGCCCGCACGCAGGACCACCGTGCCGGTCGCTCGTGCCTCGGCGACCTCCAGAGCGAGCTCGGTGCTGAGCACGAGGACGTCGGCGCCGCCGTCCGCCACGACCGCACCGTCCGAGGCGGTGAGCCGCGGGTGGACCAGCCCGAACTCGGGTCGTGGCGCCAGCTCCACCCTGACGGCCACCGCTCCGCGGGTGCACCGGACGTGCCGGAGCAGCACGCCGGGGGAGGCCAGGCCCAGGTCGTGCCCGCGCTCGTGCGCGCCCAAGGCCAGGGCGTCGCTGACGACCAGCTCACCGTCGGCGCACGCCCACGTGGTGTCCAGGACCAGGCTGTCCGGCCGGTAGCGCCAGGTCGCGGTGGCCTCCGAGGCCGGCGCGATGACGAAGTGCCCGGCGGCGTCGTCGAGCAGCCGCGCCAGGACGGCGGGACTGTCGAACCGGGGCAGGCAGAGCCAGTCCACGGAGCCGGCGGCGGTCACCAGGGCCGCGGACCGGCAGTCGGACAGCAGCGCGTGCTGGTGCAGGGGTACGTCGCTCATCGACCCTCCAGGACCGGCCGGGTGGGCAGCCGCACGAGGAACCGGCACCCGCCGCGCTCGTTGTGCACCGTGACGGTGCCGTCGTGGGCCTCGACGATGCCCTTGACGATGGCCAGGCCCAGCCCGGCGCCGCTGCCCGAGTCGGGGGTCCGGGCGTGGTTGCCGCGCCAGGCGACGTCGAAGACCCGGCCCAGGTCGGGCTCCGGAATGCCACCGCACCCGTCGCTGACGCTCAGCTCGGTGGTGGTGGGCAGGGAGCGCCCCAGGATCTCGACGTGCCCGCCGGCCGGGGTGTGGCGGATCGCGTTCATCACGAGGTTGGCGACCACCCGGGACAGCTGCGCCGGGTCGGCGTGCGCGAGGACGCCCTCGTCGACCTCGCCGCCGAGCCGCACCTGGCGGGCTCGGGCGACCGGGTCGGCACCCGCGAGCGTCTCGCTCACCAGGTCGCCGACGACGACCGTCTGGAGGGACAGCGCCAGCACCCCGGCGTGGATCTGGGACAGCTCGAACAGGTCGTCGACCATGCGCACCATCCGGTCGACCTCGGCGCGCATCTGGGCGTGGTAGCGGTCGGGGTCCTCGGCCAGCCCGTCCTCGAGGGCCTCGGTCATGGCCCGCAGCCCCGCCAGGGGAGTCCGCAGGTCGTGGGAGACCCAGGAGACGAGCTCGCGGCGCGAGCCCTCGAGCGCGGACTCGCGGGCACGTGAGGACGCGAGGCGCTGGCTGGTGAGCTCGAGCTCGGCCGCGAGGCTCTGGAACTCCGCCGGCCCGCGTCGGGCGGCCACGAACCGTCCGCTCTCGCCGAACCTGCGGGCGTCCTCCCGCAGCGACCGGGAGGAGCGTACGACGGTGTGACCCACCGCCATCGAGAAGGCGAGGGCGAGCACCCCGGCGACCAGCGACACCGACAGCACGACGCCGTAGTCGTGCGGGGACAGGAACATGGCCCGGGCGGTGCCGACGACACCCGCCACCACGGCCAGCACCGCGACCAGCGCGACCCCCGCCGGGAGGTACCGCAGCGACCGGTGCCGCAGCAGCCAGCCGACGAGCAACCCCACGACGCCGACCGTCCCCGACCATCCGACGGCGATGCCGACGACCTCCCACTGGTCGCTGCTCACGCGGCCTCCCACCGGTAGCCGACGCCCCACACGGTCGTCAGCCGCACCGGGTGGGTCGGGTCGGACTCCACCTTCTCGCGGAGACGCCGCACGTGCACGGTGACGGTGGAGTGGTCACCGAACGACCAACCCCACACCTCCTTGAGCAGCTGGTCGCGGGAGAAGGCCGTGCCGGGGTGCGCGACCAGGAACCGCAGCAGGTTGAACTCCCGCGACGTCAGGTCCAGGCGCCGGTCGGCGCGGCAGGCGACGTGCCGGACGGCGTCCACGGTCAGGTCGCCGTCGACCAGCGTCGCGGGCGGCGGCTCCGCTCGCTCGACCGAGCGACGCAGCACCGAGTCGACCCGGAGCACCAGCTCGCGTGGGCTGAACGGCTTGGTGACGTAGTCGTCCGCCCCGCGTTCGAGGCCGACCACGCGGTCGGTCTCGCTGCCGAGGGCGGTGAGCATGATCACCGGCACGTCGCTGGTCTCGCGCAGCCGTCGGCACACCTCGAGGCCGTCGATGCCGGGGAGCATCAGGTCGAGCACGACGAGGTCGGCCGGGTCCTCCTGCATCGAACGCAGAGCCGAGGATCCGTCCGCGGCCTCGGTCACCTGGTGCCCCGCCGCGCGCAGGTAGGAGACCACGACCTCGCGCACCGTGTGGTCGTCGTCGACCACGAGGACCCGGGACACCCTCAGCCCTCGCGTCCACGAGGGGTCGCGCGCCGACCCCTCACCAGGATCGCCACCACCGTGGCGGCACCCACCACCGCGACCAGCACCAGCCACCCCACCAGGTAGTCGCGGTCGAGCAGCGTCGGGTTGTCGGGGCGCGCGCCGAAGCGTCCGAGCACCGGGACCGCGGTGAGGGTGACGGTGCCGATCACCAGACCGGCGGCAGCCAGGGGTGGCCTCACGTGCGGCGGGACGACCAGGGTCCCCAGCCCCACGACCGCGATGGTCGCGAGGGCCAGCACCCCGTCGTGCAGGACCACCCCGCCGACGAGCCAGACCAGCGTGCCGACCAGGTTGTCCACCCCGAGACCGAGGAGCAGGTAGGCCCCGTAGAGGCCGACCAGGACCCCTCCCACGCAGAGGACGAGCCGCGCTGTCACGTCATCACCTCCAGACGGTCGACCCACTTGGTCTGCAGGACGCCGGGCCGGTCCGGGGCGATCAGCCGGCAGGGGTACCCGTGGTCGATGCTGAGCGCCTCCCCGTTGAGGTCCAGCGCGAGCAGGGTCAGCGGGTCGTCGGCGAAGCTGCCCTGCAGCAGCGTCGCCCGGAACGGGCCGGCCTGCTGCAGCGACACGACGCGTACGTCGGACCCCCTCGGTGCCCCGACCAGGTCGAGCAGCTCGCGCACCCGGACACCGGTCCAGGAGGCCCCGGCGCTCCAGCCCTCCACACAGGCGATGGGCAGGGTCACGGTGGTCTGCCGCATCTGCTGGAGGTCGCGACGGCTCACCGTCGTCTCGCGCCCGGCGTAGGCGATGGTGAGCCGCTGGGCCGGGTCGAGCGCCGTTGCGGCGACCCCGGCTGCCCGGGCGGACTTGTTGACCGGGACGTCCTGCGGTCCGTCGCCGGAGCGCACGCCGAGGACCGAGACCCGTCGCAGGGCCGGCACGGTGGAGCCTGCGCTGGCCACCACCGCCACCCCGGCGGCGAGCCAGGTGGTGCCCAGCAGTCCCCGGCGCGACAGCCCCGAGGACACCTCCCTGGTCGAGGCCCGGTCCTGCGAGCCGTCCTCGACCGGCGAGCCCAGCGCCTGCCGGATCACGGGCAGCTTGACGCCGACGTGCACGACCAGGGCCCCGATGGTGATCCAGGCGACCGCGTAGTGCGTCGACCGGAAGGAGAACGTCCACGGGTACCACTGGGCGGCGTTCGACAGACCGCTGGCCAGCATGAAGATCGCGCCGGCGACCAGGGCCGCGATCGACCCACGCTCGAGGCCGTGCAACGTCAGCGTGCGCATCGACCCCTTCGGGACCTCCTGGAACAGCTTCGGGAAGACCGTCCACAGCTTGACCAGCAGGAGCGGGACCGCCGCCGTCCCGGTCAGCGTGTGCACGCCCTGGGTGACACGGTAGAGCCACACCGGCCGCGTGGGGTAGGGCAGCCACCACACGTGCGCCTGGGCGAAGTGACTGTAGAGGCCGGTGAGGAAGGCGACGGAGAAGCAGACGGCGAGCAGGAGGCCGACGCGCGCCGCGACGGCCGGACTGCGCAGCCGGGAGGAGAAGTCGGCCTCACGCGGGACGGGGAGCCGGCGCATCAGTGGTCCTTCCCGAGCACGGCGACCCAACGACCACCGTGCTCGACGAGCCGCCGGAGGGTCATCCCCACCGCGGCGGCGACCTCAGGCACCGCGTCGGCGCCGACCAACGACCAGGGGAACGGTGTGGAGCGGGCCCCGGCGCAGACCAGGGCGAGGGAGACGGTCCGCGTCGCCACCCCCGGTCGCTCGACCTCGACCACGGCGCGCCCACCCGGCGCGAGCAGGTCGCGGACGCGGCGCAGCAGCGCGACCGGGTCACCGCCGATGCCGATGTTGCCGTCGGCGAGCAGCGCGCTGTCCCACAGCCCCTCGCCGGGCACGGGGGCGAACACGTCGCACACCACGGCGCTCGCTCCCCGCGCACGGGTCAGGGCCACGGCCTCGGCCACCACGTCGACTCCCAGGACGCAGGCGCCGCGCGAGGCCAGCACCTGGGTCATCCGGCCCGGACCGCAGCCGACGTCCAGCGTGGCGCCGACGCAGTGGTCGAGCAGGGCGTGGTCGTGGTCGTCGGCAGCGTCCATCCAGGTGGGCACCGGCAGACGCAGAGGGCGCCGCGACAGCCCGACCACCTCGCACGGCGAGCCGCGCAGCGCGGCCGAGAAGACGGCGTGGTGGTCAGGATCAGTGGCGAGGGCCAGCGCGGGCGCGGTCATCGGCTAACGGGGATGGTCGTGCTTGGCGGTGGTGCTGGCCATCCTTCGCACGGCGACGAAGGCGCCACCGGAGACGATGATCAGGAAGGCGAACAGGACGGCCAGGACCCAGGGCATGTGCATCATCACGGGAGATCTCCTTTGCTCACCTCCGACGCTAAGGGCGGATCAGGGGCGAAGTTCTTACCGAGTGGTGACGCCGACGGCGGCTAGGGTGCCGGTGTGGCTGCTCCACCCGTACCCCTGACGGTGCGTGCGGGAGTGCTCGACGTCGAGCTCTGGCGCAGCGGGGACCCGGACGGCTGGCCGGTGGTCCTCCTGCACGGCTTCCCCTACGACGCGCACAGCTTCGACCGCGTCGCGGAGCTGCTGGCCGAGGCGGGGGCGGACGTCGTGGTGCCCCAGCTGCGGGGCCACGGCGGCACGCGCTTCGTCGAGCAGGGGACCCTGCGCTCGGGTCAGCAGGCGGCCCTGGCCCACGACCTCGTGGCGCTGGTCGACGCGCTGGGACTCGAGACCCCGGTCGTGGCCGGCTACGACTGGGGTGGTCGCGCGGCGTGCGTGGTCGCGGCCCTGTGGCCCGGGCGCGTGTCGGGGCTGGTGACGGGGAACGGCTACCTGCTGCAGGACATCGCGGACAGCCGGGTGCCCTCGGCGCCGTACCTGGAGCGGAAGCACTGGTACCAGTACTACCTTCACGGCGAGCGCGGGCGCGCCGGTCTGCGCGAGCACCGCGCCGCACTCGCCCGCCTGCTGTGGGAGGAGTGGTCCCCGACCTGGCGGTTCACCGAGGAGGAGTTCGAGGCCACCCGACCGGCGTTCGACAACGCCGACTTCGTCGAGGTCGTCGTGCACTCCTACCGGCACCGCTACGGCCTGGTCGACGGCGACCCGGCGTACGACGACACGGAGCGGAGGATCGCGGCGCAGCCGCCCGTCAGCGTGCCGGCGATCGTGCTCGACGGCGAGCACGACACGGTGACGCTTCCGCGTGCTCGTGCCGAGCACGAGCCGCACTTCACCTCGCTGGTCGACCACCGCCTGCTCGACGCCGGCCACGACCTGCCGCAGGAGGCGCCCCAGGAGTTCGCCCGGGCCGTCCTGGACCTGCGGGACGGGCACGCTCACACCCGGTGAAGGGGGGCGTCCCGGACCCTGGCCACGGGAGCAGCAGGGGGGGAAGGATGGCGATGTGATCCGTGTGTCCGCCCGCTCCGCCGCGACCCCTGACCGCGGTGCCTGCGCCGCTCAGCCCTCCGGGACGGGGGGCGGCAGCAGCTCGGTCCGGTACGCCGGCGCGAGCCGCTGGGCCTTCGCGACGAACGCGGCCTGCTCGTCCGGGTCCAGGGGTGGGGGTGCCTGCGTGCGGGTCGCGACGGGCTGACCGACGAGGGTGAAGAACTCCTCCTGACCTGCGGGTGCGCACAGGCAGAGCAGGCGTGCCGCCGTGTCGGTGGCATTGGTGAACGCGTGCGGAGCGTTCGCAGGGACGTTGATCGTCTCGCCCTCCCGCGCGACGAGGGTCTCGCCGCGGAAGGTCACCGCGACCTCCCCCTCGAGCACCGTGAACATCTCCTCGAAGTCGTGCCGGTGGGGCGGGGGTCCACCGCCGGGCGGCACGTGCATGTCGATGAGCGTGTACCGGCCGGCGGTGTCGCTGCCCGCCACGAGGATCGTGTAGGTGTCGCCCACCAGCCCGATGTGCGGCAGGTGGGTGTCGTGGTCGGGGCGCGCGACGGTCAGCCTGCGGGCGGGGTCGTCGGGGGGCACGGGGGCGACGTGGTCGGTCACGGGTCTCCTCAGGCGGTGGGGGCGGGGAGGGCAGCCGCGCTGCCTGCCATCGGCGTACGGCTTACCGGAGGATTTTCTCCGGAACAGCCTAGCTGAGCGGCGCCGCACGCGACAGGGGGTTAGATGAGCGCGTGGGAGGGCCGGCGCGGCGGAACGTGCGTGAGCAGCGCAGCGACGCCGTGCACAACAAGGACGCACTGGTGCGGGCGGCGACGGCTGCCGTGCACCGCGAGGGCGTCCGCGTGCGGATGTCGACGGTCGCGGAGGACGCAGGCGTGGGCATCGGGACGCTCTACCGGCACTTCGCGACCCGCGAGGAGCTCCTCGACCACCTCACGCACCGGTCGTTCGAGATGGTGCTGGCCAACGCGACGGCCGCCGCGGCCGACGCGTCGACCGGCAGCGACGCGCTGAGGCGGTTCGTCGAGGCCGCCATCGAGCTGCGGGACCAGCTCGTCCTCCCGTTGCACGGCGGACCGCCGGTCACGGACCGGGCCACCCTCGAGGTCCGCGCCCAGGTGCACCGCACCGTTCAGGGCTTCATCGACCTCGGCCGCCAGGACGGCACGATCACGACCGACGTCAGCCCCCGTGACATCGTCGCGCTCGGGGCGATGCTCGCCCAGCCGCGGTCGCACGGGGCCGGGTGGGACGCGACCTGCCGGCGGATCCTGTCCACCTACCTCAGGGGCCTGGCGTCGAACGGTGCCGAGGAGGACGACCCACCCTCGGACGAGCTCGGGCGTGCCTGAGGGAGGTCCACCCGCACCCCGTCCGTCCACGAGGTCTGGCACGCCTCCGCCGCCTCCAGCGCCGAGACGGCCTCCTCCAGCGTGCAGCCCTCGAAGTGGTCGGCCTCTCCCGTGACGTAGCGGGCGAAGGCGTCGGTCTCGAGCTCGAACGCCGTGGCGAACCGCTCCATGAAGCTGTCGGGTGGCGGCAGCGTCCCGACGTCGGTGCCGACGGCCTGCAGCGGGGTGTGGGCGGTGAGCCCGACCGAGACCGCCTGCCTGCTCCCCAGCACCTCCATGCGCACGTCCTGGCCGGAGGGGTGCACGCGCGAGGAGGTCAGCGTTCCCAGCGTCCCGTCGGCGAGGACGACCGCGACCGTGGCCACGTCACAGTCGCCGAGGTCGCGGTAGTCCTCGCACACCCGCACCGACCCGAACGCGTGCACGGTCGCGATCCGCTGCCCGGTGGTCCAGGCGAGCCAGTCGAGGTCGTGGATGAGCAGGTCCCGGAACATCCCGCCACTGGTGGCGATGAACTCCCGGGCGCCCGGCACGTGGTCGAAGTCCGTCGCCCGCAGGTGGAGCAGCTCACCGAGGTCGCCTCGGCGGATCTGCTCCCGCAGACCGGCGACCTCGGGGTCGAACCGCCGTTGGAAGCCGACGAAGACCTCGGCCCCGACACGCTCGACCTCCGCACGCAGCTCCCGGGCCGCCTCCGTCGTCGTCGCGACCGGCTTCTCGCACATCACGACCGGCGCCACGGGCAGGACGTCGCCCAGGTCCCGGTGGTGCTGCTCGGAGGCGCTGGTGACGACCACGGCGTCGTACGCCCCGGTCCGAAACCCGGACCGGAGGTCGGCCCGCGCCCGCCCGATGACCCCGAGCTCCGAGGCGACGGCCGCGGTGCGGACGGCGTCGTGACCGGTCAGGGTGACCCGGAGGCCGGCGCGCACCAGCCGTGGCACGCGGACCCGTGCCATCCGCCCGGTGCCGATCACGAGGACGTGCGGCTGGGAACCGGTCACGGCCGCCTCACGCCGTACCGAGCGCGACGCGGATCTCGTCCAGGAGCACGGGGCGTCCCTCCTGCAGCGACCGGTCGGCCGCCTCGGCCGCCACCGCGGCGTCCACCGCCTCGGCGACCGTGCACCGGCTCCCGCCGCCGGTGGTGACGAGCTCGACGAAGGCCACCATCTCCTCCCGGTACGCGGCCGCGAAGCGGTGGGCGAAGGCCGTCCACGGCGCGACGCCCGAGGGGGTGACATGGGGCTCCGTCGAGGCCAGTGGCGACTCCGGTGCCATCCCCACCACCGCGGTCGCCAGCGTCCCGGCCACCTCCATCCGGACGTCGTACCCGGCTCCGTTGCGCCGGGACCCGTGCAGCGTCGCGACGGTCCCGTCCTGGAGCGACAGCATCGCCACGACCTCGTCGACGTCGCCCACCCCTGCGTAGTCGGGAGTGCGCGCCGCGCCCTGTGCCCAGACCGAGACGATGGGGCTGCCGGCGACCCACGGCAGGATGTCGAGGTCGTGGATGAGGAGGTCCCGGAAGATGCCGCCCGAGGTGGCGATGAAGTCGATGGGCGGCGAGGCCGGGTCGGCACTGACCAGGTGGGCGCGTCGCAGCTCGCCGAGCTCGCCGGCCCGCACCCGTCGGCGCGCCTCGGCGTAGCCGGGGTCGAACCGCCGCTGGAACCCGATCTGCACCTCGACGCCGCTGGACTCGACGACCTCCTGCACCGCCAGGGTGCTCGGCACGTCCATCGTCACCGGCTTCTCGCAGAAGGTGGGCACCGCGGACCTGCAGCCGAGCCGGATGAGCTCGGCGTGCGTCGGCGTGCTCGTGGCCACCACCAGCCCGTCCGCGCCCCCGCTCAGGGCCGCCTCCGGGGTCGCGGCGACCGAGGCGCCGAGCTCGCGCGCGAGCACCTCGGCGCGTTCGCGCACCGGGTCGGTCACGACGATCCCGGCCGGGTCGAGCAGCTGCGCGAGGACCGTGCCGTGCATCGTGCCGATCCGACCGGCTCCGGCCAGGACGATCCTCACGCGGCTGCTCCCTGCGGGCGGAGGCCGAGGAGGAAGTCCACGCTGGCCCGCGCGTCCGCGCTCACCAGGGCGTGGTCGGAGGCGGCGTGGATCATCCGGTCGTGCTCGGGCACGTAGAGCCCGGCGTAGCCCGCGCCCTCCAGCGCGTCGACGAGCCCGGCGAGGTCGAGGTCCCCGGTGCCGAGCACCCGGTACATGCTGGCGGCCACTCCTTCGGTGTAGCTGCGCCGCCCGGACCTGACCGTCTCCAGCACCGTGAGGTCGACGTCCTTGAGGTGCACGTGCGCGACCCGGTCCGCGGCTTGCCTCGCCAGCTCGACGGGATCCGTCCCTCCCACCGCGAGATGACCGGCGTCCAGGCAGATCGGCACCTCGGACGCCTCGAGGAACCGGGTCACCTCGCTCCTGCTCTCCACCATGGTGCCGACGTGCGGGTGCAGGCAGGCCGTGACCCCTCGCTCCGCGGCGAGCGCGTGGATGCGTGCCACCGCGGCCAGCAGCGTCGTCCACCCGGCGGCGTCGAGCTCCGGCTTGAGGTCGTACCCCGTCGAGCCCGAGTCCGCGGACAGCACCAGCATCGTGGCCCCGAGCACCTCGAACGCGTCGAGCACCGACCCGGCGGCGGCGTCGACGTCCAGTCGGGGGTCGTGCAGCACCAGCGGGCAGAACGCACCGGCCGCCCGCAGGCCGTGCCGGTCCAGGAGCCCCTTGCGGCCGGCCGGCGGACCGGGCACGAACCCGTCGGGTCCGAGCTCGGTGGTGGCCAGGCCGAGCCCCGCCATGTCGGCGAGGACGTCGGCCGCGGGCAGCTGGTACCCCCAGCCGGGGACCTCGCAGACACCCCAGGAGATGGGGGCCGCGGCGATGCGGGTCAGGTCGAGGGGCACGGCACTCCTGGTCGGGCGATGGGTGGGCGGACGTCGTACGACGGGTGGTCTCGCGACAGGTGGGCGGGGCGTCAGCGGCGGGCGCTCAGGGGCAGCGCGTCGTCCTGGAGCAGACAGGAGAGGTCCTGCGCGGCCCGGGTCACGAGCCCGGCCAGGTGGGGGACCACCTCGGGCGTCACCCGGAGGGAGGGCCCGTCGATCCCGATGCAGCCGAGGACCGGCCCGTCGCGCCCGGCCCGCACGGGAGCCGAGATGCAGCGCACCCCCTCGTCGTTCTCCTCGTCGTCGAGGGCGTACCCCTGCTGCCGGACCAGCGCGAGCTCGGCCGCGAGGTCCTCGGCGCGCACGAGGGTGCGCGCGGTCCGGGCCGGGAGGTCGGCCGGGACGGGCGCGAGCCCGTGGGCGAGCAGCACCTTGCCGGCCGAGGTGCAGTGCAGCGGGACCCTGCGGCCCGTGCCGGCCACGACGCGCAGCGGGTGCCCCGTCTCCGCGTCGTCGATGACCAGGGCGGAGGTGCCGGTCGAGACGGCCGCGTGCGAGCACTCGCCGGTCGCCTCGACCAGGTGCTCCAGGAACGGCCTCGCCCTCTCGCTGAGCCGGCGCTGCGCGTCCTGCAGGCTCTCGTGCGTCTGCACGGCCGGGCCGAGACGGAAGCCTCGGTGGTTCGCACGGGTCGCGACGGCGTAGCCGGTGGAGACCAGCGTCTGCAGGAGGCGCGAGGCGCTGCTCTTGTGGATGTCCAGGGTGGTCGCGACCTGCTGCACGGAGACCCCCCGGGCCCGGCGCACGGGGTCGGACTCGATCTCCACCAGGAGGTCCAGGATCTTCAGTCCCCGCTCGAGCGTGCCCACAGTGGCCATGCCGGACGGTACCCCAGGCGTCAGCGCCTCGGCCAGGTTGCGGTGCGCGCAACTCGGCTGGCTCTGTCGCGGTGCGTGCAACGTCCGAGTCCGACTGTTGCGCAGCGTGCACCACGGGTGCTAGACAGGACGCTTCCTGTGACGGCCGCCACGTCCGCGTCACCACCCCGACCTGCAGGCTCCCGAGAGGTCCGACATGGCTACGACCCGACTGACCGCCGGCCAGGCGCTGATCCGTTTCCTCATCGCCCAACGGGTCGAGCACGACGGGACCGAGCACCCGTTCTTCCCCGGCATCTGGGGCATCTTCGGCCACGGCAACATCGGCGGCCTGGCCCAGGCGATCCAGCAGTACGAGGCCGAGCTGCCCTACTACCTGGCCCGCAACGAGCAGGCCATGGTCCACGCGGCGGTCGCCTACGCCAAGATGAGCAACCGCCGCCAGGCGTTCGCCTGCCTGTCCTCGATCGGGCCCGGCGCCGCCAACATGGTCACCGGCGCGGCGACCGCGACGGTGAACCGGCTCCCGGCCCTGCATCATCGCCGGCGACACCTTCGCCGAGCGGGTGCAGGCGCCGGTGCTCCAGCAGGTCGAGAGCGAGCACTCGCCCGAGGTCACGACCAACGACGCGTTCCGCCCGGTGGTCCGCTACTGGGACCGCATCAACCGTCCCGAGCAGCTGATCACCTCGCTGCCCGAGGTCATGCGCACCCTCACCTCACCGGCCGACACCGGCGCGGCGTTCCTCGCCGATCCCGCAGGACGTCGGCACCTTCGCCTACGACTACCCCGAGGAGCTGTTCGCCCCCCGCACCTGGCACGTCGCCCGCAACCGCGCCGACGCCGGGCCGCCGTCGAGCGCGCCGCCGCGGCGATCCGGGCGCTCGAGGCGGCCCATCATCATCGCCGGTGGCGGCGCCCGCTACAGCCAGGCCGAGGCGGCCGTCACGGCGTTCGCCGAGAAGACCGGCATCCCCGTCGCGGAGACCCACGCCGGCAAGGGGACGCTGCACTGCGACCACCCGCTGAGCCTGCAGGGCGCCGGGGTGGCCGGCTCCCGCGGCGCCAACGAGATGGCCGCCGCGGCCGACCTGGTCATCGGCATCGGGACCCGCTTCACCGACTTCGCCACCGCCTCCAAGACCGCCTTCCAGAACCCGGACGTCCGGTTCGTCAACATCAACGTCTTCGAGATGGACTCGCTCAAGCACGGCGGCATCGCCGTGACGGGTGACGCCCGCGCGGTCCTCGAGGAGCTCCTCGAGGCCGTCGGCGACCACGACACCGGCGGCGGCGTACCGCGCAGAGGTCAGGGACCACCACGACTGGTGGGACGCCGAGGTCGAGCGTCTCTACGACTCCACGGCGGGCGCGCTGCCGACCCAGGCCTCGCTGATCGGGGCGGTGGTGCGCTCCTCGCGAGCCCACCGACGTGGTCGTGTCGCTCCGCGGGCAGCCTGCCCGGCGACCTGCTCAAGCTGTGGAGGTCCCGCGAGTCGCTGAGCTACCAGGTCGAGTACGGCTACTCGGTCATGGGCTACGAGATCCCCGGCGGCATCGGCGCCAAGCTGGCCGACCCGTCCCGCGAGGTGTTCGTGATGTCGGGGGACGCCTCGTTCCTGATGATGAGCTCCGAGCTCGCCACCGCGGTGCAGGAGAACCTCAAGATCACCCTGGTCCTCATCGACAACCACGGCTTCTCCAGCGTCGGCAACGTCTCCGAGCAGGTCGGGTGCGAGGGCTTCGGCTGCCACTACCTCTACCGCGGCGAGGACGGCCGCTACTCCGGCGGCGTCCAGCACCACGACCTCGGCAAGATCTGCGAGGGTCTGGGCGCCGACGTCATCAACGTCTCGACCCTGGAGGACTTCGAGAAGGCGCTGGTCGACGCGCGCGGCTCGGCCACCGAGACGACGGCGATCGTGGTCGAGACCGACTGGCACGAGCGGGTCGGCGGCTACGCCACGTGCTGGTGGGACATGGCGACCTCCGAGGTCTCCGAGATGCCGGCGGTCGCACGCGGCCCGCCGGTCGCTACGTCGAGAGCAAGGCGACCCAGCGCTGGCTGAGCGCCCTCGACTCGGGTCGCCCCGATGCCTCCGGCTGAGCGGACGTGCAGGCGGCGAGGGCCCCCGGCTGCTCACCGTCGGGCGGATCAACCTCGACCTCTACGTCGCGCGAGACGGGCCGGCACCTGCGCGACGCCCGGTCGTTCGTCGCGTCGGTCGGGGGCAGCCCGACCAACATCGCGATCGTCGCCCAGCGCCTGGGGGTGACGCCGCCGTGCTCACCGCCACCGGCGACGACCTGGCCGGGGACCTGGTCCGGCGACAGCTCGGCGACGCCGGGGTCGATCTCCGGTGGGTGCACATCGTCGCGGGGGCGCCCACCTCCATGGCCATGCTGGCCCAGCCCGCGCCCGACGACGGCGAGCGACAGTTCTTCCGGGTCGCCCCCGCCGACACCCTGCTGACGCCCGCCCATCTCGTCGACCTGCCGTGGCCCAGCGTGGAGGTCCTCCTCCTCTCCGGCGACGCCCTGGCGTCGGGGACGACACCCGCGCTCGTCCCCACCCTCGTCGCGTCGGCCCGCGACCACGACGTCGAGGTCTGGTGGGACCTCGACCTGCGGCCGTCGTCCTGGGCCTCCTCGGCGGACTACGCCCGCGCGGTGGCGCCGATGCTCACCACGGCCGACGTGGTGATCGGCACCGAGGAGGAGTTCACCGCCCTGCTCGACCTCCCGGGCGCGACCCGCGACCGCATCGTGGACGCCGCGGCCGGCCTGGGGCTGCCGCAGGTCGCCCTCAAGCTCGGCCCGGACGGGATCGTGCTGATCACGGCAGGGTCGGTCGGACCGAGGACGCCGGCGACCTCGGCGCAGCCGGTGTGCACCGTCGGCGGCGGCGACGCCACGGCAGGGTCGCTGGTGGTCGCGCGGCTCGAGGGTCGGGCGTGGCCCGACGCGCTCGGGCTCGCCATGCGGGTGGCCGGTCACACCGTCGAGCAGCCGTACTGCTCCGACGGGTTCCCGACGATGGCCGAGCTCGAGGCGGCCGAGTCCCTGCGCGCGGGCGTGGGCCGGTGACGCGCACCGTGGCGGAGGTGACGCCGTCCTCGGCGGGGTGGCAGCACCTGACCAGCACCGTCCTCGACCTGGCGGCCGGGGAGGTGCACCACCTGGGGAGCAGCACGTCGGAGTCCGCGCTCGCCCTGGTGTCGGGTCACGTCACGGTCCGGGGGTCGGGGCTGGACCACGTCATCCGCCGGGACGGCCCGTTCGCCGCGGTGGCCGACGTCGTCTACCTGCCCCCGGGCGCCCCGGTCGCCGTCACCGCGCGCACCGACTCCCAGGTCGCCGTCGGACAGGCCCCGGCGGCGGGCCGCTTCGACCCGCGCGTGGTCACCCCGGCCGACATGGCCTCCGTCGTCCGCGGCGGGGGGCCGGCCCGTCGGCAGGTGGTCTCGACCCTGGCCGACCCCGTCCCGGCCGAGCGGCTGGTCATGTACGAGGCCTGGGTCGCCCGAGGGTCCTGGACGGGCTGGCCGCCCCACCGCCACGACGGCGTCGACGGCTCACCCCGCCTGGAGGAGACCTACTACTTCCGCTTCGACCGTCCCAGCGGCTTCGGCTTCCACCGCACCTTCGCGCCCGAGGACGGCTGGGAGGAGACCCACCTGCTCCGCGACCGGAGCCTCGTCCCCGTGCCGCGTGGCTACCACCTCTGTGCCGCCGGCCCCGCCGCCAACATGTGGCTGCTGAACTTCCTGGCGGGTCCGGAGTCCGACCGGGCGCGTGCCCCCTACGTCGACCCCGACGAGACGTGGATCGAGGACGACTGGGACAGCGGCGCGCTGCGGTTGCCGGCCGTGCTCGAACGCCGTCACGAGGCCTGAGCCCGGAGGGCTGAGCCGGGAGTCCTGGTCCGGGGGTCGTACGCCGGCGGCTCAGCGCACCGGGGTGCGGGGCTGCTCACCCCGCAGCACGGCGAGCGCGTTCTCGGCGGCCAGCGACGCCATCGCGGCCCGGGTCTCGACGGTGGCGGAGCCCAGGTGCGGCACCAGCACGACGTTGTCGAGGTCCAGCAGGCCCTCGTGCACGCTGGGCTCCTCCTCGAAGACGTCGAGGCCGGCGCCGGCGATCGTGCCGGAGGTCAGGGCCTCCGCCAGGGCCGCCTCGTCGAGGATCGGACCGCGCGCGGTGTTGACCAGGTACGCCGTCCCCTTCATCCGGGACAGCTGCTCGGCGCCGACGAGGTGGTGGGTGGCCTCGCTGTAGGGGCAGTGCACCGAGACGACGTCGGCCTCGGCCAGCAGCTCGTCCAGCTCCCTGCGCCGCGCGCCGAGCTCCTGCACCAGGGCGGGGGCGGCCGCGCTCCGCTGGGAGTACACGACGTCCATCCCGAAGGCCCGCGCCCGGCGGGCCGTCGCTGCGCCGATGGCCCCGAGCCCGATCACGCCCAGCGTCTTGCCCTGCAGCCCCGAGCCCAGCAGGTAGGACATGCCCCACTGCCACGGCTCGCGCCGGCGGATGATCCGCTCACCCTCGCCCAGGCGCCGGGTGACCATCAGGACGAGGGCCATCGCGATGTCGGCCGTGGCCTCGGTCAGCACGTCGGGGGTGTTGGTGACGGTCACGCCGCGGTCCCGGCACGCGGCCACGTCGACGTTGTTGTAGCCGACGGCGACGTTGGCCACGACCTGCAGCTGCGGGCCCGCCGCGTCGAGGACCTCGGCGTCGACCCGCTCGGTCAGCAGGCTGACGATGGCGTGCGCGCCGGCCACCCGGCTGACCAGCTCGGGCCGCGGGATCTGGTCGGTGCTGTCCCACCCCCACACCTCGTGCTCGTCGCGGAGGGCGTCCAGCGCCCCCTGCGGGATGCGCCCGGTGACGACGACCCGGCTCACGCCGAGCCCACCCACGACCGGAGCCGGTCGAGCCCGACCCGGATGTCGGCCACGTCGATGCCGGAGTAGGCCAGCCGGATGTAGTGCCGGTCCTCGCCCGGCAGCGGCCGGCCGAAGTGGTGCCGGGTGCAGAAGCTGACCCCGGTCTGGCGCAGCGCCTCGTCGGCGAAGTCGCCCAGGGTGGCCGCACCGACCAGCTGCATCGCCTCGGTGACGTCCGGGAACAGGTAGAAGGTCGAGCGTGGGACCTCCACGTGCATGCCGGCGATCGAGTTGACCAGCCCGCACGCGACGTCGCGTCGCTCCCGCAGCACCTCGAGCATGGCGGCGACCGGCTCCTGGGTCCCCTGCAGGGCGGCGATCCCGGCCCACTGCACGTAGTGGGTGGTGCACGACTCGTCGTTGGTGTTGAGGGTGGAGAAGACCGTGGCCAGCTCGCGGGGGGCGACGGCGCACCCCAGCCGGGACCCGGTCATCGCGAACTTCTTGCTGAACGTGTAGAGGATCACCGTCCGCTCGGCCATCCCGGGCAGCGTGGCGATCGAGGACGAGGCGCCCTCGTAGCGCATCTCGAAGTACGCCTCGTCGGAGAGCACCCAGAGGTCGTGCTCGACGGCCAGCGCGGCGATCGCCTCCCGCTCGGCGTTGCTGGACTCCGCGGAGATCGGGTTCTGCAGGTCGTTGTAGATGATGGCCACGGTGTCGGGGGTGATGAGGTCGCGCACCTGGTCCAGGTCGATGGCGAAGCCGTCGTCGGTGGGCACGTAGCCGTAGGGCGCCGCGTCCCCACCGAGGTACTCGATCTGCGACTCGTAGATCGGGGAACCCCGGGCTGGGGTAGAGCACCCGCCTGCCGGGGTCCATGACCGCCTGGAGGAACTTCGTGATGACGGGCTTGCCGCCGGTCATCACCACGACCTGGGCCGGGTCGTACGTCGTGCCGCGACGGCTGCCGATGTCGTCGGCGAGCGCCTCGCGCAGCGGCGGGATGCCGGCACCGGGGCAGTAGCCGGTCTTCCCGTCGGCGATGGCCGCGTTCATCGCCTCGACGATGTGCTCGCCCATGGGCAGGTTGAGGTCGCCCAGGTGGAAGGGGTAGACCGTGTGGCCGTCCGCCTTCCAGGCCGCCGCGGTCTGGGCGACCGCGAAGGCGGTCTCGGTGCCCAGTCGGTCCAGTCGTCGAGCCACGTCCATCGAGCACCCCTTGCTGTGGTTCCGGTGCGCGGCAGCGTACAGGTCTGAGGAGCCCCCCGCCGTCCGCGTGCGGGAGCAGGGAACCGGGGGTGGGAGGTGCCGCGTGGCGACGTCGTGGGGGCATGCTGGGCGGGTGGACTCTGCGCGGGCGTTGACCCGCTTCGCCGGCATCCTGGACGCCCGGGAGTGGGACGACCTGCCCGACGTGCTGGCCGAGGGCTTCGTCGCGCGTCTCGTGCACACCGGGGAGACCTTCGACCGGGACGGTTTCGTGGCGTTCAACCGGGACTACCCGGTCGTCGTCCGCTTCCTCGTCGAGGACCTGGTGGCCTCCGGTGAGCGCGCCGTGCTCCGGGCCCGTGTCACCGACGGGGCGCGCACCTGGCACGTGGCGTCGTTCGCCACCGTGGAGCCCGACGGCCGCCTCGCTGAGCTGGTCGAGGTGTGGGCCGACGGGGACGGACAGCCACCCGAGCGCCGTACGTCCACGGACGACGCCCGACCCGGGTCCGAAGACCCGGTCCGCGGGGTGTGCACCTCCCTCTGAGGGCTTGCCCCCCGTGGACCCGAGCCCGATGTGCGGGGCGCTGCGCCGCACGAGGCTGAGCCCATGACCTCCTCCAGCGCAGCACAGGCGACACCGCCACTCACCGACCGGGCCACCGACCGATCCACCGGCAGGTTCCCCCTGTCGCACCTTCCCGCCCTTCGACCTCCGCGGACGCGTCGCGCCGCTCCTCGGGCCACCACCTCGAGGTGGGCGGTGGCGTCCACCGTCGCCGCCCTGGTGGCGGGCCTCGCCCTCGCCGGCCCCGCCTCACCGGCCGCGGCGGCACCCGGCCCGGCCACGGTGCAGCGTGCGTCGACCGACGCCCCCGCACTGCAGCGGGCGCTCGACCGGCTGGTCGAGGACGGGTCGCCGGGGGCTCTGCTCTACCGGTACGACCACGGCCGGGTCACGGCGCTGCAGAGCGGTGTCGCCGACCTCGCCAGCGGCGCGCCCCTGCCTCCCGCGGCCCGGTACCGGATCGGCAGCCTCACGAAGACCTACGTGTCCACGGCCGTCCTGCAGCTGGTGGCGCGGCACCGCCTGCACCTCGACGACCGCGTGAGCCGCTACCTGCCCCGGCTGCTGGCCGGGCGTCCCGGCATCACGGTCCGTCAGCTGCTGAGCCACACGAGCGGGGTCTACGACTTCAACGACGACCCGCGCGTGCTGGAGCCCTACCTGGCCGGGGACCTCGCTCACGTGTGGACGCCGCGCAGCCTCGTCCGCATCGCCTTGAGCCACGAGGTCCACCCCGGCTCGGGCTACCACTACTCCAACACGAACTACGTCCTGGCCGGGCTGGTCGTGGAGTCCGTGACCGGGCGTTCGCTCGGTGAGGTGCTCCGGCACCGCGTCCTCGCACCGGCCCACCTGCACGCCACGACCTTCACCCCGTCGCGCACCCTGCCGGCGCCCGCCGCGCACGGCTACTTCGTGTTCTCGGGCGACGAGCGCAGCGACATCACCGACCTCTACCCCTATCCGTGGGCCTCGGGCGCCATGGTGGCGACGGCCCCCGACGTCGCCCGCTTCTACCGGAGCCTGCTGTCCGGCCGGCTGCTGCCGCGACGGCTGCTCGCCGCCATGCGCACGACGGTGGACGCCTCCGCCGAGGACGGCCCCGGGACGGCGTACGGGCTGGGCCTCGAACGCTTCCCCACGCCGTGCGGTCCCGCCTGGGGACACGGGGGCAACTTCCCCGGGTACGTCACCTACGTCTACTCCTCGCCGGACGGCAGCCGCCAGACGGTGCTCATGCTCAACGAGGACCCGTCGTCGCTGGCCCCGGGCGTCGGTGCCCGCTTCCTGGAGCTGCTGGACAGTGCCCACTGCGGGTCCGCTCCGGGACCTGCCGCGGCGGGCCCCCTCGTGGAACGATGAGGCGATGGTGACCTTCAGCGGTGTCGACCACGTGTCGTTCACGGTCTCCGACCTCGATGTCAGCCAGCGGTTCTACGCCGAGGTGCTCGACTTCGTCCTGGTGCTCGACGTCGGGTACGGCCGGATCTTCATGCACCCCGGGACCGGTTTCACGCTGTCGCTGATGAAGCACGCGGGGGCTTCCGGCAGCCCGTTCTCCGAGCTGGTGACCGGCTTGGACCACCTCGGACTGACCGCTGCGACACGCGACGAGCTCGTTGAGTGGGAGCACCGGTTCGACGAGCTGGGAGTCACCTACACGCCGATCCGGGACATGGAGTTCGGGTACCACCTGAACTTCCGCGACCCGGACGGCATCGCGCTGGAGCTGTCGGCGCCCAACGAGCTCCTGGTCGCGGCCAAGCGGGCCCTCGCGGACGGGCACTCCACACCGGCCGACATCGACGCCTTCATCGAGGACAACGACCTCGACCTTCCGAGGGCCTGATCCGTCGACCCCCGCTGCCATGCGTGGGCGCACCTACCGCCTGAACGCGGACGACGACCCCGTCAGGCGCCGAACGCGTCGCGGCCCGCCACGGCGGAGGCCCCCAGGTCGCTGACGGGTAGGGCCTCGCCCGCCTCCACGGCCGCGGTCCACGCCTCGGTGGTGGCTACGGCGGCGAAGCCCGAGTGCAGGAGCACGAGCAGCGTCTCGTGCAGCTGCTCGGCGGAGACCTTGCCCACCTCGTTCGCGAGGTGGATGGCCCCGGTGGCGTCGGAGAGGATCTCGGCGGTCAGGCCCAGCTCCTCGGCGCCCACGGCCGTGGCGATGTCGCAGTTGTTGGTCATGAAGCCGACGATCGTGACGGTGTCGACGTCCCGCTCGGCCAGCCACGCGGCGACCCCGGTGCCGGCGAAGGCGCTGCCCAGGTCCTTCGTGGCGCGCATCCACGAGGGGTCGAGGCGCTCCTCGATCTCGGGGTGCAGCGACCAGCTCTCGCTGCCGACGGCGAAGACGGGCGCGCCCTCGGGCAGCTCGTGCTGCACGACGACCACGGGCAGCCCGTGGCGGCGGGCGACCTCCATGGCGTCGACCACGTGGGCGAGCGAAGCCTCGCGCGGGGGCGCCTGGATCTGCAGCGTGCCGGTGAAGTACTCCTGCTGCACGTCGATGACGATCAGGGCACGGCGGGGGGCGGTCATGGCTCTCCTCGGAGGATGGTTCCGCGACACCGGTTACGAGCAGGAGAGGCGGGTGGGCTCCCCAGTGTGCACGGGTGGCCCGAGAGCTGCTCGCGCCGGTGCAGCGACGCCGCGGGCACCGGCCCGCGACGCGCCGGGTGGGTGACGGTCTCGGTCTTCCCCCGGGAGGCCGTCCGTGCCACGCTGGAGCTGGCCCGGTGGGGCGCACCGGTCGCCGGTGAGGGGTGGTCGTCATGCGTGTTCGCGGAGTGGTCGGCATCGTGACGTCGTTCGTGCTGCTGGTGGTGGGCTGGGCCCTGGTCGCGCCGCCCGCCTCGGCCCACGGCTGGGCGCCGTACCTCCGGGTGTGGCCCTCGACCCACCTGGAGCGGGGCGACGTCGTCACCCTGCGCATCCGTCACCTGCCGGCCGGCGCGGTGGTCGAGCTGTTCCAGTGCGACGAGGTCGAGGCCGGCACCGCCCCGCCGTGCGGGCCCGCGCTGGCCACCGTGACGGCGTCGGCTCGCGGGTCGGTGCGCACCGCGGTGACGCTGCAGGACCCTCTGTTCCACAGCCGGGAGTTCGGTGACCCCACCGTCGTGTACTGCCGTAGCGACGGGTGCCGGCTCTTCGCGGCCTGGACCGGCGCGGACGGGCTGCCTCGCGTGCTGGCCTCGGCGCGGCTCGGGTTCACCGGGGCTCCGTCCACCGTCACCGTCTCCGACGCCGATGACCTCGTGGACGGTCAGCAGGTCCATGTCCGGGGCACCGCGTACGGCGCGGCCGGGCGTCGGGTGCTCTACACCCAGGAGGCCTGCTTCTCGATCGTGCAGGGCAGCGGCTGCTACGGCCGGGTCGAGCTCGGCCAGGGCGTCGTACGACGGGACGGCACGTTCCGCCGGCTGGTCACCGTCCACCGCTTCCTGGCCGACGGCACGGACTGCGCAGATGCGGCGAACCTGCTGGGGGCGTGCGAGATCAGCGTGACCGTCCTGCGGCCCGACGGGCAGCCCGACGACACCTTCGGCGTCGCGTCCCGCGGGCAGCCGGCCGCCTTCCTCACCTTCGCGGCACCCTGACCGGCGTCCCGAAGCCGCCGACGCACCTCGGTCAGGCCCTCGTCAGCTCGGTGAGGCGTCCCGTCGTCCGTGCTCCGGCGTGTCCGGGCCCGAGGAGTGGACGTCCAGCTCGAGGGCGATGAAGCCGTCGACCATGACGCGGTAGACGGCCTCGACGAGGTCGGGGAGGCGCCGTGCGCCTCGGCGCTCGCGCGGGCCCGGCGGACCACCTGCTCCACCCGGTCCGGGGCCCGGACCCCCGAGGGCGCGGCGCCCCGCTTGAGCACTCCGGCGCGGACGACGCAGTGCTGTCGGCGCGCCAGGAGCGCGACGACCTGCTCGTCGAGCGCGTCGATCTCGTCACGGACGGCTTGGAGCTCCCGGTCCCGAGGCGTTCCGGCGGCGGGGCCCTCGTGGGCGGTCATGCCCACGATCCTCCCCGGTCCGCCCGTGGCGAGCGACGCGAGGCCCGGTCGGTCAGGAGCGGGACTCGCGCAGGGCCGCGAGGTACTCGGCGCGGAACGTCGGGCTGGCGAACTCCAGCTCGCGGTCCCACCTGCGCTGCCAGCGGCTCTGCTGCCAGCGGTCCACCATGTGCTCTACCTGCCGTGCCACCGTCGTTCTCCTGTCGGGATGTGCGTGTTCTCAACCACCCCAAGCGTACGGTCGCGCGGTCGTCGACCACCCCGGAACGGCCTCGGCCGACGCGGTGATCTATACCACCCATAACGGACAGTTCCCGGATCGCGTGTGAGCCGCGCCACGGTGGGGTATCCCCCTCCAGCGCCAGCACCCACGTAAGGAGTGAGGATGCCCACCTCCGCACAGGTCGAGGACCGGCCGACCAAGAGCATGATCCCGGCCCGCATGCACGACATGCCGTGGTCGAGGTTCCACTGGATGGTCATCTTCGGCCTCGGCACCGCCTGGATCCTGGACGGTCTGGAGGTCCAGATCGTCGCGGCCGGTGGCTTCGAGGCGACCCTGGACATGAGCGCCGCCGACGTCGGTCTGGCCGGCACCGTCTACCTGCTGGGCGAGGTGGTGGGCGCGCTGTTCTTCGGGCGCCTGACCGACAGCCTGGGTCGCAAGAAGATGTTCACCCTGACGCTGATGGTGTACCTGGTCGGCGCGGCGCTGGCGGGCCTGGCCCCCAGCATGTGGATCTTCCTGGTCTGCCGGTTCATCTCCGGCCTGGGCATCGGCGGTGAGTACTCCGCGGTCAACTCGGCCATCGACGAGCTCATCCCGGGCAAGCACCGCGGGCGGGTCGACCTGGCCATCAACGGCACCTACTGGGCCGGTGCCGCGCTCGGCGCCGTCGCCAGCTCCATCCTGCTGGACACCGACCGCTTCGCGGAGGACATCGGCTGGCGCATCGCCTTCTTCATCGGACCGGTGCTCGGCCTCGGCATCATCTACCTGCGCCGGCACATCCCCGAGAGCCCCCGCTGGATGGTCACCCACGGCCGCGCGGACGAGGCCGAGGAGATCGTCACGCGCATCGAGGACCAGGTGCGCGACAGCGGCCAGGAGCTGCCCCACCACGACGAGTCCGACGTCCACTGGATCAAGGCCGGCTCCGGGCTGACGCCCAAGCAGCTGCTCTACGTGTTCTTCAAGCTGTACCCGACCAGGACCGTGCTCGGGCTCGTGCTGATGATCACCCAGAGCTTCCTCTACAACGCCATCTTCTTCACCTACGCCCTGGTCCTGAAGAACTTCTACGGGCTCACCGCTTCGGAAGCCGCCCTGTTCTTCTTCCCCTTCGCGGTCGGCAACCTGCTGGGGCCCCTGCTGCTGGGCCCGCTGTTCGACACGGTGGGGCGGCGCAAGATGATCGGTGGCTGCTACGGCCTCAGCGCGATCGTGCTGGGCATCTCCGCGGTGCTCTTCCAGGCCGACGCGCTCAACCCGACGACCCACACCGCCTTCTGGTGCGTCTCGTTCTTCTTCGCATCGGCCGGCGCCTCGGCGGGGTACCTGACCGTCTCGGAGATCTTCCCGCAGGAGGTCCGCGGCCAGGCGATCTCCTACTTCTTCGCGATCGCCCAGTGCTTCGGCGCTCTGGGCCCGGTGCTGTACGGCGCCCTCATCGGTGACGGCACGAGCCGCACCCCGATGTTCTGGGGATACCTGCTGGCCACCGGCGTGATGCTCTTCGGCGCCCTCGTGGCCGCCGTCTGGGGCGTGGACGCGGAGGGCAAGTCGCTGGAGGAGATCGCGCCACCCCTGACCGAGTACGACGAGAACGGCGAGCAGATCACCCACCTCCCGGTGTGAGGGCAGGACCGGACCGAGACCAACAGGAGTGGCCATGAGTGAACCGGATCAGCCCTACACCGTCGTCGTGGGAGTCAGTGCGACGTCCAAGTCCCCGACCGCCCTGGTCTGGGGCAGGGCACAGGCCGTCGCCAACCACGGGCGGCTGATCGCCGTACGCGTCTACCCGCAGGCGCAGTCGCAGGGATCGCCCGGCGTCGGGTCGGCGGCCTCCCCGGAGCTGCTGTCGCTACGGGACCAGCACCGGGCCGATCTCGAGCGGGACGTCGCCGAGGTCCTGGGGGAGGAGCACGCCGCCGAGATCCGCGTGGTCTACGGCAGCAAGCGCCGCGGGCTCATCAACCAGTCGCGGGAGGCCGACGTGCTGGTCATCGACGCGCCGCGGGCTCCCTCGATGTCGCCGCTGCTGGCCCAGCGGGTGGTGTACGCCGCCTCGTGCCCCGTGGTGGTCATGCCGCCCTCGATCTCCGGGCTGCCGGAGTCCTCGCTGACGCGCTCGGCCCGGGCCGTCGGACGGGCCGCGCTGCGCTCGGCCGGCACCAGTGGGCGGGCCGGCTACCGGCCACCCGGCACCGTCGAGGACGACTGAGGGAGCCCCGGGTCTCAGAGCACGAGCAACGGCAGGCTCGTCACCACGGTGAGGATCGGGAACAGCCACGGCGTGAGCCGGCGGCCGACCCGGTCCGTGGTCGGGGAGGTCTGCAGCGTGCCGGCGCCCTCGGCGCCCGCTGGCCCGACCACCGGGTCGTCCAGGGTCGCGGACCGGCGTACGGCCAGGATCGTGCTCACGGCCAGCGCGAGCACCCCGACCAGCAGGCACGGCCCCGCGGGCAGGATGAACAGCACGACGTCGCGCAGGAGCACCTGCACCCCCACGAACACCGCCACGGGCACCACCGCGAGCACCGCCGCGACCCAGCCGTGGCGGGCGAGGGCCCGCACCAGCGGTCGGAGGGCCGTGACCACGAGCAGGGTGGCGGCGACCAGGATCATGGCGGACACCACGGTGGCGGCGGTCACGTCGACGGCCGTGCCGGCGCGCAGGGCCCCGACGGCGGCGAGGGTGACCAGCATCCCGGCCAGGCCGAGCCCCGAGGTGCCAAGCTCCTCGCGCAGCGACAGCGCCTGGTCGTCCGATCCGGGGAGCCGGAGGGCGTCGGCGTAGCGCACGGGGTCCCCGAACGCGTCGTACGCCGTCTCGCCACTCTCGGCGCAGTGCGCCTCGACCTCGGCCAGAGCCGCCCCGATCCGTCGACCGGACACACCGCCCAGCCGCAGCTCGAGCAGGAACGCCTCGGCCCACGCGGGGTCGACGTGGGGGGTGTTGGTCCGGATGCTCATGACTGCTCCTCGTGGGGTGTGGTCGGTGACGTGTCGCGCCGAAGGAAGCCGCCGGTCAGGTCGGTGAACGCCAGCCACTCCGCGGACCGGCGCCGGTGCTCGTCGTGGCCCGCCTCGGTCAGGGTGTAGAACTTCCGGCCGGGTCCGCCGTCGCCCGCCCGCCACTCGACCTCGACGAGGCCGCCCTCCTCGAGACGGGCCAGCAGGGGGTAGAGCGTGCCGCCCTTGACCACCCCGAAACCGGCCTCGGCCAGGGCGGTGGCGATGGCGTAGCCGTACGTCGGCCCCGCCGCGATGACGTGGACGACGACCACGCCCAGGGCGCCCCGCAGCCACTCGGTCGGCCACGAGGCGGTCTCGGGCCGACTAGTCGTGGTCATGACTAGACAGTCGCACAACCTACGTCGCGCGTCAACCTATTGACGCGGTGGTCCCGCCGCCACCCGGCCCCTCGGAGACGGGTCCTGTCTCGCGGACGACGGCGACGCCTCCCGCGCTCACCCGGACACCCGACCCGTCCACGACGCCACCCAGCAGGTCGTGACCGGCGACCGGCACCGTCACGTCCTGGTCGGTGTGGTTGATGACGAAGACGTAGTCGGTGCTGTCCCCACGGCGGCGGACGACCTCCACGCCCGGCGGGAGACCGGACCTGTCGACCCCCGCCTCGGTGAGGATCTCCCCGAGGACGGCTCGGGTCGTCGAGGGGTCGGTCCGGGTTGCGAGGTACCACGCCAGGCCACGACCGGCGTCCGCGCGGGTGAGTGCGGGCACCCCCGGCAGCGGACCGTCCCGGTAGACGCGACGCGCCTCGGCACCGCGGAGGTGGAGGTCCTCCACCCACTGGTCGGCGGTCTCCGGAGGTCCTGCTGCGGTGGCGCTCTTCCCTGACGTGAGGCCCGCCGGCGCGAGCGAGACGGTGGTCCCCGGCGGCAGCGGGACGAACTCCTCGACGCGGATGCCGAGCAGCTCACGCAGAGCCCCCGGGTAGCCACCGGTGCGGACGTGGTCGTCCTGGTCCACGACGCCCGAGAAGTAGGTCACCAGCAGATGTCCTCCGGCGGCGACGTACGCCTCGACCGAGCGGGCGTCGTCGTCGCTGACGAGGTGCCAGGTCGGTGCCAGCACCAACCGGTAGGCCGAGAGGTCGTCCCCGGCGCGCCGTACGTCGACGCCGACCCCCTGCTCCCACAGGCCCTGGTACAGCGCCCGGGCGCGATCGAGGTACGTGACGTCGCCCGAGGGCATGGACGGACGCTCGACGGCCCACCAGGACTCGTAGTCCAGCAGCATGGCCACCTGGGCCACCGGCGTCGTGCCGGCCGTCTCGCCGAGCCTGGCCAGGTCGGCGCCCAGCTGGACGACCTCGCGCCAGACGCGGCTGTCGGTCCCGGCGTGGGGCAGCATCGCCGAGTGGTACTTCTCCGCGCCCGCCACCGAGGCCCGCCACTGGAAGAAGCCCGACGCTGTCAGCCCCTCGGGCCACGTGCTGCAGGCTGTTGCGCCGCATCTGGCCCGGAGCCTTGGCGTAGTTGCGCGGCTGCCAGTTGACCGCGCTGGTCGAGTGCTCCATCAGCACCCACGGGCGTCCCGCCGGCCAGTCCGCGGGTCCAGTCGGCGGCGAGGGCGAGCTCGACGTCGGGGCCTCGAGCCGGCCGTCGAGGTAGTGGTCGTTGCTGACGACGTCCTGCTCGGGCGCCCAGCGCCAGTAGTCCAGGCCGTCGATGTGGCTGCGTGACCATGAAGTTGGTGGTGACCGGGACGTCGGGGGTGTGCCGGCGCAGCACCTCGCGCTCGGCAGCGGTAGTGCTCGAGCAGCTCGTCGGAGCTGAACCGACGGAAGTCGAGCTGCTGCGTCGGGTTGGGGACCGCCAGCGTGAGCCGGGGCGGCAGGACCTCCTCCCACTCGTCGTAGTGCTGCGACCAGAAGCTGGTGCCCCACGCCTCGTTGAGCGCGCTCGACGGTCCGTACCGCTCGCTCGCAGCCACCGGCGGAACGCCGCCGCGCTCACGTCGCAGTAGCAGTGCGCGTTGTGGCAGCCCAGCTCGTTCGACACGTGCCACAGGACCAGGGCCGGGTGGCCGGCGAAGTGCGCGGCGACGTCCTCCACGAGCGCCAGGGCGTGCTCCCGGAACACCGGCGAGCTCGGGCACCACGCCTGGCGGCTGCCGTGGCTAGAGCGGTCGCCCCTCGGCGGTCGACCGGCAGGACCTCGGGGTGGCGCGTGGTCAGCCAGGGCGGCGGCGAGGCGGTCGCGGTGGCGAGGTCCACCGCGATGCCGTGGCGGTGCATCAGGTCGAGCACGCGCTCGAGCCAGCCGAGGTCGCGTCGGCCGGGGGCCGGCTCGATCCGCGCCCAGGAGAAGACGCCGACGGTCACGAAGGTCACGCCCGCCTCGACCATCAGCGCCGACGTCCTCGTCCCAGACGGCCTCCGGCCACTGCTCGGGGTTGTAGTCGCAGCCGAAGCCGAGACCGACGGACCGGGTGGCCCCACCGTGCGCTCGGTCGGTCAGGTCGGGGTGAACGAGCCGAGCCGGGGCAGCCACGGCCCGAGCCTGACGTCGGCGCGGATCGGTGTCAACACGTGGTCCCCGACACTCGGCGGCCGGTCATTGACAGTCTCCGAGTGACCGGCCAGGCTCGATGCAGTTCTGGGGGCACCCGTGGTGCCCGTTCCGGCGCCAGATCCCTCCGCCACGGCTAGGAGCCCCGATGAGCGTCCCTGATCCCCGATCCCCCAGCCTGAGCTCCCCGTCGCCGGCGACCGACGTGTCGCGGCGGTCGTTCCTGCGCGTGGCCGGCGCCACGGCCGGTCTGCTGGGTGCGCCGGGCCTGCTCGCCGCCTGCGCCCGCGGTGACAGCTCGTCAGGGGGCAGCGGCAGCGGCACCGTCACGGTGGGCATGAACGAGGCCGTGGGCTCGGGCCGCGCCTACGACCAGGCCAAGGGCCGGTTCGACGCCTTCCAGAAGCAGGTCAAGGGTCTGACGGCCAAGGTCAACTACGTCGACCACAACACCTTCCAGGACCAGATCAACAACTTCCTGCAGGGCAGCCCGTCGGACGTGTTCAGCTGGTTCTCCGGCTACCGGATGCGCACCTTCGCCGACAAGGGCCTGATCGGTGACGTCAGCGACGTCTGGCCCATCGACGGGGTCAACGACGCCTTCAAGACCGCGTCGACCGCCGAGGACGGGAAGCAGTACTTCGTCCCGACCAACAACTACCCGTGGGCCGTCTTCTACTTCAAGAGCCTGTGGAAGAAGAACGGCTACGAGGTGCCCAAGACCATCGACGAGCTCACCGCGCTGTGCAAGCGGATGAAGGCCGACGGTCTCGACCCCATCGCGTTCGCCGACAAGGACGGCTGGCCCGCGATGGGCACCTTCGACATCCTCAACATGCGGCTGAACGGCTACGACTTCCACGTCAGCCTCATGGGCGGCAACGAGTCGTGGAGCTCGGCCAAGGTCAAGACCGTCTTCGACACCTGGCGCGGGCTGCTGCCCTACCACCAGACCGACGCGCTCGGACGCACCTACCAGGAGGCCGTGAGCTCGCTGCAGCAGAAGAAGAGCGGCATGTACCTGCTGGGGCTGTTCCTCACCGACTCGCTGCCCGTGGCGCAGCAGCAGGACATCGACTTCTTCACGTTCCCGGAGATCGACTCCGCCATCGGTGCCGACGCCATCGACGCGCCGATCGACGGCTTCTGCATGTCGGCCAAGCCGAAGAACGAGAAGGGCGCCAAGAAGCTGCTGGCCTTCCTTGGCTCCCCGGAGGCCAACAACGCCCTGGACCAGGCCAAGATCGCGCAGATCTCGACCAACTCGAAGGCCGAGACGACCAACTACACCGACCTGCAGAAGCGGGCCGCGGAGTTCATCGGGCAGCAGAAGTCCATCGCGCAGTTCCTCGACCGCGACACCGACCCGGGCTTCGCGACCACGGTCATGACACCTGCCCTGCAGACCTTCATCCGCAAGCCGGACGACGTCGACGGACTGGTGAAGAAGATCGAGGCCCAGCGCAAGTCGATCTTCTGACGCCGGTGGCCAGCCCATCGGTGAGCACCTCCGCCGGCTCCGGCAGCCGCCGACGGCGGCGCCGGCTCCGGGGGAAGGACCGGCTGACCGTCGCCTGGATGGTCGGCATCCCCACGCTGCTGGTCGTGGGCCTCGTCTGGATCCCCGCGGTGATGTCGGTGGTCTTCAGCTTCTTCAACTGGGACGGCCTCGGCGGCTTCGGCAACGCCGACTTCGTGGGTCTGCGCAACTACCACGACATCGTCTCGATCTACCCGCCGTTCTGGCCCGCGGTGCAGCACAACGTCATCTGGCTGCTGGCCCTCTTCGTCGGCCCCCTGCTCCTCGGCGTCCTGCTGGCGGTGATCCTCGACCGCGAGCTGCGCGGTGGCCGCTTCTACCAGACGGCCTTCTTCCTGCCCACGGTGCTGTCGTTGGCCCTCATCGGCTTCATCTGGCAGCTGATCTACTCCAAGGACCAGGGCCTGATCAACGGGGTCCTCGGCACCACGACCGACTGGTACGGCGACCCGAGCGTCAACCTGTGGGCGGTCATCGTGGCCGCAGGGTGGCGGCACACCGGCTACGTCATGCTGCTCTACCTCGCCGGCCTCAAGGGGGTCGACCCGGCGCTGCGCGAGGCGGCTCGGGTCGACGGTGCCAACGAGCGACAGATCTTCTTCCAGGTCGTGTTCCCGGTGATGCGGCCCATCAACATCATCGTCCTGGTCATCACCGTCATCGACTCGCTGCGCGCGTTCGACATCGTGTGGGTGATCAACAAGGGCCGGAACGGTCTCGAGCTCATCAGCGCCCTGGTGACCCAGAACATCGTGGGGGAGGCGAGCCGGGTGGGCTTCGGATCGGCCCTCGCCACGATCATGCTGCTGATCTCCTCGGTGCTCGTCGTGATCTACCTGCGCATCGTGATGAACGAGGACAGCTGATGAGCACGACGACACGCCACCCGACGGCAGCCCCGACCTCGACCCGGCTGCGGCTGGTCTACGCCTTCGTGATCGTGCTGGCGGCGATCTGGCTCTTCCCGGTGTTCTGGGCGGTGCTGAACAGCTTCCGCGACTACGCCTACACCTCGCTGAACGGCTACGTGTCGATCGGCGGCTGGACCCTGGACAACTACCGGGACGCGTGGACCCGGGGCAACTTCGGGCTGTACCTCAGCAACTCGGCCATCATCACCGTGCCCGCGGTGCTGTTCAGCCTCCTGCTGGCCTCGTGCGTCGCCTTCGTGCTCGCGCGCTTCCGCTTCCGGCTCAACCTGCCGCTGCTGGGGTTGTTCACGGCCGCGAACCTGCTCCCGCCCCAGGCGCTCCTCATCCCGGTCTACCGGATCTTCCGCGACATCCCCATGCCGTACGCGATCAGCACCAGCGGCAGCCTGCTGAACAGCTTCCTCGGACTGATCCTCATCAACACCGCCTTCCAGACCGGCTTCTGCGCCTTCGTGCTGAGCAACTACATGAAGACCCTCCCCAAGGAGCTCTACGAGGCGGCCGAGGTGGACGGGGCGAGCGTGTTCCGCCAGTTCTGGCAGATCACCCTGCCCCTGTGCCGACCACCGCTGGCTGCGCTGGCGGTGCTCGAGGTCACCTGGATCTACAACGAGTTCTTCTGGGCCACCGTCCTGCTGCAGGACTCCAGCATGTTCCCGATCACCAGCTCGCTGAACAACCTCCGTGGCCAGTTCTTCACCGACAACAACCTGGTCGCGGCCGCGTCCGTCATCGTCGCCCTGCCGACGCTCATCGTGTTCTTCGTGCTCCAGCGCCAGTTCGTGGCCGGTCTGACGCTGGGTGCCACCAAGGGCTGACGGGTCCCCGCGGCAGGAGCCGCGGCTCAGTCCGTCGAGCGGTAGCGCCGCAGCAGCGCGGCGGCCCCGGACAGCACGACCACGAGACCGCCGTACGCGTACGTCGTCGCGGCCAGGCCGATGTGGGGCGCGGCGATCCCTGCCACGACGGCGGGGATGCCGAAGGCGAGGTAGCTGACCACGAACACGGAGGCGAACAGCTCGCCGCGCTCGTGTGGTGCGGCGGCCGGCGTGATGGAGCGCATGATGCCCAGGAAGGACGTGCCGAAGCCCGACCCGGCCACCACGGCGGCGGCGATGAAGCCCCCGTAGGAGGCCGCCGCCAGCGCCACCAGGGTGAGCGACGTGCCGACCGCCAGGGCCGTGGTGCCGTAGAGGGTGATCTGCCGGGGCGTGCGGCCGCGGGCCAGGAAGCTGGAGAGAGCGCCGACGCCGGTGAGCGTGGTGACGACGAGCCCCTGCTGGAGGTGGGTGGTGCCGCCCAGCTCCTGGCCCACGATCGGGGCGCCGAGCGAGAGGTACAGGCCTCCCGTGGCCCAGCCGGCGAAGAGCGCCGGAGCGCTCCGGACGAAGGCGGGGCGGGCCGAGCGCGGGACGCCCACCCGGGGCCGGAACGACTGCAGCAGGCCGCTGTGGCGCGGGGACGTCTCGGGCAGGAGCCACAGCGCGAGCGCGAGCACGACGTACACCCCGGTGAGCACGCCGAACACGTCGGCGAGGGGAGCCTCGGCCCCGTCGAGGACCGCGCCGCCCACGAGCGCGCCGAGCGCGAGGCCGGCCAGGGGGACGACGCTGTTGAAGGTCGCGGCCATGCCGGGACGGCTGGTCGGCTCGAGGTCCACCACGGCCGCGCTCAGGGACGAGAGCAGCAGGCCGCTGGCCACGCCCTGGACGACCCGGGCCGTGACGAGCAGGGCGACGGAGTCGGCGTGCCAGAAGACCAGCATGCTCAGCGCCAGCAGCGCGAAGGCGGCCGACACCACGGGTCGGCGACCGACGTGGTCCGACAGGGAGCCGGTCACCAGCAGGGTCAGGAGGAGCGCCACGGCGTACACCGCGAAGATCCCGGTGAGGGTGGCGGGCGAGAAGCCGATCTCCCGCTCCAGGACCGGGTAGAACGGCGAGGGCGCGCTGGCCCCGACCATCATCGCCAGGAGGGCTCCCAGGGCGAGGGCGAACCCGGCCCCCTGGCCGCGGCGGGTGCGCACGGGGGTGTCGACGGTGACGGTCATGGGGCGGTCCTCGATGCTGGGTGGCGGTTCGACCGGTGGAGGTTCGAAAGACTTCGAACGATGCTGACCGTACGTGAGATCAGGAGTTCGTTCAACTATTGTCGAACCATGCCCGCTGCACCCGAGCTCCACCACCCCGACATCGGTGACGTCGCTCTCACCGACGTGCTGTTCGCGCTGAGCGACCCCACCCGCCTCGACCTGGCCCGCCAGCTGGTGGACGGCCCGATGGACATGGCCTCCTGCAGCGCGACCGGCGGCCCCGTCCCCAAGGCCACCAAGTCCCACCAGCTGAAGGTCCTGCGCGAGGCCGGCGTCGTGCGGAACGTCCCGAAGGGTCGTGGGCGCCTGCTCAGCCTGCGGCGCGAGGAGCTCGACGCGGCGTTCCCCGGACTGCTCGACTCCGTGCTGGGGGTTGCGGCCGACCGCCGGGCGTGAGAATGTAAGTGAGCACTCACTTACATTCTAGGAGCCAGCATGGTCATCCAGACGCGGGGCCTCGGTCGCACCTTCGGAACGCTCGTCGCGGTCGACGACCTGACGCTCGACCTGCCGTCCGGCGGTGTGGTCGGGCTGGTCGGGCCCAACGGCTCGGGCAAGTCGACGCTCATCCGGATGCTGCTCGGCCTGGTGGCACCCACCACCGGGTCGGCCACCGTGCTGGGCGGGAGCATCAGGCAGCCACAGACCTACGCGCCGCGGGTGGGGGCGCTGGTCGAGGGGCCCGCCTTCGTCCCCGGCCTGTCGGCGCAGGCGAACCTGGCGTCGCTGGCCGCGCTGAGGGGCCTGCCCCGCGGACGGGTGGACGAGGTGCTCGACACCGTCGGTCTGGCCGAACGCGGTCGCGAGCCGGTCGGCCGCTTCTCGCTCGGCATGAAGCAGCGGCTCGGCATCGCCGCCGCGCTGCTCCCCGACCCCCGGCTGCTCGTGCTCGACGAGCCCACCAACGGGCTCGACCCCGCGGGGATCGTGGAGATCCGTGCCCTCCTGGGCCGGTTGGGGTCCTCGGGAAGGACCGTGGTCGTCTCCTCGCACCTGCTGTCCGAGATCGAGACGATCTGCTCCCACGTCGTGGTCCTCCGCTTCGGCGTGCTGGTCTTCTCCGGTCCGATCACGGAGCTGATGGCGCGGGCGGGGACCCGGGTGGAGGTGGCTCCCGAGCACCCGGGCGACCTGCCCGGTCTCGAGGCGGCGCTGCGGGAGGCCGGCTGGCGGGCCACCCCCCGGGGTGACGTGCTGCACGTCGTGGCCGAGGCCGGCGACGCCGCCCGGATCAACCGCGCGGCGGCCGGGGCGGGGGTCACCCTGGCCACGTTGGCCGTCCACCGGGACGGCCTGGAGGCCGTCTTCCTCGCCATGACGGGCGCCGACGACGGAGAGCTGGCCCGGGCCCGAGGGGCTGCCTCCGAGGGGCGCTCCGTCCGGGTCCGGGGCGACCGCGGGGCCCGGCGATGACCGGGGTGGTCCGCAGCGAGCTGCTGCGGCTGCGGCGACGGACCGTCCTGATCGGCTGGTTCGGCCTCGTGGCCGTGTTCACCGCGCTCGTCACCTTCGTGGTGTTCCAGGTGGTCGACCCCTCCGGGCCGGCACCGACCGACGGTCCGGGGGTGTCGTTCCCCGCTGCGGCGGCGCTGCTCGGACCGGACGGGATCGTCGCCGGGCTCGGTGCGGCCGCGTCCTTCCTCGGTGTGGTGACGCTGTCCTTCTGGGCGCTGGCCGCGGCCGGCGACTACAGCACGGGGCTGGTCCGCGTCATCGTCGCGGCCGAGCCGCGGCGGTGGCGTCTCGTGCTCGGCAAGTGGGTCGCGCTGGCGCTGGTCACCGCGCTCACCTGCCTGGCCGCGCTCCTGGTCACCCTCGTCGTCTCACCGGTCGCCGCCTCGGCGGGGGGCTGGACGCCGGACGCCTGGGGGACCGACCTGGTCGGCGTGCTGCTCGGTGCGGCCACGCACCTCTACCTGTCGCTGCTCGTGTGGGGCACGGTCGGCCTCGCGCTGGCCACGCTCACCCGGTCGGCGGGGGTGGCCATCGGCGTCGGCGTGGGCTACGTCCTGGTGGTGGAGGCGGTCCTCGCCGCCGTCGCCAGCGAGGTCGGCGACTGGCTGCCGGGCTCGATCCTCACCGCGCTGGCCCAGGGCGGCAACGACGTCGTCCCCTACGCTGCAGCCTGCGCGACCGGGGCGGCGTACGTCGTCCTGGCGCTGGGGGCGGCGCTCGTCGTGTTCCGGCGGCGCGACGTCACGGACTGAGCCGGTGCCCGCCGTGGGGCCGAGGAGGAGGACGGGATGCAGGAGCGTTCGAGGCGCACCCAGGCCGCGCTCATCCGGGCCACCACCGAGCTCGTCGCCGAGGCCGGCTACCACGGCGCCACGACGAGGGCCATCGCCGAGCGCGCGGGGGTGTCGGAGGGCACGATCTACCGCCACTTCCCGGACAAGAGGGCGCTGTTCGCCGCGGCCGTCCTGGCCGGCCAGCGGGACGTGACCGACTGGATGGAGCAGCTGCCGCACCGGGCCGGCACCGCGCCCGTCGTCGACCTGCTGACCGAGACGCTCACCCAGCTGTCCCGCCTGCGGGAGGCGGTCCTGCCGCTGGAGGAGGCCTCGCCCCACGTGCTGGGGCCGGGACGGGAGCTCTCCCGCCCCGAGCTCGTCGCCGCCCTGCGCGCCACGGGCGGACCACCCCTGCTGCTGGCCGACTTCCTGGCCGCCGAGCAGGCGCTGGGACGGGTGGCCGCCGGCATCGACCCGTCCCGGACGGCGATCATGGTGCTCGCCGCGTTCCTCGGGGTGCAGACCAGCCCGCTGGCGGGGACGAGCGGGCTCGACCAGGAGGACATCGCCTCCTTCGCCCGCCTGGTCTGCCAGGGTCTGACCGGCAACGGCCGCCGGTAGGGGCTCAGTACAGCGGGAAGGTGGCGTACCGCGCGGCCGGGTTGCCCGACAGCAGGAACCCGCCCCCGAGGCGCAGCGCGGTGGAGTCGGCGAGGATCGACCAGACGCCGGGGGCGTTGCTGCCGGTGAACGTCACGGAGTACGGCGCCAGGGCCCCGCCCGCGGCGTCGAGGGCCACCAGCTGGGGGCGCTTGACCCCGGCGAAGGTGGTGAAGTGGCCCCCGACGTACACCGAGGACCCGACCACGGCGATGGCCTGGGCGTCGCCGTCGCCGGGGGTGGTGGCCCAGACGCGCTTGCCCGTGCTGAGGGAGAAGGCCGCGGCGCGGTTCCCGGCGCCGCCGATGGCCTCGTACACGTTCGTGCCGTTGGTGGCCAGGTCCAGGACCGGGCAGTCGCTGCACAGCGCGGCGGGCGCCCACGAGGTCGCCACCCCGGTGGTCGTGGAGACGGCGGCCGAGGCGACCCGGGGAAGGCCCGAGACGGAGGTGAAGCTGCCGCCGAGCAGGAGGCTGGTGCCGCTGCGGGCCAGGCTGTAGACGTTGCCGCCCGCCACCTTGGCGTCGAAGCCGGTGACGACCGCGCCGGTCGACGGGTTCAGCCGTGCGACGCGGGAGCGGACGGTGCCGTTGACGTTGCCGAACGCACCGGCGACGTACAGGCCCGTGCTGTCGACCAGGACGTCGCGCACGGTGTTCCCGGCGCTGGCCGTGAAGCCCGTGACCGCCCTGCCGGCCGCGGTGATCGCCGCCAGTCGGGTCGCGGCGACGCCGGCCGCCCGGGTGAAGGTGCCGCCGGCGTACACGGTGCCGCTGGGGCCGACGGCCAGGGTGCGCACGCTGCCGTCCGCGCCGGGGTTCCAGCTGGTGGGTGCCCCGGTGGTCGCGTCGACCGCGGCGAGGTGGGACCGGCTGGCCGTCTGGTGGGAGACGGGGTCGGTCAGCGAGGTGAAGTCGCCACCCAGGTAGACGGTCGAGCCGACCTTGGCCACGGCGTACACGGTGCCGTTGGGCACCCAGCTGGGGGCTGCGGTGACCTGGTAGGCCGCGGAGGCCGGCGTCACCGCCCCCGGCGGTCAGGACGCCGGTGACGGCGAGCAGCACGAGCGCGAGCGCGCGACGGACGTGACGGTGCATGTGAGATCCCCCGGAGGTGCGACGGTATGAGTGGGTGTGGCGACGACCCAGAACGACGATCACCCCGATGCAGACGTTAACGGGGCCGACCAACAACGGTTACGCGCCCGACTCAGGCCGTGCCCAGTCCGGCGAGGTAGGTGTCGAGCAGCCGCAGGGCGATCGCGTCCCACGCGGCGCCGGGACGACCGGGTGGCGCCAGGGCGGCCCCCAGCCACGCGACGTCGGGGACGTCGACCGGTCGCAGGACGCTCCCGTCCTCGGCCCCCCGGGCGATGAGCCGCCGGATGGCCTGGTGGAGCCGGTGCTGGAGCGCACGCGACCCCTCGCCGCGGACCGCCGGTCCGCCGGTCGACGGCAGGACGAGGTCGTCGCGGTCCGCCACCACCGCGCCGAGGAACAGCCGCAGCGCCTCCCTCGCCGTCCCGGCGTCCCGGTCCGCGTCCTCGACGTGGTCGAGCATGCGCCGGAACGAGCGACACGTGAGCTCCTCCAGCAGGTCCTCCCGGGTGGGGAAGTGCCGGTAGACGGTGCCGATGCCCACCCCGGCGTCCGCCGCGATGCTCGCCATGGGGACGGCGAGCCCGTCCCGGTGCAGGGCGGTCACCGCCGCGCGCACGACGCGCTCCCGGTTGCGGTGGGCGTCGCTGCGCAGCCCACGTCCACCCGGTGCGCCCTGGTCCACCATGCGCCCATTCAACCGCCGTCGTACGTCGGGGGCTGGCCCTCCTGGCCGTAAACGGATGATGGCGTCCGTTTCCGGTGTAGGCTCTCCGCCGACACCCCCCGAGAGGACCCCCGATGAAGGCAGTGCGTTTCCATGAGTACGGCGGACCCGAGGTGCTGCGCCTCGAGGACGTCGACGTCCCCGTGCCCGGTCCGGGCCAGGCCCTGGTCCGCGTCGCGGCCACCTCGTTCAACGGCGTCGACGCCACCATCCGGGCGGGTGCCATGCAGGGGCCGATCCCGGTGACCCTGCCCCACACGCCCGGCCTCGACGTCGCGGGCACCGTGGAGGCGGTGGGCCCGGGGGTCGACGGGCTCGCGGTGGGAGACGACGTGGTCGGCTTCCTGCCCATGGGTGCTCCCGGTGCCGCCGCCGAGCTCGTGCTGGCCCCCGCCGAGGTGCTGGCCGCCGCGCCCACCTCGATCCCGCTGGCCGATGCGGCCGGGCTGCCGCTGGTGGCGCTCACGGCGTGGCAGGCCCTCTTCGAGCACGGCGCGCTGAGGGCCGGGCAGCGTGTGCTCGTCAACGGTGCCGGCGGCGCCGTGGGCGACGTGGCGGTCCAGCTGGCCACCGCGCCGGGGCAGTGGTCGTGGCCACCGCCGGCCCGCGCAGCGCCGAGCGCGTCCGCAGCGCGGGAGCCGACCAGGTCGTCGACCACACCACCACCGACGTGGCCTCGGCGGTCACCGAGCCCGTCGACGTCCTGCTCAACCTGGCCCCGGTCGCCCCCGAGGACCTCGCCGCCCTGGTCCCCGTGGTGCGCGACGGCGGTGTCGTGGTCACCACCACGGTGTGGATGCCCGCCCCCACCGACGAGGCCCGGGGGGTGCGCGGCGTGGACGTCTACGTCCGCAGCGACGCCGTGCAGCTGGCGCAGCTGGTGGGCCTCGTCGACGGCGGCGAGCTCCGCGTGCACGTGGCCGAGCGGGTGCCGCTGGCCGACCTCCCCGGGCTGCACGCCCGGGCCGCGACGGGTGGGCCGTCGGGCAAGGTCGTGGTGCTCGTCGGATCGGCCTGAGGGGCGACGCGCTCAGCCGCCGCCGGGGACGGCGTGGCCGCTCTCGTAGGCGTAGACCACCAGCTGGGCACGGTCCCGGCAGTCCAGCTTGGTCAGCAGGTTGCTGACGTGGGTCTTGACCGTGCCGTAGCCCAGGTGCAGCTCGGCGGCGATCTCGTGGTTCGACAGGCCCCGGGCGACCGCCAGCAGCACGTCACGCTCCCGCTCGGAGACCCGGTCCTCCGGGGCCGGCCGGGGGGCGGGGAGCGCGGCCAGCTGCTCGATCAGCCGTCGGGTCACCCGGGGGTGCA
Source organism: uncultured Actinomycetota bacterium (assembly GCA_963750345.1). Lineage (GTDB taxonomy): Bacteria > Actinomycetota > Actinomycetes > Propionibacteriales > Nocardioidaceae > Nocardioides_B. The sequence continues at coordinate 91,642 of CAVVQH010000013.1, read as the reverse complement.
GCAGCGCGTCGCCGGCCGCGACCACCTCGATGGCCTCGAGCAGCTGGGCGGGTCGCGTGTCCTTGAGCAGGAAGCCGCTGGCCCCCGAGCGCAGGGCCTCCATCACCAGCTCGTCCTCGTCGAAGGTGGTCAGCACCAGGATCCGGGTGGCCGCGCAACGGGGTCGGCCAGGATGGTGCGCGTGGCCGAGAGCCCGTCGAGGTGCGGCATCCGGACGTCCATCAGCACCACGTCGGGCGCCGTACGCCGGCACAGCGTCACGGCCTCCAGCCCGTTCGACGCCTCGCCGACGACCTCGACGTCGGCCGCCGAGCGCAGCAGCAGCACGAACCCGGCGCGCACCAGGTCCTGGTCGTCGACCACCACGACGCGGATCACCGCCCCACCCCCGTCGGCAGCGTGGCGCACACCCGGAAGCCGGTGCGGTGGGCACCGGCCTCGATCGTCCCGTCCAGCAGCCGCACCCTCTCGCGCAGGCCGGGCAGCCCGTGGCCGGACCCCCGGCCCGGCTCGGCCCGGGGCGGTCCGGGGTCGCACACCTCGACGACGAGGCCGGTGGCCGCCGTGCTCAGGCGGACCGTCGCGGTCCCCGCCGCGGAGTGCTTGACCACGTTGGTCAGGGACTCCTGCACGATGCGGTACGCCGCGAGCGAGGCGGTCGCGCCCAGGCCGGGCACCGAGGTCGGTCCCCTCCAGGTGCACCTGCAGGCCGGCCGCCGCCAGGTCGTGGACCAGGGCGGGCACGTCCTCCAGGCCCTGGGTCGGGGGCCGGGTGCCCTCCCCGGGCGCCTCCCGCAGCAGTCCCAGCATCCCCCGGGTCTGCTCCAGCGCCCGGCGGCTCGTCTCGGCGATGATCTCCAGGCTCTGCTCGGCCGCCGCCGCGTCGGAGCGGACCACGTGGGCGCCGACGCCGGCCTGCACCGCGATCAGCGACATGCTGTGCGCCACCACGTCGTGCAGCTCGCGAGCGATGCGCAGCCGCTCCTGGGCCACCGCCGCCTCGACCCGGTCCCGCTCCTGCTCGCGCTGCTGGTGCCGTCGTGACCGCAGTCCGTCCCCGATCGCCCATGCCGCGACCAGGAGGGCCAGGGACTGCAGCAGCACGGTCGTCCCCAGGTCGGGGACGTCCAGCAGCGCCAACGCCACGAAGGTCGCCAACCCGGCCGCGAGGCCGGCCAGCCCGTCCCGCCGCCGTCCGTGGGCCGCGAGCGAGAAGAGGCTGAACAGGATGAGCACGGACAGCAGGCCGATGTAGTGGTCGCTCAGGGTGACCACGAGGCCACCCGCCCACATCGCGACGTACGACGCGAGCGGCCGGCTCCGCCTCCAGGCCAGGCCCCCGGCGGCCAGCACGGTGCCCGCCACGGCGAGCGCGTCGGGCTGCTGCAGCCGGGGATCCACCGCCGCGGCGTCGGCCCCGAGCAGCGAGACCAGGGACAGGACCACCGCGAGCACCGCGATCGCAGGGTCGAGGTAGGGGCCGAGCCGCTGGGAGGCGACGAACCACCCGTTGCGTCGGCCCGCGGGCCCCGTCGGCCCCGTCGACCTCGTCGACCTCGTCGACACCGTCGGCCTCGTCATGGCCGGAGACTACGCGGCCGTCGCGGTGACGGCCCGTGGCTCGGGCTCGCTCCCGGCGCGGGCGCCGGCGCCTGCCACACCCCGGCCCGGCGCCAGAGCACCACCGCCAGGAGCACCACCACGCCCAGCGTGGCCAGACCGGTCTCCCCGGCGACGTAGGCGATGCCGATGCCGCCGGTCCCACCCGTGGCGACCACCGCGGCGGCACCCAGGTCGAAGACCGTGTTGACGCAGTTGTGCGCGACCGCCACCGGCCACACCGCGTGGGTCCGGTCCCACAGCCAGGCGTAGAAGACGCCGCCGGCCGTGATGACGGCGACCGCGACCGGAGCCGCGACCCAGACCGGGACGCCGGTGTCGTAGGTGGTGCCGATGAGGATGAGGGGCAGGTGGAAGCACCCGTGCGCGAAGCCCGTCAGCAGGGCCGCCCGCCGCCGGTCCCCGGCGAGCTGCTGCATCCGGGGGAGGAGGTAGCCGCGCCACCCGATCTCCTCGCCCAGGATGAGGACCGTGCCCGCCACGGCGCTGACCACGAGGTCGATCACCCAGGGACCGCCGGCGCCGACGGCGTCGACGTCCAGCCGTCCGGCCCCGAGGAGGACGGCCACGCCGTACGCCCCGGCGCACAGCACCAGCGGGACCATCAGCGCGCTCGGCCAGGCGCGCAGGCCCGCCCGACCGAGGCCGATGCCGGCCCACAGGGCCCGGCGCGACCCCCGCGGGGCGGCGGCGGTGAGGATCCCGACGGTCACGGTGGGCACCAGGACGCTGAGCAGCAGGTTGACGTCGGCGTGCGGCAGGGCCACCGCGACGGCGGTGGCCAGGGAGTAGGCGAGGACGAGGTACGTCGCCACCTCGCGTCGAGGCTGCGGGTTGCGAGGGGTGGAGGTCGCGGGGCTCATGGGTCCAGCGTCATGCCGCAGCGGGTCCTCCCGCCTCTGGCTGGAGACCCCGACCACCTCTGTCCTGGGACCTGTCCTGGTGTCCCGGTCGCCAAGCCAGGTGCTTGTCAGATACAACCAGGCGGGGCAGGATCGGTGGTGCACGTCACACGCTGCAGCTGGAGGTGGTGGAGGTGGCTCTCGGACAGGCTCCCCGGGGACGGGTGGTGCGGGACCCGGTCGGTACCGCCGGGGCGTGGCTGCGGACGGCGGGGCGCTGGCTCGGCCGGGCCTTCGTCCTGTGGGGAGCGGTGGTCTGCGGTGACCCGCGCATCGCCGCGGAGTGGACCGAGCGGCGCCGGCCACCGGGGTCCGCGCGACGACCGGGCGCCGGGGCGGCCGAGCGTCGCCTGCGCCGGGAGGTACGACGCGGCACGGCCCAGCTCGAGGCCTACCTGCGTCAGGGCGAGGCCCCGGTGAGCGGGCGCGGCGGGACACGCAGGCAGGTGCGGCCGCCCCGTTCCCGCCCGTAGCCGTCGCGGACGTGGTGGGGTGGACGCACCCGTCCGGTGAAACAGGTGCCGGCGAGCGGACAGGTACCTGACATGACGAGAACGAGCCCGGCCGCGCCGCCGTCCCGGGAGGCACGGTTCCGGGCGGTCTACGAGGCCACCTACGACGACCTGGTGCGCTTCGCCCAGCGGCGCGTGCACCCCAGCCACGCCGAGGACGTCGCCTCGGACGTGTTCCTGGTCGCCTGGCGCCGGCTCGACGACCTGCCGGCCGACCACGGGGACGCCCGGGCCTGGTTGTTCGGGGTGGCCCGGGCCACGCTGCTCAACCACCGCCGCGGCGCGCGCCGCCGTGATGCGCTGGCCGTGCGCCTGGCCGACGCCTCGGCGGTCGGCTCCTCCGCCCCCGGTGGCGGGCCCGACCCTGGAGGGGACGGCACCGTCGACCGCCTCGACCTCGTGCGGGCCTGGTCGAGGCTGTCGGACGCCGAGCAGGAGGCGATGAGCCTCACCGTCTGGGAGGGGCTCACCTCCGCGCAGGCGGGGGTGGTGCTGGGCTGCTCGGCCACGGCGTACCGGCTCCGGCTGCTGCGGGCCCGACGCGCCCTGCGCCGCCACCTCGACACCGCTGCCGACCACGGCCCGGCCGTCCCCACCTCCGGGCGTGCTGCCGAGGAGCCCGCCCGGCGCACCACCGGCCGCACCCCACCCCGAACCGGCCCGACCACTCCCGAGGAGCCCCGGTGACCATGCCGACCGACGACCGCACCGACCCCACCACCCGCGCCCTGCGCGACCTGGACGCAGCCGACCGCGTCCTGGGCTCGGACCAGCGACGCCGTTCCGTCGCCACCCTCGAGCGCATCCTCGCCACCGACCCGGGCGCCCCGCCCACCACCGCGCCCGGGGGACCGGCACGGCCGCGCCGCAGGCGGCGTCCGCTGCTCGCGGCCGCCGGGGCGGCCGCGTGCGTCACCGCCGCGCTGGTGGTGGGACCGACGCTCACGGGCGGCTCCGACGCGTTCGCGTCCTGGTCCGCGGTGCCGTCCAGGCTCACCGGCACTCCCCGTGCCGCCGCCCTCGAGGCGTGCCTGGTGCTGCAGGGCTCGGAGGGCGGCGAGCTCGCGCTCGCCCCGGGCGCCACCGGGACGGTGCTGCTGGCGGAGAGCCGCGGCGGGTGGGACTACCTGCTGTTCCGGGCTCGGAGCGCCTCGGGTCGCCGGCTGGAGGGCTCCTGCCTGATGCCGGAGCGGATGGTGCAGGACCCCCGTCCGGGGGAGGGCGGCTTCTTCGGCAGCCTGGGCCCGGCCTCGGACTCGGCCGGGCCGGCCCCGGCCGCCCGAGCGGTGCGCCAGAACAGCTACGGGGTGGGGGTCGTGGACGACGACGCCTTCGTCTACGCCGAGGGTCGTGCCGGGAGCGACGTGCGTGGCATCGAGGTGACCACCGCCGGCGGCCGGCACGTGCGGGCGTCCCTGGCCGGTGGTCGCTGGGCCGCGTGGTGGCCCGCCGGCGACGCCTCGCAACGCAACCCGGAGATCACCGGGGCGCCGACGTACCGGGTGACGCTGCGCGACGGCACCGTGCGGTCCGGGCTCCGGTAGCGGTGCCGGCCGGCGCCGGCCTCCGCCGGCGCGCCGTGGACGCCGATGCCCCTCCCGAGGCGACGGGAGGGGATCATGGTCCGACCACCCGTCTCGACCCTGGGAGCAGCCGTGTTCGGTCGGCGCAACGACACGCGGGACCCGCTGGAGCGTGCCCTGGAGGCGGCCGGCGGGCTGAAGGCGGGCTCGTGGGCGAGCGTGCGGGCACTGTCGCTGCTGTCCGTCGCGGCCCGTGGCCGACCCGAGGCCGCCACGCTCTGCGAGGCCGCGCGCGAGGCGGCGGGCGGTCTGCTCGACGGCTCGTGGGAGAGCGTCGAGGCCCTGGCCTGCCTGGCGAGCGCCGAGCGCGCGCTGGGCTCCACGGAGGGCTGACCGGCACCCCGACGGCCGGGGCGAACCACCCGATCGGGCCGTGGGCAGGGACGTCGCCCGGGTCTAGGGTCCCGGCAGGGGATCGTCGTCGTGGTGGAGGGGTGGAGCATGTCGCTGCGTCGAGGAGCGCGTCGGTCGCTGGTGCTGGGTGCGGTGGCGGCACTGCTGGCGGTGGCCGTGCCACCGGCGAGCGCGGACGTCGGCGACGTGGTCGCGACCTCCGGGCTCGGCGCGGACGGCCAGCTGGGCAGCGGTACGACGGTCAGCCGGCCGTCGTTCGCCACCCTGGCCGGCCTCGGCGACGTCACCGAGGTCGCGGGTGGACGCGAGCACGCCCTGGCCCTCGTCGGTGGCCGGGTCTACGCCTGGGGCGACGGGTCCAAGGGGGCGACCGGGCTGGGCAGCACCGCCGACCGGTCCACGCCCACCCTCGTGCCCGGGCTGACCGGCGTCACCCAGGTCACCACCGCGCACTACGGCTCCTACGCCCTGCTCTCGGACGGGACGGTGCGGGCCTGGGGCTGGAACCCGAGCGGCCAGCTCGGGGACGGCACCACGACGCTGCGGACCACCCCGGTGGCGGTGCGGGGACTGACCGGCGTACGGCAGATCGCGGCCGGTCGTGACATGGCGATGGCGCTGCTCGCCGACGGCACGGTCCGCACCTGGGGCCAGGGCACCAACGGCGAGCTGGGCACCGGGCTCACCACCGCCCGGCAGACCACCCCGGTGGCGGTGCCGGGCCTGACCGGCGTCCGGGCGCTGGCCGGCGGTCGCAACCACGTGCTGGCGCTGATGGACGACGGCAGCGTGCGGGCGTGGGGCCAGAACACCTACGGGCAGGTCGGCGACGGCACCCTGTCCGCGGCCCGGACCACCCCGGTAAGGGTCACCGGGGTCAGCGGCGCGGTGGCGGTCGAGGCCGGCGCCGAGTTCTCGGTGGCCCTGCTGGGCAACGGCACCGTGATGACGTGGGGCCGCAACTCCAACGGACAGCTGGCCTCCGGTGGCTCCGCCACCCGTCCCACCCCGGGGCTGGTGGCGGGTCTCTCGGGCATCACGGTCATCGGCTGCGGCCGGGACCACGCGCTCGCGGTCGGCGCGGGGGGACAGCTCTACGGATGGGGCCTGGACACCTACGGCCAGCTGGGCGACCGCGCCGGTGCGGCGCGGCGCACGGCGACGCTGGTCGCCGGCGTCACCGGGGTGCGGGAGGTGCACGCAGGCTACGGGTACTCCGTCATCCGGCGGGGGGTCTGACCCGGCGCCCTCCTCGGGCCGGGGCGGCGGTGGAGTCGCGCACGACCAGCTCCGGCTCGAACACCACGTGGTTGGTCGCGACCGGCTCCCCGCCCAGCGTGCTGGCCAGCATGGTCGCGGCCAGGGTGCCCATCTCGTAGTGCGGTCGACGCACCGTGGTCAGGGGGACCGAGAGCTGGCGGCTGAAGGGGATGTCGTCGTACCCGATGAGGGAGACGTCCTCCGGCACCCGGACGCCCTGCTGCAGCAGGGCCTGCAGCACCCCGAAGGCCACGAGGTCGATGGCCGCCACCACGGCCGTCGGTCGCCGTGAGGCGGGCATCGCCGCGAGCTCGTCGCCCACGGCACGGCCGGCGTCGGCGTGCAGCTCCGCGGGGAACACGTCCAGCCGGACCTCGTCCTCGGCCCGGGCCACGGCGGCGCGCACCCCCTCGAGGCGGTCGTGCACCGGCATCGCCGCGGTCTCGTCGCCGACGAAGGCGAGGTGCCGGTGCCCCAGGTCCAGCAGGTGCCGCGCGGCCAGCTCCCCCCCGAGGCCGTCGTCCACGGCCACGGAGAGCCCCGTGGGCCCCCGCTCCGCCCGGTCGACCACCACCACGGGGATCCCCCCGGAGCGGATCTGGTGCAGTCCCTCGGCGAACTGGTCGTGCGGGATGACGATCAGGCCCGCCACCCGGCCCTCGGAGAACAGGCGCAGGTAGGTCTTCTCGCGCTCCTCGTCGCGGGCGCTGTTGGACAGCAGGACCGGCCACCCGAGCCGGTAGGTGGTGTCCTCGACCCCGCGGGCGATCTCGGTGAAGCCGGGGTTCCATGCGTCCAGGAGCAGCAGTCCCACGGCACTCGACTGCCCGGCGCGCAGCTGGCGCGCGGCCTCGTGGCGGACGTACCCGAGCTCCTCGATGGCGGCCAGCACTGCCGCGCGTCGCGGCCCGCGCACCCGGTCGGGGTGGTTCAGGACGTTCGAGACCGTCCCCTGGGATACCCCGGCCCGCACGGCCACGTCCTTGATGCTGACGCGTCCGAGCAGCCGCACGCCGTCGCCGGTCGCGTCGGGAGGGGACTCGATGTGACCCTTGACACGTGTCAACCCTCTCAGTAACCTCATCGAAACTTCAAATTTGACACGATTTAATTCTCTGGCCCGCCGGTCACGGCGTCCAGGCCACTGACGGAAGGGAACCACCATGTCGAGGATCGTTCGTTCAGCGCTCAGTGTGGCCGGCGTCGTCGTGCTCGCGGCGACGGCGTCCGCGTGCGGCGGCAGCAGCGGTGGCGGCGGTGGCGGGTCCGACGCCACCAAGGTCGCCTTCCTGATGCCGGACACCGGCTCCACCCGCTACGAGCTGCACGACCGGCCGGGCTTCGAGAAGAAGCTCAAGGAGCTGTGCGACAGCTGCACCCCGCTGTACAACAACGCCGACGGCTCCGCCGACAAGCAGCAGCAACAGTTCAACTCGGCGCTGGCCCAGGGGGCCAAGGTCGTGGTCATCGACCCGGTGGACTCCAGCGCCGCCGTGTCCCTGGTCAACGCCGCGCACGCCAAGGGCGTCAAGGTCATCGCCTACGACCGCCCCATCCCCGACCACCAAGGTGGACTTCTACGTCTCCTTCGACAACGAGGCGATCGGCAAGCAGATCGCCACCTCGCTGGTCGAGAAGGTGAAGGCCGACCCGGTGCCCGACGGGTCCGGCATCCTCATCGTCAACGGCTCGCCCGACCGACGCCGCGGCCGGTCTGATCAAGAAGGGCATCCACGAGGGCGTCGACAGCTGCGGGCCTCACCGTGCTGGCGCGAGTACGACACCATCGACTGGAAGCCGGAGAACGCGCAGAAGTGGGTCGCGGGCCAGGTCTCGCGCTTCGGCAAGAAGATCGTCGGTGTGGTGGCCGCCAACGACGGCACGGCCGGCGGCTCGATCGCGGCCTTCAAGGCGGCGGGCGTCAACCCCAACCCGCCCGGTCAGCGGCAACGACGCGACCGTGGCCGGCCTGCAGCTGATCATCGCCGGCGACCAGTACAACACCATCAGCAAGCCGAGCGAGATCGTCGGCGGCGCCGCGGCCGAGGTCGCCGCCCAGTTCGTCAACGGCAAGAAGCCCGAGGCCGGCGACGACCTGTTCGGCTCGCCGACCAAGCTCTACGACCCCGACGCTGGTCACCGCCGACAACCTCAAGGCCGAGATCATCGACAAGAAGATCAACACGGCCGCCGACCTGTGCACCAAGGAGTACGCCGCGGCCTGCACCAAGCTCGGCATCTCCTGACGACGACCGGCCGGGCACCGGCTCGCCCGGGCCGGCCGGCCGTCCGCGGCCTGCGCCGCTCGCCCACCGCGGCCCGCTCCCCGGAGCGCCGTACGCCGACGAGCACCCCATGGAGGACGTCTATGACACACAGCGCCGAACCCGGCGGCTGGACCCCCGACAGCCCTGCTCAGCCTGCGCGGCGTCACCAAGACCTTCGGGGCCGTGAACGCGCTGACCGACATCGACCTCGACGTCGGCGCCGGAGAGGTCGTCGCCATCGTCGGTGACAACGGCGCCGGCAAGTCCACCCTGGTCAAGGTCCTGGCCGGCGTGCACCAGGCCGACTCCGGCACCATCGCCTTCGACGGCACGCGACGTCCACATCGCCGACCCCAGTGCGGCGATCCACCTCGGCATCGCCACCGTGTTCCAGGACCTCGCCCTGTGCGAGAACCTCAACGTCGTCGACAACCTCTTCCTCGGCCAGGAGCTCAGCCCGCTGCGCCTGGACGAGGTCGCGATGGAGGTGCGCAGCTGGGAGCTGCTGCGGCAGCTGTCGGCCCGGATCCCCACCGTCCGCATCCCGATCGCCTCGCTCTCGGGTGGTCAGCGCCAGACCGTCGCCATCGCCCGGTCGCTGCTCGGCGACCCCGCGTCATCATCCTCGACGAGCCCACCGCCGCCCTCGGGCGTCGCGCAGACCGCCGAGGTGCTGGACCTGATCGAGCGGCTCCGGGAGCGGGGGCTCGGCGTGATCATGATCAGCCACAACATGGAGGACGTCCGCGCAGTCGCCGACCGCGTCGTCGTGCTGCGGCTGGGCCGCAACAACGGCGAGTTCGACGCCCGCACCGTCTCCTCCGAGGAGGTGGTCGCGGCCATCACCGGTGCCACCGACAACGTCGTCACCCGCCGCCGGGACCGCCTCGCACGAGCAAGCCACGCACCAGGAGGCGGGCCACCGGCCCCGTCGAGCGAGAGGCCGATGAGCACCCCCACCACCACCCTGCCGGCACCGACAGCCCGACCGGTCCCGTAGCCCTGGACCAGAACGACGAACGGCTGCAGCAGAGCGAGGGGCTCGGTGGTGCGCTGCAGCACGTTCTGGCGCAGCGTGCGGGCCGGCGACGTCGGGGCGCTGCCGGTCGTCGTCGGGCTGCTCGCTCATCGGCACGATCTTCCAGATCCTCAACCCGGTCTTCCTCTCCAGCGGCAACCTGGTCAACCTGATCCTCGACTCGTGCGCCGTCGGCGTGATCTCGCTCGGCATCGTCTGCGTGCTGCTGGTCGGCGAGATCGACCTCTCGGTCGGGCTCGGTCAGCGGGTTCGCCGGGGCCATCGTCGCCGTGCTGTTCGTGCGCCACGGCTGGAACTGGGTGCTCGCCGTGCTGGTCGCCTGCCTGGTCGCCTGTGCGATCGGGCTGCTGTACGGCGTCCTGCTGACCCAGTTCGGGATGCCGAGCTTCGTGTCCTCCCTGTCCGGCCTGCTGGCCTTCCTCGGTCTGCAGCTGGCGATCCTGGGCGACCAGGGCTCGGTCAACCTGCCCTTCGACTCCACCCTCGTGGGCTTCGCGCAGCTGGACTTCGTGCCGTCATGGCTCTCCTACGTCTTCGCCGCGCTGGCCGCCGTCGGCCTGTTCGCCACCGGCTTCGAGACGATGACGCGCCGCCGCCGGGCGAACCTCTCGGCCCGCTCGCTCGACTTCCTGGTGGTCCGCTCGGTCGCACTGCTGGTCGTGCTGGAGCTGCTGTTCTGGTACCTCAACCGGGACCGCGGAGTCGGCTGGATGGTGATGTTCTTCGTGGTGCTGGTGCTGGCCGCTGAACTACGCCATCACCCGGACCCGCTGGGGCCGCTCACTCCTGGCCGTGGGCGGCAACGCCGAGGCGGCCCGCCGCTCGGGCATCAACGTCCGGGGCGTCTACCTCAGCGCCTTCGTGCTCTGCTCGCTGCTCGCCGCGGTCGGCGGCATCCTGGCCGCCGGCCGACTGGCCTCGGCCAACCTGAGCAGCGGCACCGGGGACGTCAACCTGAACGCGATCGCCGCGGCCGTCATCGGCGGCACCAGCCTCTTCGGCGGTCGGGGCAGCGCCTTCTCCGCACTGCTGGGCATCCTGGTCATCTCCTCCATCGCCAGCGGCCTCACCCTGCTGAACCTGGACTCGTCCTACCGCTTCGTCATCACCGGGCTCGTCCTGGCCATCGCCGTGGCCATCGACTCCCTGGCCCGCAAGTCCCGCGCCTCCCACGGCCGGGCCTGAGCCGCACCACCCACCGTGCACCCCGGTGCACCCACGAACGGAGACCCCTGTGTCGAACCGCGCTGCCGTCATGACCGAGCTGGGCACGATCGTCGTCGAGGACCGACCCGAGCCGGACCCCGCCCCGCACGCAGGCGGTGGTCCGGGTCGAGGCGGTCGGCGTCTGCGGCTCCGACACCGCCTACTACAAGGTCGGCCGCATCGGGGACTACGTCGTCGACGGCCCGATCGTGCTGGGCCACGAGGTCGCCGGGGAGGTGGTGCAGGTCGGCGACGCGGTCACCAACGTGCGCCGTCGGTGACCGGGTGGCCGTCGAGCCGGGCACCCCCTGCCGCAACTGCCACGAGTGCATGGCCGGGCGCTACCACCTGTGCCCGGACCTGGTCTTCCTGGCCACCCCGCCGTACGACGGCGCGCTGATCGAGCGGATGACCATCGACGCTCGCAACCTGCTATCCGATCCCGGACTCGATGACCTACGAGGAGGGCAGCCCTGCTCGAGCCGCTCTCGGTGGGCATCTGGGGCTGCCGCCGCGCGGGGCTCGCGCCCGGCGACGACGTGCTGGTCAGCGGCGCCGGGCCGGTGGGCCTGCTGGCCGCGGCCGTGGCCCGGTCCTTCGGCGCCGGCAGCGTCACCGTGACCGACGTGTCGCCGTTCCGGCTCGACCTGGCCGCTCGGATGGGCTTCGGCACCGAGCGCAGCGACAGCCCGGGCGAGACCCGCTTCGACGTCCTGCTGGAGTGCTCCGGAGCCCCCGGTGTGCTCGGGGCAGGGGCTGACCCGGCTCCGTCCGGCCGGCCGGGCCGCCATGATCGGCATGTCGAAGGAGGAGGCCATCGCCCTGCCCCTCTCGCAGCTCAACGTCAACGAGCTGACCATCAGCCTGGTCAACCGCTACAACCACACCTGGCCGCTGGCCATCGAGCTGGTCGGCGTCGGGGCGCATCGACGTACGCCCGCTGGTCACCCACCACTTCGCGCTGGCCGACGCCGCCGACGCCCTCACCCTGGCCGGACGGGTCGCCGACTCGGTCAAGGCGGTCATCCACCCGCAGCAGTGACGCAGCGGGCGACCGCGCAACGCTCGCACCGCCGGGTCGACGACGTCCCACTCGAAGCCGACCACCACGCGTGCGGTGAGCTCGCAGGTCCTGGTGAAGCGTGGAGTTCATGGCGTGCCTCCGGTGGCGTCGGGGTGTTCCTGTCGAGCAAGGAGGCAGGGGCACCGCCCCGTGATGCACCGAGATCCCTGGTGCGGGGTGCCGGAGCCGGAAGGGCGGCTCAGCCGGCGGAGCGCCACTGCGCCGTACCGTGCTCGCACCGGTCCCGGTTGCGTCCGGCGGCCTTCGCCGCGTACAGCGCGCTGTCCGCGGCGGCCAGCACGTCGTCGGTGCTGCGCCCGGGGCCGCCGTGCCGCGACCACCCGGTCGAGAAGGTGACCTCCGGGTGGGCGTCGGCCCAGGTGCCGCGCAGCCGGCCCAGCAGCGACTCCACCGTGGTGTCCGGGGTGTCGGGCAGGAGCAGCAGGAACTCCTCGCCGCCGAAGCGGCCGGCGAAGTCGCGGGGCGCAGCTCACGGCGCAGCAGGTGGCCGAACGCGGCCAGCACCCGGTCGCCCTCGAGGTGGCCGTGGGTGTCGTTGAGCGCCTTGAAGTGGTCGAGGTCGACGAAGACGAGCACGTCCCCGGCTCGTGCCCCTTGCAGCCGGACGTCGAGCTCGCGCCGGTTGCCGACCCCGGTGAGCACGTCGACGTGCGCGGCCGCGTGCAGGGCCCGCGACAGCATCCGCTGCCGCTCCGCCTGGCGGGCCAGCAGCTCGGAGAGCAGCAGCCAGATGAGCGAGGCGAGGACGAGCCGCACGGCGGTCACCTTGGTGAGCCCGTCGTTGGCCAGCGTGAAGGCCGCGACGGCCGCGGGCAGCAGCAGCAGGCTCGTGCCGGGCGGGTGCGCGAGGCCCACGTAGGCGAAGCACAGCACCAGCACCGCCGTGAGCGGGGCGGCGAGACCGGGCGAGAACGCGTCCAGGCCCACCAGCCCCCCGCACACGAGGACCGGGAAGGCCAGGGTGCAGCGCGGGGGCAGGGCCCGCCAGCTCACGAAGGGCTGGCCCACAGGCCGACCAGCATGAGGACGCTCACCGCTCCCAGGGCGCTCCACCCCCGGAGGTCTCCCTGCAGGAGCGGGGCGGCGATGCCACCGGCACCCCCGCGGCGATCATCAGCACCTGGCCGCCGAGGACGGGTGGTACGCCGTCCTCGGCCAGCTCCGCGGCCCGGGCGCGCGCCATGAGTCCGGGACGCCGGAAGCGTCCGGCGACGACGCCGGGCCGAGAGGTCATGCACCACACAACGGCGCCGGTGTGTCCGATCTGAGGGGATTGTGCGGTCATCCTGCGGCCGTTGCGGTCGGCCGGATCGCGCGAGGACGTCGTGCCGGGTCGGTGCGGGGTCGAGCCGGGTGGAGCAGGGGGCGCGTCAGACCGCGAGACGGGCCTCGGCGGCTCGCAGGGCCGGGCTGCGGGCCGCGCCGACCGGGACGGTCAGCAGCGCCCGCCGTACGGCTCGGCTGGTGAGCGTCGCCGAGAGGTCGGTGACCGGCAGGCCGGGCAGCCCGTAGAGCCGACGGGCCCAGCGCGGCATCATCGCGGCGGCGACGGCGATCAGCGACGCCCAGGCCGGACGGGCCGGCGTGGCCAGGGAGACCCACGTCGGCATGGGTGGTGTCAGGCTCCACAGCGCGTTGCGCCGGGCCACGGCGGTGACGTGCAGCTCCGGTCGCACCGCGACGTAGTAGTCCGCGATGTCGGCCGTGCTGCCCGGCACCTGAGCCGGGTCGAGGCCGACGAGCCGGGCCGAGGTCCGCATCTCCTGGACGTACTGGTCGGCCTGGCGGTCGGTGAGGCGTCCCCCGGAGCGGCGGTACGTCGAGAGGAAGGAGTCGACCTCGGTGCAGTGCACCCACAGCAGGAGGTCGGGGTCGTCGACCCGGTAGGGCCGTCCCGACTCCGGCTCGACGCCGGGGGAGAGACGGCCGTGCAGGCGACGCAGACCCGCGCCGGCCTTCTCCGCCTCCGCGGTCGTGCCGTAGGTGACGGTGGCGATCCAGTCGCCCGTGCGCTGCAGACGTCCCCAGGGATCGTCGCGGAAGCCCGAGTTCGCGTCGAAGCCGGCCATCACCAGCGGGTGCACAGCCTGCAGCAGGAGCGCCCGGAAGCCGGCCAACGCCATGGCCGGGTCGCCGTGGATGCGCCAGGTGATGGAGTCGGGGCCGAACAGGCCGGGGTCCGGGACGGTCGTCGTCCGGTCGGCGGTGGCGGTCACGTCGTCCCTCCTGGTCACGGCCGGAAGCGCTCCGACGTCACATGGGTGTACCCGAGCCCCGGGCGCCTATGCAGTATGTCGAAGTTCCTGTTCGGTTGACCGGGACCCCCGTGCACAGGTCAGGACGCCTCGGCGGGGTGGGGGACGCAGGACGGGACGCCTCGGCGGGGTGGGAACGCTCAGGTGCGGCCCTTGAGGGTGGCCACCACCGTCTCGCGCAGGCCCTCCTTGACGATGCCGAAGAACGCCGGGTCGCCGCTGAACTCGGCCCGCGCGGTCTTCAGCACCTGGTCCATGGTCAGGTGCGGCGGGATCAGCGGCACGTTCGCGTCCACGACCGCGTCGATGACGAACGGCCGGTCCGCGGCGAAGGCCCGGTCCAGCACGTCCTCGACCTGGTCGGGGGAGTCGATGCGGGCCCCGTCCAGGCCCAGCAGCCGGGCCCAGTCGGCGTACGGCACGTCGGGCAGCGAGGCCGAGGCCGGGTCGGGCGCGGCGCCCAGCGTGCCCCGGGTCTCCCAGGACACGAAGGAGAGGTCGCGGTTGTTGAGCACCAGGACGACGAAGCGCGGGTCGGCCCAGCTCTCCCAGTACCGCTTGACGGTGATGAGCTCGTTGACCCCGTTCATCTGCATCGCCCCGTCGCCGAGCATGGCCAGCACCGGGCGGTGCGGCTGGGCGGTCTTGCCCGCGATGGCGTAGGGCATCCCGCCGCCCATCGAGAGCAGCAGCCCGGCCAGGCTCCCGCTCTGGCTGGGCCGCATCGACAGGTCGCGGGCGTACCAGCTGGTGGCCGTGCCGCAGTCCACCGCGACCACGGCGTCCTCAGGCAGCCGCCGCGAGATGCCCGCGACCACGGCCTCGGGGTTGACCGGGTCGGCCTTGGCCGCGACCCGGGCCGCGGAGTACTCCTCCCAGTGCCGCTTCCAGCCGGCGACCCGCTCGCGCCAGGCCGTGGGGCGCTCGCCGTCCAGCAGGGGCAGCAGCGCCTCCAGGAACAGGCCGGCGTCGCCGACGACGTTGACCTCGGTGGGGTAGCGCAGCCCCATCTTCGAGCCGTCCCGGTCGACCTGCACGGCCCGGGCCTGGCCGGGGGCGGGGTAGTACTCGGAGTAGGGCATGTTCGAGCCCACGACCAGCAGGGTGTCGCAGTTCCGCATCAGCTCCCAGCTGGCCGTCGTGCCCAGCAGTCCGATCGCGCCGGTGACCCACTCCAGCCGGTCGTCCAGGACGGTCTTGCCCAGCAGGGCCTTGGCCGCTCCCGCACCGAGCCGGTCGGCCACCTGCTCCACCAGGGCGGAGTGCCCCAGGGCGCCCGCGCCGACGAGCATCGCGACCCGCTCGCCGGCGTTGAGGACCTCCGCGGCGCGGCGTACCGCCTCGATGTCGGGGGCCGCTACCGGGCTGCTCGGCACCGGGCTGGTGTGGAAGTAGCCGTGCGCGTCCGGCGACTGCTCCTGGGCGGCCCGCTCCTGCACGTCGCTCGGCACGATGAGGACCGCCGGTCCCCGCTCGGCCAGCGCCGTGCGACAGGCCCGGTCGACCATGTGCTCGACCTGCGAGGCGTCGGCCACCGTCTGGAGGTAGACCGCGACGTCCTTGAAGACGCTGTGCAGGTCCACCTCCTGGTAGTAGCTGCCACCCAGGGCGGACAGGGCCGTCTGACCCAGCAGCACCACCACCGGCACCCGGTCCATCTTCGCGTCGTAGACGCCGTTGAGCACGTGCAGCGCTCCGGGGCCACCCGTCACCACGGCGCAGCCGATCTCGCTGCCGCCGTACTTCACGTCCGCGGTCGCCGCGAAGCCGGCCGTCTCCTCGTGCCGGACCTGGACGAAGTCGACGTGCTCGTGCTCGGCGCCGATCGCGGCGAGCACGCCGCCGATGCCGTCGCCCGGGTAGCCGTAGACGCGGTGCACCCCCCACTCCTGCAGTCGCGCCACGATGTGCTCGGCCACGTTCATGCTGTTCTCCCTCACCGGTACGGCGGACGACGGCACCCCTCGTACCCAGCCGGCCGATCTCCCACCACGCGGCGCGACCGGGCACGGGGTACCTTCCGAGCATGGCCGACATCATCGCTCTCATCACCGAGGACCACGAGTGGCTCCGCCGCCGGTTCTTCCTGCTCGACGACGCCCGCACCACCGAGGAGCTCACCGCCGTGTGGGAGCCCCTCGCGACGCGGCTGGACACCCACGCCCAGGCCGAGGAGGAGGTGTTCTACCCGGTGCTGCTCAAGGTCGGCGAGGCCGGCGACCCGGAGGACGAGACCGACGACGCCATCGGCGACCACAACTCCATCCGCGACGCGGTGCGCAAGGCCCGCGGGCTCGAGGTGGGCACCCACGAGTGGTTCGAGGCCGTCGGCGAGGCCCGCACGGAGAACGGCGAGCACCTCGACGAGGAGGAGCGGGAGGCGCTGCCCGACTTCATCAAGAGCTCCACGCTCCAGCAGCGCCACGACCTGGCCATGGCGTGGCTCGCCTTCTACGCCGCCCACCCGGGCGGCCGGGGCGTGGACGACACCGACAAGGACCCGGCCGCCTACATCGAGCAGAACAGCTGAGCCTGCACGGCGATCACCTCAGAGCCGACCGCCCCCTGCCGATGTCTCCCTGACGAGGGACGAGCGGCCGGGAGGGTCCGATGCGCGAGCAGACGAGGAGCGACGGCACTCCTGCGCGCTCCGGGCTCCCGTCGGTCGAGGAGCGGCTGAGCGAGGCCGAGCGCCGCTTCCGGGTGGTCTTCGACCTCTCGCCGCTGGCGATGGGTCTGACGCTGGGCGAGACCGGGACGTACGCCGTGGTCAACGGCGCGCTGTGCGAGCTGCTGGGCCGCAGCGCCGAGGAGCTCGTCGGCATGTCCGCCCGCGAGCTGCTGCACGCCGACGACGTCGAGCTGGCCGATGCGGCCGGTGCGGCCGCGGCCGCCGCGGCCGACGGTCGGCACCGCCTCGAGATGCGGCTGCTCCGCAAGGACGGCGAGGTGCTGACCACCTGGGTCACGCTGGCCTGGGTGGCCGCCGGCGACGGTGCCCGCTACCTGCTCGCCCAGATCGAGGACATCACCGCGCGCCGCGCGGCCGAGGACATGCTGCGGCGCCAGGCCGAGCTCGACGGTCTGACCGGCCTGGCCAACCGCGCCCGGCTGAACAGGGTGCTCGGCGAGCTCGCGGCCGGACGGCACCAGGTCGCGGTGCTCTTCCTCGACCTCGACGGCTTCAAGGTCGTCAACGACACCCGTGGGCACGACGTGGGCGACCAGGTCCTGGTCGAGGTGGCCCGCCGGGTCTCGGCGCTGGTGCGGCGCAGGGACCTCGTCGCCCGCTTCGGCGGGGACGAGCTGGTGGTCATCTGCGGTGGCGGACCCGATGCCTCCGCCCTCCACGTCGACCGGGTCGCCGCCGGCATCGAGCGCGCCCTGGTGCGCCCCATCGACACCGACGCCGGCCCCGTGCGGGTCACGGCCAGCATCGGCCTGGCCACCGGCCGGGTCGACGCCGGGGACCCGCTGCTGCTCGTGCAACGGGCCGACGCCGCGATGTACCGGGCCAAGAGCCTGGGCAAGAACCGGCGTGAGAGCTACGGGCCGCACCTGCACCGGCAGACCGCGGGCTACCGGCGTACGGAGGCCAGCCTGCGGCACGCCCTGGACGAGGACCGCTTCCGGGTGCACTACCAGCCGATCGTCGACGTCCGCAGCGGCGACGTCGTCGGCGTCGAGGCGCTGGTGCGCCTGCTCGACGAGCACGGCCACCTGGTGCTGCCCGGCGCGTTCATCCCGGCGGCCGAGCAGAGCGGGCTCGTGGTGCCCATGGGGGTGTGGGTGCTGCGCGAGAGCTGCCGTGCCGTGGCCGCGCTGCGGGCCGAGACCGGCGCGGACCTGCACCTGGCGGTCAACGTCGCGGCCAGCCAGGTCTCGCGCCCCGACCTCGCGGAGACCGTGGCCGCGGCGCTCGCGGACGCCGGGCTGCCGGAGCGGGCGCTGAGCCTCGAGCTGACGGAGTCGGCACTGTTCGAGGCCGACGACCTGACGCTGCGCCAGCTGGTGGACCTGCGCGACCGGGGCGTCGGGATCAGCCTCGACGACTTCGGCACCGGCTACTCCTCGCTCGCCCACCTGCGACGCTTCCCGGTCACCGAGCTCAAGGTCGACCGCAGCTTCGTGCAGGCGATGGTGACCTCGACCAGCGACCGGGCCATCGTGGCCGCCATCACGCGGCTGGCCGACGACCTGGGCATGGGGTGGGTGGCCGAGGGCGTGGAGACCGCCGACCAGCACCGGGCCGTGGCGTCGCTGGGTGCGGGCCGGGCCCAGGGCTACCTGTTCGGCCGGCCCGCACCGGTCGCGGTGCTGCGCGCGCGGCTGCCGCACCCGGGGAGCCAGGGCCTCACCGCCTGACCCGTCCTGGCGCTTGAGCGCCCGTCCTCGGGGTACCTCGTGCTCTGTCGTCCGAACGCGGCGACCCCCCACGAAGGACCTGCAGTGAGAGCCCTGACCTGGCACGGCAAGCGCGACGTCCGCGTCGAGGACGTTCCCGACCCGCGGATCGAGCAGCCCACCGACGCCGTCGTCAAGGTCACCTCCACCGCGATCTGCGGCTCGGACCTGCACCTGTACGAGGTGCTCGGCCCCTTCCTGCAGCCCCGGCGACGTCCTGGGCCACGAGCCGATGGGCATCGTGGAGGAGGTCGGCCCGGAGGTCACCCACATCAAGCCCGGCGACCGGGTGGTCGTCCCGTTCAACATCTCCTGCGGCTCCTGCTGGATGTGCAGCCGCGGGCTGTTCGCGCAGTGCGAGACCACCCAGAACCGCGCCACCGGCAAGGGCGCGTCCCTGTTCGGCTACACCGAGCTGTACGGCTCCGTGCCCGGCGGCCAGGCCGAGTACCTGCGCGTCCCGCAGGCCCACTTCGGGCCGATCAAGGTCCCCGAGGGCGCGCCGGACGAGCGCTTCCTCTTCCTCTCCGACATCCTGCCCACCGCCTGGCAGGCGGTGCAGTTCGCCGACGTGCCCGCAGGGCGGCACGCTGGCCGTGCTCGGGCTCGGGCCGGTCGGCCAGTTCTGCGCCCGGATCGGCCGGCACCTGGGCGCCGAGCGCGTCATCGCCGTCGACAACGTCCCCGAGCGGCTCGCGATGGCGCGGCGGCACGGCATCGAGACCCTGGACATGGACGACGGTCGACGACGTGGCCGGGGCGCTCATCGAGATGACCGGCGGGCGCGGCCCCGACGGCGTCGTCGACGCGCGTCGGCATGGAGGCCCACGACTCCCCGGTGGGCAAGGCCGCCCACACCGGCGGTGGGCCTGCTGCCCGACGCGCTGGCCAAGCCGATGACCGACCGCATGGCGCTCGACCGGCTGGGCGCGCTGCACACCGCGGTCAAGGCGGTGCGCCGCGGCGGCACCGTCTCGCTCAGCGGGGTGTACGGCGGTGAGGTCGACCCCATGCCGCTGATGGAGATGTTCGACCGCGGGATCACGATGCGGATGGGTCAGTGCCACGTCAAGCGGTGGATCGACGACATCCTGCCGCTGGTGCTCGACGACGCCGACCCCCTCGGCACGCTCGACATGACCACCCACCACCTGCCGCTGGAGCAGGCGCCGCACGGGCTACGAGATCTTCCAGAAGAAGCAGGACGACTGCATCAAGGTGGTCCTCAACCCGTGACCACCTCCCCACCGGTGGCCGGTGGCACCGTCCTGGTGACCGGGGCCTCCTCCGGCATCGGCCGCGCCACCGCCCACCAGCTCGCGGGCCTCGGCGCGCACGCTGGTGCTGGCCTCGCGCTCGGCCGAGAGCCTGGAGAGGCTGCGCCAGGAGTGCGTCGGCCGCGGCGCCGCGGACGTCCTCGTCGTGCCCGACCGACGTCGGGCGCGACGGGGACGTGCAGGCCCTCTTCGACCACGCGGTGGCCGGCATCGGTCGGCTCGACGGCGTGGTGCACGCGGCGGCGGTGCTGGCCTACGGCCGCTTCGAGGACGTCCCCGTCGACGTCTTCGACACGATCCTGACCACCAACGTGCAGTCGGCACCGCCAACGTCGCCCGGGCGCCCTGCGGCTGTTCGCCGAGCAGCAGGGCGGCTCCCTGGTGGTGGTCGGCTCCGTGCTGGGCAAGATCGCCACGCCGTACATGAGCACCTACTGGCCAGCAAGTGGGCCATCCAGGGCCTCGTGCGCACCCTGCAGATCGAGGCCCGCAGCGAGCGGGGCGTGCACGTCAGCCTGGTCTCGCCCGGAGGCGTGGACACCCCGATCTACGACCTGGCCGGCAGCTACACCGGCCGGCCGGGTCACCCGCCGCCGCCCGTGTCGTCGCCCGAGCGGTCGCCCGACCGCGTCGTGTCGGCGCCCTGGACAAGCCGGGTCGCGACATCGGCGCCGGCCCGGCCAACTCGCTGATGGTGGCGGGCTTCCGGCTGCTGCCCGGGGTCTTCGACGCGCTGGTCGGGCCGATGATGCGGCTGCTGGGCCAGGGCCGGGGGAGCGTGCCGGCCGAACCCCGGCAACGTCTTCGAGGCCGAGCCCGAGCAGGAGGCCGTGCACGGCCGCTGGCCGCACGTCTGGGGCTGACCCGGCGGGTCGGGCGGAAACGACGCCCGGGTCGGCGCGCGGACGGTGGACGGCTCGGTGCATGCGCCGGTCCGAGCGGGGGTATCGCTGCGGGATGGCGACCAACACGCGTGAGATCCGGACCGTCCCCGACAAGGTCTGGGACGTGCTCGCCGACGGCTGGCTCTACCCGCTCTGGGTGGTCGGCGCGACGCGGATGCGCGACGTGGACGCGTCGTGGCCCGCGGTCGGCGCGCAGCTGCACCACTCGGCCGGCGTCTGGCCGCTCGTCCTCGACGACACCACCGAGGTCCTGGAGGCCGAGCCGGGCCCGCTTCCTGCGGCTGCGGGCCCGGGGCTGGCCGGCCGGGTGAGGCCGAGGTGACCTTGACGCTGGCCGCCCAGGGAGCGAGCACCCGGGTCGAGATCCGGGAGACCGCCGTGTCCGGGCCGGGCACGCTGGTGCCGCAGGTCGCTGGAGACCCCGATGATCGGCCTGCGCAACCGGGAGACCCTGCGGCGCCTGGCGTTCGTCGCGGAGAACCGGTAGCACAGGACCGGCCGGCGCCCGTCGTACGACGCGGTGGTCGTCGGCGCCGGGCCCAACGGGCTGGTCGCCGCCAACCACCTGCTGGACAAGGGCTGGTCGGTGCTGGTCCTGGAGGCCCAGCCCACCGTCGGCGGGGCGGTGCGCAGCGACGACGAGGTCGACGCCGGGTTCGTCCACGACACCTTCAGCGCGTTCTACCCGCTGGCCGCCGCCTCGCCGCACCATCCAGGCGTTCGGGCTGGAGGAGCACGGGCTGCGCTGGGTGCACGCCCCGGCCGTGCTCGGCCACCCCCGGCGCGACGGCTCCTGGGCGCTGCTGCACCGGGACCGCGACGTCACCGCGGCCGTGATGGACGAGCAGCACCCCGGTGACGGCGAGGCCTGGCTCGAGCTGTGCGCGCGAGTGGGACCGCGATCGGCGACCAGCTCGTCGACGCGCTGATGTCGCCGTTCCCGCCGGTGCGCGCCGGCCTGGCGGCGCTGGCCCGGCTGCCGCGCGGTCGGCGGCCTCGACTTCGTGCCGACCTGCCTGTCCCCGGCCCGCCGAGCTGGGCCGCACCCGCTTCGGCGGCGAGTCGCCCGCGCCTGCTGCTGGCCGGCAACGCCGGCCACGCCGACATCCCGCTCGACGCGGCCGGCTCGGGCTTGATGGGCCTGCTGCTGACCATGCTCGGCCAGACCGTCGGCTTCCCCGTGCCCGAGGGTGGCGCGGGCCGGCTGACCGCAGGCCCTGGCCCGCCGGATCGTCGCCCTGGGCGGGGAGATCCGCTGCGACACCCCGGTCACCGGGATCGAGGTGTCCGCCGGCCGGGCCGAGGCGGTCGCCACGGCCGACGGCGAGCGGTTCGCCGCCCGGCACGCGGTGGTCGCCGACGTCGTCGCCCCGCAGCTGTACGGCGACCTGCTGGCCGAGCACGACGTCCCGGAGCGCACCCGCCGCGGCATGCGTCGCTTCGCGATGGACCCCTCGACGGTGAAGGTCGACTGGGCGCTGGACGGGCCGGTGCCGTGGGCCTCGCCGCCCTCGGCACGCCCCGGGCACGGTGCACGTCGCGGACTCGGTCGACCAGATGACCGAGGCGCTGGGCCAGGTCGCGGCCAACGCCGTACCGGCCCTGCCCTTCCTGCTGACCGGCCAGATGACCGACCTCCGACCCGACCCGCTCGCCACGCCGGCACCGAGTCGCTGTGGGCCTACACCCACGTGCCGCAGCACGTCACCCGCGACGCCGGCGACGGCGGCATCCGCGGGACCTGGGACCCCGACGACCTGGAGCGCTTCGCGCGACCGCATCCAGGCCCGGCTCGAGGCCGTGGCCCCCGGCTTCGGCTCCCGGGTGACCTCCCGGCGGGTGCTCGGCCCGCGCGAGCTGGAGGCCCGCGACGCCAACCTGGTCGGGGGTGCGCTCAACGGCGGCAGCTCGCAGCTGCACCAGCAGCTCGTCTTCCGCCCGGTGCCGGGCCTCGGGCGGGCCGAGACCCAGGTCAAGGGGCTCTACCTGGGCTCCGCGTCGGCCCACCCGGGCGGTGGCGTGCACGGCGCCCCGGGCATGAACGCCGCCCGCGCCGCCGTCGCGCACGCCCGCTTCCGGCGGCGCGGCCCCCGCTGAGCCCGCCGGCGCACGACCACCGCGGCCGGTCGCCGCAGGGCCCGGGGGCCAGGTGGGGGCGCCAGCCGTTAGCGTGACGCCATGAGTCATCCCCACCTGGAACTGTCGGCGCCGCAGAAGCTGGCCAAGAACGGCCTCCGGGTCGTCGCTCTCGGCGGGCTCGGCGAGATCGGTCGCAACATGACGGTCTTCGAGCACGCCGGCCGCCTGCTGGTCGTGGACTGCGGCGTGCTGTTCCCCGAGGAGCACCAGCCCGGCGTCGACGTGATCCTGCCCGACTTCAGCTGGATCCGGGACCGGCTGGACAAGATCGAGGCGCTGGTGCTCACCCACGGCCACGAGGACCACATCGGCGCGGTGCCCTACCTGCTGCGCGAGCGGCGCGACATCCCGGTGATGGGCTCCAAGCTGACCCTGGCGCTGATCGACGCCAAGCTCAAGGAGCACCGGATCAAGCCGAAGCTCGGCGCAGGTCAAGGAGGGCGACAAGCGCACCCTCGGGCCCGTTCGAGCTGGAGTTCCTGGCCGTCAACCACTCGATCCCCGACGGGCTGGCGGTCGCCATCCGCACCGCCGCCGGCCTCGTGCTGCACACCGGCGACTTCAAGATGGACCAGTTCCCCCTCGACGGCCGCATCACCGACCTGCGCGGCTTCGCCCGCCTCGGCGAGCAGGGCGTCGACCTCTTCCTGACCGACTCCACCAATGCCGAGGTGCCGGGCTTCACGACCGCGGAGAAGGACCTCGCCCCGGCGATCGAGACGGTCTTCCGCACGGCCCCGCGCCGGGTCATCGTCTCCAGCTTCGCCAGCCACATCCACCGCATCCAGCAGGTCCTCGACGCGGCCCACGCGCACGGCCGCAAGGTCGCCTTCGTGGGCCGGTCGATGGTCCGCAACATGGGCGTCGCCCAGGAGCTGGGCTACCTCAAGGTGCCCGACAACCTGATCGTGCCGCTCAAGCAGCTCGAGCGGATGCCGGCCACCAAGGTCGCGCTGGTCTGCACCGGCTCGCAGGGCGAGCCGATGGCGGCCCTGTCCCGGATGGCCAACCGCGACCACGTGATCCGGGTCGGCGAGGGGGACACCGTGCTCATGGCCAGCTCGGTGATCCCCGGCAACGAGAACGCGATCAGCAGCGTGATCAACGGCCTGACCCGGTGGGGCGCGCACGTCGTGCACCAGGGCAACGCCAAGGTGCACGTCTCCGGCCACGCCAGCGCCGGTGAGCTGGTCTACTGCTACAACATCGTGCAGCCCTCCAACGTCATGCCGGTGCACGGCGAGTGGCGGCACCTGCGGGCCAACGCGGACCTCGCCATCTCGACCGGCGTCGACCCCAAGAACGTGGTGATCGCCGAGGACGGCGTGGTCGTGGACCTCGTCGACGGGCACGCGAAGATCGTCGGCAAGGTGCCCGCCGGCAACGTCTACGTCGACGGCGGCGAGGTCGGCGGCGTCACCGAGGCCACCCTGCGGGACCGCCGGACCCTGGCGGAGGAGGGCGTCGTCACGGTCCTGGCCATCGTCGACGCGGACACCGGCAAGCTGGCCGACCCGCCGGACTTCCTGGTCCGCGGCTTCGTGCACGACGAGCACACCTTCGACGCGGCCCTGCCGATCATCGAGAAGACGCTGGCCCACGCGGCGGCGGAGGGCATCGGCGACTCGCACCAGCTCGAGCAGATGCTGGGCCGCGACATCAGCCGCTGGGCCGAGCGCAAGTTCCGCCGCAGCCCGCTGGTGATCCCGATCGTCATCGACGCCTGAGGCCCCCTCAGGCCCAGCCGCCGAGGTAGCCCTGCAGGGCCGGCTCGGCGGCCGGGTTCGAGGTGGCCACCCGCCGGGCGCGGCCTCGAACAGGTCGTCCCGGCCCCACCGGGCGGACCGGCGTAGGGCGCGCGCGGACCGGAGCGGTGGCCACCACCCGGCCGTCGGCGTCGAGGCAGTGGACCGTGCCGACCGGCCCCACTCGTCGAGGGCCTGCAGCGCGTCGCGCAGGTCGTCGGGCTCGATGCGCACGTCTCCCACGTGCTCGACGTGCACCCGCGCCGCCCTCGGCTCGCCCTCGTCCACGCGCTCACCCGGTCGTCGTTCGCGGTCACCCAGGACGCCCCGGCGGGGACACGCACGTCGGCGTGGGGCAGGGCGAGCAGCAGGTGGTCGAGCACCACGAGCGTGACCGCAGGGCGTCGCCCGTCGGCTCCGAGCCGCCAGCACCTCGACGTCGCGCGCGGGCCAGCCGGAGCGCCCGGGGCCGGGCCGCCGGCAGCGCGTGCCGCTGCAGCAGGGTGAGCGTCTCGTCGTTCTTGGTCTCGCGCCGGGCGGCCTCGTCGTCGCGGACGGACCAGTCCGGGCCGTCGTGCCAGGCGACGGCCCGCGGCTCGTGGGCCAGCACCGCCCCGTCGGCCCAGGCCCTGATGGCCCACTCCCAGTCCTCGCCGCCGTACGCCGTGATCGTCTCGTCGAACCCGCCGAGGTGCTCGAAGAACCAACGGTGGCAGGCAAGGACGGCGCTGATCACGAAGCGGTAGGAGCGGTGGTCGGCGGAGAGCAGGTCGTGCGTGTCCCGGTAGGCGTCGCCCAGCCAGGCAGGAGCCGGCAACCGGCAGCGCGGACCGGCGACCTCCACGGGCTGGTCCCCGTCAGCCACCGAGGTCGGCGTGCTCGCGACGGCCGACGACGACGGCCTCGGGGGCCAGCGCCGGCAGCCGGGAGATCCGCCGGAGGTAGTCGGGCTCCGGAGTGGTGTCGGCGTCCAGGAAGCAGAGCACGTCACCGGTCGCGACGCGGGCACCCAGGTTGCGCGCCTCGGCGGCCCGGAAGCCCCGGTCCGGCTGCCGCAGCAGGAGCACGTCGTCGGGCACCCGCGGCGGCGTCCGCGACCCGTCGTCGACGACGACGGTCTGCACGCGGTCGGCCGGGTGGGTCTGGCGACGCAGCCCCGCGAGGGTCCGCTCGAGCTGTCGCGGCTGCTCGAAGTGCGTGACCACCACCGTCACCTCGGGCGGTGGCGTCGGCCACTCGCCGTCCAGCAGGTCCCAGCGGTTGCCCGGCACGGTCCGTCCCCGAGGAGGACCGCTCACCAGGGCACGACCTCACGCCACCAGGCGAGGTAGGCGGCGGCGACGTCCGGCAGGTGGGGGAGCAGCACTGCGTCCTCGCCCAACCAGGTGCCCGCCGGCTCCTCGGCCGCCGCCCTGAGCGCTGCGGCGAGGCCGTCCGGCGGGTACGTGGTCATCGTGCCGGGCCGCAGGAGGGCCATCTCCCGCGCGTAGCGGCTGTCGCGGACCAGCGGCCTGCGCCCGGCGGCGATCCAGGAGTTCAGCGACCCGGACGCGGACACGTGCTGGTGGGCCACCACGGGCACGGCGACCCGGCGGCTGCGACGCACCAGCTCCTCGTCGGGGAGGTAGCCGGTGACCTCGACCCGTGCGCCGCGCTCGGCGCTGTCCCGGACGAACGCCGCGAGCTCGTCCTCATGACCGTCGGAGGCGCCCCCCAGGACCGTGAGTCGTGGGCGGCGCCGCGGCCGGCCGCGGGTGCCGCCGTGGGCCTCCAGCAACGCGGCCACCACGTCGTCGTGGCCCTTGCCGGGGTACCAGAAGCCGAGCACCGCGGCCTCGAGGCGCACGGGCAGCCCGACCACGTGACCGGGGCCGGTCCGGCCAGCACCGACGATGGGCAGCGGGATGACCGTCGTGGGTGGCAGGGCGGCCGCGGTGACGCACTGACGCAGCAGGGTCAGCTCGTGCCGGCTGTTGCAGACCACCGCGCGCGCCGCGGCAGCCACCCGGGCGTACGACGTCTCGCGGGCCAGACGGTGCCGGCCGTCGGACTGCTGGGGCAGGTCGTGCAGGGTCACCGAGACCGGGCGCCGGCGGGCGAGGTCGACGAAGCGGTCAGCCGCGGCCTCCGGGGTGCTGCCGAACAGCCGGTCGGTGAAGTGGACGTGGACCGCGTCGCCCCCGACGGGGGCGTCGTGACCGGCGGACCGCCCCGGGAGGCTGGAGGCGACCGCGCCCCGCAGCTGGTGGGCGTAGCGGACCACGCCGTGACGGGGGTCGCCCACGACCAGCTGGTGCGGGATGAAGGCGGCCTTCGACGGCCGCTCACGCGGCGAGTCCCAGCAGGCGCAGGACGTCGCGGTGGCGGCGGACCCCGGCGGCCACGGCACCCGGGTGGCGGTCGTACCAGCGAGGTGCGCCTCCCGGACCCGCTCCGTGCGACACGGCCCGACCCCCCCGACGCACCACCCGGCGTCGGGCCTCGCCCGGGTCGAGCCCGAACGCCTCGGCCACCACGGGCGACCGGGTGCGTGCACATGGTCGAGCAGCGGCCGGGCAGCGGGACGACGGTCTCGCGAGCCCCAGCGCACCGCGTACGCGCACGGCGAGCTCCACCCAGATGTCGTTGCCGGGGTGGTTGAGAGTGCGCATCTGGCCGAAGTGCGGTCGCGCGAAGAGGTCCGAGACCGGCACCGTCCGGTGGTGCTGCTCGCGGCGGCGCAGCTCCCCCAGGGAGTGGGCGGCGACTTCGCGGACCTGGCCCACCCGGAGGCCGGAGGGGTCGGGCACGGCGCCCGCGTGGGCCTCCCACAGCACGGTGCAGGTCGTGGTAGGCGACCAGCGGTGGGGTCAGCGAGCGGTCCTCCGGCGGCCGCACGATGCCGTGGGTCGGGTAGAGACCGGCGAACCGGATCACCGGCACGCGCGCCACCCGGGCGGCGGGAGGCACAGCACCGGTCAGCTGCTGCGTGCCCGACCGGCAGGTCGCGGTAGTCGGCGCGCACCGGCTGGGACACCAGCACGTCGGTGCGGGCAGCCAGCCTCGCGCAGGTGCGGCAGGTCGTCGGCGGTCAGCTCGTGGACCGGCGGCACCCGGACCGTGCGCAGGTCGTCGCCGTCGACCTGCAGCCGCAGCGACTCGGCCTGGCAGTTGCCGTGCACCCAGCCGCGCCGGCGGCCGTCGTCGCGGTCGACCAGCCCGTAGAACTCGTCGTAGTGGAGCCGGCGGGGGCTCGGCCCCGTCGCCGCCCACCACGGGCGCGTGCGGCGGTCGGTCAGGGTCCACGGCTGCGGGGCACCTTCAGCCTTCCCAGGATCCACACAGGTGGCGCCGACATGCTGGACCCGGTACCTCGTCACCCGCCCTGGACAGGATCCTCCGTGCCCACATCGTTCTTCGGTCTGCCGTGCACCCCCTCGTCGTCCATGCCACCGTCGTGGTCGTGCCGGCAGCCGCCCTCGCGGTCCTGCTGGCCGCCCTGTGGCCGCGGTTCCGTCGCTGGGCCGGCTGGGGGCCGCTGGCCGTCGCCGTGCTGGGCCTGGTCCTGGTGCCCCTGTCCACCAGCTCGGGCGAGACGCTGGAGCACTCCCTGGGTCACAGCGCCCTCATCGAGGAGCACGCGCACCTCGCCGACGGCCTGCTGCCCTGGATGATCGGCCTGGCCGTCGTCGCGGCGCTGACCTACGGCCTGCACCTGCAGCGGGACCGTCGCGGTCCGGGTCACGACAGCCGGGGCCGCGGGGCCGCGGCTCGTTGTCGCCGCCGCCGTGCTGGCCGTCGTGGCCTCGGTCGGCACCGGCGTCCAGGTGGCCCGGATCGGCCACAGCGGGGCCAAGTCCGCCTGGTCCGGTGTCACCGTCAAGGGCTGAGGTCCCGCCCTACACTGAGCCGGTGGCCGGACCCGTGCGTCTCCTCCTGGCCGAGGACGACCCGGAGCTG
This sequence comes from uncultured Actinomycetota bacterium, assembly GCA_963750345.1. Lineage (GTDB taxonomy): Bacteria > Actinomycetota > Actinomycetes > Propionibacteriales > Nocardioidaceae > Nocardioides_B. The sequence goes on along the minus strand of CAVVQH010000013.1, from coordinate 63,151 downwards.
GCCCGGCTGCTGGCCGAGCTGCTGACCTCCGAGGGCTACCAGGTCACGGTCGCCCCCGACGGCCCGGCCGCCCTGGCCCTGGGCCTCGCGGACGCGCTTCGAGCTCGTGGTCCTCGACCGGGGGCTGCCCGGCGCCGAGGGCCTCGACGTGCTGGGCCGGATGCGGGCCGGGGCACGCTTCGTCCCGACGCTGGTCCTCTCGGCCCTGGCGAGCCCGCCGGGACCGGGTGACCGGGCTGGACGCCGGCGCCGAGGACTACCTGGGCAAGCCCTTCGACGTGGAGGAGCTGCTGGCCCGGCTGACCGCGCTGCTCCGCCGGCGGGGCGGCGCGGGCGCCCTCCCCGTGCTCCGGGTCCCCGGCGGCGCACTGGAGGCGGGCAACCGGCGCGTGCGGCGCGACGACGACTCCGCCGTGGACCTCTCGGAGCGGGAGTGCCGGCTGCTGGAGACCCTGGCCGCCGCCCCGGGCACAGTCTTCTCCCGACCCGACCTGCTGGACCGGGTCTTCGACACCGCCGAGGACGAGGGCGTGGTGGAGACCTACGTGCACTACCTGCGCCGCAAGCTGGGGGACCACGTGGTGGTCACGGTCCGGGGTTTCGGGTACCGCCTCGGGTCGACGTGACCCGCCGGGGCGACCGCGGACCCGTGCACCAGCAGGCCGGCGCGGCCTCGGTCCGGCTGGGCGTGCAGACCGGCCTGGCCGTCGTGGCCGTCCTGGTCGTGGTCGGGTCGGTGCTCTACGTCTCCTACCAGCGGGCGGCGGTCTCCGCGGCCGACGACAGCCTGCGCCGGACCGTCGCGCAGGCCCGCGTCCCGCTGCGCGCGGCCCCGGGCACCAGCCTGGTGGTGGTCGACGCCGAGGGCCGCACCCGCACCTCGGGCAGCCTCCCCCCGGGGCTGCCCGACCGGGCCGCCATCGCCGCGGTCACCCGGGACGGCCGGGCCCGCCAGTACGTCGTGGACCGCGACCGCACCGGCTACGCCTTCGCCGTCCGCACGGCCCGGGTCGGCGACCTGGTCGTGCAGGCGGTCCAGGACCGGGAGGAGGGCGAGGAGGGACGTGAGCGGCTGCTGCGCTCCCTGCTGGCCGCCACCGGGATCGGCGTGCTGCTCACCGGGCTGGTGGCCGCGTGGCTGGCCCGCCGCACGGTGGCCCCGCTCACCCGCACGCTGGAGGTGCAGCGACGCTTCGTGGCCGACGCGGGCCACGAGCTGCGGACGCCGCTGACGCTGCTCAGCCTGCGGGCCCAGCTGCTGGCCCGGCGGTTGAGGGCGGGCGGGGAGCAGGCGTACGCCGAGGACGTGGCCGCCGTGGTCGCCGGCACCGGCACCCTGGCCGAGATCCTGGAGGAGCTGCTGGTGGCCGCCGACCCCGGGTCGGTGCTGGACCGGGAGGACGTCGACCTGGGCGCCCTGGCCGCGGAGGTGGTCGAGGCGTGCGACGTGCAGGCCCGGGAGCGCTCGGTGCACCTGGTGCTGACCGGCGCCGGGCAGCCGTGCGTCGTACGCGGGGTGCCGGCCTCGCTGCGACGGGCCGTCACCGCCCTGGTGGACAACGCGCTGGAGCACGCCCGCTCCCGGGTGGAGGTGTCGTTGGCGGTGGCCGGCCGCTCCGTGCACGTGCTGGTCCGCGACGACGGCCCCGGTGTCGCGCCGGACGTGCTGCCGCGGATGTTCGAGCGCTTCGCCCGGGGTCGTCCCGAGGGCCCGGTGCTCGACGGGGCCTCGGGGACCGGCGGTGCGCCGTCAGGACCCGGCCGCGGCACTACGGCCTGGGGCTGGCGCTGGTGGCCGACATCGCGGCCGCCCACGGCGGTCAGGTCGGCGCCTCCGCCCGTCGTCCCGGGGCCGGGGCCGAGCTCGACCTCAGCCTGCCGCTGCAGCGGACCCCCCGCTCGACGCGGACGGGCTGACCTCACGGCCCCGCCGCTTCTCGTCGTACATGGCGCGGTCGGCCTCCTGCATCATCGTGGCCATGGCCACCACGGCGTCCTCGTCGGCCCGCTCGCGCCGTCGGGTGGCGATGCCGACCGCGGCGGCGAGGGTGATCGCGTGACCACCCACCGCGAAGGGGGTGGCGGCGGCCGCCCGGAGCCGGTCGGCGATCCCGACGGCCTGCTCGTGGTCGGTGTCCACGCACAGCACCGCGAACTCGTCCCCGCCCAGCCGGGCCGCCAGGTCGGTGGGCCGCAGCAGCTGGGTGAGCCGCGCCGCCAGCTCCTGCAGCAGCCGGTCCCCGGCCGGGTGGCCGTAGGTGTCGTTGACGCCCTTGAAGCCGTCGAGGTCGAGGATCAGCAGGCTGTCCACCCGGGCGCGGTCCACCTCGCGGAACACGTCGGCGATACGGCTGCTCAGGAGGGCACGGTTCCCCAAGCCGGTGAGCGGGTCGTGCAGCGCCTGGTGCGTCAGCTGCGCCTCGAGACGCTTGCGGTCGGTGATGTCCTCCACGTGCATGATGAGGTGGGATCGCCGCTCGGGGGTCCCGGCCACGCGGGAGGTGCTGACCAGCACCCAGACCAGGTCGCCGTCGGAGCGCAGGAACCGGCACTCGTGCCGGATCACCGCGCGCAGCCCGGCCGTCATGAGGGTGCAGTTGCGGCGGGCCATCTCCAGGTCGTCGGGGTGGCAGACCTCGAACAGCGTGGTCCCGGGCAGCTCGTGCGGCGACCGGCCCAGCAGGGCACCGAGCTGGGCGTTGGCCACGGTGACCACCCCGGTGGTGGTCAGCACCGCCATCCCGATGGGGGCGTTGGCGAAGGCGCTGCGCAGGTCCTCGACCGACGCGTCGGTGGACGACCCCCAGCCTGTGAGCACGCTGTCAGCACCGTCCACGGCGTTAACCCTGCCAGAGTCCGCGGGTCGCCGTAAGGGGTGGACACCGCTCAGGGCCGCCGGGCGCCCGGGACCCGGGGGACGACGTCCGGCGTCGGGAGCGGTGGCGGGACCCGCCGGACCGGCAGCACGTGCGCCACGATGCAGTACGGCCGCCCGTCGGAGGAGCGCACGCTGGCCGCGTGCACCTCGACCGGCACAGGGTGCCCGTCGGAGTGCAGGTAGCGCTTGCGGACCCGGTGCCGGCTCCGCGCTCCCGTGCCGGATCGCGGCGAGGTTGTGCCTCGTCGGCCGACAGGTCGTCGGGGTGGGTGATGTCGGCGACGGTCAGCGTCGAGCAGCTCGCGGGGGTGCGGCCCAGGAGCACGGCCAGCGAGTCGGGTTGACCCGGAGCAGCCGGCCGTCGAAGTCGCTGAGCGCGATGCCGATGGGGGCGCCGCTGAACGCGCTGCGGAACAGCTCCTCGCTGTCGGCCAGCGCCCGCTCCCGCACGACGGTGGCGGTCTCGTCGGACAGCACGCACAGGATCTCGCGCACCGCCGCCGTCCTCGTCGTGCAGCGGCTGGACCACCCCGCGCAGCCAGCGAGCCTCGCCGTCCCGGTGGGTCAGCGGACAGGGTGACCGGGCCGTCGCCGTGGCCGGCCCCAGCAGCTCGGTCAGCGGGCGGCCGACCACCTCCGACGGCATCACGCCGAGGATGCGGCGGCAGGACGCGGACACGTAGGTGACCCGCGGTCCTGGTCGGCCACGGACGACCAGGTCGCCGCTGCCGCTCAGCGCCACCGGCGGCTGCGACCGTCCGGTCCAGCCACCTCGGCGAGCGTCCACGGCCGGGCCCGCCCGGGTCAGCCGCTCCGCGGCGGGGCCGGACGCCCGAACAGCCAGCCCTGGCCGGTGTCGCAGCCCATGGCCACGAGCTGCTGGGCCTGGTCGGCCTGCTCGACGCCCTCCGCGCAGACCCGCAGCCCGAGCGTGTGCGCGGCGTCGACGACGAGCTGGACCAGCACGGCGTCCTGCGCGTCGGTGGAGACCCCGCGGACCAGGGAGCGGTCGATCTTCACCGACGTCCAGGGGCAGGTTGCGCAGCAGGGTGAGGGAGGAGTGGCCGGTGCCGTAGTCGTCGAGCGCGAACTGCACCCCGAGCTCGCGCAGCCGCCGCAGCCCCGCCGCGGCGGTCCGCAGGTCGGCCACGATCGCGGTCTCGGTGATCTCCAGGCACAGCCGCTCGGGCGCCAGGCCCGTCTCGCGCAGGGCGCCCGCGTACGTCGTCGACGAACGCGCGCTGGTGCAGCTGCACGGGCGAGACGTTGACCGACACGATCAGGGGCACGTCCTCGGGCCGGCGTCGGTCCAGTCGGCCGCCTGCCGGCAGGCGGTGAGCAGGAGGCCCGGCCCAGCGTCGACGATGAGGCCGCCCTGCTCCGCCACGGGGATGAACTCGTCGGGCGGCACCTGCGCCGAGCTCCGCGTCGGCCCACCGCGCCAGGGCCTCGACCCCGGTGACCAGCCCGGTCGAGAGGTCGACGAGCGGCTGGTAGTGCAGTCCGACCGTGCCGGCGTCGACGGCCAGGTGCAGCCGTCGGGCCACGTGTGCCCTGTCCGCCACCGACCTCGCCTCCCAGCTCCCGGACGTGTGCGCCCTGAGTCTAGGCACCCCCCGTCCCGGGCGGTGCAGTTTCGTGCCCCCGCCGGTCGAGGTGCGAGCGGACCTCGTTGGTCGAGGTGCGAGCGGAGCGAGCCTCGAGACCCCCCGAATCGGGTAAAACTTCTCCCGTCCGCCCCCCGCGGTGTTGTGGACCACCGCGGCCCCGGGGTAGACACACCTGGAGCACCGCGATCCCGCGGCGCGGGCTGGGGGGCCACCGATGCACGAGCACGACGTACGGGACACGACCCGGGAGCGGGTCGACGTACCCTTCCCGGTCCAACGGGGGCCTCGCGACGTGGCCGACGCCGCGCTCCGGACGGCCCCGCTCCCGGCCGGCGCGCCGGCGCCGGCTCCAGCTGCCTCCGGCGACGGTCGGGGTGCGCACGCGGGACCGCTCGCGCCGTCGGTCCGTGCACGCCAACTCGGCGCGCCTGGTGCTGGTCGGGATGTTGATGTTCGGCGCCCTGGTCGCCGAGCTCAGCGCCCCCGAGCCCCCGGTGGAGGGCGTGCAGGTGCCTCCGGCCGCCCACCAGTACGTCACCGGCCCGGCCACCTCCCGCTGACCCGGGTCGGGCCCGGCGACGCGCCGGGGCGGACCGTGCTCGGAATCCTCCGCGCGGCCCGTGCGTTCCTCCCCCATGACGGACATCAAGATCCCCGGCCCCGACCACCCCATCACCATCGAGCCGACGCGGTGCCCGGGTGACCGTGACGCTGGGTGGCCGGGTGGTGGCCGACAGCATGCAGGCGCTCACCCTCCGCGAGGCGTCGTACCCGGCCGCGCAGTACCTCCCGCTCGCGGACGTCGACCCCACCGTGCTCGAGGCCAGCGAGCTGACCACGCACTGCCCCTACAAGGGGGACGCGAGCTACTACAGCCTGCGCGTCGGCGACGGGTGGCGGAGTCGGCGGTGTGGACCTATCCGGAGCCGCATGACGCGGTCGCCGATCAAGGACCACGTGGCGTTCTACCCTGATCGGGTCGATGCCATCGAGGTGCACCGTGACGAGTGAGGGACCGAGCGCCGACCGCGGCCGCGGGGACGGTGATCCGCACCGAGCGGCTGGTGCTGCGCCCCTGGTCGACCGGCGACGCGGCAGGCCGCGCTGGTCGGTCTACGGCGCCGACGACGTGCCGCGGTGGCTGAGCCCCGCCATGGAGCGGGTGCCGGACGTGACCGCCATGTCCGATGCTCCTGCAGGGCTGGGTCGCCCAGGACCGACACCGCTCCCGAGGGCCGGTGGGCGGTCGAGCTGGCCGAGACCGGCGAGCTCGTCGGCGGCGTCGCGGTGCTGCCGCTGCCCCCGGACGGGCGAGGACCTCGAGGTCGCCTGGCAGCTCGCGCCGCACGCCTGGGGCCGGGGCTGGCCACCGAGGCCGGGCGCGCGGTCGCCCAGCACGCCTTCGCCGAGGGCGTCGACGAGCTGTTCGCCGTGGTCCGCTCGCAGAACAGCCGGGCCGCGGCCACGGCCGCTGCGGGCGGGCATGGAGTGGGTGGGCGAGACCGAGAAGTACTACGACCTGCGGCTGCAGGTCTACCGGCTCCGCAAGGGCGACCTCGACGTCCCGGACCAGCGCCGGCCGGTCGTCCTAGGGCGTCCGGCGGAGGTCAGGCCCCGCCGGCCCCGACCGCGACGTACACGGTGTTGGCTCGAGCGCCCGCCGGTCAGGTGGTTGTCGAAGTCGACGACGTGCGCGGCCACCGTGCCGAAGCAGGACCTCACGTGCCCGGTGAACTCCTGCGTCCGGCGGGTCGTCGGACCAGAGCGCGAAGACCCCTCCGTCGCGAAGGCGGCAGCGCATCGCGCGAGTCCCGGCACGGTGTAGAAGCCCTGGTGGCTCGGGTGCAGCACGTGCCGCGGGCTGTGGTCGATGTCGACGAGCAGCACGTCGAAGCCGTCCTCGTCCCGCAGCGGCCGCCCGGCACCGACCGTGGCGAAGAAGTCGCCCACCACCAGCTCGCAGCGGTCGTCGCCCACGCAGCGCCGTCGAGGTCGGCAGCAGGCCGCGGGTGTGCCAGCCGACCACCTCGGGCAGCGCCTCGAGCACCACGAGGGAGGCCACCCGCACGTCGGTCCAGCGCGGCCACCGCGGTGTAGCCCAGCCCGAGGCCGCCGACCAGGACGTCCAGCCGGTCGCCCGTGGCGGCGCCCAGACCGAGCCGGGCCAGCTCCTCCTCGGCCACCGTGAACAGGCTGGACATCAGGAAGTCGTCGTCCAGCTTGGCCTCGAAGACGTCGACGTCGAGGGTGGGCTCGCGTCGTCGGCGCAGGCTGATCGCCCCCATCGGCGTCTCGCGCCAGTCCAGCTCCTCCAGGCGGGGTCGGACGGCGGCGGGAGGTCAGGATCCGAGGGCACAGGGGGTCTCCGCACCGGTAGGCGACGGGCCGTCGCGTCGGGGGCCATCGCTCGTCAGCCCTCCTCGGCGCCGGTGCGCGCGCCGGTGCGCTCGGCCCCCACCCCGGCGGCCACCACGAAGGCGATCCCCAGCACCGGCCACAGGCCCGGCACCTGGTGCAGCAGCGACCAGCCCGACCACCGAGCGGCGATGGCCGGCTCCAGGCTCATCAACGTGCCGAACGCGGCGGTGGTCAGCCGCCGCAGGGCGAGCATCTCCAGGCTGAACGGTACGACGGGCAGCAGCACGGCCAGCCCGATGCCGATGAGGACCAGGTCGGGCGACAGGCGGCCGAACGTGCTCGGGCCCAGCGCCACGGTGGCGACGACCCCGGCCGGGCCAGCGAGACCGCCAGCCCCTGCAGTCCGCTGACCTCGTCGCCGACGCGCTGGGTGAGCAGGATGTAGCCGCCCAGCAGCAGGCCGCAGCCAGGGCGAAGAGCACGCCCACCGGGTCGACGGCGCCGTGCCAGGGCTCGGTGAGCAGCAGCACGCCGACCGCCGCGAGGACGCGGCCACAGCAGCAGCCGCCCGCCGCGGCTGCGGGAGACCGCCACGCCGAGGGGGCCGAGGAACTCCAGCGCGCTGGCGGTGCCCAGCGGCAGCCGGGAGACGGACGCCATGAACAGCATGGTCACGCCCGGCGGTGACCACCCCGAGGGCGACGCAGGCCAGCAGCGTGCGCCGGGCGAAGCTCCGCACCCTCGGCCGCACCAGCACCACACGATGACGCCGGCCCAGAACAGCCGCAGCAACGCCGCTCCCTCGGGCCCGACCCGGTCGAAGAGGCCGATGGACGCGGCCAGGCCGAGCTGCACGCACAGCATGGAGGCCGCGGCCATCCCGGTGCCGGCGCGGGCGGCCGAGCGGGCGGCCGGACGGGCGGCCGGGTGGGGTCTGCACTCATGGGTCCAGTGAAGCGGCTGAGCACCGTTCGCGTCCACGTGACGAGGTGGACATACCGTTCGTGATCAGTGGACGATGCGGCCGATGGACCCCCGCCGGCTGGAGCTGCTGCTGGACCTGTCCCGGCTCGGCTCCATGCGGGCCGTGGCCGAGGCCCGGGCCACCACCACCTCGACGGTCTCCCAGCAGATCGCGGTACTGGCCCGCGAGGCCGGGACCGCCCTGGTCGAGCCGGAGGGACGGCGGGTCCGGCTGACCCCGGCCGGCCACCGGCTCTGCGAGCACGCGGTGCGCGTGCTGGCCGCGCTGGAGGCGGCCCGTGCGGACCTGGACCCCGCCGCCGTACCGGCCGGCACGCTGCGGGTGGCCGCCTTCGCCACCGCCGTCCGGGTGTCCCTGCTGCCGGTGGTCGCGCACCTGCGGCGCGACCACCCGGAGGTCCGGCTGCGGCTGCACGAGCACGAGCCGGCCGAGGCCCTGGAGCTGCTCGCCTCCGACGACGTCGACCTCGCCCTGATCTACGACTACAACCTCGCCCCGCGCACCCACGACGCCACGCTGCGCACCGTGCCGCTGTGGAGCACCCCCTGGGCCTCGGGCGTGCCGGCCCGCTCCCGCCGGGTGACCGGCAGTGCGCTGGAGGTCTTCGAGGTGTTCGCCGACCGGGACTGGATCGTCAACTCGCGCGGCACCGCCGACGAGGACGTCGTCTCCACCGTCGCCTCGATGGCCGGGTTCCGGCCGCGCATCGTGCACCGGGCCGACAGCCTCGAGCTGGTGCAGGACCTCATCGTGGCCGGGCTCGGGGTCGGGCTGCTGCCCGCCGACCGCCCGACCGTGCGGGGCGTCTCCCTGCGGGCCCTGACCCGCCCGGACGTGGCGCTGCGCTGCTACGCGGTCACCCGACGGGGGCGCGAGGCCTGGCCACCGCTGGCCCTGGTGCTCTCGTTGCTCGGCGACCCCGGCTGAGCCGTCTGGGTCCGCCGCGCCCACCGGTTTCGCGTCCGACGGACAAGTCGGGCGCCATTTCCTTCAGGTCCCCCGGCTGCGGGCCGATGCTGCACCCCGAAGAGAGCCGCACGGACGCGGCGTCTGCCGTCGCCCGACGGACACTTATGGAGGAGTCCCACCATGCCCCACGTTAACAAGCGCTCGTTCGCCACCCGCGCTGTCGCCGTCGCCGCGACCGCCGCCGCTGCCCTGGGCGTCGTCGCCCTCGCCACGCCCGGTGCCGACGCCGCCACGAGCACCCTGTTCACGATCACCAAGGTCAGCGTGCACCGTCTGCCCGCGCTGACCTCCAACCAGGTGATCACCCTGACCGGCACCGGCTTCGACGAGGACCTGATCAGCGGCGTGACCATCAACGGCTGCACCACGGACTCCGACCTACGTCGTGCAGAGCCCGACCACCCTGCTGCTGAAGACCGCCGACGACTGCGCGACCTCGAGCACCGGCGTCATCACCATCACCGACACCTCGACCAACACCCTGGCCACGGTCCCCAGCACCGACCGGCGGCGCCTTCGCGCTGGCCTTCGTGGCCGCCCCGACCGTCGCTGACCATGGACGCGACCCACAACGCCGCCACCACCGACGCCACCGCCGGTGTCGCCTTCGCCAACCAGGTCGTCACCGTCTCGACCAAGGGCGGTGGCACGATCCGCGTCACGGCCGGCGCCACGCCCTTCGTCAACTCCACCACGTACCCGCTCTCGGCCACGCTCGGTGGTGTCGCCCTGACCAAGGTCACGATGCCCACGAACGGTGCGTACTTCACCGGGGTCGTCGGGGCGCACGCCGCCGACGCCGCTCCCGTCCTGCGGGTCACCAGCAACGGCGTGACCAAGAGCTTCGGCTACGGCGCCAGCGGCGCCAGCGCCGTGGCCGGCACGCACCCCCTGCAGTACGCCGGCGTCGGCGTCTCGGTCTCCCCGACCTCCGGCCCCGTCGGCGGCGGCACCGTCCTCACGATCACCGGCACCGGCTTCACGGCCAGCACCACCGCCACGGTCGACGGCACCGCCTGCCCCAAGGGCTCGAACGTCACCACCGCCACGGTCTTCAAGTGCACCGTCCCGGCCACCGACCGCCGCGGGCGCCGTGGACGTGCAGACCACCACCGGCTCGGCGACCTCGGTCATCGGGGCGGGCAGCACCTTCACCTACCTGGGCGAGTGACGCGGCGCGGCTAGTCCGCACCGGCCCCGCCCAGCGACACCCCACCGACGGCGGTGGGAGCCTCCCGGCTCCCACCGCCGTCGGCGTTGTTCGGAGTTGTTCGCCCTGGACGAACACCGACGAACCGCGGAACAGCACCCCCGCCGCCGAGGTTGAGCCAGCATCGCTCAACTCTCGAAAGGTGCGCCCACCATGGTGTCCACGTCGCAGCAGCCCACCCGTCTCCCCGTGCTCTTCGTCCCCGACCTCGTCGTGCTCCCCGGGATGGTGGTGCCGGTCGAGCTCGACGAGTCCTCCCAGGCCGCCATCGACGCGGCCCGCTCCAGCAGCGACGGCACCCTGCTGGTCGCCCCCCGCCTGGACGACCGCTACGCGGCGTACGGCGTGATCGCCACCGTCGAGCGGGTCGGCCGCTTCAGCGGCGGGGCCGCCGCGGCCGTCCTCAAGGCCGAGCGCCGCGGGCGCATCGGCAGCGGCGTGACCGGCCCCGGGGCGGCCCTGTGGGTCGAGGTGGAGCCCGTCGAGGAGGTCGTCACCGACCGCGCCCGCGAGCTCGCCGAGGAGTACAAGCACCTCGTCGTCGCCGTCCTGCAGCGCCGCGAGGCCTGGCAGGTCATCGACTCCGTGCACCAGATGACCGACCCGTCGGTGATCGCCGACGCGGCCGGCTACGCGCCGTACCTCTCCGTGGAGCGCAAGCGCGAGCTCCTGGAGACCCCCGACGTCGAGCAGCGGCTCGAGACCGTCATCGCCTGGACCCGCGAGCACCTGGCCGAGGTGGACGTCGCCGACAAGATCGGCGAGGACGTCCGCGAGGGCATGGAGCGCAGCCAGCGCGAGTTCCTGCTGCGCCAGCAGCTGGCCGCGATCCGCAAGGAGCTCGGCGAGGGCGAGGCGCAGGCGGGCGGCCCGGAGGACTACCGTGCCCGCGTCGAGGCGGCCGAGGTCCCCGACGCCGTGCGGACGGCGCTGCTGCGCGAGGTCGACAAGCTCGAGCGCTCCAGCGACCAGAGCCCCGAGACGGCCTGGATCCGCACCTGGCTCGACACCGTCCTCGAGCTGCCCTGGGCCGTCACCACCCAGGACGTCGACGACGTCGCCGCGGCCCGTGAGGTCCTCGACGCCGACCACCACGGGCTGGACGAGGTCAAGGAGCGGATCGTGGAGTACCTCGCCGTGCGCGCCCGCCGGGCCGAGCGTGGCCTGCAGGTCGTCGGCGGCCGCGGCTCCGGCGCCGTCATCCTGCTCGCCGGTCCTCCCGGCGTCGGCAAGACCTCGCTGGGCGAGAGCGTCGCGCGCGCGCTGGGCCGGACGTTCGTCCGGGTCGCCCTGGGCGGCGTGCGGGACGAGGCCGAGATCCGCGGCCACCGCCGCACCTACGTCGGGGCGCTGCCCGGGCGCATCGTGCGCGCGGTCAAGGAGGCCGGCTCGATGAACCCGGTGGTGCTGCTCGACGAGGTCGACAAGGTCGGCGCGGACTACCGCGGCGACCCGGCGGCCGCCCTGCTGGAGGTGCTGGACCCGGCGCAGAACCACACCTTCCGCGACCACTACCTCGAGCTCGACCTGGACCTGTCCGACGTGCTGTTCATCGCCACGGCCAACGTGGTCGAGCAGATCCCCTCGGCCCTGCTGGACCGCATGGAGCTGGTCACGCTGGACGGCTACACCGAGGACGACAAGGTGGCCATCGCGCGCTCCTTCCTGCTGCCCCGCCAGCTGGAGCGGGCCGCGCTGACCCCCGAGGAGGTCACCGTCACCGACGCCGCGCTGCGCGAGATCGCCGCCGACCACACCCGCGAGGCCGGGGTGCGGCAGCTCGAGCGGCTGCTGGCCAAGGCCCTGCGCAAGGCGGCCACCAAGCTCGCGGACGACCCGGCGCCGATCGTCATCGACCAGCCGGACCTGCGGTCCTTCCTGGGCCGTCCCCGCTTCACCCCGGAGGCCCACGAGCGCACCTCGGTGCCCGGCGTGGCCACCGGGCTGGCCGTGACCGGGCTGGGCGGCGACGTGCTGTTCATCGAGGCGTCGGCCAGCGACGGCGAGGCCGGGCTGACCCTGACCGGCCAGCTCGGGGACGTGATGAAGGAGTCCGCCCAGATCGCGCTGTCCTTCGTGCGGGCGCACGCCGAGCAGCTCGGGGTCGACCCCGCGCAGCTGGACCGCCGCCTGCACGTGCACGTCCCCGCCGGCGCCGTCCCCAAGGACGGTCCGTCGGCCGGGGTCACCATGGTCACCGCGCTGGTCTCGCTGCTCACCGGACGCCCGGTGCGCTCGGAGGTCGGCATGACCGGCGAGGTCACCCTCAACGGCCGGGTGCTGCCCATCGGCGGGGCCAAGCAGAAGCTGCTGGCCGCCCAGCGGGCCGGGTTGACCGAGGTCTTCCTGCCCCGGCGCAACGAGGCCGACCTGGACGACGTACCGGCCGACGTGCTCGAGGCCGTCACGGTGCACCTCGCCGCGGACGTGCTGGACGTGGTGGCCGGAGCGCTGGAGCCGGCCGCCTCCGGCCAGGCGGTGGCCGCGGCCTGAGGGGGCCGGCCGAGGGGCGGGCCTGACGGACCGGTCGAGGGGCGGGCCGAGGGGCGGGGGGTGTGACGGACGGCACCCTAGGATCGGTGCCAGCCACCCACCCCCCAGCCCCCGGAGCGGTCGATGACGGATCTCCTTCTCGGTGTCGACGTCGGCACCGGCAGCAGCAAGGGCGTGCTCACCACGGCCGACGGTGAGGTGGTGGCCACCGCCTCCCGGGCGCACGCCCAGGCGATGACCATGCCGCGACCGGGCCACGCCGAGATGGACGCCGAGACGGTGTGGTGGGCCGACGTCACGTCGATCTGCCAGGAGCTCGCGGAGCAGGCCGGCGACCGGACGGTCGCCGGCCTCTGCGTCTCCGGCCTGGGGCCGTGCCTGCTGCCCACCGACGGCGACCTGGTGCCGCTGCGCCAGGGCATCCTCTACGGCATCGACAGCCGCGCGGCCGCGCAGATCACCACGCTGGCCGACCGCTTCGGCACCGAGGCGATCCTGGCCCGCGGAGGCAAGGAGCTGTCCTCCCAGGCCGTGGGTCCCAAGCTGCTGTGGCTGCGGGAGCGCGAGCCCGAGGTGTGGGAGCGGATGCGGCGCTGGTTCAGCTGCAGCTCCTTCGTGGTGGCCCGGCTGACCGGTGAGTACGTGCTCGACCACCACACCGCCAGCCAGTGCGACCCCTTCTACGACCTGGAGGGCGAGTGCTGGGCCGAGGACTGGGTGGCCGAGGCACTGGGCGAGATCGAGATGCCCCGCCTGGTGTGGTCCGCGGAGGTGGTGGGCGGCCTGACCGCCGAGGCCGCCCGGGCCACCGGCCTGAGGGAGGGCACGCCGGTCTCGGCCGGGACGGTGGACGCCTGGGCGGAGGCCTTCAGCTGCGGCGTACGGCGTCCCGGCGACCTGATGCTGATGTACGGCTCGACGATGTTCTTCGTCCAGGTGCTCGAGGACCTGCACAGCCACCCCGCCCTGTGGACCACCATGGGCGTCGACCGGGGGGCCCGCACCCTGGCCGCGGGCATGTCCACCTCGGGCAGCCTGACCTCCTGGGTGCAGGAGCTCACCGGCGGCGCGTCCTTCGAGGAGCTGGTGGGGGAGGCCGCCGAGGTGCCGCCCGGCGCCGACGGGCTGCTCCTGCTGCCGTACTTCGCCGGCGAGCGGACGCCGGTGCAGGACCCGCAGGCCCGCGGCGTGATCGCGGGGCTCACCCTGGGCCACCGGCGCGGCCACCTCTTCCGGGCGGTCTACGAGGGCATCGCGCTGGGCATCCGGCAGATCCTCGAGCTGTTCGAGGAGGCGGGCGGCGAGGCGGCCACCCTGTACGCCGTGGGCGGCGGCACCCAGGGCGGCCTGTGGACGCAGATCGTCAGCGACGTCACCGGCCGCGAGCAGATCCTCTCCACCCAGACCATCGGGGCCAGCTACGGCGACGCCCTGCTGGCCGCCATCGGCAACGGGCTGGTCCCGCCGGAGACCAACTGGGCCACGGTCAGCGACACGGTCCGCCCGCGCACGGAGAACGCCGAGGTCTACGACCAGCTCTACGACGCCTACGTCGCGCTCTACCCGGCGACCCTGGACCAGGTGCACCTCCTGGCCCGGCTGCAGGAGGGCGACCAGGCCTGACCGGGCCCTGCCCCGGGCCCGCTCAGGCCCTGCTCCGGGCTCGCGCGGGCCGGCTCAGGCCAGGAGCCGGGCGGCCGCGCCCCGGGCGAGCCGGACGGCGTGCGGGTCGTCGGCCGCGGTGACGGCCACGATCGCGCCCTCGTAGAGCAGGTGCAGCTGCGCCCCGAGCCGCTCGCCGTCCGGTCCGTCGTACCCGGCCTCGGCCAGCAGGGCGGTGAACAGCGCCCGCATCCACGCCTTCTCGGCCCGTACGACGGGCAGCCCGGGGTGGTCGCTGCCCCCGATCTCGGCGTAGGCGTTGACGAAGGCGCAGCCCCGCCACTGCTCGTCGAGCCAGCCCTCCAGCGCGTCGAAGACCCCCAGCACCCGCTCGGGCCCGGGGTCGTGGGTCGCGAGGTGGGCCAGCACGGCCCGCTGCCAGCGCTGTGCCCGGCGGCGCAGGTACAGCACCACCAGGGCGTCCTTGGAGCCGAACCGGTCGTAGAGCGTCTTCTTGGTGGTGCCGGCCTCCTCCGCGATGAGGTCCACGCCGACCGCCCGGATGCCGCGGGCGTAGAACAGCCGGGCGGCCGCCTCGGCGAGACGCTCGCCCGCGGGCGTCAGGGTCTCCTCGACGGTCGTGGCCCGGGGGAGCATGGGCAGGGTCGTCATCTCGCCTCCTGGATGGGTGACCGCGAGTATACCAACCGGTATGGTTATCTGGGTCCATGCGACGTACCGACCTGCTGGCCCCCACCCTGCTCGTGGTGATGTGGAGCTCCGGCTTCATCGGCGCCGAGCTGGGCACGCGCTTCGCGCCCGCCGACACCCTGCTCGGCTGGCGCTACGTCGTGGCCGGACTGCTGCTGACCACCTGGGCCTTCGCCCGCGGCGTCCGACCCACCCCGGGCGTGGCCCCGGCTGGCGCTGGTCGGGGTGCTCTCCCAGTGCCTCTACCTCGGTGGCGTGGTCACCGGGGTGAGCCTCGGCGTGCCCGCGGGCACCGCCGCGTTGGTGGCGGCCCTGCAGCCGCTCGTGGTGGCCGTGGCGGCGGGCCCGCTGCTGGGCGAGGAGACCTCGACCCGGCAGCGGGTCGGCCTCGTGCTGGGGGTCCTCGGGGTCGCGCTGGTGGTGTACGCCGACCTCGGGGGCGGCTCGGCGGGCCCCGGTGCCTACGCCCTGGTCGTCGGCGGCATGCTCGCGCTCTCGGCCGGCACGCTGCTGGAGCGGCGCACCCGGCGCCCCGTGCCCCTGCTGGAGTCGCTGACCGCGCAGACGCTGACCGCCGGCGTCTTCTTCGTCCTGCTGGCCGCGGTCCAGGGCCACCTGGCGCCCCCCTCGGACCCGCGCTTCTGGGGCTCGGTGGCCTGGGTCGTCGGGCTGTCCACCTTCGGCGGCTACGGCAGCTACCTGCTGGTGCTGCGGCGCAGCGGCGCCACCCGCGTGAGCACGCTGCTCTTCCTGACGCCGCCGGTGACCGCGGTGTGGGCCTTCGTCATGTTCGGCACCCGGCCCGGGCTGCTGGCCCTGCCCGGTGCGGCGGTCTGCGCGGTGGCGGTCTGGCTCGTCGTACGACGTCCGCGCCCCGGGCTCACCCCGGCGGGCGCGGGGGCTCGCTGACTCCCGCGACCGCGACCGCCCCGAGCACGAACAGCAGCGCGATCGCCCCGGCGGCCGCCGGCCAGCCGTCGTGCTGGTAGGCCAGACCGATGAGGGTGCCGAAGGCGCTGGAGCCCAGGTAGTAGCCCAGCAGGTACAGCGCGGCGGCCTGCCCGCGGCTGCCGGCGGCCCGCGCGGACACCCACGAGCTGGCCACCGCGTGGGTGGCGAAGAACCCGGCCGTGAAGACCAGCAGCCCGACCGTGACCGCGGCGACCCGGTCGGGCAGCGTGAGGGCCAGCCCGGCCAGGGAGACGCCGATCCCGGTCAGCGCCAGCCGCCGGCGCCCGTAGCGGTCGGAGAGCCGTCCCGCCAGGGGCGAGCTCACCGTGCCGGCCAGGTAGGCCAGGAACAGCAGCGAGGTCACGGCCGTGCTGAGGTGCAGGGGTGCCGCCTCGAGCCGGAACGTCAGGTAGTTGTAGCAGGCGACGAAGCCGCCCATCAGCAGGAAGGCCAGCAGGCACAGCCGCAGCAGTCCATGGTCGGCGATCAGCTCCCGGACGGCGTGCACGTGCTCCCGCGGCCGGACCGCCGCGGTCGGTGTCGAGGGCGTCCGGCTCGCCGGCGGCAGCACCCGGACGAAGGTCAGCGCCGCCACGAGGGCCGCGGCCCCCAGCAGGGCCACCGCGACCCGCCACGAGCTGCCGCCCTCCACCAGGCCGGGGATGAGCCGTCCCGAGATGCCGCCGAGGGTGTTGCCGGCGACGTACACGCCGATCGCGGTGCCGAGCTCGGCGGGCGGCACCTCGTCGCCCAGGTGGGCCACCGCCACCGCCACGACCGCCGCCAGCGACACCCCGACCAGCCCGCGCGCCAGCACCAGCACCACGAAGGAGGGGGCGGCCGCCGCGACGAAGGTGAACAGGCAGGCCGACATCAGCCCGACCCGCATCACCCGCACCCGGCCGAGGCTCTCGGCC
Organism: uncultured Actinomycetota bacterium; assembly: GCA_963750345.1. Taxonomy (GTDB): domain Bacteria; phylum Actinomycetota; class Actinomycetes; order Propionibacteriales; family Nocardioidaceae; genus Nocardioides_B. Next base: position 46,467 of record CAVVQH010000013.1, on the reverse strand, counting down.
GCCGCCGACAGCGGGAGGATGGCCAGGGCCAGCGCCCCGGTCGCGGCCGAGACGGTCAGGCTGGCCGCGGTCGGGCCCACACCGAGGTCCGCGCTGATCGAGGGCAGCAGCGCCTGCGTGGAGTAGAGCAGGCCGAAGGCGGCCAGGGCCGCACACAGCATGCCCGTGTTCAGCCGGGTCAGCACCGCGCCATCCTGCCCGGCCGCTGGTCGAGGCGCGAACGAACCCCGCTGGTCGAGGTGCGAACGAACCCCGCTGGTCGAGGTGCGAACGGAGTGAGCCTCGAGACCCCTCCACCGGCCCGCCTGCCAGACTGCCCCGGTGAGCGACGCACCGCACTGGAGCGAGCCGGGCGCCTACCCGGTGGCCGACGGCATCCACCGGATCCCGCTGCCGCTGCCGCTGGACGGCCTGCGCGCGGTCAACGTCTACGTCGTCGAGACCGGGCGGGGGCTCACCCTGGTCGACGGCGGGTGGGCGGTCGAGGCCGGCCGGGCGGCGCTGGACGCCGGGCTGGCCGCGATCGGCGCGAAGGTCTCCCACATCACCCGGTTCCTGGTCACCCACGTGCACCGCGACCACTACACGCAGGCGGTGACGCTGCGCCGCGAGCTGGGCGCCCACGTCGGGCTCGGGGCGGGCGAGCAGGCCAACCTCGACGCCGTGGTCGGGCAGCGCTCCGGGACGGAGGCGGCCGTGGACCTGCTCCGGCGGTCCGGCGCCCACGAGCTGGCCCGTCGCTGGCAGGAGCTGTCCGCGGGGCACGACCTGGACCTCTCGGTGTGGGAGCCGCCGGACGCCTGGCTGCAGGACGGTGAGCAGGTCGAGGTCGGCGACCGGCGGCTCGAGGTGGTCGCCACCCCGGGCCACACCCGCGGGCACGTGGTGTTCGTCGAGCGGGCGGCGGGGCTGCTGTTCGCCGGGGACCACGTGCTGCCCACCATCACGCCCTCGATCGGCTTCGAGCCCGCGCCCGTGCCGCTGCCGTTGGGCGACTTCCTGGCCTCGCTGGCCCGGGTCCGGGCCCTGCCCGACCTGCGGCTCCTGCCCGCGCACGGCGCGGTGACCTCCTCCACCCATGAGCGCATCGACGAGCTCGTGGCCCACCACGACGACCGTCTGCGGCTGTGCCGGGACGCGGTCGCCGGGGGTCTCGGCACCTCCCACGAGGTGGCCGGCGTGCTGCCCTGGACCCGTCGTTCCACCCCCTTCGCGGAGCTCGACGTCTTCAACGCGGCCCTGGCCGTCCTGGAGACGATGGCGCACCTCGAGCTGCTGGCCGCCCGGGGCGAGCTCGCCCGCGAGCAGGCCCACGGGGTCCGGGTCTACGGGGTGCCGGCCGTGCCTAGGGTCGGGGGATGACCCCCACCTCCCCTTCCACGGGCCGCTCCGCGGACCCCGCCTCCGGTCTCGTCGTCCTCGGCGGCGGCCCGGCCGGCCTCTCCGCGGCCCGGTCCTTCCGCGAGCACGGCGGGACCGGCCCGGTGCGCATCGTCAGCGCCGACCAGCACCCGCCGTACGACCGTCCGCCGCTGTCCAAGGACTTCCTGCGCGGCGAGTCCGAGGTCGACGCCCTGCCCCTGGAGGAGGAGGCGTTCTACGCCGAGCACGACGTCGAGCTGGTGCTGCGGCGGCGGGCGGTCGACCTCGACCCGGCGCATCGCACCCTGCGACTCGACGACGGCTCCGAGCTGGCCTACGGCACCTGCGTGCTGGCCCTGGGCTCCGTGCCGGCCGTGCTGCCGGTGCCGGGCGCCGACCACCCCGACCTGTTCGTGCTGCGCTCGCGCACCCACGGCGAGCGGCTCCGTGCGGCGGCGGTTCCCGGGGACCGGGCCGTGGTGGTCGGCTCCGGCTTCATCGGCTGCGAGGCCGCCGCCTCCCTGGCCGCCCGCGGGCTGGAGGTCACCGTGGTCTCGACCGAGCCGGTGCCGCAGGAGGCCCGGCTCGGCGAGCGGGCCGGTCGGCGGATCGCGGACTGGCTGCGGGGCTCCGGTGTGCGGCTGGTCGGCGGGGTGTCGGTGACCGCCCTGCGGGAGGGCCGCACCGTCGAGCTCGACGACGGCACCACGTGGACCGGCGACCTCGTGGTGGTCGCGGCCGGGGCGGTCCCGCAGGGCGACCTGGCCGCGAGGGCCGGACTGGCCGGCGCCGAGGGCCGGGTGCACGTGGACGAGCGGATGCGGACCTCGGCCGAGGGCGTGCTGGCCGCCGGGGACGTGGCCCTGGCCGTCAACGCGGTGGCCGGTCGGCGGGTGCCCGTCGAGCACTGGGGCGAGGCCCTGCGGATGGGCGAGATCGCCGGGGCCACCGCGGCCGGGGCCGACGACACCTGGGCGCAGGTCCCCGGCTTCTGGAGCGAGATCGGGGAGCACACGCTGAAGTACGCGGCCTGGGGCGACGGCTGGGACGACGTGCGGTTCGTCGACCACGGCGAGGGCGCGTTCACGGCCTGGTACGGGCAGGAGGGCACCCTGGTCGGGGTGCTCACCCACGAGGCCGACGGCGACTACGAGCGCGGCGAGGGCCTGGTCGAGCGGGGCGCCGCCCTGGACACGGTGGGCTGAGCACCGCTCGGACGGGCACTCGCGCCGGGCCGGTGGCGCCCGTGGGCGGGGAGGAGCCCACGAGCACGCCGAGTGCCCGTCGCAGCGGTCAGTCCCGGCGCATGGGAGTGTGCGGGATGCCGTCCTCGACGAAGTCCTCGCCGTCCCTCCGGTAGCCGAAGCGGGCGTACCAGGCCGCCAGGTGGCTCTGCGCGGCCAGCACCGAGGGCCGCTCGCCCACCAGCTCCAGGGCCGTGGCCATCAGACGCCCGGCCAGGCCCGTCCCGCGGTGCTGCGCGGCCACCAGCACCCGGCCGACCCGGGCGACCTCACCCTCCTCCAGCACGCGGAGGTAGGCCACCGGCTCCTGCCCCGGGCGGAGCTCCTGCCCCGCGTCGGTGTCAGCGTCGGGGGCGGTGTCCGGGTCGGCCGCCCACACGTGCCAGGTGCCCGGCTCCAGGTCGCGTCCGTCGAGCTCCTGGTAGGGGCAGTCCTGCTCCACCACGAACACGGCCTCCCGCAGCCGCCACAGTGCGTACGCCGTGCGCGGGTCGAGCTCGTCGAACCGGGCGTGCCGGAGGACGACCCCGCTCACGCCAGGGGGACGACGTCGGGGGCGCCCATCCGCGCCGCGTCGGCGGTCTGGTCGTCGGGCATCTCCTGGCTCTCCCGCTCGGCGGCCACCCGCTGCAGGTAGTGCTCGACCTCGATGGTGCGCTGCTCGTCGCTCCAGCCCAGGGCCTGCGCCCATCAGGGCGGCGGCATCCTCCGCCGAGGAGGTGCCGCGGTGGAAGGTCTCGATGGAGATCCGGGTGCGCCGCGTCAGCACGTCGTCGAGGTGCCGGGCGCCCTCGTGGGTGACGGCGTAGACGACCTCCGCGCGCAGGTAGTCCTCGGTGCCGGCCAGGGGCTCGCCCAGGGACGGGTCCTGCGCCACCAGCTCCAGCACCTCCTCGACCAGCGTGCCGTAGCGGTGCAGCAGGTGCTCGATCCGCACCAGGTGCAGGCCGCTGCTCGCGGACAGCCGGTGCCGGGCGTTCCACATGGCGTCCGCAGCCCTCCGCGCCCAGCAGCGGCACGTCCTTGGTCACCGAGGCCGGGATCCGACGGTCCAGCGAGCTCTCCAGGCCGTGCACGGCCTCGTCGACGGCGTCCTTGGCCATCACCCGGTACGTCGTGTACTTGCCCGCCGGCCACCACGACCAGCCCGGGCACGGCGTGGGCGACGGCGTGCTCGCGCGACAGCTTGGAGGTGGCCTCGGTCTCGCCCTTGAGCAGCGGCCGCAGCCCGGCGTAGACGCCCTCGACGTCGGAGCGGGTCAGCGGGATCTCCAGCACCTGGTTGACGTGCTCGAGCACGTAGTCGATGTCGGTGGAGCTCGCGGCCGGGTGGGCCTTGTCCAGCTCCCAGTCGGTGTCGGTGGTGCCGACGATCCAGTGCCGACCCCACGGGATGACGAACAGCACCGACTTCTCGGTGCGCAGGATCAGCCCGGACTCCGAGCGGATCCGGTCGCGGGGGACGACGAGGTGCACGCCCTTGCTGGCCCGCACGTGGAACTGGCCCCGCTCCCCGACCAGCGTCCTGCGTGTCGTCGGTCCAGACGCCGGTCGAGTTGACGACCTGGCGCGCCCGGATCTCCAGGGTGCGACCGCTCTCCAGGTCCTGGGCCACCACGCCGCACACCCGCTCGCCCTCGCTTGAGGAACTCCACCACCCGGGTCCGGCTGGCCACGTGGGCGCCGTACGCCGCGGCGGTCCGGGCGATGAACATGGTGTGCCGGGCGTCGTCGACCTGCGCGTCGTAGTACTGCAGCGCCCCGATCAGCGAGTCCTTGCGCATCGACGGCACGATCTTCAGCGCCTTGCGACGGGTCAGGTGCCGGTGGTGCGGCACCCCGCGGGCGTTGCCGGACAGCAGCCCGAGGGTGTCGTAGAGCGCGACCCCGGCGCCGGCGTACACCCGCTCCCAGATGCGGCCGTGCAGCGGGTAGACGAACGGCACCGGTCGCACCAGGTGCGGCGCCAGCTTGTCGATCAGCAGGCCGCGCTCCTGCAGGGCCTCGGCGACCAGCGCGAAGTCGAGCATCTCCAGGTAGCGCAGGCCTCCGTGGATCAGCTTGCTCGAGCGGCTGGAGGTGCCGGAGGCGAAGTCGCGGGCCTCCACCAGGCCGACCTCGAGGCCGCGGGTGGCCGCGTCCAGCGCCGCCCCCGCACCGACCACGCCGCCGCCGACGACCAGGACGTCGAGCTCGCGCCCGGCCATGGCCTCGAGGGCTGCCTCGCGCTGCTGGGGGGACAGGGCGACGGACTTCATCGGGACTCCTCGGGGTCGGTCGCACCGGTCGGTCGAGCGGGAGGTCGGGCTGGGGGTGGAGCCGGGGGGGCGCAGCGGGGAGCGGGGGCGAGCGGGCCGGACGGACGCACGCGGGGGCTGTCGCCATCCTCGCGCACGGCCCACGTCAGTCCACGTCCACCCAGTCCAGGGTCTTGGAGACCGCCTTCTGCCACCCCTCGTAGCCGGTGTCGCGCTGCTCCTGGCTCCAGTCGGGCTCCCAGCGCTTGTCCTCGTTCCAGTTCTCCCGCAGCTCGTCGGTGTTCTTCCAGAAGCCCACCGCGAGGCCGGCCGCGTACGCCGCGCCCAGGGCCGTGGTCTCCGCCACCACGGGGCGGCTCACCGGGACGCCGAGCACGTCGGCCTGGATCTGCATGCACAGCTCGTTGGCGGTCACGCCGCCGTCCACCTTGAGCACCTCCAGCTTGACCCCGGAGTCCTTCTCCATGGCCTCGGCGACGTCGCGGCTCTGCCAGCAGATGCTCTCCAGGGTGGCGCGCGCGAGGTGGGCCTTGGTGTTGAAGCGCGAGAGCCCGACGATGGCGCCGCGGGCGTCGGAGCGCCAGTACGGCGCGAACAGCCCGGAGAACGCCGGCACGAAGTACATGTCGCCGTTGTCCTCCACCTCGCGGGCCAGCGTCTCGGACTCGGCCGCGTCCTCGATGACGCCGAGCTGGTCGCGCAGCCACTGCACCGCCGACCCGGTCACCGCGATCGAGCCCTCCAGGCAGTAGACGGTGTCCTCGTCGCCGAACTTGTAGCCCACCGTGGTCAGCAGGCCGGACTTGCTAGCGGACCATCTCGGTGCCGGTGTTGAGCAGCATGAAGTTGCCGGTGCCGTAGGTGTTCTTGGCCTCGCCGGGCGCGAAGCAGACCTGCCCGACGGTCGCGGCCTGCTGGTCGCCGAGGATCCCGGTCAGCTTGACCTCACCGCCCGAGCGGGCCGTCCTCCAGCGTGGTGCCGTAGCACTCCGGGCACGAGGACGGCTTGATCTCCGGCAGCATCGAGCGGGGGATGTCGAAGATCTCCAGCAGCTCGTCGTCCCAGTCCAGGGTCTCCAGGTCCATCAGCATCGTCCGGCTGGCGTTGGTCGGCTCGGTGACGTGGACGCCGCCGTCCTTGCCGCCGGTGAGGTGCCACAGCAGCCAGGAGTCGGTGTTGCCGAAGATGGCGTCGCCCTTCCTCGGCCGCCTCCTTGACCCCGTCGACGTTGTCGAGGATCCAGCGGATCTTGCCGCCGGAGAAGTACGTCGCGGGCGGGATGCCGGCCTTGTGGCGGATGGTGTCGCCGTGCCCGTCGCGCTCCAGCTTGGAGGCGATCTTGTCGGTGCGGGTGTCCTGCCAGACGATCGCGTTGTAGTACGGCTCGCCGGTCTCCTTGTTCCACACCACCGTGGTCTCGCGCTGGTTGGTGATGCCCAGCGCGACCAGGTCCTCGTGGGTGAGGTCGGCGTTCTCCAGGCCCTCGGTGATGACCTTCTTGGTGTTCTCCCAGATCTCCACCGGGTCGTGCTCGACCCACCCGGACCGCGGGCAGGATCTGCTCGTGCTCGACCTGGTCCGGCCGACCTCGTTGCCGCCGTGGTCGAAGATCATGAAGCGGGTGCTGGTGGTGCCCTGGTCGACGGAGCCGACGTAGTCCGGCATGTGGTTCTCCTCTGGTGACGGGGGTGCGGCGGGGCGTGCGACGGGCTGGGGTGGGTGTCTGGTGTCGGGGGTGGTCGTCAGGACGGCGGTCGGCGCGGACGCCGTCTCGGCCGCCGGGCTCGGAGACGGTGGGGTCCTCGGCCTCGGCTCCCGGCTCGTCCTCGTCCTCCTCGGGCAGGTGCGCCTCGATCAGCAGCTTGAACAGGCCGCCGCCGATGAGGCCGCCGACGAGCGGGCCGACGATGGGCACCCAGAAGTAGAGGTAGCCGTTCTGGTCGCGCATGGCCTCGCCGTAGCCGGTGACCAGGGTGGCCAGCCGGGGGCCGAAGTCGCGGGCGGGGTTGATCGCGTAGCCGGCGTTCACTCCCCAGGCCATGCCGAGGCCGACCACGACCAGGCCCACCACGATCGGTCCGAGGTTGGCCAGTGGCGGGTTGTTGGTGGCGGTGGTCAGCGCGAAGATCACGAAGACCAGGATCGCCGTGCCGACGACCTGGTCGAAGAAGGCGTTGGTGACGCTGACCTCGTAGGCGCCGTTGCCGGGCAGCGTGGAGAAGATGCCCTGGGTGGTGATCGTGTGGCCGGGGTCGACCGAGGCGATGAGGTCGGAGTAGGTGAAGCGGACGACGATCGCGGCCACGAAGGCGCCGGCGAGCTGGGCGGCCATGTAGGGGCCGACCTTGCGCCACTCGAACCCCTTGAACGTGGCCAGCGCCAGCGTGACCGCGGGGTTGAGGTGCGCCCCGCTGAGCCGGGCCGCGGCGTAGATGCCGAGCGTGACGCCGATGCCCCACACCCAGCCGATCGAGTCGTACTCGCCGGCCGGTGACTTCGTCCCGGCGGTGGTCACGACCTGGGCCACCACGGCCGTGCCGAACAGGATGATGATCATCGTGCCGACGAACTCAGCGCAGAGCTCCCCGACCAGTGGCTTTCTCAACGTGGTCTCCTGACGCCGGGGCCCGTGCTCGGACCGGGATGGGGGACGCGCCACCCCGGTCTACCCTCCCGTGTGACCCCCGACACCTCGCGTCCTGGATCGTGTCGGCCCGGCGTCCGTACGGCGTCCGGCCCGGTCCCGTGCGGGCTGCCGGATGTACGGTGGGAGCCGAACGACAGGGGAGCGCCACCGGGCGCTGAGAGTGCGGGATCGCCGCAGACCCTCGAACCTGATGCGGTTAGCACCGTCGAAGGAAGTCGAGCTCGACCGCAGCCGCGGTCCCCTCCCAGGACGAACGGGAGACGCCCATGCACCACCGCAGCACGCTCACTCGCCCACGCCGGGGTCTGGCCGCCGTCCTCGCCACCACGCTGGTCGGCACGCTGGCCGCCGCCTGCTCGGTGAGCGGGGGAGGCGCCGAGGAGGCCGCCGGCGGCTCGGCCCCGAGGACGGTGACCGTCGCCAGCCACGACTCGTGGGCGATGTCGAAGGGGGTGCTCGCGGCCTTCACCCGGCAGACCGGCTACACCGTGCGGGTCGAGCCCAACGGCGACGCCGGCGAGCTGACCAACAAGCTGGTGCTGACCAAGGGCTCGCCCATCGCGGACCTGGCCTACGGCATCGACAACACCTTCGCCTCGCGCGCGGTGGACGAGGGCGTGCTCGCGCCGTACGCGCCGGGGGACCTGCCGGCCTCCGCCGCCTCCTACGCCCTGGACGACCCGGCGCAGGCCGCCCGCCTCACCCCGGTCGACTACGGCGACGTGTGCGTCAACGCCGACGACGCGTGGTTCGCCCGCCACGACCTGACGCCCCCGCGCACGCTGGAGGACCTGACCCGGCCGGCGTACCGCGACCTGTTCGTCACGCCCGGCGCCAGCAGCTCCTCGCCGGGGCTGGCCTTCCTGCTCGCCACCGTCGCCCGCTACGGGGACGCCTGGCCGGCGTACTGGCAGCGCCTGATGGCCAACGGCGCGAAGCTGACCTCGGGCTGGTCGGACGCCTGGGAGGTCGACTACACCGCCGGCGGCGGCCACGGCGACCGCCCGCTGGTGCTCTCCTACGCCTCCTCGGTGCCCGACACCATCCCGGCCGGCGCGACCCGGCCGACCACCCACGCGCTGCTCGACACCTGCTTCCGCCAGGTGGAGTACGCCGGCGTGCTGAAGGGCGCGGCCAACCCGGAGGGCGCCCGGGCGTTCCTGGACTTCATGGAGCAGCGCCGCTTCCAGCGCGCTCTGCCCGCGAACATGTACGTCTACCCCGTCGACGCCGGGGCGCCGCTGCCGGCCGCCTGGGCCCGCTTCGCGAAGGTCGCCCCGAAGCCGTTCACCGTGCCCCCGGCCGACGTGGCCGCGAACCGGGACCGGTGGCTGCGGCAGTGGGCGGACATCACCTCGCGATGAGCCGGCGTCTGCGCTCCGGCGCCGGGGTGCTGGCGCTGGCCGCGCTGCCGCTGCTGGTCCTCGGCGTGTTCTTCGCCCTGCCCGTGGCGGGGATGGTCGGGCGGGGCTTCGTCACCGAGGGCCGCTTCGACCCCGCGGGCGTGCTGGAGGTCCTCGGTCGCCCCCGGGTGCTGCGGGTGCTGTGGTTCACGCTGTGGTCCTCCGCGGTGGCCACGGCCCTCACCGTCCTGCTCGGGCTGCCGGTGACCTTCGTGCTGCACCGGCTGCGGTTCCCCGGGCGGCGGTTGCTGCGCGCCCTGGTCCTGATGCCCTTCGTGATGCCCACCGTGGTGGTCGGGGTCGCCTTCCGCACCCTGCTCACCTCCTCCGGTCCGCTCGGCGGACTGCACCTGGACGGCACCCCGACCGCGATCGTGGCGGCCCTGGTCTTCTTCAACCTCGCCGTGGTCGTGCGCACCGTCGGCGCGCTCTGGGAGGGCCTGGACCGGCGCCGCGAGGAGGCCGCCGCCGCCCTGGGCGCCTCGCCGCTGCAGGTGCTGCGGACCGTGACGCTGCCGGCCCTGGCCCCGGGCATCGTGTCGGCGGCCAGCGTGGTGTTCCTGTTCTGCGCGACCGCCTTCGGGGTGGTGCTGACGCTGGGCGGGCTGCGCTACGCCACGGTCGAGACCGAGATCTACCTGCTGACCACCCAGTTCCTGGACCTGCGCGCCGCCTCCGCGCTCTCGGTGCTGCAGCTCGTGGTGGTCACCGTGCTGCTCCTGCTCGCACAGCGTGGCCGGGCCCGACGCGAGCAGGCCCTGGACTCGGTCCCCGAGCGCGACGCCACCCGGCGTCCGGCCCGTCGTGACGCCGCGGTGCTGGCGGTCACCGCCGTGGTGCTGGCCCTGGTGGTGGCCCCGCTCGCCACCCTGGTGGTGCGCTCGCTGCAGGTGCAGGGCCGATGGAGCCTGGCGTACTACCGCGACCTGGCCACGACCGGGGCCGGGGGTGCGCTCCTGGTGCCGGCCACCGAGGCGCTGGCGAACTCCTGGCGGGTGGCCGTGGACGCGACCGGGCTGGCCATGGTGCTGGGCCTGCTGGTGGCCGTGGTGGTCTCCCGCCGCCCACGCGCCCGCCTCGAGCGCCGCGGCCTGGCGCTCCTCGACGGGGTCTTCATGCTTCCCCTGGGGGTGTCCGCGGTGACGCTCGGGTTCGGGTTCCTCGTCACCCTGGACCGGCCGCCGCTGGACCTGCGCAGCAGTGCGGTGCTGGTGCCCGTGGCCCAGGCGATGGTGGCGCTGCCCCTGGTGGTGCGCACCCTGGCGCCGTCGCTGCGGGCCGTCGAGCCCCGGCAGCGGCAGGCCGCCGCGTCCCTGGGCGCCCCGCCCTGGCGGGTGGCCCTCACCGTCGACCTGCCCGTCCTGTGGCGACCGCTGCTGGCGGCGACCGGCTTCGCCCTGGCCGTCTCCCTGGGCGAGTTCGGGGCCACCAGCTTCCTGGCCCGGCCCGAGCGCCCCACGCTGCCGGTGGTCATCTACCAGCTGCTGTCCCGTCCGGGCGAGCAGAACCTCGGGATGGCCCTGGCGGCCTCGGTCGTCCTGGGCCTGGTCACCGTGGGCGTGATGGCCGTCGTGGAGCGGTTGCGGCTCGGCTCCGTGGGAGCCTTCTGAGGTGCTGGAGCTCCGCGAGGTCACCGTGCGCTTCGACGGCACCCCGGTGGTGGACCGGGTCGACCTCTCCCTGCCCGCGGGCGAGGTGCTGGCCGTCCTCGGACCGTCGGGGTCGGGCAAGTCCACGCTGCTGCGGGCGGTGGCCGGCCTGGAGGCGCTGGACGCCGGGGCCGTGTCCTTCGACGGCGTCGACCTGGCCGCCGTACCCACCCACCGGCGGGGCTTCGCACTGATGTTCCAGGACGGGCAGCTGTTCGCCCACCAGTCGGTGGCCGGGAACGTGGGCTACGCGCTGCGCCTGCGGCGCACCCCCCGTCGCGAGGTCGCCCGCCGGGTGGCCGAGCTGCTGGAGCTGGTGGGTCTGCCCGGGCTCGGCGCCCGCCGCACCACCAGCCTGTCCGGCGGGGAGCGGCAGCGGGTGGCCCTGGCGCGTGCGCTGGCGGTGGAGCCCCGGCTGCTGCTGCTCGACGAGCCCCTCTCCGCGCTGGACCGGGGGCTGCGCGAGCGGCTGGCCCACGACCTGCGCTCGATCCTGCTCGCCGCCGGCACGACGGCCCTGCTGGTGACCCACGACCAGGAGGAGGCGTTCGCGGTGGCGGACCGGATGGCGCTGATGCGGGCCGGGCGCGTGGTCGCGGCCGGCACCGTGGACGAGGTGTGGCGGTCCCCGGTCGACGCCGAGGCCGCACGCTTCCTGGGCTACGCCACGGTGCTGGCCGGGTCGGCCGCGCGGGTCGTGCTGGAGGCCGCCGGTGAGGGGGACGCGTCCGCCTCCGGGTCCGGGTCGTCCGGGTCCGGGTCCGGGTCGTCGGGGGAGCTGGCCCTGCGTCGGTCGGCCCTGCGGCTCGACCCCCTCGGAGCGCTGCGCGGCCGGGTGCTCGAGGTCCGCTCCACCCCCGACGCCGTACGCCTGCGGGTCGCGGTCGAGGGTGTCGGCGCGGTCCCCGCGGTGGCCGCGCCCGGCGACGCCGTACCGGGGGTCGGGCTGGCCGTCCGCCTGGCGGTCGACCTGAGTCGCACGGCACGTCTGGACGGGTCGGGTCAGGGGGGTGGGAGCCTCTAGACTCTCGCGTTGTGAAACGGCGCGCGTATCTGCTCCTGGTGGGAGTGGCCCTCACCATGGGCCTGGTCGCCGTGCTCGTCAGCCTCGCGCTCGGCGAGGGCCTCAAGGACCCGGACGGCTCACTGGGCCCGTCGTGGTTCCGGCTGCCGATGATGGTGCTCGGCGCCTTCGTGATCGACGTGGTGCCCCGCTCGCTGTGGCGCTCGCGGCACCGGCTGTCCTCGTTCCCCGGCCAGGCCAAGGCGCTCATCGACGAGCACTGGACGCGCGACCGGATCGTGCTGGTGGTCGTGGGGCTGCTGTCGTTCTACATGACCTACGTCAGCTACCGGAACCTCAAGAACTTCCTGCCGCAGGTCAACGGCACCACCCACGACCTGGCCCTGCACCGCATCGACCGCTTCCTCATGCTCGGCCACGAGCCGGCCATCGTGCTGCACCAGCTCCTCGGGGAGAACTACGCGGCCCACGTGCTGGCCTACGTCTACCTGCTCTTCCTGCCCGTCTCGCCGGCCTCGCTCATCGTCTTCCTGGTCTGGTCGCGCAACATCAGCTACGGCTACTGGTACGCCACCGCGCAGTGCTTGGCCTGGGCGCTGGGCACGGCCTCCTACTACGCGCTGCCGACCCTTGGCCCCAACTTCGCCTCCCCGTTCCGCTACCGCGACCTCGACCAGACCGGCGTCACCTCGCTGCTGGACTCCCTGTACTACTCGCGCCGTGACGTGCTCGACAACCCGCTGACCACGAACTCCATCCAGAGCGTGGCCGGCTTCGCGTCCCTGCACGTCGGCATCATCCTGACCCTGGCTCTGGTCACCCACTTCACCGTCCGGCACCGTGCGATCCGCTGGAGCATGTGGGTCTACTTCGGCCTCACCGTCGTCTCCACGCTGTACTTCGGCTGGCACTACATCGCCGACGACGTGGCGGGCGCCGCCATCGCCATCGTCTCGGTGTGGCTGGGTGGCAAGGCCACCGGGCAGAAGTTCGAGAGACGAGGGCGCTCCTCGCACCCGACGACGTCGACGGACCGGGTGCCGGCGGACTGAGTCCGCCCCGCGCGGCGTGCCCCGCGCGTCCTTCCCCCCTCTGATTCCCAGGGGATGTCGAAGATCTGCCGCTGCCCATGGTGTACCCACCGTGGTCAGTGGCAGAAAGGCGACATCACCTGGGAATCAGTGCGTTCACCGGGCGATCGGGCGGCCGCGGCGGGTCGCACGGCGGCCCCAGGCGCGAATTACAACCTTGTAGTTTGTCAAGGCGACACGCCGTGGGGCTGATGGTAATTGTGGGAAAACTGTTCCCCTTGGGGCTGATGAGCACTAGCGTGCTGGGGCGGCCTCCTCCCGGGGGCCTGGCCCGGACAGCCGGGTGGTCACCTCTCACGAGCCGAAGGGAAGCGGCGCCGTGGGCAGACGAAAGGTTCGACGAGTGCGCCTCCGCCTCACCGGAGCCCCCCTGGTCGTGCTGGCCACCTGTCTGTGCCTGGGCCTCTCGACGGTGCCCGCGCTCGGCGAGCCCGGTACGCCGGACCCGTCGGCCCCGAGCCGCACCGGCACCCGCGCGCGCCCGTCACGGCGGGTCGCCGGCGGCGTGCCGACCCGGCAGGACGTCGCCGGGCCCGGGCCAGGGCGACGAGCAAGGCCCGCGACGTCGGCGCCATCCAGGCCGAGCTGCTGGTGGCGAACCAGCGGCTCGAGAGCGCGTCCCTGCAGGCCGAGCAGGCCTCCGAGGCCTACAACGGCGCCGTGTGGCGCCTGCAGGAGGCCCGCGCCGCCTACCGTTCCGCGCAGGCCGAGGTCGCCCAGGCCCACCGCAGCGAGCGGGCCCAGCGCAGCCGCATCGGGGCCATGGTGGCGCAGTCCTACCAGGACGGCGGCGACCTGACCGCCCTGCACGCGATGATGAGCTCCTCGGGGCCCGAGGGCGTGCTCGAGCAGTACGCCGGGTTCCAGGGCGTCTCCTCCTCCCTGCAGGCCGACTACCAGCGGTTCGCCGCCTCCGGCTCCATCGCGAGGGTCTTCGAGGCCAAGGCCGCCGCGGCCAGGGCCGAGCAGGTCCGCCGTACCGACGAGGCCGCGCAGGCCCAGCGGCAGGCCGCCGGCGCGGCGCAGGCCGCGCAGGGGGCCGCGGTCGCCATCGCGGCGACCCGGGACCGCCTGGTCCACGAGCTCGCCACCGCGCAGCACATCTCGGTGCGGCTGGCCCGCACCCGGCAGAGCGCACTGGAGGAGATCGCCCGCCGGCAGGCCGAGGCACGGGCCCGTCGCCTCGCCGCGGCCGAGGCGAGGGCGGAGGAGGCTGCCGCGGCCCGCTCCGCCGCCGCGAAGGCGGCGCGCGACCGGGCGGCCCAGGCCGCCGCGCACCCCGACCGGACCCCGTCCGCCCAGCCGACCCGACCCCCGTCGACCCGACCGCGCCGCACGCGGCACCGGCGCCCGCCCCGGCCCCCGCACCGGCGCCCGCCCCGGCCCCCGCGCCCGCGCCGAGGCCCGCGCCGGCCCCCTCGCCCTCGGGTGGCGCCCAGCAGGCCATCGCCTTCGCCAAGGCCCAGCTCGGGGAGCCCTACCAGTGGGCCGCGGCCGGACCGGGCTCGTGGGACTGCTCCGGCCTGATGATGGGCGCCTGGGGCTCGGCCGGCTGTCTCGCTGCCGCACTACTCCGTGGCGCAGTACGAGGTCAGCACCCCGATCTCGGCCTCGCAGCTGCGGCCCGGCGACCTGGTGTTCTGGAGCACCAACGGCAGCCCGAGCGGCATCCACCACGTGGCCATGTACATCGGCGGCGGACAGATCATCCACGCGCCCCGCACGGGCCGGCCGGTCGAGATCGACGACATGTACTACTGGGTCCCGCCGACCTTCTTCGCCCGCGTCTGAGGGGCCCGGCCCCGGCGCGGTACGGCGGTCGGCGGCCCGGGGTCAGTGCGGGAGGGCGTCGCCGGGGTGGTGCTGCGGGTGGCCCTGGGCGCCGTCGTGGTCGTTGTACCCCTGGTCCGTCGCGCGCTGGAAGGACGCGATCACCTCGGCCTCGGCCTCGGCGTGCCCGACCCAGTTGGCGCCCTCGACGGACTTGCCGGGCTCGAGGTCCTTGTAGACCTCGAAGAAGTGCTGGATCTCCAGCCGGTCGAAGCGGGAGACGTGGTTGATGTCGCGCAGGTGCTCCTGGCGCGGGTCGGTCGCGGGCACGCAGAGCACCTTGTCGTCACCTCCCGCCTCGTCGGTCATCCGGAACATGCCGATGGCGCGGCACTTGATCAGGCACCCCGGGAAGGTCGGCTCCTGCAGCAGGACCAGCGCGTCGAGCGGGTCGCCGTCCAGGCCCAGGGTGTTCTCGATGTAGCCGTAGTCGGCCGGGTACTGCGTGGAGGTGAACAGCGTCCGGTCGAGCCGGATCCGCCCGGAGGTGTGGTCCACCTCGTACTTGTTCCGCTGCCCCTTGGGGATCTCCACCAGTACGTCGAACTCCACGGCACTCCTCCGGTTCGGGCCTGCAGCCACGTCGTGCTGGAGCGGCCGGCGCTTGGGTTAGTGTCCCGCACGAGGGTCGTCGGTGGGGAGTCGAGGGGGTGCGCGGTGCCGGAAGGTGACGGAGCGCACCCTTCGCCGGACCCGCACCCGCCCTCGTCGCCCGGCCCGTCGCCGGACCCGGAGGTCGGCTCGACGTCCGGGTCGACCACCCCCGTGCGCCGCCGCCCGTGGGTACGGCGCAGCCTGGTCGGCCTGCTGGTCCTGGCCGTCCTCGCCGCGGCCACGGCGTACCGGCTCGACCTCGTGCACCGCTGGCTCGACCGGCCGTCGACACCGGTGGCCACCCCGCCCGCCCAGGTGCCGCCGCCGGCCGGGCTCGACCTGCCGGCGGCCCGGGGCGCCCCCGTGGTCGCGCGCACGACGCCCTGGGGTGCGGTCGACGGGGCCGCGGTACGACGGGCGGTGGCGGGCCTGCTGCAGGACCGCGACCTCGGTCGCCACGTGGTGGTGCGGGTCGCGCAGCTCTCCGACGGGCGGGTCGTCTACCGCCGGGGAGGCGGCCGGGTCACCCCCGCCTCGACCATGAAGCTGCTGACCACGGTCGCGGCGCTGGAGGCCCTGGGCCCGGGGCACCGCTTCCGGACCACGGTCGTGGCTCGCCGGGGATCCGCCCGCATCGTGCTGGTCGGCGGCGGCGACCCCCTGCTGGTCCGCTCGCCGGCCGAGGCCACCGGCTACCCGCAGCGGGCCGACCTCGCCACCCTGGCGGGCGCCACCGCGAAGGCGCTGAGCAAGTCCGGACGCACCCGGGTCCGGCTGGACTACGACACCTCCCTGTTCGCCGGGCCCTCGGTGAACCCGCAGCTGGGAGCCCTCCTACATCCCCGACGCGGTGGTCAGCCCCATCTCCTCCCTGTGGGTCGACGAGGGCCGGGACCGGGTCGGCTTCTCGGCCCGGGTGCCCACGCCGCCGCGGGAGGCCGCCCTGTCCTTCGCCCGCGCCCTGGAGCGCCGAGGCGTCACCGTCCTGGGCACCCCCGGCCCGACCGTGGCGCCCTCCCCGTCCTCGGGCGGCAGGACGCTCGCGTCGGTCGCCGGCGCGCCCCTGGCCCAGGTCGTGCAGCACGTGGTCGAGGTCAGCGACAACGAGGGTGCCGAGGTGCTGGCCCACCAGGTCGCCGTGGCCCAGGGCCGGCCCGCGTCCTTCGTGGGCGCCGCGCGGGCCGTCCGCTCGGTGCTGGGCCGCCTGGGCGTCCGTCTCGGCGCCGATCGGGTCCTGGACGGCAGCGGCCTCTCGCGCCGGGACCGGCTGCGCCCCGAGACGCTGCTCGCGGTGCTCCGGGTGGCGGCCTCGCCCCGCCACCCCGGCCTGCGCGCCGCGGTGACCGACCTGCCGGTGGCCGGGTTCACCGGGTCGCTGGCCTCCCGCTTCGACACCGGGGACCCGGCGGGCCCGGGCCGGGTGCGCGCCAAGACCGGCACCCTGACCGGCGTGCACGGGCTGGCCGGCACGGTGACCTCGGTGGACGGGGCGGTCATGGTGTTCGTGGCCCTGGCCGACCGGGTCCGGCCGCCGGACCAGCTCGACGCCCGGGTGCGCGTCGACGAGGTGGCGGCCGCCCTGGCCGGCTGCACCTGCGCCCGCTGACGTCCCGGACGAGCCCGGACCGGCCTCCCACGGACGCCGGACGAGGCCCCGGCGAGCGCCCGGACGCCGCGCAGCCACCCCGTAAGGTCGAGTCATGCCTGCCGCCACCATGATCGACTGGGACCTCGCGGTCTCCACCGCCGCACGGCTGGCCGGTCCGGGCCCGGTGATCACCCGCCCTGAGGCCGACGCCGCGGTCCGCGAGCTGAGGGACGGCGCGAACGCGTCCACCGAGCTGGTCCGCGAGTTCACCGGCCTGGTGGCCCACGAGCGGTCCGCCCCGGTCCTGGTCGTCGACCGCACCGGCTGGATCCAGGCCAACGCCGACGCCTTCGCCGACCTCATCGGACCCCTGGTCGAGAAGCTGCAGGCCCGCCGGGGCGCGCCCAACGCCGTCACCGAGGCGGTCGGCTCGAAGGTCACCGGTCTCGAGGTCGGCGGCCTGCTGGGGTTCCTGTCCTCCAAGGTGCTCGGTCAGTTCGACCCCTTCTACTCCGGGCCCGGCCTGGACGGCGCCGGCACGTCGACCGGGCGCCTGCTGCTGGTCGCGCCCAACATCGTGCACGTCGAGAACGAGCTGGGCGTCGACCCGCACGACTTCCGGCTCTGGGTCTGCCTGCACGAGGAGACCCACCGCGTGCAGTTCACCGCGGTGCCGTGGATGCGCGACCACCTCCGCGGCGAGATCGAGCAGCTCACCGCCTCGGTCGACGTCGACCCCGGCCGGGTCGCGGCGATGGTGGGCGACGGCGTACGACGGCTGGCCGACGTGGTGCGTGGCCACGACGACGCCAGCCTGCTCGACGTGTTCTCCTCCCCGGAGCAGCGTGCGGTCATGGACCGGGTCACCGGCGTGATGTCGCTGCTCGAGGGCCACGCCGACGTGGTGATGGACGGGGTCGGCCCGTCGGTCATCCCCAGCGTCGAGCACATCCGGCGCCGGTTCGACGAGCGCCGCAAGGGCGCCGGCGGCCTCGACCGGGTGCTGCGCCGGCTGCTCGGCCTGGACGCCAAGATGGCGCAGTACCGCGACGGGGCCGCGTTCGTGCGCGGGGTGGTGGGCCAGGTCGGCATGGAGGGCTTCAACGCGGTCTGGGCCGAGCCGGCGCCACCTCCCCTCCAAGGCCGAGATCGGCGACCCCGGGGCGTGGGTGCGCCGGGTGCACGGGTAGCCCAGCGGTGACGCTCCACCCCGCGGTCGCCGCGGTGCGCCTCGCCGTACGCCGCGAGCTGGCCGACCTGGCCGACGGGACTGACGACGCCGACGGGACCGACGACGCCGACGGGACCGCGGCGCCGATGCTGGCGCGGGCCCGGTGCTGGTGGCCTGCTCCGGCGGGGCGGACTCGCTGGCCCTGCTCGCCGCGACCGTGTTCGAGACCCGTCGTCGCGGCGTGCGGGTGGTGGGCGCGACCGTGGACCACGGGCTGCAGGCGGGCTCCGCGGAGCACACCGCCCGCGTCGTGGCGCAGATGGCGGCGCTCGGGGCCGACGAGACCGCCTCGGCGCGCGTGCAGGTGCACGCCACCGGCCAGGGCCCGGAGGCGGCCGCCCGCGAGGCGCGCTACGCCGTGCTGGCCGAGATGGCCGCCCGCCTGGGTTCGGGGGTCGTCCTGCTCGGGCACACCCTGGACGACCAGGCCGAGACGGTGCTGCTGGGGCTCACACGGGGGAGCGGGGCCCGGTCCCTGGCCGGGATGCGGCGGCGCTTCGAGGTCTACCGCCGGCCGCTGCTGGACCTCACCCGGGCGCAGACCGAGGACGCCTGCCGGGCCGAGGGCGTCGCGTGGTGGACCGACCCGCACAACGCTGACGAGCGCTTCACCCGGTCCCGGCTGCGGGAGCGGGTGCTGCCGGTCCTGGAGACCGAGCTCGGCCCGGGCGTGGCCGCGGCCCTGGCCCGCACGGCGGACGCGCTGCGGGAGGACGCCGCGACGCTGACCGAGCTGACCGAGCGGGCCTGGCGCGACCTCGCGGTGTCCGGCGACGGGACGGCCGGCCTGCCGGTGGAGGCGCTGGGCGCCCTGGTCGGCGGGGTGCGGCGGCGGGTGCTGCGACGGGCGGCGCTCGAGGCCGGGTCGCCTCCCGGGGAGCTGTTCCGCGTGCACGTGCTGGCCATGGACGCGCTGCTGACGGACTGGCACGGACAGCGCCAGGTCGACCTGCCGGGGCACCTGCGCCTGGTGCGGGACGACGGCCGGCTGCACTTCCTGCGGGCCGACGGCGGGCGGCCGGGCACCGGCGCCGGAGGTGGCCCGGGGGCTGTGGCAGGCTGACGCCCATGGACGAAGCGGACGTCGAGGGCGACCTGGTCAACATCCTCTTCACCGAGGAGCAGATCCAGGGCCGGCTGCGCGAGCTGGCGGCCGAGATCGAGCGCGACTACGAGGGTCACGACATCCTGCTGGTCGGCGTGCTGCGCGGGGCCGTCATGGTGATGGCCGACCTGGCCCGCGCCTTCAGCCGGCACGTGGAGATGGACTGGATGGCCATCTCGTCGTACGGCTCGGGCACCAAGTCCTCCGGGGTGGTGCGCATCCTCAAGGACCTGGACACCGACATCACCAACCGGCACGTGCTGGTGGTCGAGGACATCATCGACACCGGGCTGACGCTGTCCTGGCTGGTCTCCAACCTCAGCTCGCGGCGCCCCGCGTCGGTCGAGATCTGCACCCTGCTGCGCAAGCCCGAGGCCCTGCAGATGACCGTGGACGTGAAGTACGTCGGGCACGACATCCCCAACGAGTTCGTCGTCGGCTACGGCCTGGACTTCGCCGAGCGCTACCGCAACCTGCGCTGCATCGGCACGCTGGCCCCGCACGTCTACGCCTAGGACCCGGGGTCCGCTGTGAGCGAACAGGGGATGATGGGGGAAACCTGTGGACTCCCTCCTTCGTTGGGATCCGCGTGTACCGTCGAACAGTCGTTGCTTTGAGCTGGCAGGAGGTCGGGGCAGTGACCCCGGAAGATGGACGTTAAGCGCTTTGTACGCGGTCCCTGGGTGTGGATCGTCGTCGCCGTGGTGGGTGTGGTGCTGGCGATCCAGTTCCTGGCCCCCAACGGTGGCTACGACGAGGTCAACACCTCGAAGATGAGGACCTACCTCGTCGAGGGCCAGGTCAAGACCATCACCTTCATCGACCGCGACCAGACCATCCAGGCCACCCTGAAGGACGGCAAGAAGGTCACCTCCTCGTGGGTCATGGGCCAGCAGCGCGACCTGGTCAAGCAGGCCAACGCGCAGGTGAAGTCCGGCGCGACCGAGGACTACAACGTCAAGGTGGCCAAGCCGAGCATCCTCGGCCAGCTCCTGCTGACGCTGCTGCCCTTCCTGCTCATCGTCGGGGTGTTCCTCTTCCTGATGAACAACGTCCAGGGCGGCGGCGGGCGGGTCATGCAGTTCGCCAAGTCCAAGGCCAAGCTCATCAGCAAGGACATGCCGAAGACCACCTTCGCGGACGTGGCCGGCTGCCAGGAGGCCATCGAGGAGCTCGGCGAGATCAAGGAGTTCCTGCAGGAGCCCGCCAAGTTCCAGGCCGTCGGGGCCAAGATCCCCAAGGGCGTGCTGCTCTACGGCCCTCCCGGCACCGGCAAGACCCTGCTGGCTCGCGCGGTGGCCGGCGAGGCCGGCGTGCCGTTCTACTCGATCTCCGGCTCGGACTTCGTGGAGATGTTCGTCGGCGTCGGTGCCTCCCGGGTCCGCGACCTGTTCGAGCAGGCCAAGGAGAACGCCCCGGCCATCGTGTTCATCGACGAGATCGACGCCGTCGGCCGGCACCGTGGTGCCGGCATGGGCGGCGGCCACGACGAGCGCGAGCAGACCCTCAACCAGCTGCTGGTCGAGATGGACGGCTTCGACGTCCGCGGCGGCGTGATCCTCATCGCCGCCACGAACCGCCCCGACATCCTCGACCCGGCCCTGCTGCGCCCGGGCCGGTTCGACCGGCAGATCGGCGTCGACGCTCCCGACCTCGCCGGCCGGCACCAGATCCTGCAGGTGCACTCCCGCGGCAAGCCGATGTCCTCGGGCGTCGACCTCAAGAGCGTGGCCCGTCGTACGCCGGGCTTCACCGGTGCCGACCTGGCCAACGTGCTCAACGAGGCCGCGCTGCTGACCGCCCGCAAGAACCTCAAGACCATCGACAACTCGGTGCTCGACGAGGCCATCGACCGGGTCATCGCCGGACCTCAGCGCAGCAGCCGGCTGATGAGCGAGAAGGAGAAGCTCATCACCGCCTACCACGAGGGCGGGCACGCCCTGGTGGCCGCGGCGCTGCCGGGCACCGACCCCGTGCACAAGGTGACGATCCTGCCGCGCGGCCGGGCCCTGGGCTACACGATGGTGCTGCCCGACGAGGACAAGTACTCCCAGACCCGCTCCGAGCTGCTCGACAAGCTCGCCTACATGCTGGGCGGCCGGGCCGCGGAGGAGATGGTCTTCCACGACCCCACCACCGGGGCCGGCAACGACATCGACAAGGCCACCTCGGTGGCGCGCGCGATGGTCACCGAGTACGGCATGACCGAGCGGCTGGGCGCCATCAAGCTGGGCGACAACAGCTCGGAGCCGTTCCTGGGCCGCGACATGGGCCACCAGCGCAACTACTCCGAGGACGTCGCCGCGATGGTCGACGAGGAGACCAAGGGCCTGCTGGCCAACGCGCACCAGGAGGCCTTCGACATCCTGGTGGAGAACCGCGACGTGCTCGACAGCCTGGTGATGGCGCTGCTGGACAAGGAGACCCTCGACAAGGCGCAGATCGCCGAGGTCTTCGAGCCGCTGCGTCGCCGCCCGTCCCGCCCGGCCTGGACCGGCTCGCCCACCCGGGAGCCCTCCACCATCCCGCCCGTCGACGTGCCGCAGTGGGTGCGCGACCGGGTGGCGGCCAACGGGGTGGCCCCCGACAGCTCCGAGGGCGGCGTCATCCTGACCCCGCCCGGTGGCGGCGGCGACGTGCACGGCGGTACGTCGATCCGCTCGGCGGAGGACTGACCCGGTGACCGAAGGCGGTGCGCAGGTCGTCCCCGACGGGCCGGCCGGCGCCGCCGCCGTGGCGCCGTTCGACGGCCCGCGGGCCGAGGCCGCGGTGCGTGAGCTGCTGCTCGCCGTCGGGGAGGACCCGGACCGGGAGGGCCTGCGCGACACGCCCGCCCGGGTGGCCAGGGCCTACGCCGAGCTGCTGGGTGGGATGCGGCTGACCGCGAGCGACGTGCTGACCACCACCTTCGACATCGCGCACAGCGAGATGATCCTGGTGCGCGACATCGAGCTGTGGTCCATGTGCGAGCACCACCTGGTGCCCTTCACCGGGGTCGCGCACGTGGGCTACATCCCGGGCGAGAACGGCCGGATCACCGGGCTGTCCAAGCTGGCCCGGCTCGTCGACGTCTACGCCAAGCGCCCGCAGGTGCAGGAGCGCCTCACCACCCAGGTCGCGGACTCCCTCATGGAGATCCTCGAGCCCAGCGGGGCGATCGTGGTGATCGAGGCCGAGCACCTGTGCATGACCATGCGGGGCGTCCGCAAGCCCGGGTCCAAGACCGTGACCTCGGCCGTGCGGGGGTCCATGCACAACGCCGCGACGCGCGCCGAGGCGATGAGCCTGATCATGTCCGGGGGCCGCTGACCCGTAGAGTCGCCCGCGACCGCCCCGTCCGCGGTCGCCCTCGACCCTGCCCCAGGAGGACGACGTGCATCTCTCGGCGATGTCGGCGATGAACGACTGCATCACCACCTACATGACCAAGGACCGGGACTACCAGGTCCTCGACTTCGGCTCGTTCACCAACGTGGGCCAGCAGATGAACCACCGGTCGCTGTTCGAGGGCTACCGCGTCTCGATCACCGGGGTGGACATCCAGTCCGGCAACAACGTGGACATCCCGATGACCCAGCCCTACCGCATCCCGGTGGGCAGCCGCAGCCAGGACGTCGTCATCTCCGGGCAGGTCTTCGAGCACATCCCCTTCCCGTTCGCCTCGATGCTCGAGATCGCCCGGGTCCTCAAGCCGGGCGGGGTGTTCTTCATGACGGTGCCCTCGCGCGGCCACCGGCACTCGACGTACGACCTGTGGCGCTACTACCCCGACGCGATGCGGGCGCTCGCGGCGTACGCCGGGCTGGAGCTGCTCGAGGCCCACACCGACTTCCCGCCGCGCCTGGACGGCGGCGAGCGGCACGACTACGCCGCCATCGACCACCAGTACCACTACTGGGGCGACACGGTGGGCGTCTTCCGGCGCCCGCGCCGCCGGCTGCCCTCGCCGTGGACGGCGCTGCACCGCTTCGTCGAGCTGCGCCACACCAACGGCATCGGCGACCTCAGCGGCGTGCCGCGTCCGCCCCGTCCGGGCAACCTCGGCCGCCCCGCCCGGCAGCGGCGCCAGCGCCGCCTGCAGGAGCGACTGGGCGGCACGGCCCCCGCGCCCGCCTCGACGCCGACCTCGACGCCTGCCTCGACCCCCGAGCAGCCCGAGCGCCCCGACGGGGGGACCCACGCCGCGGGATAGGGTCGAGGGCATGCACGCCGGCCCGCCCCGCTACCTGGACGGGCTGCCGAGACCGCCGCGCGCGCTGGTCATGGGGGTGCTCAACGTGACCCCCGACTCGTTCTCCGACGGCGGCCGGTACCTCGACCCGTCGCGGGCCCTGGCGCACGGCCGCGAGCTGGTGGCCGCGGGCGCCGACCTGGTCGACGTCGGCGGCGAGTCCACCCGGCCCGGCGCCGTACGGCCCACCCCGGAGCAGGAGGCCGAGCGGGTCCTGCCCGTGGTGGAGGGCCTGGTGGCCCGCGACGTGCTGGTCTCGGTCGACACCATGCGGGCCTCGGTGGCCGAGCAGGCCGTCGCCGCCGGTGCCGTGCTCGTCAACGACGTCTCCGGGGGCGTGCGGACCCCGCCATGCTGCCCACGGTGGCCCGGCTCGGCGCGCCGTACGTGCTCATGCACTGGCGCGCGCACTCCCGCGAGATGGAGCAGCACACCGCGTACGGCGACGTGGTCGGCGACGTGATGGCCGAGCTGGCCGAGCAGCTGCCGCGGCCGTGGCCGCCGGGGTGGACCCCGGCCCGGTCGCGGTCGACCCGGGCATCGGCTTCTCCAAGACCGCCGACCAGAACTGGGACGTGCTGGCCGGGATGGAGCGGCTGCACGCGCTGGGCCACCCGGTGCTGGTCGCGACCAGCCGCAAGCGGTTCCTGGGGCGCGCTGCTGGCCGACGAGGACGGCCCCCGCGCCGCCGACCGGCGGGAGGACGCCACCACGGCCACCTCGGCGCTGGCCGCGGCGGCCGGGGCCTGGTGCGTGCGCACCCACGCCGTGGGGCCGACCCTGGACGCGGTCCGGGTCGCGGCCCGCTGGGCGAGCGTCCATGCCTGAGGCCCCGATCCCGCCGGCAGCCGCCGACCGCGCCGAGCGCCGACCTGGCCGCGCTGGAGGTGGCCAACACCGCGCTCTACACGGCGGTCGAGACCGGCGACCTGGACGCCATGCAGGCGCTCTGGGCTGGACGGGCCCGACACGGTCTGCATCCACCCGGGCTCCATGCCGGTGCGCGGCAGCGGCGCCGTCGCCCGCTCCTGGGCGCTGGTGATGGCCAGCATCTCCTACATCCAGTTCATCCTCACCGACGTGGAGGTCAGCCTGCGCGGGGACGTCGCCACGGTCACCTGCACCGAGAACGTGCTCACCGGCGACGACCGGCACGGGCCGGACGTCTTCGGCGGTGCGCCGCGCCCTGGCCACCAACGTGTTCGTGAGGACCCCGGCCGGGTGGCGGCTGTGGGTGCGGCACGCCGCACCGGTGTTCTCCGAGGAGGAGGACGACGACGATGACGAGTGAGCCCACTCCGACCACGAGCACCGGCGCGGACCCGGACGCGGACGGACCGGGGGACCGGCTGACCGTGCGGGGCATCGAGGCCTTCGGCCACCACGGCGTGCTGGCCCACGAGCGCCGGGACGGGCAGGTGTTCGTCGTGGACCTGATGCTCCCTCGACACCCGCCCGGCCGCCGCCAGCGACGACTTGCGGGACACCGTCGACTACGGGAGCCTCGTGACCGAGGTGGTACCAGGGGTGGAGACCGACCCCGTCGACCTCATCGAGACCCTGGCGGCGCGGCTGGCCGACCTGTGCCTCGCCGACGGCCGCGTGCGGGTGGCCGAGGTCACCGTGCACAAGCCCCACGCACCGATCGAGGCCACGTTCGCGCGACGTCGCCCTCACGGTCAGCCGCAGCCGCACCCCCCGCACGCCCCGCACCCCTGCCCACCGAGCCGGGAGACGCCCCGTGACCGAGACCCCCAACCCCCACATCGTCGACACCGACACCCTGACCGGGGAGATGCACCCGATCCGCCGCTGCGTGCTGGCCATCGGCTCCAACCTCGGTGAGCGGATGAGCAACCTGCAGGGCGCGGTGGACGCGCTGGGCGACACCCCCGAGGTGTGGCTGACCGCGGTGTCGCCGGTCTACGAGAGCGCGCCGGTCGACGCGCCCGAGGGCTCGCAGGACTTCCTCAACGCGGTCGTGCTCATCGACACCACCCTGTCGGCGCGCACGCTGCTGGAGCGCGCGCTGGCCATCGAGGACGCCTACGGCCGGGAGCGCTCGGCGGAGCGCAACGCCCCGCGCACCCTGGACGTGGACCTCATCGTCGTGGGCGACCGCCGGGCCGACGACGACGACCTGGTGCTGCCGCACCCGCGGGCCCACCAGCGGGCCTTCGTGCTGGTGCCGTGGCGCGACCTCGAGCCGGACGCCGAGCTGCTCGACCAGGGCCGGGTGGCGGACCTGGTGGAGGCGGCCGCCGACCAGCGGCTGGCCCGGCGCGACGACCTGAGCTCGAGCACCTCGGCGTGAGCCGCGACCCCGACCGTCGCCCGGGCGGCGGTCCCGACGGGGCGGGGCCCGAGGACCCCGAGCGCCCCGAGCATCAGGGCACCGTGCGCTCGACGACCCCGGGAGCGGTCATCGGCTCCGCCCTGGTCGGGCTCGTGCTCGGCTGGCTGGTGCGGCCCGTCAGCATCAGGATCAGCGGGACCGCCCCGACGGTCAGCTGGCTGCCGGTGCGGCACCCTCGCCTTCGTGGCGGCCGTCGTGGGGCTGGGTGGCCTGGTCGACGTACCGGCACCTGCACCGGCGGCGGCGGCAGCTGGAGCCGCACCACGCCGTGAACCGGCTGGTGCTGGCCAAGGCGTGCGCGCTGGCCGGTGCGCTGTTCGCCGGCGGCTACCTCGGCTACGCGGTGAGCTGGATCGGGCTGACGGACGCGGCCCTGGCCCGGGAGCGGGTGCTGCACTCGCTGCTGGCCGGTGCGGCCGGGATCCTGCTGGTGGTGGGCTCGCTGCTGCTCGAGCGTGCGTGCCGGGTGCGCCAGGACCCCCGCTGACCGCGACCGCCGACGCTAGCCGGTGGCCGCCCGCTCGGCGGGTGGGCGAGATGCGTGGGTGACGCACACCGGTGACGCCCCCGCGCCCCTGCCCGCCGAGGGCTGGTCGGCCGCCACCCCGGACGAGGGGACGCCGCCGAGCTCGACCGAGCTGCTGCGTCGCCACGAGGAGCAGGGGCGGGGGCTGGGCCGCGCCCTCGGAGGAGGACCTGCTGGTCGAGGTCTCCGCGCAGGGCTCGCTGCAGCGCGAGAACGTGGTCCTGCGTGACGAGCACGGGGTGCTCCGAGGCTGGGCCGGCGCCCACGACCGGGCCGCGGGCCGGCTGCTGCTGGTGGTCGTGGTGGACCGCCGGCTGGAGGGCGGTACGGCCGACGCCGTGGCGTCCTGGCTGCTGGCCTGGGCCGACGAGGCCGCGCGCCGCGTCGGGGCCGGGCGCGGGCTGCGCGAGCAGCAGATCGACAGCGGCGCCTTCGCCGACGACGAGGCGCAGCAGCGCTGGCTGGCCGCCGCCGGCTTCGAGCGGGTGCGGACCTGGTGGCAGATGAGCCGCCCCGTGACGCCGGAGGAGGCCGACCTGGACCCCGGGGTCCGCGACGGGGTGCGCATCCGTCAGGTCGGGAGCAGCGACGGGGGGATGCCGACGAGGAGGACCTCCGCGTCGTCCACGACCTCCTGGAGGACGCGTTCGCCGACCACTTCAACTCCCACGAGGAGACCTTCGACGAGTTCCTCACCCGGCTGCGCGAGGACCCCGGCCACCGCTGGGACCACTGGTGGATCGCCGAGCTGCTGCCCGAGGAGGGATCGGCGGACCGCGCGGCCGTGCCCGCCGGAGCGCTGGTGGCGGCGGTCAGCGAGGGCTCGGGGGCGCCCCGGACGGCAGCTACGTGGAGTACATCGGGGTGCTGGCCAACGCCCGGGGCCGGGGCGTCGCGACCTCGCTGCTGCGCACCGTCATCGCGGATGCCGCCACGCGGGGGCGGGACCGGGTCGGTCTCGAGGTCGACGCCGACTCCCCCACCGGGGCGGACGGGCTGTACGTGTCGCTGGGATGGGTCACCCGCTACGTCACCCAGTCCTGGCACCGCACGGTGACCGTGCCGGACGCCTCTTGAACCACCCGGCGGACCCGGCGGGCCGGGCGTCGCACGGGCGCACGGTGGCCCACCGGGTGGCGCAGCGGCTGGCGGGCCGGGTGGCGGACCGGCTGGGACGCTCGCTGCGCGACCTGCGCCCGGCCCGGGTCAGCGTGGTCGTGGCGGTGCTGGGGGCCTCGCCGTACCTGCCCACCGCGCTGGACTCGCTGCTCGCGGGCGGGCCGCGGCTCGACGTCCTGCTGGCCCGGCCGCCCGGCGACCGGTCCGCCGGGTCGGCCGTGGACGCGGCGCTCACGGCGTACGGCGGCAGGGTCCGGGTCCCACCTGCACCGGAGCCCGGAGCGACCGACGGGGGTCCCGGGTCGTGGCTGGACGCGGCCGTGGCCGCGGCGAAGGGGGAGTGGCTGGCCTTCGTCGGCGCCGGGGACGTGGTGCCGCCCGGCGCCCTCGCGGGCCTGCTCGGTGCCGTGGAGGACTCCGGCTCCGACGTCGCGGTCGGGGTGCAGCGCGACGTCCGTGGCGAGCGCGCCCGACCGGTGCCGTGGGCGGCGAGCGTGCTCACGTCCGGCCGGGGCCTGGCCGTGGCGGACCGGCCGGGGCTGCTGGTCGACCTGGACCCCACCGGCAAGCTGTTCCGGACGTCCCGGTGGCGGTCGGAGGCCGGGGTCCTGACCTCGTGGACCGCCGCTCCTGCCGCGGTCGGCCGGGTGCTGCTGGCCGCGCACGGCATCGACGTGCTGCCCGCCGTCGTCCACGAGCGGCACGACCGGCAGACCTCGCTGCCCGTGACGGAGCGGGACCGCTTCTCGCCCGACCTCCTGGCCGAGCGCTGGGACGCCTGGATGCGGGTGGCCGCCTCGCTCTCGAGCCAGCCGCCCGCGGTCCGGGAGGCCTGGTGCGCCGGCCTCCTCGAGCACCTGCTGCCCCCGCTGTCGCAGGACGCCGTCGGGGGCGGCGAGCCCTACGCCACCGTGCTGCTGCCGCGGGTGGCCGCGCTGCTGGACGAGCTGCCGGACGGGGTCGAGGCCCGGGTGACGCTGTCGGCGCGGCTCGGGGCCTGGGCGGCGGGTGAGGGCACCCTGGACGACGTCGCCCTGGTGCAGGACCACCTGCTCGACCACCCGCACGGGCTGCCCGTCGGCCCGGGGGAGGGTGGACTGCTCGCCGATCTCCCCGACGGCCTGGAGGAGCAGCCCGAGGCCCGCTGGCGGCGCGTGGAGGACGTGGACCGTCGGCTGCGCTCCCGGGTCTCGCTGCACCGGGAGGAGGGCGGCGCGCAGGCGTGCTGGGTGCTGGAGGGCGCCGCGTTCGTCGCCCACGTGCCCGACGGCCCGCTGCCCGAGGTGCGGATGGCCGCCGGGTCCGGGGTGGACGGGGACGGTCCTGACGGGGCCGGTGCGGGACGGCCGGTCGCGGTGCGTCGCCGGGTGGCCGCCGAGCTGGAGGCGTGGGCGGCCCGCGCCCACGAGGACCGGGCGGGCTGCGGGTTCGTCGCGGACCTCGCCGCCGAGGACCTGCCCGGCGACGGCCCGTGGCGGGTCACCGTGCGGCTGGGCGGCCAGGAGCACGAGCACGTCGTACGGCGCCCCGCCGCGCGTCCTCTCCCGCAGGTGAGCCTGCACGGCCTGCGGGTGCACGACGACGTGCTGCTGGCGCGGGTCGAGGCGCCGGGCGTCACCGGGCCGGTCGCCCTGCGGCTCGTCGGGACCAAGGCGTCCACCGCGGCGGTCGTGGCCCACGGTGCGGCCGGTGCGCCGGACGCCCTGGCCCTGCCGCTGGCCGTGGAGCAGCTCGGCGAGAGGGCGCTGCTGCCGGCGGGACGCTACGAGCTGCGGGCCACCGCGGCCGACGGCACGCCGGCCACCCTCGGCGTACCGCCGGAGCCCGAGACCCTGGAGCTGGTGTCCGACCGTCTCCGGCTGGTCGTGCAGGGTCACGGCGACGGGCTCCGTCTGACGGTGACGTCGCCACCCGGTGCGGCCGAGGCGAGCGCCCGGGGGCAGCAGCGTCTGCTGGACGGCGTCTACCGGGCCGGACGGGCACGGGACGCGGCGCCGACCACGGTGCTGCTGGAGACCTTCCGGGGCCGCAGCACCGGTGACAACCCGGGCGCGGTGGGCCGGGCCCTGCTGGCCTCGGAGCGTGCCCGCGCGGCCGGGCTCGAGGTCGCGGTGGTCGTCGACGACCCGTCGGTGGTGGCGCCGGCGGGCACCCGGGCGGTGGTACGGCGCACCCGGGAGTGGTACGCGCTGATGGCCGGCGCCGGCCTGTACGTCGCCAACGCCGCCGCCCCGTCCTGGTTCGAGAAGGCGCCCGGGCAGGTCCACGTGCAGACCTGGCACGGCACCCCGCTCAAGCGGATCGGGCGAGGACCGCGGCCCGGGCGACCTGGCCACCTGGCGGCACCGTCGCCACGTCGCGGCGCAGGCCGCCGGGTGGGACGCGATGGTCTCCCCGAGCCCGTTCGTCACCGGGGTGTACCGCAGCGCCTTCGGCTACGAGGGCCCGGTGCTCGAGGTCGGGTACCCCCGCAACGACGTGCTGCTCGCCCCCGACGCCGCCGAGCGCCGCACCCGGGTGCGGGCCCGCCTGGGCCTGGCCGACGAGCGACCGGGTGGTGCTCTACGCCCCGACCTGGCGGGAGTACACGGGCATCCGCGACGCCAAGCCGATGTACCTCGACGCCGAGGCCCTGGTGCGGGCCGTCCGGACGCCGTGGTGCTGGTGCGCGGGCACTACAACTCCACCACGCAGGACGACGTGTTCACCGCCCACCCGCGCATCCACGACGTCACGCGCCACCCCGACGTCGCCGACCTCTTCCTGGCCGCGGACGCACTGGTGACCGACTACTCGTCGGTGATGTTCGACTTCGTGCTGACCGACCGGCCCGTCCTGCTGCTGGTGCCCGACCTCGAGCAGTACCGCGACGTCGAGCGCGGCTTCTACTTCGACGTGGAGACCCGCTCCCCGGGTCCGCTGGTCGCGACCACCGCCGAGGTGGTCGACGTGCTGACCGCCCCGGACGCCGCCGCGGCGGACCGGGAGGCGTTCCGCCACGCCTTCTGCCCCTTCGAGGATGGCGCGGCTTCCGAGCGGGTGGTCGCGTATTGTCTGGACCGCCTGAGCGCCACGTCCTCGTCCGCGACACCCACGAAACGGTTCCCATGAGCAAACTGCGCACCCTCGCCTCCGCCACCAAGCGCCGGCTGGTCCACCCCCCGGTCGACGAGCTGCGGGCGGAGGTGGACACGATGCGCCGGCTCAACCAGCGGCTGGAGAAGGCCGTCCGCCGCACCGAGGTCCCCGCCCAGGGTGGTGCCAAGGCGGACGGCCAGGCGGCGGGCAAGCCGGCGGCCAAGGCCGGTGGCGGGATGCCCGCCGACTACGACGACGAGGCCAAGCAGATCCTCACCGCTGTACGGCCCTACACCATGACCAGCAACGAGAAGCTGTACGCCCTGGTCACCGCGGTGCGCTACGTCGTGGACGCCGGCATCGAGGGCGACCTCGTCGAGTGCGGCGTGTGGCGCGGCGGCTCGATGCACGCCGTCGCCCGCACCCTGCTCAGCAAGGGCGTCAGCGACCGCCACCTGCACCTGTTCGACACGTTCTCCGGCATGACCGAGCCCACCGAGAAGGACGTCAGCCTGCACGTCGGCAAGTCGGCCGCCGAGCTGCTGGAGACCTCCTCCCGCGACTCCCACACCTGGGCGGTGGCCTCCCGCGACGACGTCGAGCAGGGCCTGGCCACCCTGGACTACCCGCAGGAGCTCTTCCACCTCGTGGAGGGCCCCGTGGAGCAGACCATCCCCGACGGCGCTCCGCACCGGATCGCCCTGCTGCGCCTGGACACGGACTGGTACGAGTCCACCCGGCACGAGCTGGAGCACCTCTACGACCGGCTCCAGCCCGGGGGGGTCCTCATCATCGACGACTACGGCTCCTGGCAGGGCTCCAAGCAGGCCACCGACGAGTTCATCGCCGGCCTCGAGCACAAGCCCCTCATGGTGCGCGCGGGTCGCTCCCGTATCGGCACCAAGCCGGGCCGCTAGCGCTCACGGCGCGCGGGAAGGGACGCCTCGGCGGGTCGCGGCGCGCAGGAAGGGACGCCTCGGCGGGTCGCGGCGCGCAGGACGGGACGCCTCGGCGCTCAGGCCCGGGGCGCCGGTCCTGCCCCGCGCGCCCCGATGGCGGCGGCGAACTCCTCCACGGCCCGGCGGTTGTACTCCTCGCCGTCCAGGGCATGCGCGGGGACCTTGCCCTCGAGGTAGCGGCGGAGCCCGTCCGCGACACCCTTGACCGTCTGCGGCACGACGATGCCGGCGTCCTCGGGCAGGGAGTCGCCCACCGAGGAGAAGGCGGTGGTCACCACGGGCAGGCCGAGGGTGCGGGCCTCCAGGATGACCATCGGCTGGCCCTCGTAGTCGCTGGAGAGCACGAAGCACTCCGCGTCGGCCATCAGTGCGAAGGGGTTGTCCACCTGCCCGGCCAGGGTGACGTACGCCTCGATCCCCAGGCTGGTGAGCAGCGCCTCCAGCTCGCGCTCGAGCTTGCCGCCGCCGATGATGACCAGCCGGATCTCGGGGTGCTCCTCGTGCACCGTGGCGAAGGCCCTGATGAGCCGGGCGTGGTTCTTCTCCGGTGAGAGCCGGCCGACGGTGACGAAGGTGACGGTGCCCGGACCGGTGTCGGCCCCTCGGGAGAGCCGCTGGCGGCTGCGCACCTCGCGCAGCACGTCCCCGGCGTCGAAGTGCTGCAGCAGGCTGGCCACGGCGGAGGCCACGTTGGTGGTGTCGAAGGACCCGTCGCGGCGCTGCTCCACCTCGATCGGCCGGCCGGCCGCCCGGGCGAGCGCCTGCTCCTTGGTCATCGAGCCCATCCGCAGCACCCGCGCGCCGTCGATGGTGTTGTGGGCGTGGGTGAACTGCTCGGGCCGGGCGTAGGCGGCCAGCCTCTCCCGGTTCACCGCGTTGAGCGTCGGGGACACCGAGACCAGGTGGTCGAAGTAGCGGTAGGTGGAGAACACCGCCTTGAGCCGGTCCTCCAGGTGCTTCTCGCCCACGGTCTCCCGCTGCATGTCGGCCATCATGTCGTTGTGCAGCCAGATGCTCTTGCTGCTGCGCCTGGGCGACGGTGAACAGGAACGGCGTGAAGCAGCCGTAGCCGCTGAAGTCGACGAGGTGGTCGAAGGTGGCCGAGCCGAACATCCGCTGCCACTCGTCGCCCCAGAAGCGCACGTGCTCCTCGTCCAGGACCGGGGCAGCCCGGTCACCAGCATCCGCTGCCGCTCGGCCCGCACCGGCGCGGCGCCCCGTTCAGGTGCGCGGCGCCGCGGGATGACCCGCACGCGGGGGTCCACCAGCCGGGCGTTCTTGAGACGGTCGGGCCCTCGCCCGTGCACCCAGTAGGCGGTGACGTCGAAGCGGTCGTAGTCCAGGTTGCGCAGCAGGTTGATCGCCGAGGTGGTGATGCCCATCGACTTCATGCCGCCGAGGTAGACCAGCAGGGTCTCCTTGTCGCTGGCGAAGTCGCGGTGCACGGTGTAGCCGTCCTCGGGTGCGCCGCGGAAGACGATGTCCACGACCCGCTCGGTGACCCCGCCGTCCTCCTTGGCGCAGTAGACCTCGCCGGCCCGCTGCGTCGCGGGGCACGGGGACCGGTGCGTCCAGCCCCTCCTGCACGAGCGCGACCAGCTCGGGCAGGGTGGCGCAGGTCGGTCCGGGCAGCTCCTCGCCGGCAGGTAGAGCCCGCGCCCGCCGACGTACTCGTCGAGGTCGGGCACGAAGTGCACCAGCGGTCGGCCGGAGGCCAGGAAGTCGAAGAAGATGCTGGAGTAGTCGGTGACCAGCAGGTCGGTCACCCCGAGCACGAGGTTGGTCGGGACGTCGTTCGGCACGAGGAAGTCGGCCTCCCCGACCCGCTCGCGCACCGCGCCGGTAGACGACCTGGTGCACCTTGAGCAGCACTACGTACCGCTCGCCGTCCAGGGCGGCCTGCAGCTGGCGCACGACGCTGAGCAGCTGCGCCGCGTTGGCCTGCGGGTCCTGGAAGACGTCACCGCGCCAGGTGGGGGCGAACAGCACGACGCGGCGGTCGCCGATCGCGACGCCCTGCTCCTCCAGCCGGCGTACGACGGACGCGGGGTCCTTCTCGGCCTGCAGCTGCCGGTCGATGCGGGGGTGGCCCTCCTCGATGACGGCACCGCGGTAGATGCCCTGCAGGCGGTAGGCGTCGCGGTACATCGTGCGGGTCATGAACGGGTTGGCCGAGAGCAGGTAGTCCGCGTTGAGGAAGTTGCGCACGATGTTGCGCGAGACGATGCCGCCGTCGACCAGGTCGAAGCCCATGTGCTTGAGCGGGACGCCGTGCCAGGTGTTGAGGTACACCTGCCCGGGCCGCTTGGCGAAGGACTGCGGGAAGGTCGAGTTGTTCACCAGGTACGTCGAGGTGGCCAGCGCCTGCAGGTACTCAGCGGAGCCGATCTGCACGAAGCGCACCCGCTCGTCGTGCTCGAGCTCGCGCAGTGACCCCCGGGTGGCCCTGCAGGTCGTCGAGCACCCAGACGTGGCGCAGGTGCGCGAAGTCGGGGTGCTGGTGCAGGTACCGGAAGATGGCCTCGGGGTGGTCCAGCATCCCGTTGCCGAAGAACGACTCGTACAGGACGGTGTCGGGCTCCAGCGGCTGATCGCGCCAGCGGGCGTAGCGCGTCTCCAGCCATGCCTCCCGTCGCCGGTCGAGGAGCTGGCGTGCTCTGGTCCGCGGTCGCAGCCGGGAGCGGATGTCGCCGAGACGCATGGGCCGGAGGTCTCCTCGTGGGTCGGGCGGCACCGGAGGGGCCGGACGCTCGGAGCAGGCTACCGTCCGAGATGTCCCGAGGAGACCCGTGGCGCCGGGTGTCCGCGTCCCTCGTGTGCCCGCCTCTGTGTGAGGATAACGGGCGTGACCGCCGCCATCCCGCTGCTCAACGGCATAGCCGCGCCGGGCAACTCCTTCGTCGTAGCGGACCGCAGGATCGTCTACATGTCGGTCACCAAGGTGGCGTGCACGAGCCTGCGGTGGATGATCGCCGACCTCGCCGGCGAGGACCTGGACTCGTTCTACGACGCCCCCGGGGCCCAGCAGACCCGGCTCATGACGATCCACGGGTCGCGGGACCGGTGGCAGCACGCGCCCGCGCTCGGTGAGCTGACGCCGGAGCGGCTCGCGGAGATCTCCCCCGACGACGGGTGGTTCGTCTTCGCGGTGGTCCGCGACCCCTGGAGCCGGATCTGGTCCGCGTGGCAGTCGAAGTTCCTGGTCCGGCACACGTTCTACGAGGGCTACGCGGGCGAGGCGTGGTACCCGTCGGTGCCCAGCTCGCAGGAGCAGGTGATCAAGGACTTCCGGGCGTTCCTGGAGGCCAGGCCGTGGACCTCCGACCCCCAGCTGATGACCGACGTGCACTTCCTGCCGCAGGTGTTCTCGGTGCGCCCTCAGGGCGTCAACTACACCCGGGTCTACGACCTGACCGACCTCGGGGCTCTCTTCACCGACCTGAAGGCCCACCTCGCGGCGATCGGACAGCCGGTCGACGAGCTCTACCTGCCGCGGGCGAACGAGACCCCGCTGCCGTTGATACCCGCAGTGCTCGCCGACGGGGTCGCGGAGCTGATCGAGGAGCTGTACGCCGAGGACTTCGCGGCCTTCGGGGACCGGTGGAGCCTGGACCGGGTGCTGCAGGGCCCCGAACGGTGGAGCGACGACGCCCTCAAGCACGCGGCGTACCACACCACGGCCAACCAGCGCATCGGCGACCTCAGCAAGCAGGCCCGCCTGTACAAGCGCAAGTGGCGGCGCGCCGCGGTCCGGGCCCGACGGGCGAACCGGGAGCTCACGGCGCTCCAGGAGGCTCGGGCCCAGAGCCCCGCGGCGCGGCTGCGCCGCCGGTCGGGCCGGGTCCGGGAGCAGCTGGCCGGCCGTCTCCGAGCGCGGACCGGTCGGTCGTGACGACGCTGGTCGGGGTGGACGACCCGCTGCGTGCCCTGGGCGGCACGCGCCGGGCCTTCGTCGTGCCCGAGCTCAAGATCCTCTACATCTCGGTGGCCAAGAACGCGTGCACCGCGATCAAGTGGCTCATCGCCGAGCTCGCAGGGGAGGACCTGGACGCGTTCGTGCTGGGGGCGGGCCCCTACGTGACCGCCGACGAGGGCATCCACGTCCGCTCACGCTGGCAGCACACCCCCACCCTGAACCAGCTCCCGGCGGAGCTGCGGACGCAGATCTCGCCGGACAACGGGTGGTTCGTGTTCGGCGTGGCGCGCGACCCTCGGCCCCGGCTGTTCTCGGCGTGGCAGAACAAGTTCCTCATGCGCAACCCCGCCTACGTCCGGTGGCGCGACGAGCCGTGGTACCCCCGGGTGCCGCGCACCGCGGACGACGTGGCCGAGGACTTCGCGGCGTTCGTGCACCTGGTGAGCACCGAGCCGGAGGCTCCGGTGCTCGACGACGCCCACTTCCAGGCCCAGGTGCCCTACCTGGCCGAGGACGTGGTGCCGTACTCCTCGATCTACGACATCGGCCGGCTCCGGACCATGGTGGCCGACCTCGAGACGCACGTGCGCAGCCAGGGGTACGACGGGCCGGTACGCCTGCGACGCAGCAACGACACCCCGCTCCGGGCCACCCCCGCCGTCTTCGCCGGTGGGGTGCGCGAGCAGATCGAGACCGCCTTCGCGGGCGACTTCGACCGCTTCGGTGAGGGCTGGGACTTCGCCAAGGTGGAGTCCGCGGCGCCGTGGTCGGACGACGCGTTCTCCGCGCTCCGCACGCAGATCGCGATGAGCGAGCGCATCGTGGACCTGATCGGCCAGGTCAAGGCGGGGCGGGCCGCCTCCAGCGACCGGCTCGACGACCTGAGGAGCCAGCTGGCCACCGCGCGGGCCGGCAACGCGCGCCTGCTCTCCCAGGTCGGCGACCCGACGTGGAAGCGGGTGGCCCGGCCGGCCGTGCACCGGGCGCGGGCCCTGCTCGGCCGCTGACCCTACTTGTCGATGTCGCCCACCACGAAGAACATCGAGCCCAGGATGGCCACCATGTCGGCCACCAGGCAGCCGTCGAGCACCTCGGGCAGCACGGCGATGTTGTTGAACGACGCGCTCCGCAGCTTCATCCGCCAGGGCGTCTTCTCCCCGCGCGAGACCAGGTAGTAGCCGTTGACGCCGAGCGGGTTCTCCGTCCAGGCGTACGTCGCCCCCTCCGGCGGCTTGAGGATCTTGGGCAGCCGCACGTTGACCGGCCCGGCCCCCGCCGAGCGCAGGTGCTCGCAGCAGGCGTCGGCCAGGTCGAGGGACACCTTCACCTGGTCCAGCAGCAGGCCGAAGCGGGCGTAGCAGTCGCCCTCGGGCCGGGTGGCCACCTCCAGGACGCCGTCGGCGAGCAGCTCGGGGTAGGCCAGGTAGGGCTCGTCGCGGCGCAGGTCGAAGTCGACCGCGGAGGCCCGGGCGATGGGGCCGCTGACCCCGTAGGCCTCGATGAGCTCCGGCGACAGCACCCCGATGCCGCGGGTGCGGGCCATGAAGATCTCGTTGCCGAAGATGAGGTCCTCGATCTGGCCGAGGCGGCCCCGGACCGCACGCACGGCGGCGCCTACCCGCTCGACCCACCCGGCCGGCAGGTCCTCCTTGAGGCCGCCGACCCGGTTGAACATGTAGTGCATGCGTCCTCCGGAGACCTCCTCCATGACGGCCTGGATCGTCTCGCGCTCCCGGAACGCGTAGAACATCGGCGTGATGGCACCGAGCTCGATGGGGTAGGAGCCCAGGAACATCAGGTGGTTGAGCACCCGGTTGAGCTCGGCCAGCAGGGTGCGCACCCAGGTGGCGCGGCTCGGCACCTCCATGCCGAGCATCCGCTCGACCGCCAGGACCACGCCCAGCTCGGAGGAGAACGCCGAGAGCCAGTCGTGCCGGTTGGCCAGCACGATGATCTGCCGGTAGTCCCGGACCTCGAACAGCTTCTCCACACCCCGGTGCATGTAGCCGACGATCGGCTCGCAGTCCACGATCCGCTCACCGTCCAGGGTCAGCCGCAGCCGCAGCACGCCGTGCGTCGCGGGGTGCTGCGGGCCGATGTTGAGCACCATGTCCTGGGTGGCCAGGCCCCCCGCCGAGCCCCCGCCGCGCTCGTGTCCGGACAGCCCGGCCGCGCCGGCGCCGATGCCGACGGTCAGGCTGCGGGTGCGGTCCTGCCCGGTCACCTCAGTCGCCCGTCCGGCCGCGGCGCAGGCGTGCGGGCCGCGAGACGACGCACCCCGGTGGCTGTGCTCGCCCGGTCCGGGTCCGAGTCCGGCTCCGGGTCCGGGTGGGCAGCCGGGCCGGGAGCCGGGTCGGTGGTGGCGTCGGAGGTGAGGGTGGCACCCGCTGCGGCGCCGGGTCCGGCGCCCGGTCCGCCGCGGCTGGTCGCCGAACCGCCGGCGGCCCCCTTCCCGGCCCCCTTCCCGGCCTCCTTCTCGGCCGGCGTCGGGGCCGCCTCGACGGGCGGGTCGAGCAGGTGGGTGAACCCCTCCTCACGGGCGTCGTACCACCAGGTCTCGGAGATCCGGTCCACCACGTCGTCCAGGCCGCCGTGCCCGTCCGCGGGCCCGTCGGCGCCGGGGTCACCGGGGTCGCCCTGGACACGCGCGGCGCGGGCGAAGGCCGAGGTCCGCTCCAGGCGGGCCGCCCGGCCGTCGGGCAGCAGCAGCGAGACCAGGCCCCGGTCGCGGCGGGACGCCTCCCGCGCCAGGCGGCGCAGGGTGTCACGCCCCGGTGCCCAGCCGGCCGGGACCACCATCCGGAAGGTGGCCGGGAACGCGGTGGCCGCGACCTGCTCCACCAGCCGCACCCGGGGGTCGCCCGCCAGGTCGGCCCGGGTCATCCGCAGGTCCCGGTCGGGGTCGCGCAGCGGGCTGAGCCGCTCGTCGGTGAGCCGTGACCACGGCCCGACGACCGAGAGGACCAGGTCGGCGGTGCTGCCGGTCAGCACGGCCGTAGGCGGTGTGCCGGACCTCCTCGTAGGTGGCGCCGGCCACGTCGAGGACGACCTCGACGTACGGCACCGAGTAGCGAGCGGCCGCGGGTGCGCCAGTGCCGCAGGTCGGCGACGCGGTCGGTGACGAACGGCCGGTTGTAGCGGTTGACGCCGTCCTCGTCGCCCATCAGCGTGGAGCGGCCGAGGTGCCAGGACCGGGCCTCCCGGTCGGGCACGAAGACGGCGCCCCCTGGCTGAGGCGGTACCCCAGCTCGACGTCCTCGCCCAGCTTGAGGTCGAGTCCATCCCGCCGGCCTCGAGGTAGAGGTCGCGACGGACGGACGCCGAGGCGCCCACGTGCACCAGGTAGGCGTGGCCGGGGTCGGTGGTGAGCTGGGCGGTCGCGCTCGAGGCGCTCCTCCACCCAGTCGTGCGGGGAGGTCCAGCCGGCCGCGGAACAGGTCGTCGGCCGCGGCCCTCGGCACCAGACCGGCTCGGTCTCCTCCGGGTCGGGGAGCCCGTCGGCGACGTCCACGAACCGCTTGTGCCCCAGCACGACGGCGTGGTCGAGCAGGTGGTGCCAGCGCAGCTGCGCCTCGACCTCGTCGCGGTGCAGGCAGCATGTCGGCGTCCAGCCAGTGGCATGACGTCGCCGCCGGCGTGCCGGCGCGGCAGGGCCGCGGGCGTGCCCCGGCCCCCAGGCACATCAGACGTGCGGACGTCCGGACGTCTCGGGCCGACAGCTCGGGAGCTCGAGGCTCAGCGGCGGTCGCTGCCGTCGTCGACCACGACGACCTCGAGCAGGTGCGCGGGGTAGGTCTGTGCGGCCAGTGCCGGCCAGCACTAGCGGCAGCGTGCCGCCGGCGTCGTGGGCGGGCACGACCACGGTCGACGCGCAGGGTCGGCTCCCACCGGCCCGAGGCGGCGGGCTCCAGCGACGTCCAGTCGTTGCCCACGACGTTCGGCTGCCGGTTCACCTCGGGGCCTCCTGCGCTGCCGCTGCTCGGGACGGTTACGTCGACCGGGTCCATCTCGAGCAGGGGGCTGGGCCGGAACCCGCGCCACTGCGCCGGTCGCCGGGCCCGGCTGACGAAGTAGCCCAGGCCAGGGTCCCACGTGTGGCCCCCGGCGGTACGGCGCAGCAGGTACCCGTGCCCGTGCGCGCAGTACACGGATCCGCCCGCCGCGACGACCGCCTGCAGCAGGCCGGCGTCGACGTAGCTCCGCAGGTGCCGCGGAAGCCGCCCACGCCCTCGTACGCCGCCCGGTCGACCATCATCGTGCCGCCGGCGACGACCGGGCGGTAGCGCTCGCGTGGTGTGGCGACGTCGCACCGTGAGGTCCAACGGCTCGACGTAGACGAACTCCGGAGCCGTCCCCACCACGTCGGCCCCGCTGTAGGCCCGGGCGGCCAGCAGGTCGGCCACGAAGTCCGGGCCGTACCAGTCGTCGTCGTCCATCTTCAGCAGGACGTCGCCACCGGCCCGGGCGGCGGCCTCGTCGAGCACGGCGCCGAAGGGCTGGTCGGCGGGCGCCTCGAGGAGGGTCGCGGGGATGCCGGTCCCGCGCGTGAAGGCCTCCAGCACCCCGGGGTCGGGCCGGTGGCCGTGGGCGGCGAGCACGAGCTCCAGGTCGGGCCCCGGGGCGCCCCCGCCTCCACTGCCCCGCTGACGGGCGACCTGCCGCAGCGCGAAGCCGACCATCTCCGGGCGACGGGTGGCCACCAGCACGGTGACTCGCGGGGGCCGCGGCTGCTGCAGGCCCCGCTCGCGCGCCACCGCCCGCCGCCAGGCCGCGCCGGAGTGGTGCCGGTACGCGGCGCGCCGGAGCCGGATGCTCGCCACCTCGCGCGCGAGGGCGTCCTGCGGGCCGCCGTCGGTGACCGCGGCCAGCACCTCGGGGTGCAGCAGGGCCTGCGCCCAGCCCGGGGCCGGGTCAGCGCTCAGGGGGACCCCGGCCAGGGCCAGCCCGGCCACCACCCGGGCGTAGGCCACCGGGCCCTCGGTGCCCCGCCAGGTCAGGTGCACCCGCTCCACGGCCCGGAGCGCGGCCACCTGGGTCTCGCCCACGCCGCGCCGACCGTCGATGCTGACCGGTCCGTCCGCGGTGGTCACGACCAGCACCCGGTCGGACCCGGCCGCCGGCAGCAGCTCGGCCGGCCCCTGGGTCGCCTGCTGCAGGAAGCCGGTGGGGCTGAGCACCCGCTCGTCCAGGCCGCCCAGCGCCAGGCCGCCCGAGCCCTCGCCCCAGGCCTGCAGCGTGTCCACCGCCGGGTCGTCCCACCCGGGCCGGGCGAGCCGGAGGTCCTCGACCAGGCGGCCCACGACGGGGTGGTCCACCGGTCGCCGGGAGGAGGGGGGTGAGGCGTCGTCGAGCACCACCAGGTCGGGCGGGTAGTCCTGCGTCGTACCCGTGACCTCGGAGCGTGAGCCGACCAACGAGCCCGGGTCTCCAGGCGACCACAGCCGGGGCGACCCCCGCTCGAAGGCCAGCACGGGCCAGCCGGCCGACTGCAGGTGCGCGGGGGACGTACGACGGGCGAGGTCGGCCACCACGGTGCCCGCCGGCAGGGGGCCGGCGAGCTCGACCCAGGTCAGGCACGGGTCTCCCAGCGCGGTCAGCGACACCACCCGCGGCCACGACGGGCGGCCCGCGGTCAGCAGCGGGTCGCTGGAGTGCAGCAGCAGGCAGCCCACCCGCACGCTGGAGGGCAGCAGCCGGGCGGCCCCCACGACCTGGCGGAGGCCGAGCCGGTCGGGCACCACGAGCACCACGGCGTCGTGGACCGGACTCGCCCCTGCGGGGGTGGGGGTCAGCCGCGGGCCGGTCAGCGACCGCTGCGTGGTCGCCGGCCCGGTCAGCCCGGCCGGCAGGTCCCCGGGGGCGACCCCGGGGCCGCGGACGACCAGCACGTCCTGCAGCGACCGCAGCAGGTCGGGCCAGGGTCCGGAGGTCACGCGGCGCCACTCTGCCAGACCTCCGCCGCTAGGTGGACGCCGCGCGCGAAGGGTAGGTTCGCCCCGATGGCTGGTCCGATGAGACAGGTGCGCGGCGGTGCGCGGCGGCTCGGCTCGCTGGTCCGTCGCGGTCTGCCCGCGTCCCCCCGCCGGTCGGGACCCGGCCAGCCCCCGCTGCCGTCCCTGCCCCCACTGCCACCACTGCCGCCTCTACCACCTCTGCCGGCCGAGCCGCTGGTCAGCGTGGTCGTGGCCGCCTACCAGGTGGAGGACTACCTGGCCGCCTGCCTGGACTCCCTGCTGGCCCAGACCCACCGGCACCTCCAGGTGGTGCTGGTCGACGACGGCTCGCGGGACGGCACCGGCGCGATCGCGGCCCGCTACGCCGAGCGCGACCCCCGGATGGTCGTGCTGCGCCAGGCCAACGCGGGGCTGGGCGCCGCCCGCAACGCGGGCCTGGACGCGTGCACGGGGGACCTGGTCACCTTCGCCGACGCGGACGACACCGTTCCGTCGACCGCGTACCGCCGGATGGTCCGCACGCTGGCGGCGACGGGGTCCGACTTCGTCGTGGGCGCGATGGCCCGGGGGACCTCGGACCGGGTCGGCGCCTGGACCCGGCGCGAGCAGCACCAGCGCCGCCTCGCGGTCACCATCGAGGACTGCCCCAACCTGCTGGTCAACATCGTCGCCTGCACCAAGATGTTCCGGCGCGAGTTCGTGGAGCGGGTGGCGCTGCGCTTCCCCGAGGGCGTCCGCTACGAGGACCAGCTCCCGATGACCGCCGCCTACCTGCGGGCCCGGACCTTCGACGTCGTCCCGCAGGTCGTCTACGAGTGGCACCAGCGCGACGACCGGACCTCCATCACCCAGCAGAAGGCCGAGATCGAGGACCTGCTCGACCGGCTCGCCGTGCAGCGCCGGGTCGCCGCCCTCGTCCAGGAGCAGGCCTCGGACCGGGTCCTGCACCGGTGGTACGCGAAGACGCTGCGCTACGACTTCCTGGGCTACCTGCGGGTGGCGGCGTACGCCGACGACGCCTACTGGCAGATGCTGCAGGAGAGCATCGTGGACATCGCCCGCCGGGCCCCCGACGACCTGGACGAGGAGATGGAGCTGCCGGTCCGCCTCGCGGTGTGGCTGGCGCGGCACGGCCACCGGGACGCGCTGCGCGAGCTCGTGGGGCACGAGGGGTTCGCGTCCTCGGACTTCCCGGTGCACCGCGAGGGTGACCACCTGTACGCCGACGTGGGGGAGGCGCTGCGGGGCCGGCGTGCTGCCCCGCTCGCTGCTGCGGATCCGGGCCGTGGACCAGCCGCTGGCCCCGCGCCTGGACGCGCTCGACTGGTCCGGGCCCGGACGGCTGGCGCTGCGCTGCCAGGCGGCCATGCCCTACGCCGACCCCGACCGGCTGCCGGTCGAGACCAGCGTGGTCCTCACCGGCCCCCCGGGCGCGCAGCCGCTGGCCGTCCCCACCGAGCGCGTCACCGACCCCTTCGGCAACGCCTCGGCCCGCCGCACGCACGAGGACCACGCCCGCTCGACCGTCGTCGCGCAGGTGGACCTCGCCGCCCTGGTGGTCGCGAGCGGACGCCGTCGTCGGGCCCGCTGGGAGGTGCGGGTGACCTCCGAGGCCTGCGGGGTGCGCACGGGGTCACGCCTCGACCGGAGGCTGGAGCACGGCAGCGCGGTCGCCCCGAGGCGGGTGCTGGTGGACGGTGCGCTGGTCAGCACCGCGTGGTCGCCGTTGCGCGGCCTGCTGGTCGAGGTGCGCCGGGCGTACGCCGTCGTCACGCGGGTGCAGCGGGTGGGCGACGCCGTGGAGGTCGACGTGCTGACGCCCGGGCTGCCGCCGGTGTCCGGGGTGCTGGTCGGTCGCCGGACCCCCGAGGCGACCGTCGTGCCGGGTGCCGCACCGGGGACCACGACGCTGCGCCTGGCCGGACCGCTGCTCGTGGGCCGCCTGCGCGTCGCCCTCGACGGTCGCGAGCCGGTCACGCTGCCCGTGGTGGCCGGTCTCGAGGCCTCCGAGGTCGCCCTGGGGCGCCACCGCCTGGCCGTCGACGACGACGGGGTCCTGTGCGTGCACCGCGACGTCCCCACGCTCGTCGTCGACTCCCTCGAGGTCACCGCCGAGGACCGGATGGTCCTGGGCGGACGTGCCCGCCGGGTCGGTGGGGGGCAGGCGCGGCTCGAGGGCCCCCTGGGCCGTTCCGACACCTCACCGCTCGAGGTCGACGACGACCGCTTCACCCTGCGGCTGCCGCTCACGGTGGACCGCTGGGGCACGGGTGCCACGCCGCTGCCGGCCAACGCCTACCGCCTCGTCGTCCACGAGCGGGGTCGCGCCGTCGAGGTCCGCGCCGGGCGGCTGGCGGACCGGGTGGTGGACGAGCCGCCGGTGCGGGGCTGGACGGTCACCGTCGCCGCCGACCGGGAGCCGACCTTCCGGCGGACCCGGCACGCCGACCCGGACGCGGCCAGCCGCCACGGCCAGCGCCGGCTCCGCTCGGCGTCCCCTGCGTCCCCTGCGTCCCCTGCGTCATCGGCGTCCGCCCGGCGTGACCTCGCCGTGTTCGAGAGCTTCGGCGGCACCCAGGCCGGGGACGGGCCCCGGGCACTGTTCGAGGGCCTGCGCCGGCGCGGAACCGACCTGGAGCTGGTCTGGAGCGTCGACGACGCGGCGGTGGCGACGCCGCCGGGATCGCGCGCTGTCGTGCGGGGCAGCGCCGCGTGGTTCGAGGCCGTGACCTCGGCCCGGCTGCTGGTCAACAACAACACCTTCCCGCCGTTCGTGGAGCCCGGCCCGGGCCAGACCTACCTCCAGACCTGGCACGGCACCCCGCTCAAGCGCATCGGCTCCGACGCCGCCTCCCGGCTCTCCACCGAGCGGTACGTCCGCCAGCTGCGCCGCGAGGCCTCGACCTGGGACGTGCTGCTGTCCTCCGGGCCGTTCTGCACCGAGGTGTTCCGGCGGGCCCTGGACTACCCGGGCCCCGTCCTGGAGGTCGGCCGGCCCAGCAACGACGTGCTGCTCGGCCCCGGGGCGGTCGGTCGCCGGAGCGCCGTACGGGAGCGGCTGGGCCTCGCGCCGGAGGCGACCGCGGTGCTGTACGCGCCCACCTGGCGCGACAACCTCCGCCCCGGCGGCAGCTGGCAGAAGGTGCGCCTGCTCGACCACCGGGCGCTGCTGGCCGCGCGGCCCGACGTCACCGTGCTGTACCGGGGGCACCCCAACACGGGTCGTCGCCGCGAGGTGCGCCACCCGGCGCGCGTCCTGGACGTGACCGCCTACCCCGACGTGGCCGACCTCTACCTGGCCGCCGACGTCCTGGTCACCGACTACTCGGCGGCCCTGTTCGACTTCGCCCTCACCGACCGGCCGATCGTGCTGCTCGCGCCCGACCTGGTGGCCTACCGCGACCGCGTGCGCGGGCTG
This sequence comes from uncultured Actinomycetota bacterium, assembly GCA_963750345.1. GTDB lineage: Bacteria > Actinomycetota > Actinomycetes > Propionibacteriales > Nocardioidaceae > Nocardioides_B. The sequence continues at coordinate 1,883 of CAVVQH010000013.1, read as the reverse complement.
TACCTCGACCTCGAGGCGATCGCCCCGGGCCCGGTGGTCACCGACACCCGAGGGGTGGTCGAGGCACTCGCGGCCCTGGAGCACGGCGACGACTGGTCGGTGCGGCGCAAGCAGCTGGTGAGCACCTTCGCGCCCCACGACGACGGCGGTGCCACCGACCGGGTCCTGGACGCCCTGGAGCGGCGGCTCTCGTGAAGGTGCTGGTGACCGGTGGCGCCGGCTACATCGGCTCGACCACCGCCACGGCGCTGGAGGCGGCCGGGCACGTCCCGGTCGTCCTGGACTCCCTGGTGACCGGGCGCCGCGCCTTCGTGGGGGAGCGGGCGTTCTACCACGGTGACGTCGCCGACCGGGCCCTGCTCGCCCGGGTCTTCGCCGAGCACCCCGGCATCGCCTGCACGCTCCACCTGGCCGCCCGGGTCTCCGTGCCCGAGTCCGTGGCCCGGCCGCTGGCCTACCACCGCGACAACGTCGCCGCCTCGGTCGTCCTGCTCGACGAGCTGCGCCGGCTGGGTCGCCCGGCGGTGGTGTTCTCCTCCTCGGCCTCGGTGTACGCCGCCACCGGCGAGGAGCAGGTCACCGAGGACTCGCCGGTCGGGCCCACCTCGCCGTACGCCCGGGGCAAGCTGGTGGTGGAGCAGGTCCTGGCCGACTCCGCGGCCGCCGGCGACCTGCGCTCGCTGGTCCTGCGCTACTTCAACCCGGTGGGCTCCGACCCCGGCCTGACCTCCGGGGTGCAGGCCCCTCGCCCCTCTCACGTCCTGGGGCAGATGATCGCCACGGCGCTGGGCCAGCAGGAGCACTTCACCCTCACCGGCACCGACCTGCCGACCCGCGACGGCACGGGCCTGCGCGACTACGTGCACGTGTGGGACCTGGCCCGGGCCCACGTGCGGGCCGTCGAGGTCTTCGACGAGGCCCTCGACCGGGCGGGGGCCGACACCGCCGTGGTCAACCTCGGCACCGGCCGGGGCGTCACCGTCCGCGAGCTGCTGGCGATGGTCGAGCGGGCGGTCGGCCGCCCGGTGCCCACCGTCGAGGCCGGCGCCCGTCCCGGGGACCCCGTGGGGGTGTACGCCGCGGTGGAGCGGGCCCGTCGGCTGCTGGGCTGGGAGGCCGGGCTGAGCGTCGCCGACGGCGTGGACTCCGCGCTGCGGTGGGCCGCCCGCCGCGACGAGGTGCTGGGGCCGGACTGAGGGGGGCGGCCCGTAGCCTGCGGGGATGGACGACCTCTTCGCCCCGCCCGGCCACGACTGGCGGCCGGTCTCGCCGCGGCTGGCCCGGTTGCGCCGGGTGCTGCTGCTGGCCTGGGTGGTCGCCCTGGCCGCGGTGCTCACCGTCCTCACCGTGTGGCTCTCGCTGCCCGCGTGGGCGTGGGTGCCCCTCGCGGTCCTGCTGGTGGCCGCGCCCGTGCCGGGCTGGGTGCTGATCGGCCGCAACGTCCGGTGGTGGGGGTACGCCGAGCGGGAGGAGGACCTCTACGTCAAGCACGGCGCGCTGCTGCGCACCCTGGTGGTCGTGCCCTACGGCCGCATGCAGTACGTCGACGTGCAGGCCGGACCCCTCGACCAGGCGTTCGGCCTGGCCTCGGTGCACCTGCACACGGCCAGCCCCGGCACCAGCGCCCGCATCCCCGGCCTGCCGTACGCCGAGGCCACCCGCCTGCGTGACCGCCTCACCACGCGCGGCGAGGCCAGGGCCGCCGGGCTGTGAGCGAGGTCGAGCGACCGTACAAGCGGCTGTCCCCGCTGACCCCCCTGGTGCGCAGCGCGGTGCTGCTGCTGGCCGGGCTGGCCTCGTTCTGGGACAACCTGCTCAGCGGCGAGGTCGGCTTCCTGGGGTGGGGCGTGCTGGGCCTGCTGGTGGCCGGCCTGGTCTACGGC